>CAVWUL010000010.1:0-604531 GCA_963758125.1 uncultured Actinomycetes bacterium
GCTGGGCGAGCGTTCGTTACAGACGCCTGAAAGGCGTGAGGCTGGATGTCGCCGCGGGCGATGAGTTTTCGCCGGTCTGTCAGTCTCTTCTGGCGCGTGTGCGTAGCCGGGTGAGCGGCCAGAGCAGGCGGCCGAGAGAGGAGTCGTGAGATGCCGAGGTATCTGATCTCGTTCGATGACGGCGCGATGGACCACATCCCCGATGAGGAGGGACCCGAGGTGAGCGACGCCGCGCACGCGGTGATCCGGGAGGCCCAGGACGCCGGGGTATGGGTGTTCGCCGGGGGTGTGTCTCACCACGACGAGGTAAGCCCGAGCGTGGTCGCCCCCGATGGGACGATCACCGACCGCACGGAGAACAAGGCATACATCGCCGGAGTCACGATCATCGACGTGCCCTCACGCGAGGAGGCGCTGCAGTGGGCCGCCAAGATCGCCGCCGCCTGCCGCTGCGCACAGGAGGTCCGCGAGATCATGACCGACCCGGCCGTAGGCAACTGACCGGAGGCGTCGGCACGGTCGGCTGGGCGAGCGTCATTGCGCCCGATGGAGCTTCAGCGCTGAGGCAGCGCGACCGAGATGATCTTGTCCGCGGCGATGTTCGCGAGGTGCGAGACGCGGCCGTCGGGCCAGCGGATCGTCAGTCTGCTCACACTGGTCGCGTTACCGAGGCCGAAATGGCCCTCGGATCAGCGGACGAGAGGTAGCTGCTTCCGTCGTGGAGCTCCTGCACGAGCCTGCGTCCACCGGGCAGCGTCGCCGTGAGCACGGCGCCTGCCTGGAAGCCCTTCAGGGACACCTCGAGCCAATGGCCGACGGGCCCCGTGGGCTCGAGCAGGACGAGCGGCCCGTCGATCGTGTTGATCGCGATCGCCATCCGGCCGTTGTTGTCGAAGTCGGCCGGCGCGAGGCCGCGGCCGATGATCTTCGGCATACCGTTCGGGTCGATGATCCCGGTCGCGTTCGTAAACCTCGCACCCGGGAGGCCTTGAAGCAACTCGAGCGGCTCGGTGTCCTGCTTCACGTTCGTGACCGGGATCGCGCCGTTGGCCAGGATCAGGTCGAGGTTCCCGGTGTTCTGGAAGTCGACGAACGCATCGCCCCAGCCGACCGTCAGCTTGCGGTCGAGCGCCTTTGCGAACTTCGCCGTCACGTTGCGGTACGCCGTCTCCCCGTTGTTCAAGATCTCGCTCTGGTAGGCGGCGTGCGGCTGCCCGCGTGAGTTGGTGATGAAGAGGTCGGGGCGGCCGTCGCCGTTGAAGTCGCCCTCGGCGACGCCCATCCCGGCGTTCGGGTCGTCGACGCCGTAGGCCTTGCCTTCCTCGACGAAGTGGAAGCCGAGCGGGCCGCCGGGCTCGTTGATGTAGAGGTCGTTCGGATCCTCGTCGTTCGCGACGTAGAGATCCGGGCGCCCGTCGCCGTTCACGTCCGTGAAGATTGCGCCGAGGCCGTGCCTGAAGTGCGACGACTCGAGGCCGGCCTCCTTCCCGACCTCCTGGAAGCGCGAGCGGCCGTTCGCTCCGTTGCCCTCGTTCAGGAAGAGCAGGTCGCGGACGCCGCCGTAGTTCGTCGGGAAGCCGGCGATCGAGCCCGGGATCTGATCCGCCATGTCCGTATAGCCCGCGATGAAGATGTCGGGGCGTCCGTCAGCGTTCACGTCCGCGACCGCCGCGCCGGAATACCAGCCGTACGGCGCGGGGAGGGTCTGCCGCGTAAACGTGCCGTTGCCGTTGTTCCAGAGAATGTCGGCCCCGGTTGCGGAGGTGACGACGAGGTCTGTATAGCCGTCGCCGTTCAGGTCTGCGGCCGCGCAGCCGGTGCCCTTCACCCGGAGGCCGGTGTGTGACTTCGCCGTGACGTTGACGAACTTCCCATGCTCGTTCTGGAAGAGCTCGCTCTGTGGAGTGCCGCCCTGGGCGTCCCACACGGGCAGATCGACGTCGGCATACGAGTTGACGGCGAACAGATCGAGCCACCCGTCGTTGTTGTCGTCGATCCAGCAGAGGCCGCCGCCCATCATCGCCTGCTGGTCGTACGACCATGAATACCGGAACGCTCCCTGCCTGAAGTCGAGCCCGAGCTCAGGTGCGACGTTCACGAGCTTGAGCTTCTTGAACGCGCCGACTCCTTTCGGCTGGCTCGAGTACTTGGGTTGCGACACGGTCGCGGGGAGCTGCAGCTTCGTCCCGCCCTCGCCGACGAGCAGGAAACGGCCGCTCGTCAGGGCCAGGTCGAAGACGTGTTTGAACGGCGCGGCCGAGCCGCTCTGTGGCTTGGCCGCGCCCACGGCGTAGCTCAACGGCGTGAGCTCGCCTGTCAGCGTCGCGACGACCGTCGGCGGCTCCTGGTCGACCGCCTGGAGCAGGCGCAGGTTGACCGTCTCGACGGCATAGCTCGGAACGACGATCGGCCGCCCGGCCGCCTTTGCGATCTGGGTCTTGATCCCCGCGAGGTAGGCGCCGCTCGCCGCGCCCGTCGCCTGTGCTGCATCGCGCTTGCCGAGCGCCGCCGAGACGAGCTGGAGGTTCGCGACCGCGTCACCCGCGATCTGCCTGCCGAGCTGCGGAGAGATCGAGACGACGTTCGGGGTGTGGTCGATCGTGACCGCCACACCGCCGGCGAGCGCGCTCGAGGAGAGCGTGGCGACCGAGCGGGTCGGGGTGCCGGCCGCAACGATGAGCGCTGCGAACACCGCGACCCCGGCAACTCCGAGCAAGCCGAGCTGTGACCGGCTGCGGCGCGGGCGCTCCGCCGGCGCGCTCCCGGCGGCTCTGCGCCGCTCGAGCGCCTCGCGCACGAGAATGCAGACCGGCCGGGCGGCACAGACGATCGTGAGCGACATCAGCAGCGCCACCTTCGCCCAGTACTCGGTCTCCATCGGCGCGATCAGCAGGGCGCCGAGCAGGCCGAGCGCGACGGAGTAGATGCGCCGGCCGCGCGCGGTCTCCGGTGCCGTCCTCGGGTCGGTGATCATGAACGCCAGGAAGATGAACACCTCCGGCGAGAGCACGAGCACCTTCCAGAAGTAGTAGTTCGCGACCGGGCCGAGGTGCCAATTCGCGGTGAACGCATGGCCGCTCAGCGCCAGGATCCCGAGCGCCGTCGCGAACGTGAACCAGAAGATCACTGCGATCGCGAGCAGCCCGACCCTGGTGAGCACCAGAAGCGCCCCGCCCACGATCACGAACAGGACGATCACGAGCGCCGGCGAGAGCGGGCCCCACCAGAACTGGAGCGGCTCCACCCGGGTCGAGCCGAGGATCACGAAGGCGAGCACGAGCGCGAGGTTCGACGGGTTGAAGATGTGCCTGCCCCGGAACTGGATCAGGTACTTCGACGCCATCGCCACGGCACCCACCAGGGAGTAGATCCAGACGCCCTTGAACGACCACCAGTCGCCGTGCTGCGTCCCCGGGATCCGCATGATGAAGGCGATCCCGTTGCCGGTCAGCATTGCGCTCGCCGGCCAGATGATCATCTGCTTCTGCCGGAACGTGACGGCGAGCTCGATCACCGCGCAGGTGAGGATCGAGATGATGATCTGCGGGAACGAGAGCCGGAAGTGGAACTGCGTCATCCCGAGCACGTACAGGACGAGGAATGTCGCCGAGACGTGGAGACGCGGGTCTTTCGGGGACGGCAGGATGACCGGATACGAGCGGCCGGCGATGCGAAGCGTTCTGGAGGGCGCACGAGGCTCGCCGGCCACGTCTCTATCGTAACGCGGAACGGCCCCGCAAGGCACGGGGATTCGCACCGTGAGCGGGTGCGTAAGATGCGGCGGTGCAGAACGGCGAGCCCCCCGAGATCGGCGTCGGCATGCTCGGCTATGCCTTCATGGGGAAGGCCCATTCGGCGGCGTTCCTGAACGTCCGCCAGGCAGCCTGGCGCCCGCCGCTGCAGCCGCGGCTCGTGGCGATCTCGGGGCGCGACGAGGCGGCGGTCGCCGATGCCGCCGCGCGATACGGCTACGAGCGCTGGACGACAGACTGGCGCGACATCGTCGCCGACCCGTCGGTCGGCCTCTTCGACAACGGCGGCCCGAACTCCGTTCACGGCGAGCCGACGATCGCGGCGGCCGAGGCGGGCAAGCACGTGCTCTGCGAGAAGCCGCTCGGACGCACAGCCGGCGAGGCCTACGAGATCTGGTCCCGCGTCGCAGCGACGGGTGTCAAGCATCTCTGCGGCTTCAACTACCGGTTCGTGCCGGCAGTGAGGCTCGCACGCGAGCTGATCGAGGGCGGTGAGCTCGGCGAGATCCGCCATTTCCGGGCGCGCTATCTCCAGGACTGGGCCGAGGACCCCGGCCTCGACACGTGGCGCTTCAGCGTCGAGGACGCCGGCTCGGGCGCAATCGGCGACCTTGCGACCCACGTGATCGATCTGAGCAGGTTCCTCGTCGGCGAGATCGCCGCGCTCTCGGCGGTCGTGAAGACGTTCGTTCCCGGCAGGAAGGTGGACGACGCAGTCGAGTCCGTCGTCGAGTTCGAGCGACGGCGCCGTGGGGACGATCGAGGCGACGCGGCTCGCCCTCGGCCGCCGCAACGCCTTCCAGTGGGAGATCAACGGCACGAAGGCCTCGCTCTGGTTCGACATGGAGCGTATGAACGAGCTGCAGGTCTTCCGCGCCGACGGCGACCGCGCCCGCGGGGCGAAGACCGTGCTCGTGACGGAGGCCGACCATCCGTTCATCAAGTACTGGTGGCCTCCGGGGCACATCGTCGGCTGGGGGGACACGTTCACCCACGAGGTGATCCATCTCCTCGACGCGATCGCCGCCGATACCAACGTCGCTCCCTACGGCGCCGACTTCGAGGACGGCTACCGGGCGAGCGAGGTCGCCGACGCGATGGTCCGCTCTTCCGGCGAGGGCAGCCGGATCCGGATCGCCTATCGCTCGCTCTAGTAGGTTTTCGCTGCTGGTGAAGACAAGTCTCGGAATCTGGGCCTTCGGGCCGATGTCGACCCGCTTCGTGCCGGGCGGATACCAGCCGCAGTGGACCTCCGAGTCGATGGAGGCGAAGGTGCGTCGCGCCGTCGAGGGTCTCGGCGACCTGATCGACGGTTACGAGTTCCACTATCCGGGCGAGCTCTCGCCGGACAACCTCGACGCCGTGCGCGGAGCGCTCGACGGCCACGACATCTACTGCGTCGCGAGCGGCATGCACCTGGATCCGCTCTTCGGCAAGGGCGGGCTCAGCTCGCCGGACGACAAGGTTCGCGCGGAGGCGATCAAGCGCACGCTCGACGGGGTCGACTTCAGCGCCGAGCTCGGCGCCCATTTCATCATCTGGCCCGGGATCGAGGGTTACAACTACCCGTTCCAGACGCCGTATCAGGAGTCGTGGGCGCGCTTCCTCGACGGGATCGGCCAGGCTGCGCAGCGCGGGAAGGAGCGCGGGGTCACGATCTTCCTCGAGCACAAGAACTCCGAGCCGGCGATGAAGATCTTCATGCGCAACGTCGGGATGACGCTGCACGTGATCCATACCCTGCGCCGCCAGGGCCTCGACAACGTCAAGGTGAACATGGACTGGCAGCACCTGATCATGAACGGCGAGAACCTGGGTGAGTACGCTGCGCTGCTCGCGGCGGAGGGGCTGCTCGGCCATCAGCACGCGAACTCGGGCTGGGGCACGTTCGATGACGACAACATGGTCGGCGCGACCGCCTTCATGGAGACGCTCGAGCTTGCGCTCGAGCTGCGCCGCGTCGGCTACGGCTCGGACGGCGAGCGGCTCGGCTTCGACCTCTATCCCTATACCGAGGACCAGGTCGGCGCAGTCCGCCGCTCGGTGCTGCAGTGGCGGTTCATCGACTCGGTCGCCGCGACAGA
Source organism: uncultured Actinomycetes bacterium (assembly GCA_963758125.1). Lineage (GTDB taxonomy): Bacteria > Actinomycetota > Thermoleophilia > Gaiellales > Gaiellaceae > PALSA-600. The sequence goes on from CAVWUL010000010.1 coordinate 5,837, forward strand.
TCGACGAGGCGGCGCTGCGCGAGGCGCAGGCGGAGAAGGACGCGGTCCGCGCCTACGAGCTCGTGTACGCGGCCCTCGGGGCCTGATGCGCCTGCAGCACGTGACGATCGCGATCCCGCCCGACGGGGCCGAACGGGCGCGCGCGTTCTACGGTGGACTGCTCGGTCTCGAGGAGAAGCCCGTGCTCCCGAAGCTCGACCCCGCGCGGTTCATCTGGTACGCAGCCGGCGGCGAGAACGAGCTTCATCTCCAGCTCGTGGCTGAGTCGCCGCCCGACAAGCCGCACTTCTGCCTCGCCGTCGACGATCTCCGAGGAGTTGCGCGCCCGGCTCGAGGGAGCAGCGGTCGAGACGGTCGACCCCACGCCGCTTGTCGGCCGGCCGCGCTTCATGTGCCGCGACCCGTTCGGGAACATGATCGAGCTGGCGCACCTCGACGGATGACCGGCGGCCGTGGGTTGACGGGGCCGCCGGGATGACGCTTCTCGGCCTCGATGTCGGGACGAGCGGCGTCAAGGGCATCGCGCTGTCGGACGAAGGCAAGGTGGTCGCGACGGCCGAGGAGGGTTACCCGCTCTCGACTCCGCAGCCCGGCTGGGCAGAACAGGATCCCGAGGACTGGTGGCGGGCCTCGCAGGCGGTCCTCGCCCGGCTGCCGGAAGGGCCCGTGGGCTTCAGCGGCCAGATGCACGGGCTCGTCGCGCTCGGCGAGGGCGACCGGGTCCTGCGGCCCGCGATCCTCTGGAACGACCAGCGAACCGCCGCCGAGTGCGCAGAGATCGAGCGGCGAATCGGGCTCGAGCGCCTGATCGAGTTGACCGGGAACCGGGCGCTGACCGGGTTCACTGCGCCGAAGCTCCTCTGGCTCGCCCGGCACGAGCCGGAGACCTACGGCCGGATCCGGCGGATCCTCCTCCCGAAGGACTACGTCCGCCTGCGGCTGACCGGCGAGCACGCGATCGACGTCGCCGATGCCTCAGGGACGCTGCTCTTCGACGTGGGCGGTCGCCGCTGGTCGGACGAGGTCTGCGCGGCGCTCGAGATCCCGCTCGAGTGGCTGCCGCCCGCTTACGAGTCGACCGAGATCGCGGGTGCGGGCGACCAGGCGGCGGGCGCGTTCGGCGTGGGCATCATCGAGCCCGGCTCCGTCTCCGTCGTGCTCGGGACCTCCGGTGTCGTGTTCGCCGTGCTTCCCGGGTACGCGCCGGATCCCGAAGCGCGCGTGCACGTCTTCTGCCACGCCGTCCCCGGAACCTGGCATGCGATGGGGGTGATGCTCTCGGCGGCCGGCTCGTACTCCTGGCTCGCGGGCGTGCTCGGCGCGACCTACGGGCAGCTCGACGGCGAGGCGGCCCGCTGGGGGCCGGGGGCCGAGGGCCTTCTGTTCGCGCCGTATCTGCAGGGTGAGCGAACCCCGCACGCTGATCCCGATGTTCGCGGGGCATTCACCGGTCTCTCGCTTCGCCATGATCGCGGCGCGCTCGCCCGCGCTGCGCTGGAAGGTGTCGCCTACGGCCTGCGGGACTCGCTCGAGCTCCTGCGCTCGCTCGGCGTCCGGCCGACCGTGGGCCGGGTCTCGGGCGGCGGCGCGCGCAGCGACCTCTGGCTGAAGATCGTCGCCTCGGTGCTCGGCCTGCCGCTCGAGCGGACAGAGAGCGAGGCCGGCGCGGCCTTCGGCGCGGCGCTCCTCGCCGGTGTGCGCGAGGGCGTGTTCGCCGACGCCGGCGAGGCAGTGGCCCGCTGTGTCCGTGCCACGGAGCGGATCGATCCCGAGCCCGGGTGGACCGGCGCCTATGACGAAGGGTACGGTCGCTTCACGGCTCTCTATCCGAAGCTGCACGGCTAATCTCACGCCGTGTCGGCGGAGACGGGCATACCGGCCGTGGAGCTCGAAGGACGGCGCGCCCGTCTTCTCGAGCATGTCCGGAGCGAAGGGCTGAGCGGCTACGTCCTCTTCGGGCAGGACTACATCCGCTATTTCACGGGCTTCGTCTTCCTCTCGAACGAGCGGCCTGTCGTCTTCGCCGAGAGCACCTCGGGTGAGACGGTCGTGTTCGTGCCCGAGTTCGAAGTCGAGCGGACGCGCACGGAGACCACGTTCGAGCGGGTCGAGTCGTACCCGGAGTACCCCGGCATCGAGCATCCGATGAGGATCCTTGCCCGCGTGCTTGCGGACCTCGGCATCCGGGATGCGATCGGGGCCGATCGAGGACGGCTACCCCGGCATCCTCGGCTACCAGGGGCCTGCGCTCGGCGAGGTCGACCTCGAGCCGGGTCGTTCCGTTCGCGGAGCTGATCGAGGGCATGATGGCCCGGAAGAGCGAGAGCGAGCTCGAGCTGATCCGCGAGAGCGGCCGCTGGTGCGCGCGTGCTCACCGGCTTCTCCAGGAATACAGCAGGGTCGGCGTCCACCGAGGCCGAGGCGAGCCTGCGCGCCGGATACGAGGCGACGCTCGAGCTCTACCAGGCACTCGGCGACGAGATCGGGCAGCAGGGCTCCTCCGACGGTGTCTCGGCCGGCTACCGGGGCCAGATCGGGCTTCGCAGCGCCTGGGCGCATGCCGTCGCGCACAACATCGCGTTCCAGCGGGGCGACGTCCTCGTCACCGAGACGAGCGCGCCGATCTGGGGCTACAACGCGGAGCTCGAGCGGGCGATGATCATCGGCCCGCCGAGCGACGAGATGCGCCGCCTGTTCGACCACACGGTCGCGATGCAGCAGGTCGCCTTCGACGCGCTACGCCCCGGCGTCACCTGTGCCGAGGTCGACGGGGCCGTCATGAGCTACCTCGAGGAGAACGCGCTCCTGCCCTACTGGCGCCAGCACACCGGCCACGGGATCGGCCTGCGCAATCACGAGGCGCCGTTCCTCGACGTCGGAGACGGGACGCGCGTCGAGCCGGGGATGGTGTTCACGATCGAGCCGGGGCTCTATTCGGCGGAGATCGGTGGCTTCCGCCACTCGGACACGGTCGTCGTCAGAGACGACGGGATCGAGCTCCTCACCGAGTACCCACGGGACCTCGAGAGTCTCACGCTCCCGGCGTGACTCCTCGGCCGCCGGCGACGATCGTCGCGCGCCGGACGCGCTGATCGGTGAAGACGTCGAGCTCGTCGCGACTCGTGGTCGAGAACTCGCTGACGATCGCGCCCTCCTCGGCCGCCTGGAACCAGTGCAGCGTGTCCGGCGGGACGAGGTACTGCTCACCGGGTCGCAGCACGATCTCATGCCAGACCGTGAACGCGTCGCGGTCGTCTTCTTCGACGCGTGCCGACGGCGAGGGCGTGGGCTCCCCCTCGAGGTAGAGGTAGACGACGCCGGCGCGGCAGCGAAACATCTCCTCCTTGCCGGGCGTGCCGTCGAACGGGGGATGGCGGTGCTCGGGACAGGTCTGGCGTGGAAAGAGCACGAGCTCCTTCGCGCAGACCCGGTCGGTGTTCGCGTAGACGACCACCTCGAAGGCCCAGCTCCGTCGAGCCGGGAGAGGCCGAAGTCGGCGACCTCGATCTCGTCACGCTCCTCCGTTGTCAACACGATCCCCGCGGCGTCGAGGATCCCGGCGGCGCGTCGTCTGGCGGCGTCGACCTCGTTCTGCGTCAGGGGCACGCGAGCTTGGGTGGCAGCCAGGGACGGGCTTCGAGCACGGGGCCGATCGTACCGCGTATCCTCGCCCGGGTGGCGCTCAGCTCGGGCGGCCGCGACAAACGTCGAGCGGTGGAGGGTGCATGAGCCTGGAAGGGAAGACAGCTGTGATCACGGGCGCGAGCGGCGGTATCGGCGCCGCCGTGGCGCGCATGCTCCACGCGAGGGGGGTGAACGTCGGTCTCGTCTCGCGAAGGGGGGACGATCTCGGCCTGGAGGGCGCGCTCCCGGGCGCCTGCGACGTCCGAGACGCCGCCGGCTTGAAGGATTTCTGTGACGAGGTGGCCTCGCAGTTCGGCGGGATCGACATCGTCGTCGCGAACGCGGGAGTGGGGGCGTACGGCTCGTTCCTCGACCTCTCGCTCGAGTTCCTCGACGAGATGATCGACGTCAACCTGAAGGGGACGCTCTATGCGATCCGCGCAGCGCTGCCGCACATGCTCGGGCGGGAGGCCGACGTGATCACCCTGGCGTCCGAGGCGGGACGGCGCGGGCTGCCGCTCGAGGCGGTCTACTGCGCCTCGAAGTTCGGGCAGGTGGGCTTTACCCGGGCGCTCGACCACGAGCTCCGCGAGCACGGGATCCGGTGCACGAACGTTTGTCCCGGCGGAGTCGCCACCGACTTCGCCCTCGAGCCCGGGCGCGGCCGCTCGCCGGAGGCGCTACCGGGGATGATGACCGCCGAGGACGTGGCCGAGGTCGTCGTCTTCGTGCTCGAGCGGCCGCGTCACCTCCGGATCCTGGAGACGGCGCTCCGGCCGGTCACCGAGGGGAGCTGGGGATGAAACCGGTCACGTGGGGAATCCTCTCGACGGCCCACATCAATCGGCTGCTGATTCCGCCCGCGCACGCGTCGGACAAGGTCGAGCTGGCCGCCGTCGCGAGCCGCGACCTCGCGCGAGCCGAGGCGTACGCGCGGGAGTGGGAGATCCCGACCGCCTACGGCTCCTACGAGGAGCTGCTGGCCGATTCGGCGATCGAGGCGGTGTACATCTCGCTCCCGAACACCCTTCACTGCGAGTGGTCGACGCGGGCGGTCGAGGCCGGCAAGCACGTGCTGTGCGAGAAGCCCTTCACCCGCCACCCGGACGAGCTCTCCGCGGTCTTCGACGTTGCCGAGCGTGAGGGGCGGATCGTCTCCGAGGCGTTCATGTATCGCCACAACCCGCAGACGGCGCGCCTGGCGTCGCTCGTCGCGGACGGCGCGATCGGAGAGCTGCGCCTCGTACGCTCGGCGTTCGGCTACTCGCTCTACGACCCCGGCAACATCCGCCTGCGTCCCGACGTCGAGGGCGGCTCGCTGATGGACGTCGGCTGCTACTGCGTCAGCGGCTCGCGGCTTCTCGGCGGTGAGCCGGAGTCGGTGTTCGGGGCCGCGTGGATCGGCGAGAGCGGGACCGACTGGGTCTTCGCGGGGACGATGCGCTTCCCCGGCAACGTGCTCGGGGTCTTCGACTGCGGTACGGCGATGGTCGGCCGCGACGAGCTCGAGGCGATCGGCAGCGAGGGCTCGCTCTTCCTCGACGACCCGTGGCACTGCAAGAAGCCCGTGATCGAGCTGCGGCGCGAGGGCTCCGTCGAGCGGATCGAGCTCGACCCGGTCAACTCGTACGGGCTCGAGCTCGAGAACGTGAGCGAGGCGATCCGCGGCGAGGCTCCGTTGCTGCTCGGCCGTGAGGATGCGGTGGCGCAGGCGCGGGTGCTCGAGGCGCTGCACGCTTCGTCCGAGAGCGATGTACCGGTGACCCTCGCATAGCGGGCCGTCGGCGGTATCGGCGGTGCTCCCGGGTTCAGCGGCCCTGGCCTCTCGGGATCACCGGCTGCCGGGCAACGACTCGTCCTCGGTGAGCGAGAGCGGGAGCTCTTCGAAATCCTCCGGCGTGATCGTCCACGCGCGGAGCTCCTCGAACTTCAGCCCGTAGATCAGGAAGGGCTTGCCGGCCCAGAGGCCCGAGAGGGCGCGGTCGGTGCGCGACGGCCGCGGCTCGGTCTCCGGGTGCGAGTGGAAGACCGCGAGCTCGTAGCCGTCGTCCTCGGCGAACCACACCTCCGGGTCGATCTCCAGCTCGTAGCGGTAAGGCGAGGCGAGCCTGTTCACGCCGCGGAGGTAGCGCTCGGCGACGCCGTCTCGAAAGAGGATCACGCCGCAGCACTCGTTCGGCGCCTCGTCGGCGGCGTGAGCGTGAAGCTCGGAGCGGATCGCGGCCGGGACTACCACCAGAGCGTGCTCTCCATCGACTCCTCGACGTTATCGGAGCTCCAGAAGTCGCCGGAGAGGTACTTCCAGCCGCCGTCGGCGAGCACCGCGACGACCACCGAGCCTTCGGGTAGCTCACCTGCGATCTTGCGGGCCACGTGAACGACCGCTCCGGCCGAGACGCCGGCGAAGATCCCTTCGCGATCGAGGAGGGCGCGCACGGCGGCGACCGACTCGGCGTTCGAGACGAGGATCTTCCGGTCGAGCTTCGAGACGTCGAGGATCGGCGGGACATAACCGTCCTCGAGCGAGCGCAGGCCCATCACCGGATCGCCCGGCAGCGGCTCAGCCGCCGCGACGACGACATCGGGGAACGACTCGCGCACCCGCGCCCCGGTGCCCATCAACGTGCCGCCGGTGCCGAGCCCCGCGACGAGCGCATCCACACGCGGAAGGTCGCGCACGATCTCCGCGCCCGTCCCCTCGTAGTGGGCCCGCGGGTTCCATTCGTTCGCGTACTGGAAGAGCATCGTGTACTTCGGATCCGCCGCGGCCAGCTCCTGCGCCACCCGCACCGCTCCGTTCGAGCCCTCGTTCGCAGGCGAGTCGATGATCGTGGCCCCGAAGAGCTCGAGCACGAGCCGACGCTCGGGCGTCGCGTTCGCCGGCATCACGCAGGTCAGCTTCAGTCCGCGTAGCTTCGCGACGAGCGCCAGCGAGATCCCCGTGTTGCCGCTCGTCGGCTCGAGCAACTCGGCGCCGTGCTCGAGCTCGGCGGCGTTTACCATCGCCAGCGCGACGCGGTCCTTGATCGACCCGGTCGGATTCTGCGCCTCGAGCTTGGCGTAGATCGTCACGCCTTCCGGCGAGAGATGCTCGAGCGCGACGAGCGGCGTGTTGCCGATCAGGTCGAGCAGGCTGCTAGCGACCATCCCCGCCCGCCATCGCAGGCAGGAGGACGATCGTCGCGCCGTCGCGCACCGGTGCGTCGAGGCCGCCGCTCGTGCGCACGTCCTCGCCGTCGACGTACACGTTCACGTACGGCCGGATCTCCGAGCCGTCGTAGACCTTCTCGCCGAGCGCCGGCGTCCGCACGCTCAGGTCCTCCAGCAACTCCCGCACGGTCGCACCCGTGGCCTCGACCTCGCGCGCCCCTCCCGCCTCGCCGCGGAGGACGGGTGGAACCCTGACCACGCTCATCGCGTGCAGAACTCGACGTAGTCGATGTACTCGGTGATCGACGGCTGCTCTCCGCAGACCGGGCACTCGGGGTTGCGCCTGATCTTCACCTCGGTGAAGTCGGTCGCGAGCGCGTCGAACAGCAGCAGCCGCCCGATCAGCGGATCGCCGGCGCCGATCGCCAGCTTCAGCGCCTCGTTCGTCTGCAGCGTGCCCACGATTCCCGGAAGGACGCCGAGGACGCCCCCCTCGGAGCACGACGGCGCCAGCTCCGGCGGCGGCGGTGAGGGATAGAGGCAGCGGTAGCACGGCCCGTCGAACGGCTTGAACACCGTGACCTGGCCCTCGAAGCGGTAGATCGAGCCGTGGACGACCGGGATCCCCCGCCACACCGAGGCGTCGTTCACGAGGTAGCGCGTCGGGAAGTTGTCGGCTCCGTCGACGATGATCTCCCAGCCGTCGTCGAGGATCCGGTCGATGTTCTCCGAGGTCAGCCGCTCGCGGTAGGTCGTAACCTCGACATCGGGGTTCAGCGCCTCGATCGCCCGCTTCGCGCTGTCGACCTTGGGCGTGCCGAGGGTGTTCAGCGAGTGTGCGATCTGGCGCTGCAGGTTCGACTCGTCGACGATGTCGGCGTCGATGATCCCGAGGTGGCCGACCCCTGCCGCCGCCAGGTACAGCGATGCAGGCGAGCCGAGGCCGCCGGCCCCGATCAGCAGGATCTTCGAATCGAGCAGCTTGAGCTGGCCCTCCTCGCCGATCTCCGGAATCAGCAGGTGCCGGGAGTACCGCGCGCGCCGCTCCGGTGAGAGCTTCTGCGAGATCACGATCTCGCCGCCGTTTCGCTTCCATTCCGTGAAGCCGCCCTCGAGCGAGACGGGGTGCTCGTAGCCGAGCTCCGCGAGACTCTCGGCGGCGAAGGCCGACCTTGCGGCGGAAGCGCAGTAGATGACGACCGGAGTCGAGCGGTCGGGGACGACCGCCTCGATCCGCGACTCGAGATTCCCGCGCGGCACATGAACGGCTCCCGGGATATGGCCCTCGTCCCACTCGTCCTGTTCGCGCACGTCGACCCAGACCGCCCCGTCCAGCTCGGCTGCCTCGCGGGCGTCGACCTCGACGATCCGTTCCTTAACGTCTTTTAGGAGTTCCCTGTAGCTCGCCATATCTTCAAAAACGATAGTAGCCGCCCCGGGCATTCCCGCTACCCTTTCTGAAGAAAGTGACGACCCGCACCGCCATGTACGTGAACGTCGCGGTTGCCGCGATCGCCGCCGCCGGAATCGTGATCGGGCTCACGCTCGACACCCGGACGGACCCGGCCCAGCCCCAGGCATTGTCCGGAAAGCCGCCGATTCCGGTGAACGTGCCGGCCCAGGTTCGCCCGCAGATCGTTGCCGCGTTCAAGAGTTGGCCCAAGGGCAGCATCGCAGCGATGCAGCGGCTCGGGCTCGAGCATCTCGGAGGCGACACGCCGAAGGAGCGCTACGTCAGTGCGGTCGTGCAGTACTTCCGAGGCGTCGCCCTCGACTGGGCCGGCTACCCGATCGATGGTTCCGCGGCACTCGATCGGGCGAAGACACTCGGGAAGAACACGATGATCCACAACCAGGCGGATGCGCTCAACCACCGGAATTTCCTCCAGACCGGCCCGCCGTTCTATCCCGTCTTCCAGCCCTCGGTGCCGAACGAGCTCCTCGAGCAGGGCTCCCGGCTTCAGGTCGAAGGGCATCAGGTCTCGGCAGAGCATCTGTACGCCAAGGCGGCGAAGCAGCATCCGAAGGACGTCGAGGCTCAGATCGCCGAGGCCGTTGGGCTGTTCGACGAAGGCAACCTGTTGCCGACATTCTCGCGGCTCGGGCCGATCGTGAAGGCGAATCCCCGCAGCCAGCCCGCCCACTACTACTTCGGCCTCGTGCTCGCCTGGACGGGGCAGAGCGCCGATGCGATCACCCAGTTCAAGCAGACCGTGACGCTCGACCCGAAGAGCCCGGTGGGCAAGCAGGCGGAGGCGATCCTTGCCGGGATCGCCAAGAACGAGGCCACCGGCAGCTAGATACGCCGTCCGACGCCGTTGTTAGTTATTCCCCGTCGCAGTTGGGGAACGACGAGGAGAGCGTGTGGGCGAGGACGAATCGAGCACCGTCTTCTTCGAGGAGGAGCTCGAGGAGACAGAGCTTGAAGAATCACAGTTGGCGGGCGAGCTGGCTTCGGGCGGATCGTCCGAGGAGACAGACGACGCCGAGGCCCCTGTCGGAATTGCGGCTCTCGACGGTTCGGTGCTCGACGATCCGGCGGTCGACGAGCCGTTCGAGCTCACGACCGACTCCCTCCAGCTCTTCCTGAAGGACGTCGGCAAGGTCGATCTGCTCACCGCCGCCCAGGAGGTCGAGCTCGCGAAGCGGATCGAGCGGGGAGACCACCGCGCGAAGCAGGAGATGGTCGAGGCCAACCTGCGGCTCGTCGTCTCGATCGCGAAGCGCTACCGCAACCAGGGGCTGCCGTTCCTGGACCTGATCCAGGAGGGCACGATCGGGCTCGTGCGCGCGGCCGAGAAGTTCGACCACCGCCGAGGCTTCAAGTTCTCGACCTATGCGACATGGTGGATCCGCCAGGCGGTGGCGCGCGCGCTCGCCGACAAGGGACGCACGATCCGGATGCCGGTGCACGTCGTCGAGAAGCTGAACCGGATCCTCCGGGCCGAACGGAAACTCCGCACCGAGCACGGCCGCGAGCCCACCTCTGCCGAGATCGCGGTCGAGGTCGAGATGTCGATCGAGGAGGTCGAGCAGATCCGCCGTACCTCGCAGACACCCGTCTCGCTGGAGAAGCCGGTCGGCGACGACGACGAGTCCGAGTTCGGGCACTTCCTCGAGGACGATTCCGAGCCGCTTCCCGACGAGGCCGCCGGGCTGATGCTCCGCAACGAGGCGCTCGGTCGCGCGCTCGGGATGCTCGGAGAGCGCGAGCGCCGCGTGCTCGAGCTCCGCTTCGGCCTGAACGGCGAGTCTCCCTGCACGCTGGACGAGGTCGGGCGCGCCTTCAACATCACGCGTGAGCGGGCGCGCCAGATCGAGAACCAGTCGCTGAAGAAGCTCCGCATCTATGCAGACGCAGGGCAGCTCCGCGACGTCGCATAGACTCGGCTCGGATGGCGGAACCGTGGTTCGACGAGCTCGCTGAGTTCCTGCGCATTCCGTCGGTGAGCGCCGACCCGGCGCACGGGCCCGACGTCCTGAGCGCGGCGGAGTGGGTTTCGGACTTCGTTGCCGGGGCGGGAGGGCAGGCCGAGGTGGTCGATTGGAACGGCAGCCCGCTCGCGATCGGCGAGATCGCCGCTTCCACGGGCGGGTCGGCGCCGACCGTTCTCTGCTACGGCCACTTCGACGTCCAGCCGCCGGAGCCGCTCGAGCTCTGGGAGAGTGACCCTTTCGAGCCCGAGATCCGTGACGGCTATCTGTACGGCCGCGGCACGGTCGACGACAAGGGGCAGCTCTACTTGCTCCTCGCGGCGGCGCGGGAGCTCGCTCGGGCCGGCGAGCTGCCGGTCAACCTCCGGTTCTGCTGCGACGGCGAGGAGGAGATCGGCGGCGACTCGATCGTCCAGTTCCTCGAGGCCGACGCGCGCGGCGCCGACGCAGCGGTCATCTTCGACACGGACATGATCCGGCGCGGGCTGCCGGCGTTCACCCTCTCGACCCGTGGCCTCGTCTACTTCCATCTCACGGTTCGCACCGGCGAGCACGATCTTCACTCGGGCGTCTTCGGCGGCGCGGCGCTCAATGCGGTTCACGCGCTCGCGATCGTGATCTCGCGGGTCATCGCCGCCGACGGCCGCCTCGCCGAACCGCTCCGCAAAGGCCTCGTCCCGCCGACCGATGCCGAGCTCGCCGGCTGGGCGGAGCTGCCGAAGGGCGGGCACGAGCTCGGGCTCCAGGGCGCCGAGCCGATCGATCCACGCGCCGCCGAGGAGTTCTACCTGCGGACGTTCGCAGAACCGGCACTCGACGTGAACGGGATCGAGAGCGGCTCCCCACACCTCCAGAAGACCGTGCTCCCGGTCGAGGCGGTCGCGAATCTCTCGATCCGGCTCGCGCCCGGGCAGAAGGTCGACGAGATCGCCGAGGCGCTCGAGCGGCTGCTGCATGAGGCCGCGCCTGCGGGAGCGACGCTCGAGGTCGAACGGCGCTCATCGTCGCGCGCCGGGCTCGTGCCGCCGGATGCGAAGGCGATCGGGCTCGGGCTCGACGCGTTCGAGCGCGCGACCGGCGTCCGGCCCGCGCTCGTGCGGTCGGGCGGAACGCTGCCGATCGTGCCTGCGCTCACCGACCGGGGAATCGCGACGATCATCAGCGGCTTCGGACTGCCCGACTCGAACATCCACTCGCCGAACGAACGACTGCTCGCCGAGTATGTGCCGCTCGGGATTGCGACGGCGCGCGAGCTCTTCCGCGAGCTCGCCGCGCTCTGATGCCCGACGGTCTCACCGCCACGGCGGTGGGTTGTGCACCCAGCGTCCGGCGACCATCGTCGCCACCACCTCGGCGTCCAGATCGTCCCACGGGTCGCGGTCGAGCACGATCAGGTCGGCCGCGTAGCCGGGGAGCAGCTTCCCGCGGCGGCGTTCGTCGCCCGAGAGCCAGGCCGGCGCGAGCGTGGTCGCCTCGAACGCCTGCTGAACGGTCAGCGCCTGCTCCGGATGCCAGGCGGCTCGGTCGTCGATCGTCCGGCGCACTCCCGCGCGAATACCCGCGAGCGGATCGAGCTCCTCGATCGGCGCGTCGGAGCCGTTGGCCACGACCGCGCCGGAGTCCACGAGCGATCGGTAGGCGTACGCACCGCCGACCTTCTCGCCCCAGAACCCGTCCGCGAGGTCGCGGTCGGACGGCGCGTGCGAGAACTGAACCGACGCGGCCACACCGAGTGACGCGAACCGCGACAGATCCTCCGGCGCGAGCAGTTGCGCGTGCTCGATCCGGTGGCGCAGGCGCAGCGGCTCCCACACAGGCCGTGTCCGCTCGAATGCGTCGAGTGCCTCACGGTTCGCCCCGTCGCCGATCGCGTGAACGGCGAGCGGGAACCCTGCGGCGGCGCCCGCGAGCACGATCTCCGCAAGTTGGTCGCCGCTCGTGATTCGCACGCCCGAGCCGTCGAGCATCAGCGCGGTGCCGGAGCCGAGCGTTCCGTCCATGAACGCCTTCAGATAGCCGATTCGCAGCATCGGGCTCCCGAGCCCCGACGAGATGCCGAGTGCCGCGAGCGCACCGACCTGGTCGGCGGGAACCGACTGCCACACCCTCAGGGTGAGCGACTCCATTCGCTCGAGTCTCTGCCAGAGACGCAGCGCGCCCAGCCAGCCGTCCTTGTCGTGGACGGCCGTAACCCCGCGCGACGCCGCGACGGCGAGACCCGTCCGCATCGCCTCCACGTACACGTCGTCGGGAACAGTGAGATGCCGTTCCTTGAACCGCCACGCCGCCTCTTCGCGAAGCACGCCGCTCGGGGCGCCACCGGCGTCGCGCTCGACCACCCCGCCTTCGACCTCGAGGTCGCCGCCCGCGAGCGCGAGTGCGGCGGAGTTGACCCAGAGCGAGTGGTAGTCCTTCGAGATCATCGCGGCGGGAACGTCTCCGGTCACCTCGTCGAGCCGAGCCGAGGTCGGGTCGATCGCTCCGGCCCAGTCGCCGCTGCGCCAGCCGAAGCCGCGGATCATCTCGGCGCCGGGAGCGCCTGCCTCCGCGATCCGGGAAAGTGCTTCCTCGAGCGACTCGCAGCCGTCGAGCGCGATCTCTGTCCGCGCGAGCGCCCAGGTGGGGAAGTGCACATGCGAGTCGGTGAGCCCGGGAAGCACGACGCGCCCGCCGAGGTCGACCACCTCCGGTGTCGCGAGGGCCGTCTCGTGGACGCCGACACCGCCCGCGATCCGCTCGCCCGCGATCGCGAGCGCACGTTGCGTCGGGATCTGCGGATCCATGGTGCGGATGAGCCCGTTCTCGAAGATCACGGCCCGGCTGACTCTACGGGGAGTCGGCGTAGGGGAGCTCGAGTGCGTCGACGATCGCCAGCGCCTTCGCGCAGGCCGCGGGGGCGTCGTCGGCAAAGACGGTGAGCTCTGCGATCACTGTCGGGAAGCCGTCCGCCGCCGCGGTCACCGGCTGGCCCGGCTTCACGAGGACGTCGTGCTGAATCACGGATGGGTCGTCTGCGAGGTGCTCGAGCCAGTTCGTGTGCGTGAACGCACCCGAGTGGGACGCATGGAGGAACACCGTCGTGACGCCGGCCGCGGGTTTCGGATGCGCGATCGGCACGGCTGGGATGCCAACTGCGAGCAGGAGCTGCTGCTCGACGAGGTCGACGCCCGTGACGAGCCGGTGGATATCGGCGATCACGCCGCCGCCGAGCCTCGCGTTCATCTCGAGCAGGCGCGGCCCGCGGCTCGTGTCCTTCGCCTCGGCGTGCAGCACGCCGTCGCGGAAACCGAGCGCCAACGCGGTACGCACGCAGAGATCGGTGATCGCTGCCAGTCGCTCCGGTGGGTGCGCCGAGGGCGAATGCATGCCGGTCTCCACGAAATAGGGCTCCTCGGTCGCCCAGTTCTCGGAGACTCCGGCGAAGACGCAGTCGCCGCCGGAGAGGACGATGTCGACATCGAACTCGGTGCCGTCGAGATATTCCTCGAGCATGAGGTCGCAGCCCTGCTGGAAGATCGCGTTCAGTTCCGGAGTGATCAACTCGGCCACGCGGGCGTAGCCGGCCTCGAGCATCTCGTCGTCGTCGGCGCGGAGGCATCCGAGAGCCTCCGATCCGAACACCGGCTTGATCACGGCCGGGAACCCGACGTATTCGGCGGCAGCCGGGAGGCTTTCCGCCCCGTCCAGCCGCATGAAGCGGGGGGTGGGAAGACCCGCGGCCCGGCTTGCCTCGAGCGTCCGGAGCTTGCTGCGCGCCCCGTCGGCGGCCGACGGCGGGAATCCCGGCAGCCGAAGCGTCTCGGCGACACGGGCCGTCAGCGGAACCGCGTCCTCCCAGAACGTGAGGACGCCGTCGAGCTGCGCTGCCGTGCCCGCGAGTGCGGCGAGGACTGTGCGGGCTGCGTGGTCGGGCTCTCCCGAGGTGTCGGCGGCGACGAACTCGGCCGCGATCCCCTCGGCGACAAGGGTGCGCGCCCAGCTCGAGGGACTGCCGACGAGGACGAGCTCGACGCCGTGGAGGTGTGCTCGCTCGTAGAGAAAGCGCTTCGTCGCGTAGCCCGGTTCGATCACGCCGATCCGGGCTCCGACGAGGAGGGAGCGCCGCAGCTCCTGGCCGGCCGGGCCGGGATCGCACAATGCCGACGGGTCCGCGCTCTCGAGTCGTGTCCGCAACGTGGCGGTCCGGGTCAAGCCTCCCCTCCTCGTGGGCGGCCGGCCGAACGAAGTCGCGCGATCATCACGGCGCACAGCCTGACAGTCAAAGCGAGCACCGGGGCTCCGAACCGGCCGGGATGAGATAGTTGCGGCTTGGGCGGCGAGCTCGGAACCACCGCCGCATTCGCGGCCGTCTTCCGCAAGCCCGCTCTGCGCCGGGTCCAGCTCGCGTGGGCGGCCGCGCACCTCGGGCACGTCTCGATCGCGGTCGCGATTGCGGTCTACGCCTACGGCATCGGCGGGGCCGCAGCGGTCAGCCTCATCTACGTGATTCGCCTCGTGCCGGCGGCGATTGCGACGCCGTTCGCAGCGGTGCTCGGAGACCGCTTCCCGCGGCCGCGGGTGATGCTCGCTGCGAACGCGAGCCGTTTCGTGTTTGCGGCCGCGATCCCGCTCGCGATCGTCGCCGGGACGAGCCACTGGGTCGTGTACGGGCTCAGCATCGCGATCGCCGTTGTCGGGACGCCGTTCCGGCCGGCACAGGTCGCGATCCTTCCCTCGCTCGTCGATCGCCCCGAGGAGCTGACCGCGGCGAACGTGGTCGCCTCGACGATCGAGGGCCTCGGCTTCTTCGCCGGCCCCGCGCTTGCAGGCGTGCTGCTCGCGGTGTCGGGCACGACCGCGGTTTTCGTCTTCGTTGCGATCGCGTTCGGGATCTCGACCGTCGTGCTCCTCAAGCCGCTCACGGGCGCGGGCGTCGACCGCGAGGAGAGCGAACAGGTCGAGGAGTCGTTCACCGAGGCGGTGCTCGCGGGAGCGAAGACGATCGGGCGCGACGCCGACCTGCGGGTGCTCGTGGGCCTGTTCACGGCTCAGATGCTGGTCGCGGGCGCCCTCGCGGTGCTGCTCGTGGTCACGGCGATCCAGCTGCTCGGCACCGGGGACGCGGGAGTGGGATGGCTCGACGCCGCCGTCGGCGTGGGCGGCGTGATCGGCGCGGTCGGTGCCTTGAGGCTCGCCGGGCGCAGGCGCCTCACCCCGCCGTTCCTCGCCGGGATCGTGCTCTGGGGCGCGCCGTTCCTACTGATCGCCGCAGCACCGGGCGTGGCCTCCGCCGTGCTCGCCTTCATCGTGATCGGGATCGGGAACATCCTCGTCGACGTGGCCGGATACACGCTGCTCCAGCGGGCGGTCAGCGACGAGGTGCTCGCGCGGGTCTTCGGGGTGATCGAGACGCTCTACTACGTGAGCGTCGCGATCGGTGCGATCGCGATCCCGCCGCTCGTGTCGGCATTCGGCCCGCGCTGGACGCTCGTGATCACCGGCCTCTTCCTGCCGGTGCTCGCGCTCGCCTCGGGCACCCGGCTGCTCAGGATCGACAGCGCGGCGGTCGCGCCGGCGCGCGCGGTCGCGCTGCTCCGCGGGCTGCCGCTCTTCGCACCGCTCCCGGCGCTCGCGCTCGAGCGGCTCGCGATCCACCTGCACGAGCTCGACGTCCCGGAGGGCGTCGAGGTGATTACGCAGGGCGATGTCGGCGACCGCTACTACATCCTCGCGAGCGGCGAGGCCGAGGTCTGGATCGACGACGAGCTCGTGAACAAGCTTGCGCCGGGCGAGGGCTTCGGCGAGATCGCGCTCCTGCGCGACGTGCCCCGCACGGCGACCGTCCGGACGATCGCTCCGAGCGAGCTCTTCGCGCTCGACCGCGAGACGTTTCTCGAGGCGGTCAGCTCCGACCGGCGCTCCTCGGCCGCCGCCGACGAGACCGCGAGCCGCCGACTGGGGGCTTTGTCAGGGATGGTCTAGCGTCTGGCTGGGGCCCGTCCCGAAACGGCTATACCTGACCCCGGTTTTCGCGCATCGGCGAAAACCGGGTTTGCAGGGTATTCACCGTTGCCTCCGGTTCAGCTGGTGGCACTTCGGTGGCAATGCCCGACCCGCCGTGAGGCGTGCGGCTGCGGCGGTCCCGCGTCTAGGCTCTCGGGGTGCCGCACGACCCGCTGACGGCCGAACAGCGCGAGATTCGCGAGCTCGTCCGAAGCCTTGCCCGCGAACGGATCGCACCGCGCGCCGCCGAGATCGACAAGTCGGCGGAGTTCCCGTGGGACATCGTCGAGCTCTTCCGCGAGAACGCGATCTTCTCGACGCTCGCCGACGAGGAGTACGGCGGCGTAGGGGCGAGCGCGCTCACGACGCTCGTCTCCGTCGAGGAGATCTCGAAGGTCTGCGCGACGAGCGGCCTGATCCTCGCGGTCCAGGAGCTCGGCGCACTCGCCTTCAAGCTCGCCGGCAACGAGGAGCAGAAGCGGCGCTTCCTGCCGAAGCTCGCCTCGGGCGAGTGGCTGTCCGCGTACGCGCTCACCGAGCCGGGAGCCGGCTCGGATGCGGCGGCGATGCTCACCGAGGCCCGCCCTGTCGTCGGCGGCTACATGCTCGACGGCTCCAAGCGCTTCATCACGAACGCCGGCGTCGCGGGCGTCTACATCGTGTTCGCAAAGACCGATCCGGGGGCCGGACACGACGGCATCTCGACCTTCGCCGTCGAAGCCGACACGCCCGGGCTCGAGATCGGCCGGATCGAGCCGAAGATGGGGATCAAGGGCTCGACCACCGGCGAGGTCTTCCTCGACGGCTGCCGGGTCGAGGCCGCGAACCGGATCGGCGAGGAGGGGGACGGATTCCGCCTCGCGATGCGGATCCTCGACCGCTCCCGGCCGGGGATCGCCGCGCAGGCGCTGGGCCTCGCCCAGGGCGCGACCGACTACGCCGTCGAGTACGCGAGAGCTCGCGAGACGATGGGCGAGCCGATCGCCCGCCACCAGCTCGTCGCAGCGATGCTTGCCGACATGGAGACCCGCTGCGAGGCGGCCCGCGGCCTGCTCTACCGCTGTGGACAGATGATCGACGACGGAATCGACGGGCCCGAGCTGACGAAGCTCTCGGCGATGACGAAGCTCTTCTGCACCGACACCGCGATGGCGGTCACGACCGACGCCGTCCAGGTACTCGGCGGGTACGGCTACATGCAGGAGTACCCGGTCGAGCGGATGATGCGCGACGCCAAGGTGACCCAGATCTACGAGGGCACGAACCAGATCCAGCGCCTCGTGATCGCCCGCGAGCTGCTCCGGGAACATGCCTGACGTCAAGCTCTCGAGCGCCGACGGCGTCCTCTTTCCGGACGACGGGATCACGAAGGCCGACCTCTTCGAGTACTACGCCGCGGTCGCGCCCGCGATCGTGCCGCATCTTCGCGATCGCCCGTTCACGATGGAGTTAATAATTCCGGCGACACGCCCTGTGAGCGAGTCCCGCGTCCACCTGAGCAGTGCTGACCGCGTCCTCTTCCCGGATGACGGCATCACGAAGGCCGACCTCTTCGACTACTACGGCGAGGTGGCGCCAGCGATCCTGCCGCACCTCAAAGACAGACCTTTCACAATGAAGAGATGGCGGGAGGGGCTACCGGGCGGCAGCTTCTTCCAGAAGCAGGCGCCGAAGGGGATCCCCGCCTGGATCCCGACGCGGGAGTTCCGGACGTGGCCGCGAGGAGGCAAGGGCGAGTCCCGGCTCGTGGACTTCCCGCTCGTGAACTCCCGCGATGTGCTGCTCTGGATGGTGCAGATGCATTGCATCGACATGAACTGCCTGGTACTCCCGCGTCGACAAGCCCGACCGTCCCGACTTCGTCCTCTTCGACCTCGACCCGCCGGAGTCGACGGACGGCTTTCCGATGGCTGTCCGGGTCGCACACCTGATCCGCGCCGCGCTCGAGGAGCTCGACCTGCCCTCGTACGTGAAGACGAGCGGGGCGGACGGCATCCATGTGCTGCTTCCGATCGCGCGCCGGTCGGGCTACGACGAGACCTACGAGTTCGCCGAGCTCCTCTCCCGCGGGCTCGAGGCCGAGCATCCCGGTGAGGTCACGACCGAGTGGCTGAAGAAGAAACGCTCCGGCGTGCTCGTCGATCACCGTCAGAACGGGCACGGGAAGACGATCGCCTCCGTCTACTCGGTGCGACCGAAGCCCGGTGCACCGGTTTCGACCCCGCTCGCCTGGGAGGAGCTGACCGAGGAGATCCGCCCACGCGACTTCCCGATGGCCGTCGCGCTCGACCGGGTGAGCCGGCTCGGCGATCTCTTCGAGCCGGTGCTCCGCGGCGGCCCAGGCGCTCGCACCGGCCCTCCGCGAGCTACGCAGCCGCAGCTGAGCCCTCGAGCGGGACGATCTTCAGCTCCGGCGGCGGGGCGTCGAGGAACGAGGCCGCCACGGCCAGCCGGTCGAAGCCGTCCGCCTCGATCACGGCAGCAGCCTCTGCGGGCGGAGCCGTCGCGACCTCACCGCGTCTGACGGCGATCCGGCCGCCGCCGATCACGTACGCATCGAACGTTCCCGGCTTGAGCGCAGGCGCGAGGATGCAGGCGGAGAGATTCCTCAGTCGTTCCAGCTCGACGAGCCGCACGTGAACTCGCTCGAGCGAAGCGAGGTCGCGTCGCAGCCGCGATGCGTCGAGGTCGTGGCCGATCTCGAACAGCTCGACCACGCGCCGGCGGATCCGATCGAAGGGCTCTCCGGCGAGCAGGGCATCGAACTCCTCGGCCGTGCAACCCTTCAACGCTCGTGCAGCGCGCTGTGCCTCGGCGCGGCCTCGGAGCGGGCCGTACCGCGACGGCACCGCGCTCAGCACGACCCGTTCGCCCCGGCGGTGGAGGTAGACGTAGCGCTCAGGCGTCGGCGTGCGCGAGTTGGCCGGCGGCCGCAGCTCGCGGATCAGCTCGATCTCCTCGAGTGCCGCGGCGAGCTCCGAGCCGGTGATCCGCCACTCGATCCGTGTCACCGCGTCGAGTGCCGCCTCAACGGAGGGCCGCTGGCGGGCGCTCTGGAAGTACGAGCGGAGGCGCGCTCTCAGATCCCGTGCCTTGCCGACGTACAGCACCGTCCCGGTGGTGTCGCGGAACAGGTAGACACCGGGACGCGTCGGGGCGCCCTGGATCAGCCCCCGCTTCGCGTGAATTCGCCGCGGTCTCGGTGCTGCCACCTCCTCGAGCTCGGCGAGCGTCCTGGCTCCGCGTTCGGCCGCGAGCTCGACGAGCCGCAGGAAGACCTCGGCCGTCGCCTGCGCGTCGGGAAGCGCCCGATGGCATGGGCGAACGGAGACACCGAAGAAGTACGCGAGCGAGGCGAGGCTCGTTCGCTGAACGCGCCGCTGGAGAAGATTCCGGGCGAGAGGGACGGTGTCGATCACGGTTGCGGCGAGACGCTTGCCGGTCATTCGCTCGAGCTCTCGGTTCACGAACCCGACGTCGAATCGCGCGTTGTGCGCGATCAGTACCGAGGGGCCGGCGAACGCCGAGAAACCGCGGATCGCCGTTCGCACCCCCGGTGCCCGCCGCAGTGCGTCGTCGGACAGGCCGGTCAGGCGCCGAACGGCGTGCGGCACGGTGGTCTTGGGCGCGACGAGAGTCTCGAACGTGTCGGCGAGCTCGAGCCCCCGGATCCGGACCGCGCCGATCTCGCAGATCCGGTCGGAGACGTGCGAGAGCCCGGTCGTCTCGAGATCGAAGACGACGAACTCGGCTTCGCCAAGCAGCGGGTCGGGTGCTGAGTCGAGCGCGATGAAGGAGCCCCGCCAGACGAGCCGGGAGTCGTCCTCGACCAGCGAGGAGAGCAGTGTCCGCGCGAGCCCTTCGGGCGCCTGCCGCACCGCAAAGAGGTGCCGTGCCGCCTCACTCGCCTGGACGCGGCCGCCGCGTTCCTCGACGAGCGCGACGAGACGATCGAGCGAGTCGATCGCAAGCTGCATCGCGCGAGCCTAACACGAACGTATGTTCGCCGTGGGTTTCCACTAGGCTCGCTCTGGATGCGGAGGGCAGGCACCTTCTTCGCGGTCGCGATCCTGGCGGCGGCACTCGCCGTCGCCGCCTCCGGCCGCCCGGAGGGAAAGACCGTCACGCTCGAGGTCAACCAGACCCTCGAGCTCTCCGGCTCCCACGTGATCTGCATCTACCAGAAGCGCGACGGCGGATCGGGGATCGAATGCGCGATCGCAGACAGCTCGGGCCAGCCGAAGCACGGGAGCTACATCGTGGTGATGCCCGTGACGGGCGGGGTCAGTGTCGTCGTTCCCTACTCGAACAAGGTGGTCTTCCTTCGAAAGGGCGGCACGATGCTGCGCTCCTCGTCGATCACCGTCGGCTCCGGCATGGCGATCGAGCTGGCCGGCACCTCGAAGCTCGGCTGCAGCACCGCCACGGTCCGCAGCGAGCCGACGATCTTCTGCGACCTGCTCGACGCGCACGGCAATTTCGTGCCGAGCTCCTACGCGTTCGGGCTCGGCGACACGACCCTTACGGCGCTCCACTGGAACGCGGCGGGCAAGGTCGCGACGGTCGGCTCGTGGCGCGAGAACGGCTGAGCCGGCGCGTCAGCTCTGCCAGTAGAACTCGTCCGGCAGCCGCGAGGCGAGTGCCTCGATCACCTTCATCTGCATCGAAGGGATCTCTTCGAGGAGCTGCTTGAACGCGGCGGGCGCGATCATCACGACCCGCACCGGGGTCGTGGTCACGACCGACGCGGTGGTCAGCCGGTTCGAGAGCAGCGAGATCTCGCCGAAGAAGTCCCCCGCCGCGAGCCGGTTGATCTCGACGCCGGCCCGCTCGACCGAGGCCTCGCCGTTCAGCACGACGAAGAAGTGGTGCCCGGGCTCGTTCTCGTTGATCAGGATCGCGCCCTTGTCGAACTCGACTGCGCGCGAGATCCGCTGCACCGCCGCGAGATCGCTCTTGTCGAGCCCTGAGAAGAGCGGGACGTCCTCGAGCGCTTCCAGTTCGCTGTAGTCCTGGGTGCTGGCCACGGGAGCGGAATCTTAGGGGAAGCGCGTCGTCGCCTGCACCGCGAGCGTCTAGGCTGGCCGTTGAGGCATGGCGCAGCGACGGGATCGGCCGGCAGTCGAGCGAACAGGCGGTTCGGTCGACGTCCGCCTGCCCGACGGCCGGACGTTGTCGATGCCTACCGATTCGACAGGCGGCTCGGCGACGGCCGACAATTGCTGCTTCTGCGGCCGGGAAGTCGAGGCCACGGCCGAAACCCGGGTCCGGCTGTCGGCACAGTGGATCGAGAACGGCGTCGACCGCGGCCAGAGCTGGGCGGCCCATCGCGCCTGCCTGGCGGAGCGCATGGACGAGCGCGTGAAGGGCATGGGGCCGTTCTTCGGGAAGTGAGCTTGCGCCAGATCGCTCCGCGCGCCGACGGGGAGATACCCGACTCTCAGTCAGCACGCGACGAGAGGGCGGTTGCGCCTGCGGCGCAACTCGTTACCGGCTCGGGGCCGATCCGCTCTTCAGCCATTGCTCATTGCCTGAACTGTCAGCGGCAAACCGGAAGCGCGTTTGCGATCCATCAACTCCCGGCAGCGGATCGCATCGCGGCCTTGCGCGCGCGCTTCGCCGCCTGATAGTCCGCGAGCGCCTGCGGTGAGTCGACCTTTCCGAGGCACGCATGATCCGGGGCGAGAGGCTTCGCGATTGCGACGCCGAAGCGGTACGCGAGCACCGAGGCGAGCGCTGTGACCTTCATCGGGCCGAACCCGGGGAGGGCGGCGAGCCGTTTCTTCAGATCGTCGGAGTCGGCCGCCTCGCTCCAGATGCGGGAGGCATCGCCGCCGTAGTCCTCCGCGACGACCGCCGCCAGCTCTCGAACACGGCCGGCCATCGAGCCGGGGAAGCGGTGGATCGCCGGCTTCTCACGGAAGGGCTCCTCGAGATCGAGCTCCGCCAGCTTCCGTGGATCGAGCGTGCCGATGCGTTGCTTCAAGGCGAGTGGCCCCGCGAAGGCCTTCTGCACCGGCACCTGCTGGTCGATCGCGAAGCCCATCAGCAAAGCGAATGAGTCGCTTGCGATCAGCTCGCAGGCAGCCGGGTCGTCGGTGAAATAGAGCGCCTCGGGCACGGTGTGATCGTAGCGCCACGGGTCACCGAGCTCCAAGGATCGACTCGTGACCGTTTGCGTGCTCGATCGCGAGGCGGCCATACTTGCCGCGTGACCGAGGCCCCGAAACCAGAGGTGGTGAAGACAGAGCCCCCGCGGCAGGGGCGCAAGCTCGAAGGCGGCCGGCTCGCCGTCGTCATCGTCGTCGTGGTCTACGTGGTGCTCTTCATCGCGTTGAACACCCGGCGCGTCCAGGTCAGCTTCGTCTTCTTCACCATCCGCAGCCAGCTCCTGATCGCCTTCGGGTTCATCGCGCTCCTCAGCTTCGGAGCAGGGTTTTTCGTTCACAGCCGCTTCGGCTCCGGGCAGAAGGGCTTCCTGAACCGGACGCCCCAGAACCGTCCTTAACGAACACTTGTTCGACCGGCTCGGCCGCGATACGCTGAGCGTGTGGATCCGCTCGCCGCCTTCTCGCCCGCCACCCGCGCCTGGTTCGAGGGCGCTTTCGCCGGGCCGACGCCCGCCCAGACGCTCGGGTGGCCGGCGATCGCGACCGGGGGAGACGTCCTCATTCAGGCGCCCACCGGATCGGGGAAGACGCTCACCGCGTTTCTGTACGCGATCGACCGGCTGAACGCCAGTCCGGGGGGGTTGCGGGTGCTGTACGTGTCGCCGCTGAAGGCGCTCAACTACGACATCGAGCGGAACCTCCGCGGCCCGCTCGCCGGCCTCGAATCGGCGCTGCGTGTGGGGGTGAGGACGGGCGACACAGCGGCGAAAGACCGGCGCCTGCTCGTGAAGGAGCCGCCCGACATCCTGATCACGACGCCGGAGTCGCTCTACCTGATGCTCACCTCCGCCGCGCGCGACTCGCTGCGCAACGTCGAGACGCTGATCCTCGACGAGGTGCACGCCGTCGCAGGCACCAAGCGCGGGGCGCACCTTGCGCTGTCGGTCGAGCGCCTGCAACGGCTCCTCGACCATCCGCTCCAGCGGATCGGGCTCTCCGCCACCCAGCGGCCGCTCGAGGAGATCGGCAAGTTCGTCTCCGGCGGCCGGCCGATCGAGCTCGTCGACGCCGGAACGCGCAAGGAGCTCGACCTGCAGGTGGTGATCCCGGTCGAGGATCTCCGCGAGCTCGGCTCCAATGCCGGCCTGTACCATCCGACGCTGCACGAAGGCGAGGTCTCCGACGGCAGCGCCGAGCACGCCGTCGCCTCGATCTGGCCGTCGATGTACCCCGAGCTGCTCTCGCTCGTCGAGGCGCACCGCTCCTCCATCCTCTTCGTGAACAACCGGCGGCTCGCGGAGAGGCTCGCCCTCCGGCTCAACGAGCTCGCCGAACGCGAGGTCGCCCGCGCCCACCACGGCAGCCTCGCACGCGAGCAGCGCGTCGTGATCGAGGAAGACCTGAAGGCCGGCAGGATCCCATGTCTCGTCGCCACCTCGTCGCTCGAGCTCGGGATCGACATGGGAGCGGTCGACCTCGTGATCCAGGTCGAATCGCCGAAGTCCGTCGCCCGTGGGCTCCAGCGGATCGGCCGGGCCGGCCACGAGCTCGGAGCCGTCTCGAAGGGCCGGATCTTCCCGAAGTTCCGGGCCGACCTGCTCGAATCGGCCGTCGTCGCACGGGCGATGCGGAACGGCGAGATCGAGGAGACGAAGATCCCCCGCAACGCTCTCGACGTGCTCGCACAGCAGATTGTCGCGATCGCGGTCGACGAGGAGATCGAGGTCTCCGAGCTCCATGATCTCGTCCGGCGCGCCTATCCGTTCTCCGAGCTCTCGCGCGCGCAGCTCGAGAACGTGCTCGACATGCTCGCGGGCCGCTACCCCTCCGACGAGTTCTCCGAGCTCCGCCCGCGGATCGTCTGGGATCGCACCGGCGGCACGATTCGTGCGCGCGACGGCGCCCGTCGGCTCGCCGTCACGAACGCCGGCACGATCCCCGACCGGGGGCTCTTCGGTGTCTTCCTCGTCGACGGCGGCGGGCGCGTCGGCGAGCTCGACGAGGAGATGGTCTACGAGGCCCGCGCAGGCCAGACCTTTCTGCTCGGCGCCTCGACCTGGCGCATCGAGGAGATCACCCGCGACCGCGTGCTCGTCTCGCCGGCGCCCGGGCTGCCGGGGGCGGTTCCGTTCTGGAAGGGCGAGGGCGTCGGGCGGCCGTACGAGCTCGGCGAGAAGGTCGGGGCCGCATCGCGGGAGCTCTCGGCGCTCGGCGACGAGGCCGCACTGGATCGCCTGCGCACCGAGTTCCTGCTCGACGAACGGGCGGCCCGCAACCTGCTCGCCTTCCTGCGCGACCAGGCCGCCGCAACCGGCGCAGTCCCCTCCGACCGCACCGTCGTGATCGAACGGTTCCGCGACGAGATCGGCGACTGGCGCGTCTGCATCCTCACCCCGTTCGGCGGGCGGGTGCATGCCCCATGGGCGATGGCGGTCTCCTCCCGCCTCCGCGAAGCCCTCGGGATCGACGCGCAATCGATCTGGTCGGATGACGGGATCGCAATCCACTTCCCCGACGCCGACGGGCCGCCGCCGGTCGCCGACCTCATGGTCGACCCCGCCGAGGTCGAGGATCTCGTTGTCGCCGAGCTCGGCGAGACGGCTCTCTTCGGCGCCCGCTTCCGCGAGAACGCCGCCCGCTCGCTCCTGATCCCGCGCCGCCGTCCGGGCCAGCGCACGCCCCTCTGGCAGCAGCGGCTCAAGGCACAGTCCCTGCTTCAGGTCGCGCGGCGCTACGGCTCGTTCCCGATCGTGCTCGAGACCTATCGCGAATGCCTCCAGGACGTCTTCGACCTGCCCGCGCTCCGAACGGTCCTCGCCGGGATCCAGACCCGGCGGCTCGACCTCGTCGAGGTCGAGACCGGCAGCGCCTCCCCGATGAGCTCGTCGCTCCTCTTCGACTACGTCGCGACCTACATGTACGAAGACGACACACCGCCGGCCGAGCGCCGCGCTCAGGCGCTCTCCCTCGACCGCGACCTGCTCCGCGAGCTTCTCGGGAGCGAGGAGCTCCGCGACCTGCTCGACGCCGACGCGGTCGGCGAGGTCGAGCGGCAGCTACTCGGCTCACCACGAACGCCTGACGAGCTTCACGACCAGCTCCGGATTCGCGGCGACCGCAGACCCGGCGAATACGACCCGGTGCTCGCGAGGCCGCTCGTCGACGAACGGCGCGCCCTGCTCGTGCGGATCGCCGGCGAAGAACGCCTCATCGCCGCCGAGGATGCCGGCCGTTACCGCGACGGGCTCGGCGTGATGCCCCCGGGCGGGCTCCCCGAGGCGTTCCTCGGAGGCGGTTCCGACTCGCTACGGCAGATCGTTCTGCGTTTTGGCAAGGGCCGAGGCCCGTTCACGACCGGTGAGGCATCGGAGCGGTACGGCCGCGAGCTCGGGTCGCTTCTCGCGGAGCTCGAACGCGAGGAACTGCTCGTTCGCGGCGAGCTCCGACCCGGCGGCACCGAGCGGGAGTGGTGCGACCCCGACGTGCTCCGTCGGCTCCGCCGTGCCTCGCTCGCCGCGCTTCGACGCGAGGTCGAGCCGGTCGAGCCGGCGGCGCTCGCCCGCTTCCTGCCCTCCTGGCACGGGATCGATCGCAAGGCCTCGCTGCGTGAAGCACTCGTGCCGCTCCAGGCGCTCGCGGTCCCGGTTGCTCTCTGGGAAGCCGAGCTCCTGCCCCGCCGCGTGCCCCAGTACCGGCCCGAGCAGCTCGATTCGCTGTGCGCGAGCGGGGAGGTGGTCTGGATCGGAGCAGGCCTCGATCGTGTCGCGCTGTACTTCCGTGAAGACGCCGCGGCGCTCGGGCAGGTCGCAGGCACCCCGCGTCCGGAGGGCGAGATCCACGACCGGCTCCGTGGGGCATTCGCGGGTGGAGCGCTCTTCTGGCTTGATCTGCTCGAGGAGACCTCGGTGTCTCCGGACGAGGCGCTCCCGGCTCTCTGGGATCTCGTCTGGGCAGGCGAGGTGACGAACGACGCGTGGACGCCGCTGCGGGCCGGGCGGCGCCACGGCGTGCCCAAACCGGAGCGGCGACCTCGGCGATTCTCCCGCTCCCGCGGCACCGGAGCCACGGCGACGCAGGGCCGATGGTCGCTCACAGGCCGGCTCTTCGCGGGCGCGCCGGAGCGGCGGGCGCTCGCCGAGTTGCTGCTCGAACGCCAGGGCATCGTCACCCGCGACGGCGTCCGGGCCGAGGGAATTCCAGGCGGCTACGGCGCCGTCTACGGGGAGCTGCGCGCGCTCGAGACGCTGGGGCTTTGTCGCCGCGGGTACTTCGTCGAGGGGCTCGGCGGGGCCCAGTTCGCACTCGGCGGTGCGGTCGAGCGGATCAGGGAGCTCCGGGAACCGGAAGAGGTGCCGCCCCCGTTCGTGGTCGCCGCCGCCGACCCCGCGCAGCCGTACGGCGCTGCGCTTCCGTGGCCCAAGCGCGCGGGCGCCCGGGCCGCTCGAGTCGCGGGCGCTCACGTCGTGCTGATCGGAGGCGAGGCGGTGCTCTACGTCGAGCGCGGCGGGCGATCGCTCGTCCCGCTCCGTGAGCCCGACGAATCCTGGCTACGGCCCGCGTTCGAGGCCCTCGTCGCCTACGTTCGCGGCGGAGGAGCGAAACGGCTCGCCGTCGAGCGGTTCGACGGGAGCCCCGTGACCGAGAGCGACGTGATGCCCCTCCTCGTAGAGGCCGGCTTTCTCGCCGGCCCGCGGCGCGCCGTGCTGAGACCGTGATCTGAGACGGTGAGACCATGACCACGCTGCACGAGCTTCAGGAAGCAAGCTACCGCGGAGCCGACGGTGCCCTGCGCGGGTCGTGGCCGCACGAGCAGGCCATGGACGCCCCCGGCCTCCGGGCGTTCCTCGACGAACGTCGATACTGCGTCCTTGCGACCACGACCGCCAACGGCCGGGCACAGGCACGTCCCGTCGCTTTCACGGTCTTCCAGGAGGTCTTCTGGTTCGGAACCGTCGCGGGCGGCCGGCTTCGAAATCTGGAGCGAAGGCCGTGGATCTCGGTGGTGATCGCCGAGGGCGAGGGCGACGAGCACCGCGCAGTCGCGGTCGACGGGCCCGTCACGCTTCATCGGGAGCCTCCCGACGGATTGCTCGATCTCTGGGAGACGCGGTTCGGCTCCCGCGCCGAATGGGCTGTCGTCTGGTTCGAGCTGCGGCCCGAACGGCTCTACTCCTACGACGCCGGCAGAGTCGTGTGAGACCCAGTTGCCCGAGGGAGACACGCTCCATCGCGCAGCAGCTCGGCTCCAGCCTCTCGTCGGCGAACAGGTCGAGGTCGAGGCGGTTCATCCGCGTGCACAGGCCCAAGACGTCGCCGCTCAGCTCGACGGGCGGCGGCTCGAGTCCGTAGAGGCCGTCGGGAAGAACCTCGTGTTCCGCTTCGGCGGCGGCGCCGTCCTCCGCTCCCACCTCCGGATGTCGGGCCGCTGGACACTCCGGCCACGCGGCGCGCAACCACGCGGCCGACCCTGGCTCATTCTTCGCGGGACCGAGCTCGAAGGAGTTCTCTGGGGCGGCCCCGTGCTCGAGCTGCACACCCGCGCGCTCGCGGGACTCGGACCGGACATCCTGGCCTCGCCGCCCGACATCGACGCAATCCTCGCCCGGCTTCGCACGGCAGATCAGACTCGCGTGTTCGGCGAGAGCCTGATCGACCAGAGCCTCGTCGCCGGGATCGGAAACATGTGGATGGCGGAGACGCTCTGGCAGGCCGAGCTCTCGCCCTGGCTTCGCCTCGCCGACGTTCCCGAGTCAGATCGTCGCCGGGTTCTCGAGCTCGCGGCCACGCGGATGAGGGACGCTGTCGGCGCCGGTCGCGAGCCGCGAAGGCAGGTGTACGGCCGCGCCGGACAGGCCTGCCCGCGTTGTCGCACGCCGATCCGCTCACGCGGGCAGGGCGACGCGAACCGCACCGCGTACTGGTGCCCCCAATGTCAACCGGGCTGAGCCGACTCAGTCGACAGAGAGCAGATCCACCACGAACACCAGCGCCTCATGCGGCTGGATCACACCGCCGGCGCCGCGTGCGCCGTAGGCCATCGCCGAGGGAATCGTGAGCTTTCGCCGGCCGCCGACCTTCATCCCGACGACGCCGGCATCCCAGCCCGGGATCACGTGGCCGCGCCCGAGCGTGAACCGGAACGGCTCGCCGCGGTTCCACGACGCGTCGAACTCCTCACCGGTCGAGAACGCAACTCCGGCGTAATGCACCGCGACCTTGCTCCCGTTGACGGCCTCCTCGCCGTCGCCGACGACGAGATCCTCGATGCCGAGCTCGAAGGGCTTGTCCCCTTCGGGCTTCTCGATCTGCGGTCTCTCCGGAGTCATCGCGGCTGGACGATACAGGGAGCCGCGTAGGAGATCCGCCGCGCGCCGCGTAGAGATACCCGTGGCGATCCGGGCACCGCACCTCTACCAGTCCCTGCGTTCGTTCTGTCTCGCCGCGTTTGCGGCAGAGCGTGGGGCGGAGCTTCCGTTCGCCTTCGAGGAACATCCGACCCGCGGCGGCCCCTCGCTCTACGAGTACCGGCCGCTCGTGCGCACATTCGTCGCCGAGCAGGCGCCGACGCTGCGACGGCTCCCGGACACACGGAACGCGATCGACGACCTGCGCCGCGAGCCCGCGGCGGCGATCTTCGCGAACGCCCACTCGGGGCTCGGGACGAGCGGTGACGATGCCCTTTTCCACACGATCCTGCTGCCGACGCTGACGGCAGTCGCGGAGCGCTCCGGCGGCTTCGACTGGAGCGACGAGGCATTCGAGGGCGCGTACGCAGGGATCGAGCAGTCCCTCTTCGGCACCGTACGCTCGTATGCCGCGATCGCCCCGCTCGTCGGCCTTTCGGCCGGACAACCGGCCGCGCTCGGCGGCGGCATCCAGGTCAGAGCAGTCGTTCCCGGTGAGCTCTCCTCGCTCTGGCCCGAAGCACTCGGGCTGATGCCCCCGGAGTTCGGGCGCGATGTCGACCGCCTGTGCGTCCTCGAGCTGACCCGTGAGCTCGATGCGAGCGACGGCGAGCCGCCCGATGCCGCCGGGGAGCTGGCCGACGCCGTCAGCGCGCTTAGGCTCGCGACCGCGGGCGCGATCGCCGCCGGGCCCGTCGTCTTCGAGCGGCTCGATTTCAGGCCGCTGCGGATCTCACCGCTGCTCCCGATCGCCGCGACCAAGCCGCTCGGCGACGCGATCAGGCTCGACTCGATTCGAGCGGGCGTCTCGGCCGACCTGCGAGAGCGCCTCCCGCTCGCCGACGAGGACCGCGAGCTCGGAGAGGCTCTCGACCGCTGGGAGCTTTCGCTCTTCGCGGACGAGCCTTTCCGCTCCGGCCAGGTGAAGGACGCTCTGACCGCCCTGCTCGGTGCGGGCGACGGCGTCTGGGCAGCCTCGATGCGGGCAGCCGTGCTGCTCCGGGAGGGAACGAAGGAGCGAGGCGAGCTCGCGGCCGTCCTGCGTCGCGAAAGCGCGGGCTCGATTGTGCGAGAGGCGCTTCGCTGTGCGCTCGTCGAGACGCTTCTCCACGGCGATCGCCTCGGGCTCGTCGAGACGCTCGACGAGACCCTGCTCGGGATGCGGGCGAGCCCGGCAAGGGTGCTCGCCGCCTAGCCGTCCCGGCTCTTTCCCGACTCGGACGTTGTGAGCAGGCACCGCCGGTCGAGGGGAAAAGTGCACGCATCTGTCTCAGAGTTGGTACCCGCGCGTCACACTTTCGTCGATACCTTCGGAGCATGGATGAAGCGGAAAAGGTACTCGAGCGGCTGGGGCGGATCAGGGAGCTCGACGAGGGCAGGGCGGCGCCGGCCCTCCTGCTCGGCGAGCTGCGGGAGCTCGTCTCCGAGGCGGAAGCCTGGGCGCGTGTCGAAGGCGACGCGCGCGCCCGGGCGGCGGCTCTCGAGCTCCGCGACGTAGTGCGGCAGGGCGGGCGCGGCGAGGGGGTGGTAGAGCAGCGGCTGGCAGTCCACTGACGTTTGCAGGAACGTGAGTTCCGGCCGCGAATCAACCGCGTACATGGCTGTCGCACGTCTCCTCCCACGGTCGGCCTCTCGCCACGCGTCGAAGTTCAAGGCTCCTGCGAAGACACGCGTGATTGCGCTCGCAAACCAGAAGGGCGGAGTCGCCAAGACGACGACGACGCTCAATCTCGGTGTGGCGTTCGCCGAGCGCGGGCTGCGCGTCCTCTGTATCGATCTCGACCCGCAGGGCAACCTGACGATGTCGCAGGGGATGAACCCCGACACGATCGAGCGCTCCATGTTCGACGTGCTCGTTCATCGCTACCCGATCGCGGACGTGATCGCCACGCGCGAGATCGACATCGCCGTCGCTTCGATCGACCTGGCCGGTGCCGACATGGCGCTCGCAAGCCAGATCGGCCGCGAACGCGCTCTCCAGAAGGCACTGGAGCCGATCAAGGACAACTACGACTACATCCTGATCGACACGCCGCCCTCACTTGGGCTCCTCACGATCAACGCGTTCGTCGCGGCAGACGGCGTGATCGTGCCGGTGCAGACGGAGTACCTGTCGCTGCGCGGGCTCGTCCAGCTCGAGAACACACTCGGAATGGTGCGCGACAACCTGAACCCGCATGTCGAGATCATCGGGATCCTCCCGACGATGTTCGACAAGCGCGTCGGGCATTCGCGCGAGGCCGACGAGATTCTGCGGGAGAACTTCGGAAAGCTTGTCTTCAACACGCGAATCCGGCGGACCGTGCGCTTCGCGGAGGCGCCCGTGAAGGGCTCCTCGATCATCGCCTACGAACCTGACGGCGAAGCGGCCGCGCTCTACCGCGATCTGGCGAAGGAGGTGCTCAATGGCGAGAAAGCGCGTTAGCATGCGCGAAGGCCCGTTGGCGGAACTCTTCCGCGCCACCGAATCGTCCCAGAATCGGTCGAGTCCGGGACGCAAGCCGAAGAGCGGCGGAGGAAGCGCCGAGCGCCCCTCGGATCCCGGCGAGCCCACGCAGATCCTCGCGCCTGCCGCCGAGCCGGCTGCGGTTCCTGCGCCGGTACCCGTCCCCGCGGCGGCGCCTGCGCCTGCTCTGCCCGTTGCGGCGGCGGCGGCGCCGGTCGAACCGGCCGAAACGCAGCCGATCGCACGGTGGCTCGAACCGCTCCCCGAGAATCCCGCGCGCCTCGAGCGCGCGCGAGACAGCGCGTCCTACCTTGCGGTGATCCGCGTCGTCGGCGTGGGAGGCGCAGGCCTGAACGCGCTCGACCGGATGATCGACGCCGGAATCACCCAGGTCGACTTCATCGCGGTCAATACCGACATCCAGCAGCTTCAGATGAGCGACGTGCCGACCAAGATCCACATTGGCAGCGAGCTCACCGAGGGCCTCGGCTCCGGAGCCGATCCGGAGATCGGCCGCCAGTCGGCCGAGGCCGGCTACGACGCACTCAAGCGGGCGCTCCGCGGTTCCGACATGGTCTTCGTCACCGCCGGCGAGGGCGGGGGGACCGGCTCGGGCGCAGCTCCGGTCGTCGCCCGGATCGCGCGGGAGCTCGGAGCGCTGACCGTCGGGATCGTGACCACGCCGTTCAAGTTCGAGGGCAGCCGGCGGGCGAAGCAGGCCGACGCCGGCGTCGAGACGCTCCGCGGTGCGTGCGACACCGTGATCGTGATCCCGAACGATCGCCTCCTCGAGGTCCTCGACCGCTCCACCTCGATGCTCGATGCGTTCCGGATCGCCGATGACGTGCTCCGACAGGGCGTCCAGGGCATCTGCGACCTGATCACGAACCCGGGCCTGATCAACCTCGACTTCGCCGATGTCCGCACCGTGATGAAGGACGCCGGTTCCGCGCTCATGGGCATCGGTTTCGCGGAAGGAACGAGCGAGACACGCGCCCGCGAAGCGGCCGAGCGCGCGCTACGGAGCCCGCTGATCGAAACCGAGATCACCGGTGCCCGCGGCATCCTGCTCTCGATCGCCGGCGGCGACGACATGTCGCTCTTCGAGGTCAACGAGGCTGCGGAGGTGGTCCGCGCGGCGGCCACCGACGACACGAACATCATCTTCGGCGCCACGATCGACGGCCGGCTGACGGGTCAGATCTGGATCACCGTGATCGCCACCGGGCTTGGCGGCGGCAAACGACCCCGCGCGCTCGCGGCGGTCGGCAGCGGATTCAACGACCCGTTCGAAACGCCGTCGTTCCTGGCCGGATAGGCGCCGCGAGCAGCATCTAGGCTGGGCCCGTGAGCATCGAGCGGCCGCCCGCGGAGCCGTGCGTCGGCGAAGGAAGACGTGTTCGCGCGATGCGGCACGACCCGACGGTCATCGGAGGCCGGGCTTGAAGGGCGCGGTCGCCGCCGGGCCACCCGTTGAGCGCGGGCGCGGGCGCGAGGATGCTCGAGGAGGGCGGGAACGCCGTCGACGCGTGCGTCGCGGCCGCGTTCGCAGGCGCGGTCGCGGAGAGCTTCCTCACGAGCCCCGCCGCCGGCGGCTTCATGCTCATCCATCGCGCGCACGACCGCACCGCGCGGCTCGCCGATTTCTTCGTGGCGGCTCCGGGCCTTGGCCTGAAACAGCCCCGGGCGGGGGAGATGGACGCAATCGACGTCCTTTTCGGTGACAGCCAGACCACCCAGCCGTTTCTGATCGGTCCCGCGACGGTGGCCGTGCCGGGGATGGTCGCGGGGCTCGAGGCCGCGCATCGAGCCTACGGGCGCCTCCCGTGGCGCGTCCTGCTCGCGCCGGCGATCGAGATGGCCCGGGCCGGAATCGAGCTCACGCGTTCCCAGGCCCATATCCACGCGATGCTCGATCCGATCATCCGCCACACCGACGAGGCGCGTCGGATTTACAGCAGCGCGAACGGCTCGCGGCTCGTGGCGGGCGACCTGCTCCGCTTTCCCGAGCTCGCAGAGACGTTCGAGGCGATCTCCCGTCGGGGATCGGCCGCCCTCTACGAGGGCGAGCGCGCGCGGGCAATGGTCGCAACCGTGCGCGACGGCGGGGGAGACCTCACCCTCGCCGACCTGGCCTCCTATCGCGTCGTCTGGCGTAGGCCCGTCCGTGTCGCGTTCGCGGGCCACGAGGTGCTCTCGAACCCACCGCCCTCCTCGGGAGGCGTTCTGCATCGCCTACGGTCTCGCGCTGATCGAGCGGCTCCCCGGCGGGAGCGCGGGCGGAGCCGACGCCGTCACGGTGCTCGCCGAGGTGATGCGAGAGCAGGGCCGGGCGAGAGGCGGCGGCTTCACCCGAGACCTCCATCGCGGCGGTCTCGCCGCACGGCTGCTCTCGTCCGCGTCGCTCGGCGAGGCGAGGCGACGCATCGAGCAGCAGCTCGACGGTGCCGCCGAGCCCGCTCCGCCCGGCGGGACGACCCACGTCTCGGTGATCGATGCCGACGGCAACGCCGCCTCCCTCTCGAGCTCGACCGGCTCCGGCTCCGGCGTGATCGTCCCCGGCACCGGCATCTACCTGAACAACATGCTCGGTGAATACGACCTCGTCGGCGGTCGGCCGCCGCGGCCGGGAACGCGGCTCACGAGCATGATGGCGCCGACGATCGCACTCGCGCCCGACGGTAGCCCGCGGCTCGTCGTCGGCAGCGCCGGCTCGGCGCGGCTTCGAGGGGCGATCATGCAGATCGTCGTGAACGTGCTCGAGCACGGCCTCGGTGTCGAAGAGGCGGTCGGCGCGCCCCGGATCCACGTCGACGAGCCGCACGTGCACTGCGAGGGCGGCCACGATCCCGGAGAGCTCGACCGGGTCGCCGCGCGTGGCTACGACCTCGTTCGTTGGCGGCGTCGGAACCTGTTCTTCGGTGGTGCGGCGGCGGTCGAGATGTTTCCCGACGGGACCGAGGCCGCGGCCGGAGATCCACGCCGAGGCGGCGCCGGCGTGCTCGTCGCATGAGCGTCACGGTTCGGAAAGCCGTTCCCGGGGACGCGCAGGCGCTCGTCGAGCTCGCGGCGGCGGTTGCCGCCGAGCGGGAGGGCTGGCTGCTCGCCGATTCCGGCTGGCGCAGCACGGGCGACGAGCGCCGTTACATCCGTGTGCTCCAGCGCCACCCCGACGCGGCCCTCTATGTCGCAGAGCTCGAAGACGGTGATCTCGTCGGCCGCCTGTCGCTGATGCGCGACTCGCATCCCGCGAGCAGCCACGTCGCCGACCTCGGGTTGATGGTCGCCGCCGGCCATCGCCGCCGCGGGATCGGGACGACGCTCCTGGGGGTCGCCGAGGAGTGGGCGCGCGGAGGCCGGCGTGACGAAGCTCGAGCTTCACGTCTTCCCCCACAATCACCCGGCGATCGCGCTATACGAGGGTCTCGGCTACGCGCGAGAGGGGCTCAGGCTCCGCCAGTACGAGCGGACCGACGGCGGTTTCTCCGACGTGATCCTGATGGCCAAGCAGCTGTAGATTGGGCTGAAGGATGGCGACGCGGAAATCGATCTACCGACCCGAGGTCGAGGCTCTCACCCCGTACCAGCCCGGGAAGCCGATCGAGGACGTCCAGCGTGAGCTCGGGCTGCAGCACGTCGTGAAGCTCGCCTCGAACGAGGGCCCCTACCCGCCCCTCCCGGCAGCGATCGAGGCGATGACCGAGGCAGCGGCCGAGCTCAACCGCTATCCGGACGGCGGCAGCTACCGCCTGCACGCCGCTCTCGCGGAGCGCCACGCCGTCCATTCGGAAGAGGTGTCCGTGGGCTCGGGTGCCGACGGCTGCATCGACATGCTGAGCCAGGCGGTGCTCGGGGCCGGCGACGAGGTTGTCTGCGGATGGCCGTCCTTCGCGAGCTACCCGATCTACGCCGCCAAGCAGGGCGCGATCGTCCGGAAGATCCCGCTTCTCGAGAACCGCTACGACCTCGAGGCGCTCGTGAGCGCCGTGACGCCGCGAACCAAGCTCGTGTACGTCTGTCACCCGAACAACCCGACCGGGACGATGAACACGAAGGACGAGCTCGACATGTTCTTCGACCGGATCTCGCCCGACGTGTTGGTCGTGGTCGATCAGGCCTACTTCGAGTACATCGACCGCGCGGACTATCCGGATGCGGTCGACTACTTCAGGAACGGCAGGCGCGTGGTCGTGCTCCGGACGTTCTCGAAGATCTACGGTCTTGCCGGCCTCCGTGTCGGCTACGCGATCGGCCCCGAGGACGTCTGCGAGGCGATGGCGAAGATGCGCCGCCCCTTCGACATCACGACCCCCGCGCAGGTCGCGGCACTCGCAAGTCTCGGCGACCACGACGAGATCTCCCGTCGCCGTGAGCTGAACACGATAGGCCTCGACGAGCTGACCGCGATCCTCGAGAAGCACGGCCTCGACCCTGCCCCGGGCGCGGTTGGCAACTTCGTCTACGTCGAGCTCGACGAGGATGCGGCGCCGTTCTTCGAGGGGCTACTCCAGCAGGGAGTGATCGTCCGCCCGCTCGCCGGCTTCGGCGCTCCGAATGCCGTGCGTGTCACCGTCGGTACCCCGTACGAACATCGCTTCCTCGACGCGGCCCTCGGCCGCGTGCGTCGCTAGTCGCCCTCGGTCTCGAGCGCCGCCAGGTGCTGGGCGATCCACGCCTCGAGCTCCTCGTCTCCGGATGGGTTGCTCACTCCGATCGCCTCCCGAATCGCCGCCTCGGCGCTCGGCGACTCGGCACGCGTCGCCAGGCAGGTCGCGAGCCAGCCGTCGTCCGTCCGCCGTAGCACGAGGAGCCTGTTGTCCGGCGTGTAGGTCTGCCACATCCGGTCTCTCTAGCGAACCCGCCGCGGCCTGTCAAACGGAACCGGCTGCCGCAGGGAGCCGCTGGGACCTGCGATGCTCTCGCGCATGAGCGAGACGATCGTGGTCGGCTATGACGGGAAGGCGCAGTCCGAGCCTGCGCTCGCGAAGGCGATCGAGGAGGCGAAGGCAGGCGGCGGCACCGTGGTCGTGGTCGTCGTCGAGTACATGCCGGTCGAGCCGAACGTGCCGAGCAGGTACGGATTCGACCCGACCGAGCCCGACGACCTGCGCGAGCCCGGCGACGAGCCTCCGCCGGCCCTGAAGCCGATCCTCGCGCAGGCGGGCGAGAGGCTCGAAGGCACCGGCGTGCGGTCGATCTACGTGTGGGGGGCCGGCGACCCCGCGCGCGTGATCGTCGACGCGGCGGGACAGCACGACGCGGACAAGATCATGATCGGGGCCGACCATCACGGGCTCTTCGGACGGCTCTTTGGTGACGACGTCGAGGCCGAGGTCAAGCGGCAGGCCGCCTGCGATGTGGTCGTGGTCGGGTAGAGGGAAGCCGGCGCCGCAGTCCTTCACGTCTCGTAACGGGGATCGAGGCTCCGGCGGAGGCGCGCTCTAGCGTGGGAACAATGGCCGGGCTCGGCGTACAGGATCGGTTCGCGCTGCTCCGGAACACACGGTTTCGGCTGCTCTTCGTCGCGACGTTCGCCTCCGGGATCGGCACCTGGCTCGCGGTGATCGCGCTCACCGTCGACATCTACAATCGCACGCACAGCGGTTGGTGGGTCGGCGAGCTTCTCGTCGCGAACATCCTGCCGGCGGTTTTCATCGGGCTCCTGTTCGGCCCGCTGGTCGACCGGCTCTCGCGCAAATGGCTGATGATCGGCTCCGATCTCGGCCGGCTTGCCGTCTTCGCGCTGCTGCCGTTCGCGAACTCGGCCGGGGCGATCGTGGTGCTCGCGGTGATCGCCGGCATCGGCAATGCGTTCTTTCGGCCGGCCGTGCTCGCCGGGCTTCCGAATCTCGTCGCCGAGGACGAGCTCTCGACGGCGAACGCGTTCCTCCAGATCGTCGAGTGGTCGACGACCGCGCTCGGCCCGTTGCTCGGCGGCGCCCTCGTCGCGATCTCCGGCCCGAACCTCGCGTACATCGTCAATGCGGTCAGCTTCGGGGTCTCGGCGGCGCTCGTCTCGCTGATCCCGGGGAAGCTGCTCCAGAGCGAGCGCACGATCGGCCGCGGTCGCTGGAGCGACCTCGCCGAGGGCTTCACGACGGTTCTCCAGTCCCGGGCGCTCTCATGCGTGATCGTCGTCTGGTCGATCGTGATGGTCGCGAGCGGGATCGTGAACGTCGCGGAGATCTTCCTGGCGCGAGACGCCTTCCACGGCGGCGACCTCGGGTTCGGGTTGCTCTGGACGGGCTCCGGTATCGGCCTGGTGATCGGTGGGCTCGTGGCGGGGCCGTTGATCGAACGGAACCTCGCGACCGTGTACGTCCGGTTTCTCGTGATCTACGCGGTCGGGTTCGGGTGTGCCGCGGTGGCGCCGAACGTCTGGATCGGCGTGATCGCGATGGCCCTCGCCGGCTTCGGGAACGGCGGCGCGGTCGTTGCGAACATCACGCTCGTTCAACGCGGCGCGCCCGATCGCGTCCGCGGGCGCGCGTTCACCGTGGTGATGAGCGTGAACTACGCAGTCCTGGGGCTTGCGTTCGTCGCCGCCGGCCCGTTCACGAACGCCTACGGCCCGCGTTCCGCCTTCGCGGTCGCGAGCGGCGCCATTCTCGTCGCGACCGCAGTTGCCTTTCGCCTGACCCGGGGAATCGAAGCCGAGCTCGAGCCCCCCGTTCCCGCATGACGGGACGCTCGGGCACGCCTGCAGAGCTGGCGGAGGGTGTCGCCGCAGGTGAGACGCGGGCGCTCGCCCGCGCGATCTCGCTCGTCGAGAGCGGGGATCCGTCTGCCCGCGAGCTCGTTCGCCTCCTCTACGCGCGTACCGGCCGCGCGCGCATCGTCGGCCTCACCGGCGCTCCCGGCGTCGGCAAGTCGAGCCTGATCTCGGCGCTTCTCACCCACGTGCGCGGCAGCGGCCTCACGGCGGGCGTGATCTCCGTCGATCCGACAAGCCCTTTCACCGGCGGTGCGCTCCTCGGCGACCGGATCAGGCTCTCCGAGCACTTCCTGGATCCCGGCGTGTTCATCCGTTCGATGGGCACCCGCGGGCACCCGGGCGGTCTCGCCGAGGCGACGCTGCAGGCCGTGTTGATCCTCGACGCGGCGGGGACGGACGTCGTCTTCGTCGAGACGGTAGGCGCGGGCCAGAACGAGATCGGGGTCGCGACTGCTGCCGACACCGTGGTGCTGGTGCTGATGCCGGGCTCGGGGGACGCTGTGCAGGCGCTGAAGGCCGGAATCATGGAGATCCCCGATGTGATCGCGATCAACAAGGCGGATCAGCCGCTCGCCTCGGCGATGAGGAACGACGTCCGCCAGATGCTCACGCTCGGCCCCGGCGCGGCTCCGCCGATCGTGATGACGGAGGCGCCGACCGGCAAGGGAGCCGCCGAGCTGTGGGCGGCGATCGAGGCTCACAGAGCCGGTCTCGAGGCGGCCGACGGGCTTGACGAGCGGCGTGCCCGCAACCTCGCGGCTGAGGTCTATGCGATCGCCTCCGCACGGGCGCGCCGCCATCTGGAAAATGCAGTCTCGGACGACAACGAGCTCCTGCGGCTGCTCGACGGTGTGCGCCGCCGGGAGCTCGATCCACTCACCGCCGTGCACGAGATCCTCGGGAAGGTGTTCCACATTGACGACGAAGACGACACCGACGCTCGCTGATCTCCAGTCCGCCCGCGAGCGGCTGGCCGGACACGTGAGCCTGACACCGATCATGACCTCGGAGACTCTCGAGCGCGAGACGGGGCGGCGGGCGCTGCTGAAGGCGGAGAACCTGCAGCGGACGGGCTCGTTCAAGATCCGAGGTGCCGTGAGCTGCATGACGACGCTCAGCCCGGAGCAAGGAGCCGCCGGGGTGATCGCGGCGAGCGCCGGCAATCACGGCCAGGCGGTCGCATGGGCGGCGCGGGAGCTCGGGATGCGCGCGACGATCTTCATGCCCGAGGACGCGCCGATGGCGAAGGTCGAGCCCACGCTCACCTACGGCGGTGAGGTCGTGCTCGAGGGTGCCGGCTTCGACGAGGCGCTCGCGCTCGCCCTCGAGCGGGTCGAGAAGACCGGAGCGACGTTCGTCCATGCCTTCGAGGACGAGCATGTGATCGCGGGGCAGGGCACGATCGGGCTCGAGCTGGCCGAGCAGGTCGAGGAGCTCGGCACCGTGCTGATCCCCGTCGGCGGCGGCGGGCTTGCGTCCGGAATCGCGATCGCGCTTCGCGCACTCCGTCCCGACGTGCGGCTCGTCGGTGTCGAGGTGCGCCGCAACGGCTACACGATCGCCGACGGGATTGCAGTGAAGAAGCCGGGCGAGCTGACGATGGAGATCCTTGGTCGGCTCCTCGACGACCT
This sequence comes from uncultured Actinomycetes bacterium, assembly GCA_963758125.1. Lineage (GTDB taxonomy): Bacteria > Actinomycetota > Thermoleophilia > Gaiellales > Gaiellaceae > PALSA-600. The sequence continues at coordinate 45,334 of CAVWUL010000010.1, forward strand.
CGTAACGGTCGACGACAACGAGATCAGCGACGCGATCACCCTCCTGCTCGAGCGCTCGAAGCTCCTCGTCGAGGGCGCAGGCGCGGTCGGTGTGGCGGCGCTCCTCTCCGGCAAGGCGGGCGGCTCGGGCTCCGTCTGCTCGGTCGTGTCGGGTGGGAACATCGATCCGACGATGCTGATGTCGGTGCTCCGCCACGGAATGACGGTCGAGGGACGGTATCTGGCGATGCGCACGCGGCTCTTCGACCGGCCGGGCGAGCTGATCAAGGTCTGTCAGCTCGTGGCAGGCGAGCGCGGCAACATCGTCCAGATCGAGCACCGCCGCGAGGGTGTCCACCTCGAGGTCGGAGATGTCGGGCTCGATCTCACCGTCGTGATGCGCAACGAGGAGCACTGCCGCCGGCTGATCGAGACCTTGGAGCAGAATGGATTCCCGATCGAAAGGCTGCGCTGATGGATACCCGTGAGTTCTTCTCGACGCTCGAGGCGAAGACCGACCCCGCGAAGCTCGAGGGCGTCGAGAACAGCTACCTGTTCGACATCGACGGAGAGGGGCGCTGGCTCGTCGACGTCCACGGCGGAAAGCTGACCGTCACCGAAAATCCGGAAACCGCCGGCGACGTCACCTTCTCGATGTCGGGCGAGACGTTCGAGAAGCTCCGCTCCGGCCGGCAGAACCCGCTCACGGCCTACGCGACCGGCAAGCTCAAGATCACAGGCGACATCGCCGCCGCGATGGCGCTGCAGAAGCTCTTCTGATCGCCGCGACAGCTTGCCCGCGCGGACCGAGCCGGCCATCCACGATCGACGGGATCGAGCCGTCCCGTTCGGACGCGTCCGTTGGAGCCATGTCCAGGGGCCTGTCCCCGGGTCTAAGCGTTTGAGGCCACGGTTCCCTTGGCCATGTCCAGGGGCCTGTCCCCAGGTCTAAGCGTTTGAGGCCACGGCTCTCTCGGCCATGTCCAGGGGCCTGTCCCCGGGTCTAAGCCTTTGAGGCCACGGCTCTCTCGGCCATGTCCAGGGGCCTGTCCCCAGGTCTAAGCCTTTGAGGCCACGGTTCCCTTGGCCATGTCCAGGGGCCTGTCCCCGGGTCTAGACATTTCGGGCCACGGGTCATTCAGGCCCTACTCGCGGACTGACGCGCCGTCGGTGCGAGCGGCGTGTCGCAGCGTCAGAACGGGCCGTGGGGCTCGTAGCTGCCGGGGCGTACGCCGACGGAGACGAACGTCATCCCGTTCGGGCCTCCGACGGGGCATCTCGTCGTCGCGGGGTCGAAGCGGATGAACGAGCCTTCGGCGACGGGGACCTCCTCGCCCTCGACACGGAAGATCCCGGAGCCGCGAACGATCACGGAGACCTCCTCCTGGCCTGTCCCGCTCTCGTCGTGCTCGCGGCCTTCCGCTCCCGCTGGGAGCTCGAACCAGTTGATCCCGAATGCCTCGACCCCGAGCGCGCGGCGTACGAATCGCACCACGCCGCCCGGGCCGGAGCCTTCCAGCTCGTGCACCGAGACGACGGAATAGCCCATGCGAAAAGAGCCTAGTCCGTATGCTCCGGGAATGATCGAGGGTGCATTCGCGGCGGCGCTCACACCGCTCCGGGACGGAGGAACAGCGCTCGATGAGGACGCGATCGAGCCGTACGTCGGCTTCCTGGCCGACGGCGGCGTCGACGGGATCCTGGCACTGGGGACGACCGGGGAGGGCATCCTCCTCTCGTCGGAGGAGCGGCGGCGTGCGGCCGAGCTCTTCATCGGCGCTGCCGCCGGCCGCGTCGCGGTCGCGGTCCACTGCGGGGCGCAGACGACGGCCGAGACCGCGGCGCTCGCGGCCCACTCGGCCGAGGCCGGCGCCGACGCCGTGGCGGTGATCGGGCCGCCGTACTTCGCACTCGACGGCCTCGCGATGGAGGAGCACTTCGCGGCTGCGGCCGCCGCCTGTGCTCCGCTCCCGTTCTACCTCTACGAGTTCGAGGCCCGCACCGGGTATGCGGTACCGAGCGCCGTGATCGGGCGGATTCGCGACCGCGCCCCGAACCTGCGCGGACTGAAGGTGTCGGATAGGCCGTGGGAGCGCCTGGAGCCCTACCTCATAGAAGGCCTCGACGTGTTCGTCGGCGCCGAGTCGCTCGTCGTGCGAGGTCTCGCTGCCGGCGCCGCGGGAGCCGTCTCAGGGCTCGCCTCTGTCTACCCGGAGCTCGTGGCGGCGCTCGTGCGCGAGCCGACGCAGGCGCGCGCCGAGGAGGCCGAGCGTCTCCGGACCGTGCTCGACGGCTTCCCGTTTCACGCGGCCGCGAAGGTCGTGGCTGCGAGGCGGGGCGTCCCGATCGGGCCCGAGGTTCGCGCGCCGCTCCGCAGGCTGACCGCCGACGAGCTCGAACGGCTCGAGCTGCCGTGATCCTCGTCGCAGGTGCCGGGGCGATCGGGGCCGGGATCGCCTACAGGCTCGCGTGCAGCGGCGCCGCAGACGTGGTGCTCTGCGATCGGGGCGAGGTCGCAGGCGGATCGACCTCGCGGGCGATGGGCGGTGTCCGGCAGCAGTTCGCGACCGCCGCCGAGGTTCGGCTGGCGCGGGAGAGCATCGCGTTCTTCGCGGAGCTCGGCCCGCCGTTCTTCGAGCAGGTCGGCTACCTGTTCCTTGCGACGACCGAAGCGGGGCTCGAGGCCCTCGAGGCTCGACGGGTCGTGCAGGCGGAGCTCGGCGTGCCGGTCGAGCGCGTCGAGCCGTCGTTCGTGGAAGGGCTCGAGGCGGGCGATGTGCTCGGAGCCGTGTATTGCGCCGAGGACGGTGTCGCCGATCCGGCTGCGGTCGCCCGGGAGCTCGTCAGGCGCGCGCAGGAGCTCGGAGTCGAGCTGCGGGAGGGAACCCCGGCCGAAGACCTCCTCGACGAGGCCGACACGCTCGTGATCGCCTGCGGGCCTTGGTCGGCAGCGCTGGCGTCACGTGTCGGCGTCGAGTTGCCGGTCCGCCCGTTGTGCCGCCAGCTTCTCGCCGTGCTCCCGGCGACGGTTCCGTCGCCGAGCCTGCCGATGATCGTCGAGTCCGAGAGCGGTTTCCACTTCCGCCGCCGCGGCGACCGGCTCGTGCTCGCGATGGCCGATCTCTCGCCGAGGTGGGGGTTCGAGACGGCGGTCGACGAGACGGTCTTCGACGATCGCCTGGCGCGACTTGCGCATCGCTTCCCCGGGGCGGCGGGATCCCGCATCGATCAGGCCTGGGCGGGCCTGTACGACATGACCCCTGATGCGCACCCGATCCTCGGCCGCGTCGCCGACGGCGTGTACGCCGCATGCGGCTTCTCGGGGCACGGCTTCATGCAGTCGCCGGCCGTGGCGAGCGCCGTCGCAGAAGAGATCCTCGGCCGCGAGGCCGCCATCGACCTCGGCCCCTACCGGCTCGAGCGTTTCGCCGCGGACGTGCAGTTCCCCGAGACGCTCGTCCTCTAAGCTGGCGGCCATGTGCTTCGACCTCGACTCCTCGCCTCCGATCCGGGCCATCGCGGGCGCCGCGGTTTCGCACGACGACCTCGAGCTCACGGCGGCCGACGGAAACCGCCTCGCCGCCTTTGCCGCACGCCCCGACGGGCCGGTCTCGACCGGGATCGTGATCCTCCCGGACGTGCGTGGCCTCTACCACTTCTACGAGGAGCTCGCGCTCCGCTTCGCCGAGCGCGGCTTCATCGCGGTCGCATTCGACTACTTCGGCCGCACCGCGGGGGTCGCGAAGCGCGACGACGACTTCCCTTACATGGAGCACACGGTGCAGACGACGCCCGAGGGAATCCAGGCCGACGTCGGCGCTGCCGTAGCGTATCTCCGTCGAGAGGGGGCGGACACGGTCTTCACCGTCGGTTTCTGCTTCGGCGGCCGCAACTCATGGCTCTCGGCCGGCGGCGGTCACGCCCTCGCAGGCGCGGTCGGCTTCTACGGGATGCCGGGTGAGCGAAACGGCCAACCCGGGCCCACGCAGCGCGCCGCCGAGCTCGCCGCGCCGATTCTCGCGCTTCAGGCAGGCGACGACGCGAACATCACCGCCGAGCACAACGCGGCCTTCGACGCGGCGCTGACGGAGGCCGGGGTCGACCACGAGGTGATCACGTACGAGGGCGCACCCCACAGCTTCTTCGACCGGAAGTTCGCGGACTACGCAGACGCCTCGGCGGATGCCTGGCAGCGAACGATGGACTTCATCGAAGCGCGCTCGTAAGACCCGGCGCCGGCCGGGTCGGCTCAGCCCTTGAAGGGATTCAGGATCAAGACGGCGCTTGCGTCCTGGAGCTGCTGGACCTTGAAGGTGTAGACCTTCGGCAGCGTCAGCTTGTCGATCGTGGCCTTCTCCATCGGATCCGGCGCGGTCGGGAGCGGCGGGCTCGCGAGCGGAAGCGTGGCCGAAAGCGGCTCGGAGAGCTGCTTCGCGAGCGCGTCCTTCTGCAGGTAGAGGAGCGTCGTCGGCGGCTTGCCGGGAGGCGGAGGCATGAACGCCACGATCGAGTTGATCGTCGGGACGAACTTGAAGGTGTAGAGCGCGACCTCGAGTGCTTCACGGCGAACGAGGCGGCCACGAGCCTCGGTGGCCTGCCCCGAGTCGATCGAACACGCGGTGCCGAGGCCGCAGAGCTGCTCGCTCCAGGTCGAGTTCGTCGGCACGACGTCATCGCCGCCGCCCTGGTTGACGGTGATCGTGGAGATCGCGATCTTGTGCGTGTCCGCCGTCACCGTCGGGCGGCCGGAGACCGACCGCGACGAGCTGGGTGCCCTTCTTGTTGAGCTTGTACTCGTTCGCGACATGCTTCGCGATCGCGCGCGCCATCACAGCCGGCGTACCGGACGCCGGCTTCCACGGCGACCAGGCCTTGCCGGACGACGACGAGTTGGACGACGACGAGTCCGGATTGACGACGAGCACCACGAACCCGACGACGGCCGCCACGAACACGACGGCGAGACCGCCGTAGAGGAGCCCGAACCGCAGGCTGTAACGATTCGCTGCCTTACCGACCGTCGCAGGCGCGGGACGGTCTGACGCCTTCGCGACTCCTCCCAGGAGGGTCTCGGTGGTCGGTTTCTCGGGGTCGGTCATTCTGGGGTTCGGTTCGAGGAAGGGCCGGCGAGGCTAGGCGTCAGCCACTGCCTGGCTGCCGTTGTCCTTGTTCTTCAGATCGATTTCGACTCTCTCGCGATCCCTGTCTCTGGTCCAGTTCATGAACTTCGGCCACACTGCCTCGTCCGTCCAGTCCACCTCGGGCCGCCGGAACTTCTGGGCGTCGAGCAGCCCAACCAGATCGTCGCCGTAGATCTCCTTCTTCTCGATCACGGCATTCGCCACGGCCTCGATCTGGTCCTTGTTGTCGAGGATCAGGTTGTAGGCGATCACGAACGCCTCGCCGATGAACTGCGCCGCGTACGCGCGCTTTCGCGGATCGCCGAGCGCCTCCCAGCCGGCCGAGGTGCGGTTCATGAGGCGGGAACCGATGTCCTCGAGCCGCTTCAGGATGCGCTCTCGCGTCTGCTCCTCGGTCTCGTCCGCGAACGTCTTGCCGTGAAGATCGATCGGAAGCGGTGACATGCCGGCTGCGCCGACCATGGTCGAGGCGAGCCAGGTCGTCGACTGCATGTCCCCTCCGACGCCGTTCGAGTTCTCGCCGTAGAACGCGAGCTCGGCAGCCATCGCCCCGACGAGGTGAATCAGCTCGCCGAACATCCGGGTCTGGAACTTCCCGAACCGCTCCTCCTTCTCGAATGACTGATGGTGCCCGAGGCTGTTGCCGCGCATCTTGATCGAGAGCCGGCTCGATTCGAGCTCGGGGCAGTACATGTGGGCGGCGGCGGCGTGTCCTGCCTCGTGGATCGCGGTGGCGCGAGCGTCTGCGTCGTTGTAGTTGACGTTGATCGCGGTTCCCGACTCGATCACGACCATCGAATCGACCAGGTGCCTCCAGCCGAACGCGGGCTGGCCTTCGTGATGTGCGTTCGTCAGCGCCATCGAGCAGATCTGATCGATCATCGCCGGCGAGTAGCCGGCGGTGATGCGCGCCATCTCGTCCCGGCGCCTCTCGCTGTCGAGATCCGGCTCGTGGGCGACCTTGGCGAGGTAGAGGTCGAAGATGTCCTTGCGGTCGTCCTTCGTCGGTGTCCGGAAGGTGATGTGGCGGCCCATCCGGCCCGGGCGCGTGAGCGCGGGATCGAGGTTCTCGACGGGCACGTTGGTCGCGCCGATGAAGTAGATCTGCGCGCCCGTCGGCTTTGCCCGCGGGAGCCGCATCGAAAGCGTGCCGTTCTTCCTTGCGGTTCGGAACGCCTCGACGCCGAGGTACATGACGAGGACCTCGAGCCCGACGAAGACGATTCGCCAGATGATCCAGTGGGCCCCGCTCAGGCCGTGAATGATCGGCGAGCCGGTGATCGTGCCGAGGCCGTTCACGAGGAGCACGGCGCCGGTCACGGCCACGACCGCCCCGAAGATCATCCCCGAGACCCTTCCCACCCGGCGCGGGACGAAGTAGATCGCATCGAGAACCGCGTTCGCCTTGCTCGTGAACACCCGCTTCAAGAACGGGGGGTTGTCGATGCCGTCCATGACGACGAGGAGCTGGTTGAGTGCGAGCCCGCCGCCCATGCCGCCCATGCCGGGGAAGATGCCCTGGTTGACGATGTTCCCGATCCGCTGGACGAACGGCGGATATGCCGAGCGCCGCTCGGGAGCGCGCTGCTCGAACATGTAGTTGCGCCACTCCGTCGACTCCACGATCACGTCGCCGCTCGGGTTCACCGAGCCGAACTGGCCGTAGAACGGGCGTGACCAGTCATCCAGTGGATTGCTTCTCCCACCCTGGCCGAGCGACTGCCGCCGCATTCCGACTGCGTCGATCTCGTCGATGAAGACGATGCACTGGCCGCCCCACTTCCTCGCGAGCTTCTTGGCCTTGCGCGCCAGGAAGCGCACGATCACCGCATCGATCCCGATGAACGTCTGGGCGAACCCTGAACCCGGAATCGAGACGAACGGCGAGTTGAAGCCGGTGGCGATCGCCTTCGCCATCATCGTCTTGCCCGTCCCCGGCGCGCCAAGGAAGAGCAGGCCGCGCTCGCGCTTGCCCCCGGCGCCCTCGAACACCTCGCCCGACTGCCAGAGCGTGACGACGCGTCGGATCTCCTCCTTGGCCTCGGCCTGCCCGCGGACGTGGTCGAGCTTGACACCCCACTCGGCGTCGCCGGGCTCGTAGCCGCGGATCTGGGAGATGCCCATCAACAGGAGCGGGCCCATGAAGATCAGGAAGTTCGCCATGAACAGGAAGAAGATCTGTGAAGACGTAGACGAGCGCGGTCGGGTTGCTGAACACCTTGTGGACGACTTCGTTAGAGCGCCGTCGAGGTACCGAGCCACGTGATGTCCGAGCCCGGGCCTGCGGTCCACGTCTGGATCACGAACACGATCGTGATCGCCCCGCCGATGAGCAGCGCGAGCTTGAGCCAGAAGCGCCAGGTCCAGGCCCGGCGGCGGTTCGTGATGTCTTCCTCGCGCAGGCGCGCGTCGTCGGTGCCGAAGAGGCTCGGCCACGGGATCACGCGGCGCACCAGGATGTCGGTGAGACCGCGGAACACGACGATCGCGAGGAACGTGACGAGCAGCGACTTGGCGACGCTCCAGCCGTCGTGGTGGTGCAGCCAGAAGAAGACGAGCGGGCTCGTCATGATCGCCACGAAGGTGGCGGCGCGCGTGAGCCGGCGCAGCTCCTTGTTCAGGGACGCGTGCGATTCGGTGAGGACCGACGCTGAGCTCGGAAGCCGGTGACGGGCCCGGCATGGGGGCGGGCAGCGTTGCCATGGCTCGTACAGTAGCGGCGATGCAGGCGAAACCGCTAGGGAGTTCCGTGCGGAGTCTTCGGAATTTCTAACGAGGTTCGACGCGAAAGTACGCTGCTACAGTCGTTGCGTCGGGCGGCTGCTGCCTTCTCGGCAAAGCGCAGATGCCCGCGCCGGTGGTGACGAAGGGGCCAGGATGAGCGCGATGAGACTTGCGATAGCCGGCGTCACCGGGGCGGCCTCTCTGGCGGCCGTTGTCGCGCTGGCCGTGACTCCCCGCCTCGCGCGCCGCCTCGGCAACACGTGCGGACGTGAGCTCCAACTGGGCCGGGTACGTCGCCACGGGGATCGGCTCGACGTCGACCACGGCGAGCCCCTCGATGAGCTACACCGACGTGACCGGCCAGTGGGTCGCAGCCGAAAGCCAGATGTACGCCCGGCGTTGCGAGCTCCGTTGCGATCTGGGTCGGGCTCGGCGGGTACAGCGAGAGCTCGCAGGAGCTCGAGCAGACCGGCACGTCCGCCGATTGCAGCGCCGGCGGGAAGACGTCCTACTACATCTGGTACGAGCTCGTGCCCGCCGACTCGGTCAACCTGAAGGTGAAGATCCGTCCCGGGGACATGATCGCGTCAGCCGTCGTCGTCAACGGCACAGACGTCCTCGTTCAGGTCACCGACCGGACACGCCGCGTCCGGTTCACGAAACATCTGTCGATGGCATCGCCCGACTTGAGCTCGGCCGAGTGGATCACCGAGGCGCCGTCCCAGTGCGGCTCGAGCAGCTTCTGCCCGCAGCTTTCGCTCACGAACTTCGGCTCCGTGACCTTCACCCGCTCCTTCGCGATCGGCAACGGCCTGAACGGGACGATCTCGAGCCCGAACTGGATGTCGACCGAGTCGCAGCTCGTCCCGAGGGCACACCGCTTCTACGGCGATCCGAACGATCCGACCTCCCTCGCGGGCGGGGCGGGCGCAACGCCGACCGCGCTCGTCCCCGACGGCAGCGGGTTCACCGTCGCCTGGTCAGCGAATCCGATGGCGGCGTCCACCGGATGAGCCCGGCCGCTGCGCGCCGCTAACCGATCTGGCTCAACGCCGAGGCCAACGACTGCGCCGCCGACGGGAGCGTGACCTCCGACCGCGGCGGCTGCTCGCAGGCGACCACGGCAGGTGTCCGCACCGCCTTCGGCGCCTTCCGCTGCGAGGCCTGGCACGTGTGTGCCTTCATCAGCCCCGACCCCGTCACCGAGAAGCCGGAGACCTTGACCGACGGGACGGCGAGCTTCGCCGAGACACCGACGCCCGAGAACGCTGCCGCCGGCGAGGCGATCACGAGAAAGACGGCGGAAACCAGAGCGAACCTGAGCATCGACGCCAGTGTACGCCGATCGAAGCAGAACCGACAGCCGCTTTGCCCTGACGCCTGCCGTCGGCGCGCAACTCCCAACGGTTACGACGGGGCCGCGGGAGTTGTGCAAGCCGAACCACACGAGGGCCGAACGCGAGGTGCCCGGCCTGCTCGCTTGACATTCCTCCCTGGACGCTGTCTACTCCGCGCATGCGGGTGGGCGAGACGTGATGGGTCGCGCGCTCATCCTCTCTGCGATCTGCGCCGCACTTCTCGTCCCGACGGCAGGAGCCGACGAGCGCAAGCCAATACACATCGGCGGGCTCAAACCGGACACGTGGACGATGACTACATCGAACGGCGAGTTCGACCTGCAACATCGATACCCGAACGTCGAGAAGGGAAGCGTCTACTGCATCGGCGTGATCATGCTCGGCCACGAGTCCGACTCGTCGTTTGTTCGCGGCGGGAACCGATGGTGGGACAAACTCGCTTGCGGTGGCCTCACGACCTCCGGGAAGAAGTTCGCCGCGATCGTCGACGCGAAGGGCCCAAACACGTGGATCATGTACCGCCTCATCGGCGTATCCATCACGGACCTCTTGCAGTAGAAGATCCGGTGCCGGCTCGCCGGCTCGCCGTCGGCGCGAACGCGGAAACCAGGCGGATTCGGTAGGACGTGAGCGGAGAACCGGGGGGAGCCTGATGAGCCGCTACGCCGCATAACCAGGCGTATTTCGGCTCTTTCAGCGGGACAGGGGCGGCAGGACTCGAACCTGCAACCCCCGGTTTTGGAGACCGGTGCTCTGCCAATTGAGCTACGCCCCTCGGTTGCGCCTCCCAGTTTACGGTTTCGCCGGTCCGATGGGCCCGAGCGGCTGCGGCATCATCCAGGCGTGGGACGCTTCGCGATGCCTGCGCTTTTCTCCATGCTGACGCTCGTCTTCGCCGCGATCGGGCTCGACGCCGCGGCGCACGGGGAGTGGATAATCGCTGCCGCGGGCGCAGTGCTCGCGGTGTGGATGGGGTCCTTTGCGAGGGCAGCACTGAGGAGAATGCGCCCCTAGCTCGTATTCTCTCCTCGTGGCAGGGGAAAACGACAGCCGGAGCCTGTGGCTCGAATACGGGCGCACGCGGCGAGAAGGCGCTGCGCGACCGGCTGATCGTGAACTACTCGCCGCTCGTCAAGTACGTGGCCGGACGGCTCGGCTCCGGGCTGCCCGCACATGTCGACGAGGCCGACCTCGTCTCCTACGGCCTGCTCGGGCTGATGAGCGCGATCGACCGCTACGACCCCGAACGCGACATCAAGTTCGAGACCTACGCGATCGCGCGGATCCGCGGCTCGATCATCGACGAGCTTCGAACGCTCGACTGGGTGCCGCGCTCGGTTCGCTCGCGGGCCCGCGAGATCGAGCGGGCGATCCGCGACCTCGAGTCGAAGCTGGCGCGGGCGCCGACCGACGGGGAGATTGCCGAGAAGGTCGGGATCACGACGGACGAGCTCGAGGAATCGCTCGTCGATATCTCGCGCACCTCGATCGCGGCGCTCGACGAGCTCTGGTCGACCTCGAACGAAGGGGACCAGGTCTCGCTCCTCGACACGATCGAGGATCCGGGGAGCATCAAGCCCGCGGATGCCCTCGACGAGACCGAGATGCGCGAAGCGCTCGCCGAGGCGATCTCGCGGCTGCCCGAGCGCGAGAAGCTCGTGGTCACCCTCTACTACTACGAGGAGCTGACCCTCCGCGAGATCGGGGAGGTACTCGGGGTGACCGAGTCGCGTGTGTCGCAGCTCCATACGAAGGCGATCCTGCGGCTCCGCTCGCGCCTTCACGGTGTCACGCTTCCCGCCTGAGAGGGTTTAGGATTGGTGGCGATCCGTCACCACGTCCGAGAGGAGCGAGGAATGTCTCAGGAGCCCGGGAAGATCCGCAACGTCGCCGTCGTCGGCCACCGCGGGACGGGCAAGACCTCACTCGTGGAGGCGATGCTCTTCCAGTCGGGTGCGATCAACCGCCTCGGCTCGGTCGAGGCCGGCACGACGACGACCGACTGGGACGAGGACGAGCATCGCCGGCGGATGTCACTCGCCTCCTCGCTCGCCCACCTGGAGTGGCAGGGCCGCAAGATCAACCTGATCGACGCGCCGGGCGACTCGGGCTTCCAGGCCGACACGATCGCGAGCCTGCGCGTGGTCGAGGGGGCACTGGTCGTCGTCTCCGGCGTGATGGGCGTCGAGGTGAACACGATGCGCGCCTGGTCGCGCTCCGAGGCGCTCGAGCTCTCCCGCGTCGTGTTCGTGAACATGCTCGATCGCGAACGCGCCGACTTCTACCGGACGCTCGCCGCAGTTCAGGAGCAGCTCTCGGATCGCTGCGTCGCGATCCAGCTTCCGATCGGGTCGGAGCACGAGCTGACAGGGGTCGTCGACCTTTTGCACGACTGCGCCTACATGGATCCGGCCGGCTCGCGGGAGGGCGACCCCGTGCCCGTCCCCGCCGAGATGGCCGAGCTCGCGGCCGAGTACCGGGAGAAGTTGCTCGACGCGGTCGTCCTGACCGACGAGGCGCTGATGGAGCGCTACCTCGGCGGCGAGTCGCTCGACCCGGTGGCCGTTGCCGCGGCGCTGAAGAGCGCGGTCACGACCGACGAGCTCTACCCCGTCGCGTGCGGCGTGGCGACGAACAACCTCGGCACGCACGCACTTCTCGACCTGATCGTCGAAGGGGTGCCCTCGCCCGTCAGGAAGGCGCACGACATCGACACCGCCGGAGGCACGGCGGCCTTTGTCTTCAAGACGGTCGCCGATCCGTTCGCCGGGAAGATCAACGTCTTTCGCGTCTACGGCGGGTCGGTCACGGCCGACTCGACGCTCGTGAACCTCCGAGATCACGCGAAGGAGCGGCTCGGCGGCCTGATGGTGCTGCAGGGGAAGGACCACGAGAAGGCCGACGCGTTCGCGAACGGCGACATCGGCGCCGTCGCAAAGCTGAAGGACGTCCAGACCGGAGACCTGCTGGCCGATTCGGAGCGCCAGATGGAGGTGCCGACCCTCGACTTCCCCGAGCCCGTGATGAGCTTCGCGGTGACCCCGAAGACGAAGGGCGACGAGGACAAGGTCGCGCAGGCGCTCCGGCGGCTCCACGAGGAGGACCCGACCCTCCAGCTTCGCCGCGACCCCCAGACGGGCGAGCAGTTGCTCTCGGGGATGAGCCAGGTTCACGTCGAGGTCGCGGTCGGGCGAATGAAGAGCCGGTTCGGGGTCGAGGTCGAGCTGCATCAGCCACGCGTTCCGTACGTCGAGACGATCAAGGGCGAAGCGCGGGCCCAGGGCCGCTACAAGAAGCAGACGGGTGGGCGCGGGCAGTTCGGCGACTGCCATATCGTGATCGAGCCGATCGAAGGCCATGTCGGATACGAGTTCGTCGACCAGATCGTCGGCGGCGTGATCCCGCAGGGCTTCCGGCCCGCTGTCGACAAGGGCGTGCAGGAGACGATGGCCCACGGCGTGCTCGCGGGCGCACCGATCCAGGGCGTGCGGGTGCGGCTCGTGGACGGCTCCTACCACACCGTCGATTCGTCCGAAATGGCGTTCAAGGTCGCCGGTTCGATGGCCTTCAAGACGGCCTACGAGCGCGCCCAGCCGACGCTCCTCGAGCCGATCATGTCGCTTGACGTGACCGTTCCCGATGAGGCTGTCGGCGCCGTGAACGGCGACCTCAACTCGCGGCGTGGGCGCCTCCACGGGATGGAGCCCGCAGCCGGGATGACGACGATCAAGGCCGAGGTGCCGATGGCGGAGGTGCTCACCTACTCGCAGTCCCTGACCTCGATGACCGGCGGCCGCGGCGATTACCACATGGAGTTCCTGCGCTACGAGGAGGTCCCGGCGCATATCGCCCAGAAGCTGATCGACGCTGCGAAAAAGGATCAGGAGGCAGTACCGGCGTAGGTGCAGGGATTTCTTCGCTCGGGTAGCGCCGGAACAGCTACCCTCGGGCGGTGAGGGTCACACGGATCAGTGCGACGAAGACGTGCGCCGTCTGCGAGCGTACGCTCCTGATGGGGGAGCGCACGGTGCGCTTCTCCCCGAACGGCGGAACGCGGTACGTCGATGTCTGCCCGCTCTGCCAGGAGATCGCGCTCGACTCCGGCTGGCTGAAGGAAGGCTCGCCGATCAGTCCCACGATTCCGGACGACCGGCGAAAGGGCCGCTTCTCGCTCGCCTCGCTCCTCGGCGCGAAGGTGGCCGCGGAAGAGCCTGTCGCTAGCGAGCCGATCCTGCGGCGGCTCTCGGAGACCGAGCTCGCGATCGTCGAGGCCGCAGACCACTTCAACGCCTCGCAGTTCCGCCGCACGGTCGGAGGGATCGCCAAGAGCCTCGGGGTGCCCCGTGTGTCGATCACGCCGCTCTCGGGAGTGAACGCGGAGATCGTGATCACCGTCGCCTGGGACATCTCCTGGTACCAGTACCGCGTCACCCCGGATCTGGCGGCTCCTGTGCGGCTGGCCGAGCGGGGGCACGATCCCGAGGAGATCGAGGCTGCGTTCACGGAGTGGAACGCGCACATGGGCGACGACGGCCGGATCGTGCCTGACATCGCCAAGGTCTAGTGCGACCGGCGGGGATCCGCGCGCTTCGGCTGATGCGGACGAGAGGCCGCACTAGACTGACGCCGTGATCCATTGCGTCGTTCCCAGGGAGCTCGAGGCCGAGCTGTACGACCGGCTCGTGGCCTACTACGCCGACAACCCGGCGGTGAGGGTGATCGTCGACCGGCGCACGGGCCCCGACCGGCGGCACGCCCGCGGCGCGGCCGAGTTCGCCGAGCAGCGCGAGGTTCGGGACCGGCGTCGTGCACGCGTGCCCGGCACGTTCGCGCCGACCGACATCCCGAATCCCTAGCTTGGCCGCGGCGCCGCAGCTTCAGAACTTCATCGGCGGGGAGCGCGTCGCCGCCGAGGGCGGGGAGACGTTCGAGTCGATCGTGCCCGCAACGGGCGAGACGCTCGCGACGTTCCCCCGCTCGGGCGCGGCCGACGTCGATCGCGCTGTCGCCGCGGCGAAGGAGGCGTTCGAGAGCTGGCGGCTCGTGCCGGCTCCGGCACGAGGAGCGATCCTCTTCCGGCTCGTCGAGCTCCTGCGCGACCACAAGGAGGAGCTGACCGAGCTGATGACGCGCGAGATGGGCAAGGTGCGCGCGGAGGCCGGGGGAGACGTGCAGGAGGCGATCGACATGAGCCAGTACATGGCCGGTGAGGGCCGCCGTCTCTTCGGTCAGACGACGCCCAGCGAGCTCCCCGACAAGTTCATGATGAGCGTACGGATGCCGGTCGGCGTTGTCGGCGCGATCACGCCCTGGAACTTCCCGATCGCGATTCCCTCCTGGAAGCTCGCGCCCGCGCTCGTCTGCGGCAATACGGTCGTCCTGAAGCCGGCAGAGGACACACCCTTCCTTGCGGAGCGCTTCGTGGAGCTGCTCGCCGAGGCCGGGGCACCGCCCGGGGTCGTGAACATCGTCCACGGCTTCGGCGAGGAGGCGGGCGACGCGCTCGTCCGCCATCCGGACGTGCCGGTGATCACCTTCACGGGCTCGCGCGAGACGGGGATCGCGGTCACGAAGGCGGCGGCGGACGGCCTGAAGCACGTCCATCTCGAGCTCGGCGGGAAGAACGCGATCATCGTGATGGACGACGCCGACGTCGAGCTCGCGGTCGAAGGCATCGTCTGGTCCGCGTTCGGAACGACGGGGCAGCGCTGCACGGCTGCCTCGCGCGTGATCGTCCATCGCGCCGTGTACGACGAGGTGCAGCGTCGCCTTGTCGCCGCCGCCGAGGCGATGCGGATCGGGCCCGGCTGGGAGGCCTCGACGGACGTCGGGCCGCTGATCAACCGGGCGGCGCTCGACAAGGTGGCCAGCTACACGGCGATCGGGAAGGGTGAAGGAGCGAAGCTGCTCACCGGCGGCGAGGCCGTATCGGGCGCCGGGTTCTTCTACCGGCCGACCGTGTTCGCCGATGTCGAGGCGGGGATGCGGATCGCGCAGGAGGAGATCTTCGGTCCGACGACCGCCCTGATCCCCGTGGGCAGCTTCGAGGAGGCGGTCGCAGCGGCCAACTCGGTGAGCTACGGGCTCTCGTCGTCGATCTTCACCCGCGATGTCAACCGGGCGTTCCGTGCGATGCGCGACCTGCAGGCCGGGATCACCTACATCAACGCCGGCACGACGGGCGCCGAGGTGCACCTGCCGTTCGGTGGCACGAAGGACACGGGCAACGGCCACCGCGAGGCGGGACAGGCCGCACTCGACGTGTTCACCGAATGGAAGTCGATCTACGTCGACTACTCCGGAAAGCTCCAGCGCGCACAGATCGACAACGCTTGACTATCGCTCGACGAGCCCGTCGACGATCACCCAGGTGTCGCGCTGCTCGACGCAGCGGCCGTCGGTGTCGAAGCGCAGGAGCGACACACCGGAGATCGTCACGTCCCGGCCGTCCTCGTTCATCCGGGCGTACCACTCGACGGCGGCGCGATCATCCTCGACGATCGGCTCGCCGAACCACGGGTCGGCCCACTCCTCCTCGGCGAACGCGCGACTCACGAAGGCGACGGGATCCTCTGCGGGTCTGAACGGCTGCGGGACGAACGCCGCGGCGGGAGCGTAGAGCTCGGAGGCGAAGCTCGGATCGAGGGTCGCCCAGCCGCGACTCCAGGCGTCGGCCCATCGCTTGGCCGCGGTCCCGGTATCCACGTCCGCGATGATAGGCGCCGTGAACCGCAAGCTCGTCGTCTTCGTCCCGAGGAACGCGTTGAACGACGTGCGCGAGGCGGTGTTCGCCGCGGGCGCGGGCCGGATCGGCAACTACGAGCGGTGCTCGTGGTACACAGACGGCACCGGCACCTTCCTCGCCGGCGAGGGGGCGAGCCCGACGACAGGCAAGCCCGGAGTGGAGCAGCTCGTCGACGAATACCGGCTCGAGACCGTGTACCCGGAGGAGTTGCACGAAGCCGTTGTCTCGGCGCTGCGCGCGGCGCATCCCTACGAAGAGCCGGCCTTCGACATCTATCCGCTGCTGTGAAGGCGCGTCTCTACACCGACGGGGGTGCGCGCGGCAACCCGGGCCCGGCCGCCTACGGCTATGTGCTCGAGGCCGAAGACGGCTCTGTTCTCGCCGCCGAGGGCAAGGCGATCGGCCGGGCCACGAACAACGTCGCCGAGTACAGCGGCCTGATCGCCGGCCTGAAGAAGGCCGTCGATCTCGACGTCGACGACCTGGAGGTCAGGTCGGACTCCGAGCTGATGGTGAAGCAGATGCGCGGCGACTACCGGGTGAAGAACGAGGCCCTGAAGAGCCTCTCGCTCGAAGCCGCCCGCCTGGGCCGGCTGCTCGAGTCGGTTGCCTACCACCATGTGATGCGCGAGCACAACGAGCTCGCCGACCGTCTCGTGAACGAGGCCCTCGACGCGGGATAGGGACTCGAGCCGCGGCTATACTGGGCGCTCCACGCGGATGTAGCTCAGTTGGCTAGAGCGTCTCCTTGCCATGGAGAAGGCCGAGGGTTCGAGTCCCTTCATCCGCTTCTCGACGAAAGCCCCGGAGACGGGGCTTTCGTACTTGCGCGGCACGCTCGGCGCGGGCGCCCGGCGCTCATTTGCGCCGGGCGCCGATCCGTGAGGCTCAGTGCTTGGAGGCGGTCGAGCGTGTGTATGCGAGCCGCCGGCTGAATCCGGCGAGGTATCCCGGGCCGGCCTGGTTCACGCTGAAGGCGATCCGGAGGCTCGAGTGACCCCCCGGAAGGAGCGTCGCGAGGAACGTCGCGCTCGAGTTCGGGTTCAGCCGTTCTCTGGCGACGGTCTTCCACCTGCCGTGGGACAGCACCTGCAGCTGTACGACGTGCCCGGCGAACGTCGTGCCCGTTCCGACGTGCGCGAGGTAGCGGTGACCGGAGATCCGGCGGAGCGTGATCCCCGGAGTGACCGCGACGAGGACCGAGCCGCTCGACCCGCCCTCGGCCGAGGCCGAGTAGGTCGTCAGGATCTGCGGGCGTGCCGGGAAGCTCCAGGTACCTCCGGCCCCGGTGAGCACCGTGGCGACGCTGGCCGGCGCGCTCTCACCGAACGGCTGTGCCTGGATCGTCACGCTCACGCCGGCCTGGCCGCCCCAGGTCGTCCCCTGGAGCTGGACGTAGTGCCCCAGAATCACGTGTGAGGCGGCTGGAGCGAGCGCCACCGACGCGGGCGTTGCGAAGGAGGCGTCGGAGCTCACACTCGTTCCGGCATTGCTCGAGGCGACGAGACGGAAGTGCAGCGTCGAGCTCGGCGGCAGGTTCGAGACGGCTGCGCTTATCGCAGTCGCAGGGTGACCCGGCCCCGAGGGTCTGGGTCGGCGTCGAGCTGCCGTACCCGGTTGTCGTCCCGTAGTCGAAGTGCCACCGGGTGGTCTCCCCGTTCGGGGCGAGCGTGCCGGTGAGAGTCGCGGAGGTGGGCGTCGGCGACTGGACCGTCCCCGTCTGCACGCTCGGTGCTCCGACCGTGCCGAGGATGCGATCGCCGCCGCCTCTCGTTCCGGCAGCGTTCGCCGCGATGAGCTGGAAGTGGTACCCGGTCGTCGCGGCCAGGTTCGAGATCGACGCCGAGACCTCGACCGTGTGGGTGCCCGAGCCGGCCGACTGGGACGCGGTCCGAGAGCCGTAGGCGGTGCTCGTTCCGTAGACGAAGTACCAGCTCGTCGGCAGCCCATTCGGATTCACGGCTCCGGTGAGCCGCGCCCCCTGCGTGCTGATCGAGGTGGCCGCCTGGGTCGTCACGGTCGGGGCCGCACCGGTCGTCGAGAAAGCGACGTCACTGCCGAGGCTCATGCCCGCGCTGCTCGAGGCCACGAGGCGGAAGTGCACGCCGGTACCGCCCGGCAGGTTGGAAACGGTGGCGGAAACCCCCTTCGCGGAGGATCCGTCGATTGTCTGCGGCGTCGTCTTCGAACCGTAGGCAGTTGTCGTCCCGTACTCGAAATACCAGGAGGTCGCGACGCCGTTCGGGTTGACCGAGCCGCGCAAGGTGGCTCTGTTGACGGAGATCGCCGTTGCAGAAGCCGTCACCGCGCTTGGCGCGCCGGCCGCCCACACATCGCCGACGAGCGCCAGTGAGGCAATCAGGCCGAGAACGCCGATCGCTGACTTGGCAAGACGTGAAGTGTTCATGCCGGAGGCATTCCCACCGGACGTAAGGACACCGATAAGAAACGGGAAACCTTCTGCCTCGGCGTCGGAACCGCGCGCGTTTCGGGCGGCCGCGATCTCGGGTTCTGCTCAGGGTCTCGCTGCCGGCGGAGGCACCTCCGACGCCCGCTGGTTCGTGAGCGGCGTATCCGGCACGGTAATCAGCCCACGGGTCGGGCGGTCGAGGTCGAACGTCACGAGCAGGAGCAGGGCGACCAGCGCGGCGGCCGCGATCACGGGGACGAGCCCTCGGCCCAGAACCGAGATGTGAAGGGAGAGGAGGCCGACGGCGATCGCGGCGCCCACCACCTCCAGGACGAGGACTGCCGTCGGGACACGGTTGTTGAGGGAGGCGAGGCGTGCCGACTGGGCGTCGATCGTGTCGTTGAGGGTCTCGACGTAGAGTCGCGGGGCGCTCGCGACCGGGGCAGCGGCGATGGCCTGGCCCGCGAGTTGCCAGAGTTGCCGCTGAATCTGGTTCTCGGCGGCCGTGGTCGCTTCAATGCGCGAGCTTCCCGGCACCTCGTGCGAAATACTGATCGCGAGATCGGTGTAGCTCCGGAGGAGCCGAAGCGAGCGGGTCCGCGCAGGTTCGGCGAGTAGTTGAGCACGTAGATACGTCGTCCCGATCGCGTTCGCCTCGGTCACCGTGGCGGCCCGGCGGTCCTCGTAACGGCCGAGCGCAAGCGAGAGGCCGAACGCGAGGACGAGGCCCACGACCCCGAGCAACGCGGCCTGCATGACGCCGAACGGCTCCCGCAGCGTCTCGGAATGCTCACGAACACGATGGCCGATCGCATAGCCCGCGAAGGTGGCGCCCCCGATGATCGCCACGACGAGGAGAATCACCTCCCAGTTTGCGAGCGAGAAGAACACGGGCCGCATGTTATGGGGGGCCGCGGCGTGGCCCGTCCCGGCGGTCGCCGCCCGGCTCCGCCACCGCCGCAACGGCGGACTTCCCGGGCACGCTCGGATCAGGCGGTGCGGCGGCTGCGGAGAACCGGCCTCGGAAGCTGGCCTTCGAGCCAAAGCGCCGCGATCCCGGCACGGGGGAGGCCGAAGCGGCGCTCGTACATGAAATACCGTGGCTCCCAGCGCGGGAAGAACTTCGCGTTGAAGCGGTAGAGCCGCTCGAGCTGGAACCACGTGTCCCCGACCGTCATCACGCGTCCCGCCGTGCGCTCGAGCATCCCCTCGGGCTCCCGGAAGAGGCGTGCGAACGCGGCGAAGTTGAGCGAGACCTCGGTGACGCCGCGGTCGCGGAGTGCCTCGATCGCCTTCACGATCATGAACTCGGTCAGCCCGTTCGGCGTGTCGTGCCGTCGCCGCATCAGCGAGAGCGAGACAGCATCGCGGCCGTAGGTCGGGACGAACTGCAGGAATCCGCCGATCCGCCCGGCGGCGTCCGTCGCGTAGACGACGAGCGTCTTCCCGCACTGGGGGTTCCTCAGCGAGTCCATCGCCATGCTGAAGCCGCGCTCGGGCGCACCTCGGCGCCAGTCGTTGCCGACCGACTCGAGCTCCGCCAGCGCCTCCTCGTCGGAGCTCGCCGAGCCCGGCGACGTGCGTCTCGAAGCCGCCCTTCTCGAGCCGCGACACCGACTGCCGCACCTTCCGGATCCCCCGGCCCTTCGATCGAGAACGTCGCCGTGTCCACGATCGCCTCGTCCCCGATGTACAGCCCGCGCAGCCCGGCGGCCTCGAAGAGCCCGCGCCCCTCCGAGCTCACCCCGAGCGCGGCGATGCGCAGCGACCGCTCCTCCGCGAACTCGACGATGGAGTGCATCAGGCCCGGCACCGCTGCCGGGTCGCCGACCGGGTCGCCGGAGATCATCAGCACGCCGTTCTCGGCCCTGTAGCCCACGAAGGCCCGCCCGGACGGGTCGAAGAGGTAGTGCTTGTCGCCGCGAAGCTTGAAGAACGAGAGCGTGTCGGTGCCGTGCTCCTCGACGATCTGGGCCGCCGCGCTCCTCAGCTCGGCACCGGGAAGCTCGCGCGGCGCGGCGAGCGGGCGGAAGAGCACGTACGCCGCCGTCAGCACGGCGAGGGTCGAGATCAGCTCGACCGCGAGCCCGGTGCGGGCGAGCTCGTCGTGGAAGCCGAACGGCCCCGGTTGCCAGAGGAGCAGGTCGATGGTCTCACGAACGATCGCGCCCGGCCGGCTCACTCGACGGCGCGGCGAACGCCACCACCGTGAGCGCCGCGGCGAAGGCCGCGAGCGCGAGTAGCGGCACCTGGGCGAGCGCCGAACGGAACGTTCCTGGTTCGTGGCACGCCGAGAACGACGAGCGGCTGAGCCAGAGAAGCGCCGCGCAGCCGAGGGTGACGGTCGCCTCCTCGTAGTCGAGCCCCTTCAGGACGTCGAACACGCTGAGCGCCAGCAAGAGCGTGATCGCCAGATGGAGCGCTCGAGCCCGGCGGCGGTAGAGGTAATACGCAGTCAGGATCAGCGCGACCGAGGCGGGAACCGCCAGCGCGTGGGCGTTCCGCATCACCGACACGGGCTCGAGGTGAACGAGGTCGCGGCCGCGCCACGAGACGTTCGGGGTCACCGCCGACAACAGGTCGACGAGACCCACAGCCGCAGTTGCGAAGGCCGCGACCGCCGGGATGTCGTCGAGCGGCCGCATCGGCCGGAGCGGGAAGGGCCGACGGTGGATCCCCAGCCGCCACCCGGCGCTGTCCCGCCCCGATCTCGTGAGGTCGGGCCAGTCCTTGACGATGAGCCAGAGGCCGAGGAGCGCAGCAACGACTGCGGTACCCGGCGGGATCGTCTCCGAGATCCCGGCGGCGAGTGCAAATGCGATCACAGCCAGGCCCAGGTGCCATTCGTGGATGCGGCGGCCGAGGATGTAGACGCGAGGTCCGAGCCGGTGCCGCTCGAGCCTCAGCATCGAGAATGAGTCTCCGCTTCCGCCAAGCACGACCGATGATGCCCTACGTCCCTGCTGTCGCGCTCCGGCTAGCGTCAACGAGCGATGTTCAGCCCGGAGCCCCGCCGTCTCCTGCCACGCCGCCTCGCCGCCGCACTCGGCTTGACCGCGGTCCTGCTCGTTCCGTGGACTCTGTGGCTGACCTTCACGCTGCCGACGCGTCATCTCACCCATCACTATCGGCTGGCGTGGGTCGGATTCGACCTCGGTCTCGCGATCGCCTTCGGCGCGACCGCGATCGCCGCCCTGCGTCTTTCGCCGTGGCTCCAGTCCCTCGCCGCTCTCACCGGCACGATGCTCCTCTGTGACGCCTGGTTCGACGTCGTCACCGCGGCCTCCGGTGACGAGCAGACCCAGGCGATCCTCGAGGCGGTATGCGCGGAGATCCCGCTCGCGATCCTCTGCGGCTGGATCGTGCTCGACACGACGCGCTTCCACGAGGCCGCCGCCCGGCTCTACCTCGATGCCGCGAGACGCCGCGAGTCGCCGGCGGAGCCGCCCTCCGGGGGCTGATACCGAACTCTCACCCCGCCGTTACGGCCCTGTCACCCCTGCGGGTTTGACCCTCCGGGGCAGGGGGAGCAAGAATTGCGGAGACGCCCGCGAGGGCGAAATGCAGGTGAGAGGGGGGAGAGATGAGAATTGGCTTGAAACCGGCGACGCTCGCCGGATTTGTCGTGCTGTGCCTGATCGGGGCGAGCTTCGCGGCTGCCCGCGCCTCGACGCCCGGACCCGGGCATCCGCCGGGGCCGCCCGGCCAGCAGGCCACGAGCTGTGCGCTCGGCAACGCGGACGGGAAGATCAAGCACTTGATCTACATCCAGTTCGACAACGTCCACTACGCAAATGACGCGCCCGGTGTGCTGGGCGACCTTCAGCAGATGCCGAACCTCCTGAACTTCCTCAAGGGGAACGGGACGCTGTTCACGAACGACCACACGATCCTGATCTCGCATACCGCGGGAGGGATCCTCTCCACGATGACCGGGCTCTACCCCGACCGGACGGGCCAGACGGTCACAAACAGCTACGACTACTACCCGCCGAGCAAGGTGCCGAACTTCGCGAGCTCGTTCCAGTACTGGAACGCTCCGGTCACGACGGCCACGCCGGGGGACAGCCTGCCGAACATGATCACGGACGGGCAGAAGAACACGCCTGCCCCGTGGGTGCCGTTCACGCGGGCCGGCTGTGACGTCGGCGCCGTCGGGATCGCCAATCTCGAGCTCGAGAACAACACGACCGACGTCGCGAACGTCTACGGCGCCGGCTCACCCGAGACGCAGGAGACCCTCCCGCAGAAGACGACCGATTTCGTCGGCATCGCCGTCCACTGCTCGAAGGCTTCGACGAGCGTCTGTAACGGCACCACGCATGCGCGGCCGGACCCGCTCCCGGACGAGCCGGGTGGGTACACGGGCTACGACGCCCTCTTCGGGGCGAAGTACGTCGATCCGGCGATCGTCCCGGCGACCAGCGCGAATCCGAACAGTTGCGTGCCGGACACCGAGAAGGCAGCCGGCGTCGCGGGTGGTACGAACGTCACCGACGTCAACGGCAACTGCGGGTTCCCGGGCTTCGACGGGATGGAGGCCAACAGGTCGCTCGGATACGTCGAGCAGATGCAGGAGTCGGGAGTCCCCGTGACCTACGCCTACATCTCGGACGTCCACGACTTCCACACGTTCACCCCGAACTCGTCCGACTCGGTCACGAGCTCGGCGACCGGCCCGGGTGACGCGCAGCACGAGCAGCAGCTCGCGCAGTACAACCAGGCGTTCGGAGACTTCTTTTCCAACCTCGCCGCCCACGGGATCAACAAGAGCAACACGCTCTTCGTGGTCACGGTGGACGAGGGCGACCACTTCTCCGGTGGCCCCGGGATTCCGGACTCGGCCAACCCGCAGATCCTCGACTACTCGAAGTCGAGCCCCTGTACGACGCTCGCCTCTTGCCCGACGAACCAGATCGGCGAGGTCGATACGAACATCAAGGCCGTGCTTCCGGCCGGTGAGCCCGGGTTCGACATCCACTTCGACGACGCCCCGGTGTTCTACGTCGACGGTCAGCCCGCGCGCGACGATCCGAGCGTGCGGAGCCTCGAGCGCGACGTCGGCGACCTCACCTCACTCGACCCGTATGTCCGAAATAGCGCCGGGGTCGTGCAAACGGTGAAGATGACCCAGGCGCTCGCCGATCCGGTGGAGCTGAAAACGCTCCACATGATCAACACCGATCCCAGCCGGACGCCGTCCTTCGTCGACTTCGGGAACGACGACTTCTTCTTCGAGGAAGCGAACGCCGCCGGCACGATCAGCGGCTGCCCTGCCGGGGTGACCGAGTGCGCGAGCCCCGGGTTCGCGTGGAACCACGGCGACGTGCAGCCGGAGATCGGGAACACCTGGGTCGGGTTCGTCGGACCCGGCGTGGCGAACAACGGGATCGATCCGACGACATGGACCGATCACACGAATGTCCGGCCGACGATGATGGCGCTGACCGGGCTGAAGGACGACTACGAGCAGGACGGGCACGTCCTCGTCCAGGCCTTGACGCGGCAGGCGACGCCGCATGGGCTCCAGAGCTTCCCGGCCGGCCCGGATGCAGGGCTCATCGGGACGCTCGAGCAGGAGGACGACCTCGTGAACGCCCCGTTCGGGACGTTCGCGCGCTCGACGCTCTCGGCGTCGACGTTCGCGCTCGAATCGACCGACGACTCGGTCTATACCTCAATCGAGAACCAGATCCAGGACCTGACGACGCAGCGGGACGCGCTTGCGACGCAGATCAAGGACGAGCTGTACAACGCTGCGGTGAACGGCCGTCCGATCGATCCGCACCTGGCCCAGAGCCAGATCGACCAGGCCAAGGATCTGATCGCGCAGGCAGCGGCGCTACCGAGCGGGTAGCTCTCGAACCACGGTTGGGGAGGGCCCAGGGTCAGAGGATCCCGGCCCTCCCCGGCCGCTTCATGTGGGGGTAGGCTTCCCGGCATGTGGCGGCGGAGTAGTGCGCTCGCCGGGGTGGCGGCGGTTCTGGCGCTGGCTGCGCCCACCGGGGCTTTCGCTCTCAAAGCCCCGACGGCTGCGGCCGTCAAGCCGCGCGCGTTCGCCTCATGCGTGGCACTCGTGAACTACGCGAAGGCCAACCTCGCACGCACGCACGGGCTGCCGGAGCCTTCGATCTCCGAGCCGGCGGCGACGACCTCGACCGTCGCACCGAAGGCCACCGCGACTTCGACGGCAACGCCGGGGGCGGTCGGTGCCGCCGCCGACACCGGGCCCGCCTCGACGCCTGCGTATTCGACGACGAATGACCAGGAGCAGGGCGTCGACGAGCCGGACATCGTGAAGACGGACGGCTCGACGATCTTTGCGATCTCGGGGAACGACCTCGAAGCGGTCTCGGTGAGCGGCGGAGTGCCGCGCGTCGCGGGCACGCTCGGTCTGGGGTCGGGCGGTTCCACCTCCCAACTCCTCCTCGACGGCAACCGGCTGCTCGTGATCTCGAATCAGATCCCGCTCGCCGTGCCGCTCCCGGGGCCGATCGCAGCCGCCTCGAGCTCGTTGCGCGCCTCGCCCTACCTGGCGTGGGGCTCCACGACGCAGCTATCCGAGGTCGACGTCTCCGACCCGACCGCGATGAAGGTGACCCAGACGCTCACCGTGGACGGCAGGTTCGTGGACGCGCGGCTCGTCGGGTCGAGCGCGCGGATCGTGATCTCCTCGGCCCCGCACGCGATCCTCCAGCCGCAGCTCCAGGGAGGCTCCTCCGGCTGGATCCCGAGCTGGCGGTTCAAGAACGTGCGCACCGGCCGCCACTTCAACGGGCCGGTCAGCGGCTGCGGCCAGATCCGCCGTCCAGTGCAGTTCTCGGGGCTCGGGATGCTCTCGATTCTCACGGTCGACTTCGACAAGGGGCTCGGCGCGGCGCAGTCGACCTCGATCATGGCCGACGCCCAGATCGTCTACGGCTCGCCGACGAGTCTCTATGTGGCAACGCAGAAGTGGTTCGACCCTGGGCTCGGGGTCGCCCAGCTCCCCGGCGGGCAGTCGACGGTGATCGACCGCTTCGACGTCTCGGATCCCGACGTGACCACGTTCGCAGGGAGCGGCGAGGTGCCGGGATACCTGCTGAACCAGTTCTCGCTCTCGGAGCAGGGCGGCTACCTGCGGGTCGCGAGCACGAGCCGGCCGATCTGGTGGGGGCCGGTCGGCTCTGCGATCCCGCTCAGCCAGAGCTACGTGACGGTGCTCGAGCTCTCGGGCGGCGTCCTCGCGCCCGTGGGACAGGTCTCTGGGCTCGGCCAGGGCGAGCAGATCACCTCGGTGCGGTTCATCGGCAATACGGGATACGTCGTCACCTACCGCCAGGTCGATCCGCTCTACACGATCGACCTGAGCACGCCGACGGCGCCGCGGGTGGCGGGCGAGCTCGACCTGGCCGGCTATTCGGCCTACCTGCAACCCGTCGGGCCCGGGCTCTTGCTCGGGATCGGCAGCGACGTCTCGTCGTCGAACGAGCCCGACGGCACGCAGCTCGAGCTCTTCGACGTCTCCGACCCGTCCGCGCCGAAACTGCTCGCGAAGACGCTCGTCGGCACGGGCTCCTCGTCGCAGGTGACCTACGACCACCATGCCTTCCTCTACTGGCCGGCGACGAATCTCGCGGTGCTCCCGGTCCAGATCTATCCCCCGGTTCAGTCGATACCCCCGTCCCTGCCGACGACGAAGACAGGCATCACGAGCTCCGGCACGTTCGTCGGGGCGATCGGCTACAAGGTCACGAGCTCGGGGATCAGCGAGGTCGGCCGCGCCGTCCAGGACACCGTGAACGGCCAGACCCCGCAGATCGAACGCTCGCTCGTGATCGGCAACAGCCTCTTCACGGTCTCGGCGCAGGGCGTCATGGCATCGAGCCTCGACGCGCTTGCGCGGCAGGCGTTCGTGGCGTTCCCGCCGTCATAGCCGGCAGGGCATCGCGTGTTGCGCGCGAATGCAACCGCATGCCTGAGCTGGTCGTCCCCGGGCTCGTCGAGAACCCGTTCCGGGAGCTCTTTCGGGGGCTGATCGTGACCTCGATGCTGCGTTCGGTCGAGGAGCAGGAGGCGCTCCACCGTGACCGGAACCGGCGACGGCGAGCCTCGCGCTGCGAACGGGCGGCCGCGGAGCTCGGTGCGGTGGTCGCCGGAACGCCCGCGAAGGCGGCGGTGGCCCCGTCTCCGTCCGTTGCGGTCGCGGCTCCGGTCGTTCCTGCCACGGAGGTCGAGGTCGCGCCGGCTCCTGCGATCACGGCTGCCGCGGCTCGGTTGCAGCCTCCCGAGCCGGTCGCTGTCGCGGAATCGGTCGTCGAGCCGGAGCGGCCCGGGCCGGAGGGGACCTTCGTCGTGCCCGTGATCGTGGCGGAGACGTGGGCCGGGCCGGGGGTCCGACGGGCGGCCGCTGCGGTCTGGACCCTCGTGCTCGTGGCCCTCGTCGTGAACACGGTCGTGCTCGGGTTCGATTCGTGGGCGACGGGCGCCGCCGATCTTGCGCTGATCACCCTCACGCTCGTCTGGTTCGCCGCCGCTGCCGTCGGGGACGCCGGGTCATCGTCCCGCTCGGTGGGGTCGCAGCACGTCGAGTGAGCAGGTAGGCCCCAGAGCTCCCGGCTCGAGCAGGTCCGGCCGTGGCGGCCGAACGGAAGCTCTCGCCCCCGGGCTTCAGTGCCCGGTGCGGGTCTCGGCGCCGATCTGGAGCAGCCGGTCGTGGGCGTGATCGACCTGGAGCGTCGTGTGGTCGATCCCGAACCGCTCACGCAGCAGTTGCTCGAGCTCACGGCGGGCCGCGTGGCAGTCCGCCTCGGCCTCGACGAGGATGTGGGCCGAGAGCGCCGGGAAGCTCGAGCCGATCTCCCAGACGTGCAGGTCGTGCACCTCGGTCACATGCGGGTGATGCGCCATCGAGGTACCGATCTCCTGTACGTCGAGGCCGGGCGGAGCCATCTCGAGCAGTACCCGGCCGGACGCACGCAGGAGACCGACCGCGGCACGCAGCATGAGGCCGGCAACGAGCAGGGCGGCGATGGGGTCCGCGCGGCTGAAGCCCGTCGCAATCACGATCACCCCGGCCAGGGCGGTGGCGCCGAAGGCATAGAGGTCGGTCAGCAGATGCTGGTAGGAGCCCTCGATGTTCATCGACGAACGATCGGCCTTCGCGAGCTCGCGGGTCGCGAGGAGGTTCACGAAGACGCCTGCGACTGCGACCGCGATCATCGTCCAACCTCCGGGTGCGCCGGGCGTGATCAGGCGGCGAACCGCACCGAAGACGATCAATCCGGCGAGCACGAGCAGCGTGCCGCCGTTCGCCTGGGCCGAGAGGATCTCCATCCGGCGGAGGCCGAAGGTGACGTTCCCCTGTGCCGGTCGGCGTACGAGGCGGATCACGACGACCGAGAGCAGGAGCGCGCCCGCGTCGGTCAGCATGTGCGCCGCGTCCGAGAGGAGCGCGAGCGAGCCGGCGAGGATGCCGGCGACGATCTCGACGACCATGAAGCCGACGATCAGTGTGAGCCCGATCGTCAGGCGCCGCGTGTCGGTGTCCTCCCCGATCGCGTGGGTGTGGCCTGCGTGGCCGTGGTCGTGGCTGTGGCTTGCCCCCACAGCCCGAGGGTACCCGCCCCGGCGGCCTGTCAGCTCTCCGGTGGCGCCTGAAAACCCGGGTTGGTGCTGACCTCGCCGCAGGTGGGGCAGAAGAGGCCGCCGCCGAGCGAGAGCGCACCCGACGCGCCACACACCGGGCAGGTCGCGGTGGAGGCGCTCGCAGCCCAGCCGCTCACATCCTCGGGCTCGTCCTCGTGCGCTTGGTCGTCATGGTCGTGGTGCGAATGGTCGTGGTCGTGATCGGAATGGTCGTGGTCGTGATCGTCTGCCACGGAGCGAGCGTAACAACCCTACGATGCGCGCCGTGATCCTCGACGGCCACAACGACCTCACCTACCGCGTCTGGGAGGGGCGGAAGAAATTCCAGGTCGACCTCGACGCGGCGGACGATGTCGGTTTCGCGGGCGGTTTCTTCGCGCTCGGGTCGTTCGGGTCGGCGATCGAGCCGCCGGCTCCGCCGTACAGGATTCCGCCCGAGGCTCCAGTCCCGATCGCAAAGGCGCGAGCGGACGTGGAGGGACAGCTGGCCGTACTCGAAGGCCTCGATGTCACGATCGTGCGCCGTGCCGAGGAGATCGTCCCGGGGCGGGTGAACGCCATCGTCCACCTCGAGGGCGCGGAGCCGCTTGCCCCGGACCTCTCCGATCTCGACGACTGGTACCGCCGAGGCGTTCGCTCGATCGGCCTCGTCTGGTCGCGGCCGAATGCATTCGGCGAAGGTGTTCCGTTCCGGTTCCCATCCTCGCCCGACACCGGTCCCGGGCTGACGGGGCCGGGCCGTGACCTCGTCCATGCCTGCAACCTGCTCGGGATCCTCGTCGACCTCTCGCATCTGAACGAGGCGGGCTTCTGGGACGTCGCCGAGCTCACTCAGGCACCGCTTGTCGCGACCCACTCGAACGCGAACGCCCTCTCGGCCTCATCTCGGAACCTCACAGACAGCCAGCTCGACGCGATCGGCGAGTCCGGCGGCGTCGTCGGGATCAACTTCGGCGTGATGTTCCTTCGGGAGGACGGCGGCGGCGACCCCGGGACACCGCTCGAGCAGATCGTGCGACACATCGACTATGTCGCGACCCGGATCGGGATCGACCACGTCGCGTTCGGCTCCGACTTCGACGGCGCCGAGATCCCCGACGAGCTCGGAGGGATCGCCGGTCTCCCACGCCTCGTCGAGGCGCTTCGCCGCGCGGGTCATGACGATGCCTCGCTCGCGAAGATCACGCACGGGAACTGGCTGCGGGTGCTGGGAAAGACCTGGCGGCCGTGGTCGCGCTACTTCCGGCTCGCGGGCTTCGATGCCCGGCCCACCCTGATCGACGCCGCCGACCGCTTTCCGGCGCCCGGGCTTGCCGTCGACCTCGGTGCCGGCACCGGGCGCGACACGCTCGAGCTCCTGCGCCGCGGTTGGAAGGTGATCGCGATCGACAGTCAGCGCGAGGCGATCGACCGGATCGTGGAGCTCGCCGGGCCCGGCGCCGAGCGCCTCGAAGGGCGCGTCGGACGCTTCGAGGAGGCCGAATGGCCTCCGTGCCAGCTCGTGAACGCGAGCTTCGCGCTGCCGTTGACCCCGCCGGCCGAGTTCCCGCCGCTCTGGCAGCGGATCGTCGACTCGCTCGTGCCCGGAGGCCGGTTCTCGGGCCAGTTCTTCGGCGATCGCGACGAGTGGGCGAGGACCGGCGTTGTGATCAAGACGAAAGCCGAGGTCGAGGAGCTTCTGCGGCCGTTCGAGCTCGAGCGGTTCGAGGAGTTCGAGCAGGAGGGCCAGACCGTGGTCGGCAAGACGAAGCAGTGGCATCTGTTTCACGTCGTCGCCCGCAAGCTCTGAGTCGCGACTGCCGCTAGGCTCGGAGCCATGCGCGAGCGCGTCGTCCAGCCGGGACTGACCGTGTCGTCGGTCGGTGTCGGCTGCAACAACTTCGGCTGGCGGCTCGAGGCGTGGCAGGCGGCGGATGTCGTCGATGCGGCGCTCGAGTCCGGGATCACGCTGTTCGACACGGCCGAGAGCTACGGCGACGGCCAGAGCGAAAGGTTCCTCGGCCTCGCGCTCGGCCGCCGGCGCGAACGAGCCGTGGTCGCGACGAAGTTCGGGTGGGGGCGCGGCCTCTCCGACAACGCGATCGCGCGAGGCCATCCCGATTACGTGCGCTCCGCGATCGAGGGCTCGCTGCGGCGGCTCGGAACCGACTACGTCGACCTCTACCAGTACCACCGGCCCGACGGCGTCACCCCGATCGCGGAGACGCTCGGAGCGATGACCGAGCTCGTCGAGGAAGGGAAGGTACGGTTCATCGGCTCGTCGAACTTTTCCGCGGCGCAGGTCGCCGAGGCGGACGCCGTGTCCGCCGAGCGCGGTCTCGCGCGGTTCGTGACGGCGCAGAACAAGTACTCGTGGCTCGAGCGCGGCGCCGAGGACGAGCTGATCCCGGAGTGCGAGCGGCTCGGCGTGGCGTTGATCCCGTATTTCCCGCTGGCCTCGGGGCTGCTCACGGGCAAGTACCACCGCGGCGCGCCGGAGCCGGAGGGCACGCGGCTCTCGGGGCGGCTCGAGGTGTCGGGTGAGCAATGGGACCGGATCGAGGCGCTCGAGTCGTTTGCCGCAGCGCGCGAGCTGAGCCTGCTCGACGTGGCGATCGGCGGCCTCGCTGCCGAGCCGACGGTGTGCTCAGTGATCGCAGGCGCGATGAGCCCGGAGCAGGTGCGCGCCAACGCGGCCGCGGGCGAGTGGGAGCCGTCCGGCGCCGAGCTCGAAGAGCTCCGTTCGCTTTGAGCTCCGAGCAGTGGGAGGCGATGGCTCCGCGCTGGGAGCGCGGCCGCGAGGTGCTGTGGCGCTCGACAGCGCCCGTAAGCCACTGGCTCGTTCACCGGCTCGCTCCGCAGCCCGGCCAGACGATCCTCGAGCTCTCGGCCGGGCTTGGAGAGACCGGATTTCTCGCAGCGCCGTTCCTCGGCCCGCGCGGCCAGCTGATCACGAGCGACCGCGAGCTGGCGATGGTGGAGGCGGCCGCCCGGCTCGGCTCGGAGCGGGGGATCGCGAACGCCGAGTTCCGGCAGCTCGACGCGGAGCAGATCCAGCTGCCGGATGCGAGCGTCGACGGCGTCGTGAGCCGTTTCGGCTACATCCTGAAGGGTGACCCGCCGCCGGCCCTCGCCGAGATCCGCCGCGTGCTGCGCCCCGGGGGCCGGCTTGCCTTCTCGGTCTGGGCGGCGCGTGAGCGCAATGCGTGGATGACGGTCCCAGCGGATGCCCTCGTCGAGCGCGGCAGGCTCGCTCCGCAGTCGGAAGCCGAGGAGCGCCTCTCCGCGCGCCGGAACCCCGAGTCGATCGCGGCCCTCCTCGCCGCCGCCGGCTTCGGCCCGCCCGAGGTCGAAGAGATGCCGATGACCTATCGCTTCGAGGGCGCCGACGAGCTCTGGTTCTTCGTCAGCGAGCTCCGCGGTCCGGTGGCGCTCGCCCTCACCGGCCTGCCCGAGGCGGAACGCACCGAGATCCGTGCCGAGATCGAGTCCCGCGCCTCGACCGGCAATGGCTACGAGCTCGGCGGGGTGAGCCTGAACATCGCAGTCGCGTAGCTACCATCAGGGATTCTGGCGCCTTGGCCGAGTGGTTAGGTAGCGGCCTGCAAAGCCGTTTACAGCGGTTCGAATCCGCTAGGCGCCTTATCGAGCCGGCCCGGCGAGGTCGTCAGGCGCGGGCACACGGGCTAGCAGGCCGATCACATCGCCGGCTGAGGGCTCAGACGGGCGCTTGCTTGACAGCCAATGTAATGACCGGCTCAGACTCCGCGCTGCGGCCGCGCGCCGTAGTCTGCGGCACTGGTGGACGAAGACGCCGAGACGAACGGGCTCGCCGAAGACGACGAGCCGGAGAAGAAGGCAAAGCCGAAGTCGACGAAGAAGCGGCTCGTCGTCGGCGGGCTCGGGATCGCCGTGATCGTGGCCACGTTCGTGTTCGTGCTGCCCCAGATCGCAAACTACCGGAGCGTCTGGAACGTCGTAAAGGGGCTCACCTGGGAGCAGATCGGGGTGCTGCTGCTGACGATGGCGCTGAACCTCGCGACCTACGCGCCGCCCTGGATGGCGGCGCTGCCTGGGCTCCGTTACCTGCAGGGTTCGGTGCTGACGCTGGCCTCGACAGCGTCCACCTACATCGCCCCCGGCGGGGCTGCCGTCGGAGTCGCGGCCTCCTACGGCGTGCTGCGCTCCTGGGGATTCAAGGGGCGGCCGGTGACGATCGCGGTTGCGGTCACCGGAATCTGGAATCAGTTCGCGATGCTCGGTTTCCCGATCATCGCGCTTGCGGTCCTGACCGTCCAGAACGAACGGAACAACCTGCTCCAGACGGTTGCGGTGATCGGGCTCGTGATCTTCGTCGTCGCCGTGGCCGGGTTCACCGCGGGGCTCTGGACGGAGCATCTCGCCCGCAGAGTCGGGGACTTCGCGGAGCGGATCTCGAACTTCGGGCTGCGCGTGATCCGCCGGGGGCCGGTCACCTGGAACGGCCACTCGTTCGTGCGCTTCCGCAACGAGACGGTGAAGCTCCTGGCCCGCCGGTGGCACGTCCTCACGCTTGCGACGCTGGCCGGACAGCTCACCGTGTTTCTCGTGATGCTCGCCTCGATCCGGGTCTGCGGCGTTCACGCCTCCCAGGTGAGCCTGATCGAGGCGTTCGCGGCCTGGTCGGTCGCGCGGCTCCTCGGCTCCCTGCCGATCACCCCGGGCGGGATCGGGATCGTCGAGGTGGGGCTCACGGGGATCCTCGTCGGCTTCGGCGGCGACAACGCCGACGTCGTCGCCGGCGTGCTCGTCTATCGCTTCGTGACGATCGTCCCGACGCTCCTGCTCGGCCTCCTCGCCGGCACGACGCTGAAGAAGCTCAAGCCGAAGCCGGCGATCTAGCGAAGATCGAGCTCTCCAGCAGGTAGAAGACTGCGATTGCGGCGAACAGCGCCACGGACGCGATCGGGCTCACGAGGGCGACGAGCGTCGCGATCGCGTAGATCGGGGCGCCCGGGACGTAGGCGCGCGAGATCCCTGCGATCAGGCGCGGGTCGCAGTCCGGCTTGAGCAGCCGATGGCCGCGGGCTGCGTAGAACCAGAACGCGTTGTAGAAGATCGAGGTGACGACGAGCGTCACGCCGTAGGTCAGCGCCGCGGCACGGAGGCCGCTGCCGTGGACGTTCTCCGCGATCAGGTTCGTCGGGAACGGGACGAACGCGATGCACATCAGGAGCACGAGGTTGATCGTCAGGAATGTCCGGTCGACGACCCCGACCTGCTGCATGCATGTGTGGTGGTTGATCCACATGATCCCGATCGTCACGAACGACACCGCGTAGGCCGCGTACTCGGGCCACGCATGGAGCACCGCTCGCCCGAGGTTCTCGCCGTGCGCGTGCACGGTGACATCGAGGATCAGGAGCGTCGCCGCGATCGCGAAGACGCCGTCGGCGAAGGCTTCGAGCCTGGCGGTTCCCACCGCGCGAGGGTACGCCCGGCGGCGGACGGTTCCGGAGGCGGGCGGTCGCGGGTCGCTCGTCTAGAGTGGGGCCGGATGGACGGCGTCACCACGGTCTGGCTCGACAACCCGCCGGTGAACGCGATCACCGCCGAGGTCGCCGCTGCCGTCACTGCCGAGCTCGAATGGATCGGCCCCGAGACACGCCTCGTGGTCATCCGCGGGAAGGGCGAGAAGGCCTTCTCGGCCGGCGCCGATCTGAAGTCGATCACAGGCGACGGCAAGCCGCCGGTCGGGATCCAGCCGCTCGCGGACCTGATCGAGGAACTGCCCGTTCCCGTCGTTGCCGCCGTCCATGGGCATTGCCTCGGCGGCGGCCTGGAGATCGCGCTCGCCTGCGACGTCCGGATCGCGCACGAGGGCTCGAGCTTCGCGCTCCCCGAGGTGCGCCTCGGCTTGATCCCGGGCGGCGGCGGGACCCAGCGTCTGCCGCGGCTGATCGGGCCTGCTCGCGCAGCCTGGATGATGCTGTCCGGAGAGCGGCTCAGCGCCGCTCAGGCCGAGAGCTGGAGCCTCGTCGAGTTCGTCGTCGACGATCTCGATCGACGGAATCGAACGGGTCGGCGCGGCATTGAGCGCCGGAAGCCCGATTGCGCAACGCGAGCTGAAACGGCTGCTACGCATGACGAGTAACGGCCGTAGCGACAGCCTCGAGCTCGAAGCCTTCGAACGCTGCGTCCTCTCTGCCGACGGGCGCGAGGGCGTGGCCGCGTTCCTCGGCAAGCGTGCTCCGACGTGGCCCGGGGCGGCTAGCTGACGTCGCCGGAGGGGTCGCTCGCGAACTCGCACGGCGAGAGGAAGACCGACCGCGGCTGATCGTACGGAGTCGCACGGCTCGTCGTTCCACCGACCCTGAACAGGAACGAGCGCCGGCAACCGGGAGCGACGACCGAACAACGGAAGAGCCCCTCGCCGCTGCCGGCCCTGATCTGGAGGCATGTACCGGACGTCGGCGATCGCGGCCCCGGAGTTCGTGAGGAACGCTGCGGAGACCGTCTTCTGCGCCTGCGTCTGCGACGACGCGCTCGCACGCATCGACCAGGCCACGCCCATCGCCAGAAAGACCACGAGCAGCAAAATCCCTGCTCCCAGGACGATTACGGCGGGCCCCCCGCCTGTGCTCTTGCCCCGCGGCTTCACCATCTTCATCCAGTGTAGGAACTGCGTCTGCTGCCCCAACGGGGTTTCCATCGATCGTAACCTTCCCGCGACGGACCCTTCATAAACTCCGACGCGATCTCGGCTCGATCGACGGCCTGAATCGCCCGTCACCAGCCGGTTCCGGCTCTCCCGTCCGACCGCAGGCGTGCTCGACGGCATCGCGCTCGCGCCCGGTCACCAAAAACATTGACAGATCGTTGAGTTGTTGATGTAATCTCGTGTGTGACGACTGCCCTCGATACGCTGTTCGATCTCTCGCTCTGCCGGACGCAGCTCGCGCGTGAGGTCGATCATCCACTGTCCCAGCACGGGATCTCGCTCGCCGACCTGGCGATCCTGCGCGAGCTTCACCGCTCGCCCGAGCGGAAGCTGCGCCGATCGGAGCTCGCTCAGCGCCTCGGAGTCACGCCCTCGGGCGTCGCGCGGCAGCTGGCCCCGCTCGAGCGGATCGGCCTCGTCGACCGGGAGCCGCACGAGCGCGACGCCCGCCTCGCGCTCGTCGTTCTCACCGGGACCGGTGCTCAGATCGTCGGCGAGGCGCTCGAGACGGCCGAATACGCCGCCGACCGCGCGTTCGCGGCGCGCTGGACGGAGCCGGAGCGCGAGCGGCTCGCGAAGCTCGTCGGCCGCTCGTAGCCGCCGCGTGGGAACCGGGGCTCCCACGCGGCGGGTGCCGCGGCTACGTCAGTCGGCGGTGTCCTTGCAGAACGCGATGTAGTCCCAGAGCGGAAGCGGCTCTGTGTCCCCGGTCGTGAGCAGCACCGTGACCGAGATCTCGAGCAGATATGCACACGGCGGCAGGGAGGCGAAGCTCCATGCCGGCGCCGGCGGAGACCCGACGAGTGCCGGGGTTGCCGTCCCGTACCAGTTCTCGCCCGGATCCTCTGCCGTGGCCGGGTCGAGGTCGAAGGCGTAGGGGCCGCCCGGGCCCTGGAGGGTGATCGCGACCGGCCCGAGGTTCGAGTGCGCCGCCGTGAACTCGACGGTGAAGCTCGATGTGAGCTCGGAGCATGGAGCGGACGCGAGCTCCGCGATCCCGATCGATGCGACCGCAAGCTCGTTCGACGCTCCGAACAGGCCGCCCGGCCAGTACGGATGGTGCGAGATGTGGTTGTAGAACGAGTTGTTGATCGCGATGTGCGAGCACGTCCCGGCCTCCGTGCCATCGCCGCTCGTCCCCTGGTTGCGGATCCTCATCCTGACGCCGTAGTGCGCGTCGGTCTGGAGTGGTGCGTTGGCAGACGTCCCGGCGATGACCCCTGTCTCGTCGATGTCGACGACGGTCGGTGCGAGCGAGGTCGTGTCGAACACGATCAGGTCCGCCGCAGGCACGAACTGCCAGCCCGACGACGGCACCATCGGCGGCGTCGGGAACATCGGCGGCACCGCGATCCAGCCGTCGGGGCTCGGGGTGATCGTGAAGATCCCGGCTCCGGTCCGGTTCACCCAGACCTCGATCACCTCGATGAAGGGCGGGACGGCGATCGGGCGGATGAACTGCCCGATGTTCGTCTCCTCGATCTGTGCCGGGGTGACGGGCACCCACGAGGTCGGCAGGATCGGCCCCCCGCCGGCGAGCGTCGTCCCGTCGTCCGAGACCTGGACGGTCTCGAAGCGATACTCGATCAGCGGCGCTCCGTTGACGACCGAGAGCCCGCCGTTCAGGCGAAGCGCGTTGTAGAACGCCCGGTTGTCGGCGATCGTGAGCCCGTTCCCCGGAGCGAGGCTCGCGACGTCGGATCCGTAGAAGAGCCCGCCGATCTTGGTGAAGACTGCGATCGACCTCGGCGGGCAGACACAGGTGCAGAAGCGCTGGCAGCGCAGGAAGCACACCCAGTGGCAGAACTGGACGCAGAAGCGCTCGAACTCGAGCTCCTTCGCGAGGCTCTCGACCTTCTCGGCGTCCTCGCGCAGGTTCGCCGCGGCCAGCCGCTCGAGCGACGCCTTGTCGAGCTTCCCGAGCGCCCGGGCGAACTCGAGCATCTCCCCGATCTCCGACTCGAGCTCGCCGAGCGGGAAGATCCGGCAGAGCCGCAGGCAGACGAAGAGGCACCGCCAGCTGCAGAACCACTCGCAGATGACGAAGCAGAAGCCGTCGAACCCCGCGGCCGACAGCGTCTCGCCGACGGTCTCGCAGCGGTTCGCGAGCACCGCCTTGCTCGCCTCCGCGAAGACCTTCTCGTTTGCGGCGAGCCTCCCGACGGCGTGCCCGGCCGCCTGAAGCTCCGGGATCAGATGCGGCTGCTCGACCTGGACCGGGTCGCAGACGACGTCACAGACGAGCCGGTAGTGGATCGTCGAGACCCAGTGGCAGAGCAGGTGGCTGAAGCGCGCGAGCCCTCGTTTGTCGATGAGCTCGTGCCAGGCGTCGCGATCCCGCTCCTCGACGGCTCTCGCCATCAGCTCGACGGCCTCCTCGTCGGCGGTGAGCTTCGCGACGAGCTCCGCGAACTCGCGGACGTCGGGGGGCTCCTGCTCTTCGACCGGCGGCGGCCCCGCGAGCTCGAGACAGAGCAGGACTGCTTCCTTGCTCCGCAGCCAGTGGCATACGACCTCGCATCGCTCGGCCAGCTTGTGACGGTCCAGGAGCTTCGCCATCGATTCCCCGTCCTCGGCGCGGAACGCGTCGACGGTGGCGCGGAAGACTTCCTCGTCGACGGCGAGCGCCGCCATCGCCTGGGCACCTTCGAGTACCTCGTTCAGAAGCTCTCTATCGGCTGTCGGATCTGCCATGCGTCTCCTCTGATCTCGCAGTTGACGACGGCGCCCAACAGGGCCGAACTTCGTACGGCCCGGTGGACGCCGGCCTTGCGATCGAAGGCGTGGCGTGCATGCCGAGGCGAGCCCTCGCGAAACATCTCCCCCTGAGCTCACTCTGCGTCGGCACAGAATCCCTTCGACCGCCGCAGACGTTGCTCGAGTTATAGGCAGGGGACCCGGGAATTCATAGGGCTGTTCGGGCGTCTATCCGGGCAACCCTGGACACGGGGTTGAGCGGGCAGCTCGGGAATCAGTCAGCTCGTGAATCAGTTGAGGCCCGGGTCGAACGGCATCGAGGCCATCAGCGAGAACCTGCCGCCCTTCCGGTTCAGCACGGTTCGCCAGAGCTCATCCGGGTCGGCGGCGAAGACGTCGGCAGGGAACGCAGGCGCGACGATCCAGGCCGGCTCGGCGAGCTCTGCTTCGAGCTGGCCCGGGCCCCAGCCCGAATAGCCGGCGAAGACGCGCGCCCTGCTGGCGCGGAGCTCGTCGGGGTCCGCGTCAGGCGGCATGTAGACGACACCGCCGACGATCGGCTCGGTGTCCTCGAGCGGCTCGTCCAGCTCCACGAGCACGACCACCGCCTCGGGTTGAACCGGGCCGCCGAGGTAGATCACCTCGTCGGCGTACGGGAGATCGCCGAGATCGGGGACGGCCTCGTCGATTCGAAGCTCAGACGGCCGCGAGAGCACGAGCCCCACGGCGCCCTCCTCGTCGTGATGGGTCATCAGCACGACGGTCCGGCGGAAATTCGGATCGACGAGGGCCGGCGAGGAGATCAAGAGCTTGCCGGCCAGCGAGTTCATCGGCGAAGCATCGCACTCAGCCGGAGCTCAGTGCCGCGACTCCGGCGAGCGCGGTTGCGACGCCCGCGAGCTGCACGCGCGTGAGCCGCTCGCCGAGCAGCGCGAAGGCCAGGAAGAGGGTGGCGACCGGGTAGAGGGATCCGAGCACCGAGACGAGCGAGAGCAGCCCATGGCGGCTGGCGATCGCGAAGAGCGCGTTCGCGCCGACGTCGCAGAGGCCGACGGCGATGATCGGCAGCAGCCAGTTCCGGCCGACCCGCAGCGACTCGCGGCGGCCCAGGGCCAGCAGCAGCAGGAGCGCGAGCGAGCCGACACGGGCGCCGGCCAGGGTCGAGAGCGCGCTCCCCTCGCGGCTCCCGAGGCCGAGGAAGTAGGTGAAGAGACCGAGCGCGATCGCAGCGACGACTGCGAGCGTGATCGCCCGGGCGCGGTCGGGAATGTCGGAGCGCCGTTCCTCTGACGAGGCGAGAACCGCTCCGCCGATCGCCAGTGCGGCGCCGGTGACTGC
This sequence comes from uncultured Actinomycetes bacterium, assembly GCA_963758125.1. Taxonomy (GTDB): domain Bacteria; phylum Actinomycetota; class Thermoleophilia; order Gaiellales; family Gaiellaceae; genus PALSA-600. The sequence goes on from CAVWUL010000010.1 coordinate 84,032, forward strand.
AAGTGTCCCGGGCCTCTCGCCGGTCGCGATCGAGATCGTGAACGGAACCACCGCCCCGCACGCCGTCACGGGCGAGACGATGCTCATCGTCCCGAGCGAGAGCGCCTTGTAGAACGCTGCGAGCCCTGCTCCGCCCCCGAGCCCCGCCAGGATCCCGATTCCGAACGACCGGTGGTCGATCCCGTCGTCTGCGACCCCGACTGCGACGAGCAGCGCGACGAAGCCCGCCGCCTGCGAGATCACGGTCACCGGCACTGTCGGCACGAATCGCGAGACGAGGCCGCCCGAGAAGTCGGCGATGCCCCATGCCCCTGCCGAGGCGAGCGCAAGCAGGACGGCGGCGGCGCTCACGGTTTCAGCATCGCAGGCTCGTTACCATTGGGCGGATGGAGGCGCTTTCGATCGGTGTGCTCGCCGTGCAGGGCAACTTCCGTGAGCACGCGGCGATGCTGCGCGAGCTCGGCGCCGAGGTGCGGGAGGTCCGCAAGCCCGACGAGCTCTCGGGTCTCGACGGGCTCGTGATTCCCGGCGGGGAGTCGACTGCCTTCATGCGGCTGATGCGCCTCTACGAGCTCGACGAGGCGATCCGCGACTTCCGGGGGCCGGTGCTCGGCACCTGCGCGGGGATGATCGTGCTCGACCGCGATCACCTCGGCCTCGTCGACATCGGCGTGCGGCGCAATGCCTTCGGCCGCCAGGTCGCGTCGTTCGAGACCGACCTCGAGCTTCCGGGTGGCGGCGAGCCGATGCGCGCGATCTTCATCCGGGCGCCGTGGATCGAGGAGGTCGGGCCGGGCGTGGAGGTGCTCGCCGAGGTCGACGGCCATCCGGTGCTCGCGCGCGAGGGGCGGTTCCTCGTCGCGTCGTTCCATCCGGAGCTGGCCGGCGACACGCGGCTCCATCAGTTGTTCCTCGAACCGGTGCGGGAGGGCGAAATTGTCCGGGCATAGCAAATGGTCTTCGATCAAGCACAAGAAAGGCGCGGCGGACGCGAAGCGTGGGAAGCTCTTCTCGAAGCTCGCGCGGTCGATCATCGTCGCGGCGAAGGAGGGCGGGGGAGACCCGGCCAACAACCTTGCGCTCGCGAACGCGGTCGAGAAGGCGAAGTCCTACTCGATGCCGAAGGACAACATCGACCGCGCGATCGCGAAGGGCTCGGGCGCCGACGCCGACGGCTCGAGCTTCGACACGGTCGTCTACGAGGGCTACGGCCCCGAGGGCGTCGCCGTGATCGTCGAGGCGCTCACCGACAACAAGAACCGTACGGCGGCCGAGGTGCGCCACACGTTCGCCAAGTTCGGCGGCAATCTCGGCGCGACCGGCGTCGTCGCCTGGCAGTTCGAGCGCCGCGGCCTGGTGCTCGTGGCCTCGGCGGAGGTCGATGAGGACGAGCTCTTCCTCGCGGCAGCCGACGGCGGTGCGGACGACGTCGAGCAGGACGGCGACATCTTCCAGGTGACGAGCGCACCCGAGAACCTCGCCGGCGTCCGAAGCGCGATCGAGGCCGCCGGGTTCGCGATCGAGTCGGCCGAGCTCTCGATGATCCCGAAGACGACCGTCGCGATCGAGGACGAGGGCAAGGCCAGGCAGCTGATCCGCCTGATCGATGCGCTCGAGGACGACGACGACGTCCAGGAGGTCTACGCGAACTTCGACATCCCCGAGCAGGTGCTGGAGGCGGCGACCGCTTAGGAGCTCGAGCTGAGCCGTGAGAGAGCCTTCGTCGCCGCACAACGACTCGAGAACGCCCCCTTTCTCGGCGACACGTGGTTCTACCGCACCCTCTCCGAGCTCGGCCAGGACACGAACAGACTCGTTGAGACTGACAACGGGGCTCCGCTTCGAGCTGAAGCTCGTTCGACCATCGTGACGCCGGACGGTGGCCACGGGTGCAGGAACGTCCGGAGCCGTCCATAACCTCTCCTGGTGAGAGTTCTGGGCATCGATCCGGGGACGGCTGCTTGCGGGTACGGACTGGTCCACGAAAGCGAAGGGCGCCTCAGGGCCATCTGCCACGGGTGGTGGCAGACAAAGCCCTCCGAGCGCGTGGAGCTGCGGCTCCTGACCATCTTCGAGGGGGTCTCGGAGCTGATCGGGGCTCACGCTCCGGATGCGGTCGCCCTGGAGGAGTCGTACGTCGGCGCCGACGCCCGCATCGCGCTCTCCGTCGGGCAGGCGCGCGGCGCCATTCTCGTCGCCGCCTCGTCCGTGGGCGTCGAGTGCGTCGAATACGCGCCTAGCCGGGTCAAGCAGATGGTGTGCGGCTACGGCCGCGCCGACAAGGGGCAGGTGCAGCGGATGGTGAAGGCGATCCTCGCGCTCGAGGAGGTGCCGGAGCCGAGTCACGCCTCGGATGCCCTCGCAGTGGCGATCTGCCATGCGCTCGCGCCGCCGCTGCTGCGGATCGCGGGCTAGAGACCGCTGTTCCCGTCGGCACTCTCCTCCGACCGGGATCGGGACGGAGCGCGTCGCGTCCGAGCCGAGGCAGCAAGCGCGCGCCAGGGAGTCGCGCGGAAGGCCGAGTACGATCGCGCACGTGCTCCGCTCCTCGCCGCTCGCGGTCGCCACAACCGTGTTCCTGCTCTACGGCGCCTGGGTCGGAATCGCGCACTTTCACCTGCACCACCGAATGGCCGACTTCGCCGAGGTCGGTCAGCAGTTCGTCGAGAAGAGCTCCTCGAGCGCGGCGATCGACGCCGACCGCGGCCTCGTCACGTCCCCGTCGGGCTATGACGGCCAGTTCTTCCTCTTCATGGCGCAGGACCCCCGTGGGGCTGTCGGGAACCTCGACAACCCGAGCTACCGCTACGGCCGGCCCGTCTACCCGATGCTCGCACGGGGGCTCGCACTCGGACAGCGGAGTGCGATCCCGTTCATGCTCGTCGCGATCAACGTGCTCGCGGCGGCAATGGGCACGCTCGCGCTCGCCATCCTGCTCCGCCGCCGAGGGCAGTCACCCTGGTACGCACTCATCTTCGGCCTCTATCCGGGGATCTTCGTCGCCGTCTTGCGGGATCTCTCGGAAGCTCTGGCCTACGCCCTTGTCGCCTGGGCGATCCTCCTCTTCGACGGGGCCAACAGGCGCGGGCTCGTCGCGAGCTCTGCGCTGCTGGCCGTCGCGGCTCTGACCCGCGAGACGACTCTTCTCTTCGCGTTCGTCTGCGCAGGGTTGCTGCTCGCCCGCGATCGCAGCCTGCGTCGCGCGCTGCCGTTTGCGGCCGGAGCCGTCGTCCCGTACCTCCTGTATCGCTTCGTCTTTCTCCGGCACTGGCTCGGCCACGCCGGCGTACCGCACGCTCTTCTGCCGACTCCCGTGCCGTTCGGAGGGATCGGGCACTACTTCCCGTGGGACGTCGACCGGATCCAGTTGCTCTACGGGATCGTGATCCCGGGGACGTTCTGTCTCGGACTGGCGGTCTGGGCGCTGCGCCGCCGGCGGACCGATCTGGGCCTCTGGGCGGTCGTCGTGAATGTCCTCTTCTGCGTCGTCTTCCTTCCGGCCGCCGCCTACGCCGACATCTACTCGACGCCGCGAATCGCAACGGGTGTCGTTCTCGCGTTCGTGCTGTCGCTCCCGGCGCTGACAGCGCTCCGGCCCTCCGGCCGTGTCTGGCTGTGGCTACCGGTGATCGCCTGGATGGCTCCCTGGTGGGATCTGCTTCCCGGAGCCTTCCAGAATCCGTTCCCGTAGCTCGGATCGGACCGTCGCTTCACGCCTGAACGACGAGCCCGGGCCCGAGGGCGTGGACGCGACCGGGAGGTCTGCCGCTGCGTCCGTCGTCCCCCGAGTGGAGCCGTCCGCCTTCGGCCGTACGGTTACGCCATGACCCGGACCCGGCAAACGACGTGATCGCGCGGCTACGCGGCACCCTTGCCGGGCGAACGACGTCGGGCCTGCTGATCGACGTCGGCGGCGTCGGGTACCTCGTCGCCGCGACGCCGCGGGTGAGCGGACGCGTCGGCGAGGACGTCACCGTCGAGATCCACACGCATGTCCGCGAGGATGCGCTCCAGCTCTACGGATTCGCGTCCGGCGACGAGCGCGAGCTGTTCGAGTTGCTGCTCGGCGTGTCGGGCATCGGGCCGAAGGTTGCGCTTGCGATCGTCTCCGGCTCGCCGCCTGCCGAGTTGCGCCGCGCAATCGCCCGCGACGATCTCGCCCGCTTCGAGGCGATCCCGGGAATCGGCCGCAAGACCGCCCAACGCGTCGTGATGGAGCTCAAGGACAAACTGGGCGACCCGGTCGTCACCGATTCGCCGGTCGGCGGCGAGCTGCTCGCGCGGGACGCTCTCGTCGAGCTCGGCTGGTCTTTGGTCGACGCCGAGCGCGCCCTGGCCGGCGTGGACGAGTCCCTGACCGTGGAGGAACAGGTGCGCTCGGCGCTGAAGAAAGCAGCATGAGGGCAGACTCGACGGAGCTCGGATAGATGAGCGAGCGCATGGTGTCGCCGGCCGTCGTGGACGGCGGCGAGGAGGAGATCGAGAGCACCCTTCGGCCGGGATCGCTCGCGGAGTTCGTCGGGCAGGAGCGGGTCAAGGAGCAGCTCGGGATCGCACTCGACGCGGCCCGTGGCCGGGGCGAGGCGCTCGATCACGTTCTGCTTGCGGGGCCGCCGGGGCTTGGCAAGACCTCGCTGGCGCAGATCATCCGGCGCGAGCTCGACGTCGGGATCCGCCAGGTTGCGGGACCGGCGCTCGAGCGCAAGGGCGACATCGCGGCCATCCTCACCGCGCTCGAGCCTCGCGACGTGCTCTTCATCGACGAGATCCACCGCTTGAACCGGGCCGTCGAGGAGATCCTCTACCCGGCACTCGAGGACTTCCGGCTCGACATCATCGTCGGCCAGGGGCCCGCCGCCCGGACGCTCACGCTCGACCTGCCGCCGTTCACGATGGTCGGCGCGACCACGCGGACAGGGCTCTTGACGACGCCGCTGCGCGACCGCTTCGGGCTCACGTTCCGGCTCGACCATTACTCGCCGGATGAGCTCGGCACGATCGTCCGCCGCAGCGCCCGGATCCTCGGCGTCGAGGTCGAGCCCGAGGCGGCCGACGAGATCGCGCGCCGCGCCCGGGGGACGCCGCGGATCGCGAACCGGATCCTGCGGCGCGTCCGCGACGTCGCCGAGGTTCGCCACGCGGGCGCGATCACCACCGTCGTCGCCGACGAGGCGCTCGGGCTGCTCGAGATCGACGAGTCGGGGCTCGAGCGGTTCGACCGCGAGCTGCTCTCGGCGGTGGCGATGAAGTTCGGCGGCGGGCCCGTCGGCCTCTCGACGCTCGCTGTCGCGCTCGGCGAGGAGGCCGAGACGATCGAGGACGTCTACGAGCCCTACCTGCTCCAGCTCGGCTTCCTGCAGCGCACCCCGCGCGGCCGGGTGATCACCGATCTGGGACGGGAGCACGCGCGAGTCGCGCGCGAGGTGTCCACGCTGTTCTGAGCCTGCCGGAAAGCGGGATCAGGGCGGTCACCGTGAGCATCGCCATCACGTCGAACCACACATAGCCGGACGCGACGCCGGACGGGGGATTCCCGTCCGGAATCCCGAGCCCGGGCAGCGTCCGCGCCCAGCGCCAGGTGCCGATCGCGGTGCCGTAGAGCTCGAGCGCGGCGACGACGAGGAAGACGCTCGCGTAGGTTGCGCGGTTCCGGGAGCGCCAGAGGAAGAGCAGAAGCAGCGGCACCCCGATCGCACCGGCGACGTCGCGGTGCGGGAGCACGAAGAGCCCGAGGATCCCCCACGTCGCGGCCGCGACCGCGGCGGTGACGACAAGCGCGTCGCCCGCCGTTCGAGCGCCGCTGCGATCGCGATCCCCGTCAGGAAGACGAGCCCGTGCGCGGGCGGGATGAAGAGCGGCAGGTTGTGCAGCCGGTAGTGGTAGACGCCCCAGATCAGCGAGCCGGTGACCTCGCCGATCGTCGCGAAGAAGACGACGCCGAGCACGAGCGCCCGCTGGAGGACGGGCAACCGCCACGCGAGGGCGATCAGGACCGCCCAGGTCACAACGCCGAGCACGAGTTGCTCCGGGTAGGTGGCGAAGTGATCGAGCGCGAGGAGTACTGCGAGGTAGGCCGAGAGGCAGGCGGCGCGCTTCATCGCGCTGAGCGTAGCGAGACAACTCTCATTTCGACCTGCCACGCCGCGGCTCGCTTCTCGCGAAAGCGCCGCCCCGCACGCGCTCCTGGAGAGAAACCGTTACAGAGCTGGTACAGACAGCGGCTCTCGACGCCCATAGAATTTGCAGTGAGGGTGGCGGGTTGGCTTCCCCACCCTGGGTGGGGGTGCGCGCGGGAACCGGGTCGATCTGAGTCGAGAAGGTTGTTCTCTGAGGTGGCTCGTCGCCGCGTCGAACGGGCGAGCCTCGCGAGTGGTTGACATCCCAGGATGGTGCTAGTAGAAATAGCTTTATGTCAGTCGAGCTGCTCGTTGCCGAGCCGGCACCGGTTCCGGAAAGCGGTCCCGAGGCGCTGTTCGAGGAGGCGAGGCAGCGGCAGCGGCGGCGCCGGCGCTGGGTTGCACTCGTCGGAGGGGCCGGCCTGCTGATCGGCCTTGCGGCCTACGCGTTCTTCGCCGTCGGCGCACGCTCGTCGGACAGCGGTGCCGCAGGCTCAGCCGGTGCCCCCGCGGCCCTCCCGCGGATCCAAGTGGTGGTCGTGCTCGTCGACGTCTCGGGCTCGATGGCGGCGTCGGACATCCAACCGACGCGCCTCGGCGCAACCGAGAAGGCGATCCGGATCCTCCTCGGGCGGCTCTCTCCGAAGGTCGAGGTGGGGCTTGTCGCCTTCAGCACGAACGCCGAGGTCAGGCTTCCGCCGACGGTGAGCCGCAAGGCGGTGCTCGACAGCGGTGGCATCCCTCAGGCCAGAGGCGGGAACCGCGCTCGGCGACGGGATCGCCCAGGCGGTCGGCACCTCCGACGCGGCGTTGAGCCGGATGGGGATCCATCACCGGCGCGGTCAACTCGCGCCGGCGCTCGTCGTGCTCGTCTCCGACGGTGCGCAGAACCGCGGGGCGGCGCTCCCGGCGTTGGCGGCGAAGGAGGCCGCTGGCGCAGGCATCAGGATCGAAGGGATTGCGCTCGGCACGCCGCACGGGACGGTCTCGGTCCCGGCCGGGGAAATGACCGCGACGGTCTCCGTCCCGCCCGATCCGAAGGTCGTCCGCACCGTCAGCGCCCTGTCCCACGGAGAGGCCTTCGTCGCGACCGACTCGGCGATGCTCGACGACGCCTTCCGGAAGATCGCCGCGACGGTGAACGGTTGATCGGCGCACTCAACCCGCTCGAGCCGATGCCGCTCTACGAGCAGGTCGCCGCCGAGATCAGGCGTGCGATCTCGGAAGGCGAGGCGAAGCCCGGAGAACGCCTACCGCCCGCACGCGACCTCGCCGCGATCCTCGAGGTCAACACGAACACGGTGCTTCGCTCGCTGCGGCTGCTGCGCGACGAGGGCCTGCTCGAGTTCCGGCGCGGGCGGGCGATCACCGTCGCCGGGAACGCACGGCAGACGGCCGTTCACGTGCGCGCCCGTGAGCTCGTGAGGTTTGCCCGGCTCCAGGGCTACCGCCGCGACGAGCTGATCGAGCTCATCGAGAGCCTCCCTTAGAACCGTCGTCTACCCCCGGAACTGCAGCTCGTGCCAGCTCGGCACCGGCGCGAGCTCGAGCAGCGGCCGCCGGCCGCCGGGGTGCTGGTAGGCGAACTCGGCCTCCCGTTCGTCCCAGACGACCTCGAGCGCGCCCCGCTTCACCTGGTGGTCGAGCCACGCGCTGCGGAAGACCAGCTTGCGGAGCCAGTAGACGAGCGACTCGTCGCCGATCAGCGACACGCGCTCCCAGTTGCGCTTGAGGTAGCGCCCGAGCCGTGACTCCGGCTCGTCCAGAAGGCCCTGGACGGCGAGGGCCACGAGGTCGTTCGTCTCCTCGTCCTCGAGCTCGTTCGCCTCGACGAGACCGAGCTTCGCCGCCGCCGCGACGACACGCTGCTCGAAGTCGCAGGTGTTGAACGCGAGCCGGTAGCCCAGGTACTTCACGACGTAGTCGTCGCCGGAGGTGTAGCTCACCGTGTAGTTCGTGTCGGTCATTCGTCGCAGCTCAGGATAGCTTCACGTTCCGAGACCTCCGGCGCCTGCGGCTACGGTTCACCGGATGGTTGCCGCAGCCGCACACCGTTGGGAGACACTCGTCACGCTCGTCCCGCTCTTTGTCGTAGGTATCGGCCTGATCGCCGCGGTCCTGATCCTGCTCGCCCGGGCATTCGCGGACTCGGTCCGGGGGATCAAGCACAAACGGCTGCTCTGGGTCGGCGTCCTCGCGGCATTCGGGTTCATCGTCGTGCTCACCTATCTCGGGGTGAACCTGCCCAAGGAATAGGCGCTCGAGGCGCCGTCCGGCCTCGTCCGTACCCTCGCTTGTCCGATGGACAAGGCGATGTGGACGATCGCGCCGTGCCGGCCCGATCAGCTGAGAACGCTCTCCGGCGAGCTGGGGATCAGCACCACCCTCGCCTCGGTGCTCGTGCGCCGCGGCCTCACCGATCCCGCCGAGGCGAAGAGCTTCCTCGAGGGCGCCCTTCCCGGCCACGACCCCCTCGGGCTCGGAGACATGCCCGAGGCCGTCGAGCGGATCCGCGCTGCGATCGCTGCGGGAAAGCGCATCTGCGTGCACGGCGACTACGACGCCGACGGGATCTGCGCCACCGCGCTCGCCGTATTCCTGCTGCGCGAGCTCGGGGCCGACCCGGCCTGGCACCTGCCATCGCGGTTCGAGGAGGGCTACGGCCTCGCCGCGCAGACGATCGCCCGCCTCGCCGAGGACGGGGTCGATCTGGTGCTGACGGTCGACTGCGGGATCACGGCGGTCGCCGAGGTGGAGGAGGCCGTCCGGCTCGGGCTCGAGGTCGTCGTCACCGACCACCACCGCCCGGGCGACGTCTTCCCGGCGTGCCCGGTCGTCGCCCCGTTGAAGGGCGACTACGCGTTCACCGGGCTCTGCGGCACCGCCGTTGTCTGGAAGCTCGCGGAGGCGCTGCTCGGCGCCGGACATCCATTTCTCGAGCGCCATCTCGACGTCGTCGCGCTGGCGACCGTCGCGGACGTCGTCCCGCTCGTCGACGAGAACCGCGCGCTCGCCCTCCTCGGTCTCCGCCGGCTCGCCCAGACGCAGAAGCCGGGCCTGCGCGCGCTGATGCGCGTCGCGGGCGTCGATCCGGCGGCCTGCGACGAGGGTGCGATCGGCTTCCGCCTCGCCCCGCGGATCAACGCCGCCGGCCGGCTCGGGCGGCCGGAGGCGGCGCTCGCGCTGCTTCTCACAGACGACGCGAACGAGGCGAAGCAGCTTGCCGAGCAGCTGGAAGACCTGAATCGCGAGCGACAGAGCGTCGAGGACAGGATCCTGCGGGCGGCAAGCGCCGAGATCGAGTCGTGGCCGGATGCACGCCGCCACCGCCGTGGCTTCGTGGTCGCCGGCGCGGACTGGCACGAGGGTGTGATCGGCATCGTCGCCTCGCGTCTCGTCGAACGCTACGGGCGCCCTGTCGTGCTGATCGCCGGCGCCGCGTCGGGCGGCGACTGGAAGGGCTCCGGCCGGGCGGGCAGCGTCTTCGATCTGCACGGTGCGCTCGTCGCCTGCGGCGAGCATCTCGAGCGCTTCGGGGGCCACCGCGCCGCCGCCGGCCTCTCGATCAAGCAGGAGAACGTCGAGGCATTCGCGATGGCCTTCGGCGAGCACGCCGACGCCGAGCTCTCCGACGAGGACCTGCGGCCCCGGGTGACGATCGACGCGATCGTGCGCGGAGCCGAGCTCGGGCTTCCGCTTTGCGAGGAGCTCGCACAGCTCGCGCCGTTCGGCCTCGGGAACCCGGGCGTGACGCTGCTCGCCGACGACTGCGAGCTCGACCGGCTCGATACCGTCGGCGAGGGGAAGCACCTCCGCTTCCGCGTCCGCCAACGTGGGCGCGACGCGGGCTCCGCGATCGCGTTCGGCTTCGGGTCCCAGATCGACCGCTACCGCAGGATCGGGCGCTACGACGTCGCCTTCAGGCTCCAGGAGAACCGCTGGAACGGCACCGTCGCGCCGCAGCTCGTCGTGCGTCGGATCTTCGACACCGACGAGCGCTACGCCGAGCTCCGCACCTGGTTCGCCACCGAATGGAGCCGGGGCGAGCAGGCCTGGACGCCGGAAGCGCGCGCGGTGTTCGACGAGCTCGGCCTCGCCCTGCAGACGGCGGGCCTTCGGCGCAGCCTGCTCGAATCGGAGGCGTTCCGGCGCCTCCTCGAAGCGCCGCCGCTTGCCCAGGCCGCGTAACCTCAGCGGGAAAGCGCGAGCAGGAGCCGTGCGGCAATGCGGAGTCTGCGGGCTTCTCGACGTCGACGAAGCATGGACGATCGGATTCCCCGTGAAGGCCCGATTTCCTGTGCGGCATCTTCCGGCCGAATGGGGGAGGGGTTGCCCGGCGGCAAGGGTAAAATGCTTTTGTGGCAGTAGTTGCGAAGCATCAGGATCTCATCGACGAACTCCTGGCCGAGCTAGAGCCCTACAAGGAGTTCAAGCCTGACGTCGACCTCGAGCTGATCATCCACGCCTTCGAGTTCGCCGCCGCCGCCCACGACGGCCAGCTGCGCCGCTCGGGCCAGGAGTTCATCTATCACCCGTGGGGCGTCGCGATGATCCTCGTCGGGCTCCGGATGGACGAGCCGACGATCGCCGCTGCGCTCCTGCACGACACCGTCGAGGACACGGGCGTCGAGATCGACGACATCCAGAGCGAGTTCGGCGAAGAGATCGCCCAGCTCGTCGAAGGCGTCACCAAGCTGACGCGCGTCCAGTTCCAGAGCCGCGAGCAGGCCGAGGCCGAGAACTACCGCAAGCTCGTCGTCGCGATGGCGAAGGACCTCCGCGTGATCCTGATCAAGCTCGCCGACAGGCTTCACAACCTCCGAACGATCGAGTACATGGGAAAGCAGACGCAGGTACGCAAGGCGCGCGAGACCCTGGAGGTCTACGCGCCGCTCGCTCACCGGCTCGGCATCCATGCGGTCAAGTGGGAGCTGGAGGACCTGGCGTTCGGGACGCTCCACCCGCGAAAGTACGAGGAGATCAAGCAGATGGTCGCCGAGCGCCGCGCCGACCGCGAGGAGCACGTGCGTGAGGCCGCGCTCGTCCTCCAGACCGAGCTCGACAAGGTCGACATCCCGGCCGAGATCTCCGGTCGTGCGAAGCATTTCTACTCGATCTACGACAAGATGGCCCGCAAGGGCCGCGAGTTCAACGAGATCTACGATCTCACCGCGATGCGGGTGATCGTCGCGCGCAGCGGCGACGAGGGCACGCGCGACTGCTACGGCGCGCTCGGGCTGATCCATTCGCTCTGGAAGCCGATGCCCGGGCGGTTCAAGGACATGATCGCGATGCCGAAGTTCAACGGCTATCGCGCGCTGCACACAACCGTGATCGGCCCGCAGGGCCGGCCGCTCGAGATCCAGGTCCGCACGAGCGACATGCACCAGACCGCCGAGTTCGGCGTCGCGGCGCACTGGATCTACAAGGGCGGCGGGCGCTCGAAGCACGACGAGGAATGGACGCAGTGGGTGAACCAGCTGATGGACGTCGGCACGAGCGAGGTCGATCACCAGGAGTTCATGAAGACGTTCCGCACCGACCTCTTCGACGAGGAGGTGCACGTCTTCACTCCGAAGGGCCAGGTGAAGACGCTCCCAGCGGGCTCGACGCCGATCGACTTCGCCTACGCCGTCCACACCGACGTCGGCAACCGCACCGTCGGCGCCAAGGTGCACGGCCGGATCGTGCCGCTCCACTATCAGCTCCAGAACGGCGACCAGGTCGAGATCCTGACCTCGAAGCAGGAGCGCGGCCCTTCGCGCGACTGGCTCTCGCTGGCGAAGAGCTCCCGCGCACGGAACAAGATCCGCCAGTGGTACACGCGAGAGACGCGCGAGGAGCAGGAGGCGAAGGGGCGCGAGTCGCTCGAGCACGCGCTGAAGCAGCAGAACCTGCCGTACGCCAAGCTGCGCCATTCCGCGGTGCTCGCCGAGGTGATCCGGGACCTCGGGTTCAAGAAGGCCGAGGACTTCTACCTCGCGCTCGGCTCGGGACGACTCCAGTCGGGGGCGATCGTGAACAAGGTGATCCAGCGGCTGAAGACCGACGAGGTCGCCGAGGCCTCTCCGGTGGTCACGAGGGCCCCGAAGACCCGCAGCACGGCTTCCGGCTCGGAGGTCGGTGTCGTCGTGCAGGGCGTCGACGACGTGCTCGTGCGGCTCGCGAAGTGCTGCACCCCGGTTCCGGGCGACCCGATCGTCGGCTACATCTCGCTCGGCAGGGGGATCACGATCCACCGTGAGGACTGCCCGAACGTGCGTGCGCTGAAGCGCACGGAGGAGCGGTTCACGCCCGTCGAGTGGAGCGGCGGCCCGACGCAGTCGTTCCGGGTGCAGATCGCAGTGACCTCATGGGATCGTCCGCGGCTGCTCGAAGACGTTGCACGCACCTTCGCCGAGCACGGCGCGAACATCGTCGCCTACGGCGGCGCGGTCGAGGATCAGCTCGCGAAGAACTGGTACACGGCCGAGGTCGGCGACATCGCCGGGCTCCGGTCGCTCCTGAACGCGCTGCGCGCCGTCGACGCCGTCTTCGACGCCTACCGCGTCACTCCGAGCTAGACGCCTCGAGGGGAGAGGCGCGGCCCCGGCTGCGAGGCGCCAGAGGCGGGGTCAGGTAAAGCCTGAAAACGACAGGAGCTGAAAGCCCGAATTCCCGCTCCCAGCAGGCAGGAACCCGGGGTCGGGTACTGGAACGAAAGTGTGACGAAATGCCCCGCAGACGGCTCGAACCACCATGGCTGAAAACGACGGAGCGGGGGCGAATCTGCGAGCGACTAGCCTGTCTCGTCCCAGGGGACGCCGCCCGTGTCCCAACCGACGAGGCACCACTCCGCGACGAGATCCGCGACGCGCTCGAGGAACTCCGGGTTGCCGCAGCCGTCCGCGGCGAGCTCGGCAACGCGGGCGCCGAGGTAGATGACCGGCGCCTGCGTCCTCGTCGCCGGCGCAGGGGTGCCCGCCTCCGGGCCCAGAACGAGCTCGTCGCCTTCGACGAAGAAGATCCCGGCCCAGGAGGCCGCGCCTCTCTCGACGAGCTCGCGTACGACAGTGCGAAGGATCTCGTCGGCCTCGCCCTCGCCGGCGACTATCGCCTCGATCGCCTCGATTGCGTCGGCGGTGCTCAGAGCGGTGTCCCCTCGACGTTCGAGACCGCGGCTCGGAAGCCTCCCGGGACCTGCAGCGTCCGCCGGTCGTCGTGGTCGATCAGGACGATCGCCTGCGTCGCGGTCACCATCAGCTCATCGTGTTCATCGTCTTCGACCTTGTATGCGGCGTAGTGGTAGGTCACGCTCGTCGTCCCGATCCGCGCGATCCGTACGAACACCTCGAGCAGATCGTCGAACCGCGCCGGCGCGTGGTACTCGACAGCCGAAGCCCGCATCACGAACTCGGCCCGGGCGACGCCCACATCCCCGAGCCGCCGGTGATACTCCGTGCGCGCGAGGTCGAAATAGGGCAGATACCGCCCGTAGTAGACGACGCCCTGCGCGTCGGTGTCCGAAAACGCGACGCGGGTGTAGACGGCGAACCGGAAGGGCGGTTTCCGATCGCTCGCGTGGCCCGGCTCGAACATCGCAGGATCCTAGCCGCGCCGAGGGGCGGAAAAACGGCGTCTGACCACCGCGACAACGGGACTCGCAGCTGGAAAACCCCGGTACCCAAGCCGTCTCTGGGAACGTGTCGCACAGCGGTTTGAGCGCCGAGGCTCAGGCGCGGATCAGGGCAAGAACTTCGTCCCGTTTGGCCACCATGAGCTCCTCCGAGAGGGCCTCGAGGTTCAGGCGCAGGAGCGGCTCGGTGTTCGACGGCCGAACGTTCATGTGCCAGTTCTCGGCGTCGATCGAGAGGCCGTCGAGGTGGGAGACCGTGCCCTCGGACGCGTAGCGCTCCTTCAGTTCCTGGAGCTTCACGGCCACGTCGGAAACCGGGGTGTTGATCTCGCCGGTGAGGAAGTACTTCGAGCGGAGTGGGGCGAGGATGTCGCTGAGGGCGAGGTCACGGCGCGAGACGAGGTCGAGCATCAACAGGAACGGGATCACTCCCGAATCGGCCTGAGAGAAGTCCCGGAAGTAGTAGTGGGCCGACACCTCGCCGGCGAAGACGGCGCCGTCCTCGCGCATCCGCTGCTTGATGAACGAGTGGCCGACCCGGTTGATCAGCGGGACGCCGCCCGCGGCCACGATCGCCCGCGGCACCGCCCACGAGGCGCGAACGTCGTAGATCACCTTGCCGCCCGGCTCGTGCTCGAGCATCCGCTCGGCGAAGAGAGCGGTCGTGAAGTCGCCCGGCACGAACTCGCCGGTGTCGTCGACGAAGAAACAGCGGTCGGCGTCGCCGTCGTAGGCGACGCCAAAGGCGGCGCCCTCCTCGCGCGTCCGCCGGACGATGAACTCTCGGTTCTCGGGCAGGAGCGGGTTCGGCTCGTGGTTCGGGAACGTCCCGTCGGGCTCGAAGTTGCAGCGGACGACTTCGACCTGCGGTAGCCGCGCGAGCACGCGAGGAAGCATCTCCCCGGCCATGCCGTTCGCGCCGTCGACGACGATCCGCATCGGGGCGATCGAGGCAACGTCGACGAAGCTCAGCACCCGCTCGACGAACGCGTGCCACACGTCCACCGGCTCGATCGAGCCGCGCACCGCATCCCGCCACTCGCCCCGGACGGCACGATCACGGATCTCGACGAGGCCCGACTCGCTTCCGACCGGCAGCGCGCCGCGTCTGACGATCTTCATCCCCGTGTAGGCCGCCGGGTTGTGCGAAGCCGTGACCATGATCCCGCCGTCGAGCCCGAGCTCCCCCGTCGCGAAGTACATGACCTCGGTCCCGACCATGCCGAGATCGGCCACGTCCGCTCCGCCGTCGGCAACGCCGGACGCCGCAGCCTCGGCCATCGACGGCGAGGACAGGCGCATGTCGCGTCCGACCGCGACCCGCCGCGGCTCGAACTGCTCCGCGAACGCCCGCCCCACCGCGTAGGCACCCTCCTCGTCGAGTTGCGAGGGGTAGAGCGCGCGGACGTCGTAGGCCTTGAAAGCCCCCGGATCGAGCATGAGCTCGATCCTACGGGCTGTCCCGGCTCAGCGCGAGAAGACCTTCTGTGCCTTCTCCGCCCACGCCGAGATCCCGCCCGGCTCGAGGAAATTGCAGCCACCCTCCTGGATCTCGGCAGGCATCGTCTCGTAGAAACGGTCGGCGACGAGGCGGAGCTCGCGGTCGCCCTCCTCGGTCTCCGCTGCCGGCTCGGAGAGCTCGAAACCCACGCCGAGATGCTCCTCGGGCGGCTCCGTGCCGCGCGTGACCTGGATCAGCCCTACATAGGCCGACGCGATCACCTCGAGCGGCCTACAGAAGTCGGCAACGGTCGTCGCGAGCTCCGGCGTCACCCGGTCGGTCGGCGTCTCGAGGAGCGTCTGGCGAATCGACACGCCGTGATTCTATGCGCCGAGAATCATGCGGATTGCCTCGGTGGACGCGGCGTCAGGCGACTCGGAGATCACCGTCGCCGGTCGCTCGAAGCGCCCGAGCGCATCGGCCAGCGGCTCGGCGCGGAGCGTTCCCTCGCCGTAGGGGAGATGCTTCGTCTCGTTCCGGTTCGCAAACTGGATGTCCGAGAAGTGGATGTGGAACGGCGCCCCCGCGTCGAGCACCCCGTCGACGGCCTGGAGCGCCGCCGCGAACGGCTCGGCTGCGGTGAAGCCCCCGTCCGAGGTGGCATGCATGTGGGCGAAGTCGAGTACCGGCCGCACCCAGCCGAGCCGGCGCGAGATCTCGACGACGTCGGCAGCCGACCCGAGATCGCGGACACGGCCCATCACCTCGATCCCGAACGGCACGTCCCGTTCCTTGCCCTCGAGCCGCTCGCGCAGCTCCCCGAGCTGCTCGGTGACCGAGTCGATCGCCTCCTCCCGCGTCCGCCCGAGCAGGAAACCCGGGTGGAAGACGACGAGCTCGGCCCTCGCAGCCTTTGCGACCCCGGCCGAGTGGTCGAGCATCCCGGTCGCCATGTTCAGCTTCTTTCCCCGCTCCGCGTGACCCATGAAGCCGGCGAGCGGGGCGTGCACGGAGAGCACGATGTCGGCTTCCCGCGCGAGCTCGCCGAAGCGCCCGGCGAACTCGTAACCCATCCAGAAGCCTCCCTCGAAGTCGATCTCGCAAGCCGAGAGGCCCCGTTCGAGGAGTGCCGCGATTGCAACCTCCGGGCTCTCGCGCGAAGGCACGCGCGCCGGGCCGAAATGCAGCTTCCTGGCCATCGCGAAGAGCCTACGTCCGACCTGGTCCCTACGCTGCACGCATGCCCGAAATCCCGACCCGCATCGACCTGCTCGAGCTCGACATCGACCTCCGCCTCACCGACCTGTGGCGCGAGGCCGCCGGGATCGAGGAGTGGTCACTCGAGGTCGTCGCGGCGTTCATGCGCGCCGCCTACGGCAAGGGATACTGCGACGCGCTCACCGAGGAGCTCCCGGGCGCGCTTTGCGCCGACCACGGGTACCGTGTGCCCGAGCGCCGGATGCCGGCGCCGGCCGACGCGCAAGCGGCTTAACGGCACCTCAACCGGCGCGCGACGGCTCTACCGTCGGTTGCTGGAATCGGCGGCTAAACTGGAGGGAGTATGGCCCGTTCCACGCGCAGTCCGGCCAGGCTCGTAATCGCGCTTTCGGTCGCGGGCCTCCTGGCCGTCTTCCTGGTCTACACGGCGATCAGCGGGTCGACGCCCGAGCTCGAGCCGAGCAACCTCGCCGGCCATACCGGCACCGTCTCGCTCACGGGCAAGGTGACCTCGGTCGTTGCCGGAACCGATTCGCACACACCCGCCGGCCTGCAGTTCAAGCTGCACAACATCAACGGCGCGAGCCCGATCGTTCCGATCGTCTTCCACGGCTCGGTGCCCGATCTCTTCAAGGCCGGCCGCGACGTCAACATCACCGGCCGCCTCGAGGGCGCTTCCTTCGTCGCCACCTCGCTGACGACGAAATGCCCGAGCAAGTACACGGCGCAGGCCTAGAACCGCGTGGCTGACCTCGGCCGCGCAGCGCTCGTCGTCAGCTTCGGGCTCTCGCTCTACGCGCTCGTCGCGGGAGTGACCGGCGCGCTCTCCCGCCACCGGCGGCTCGCCGACTCGGCGCGGTACGCACTGATCACGGCGTTCGGCTCGACGCTGATCGCGTCGTTCGTGCTCGCGCGGGCGCTCCTCGACCACGACTTCCGCTATCGCTACGTCTACCAGCACACGAGCCGAGACCTCAAGCCGATCTACTGCCTGACCGCGTTCTGGGGCGGCGAGGAGGGATCGCTCCTCCTCTGGCTGCTCGTCCTGACCGGCTACGGCGCGCTCGCGGTCACCCTGAACCGGAAGCTGCTCCGCGACATCGTCGTGTGGGTCGTGCCGGTGCTGGGCGGCCTCTGCACGTTCTTCAGCTTCATCCTCGTCGCCGTCGCGAGCCCGTTTGCGCTCCAGCCGCGCGTCGTCGACGGCCTCGGGCCTCGTGCCGAGCCTCCAGAACATCTACATGGTGATCCACCCGCCGATGCTGTATCTCGGCTA
Source organism: uncultured Actinomycetes bacterium (assembly GCA_963758125.1). Taxonomy (GTDB): domain Bacteria; phylum Actinomycetota; class Thermoleophilia; order Gaiellales; family Gaiellaceae; genus PALSA-600. The sequence continues at coordinate 101,698 of CAVWUL010000010.1, forward strand.
CGTCGGGATGTCGATCCCGTTCGCCTTCGCCACGGCGGCGATGATCTCCGGTCAGACCGACGAGCGCTGGATAATCGCGACCCGCCGCTGGACGCTCACCGCGTGGATGTTTCTCGGCTTCGGTCTCCTACTCGGCTCACACTGGGCCTACATCGAGGTCGGCTGGGGCGGCTACTACGGCTGGGACCCGGTCGAGAACGCTGCGCTGATGCCGTGGATCGCAGGCACCGCGTTCCTGCACTCGGTGATGATCCAGGAGCGCAAGGGAATGCTCCGCATCTGGAACATGGTGCTGATCTGCCTCACCTACGAGCTCACCGTGTTCGGCACGTTCCTCAACCGCTCGGGCGTCGTGGAATCGATCCACTCGTTCGCGAAGAGCTCGATCGGCGGCTGGTTCCTCGGATTCGTGATCGTGACGACGCTCTTCTCGCTCACGCTGATCCTCTGGCGGCTGCCGCTGCTGCAGGCGCGCACGAAGCTCGAGTCTCCGATCTCGCGTGAGGCGGTGTTCCTCTACAACAACCTCCTGCTCGTGGCGCTCTGCCTGGCCGTGTTCTGGGGCGAGATCTTCCCGATCATCTCGCAACTCTGGAACGGCACGGCGAAGACCTTCGGTGGGTCGTACTTCGACTTCTTCCTGCGGATCTTCGGGCTGCCGCTCCTGCTGCTGATGGGAATCGGGCCACTCGTCGCCTGGCGGAGATCGTCGGGCCGAGCCCTGGTCCGAACCCTCCGCTGGCCGATCGTCACCTCGGTGATCGCCGGGATCGTGCTGATCGTGCTCGGCGCCGGCTCCTCGCTCCCGGGGCTCGTCGGCTACACCTTCTGCATCTTCGTGCTCACCTCGATCATCGTCGAGTTCGTGCGCGGCACTCGTGCGACCGGGTCGCTCTTCGTGCTGTTCCAGCGCAACCGCAGGCGCTACGGCGGCTACATCGTCCATGTCTCGATCGTCCTGCTCGCGATCGGGATCATCGGCTCGAGCGCGTACGGAACGACGAAGGAGATCCCGATGACGGCAGGCCAGACGCTGAAGATGCCGGGCTACAAGCTGACCTACCTCGGGCCCAAGGTCGTGAGGACGCTCAGCGAGAGCGGCACCACCACGACCACCCACGGCCTGTTCAAGGTCACCGGCAACTTCAACGGCACCATGAGCTCTGCGTACGTCAGCTCGTCCGCCCTCGGCGTCTCGCACAACGTCGGGATCCACACGAACTGGCTCCGGCTCGAAGACCTGTACATCATCTACGACCAGCCGGGCGCGAAAGCCGGGACGTTCTACGTCAAGGTGCTCGTGAAGCCGCTCGTGAACCTGCTCTGGATCGCAGGGTACGTCTTCGTCTTCGGGTCGCTCGTTGCGATGTGGCCCGATGCCCGCGAGCAGCGCCGGCTGATAACGCGGCTCTCGTTCGCCCGCGCGTGACCGGGTTGATCGTGGGCGCGCTCATCGCGGTTGCCGCGGTGGTGATCGTGTCGCTGCCGTTCCTGCGCGACACCGGTGAGCCGGAGCTCCTCGACAGGCCCGGCAGCGACGAGATCGTCGATGCTGATGGAGGACCGCGATCACGTTCTCGCGGCACTGAAGGAGCTCGAGTTCGATCACCGGATCGGGAACATCGACGACTCGGATTACCGCGCTTCGGTCGGGCCGCTCCGCCGCGAGGCGGCCGCGGCGCTGCAGGCGATCGACCGCTACAAGGCCTCAGCCGAAGAAGAGCTGGCCGAGCAGGAAGATGTTGAGCCCGACGATCACAACGGCGATCGCGCAGGCGACGGCAGTCGTCCAGGCGCTGTTGACGAGCCCGCCCATCACGTCACGGCGGGAGGTAAACCAGACGAGCGGGATCAGGGCGAAGGGGATCCCGAAGGACAGCACGACCTGTGAGAGCACGAGCGTCCGCGACGGGTCGACCCCGATCGCGACGACGACGAACGCCGGGATCATCGTCACCGTTCGCCGGACCCACGACCGGGATCTGGCGCCGGATGAACCCCTGCATCACGACCTGGCCGGCGAGCGTCCCGACCGCCGAGGACGAAAGGCCCGAGCCGAGCAGCGCGACTGCGAAGATCGCCCCGGCCGCGGCGCCGAGGATCGGCTCGAGCGACTGGTGTGCTCCGACGAGCGAGACGACCTCGTCGATGCCCTGCTTGTGGAGCGTGCTCGCCGCCATCACGAGCATCGCGCGCGTTGATCAGCATCGCGATCGTCATCGCCGTGAGCACGTCGATCCGTGTGTAGCGCATCAACAGCCGGGCGCTCTCCTTCGATTCGGGCACGATCCGATCCTGGGTCAGGGCCGAGTGCAGGTAGATCACATGCGGCATCACGGTCGCCCCGAGGATCCCGACCGCGATCAGCACCGACTCGGAGCCGTCGAAGCGCGGAATCGAGGCCGTCGGCGGCGGCGTGGGCATCCGGCCGCGCGTAGAAGATCTCGACGAGGTAGCAGAGCCCGATCAGGCCGACGAGCGTCGCGATCGCGGCCTCGAACGGCCGGAAGCCGTAGCTCTGCAGCCCGAGCAGCCCGAACGCGGCGATCGCGGCCAGCACCGTCGAGACGAAGAGGCTCGTGCCGAGCAGGAGGTTGAAGCCGATCGCCGCTCCGAGGAACTCCGCGAGATCGGTGGCCATCGCGATCGCCTCCGCCTGTACCCAGAGCAGCACCGAGGTGCGCCGCGAGAAATGCTCCCGGCATACCTCGGGGAGGTTCCGCCCCGTTGCGATCCCGAGCTTGGCCGACAGCGTCTGGATCACCATCGCCATCAGGCTCGAGGCAACGACCACCCACAGCAGCAGGTAGCCGTACTTCGCACCCGCCGCGATGTTCGTCGCGAAGTTCCCCGGATCGACGTAGGCGACGCACGCGATGAACGCAGGCCCGAGGAACGGCAGGATCCGAAACCGCGTCCTGTGAAGCGCCTCATCGACTGTCCGCAGCCCCTCCGGAAGCAGTTCCGGGGTGGCGATCCGTGTGCTCACGAGCGAAGTTTAGCCTAGACTAAACTTGTTAGGCGAGGCTAAAACCTCGGCCCCGTTACCGGACGAGGTGCAGGTCGGGCAGGTTCCGCCAGCGCTCGTCGAGATCGAATCCGTATCCGGCGAAGAACTCGTCGGGAACGGTGAAGCCCACGTAGCGGATCGGCAGGTCGTCGACGAGGCGGCGATAGGGCCGGTCGAAGAGCGTGGCGCAGACGAGCGACTCGGGATTGCGCAACCCGAAGCGTCCGGCGGAGGTAGTGGAGCGTCAGCCCGGTGTCGACGACCTCGTCGACGATGATCACGTCTCGGCCGGCGATCTCCAGGTCGAGATCCTTCAGGAACCGGATCCGCTCATGGCCTCCGACGTCGCTCGACCCGTAGCCGGCGAGCTCGATGAAGTCGAGCGCGTGAGGGATCGGAGCCGCAAGCGAGAGGTCGGTGACGAACGGGAGGCAGGCCTTCAGCGCTCCGACCAGGAGGGGCTCGCGGCCGGCGTAGTCGCGGGCGAGCTCGGCGCCGAGCTCGCGAACGCGGGCCGCGATCTCGCCGGCACCCAGGTACACATCGCCGATGCGGGCGTCGAGCTGGTAGCTCACGAAGCCTTGCGCAGGCCGTACCGCGACGAGAGCCGCGCGAAGTCGCGCTCGTAGAAAAGCTTGATCTTGACGTCAGGGTAGAGCTTGCGGAGCTTGCGCAACTTGCGGTTCTTGCGGGTGACGAGCGACTGCTTCATCACCGTGACCTCGAGGTAGAGGTCCTGGTCGGGCAGGTAAAAATCGGGCGTGAACGCCTCGGTCACGCGGCCCTCGGCGTCGCGGGCGAGCACGAAGGTATGCGGCTCGTACATCCAGGGGACGCCGTAATAGTCGAGGATCTTTGCGTACTCCAGCTCCGCTTCGTTGACGAAGCGGGGAGTCACGTCACCTCGATATGCCTGGAAATGAGGCGTTTCCAGTGCCACCTCGATCCAAGGTACCAGTCGTGTCGGATGCCCCGGCCCCGAAAAACCGGTTCGCTGAGCCGTTCGCGGCCGCTTCGCGACGCGACGGGAAAGACGATCGGACGGGCCGCATCTAGACTTTGCACGTGGATTCGCCGTTCACGATCGCGCACCTGTCGGACATCCACTGCGGCGATGCGCATTTCGTCCCGGATCTGATGGAGCGGGCGATCGCGGACATCAACGCGCTCGTGCCGGACATCGTCGTCTGCTCGGGCGACCTGACGACGTTCGGCTTCAAGGAGGAGTACGTCCACGCGAAGCGATACCTCGACCGGCTCGACTGCCAGTCGCTCGTCGTGATCCCGGGGAACCACGATTCGCGGAACGTCGGCTACGTGCACTTCGAGGAGCTCTTCGGCGCACGGAACTCGGTGCTGCGGAAGGACGGCGTCACGGTTGTCGCCGTCGACTCGACCGAGCCCGACCTCGACCATGGCCAGATCGGCCGTGGCCGTTACGGGTGGATCGAGGCCGAGTTCTCCGATCCTGCCCGTCTGCGCGTCTTCGTCCTCCACCACCACCTGCTGCCGGTGCCCGGGACAGGGCGCGAGCGGAACATCGTCCACGACGCCGGCGACGCGATCGAGTGCCTCCAGCGTGCAGGTGTGAACCTCGTCCTTTCCGGGCACAAGCACGTTCCCTATGCGTGGAAGCTCGAGAACCTCTTCGTGGTCAACACCGGCACTGTCTCGACCCTGCGTCTCAGGGGCAACACGCGCCCCTGTTACAACGTGATCGAGGCGAGCGGGACTCACGTGGACGTCTGGCGCCGGTATCCGTTTCACGGGCAGGAGAAGATCATCCAGTTCGACCTCGAGACGCTCGAGTACGAGAAGTACACCTCGCGGATCGAGCACGAGGTGATCGGCGAAGCGGTGAGAGCGGTTGCGCTGATCGATGGGGAGCATTCGCCGGACGTCGTCCGCGACGGCGCTCCGTGAGTTGCCGTACGAGTGGGTCGGAGCGATCCTCGCCGGCGGCTCGGAGAAGCTGCGCGAGGGGGAGGGATTCGGTCTGCCGCTGCTCGACGGGTTCGGCGAGGCGGAGGTGGTCGTCGATCTCTCGGATGCGCCGGTCCTCGGCCCGAACGAGCGCTTCCGCTGGGCGTCACGGGCGCTTGCGGCCGGGCTCGGCTACATCGGCGCAGACTTCCGCTTCGATCCGCCGGAGTACGAGGAGGTCGCGGTGCCGTCGATCGCCGTGATCGGCACCGGCAAGCGAGTGGGGAAGACGGCGCGTCTCCGCGCATCTTGCGCGGCTTCTCGCCTCGGACCGCGAGCTCGTCGTCGTCACGATGGGGCGCGGTGGGCCGCCGGCGCCCGAGTTGATCGAGCGACCCACCCGACGTGGAGGCGCTTGTCGCCCTTTCCCGCTCGGGCCGTCACGCCGCCTCCGACCATTTCGAGATCGCGGTCGTCGGCGGCGTGCCCACCATCGGCTGCCGGCGCGCCGGCGGGGGTCTCGCCGGGCGCCCGTTCGTCTCGAATGTCGGCGACGGTGCTCGTCTTGCGGTCGAACGCGGGGCGGAGCTGATCGTCTTCGACGGCAGCGGGACGGCGATCCCGCCGGTCGCAACCGACCGGCGGGTGCTCGTCGTCGGTCCCGGGCACGACCTCGACGCCGGCTTCGATCTCTATCGTCGGCTCATCTCCGACCTCGTGATCGCCGTCGGCTGCGAGCTCGAGGGTGCGATCCCGGCGCGGCTTCGCCTGCGGCCTCTCGGCCCGCTCGAGGGCCGGGTCGCCGTGTTCGCCGCCGGTCCGGTGGACGCCGGCGCAGCTCGACGCGGACGTCGTTCATCTCTCTCGCAGCCTCGGCGACCGCGAGACGCTCGCACGTGAGCTCGCAGCGCTCGAAGCGGACACCTACCTGACCGAGCTCAAGGGCGCGGCGATCGATCTCGTGGCGGAGGACGCCCTCGCCCGCGGCCGTCGGGTCGTCCTGGCCGCGAACGACGTCGTCGGGGCCGGCCTCGACGAGGCGCTCCTCGCACTCGCCCCGACAACGGTGCCCGCGTGATGCGCCTCTGGTGCGGCCGTCGGTCCCCGCGGTTCCTTCGGCAGCCCTCCGCGGAGGCCGCAGTAGCGGTGAGTGCGGCCGACAGTCCCAGTGGTCCCTGCGGCAGCCCCTCGCGGAGGCCGCAGTAGGGTGCAGCCGCACTACCGCGACCCGCTGCCGCTCGGCGACCCGGGCGGGCTTCCGTACTCGAAGGGGATGATGGCCCGGGCGCTCGTCTCCGCGGGCGTCGGAATCGTCTCGGCCTACGAGATCGCGACCCGGCTCGAGCTCGAGCTGCTCACCACGGGGACCCGTGCAACCGAGCTCGAACGGCTCGAGCAGACCGCGGCGGACGTTCTCGGCGAGCTCGAAGGCGCACGCATCGTGACGCGCCTCCGCCGGCTCGAGGCCCTGGAGGCGCTCGACAAGCCGATCCTGCTCCTCGTCGGCGGGGCCACCGGTACGGGCAAGTCGACCGTCGCCACCGAGTCCGCCCACCGGCTCGGGATCACCCGCGTCACCTCGACCGACTTCATCCGGCAGACGATACGCGCGTACTTTCCGCGATCGGAGATGCCGGCGGTTCATGCGTCGAGCTTCGAGTCGGGAGGCATCGAGGGCTTCCTCGAGCAGTCGCGCCAGGTGCTCGTCGGCGTCGAGGCGTCGATCGAGCGGGCGATGACGGAAGGCTGGTCGATGGCGATCGAAGGCGTCCACCTGGTTCCGGGGATGGTTCCGGCGGAGGTCGAAGGTGCGCTCTTCGTCCACGCCGTCCTGCACGTGTCGAGCATCGACGAGCACCGAAGCCATTTCGTGATCCGCGACTCGGTGACGGGCGGCACGCGCTCACTCGACAAGTACATCGACGGGCTCGAGGAGATCCGCGTGCTCCAGGAGCTGATCGCCGAGCGCGCCGCCGAGCGTGGGGTTCCGGTGATCGAGAGCACGACCCTCGAGCACGCGACCGGCGAGCTGCTCGACCTCGTGCTCGCGGGCTCCGAACAGCTCGCCGCCTCCCTGTAAAGCGGTAACCTCGATCCATGCCGTCACGCGAAGTCGTCATCGAGGCCCTGCACCAGGTCGAGGATCCCGAGCTCGGGATGGACATCGTCGACCTCGGGCTGCTCTACGACGTCGAGGTGGAGGGCCCGAAGGTGAAGGTCAGCTACACGCTCACGTCGATGGGCTGCCCGGCCGGTGCGATGATCCAGGAGGACATCGACAGGGTCGTCAGCGAGCTCGACGGCGTCGAGGACGTCCAGTCGGAGCTCACGTTCGACCCGCCCTGGAGCCCCGAGCGGATGTCCGAGGACGCGAAGTTCATTCTCGGTTTCTGAGCTCGAACCGAAGACGAGCTATTTCCCCCGCAGGGGCGATCACCGAGCTACCGCCGGCCGGCCGGGGAGATGGCCAGCACGATCTTCCCGAGTTGCTCGCCGCGTTCGAGGCGCTCGTGGGCGGCCGCCGCCTCGGCGAGCGGGAAGACGGCATCGACGACGGGCTTCGCGCGGCCGGAGGCGACGAGCTCGTAGGCTCCGGCGAAATCCTCGGGCGTCCCCATCGTCGAGCCGAGGATCGTCGAGCTCGCGCCACCAGATCCGGTTCAGCGCGGCGGGTGGATTCGGTCCCGGAGGTGGCGCCGCACACGACGATCCTCCCGCCTCTTGCCGCCGAGGCGAGTGAGCGGCCCCAGGTCGCTTCGCCGACGTGCTCGACGACGACGTTCGCGCCGCTGCCCGTGAGCTCGCGCACGCGGGCGACCACATCCTCGGAATCGTGGTTCACGCAGGCATCGGCGCCGAGCTCACGCGCCCGGGCGAGCTTGTCGTCGCTCGAGGAGGTCACGATCGTTCGGGCTCCGAGCGCTTTCGCAATCTCGAGCGACGCCGTCGCGACGCCGCTTCCGATCCCCCAGACGAGCACCCATTCGCCCGCGTTCAGCCGCGCCCGCGTGACGAGCATCCGGTACGCCGTCTCGAAGACGAGCGGGAAGGCGGCTGCTTCCTCGAAGCTCAGGCCGTCGGGGATGGGGTGGACCGCCTCGCGCGGAACTGCGATGAGCTCGGCGTGCGTCCCGTCGCGATGCTCGCCGAGCACATGGATGCCGTCCGCGTGCGCGAGGCCCGGGTTGATCACGACGCGCTCGCCCGTTCCGGCGATCACGCCCGCCCCGTCCGCACCGAGGATCCGCGGCTTCGGCACCGACGGCATGCCCCGCCGAAGCCAGACGTCGAGGTGGTTCAGCGAGGCAGCTCGGAGCTCGACCAGAACCTCCCCGGGGCCCGGCACCGGATCCGGCACCTCCTCGTAGCGCAGAACCTCGGGGCCGCCCTCCTCGTGGATCCGGATCGCCTTCACGCGGTGAGACTAGATGGAAGGGAATCGCGCGAGCCGCTGTAACAATGCAAGCGATGACGACAGCGGCGGTGCAGCGGATGGCGGGCGAGCTCGGGCTCGACGCGGTCGGTGTGACCCCTGCCGAGCCCTACGAGCGCACCGAACGCGACATCCGAGAGCGCAAGGCCCGCGGGCTCTTCGGGCGGCTCGGCTTCACGACGACGAGGCCCGAGGTCTCGTGCCACCCCGAGAATCTGCTCGACGGAGCCCGGACCGTCATCTCTGCGGCTCTCTGCTACTACGCGCCCGAGCCCGAGCTCCCGCCGGGCCACGGGCGGCTCCCCCGGTATGCCTGGCATGACGGCTACGCCGAGCTGCGCGAGAAGCTCGACGCGCTCGGCCGGTCTCTCGGGGCGCCCTACCGGGTGCTCGTGGACGCGAATCAGCACGTCGACCGCGAGGCGGCGGCGCGCTCCGGGGTCGGCTTCTACGGGAAGAACACCCTGCTCATCACCGAACGGCACGGCTCGTGGGTCGTCCTCGGGGCACTCGTCACCACCGCGGAGCTCGAACAGACGGCGCCGATGACGCCCGGCTGCGGCTCCTGCACGCGCTGCATCGACGCCTGCCCGACCGGCGCGCTCGACGAGCCGGGAGTCCTCGATGCGACCCGATGCCTCTCCTACTGGACACAGGTGCCGGAGCCGATCCCCGAGGGCTACCGCGAGCCGCTCGGCTCCCAGCTCTACGGCTGCGACATCTGCCAGGACGTCTGCCCCTGGAACCGCGGGGTCGAGCGCCGGCGCGCCGGGGTCGCGCCCGATCCCGCCGCCCACGTCGATCTCCTCTCGATTCTCGGCGACGAGAGCGGCCTCGACGAGGACCTGGTGCGACGCGCTCTACGTTCCGCGCAACGACCCACGCTGGCTACGGCGAAATGCCCTCGTCGCGCTCGGCAACACGGGCGGGGCGGACGCAGAGACAACGGAGGTCCTCGCGGCCCATGCCGACGGCGACGACGAGCTCCTCGCCGAGCATGCACGCTGGGCCCTCGCGCGAGTCGAGCGGCGATGCAGCTGAGGGGCCTCGAGCGCTGGATCTCGATCCTCCGGCTGATCGCGTTCCCGCCCGTCGTCGTGATCGTCGCTGTGGCCGACTTCCCGGCGGGCCGATGGCAGTTCTGGGCCTGGGTCACGACCGCGGTCTTCGGGATCGGCGCCCTCGGGTTCTTCTGGCTCGCCCGCAGCGATCTCGGGGCGCGTCATCCCTTCGAGCAGAGCCTCGCCGCCCAGGTCTTCGACACGCTGGTCGTGATCGGGTACGTGATGGTGTTCGCGTTCGAGCGTGGCCTGCCGGTTCAGCAGATCCTCTACATCGACCTTGCGGCAGCCTGCGTTCGTTTCGCGATCCCGGGAGGGCTCGTCCTCGCCGCGATCTCGGCACCGATCGTGGCCGTGTTCGAGAAGCTGCGCGCCGACCATCTGAACGCGCAGTTCAGCTGGAAGCTCGTCGCGTTCCAGACCGGGCTCGAGGTGTTGATGGCGCTCATCGTCGGCTGGCTCGTCAGCCAGCTCGCCGCCGAGGGCGCCCGGGCCGAGGCGCGCGCCGACGAGGCCGAGCGGCTGCACGAGGCGGAGCTCCAGACCGTTGCCGAGCTCCGGCGCCTCTCCACGCTCCGTGCAGACTTCGTCTCACTCGTCTCCCACGAGGTGCGCACCCCGATGGCCGCGGTGATCGGATCGGCACGGACGCTCCAGAAGCGCTGGCGCGAGCTCACGAGCGAGCAGCGCGACGCGTTCCTGGCGCTGATCGCCGACGAGACCGATCGCCTCGCCGCGCTCGTCGGCGAGGTGCTCGACAGCTCGAGGATCGACGCGGGAACCTTCAGCTACACCTTCGGTGTTGTCGACGTCGCCGGTCTCGTGAACGAGACGGTCGCCTCGGCCGAGCTCGTTCGGGACTCCGTTCAGATCGCCTCCCGGGTGCCGCCGGAGCTGCCCGTCGTCCGTGGTGATCCGCAGCGTCTACGCCAGGTCCTGACGAACCTGATCGACAACGCGCTCAAGTACTCGCCCGACGGGTCTCCGGTCGAGGTGCGTGCGGAGGCCGTCAACGGCCACGTCACCGTTGCGGTCGCCGATCACGGCGGCGGGATCGCGCGCGAGGACCAGGGGCTGATCTTCGAGAAGTTCGGACGCGTTCGCGGGACCCCGGCCAAGCCCGGCACCGGCCTCGGCCTCTATATCGCGCGCGCAATCGCCGAGGCCCACGGTGGCACCCTCGAGGTCAGCTCGACTCCGGGCACCGGCTCCACCTTCACGCTCGAGCTGCCGGCTGTCCGCTAGGTCGCGGCCTTCGCGCGCGCCTCGCGGAAGCGGCGCTCGAGGTCGCGCGCCCGGCTCGCGACGAGCTCGCGCAGCTCGGGCGGGTCGAGCACGACGGCCTCGCCCCGGAAGGAGAGCACCTCGCCGACAAGCCAGCCAGCGCTCCCGACCGGCCGCTCCGAGAGAGCGGAGCCGTCGACGAGGGGGAGGGCGCCCTTCTCGACCTCCCAGCGCCCGACCTCGGGTGAGTACCAGATGCGGGCGCTCGTGGCTTTGCTCAGCTCGGACGGGATCGAAGCCCTCCCGCGGCGCAAAGACGGTGGCGAGCTCCTTTGCCGTCCGCGTGCGGTCGAGCCGGTAGCTTCGCGGCGCGTCGCGGTCGACATCCCACGTGTGGACGTACCAGTGGGGAAGGCGGCGTTCGATCCCGTAGGGCTCGATCGTGCGGGTCTCGACCTCGGTCGACTCGGGCTTCAGGTACTCGAGCTCGACGAGCCGCTTGCGATCGATCGCGCGGGTCAGCGTTCCGACCATGTCCTCCTCGGCACCCGCCTGAGGGTCGGTGTCTGGGCGAGATCGAACTGGCCGAAGGCCTCCTCGAGCTTCGCCCGGACGCGGTCGAGCGGGGAGCGCGAGCCGGCGGCGATCATCGGTCCGACGAACTCGAGCGCGAGCCGGATCGCGCTGGCCTCGAGCGGCGTGAGCCTGGGCGCACGGCGGAACGTATCGCCGAAGAGCTCCTTGTCGACGTGCACCTCGTCCCCGTGCAGCTCGGCGTAGACGGCGTAGCAGCCGCCGCCGAAGTTCACGAGGTTCAGCAGGGACAGGTGCTCCTCGAGCGCTTCGGCCGGGATCGAGAACCGCTCGATCAGCTCGCTCGCCGGGATCACGGCATCGGCCTCCTCGCCGCAGGCGGCGAGCAGGTAGGCGAGGAGCGACTGCAGGACGCCGAAGCGCTCCGGCGCGACCGGCCCGGCCTGGCGCTCGGACGCCTGCTCCTGCCAGGGGATGCGCAGCTCCGAAGCGGGCGTCGGCGGCGGCCCCTCGTGCACCTTTCGCGCCGCGCGGACGCCCTCGGTGACGAGGCGGCGGAGCGGGGAGGGCTCGAGCGGAACAGCACGGCCCTCCTGGCGGAGAATCCAGCGCGCGAGCATCGGCAGGGAGGCGTACGAGGTCACGAAGACGCCGTCCTCGACGCGGTTTCGCGGCCCGGTGTACTCGCGCTGCACCCACCATGCCGTGTCCGCGCTGACCGCGATCCTTGCCTCCCCGTCGAGGTCGCCGAACTGCCATTCGGCGCGGCCGCGGAACTCCTCGACGTCGAAGTCCTCCGGAATGCGGAAGTCGCGCTCGCGGCGCGTGGCAAAGCGGATCTCGGAGCGGATGCGCGAGACACGGAAGCTCTTGACCGTCTGATCCTCGAGGTCGAGCCCGATCGCGTACCAGGTGCCGTTCTCGGGAAGGAGCGCGTACGGGTTGATCGTCCGCTCCCGTTCGTCGTCGCGTGCGATCGACCAGTACTGGAAGCGCACCGTCCGCTGCTTCGAGATCGCCGCCTCGATCTTGCCGAGGCGGCCCTGAAGCTCGGGCGTGTAGTCCGGGTCGCGCACCTCGACGCGAACGGCGGTCACCGTGGGCGCCGGCTCGAGCACGCCGGCGGAGCGGCCGAGTGCGAGGTTCTGGAGCGCGAGCCGCAGGGGCTCCGCGTAGGCGAAGCGGCCCTCGAGCATGTACAGGCACGTCTGGAGCGCGGCCAGCTCGTCGGTCTGGAGATCGAGCGGAGGCAGGAAGTAGCGCTCGGACTTGAGGGTGTAGAGCTCCTCGCCGGTGAACTCGTCGCGATGGGACTCCAGCGGCACGCCGAGCCCCCACAGCTCGGCGCGGTCGGAGTAGAAGCGGCGCGCGAACGCCTCGTCGCTCATCTCCTGGTACCCCTCGACGTTCGACTTGATGTCGCGAGCCGTGAGTGCCCGCAGTTCAGCCATCAGGAAGGCGACCAGCGAGAGCTGGCGGATCAGCTTGTCCGTATCGTGGCTCATGCCGTGTGCGAGCCTACCGCTCGCCTACGGCCCGAGGGTCAGAAGGGACCAAAAAAAGATGATTCAGCGGCGATCAGGCGGCGACCTTTGCCCGGTCTGCGCGATCGAGATGCTGGTGCGACGGGCAGTAGTCGCGTTCGGGGAGCGGCGTCCGCTGGCACGGCTTGCCCTTGCGGGTCGTTGCGTGGCAGTGGGCGATGCCGCCCTCGAAGGCGCCGGACTCGATCTGCTCCTCGATGAACTCGACAGCCGCCCGGACCCCCTGATTCACCGACCAGGCAACCTGCGCCTGCACGTTGATCGGAAAGTATCGCCGGATGTCTGAAAAAAGCGTACGATCCGGGTTCGCAAAGTAGTGCGGGTCTGCGGCCAGACGTTCCATCGTTCCCTCGCAGGCGGAAAGCACCTGCCGGCGGTACTCGAGGTGGGTGCGCTGATCGACGTAGGGGTCGATCAGATCCTTGATCGACCGGTAGATCGCCCGGGAATATTGATACATGCAGCTCTGAATTTGAAGGGCCTGGTCTTCCATGTATTACCTATGTCTCCTGTTCGGCTGCCTGGAAATAGAGTGGGTAAGCGATAAAGCGGCCCCCGGACGTCTCTATCCAAAGACTGTACCTGGTTCCCCAGGCTGTTACAAATGTTTTCTTTTTCGATAACAGAATCTTCCCTCGAAGAGACGTGGAGCTGCGGGCTCGGCCGCTCTCAGAGGGCGACGCGGAGCACGTAGGCCCCGCCGAACCCGCGTGAACGAACGGTAGCGAGCGCCGTGTTCGCGTCCGCCGCTGCCCCGTAGACGCCGCTGAAGACGACGTAGTAGCCGGGGTGGAGGCTCGCATAGGCAGAAGAGTCCAGCACTCCGACCTGGCTGAGGCCGTCGTGAACGGCTCGCCGTGCGATCGCGCTCGGCTTCCTCGAGCCGTGCGAGCGTGGGATGGACTGAAGGACGACCGTCCAGCCGCTCAGGCCCGCCGGCCAGAGCGTTCGGCCGTTTCGCCCGGTCGGCAGGAGGGGCACGGTGCTCGTCGGAGTCGCGGCGACGTAGGTGGCGGCCGCAGCCGCGCCCGTGCTCGGCCGGTCGAGCGTGACCGCGATCGCCGCGCCGGCAACCGCGACGAGCCCGAGCGGGATCGCGAGCCACATCCAGTCGCCCGGATACCAGCCGACGCGCCGCACCCAGCCGCGGCGAAGCGCAGCGACCGGCCCGACGACGACCGGCAGGCGCAGCCCGCACTCGAGGCAGTAGTCCTGAGCCTCGGCCCGTATGACCCCACAGCGCGGACAGGTCGACTCGGCGAGGTAGGCAGCCGCGGCGCGTTTCGGTCTCTTCGCCATCTAGTGCGGTCTCGCCAAACGTTTCGCCTCGATCTCGGCGCACCGGCCGGCCGCACTCTGCGGTCGGCCGCTTCGCGCCCGGCCGTGTGCTGGGCACCTTGCTCCGCTTCGCGGAGGGGCCGCAACCGGCCCGGGGGTGCCGGGCTCAGCGTCGAATGTCCAGGGTAGGGGCACTACGACGGTCGGGGCGGCTCGACCATCGTGTCGTCGAGAAGGTCTCCCCCAGCGGTCCCGTCGAGCACACGCCCGCAGTTCGGGCAGAAGTGGGATCCGCGGAGCACCGAGGCGCCGCAGGTGCAGCGCGCGGTTCCCTCGCCGCCGTGGAGGAGCTCGTCGATCTCGGCGAGTCGCGCGTCGATCCCGATCACCTCTGCGCAGCGCTCCTGCAACAGGTCGTCGCGCCACGAGCTCCGCCGGTACATCTCGACGGTCAGGCCGCCGAGATCCCGCAGCTTGTCGTCCCGTGCCTTGATCAGCGACCGCCGCTCGCGCCGGAGGAGCCCGGGATGCGGGCGCCGGGACGGGATCGCGGTGCTCGCGGGGACGTCCTCGGAGCCGGAACGACGGAAGATCGCCATCCCGGTCGAGTCTAACCACCGCCGTGGCGGTCAACCGTGCGCGAGATGGATCGCGACGAAGACGAGGTACATCGCGATCAGGACGCCCCCTGACGTTCGGCCCATTCCCCGGCGCGCGGCGAGGGCGACAAGCGCGAAGAGGGTCATCACGCCGAGCCACGCGAAGTCGAGCTTCACGCTCGTCGTCGCCGAGGCGAGCCCGACGAAGAGGGCCGGGATCAGGATGCCGCCGGTCAGATTGATCGTGTTGCTCGCGAGCGCCTCGGTCACGAGCGCGTCGCCGCGGCCGACGAGGCCGAGGCGGACGGCGGTGAAGGCGTTCGGCAGGCTCGTCAGCACGGCAAGGACGAGCAGCCCGGTGACGGTCTGGGAGACGTTCCAGCGGTCGGCGAGCGC
This sequence comes from uncultured Actinomycetes bacterium, assembly GCA_963758125.1. Lineage (GTDB taxonomy): Bacteria > Actinomycetota > Thermoleophilia > Gaiellales > Gaiellaceae > PALSA-600. The sequence goes on from CAVWUL010000010.1 coordinate 116,700, forward strand.
GAGCGCTGCCTTCACCATCCCGAAGCTTCCGAGGACGATCATGGCGACCGCCGGGATCATCAGGAGGATCTCCTTCAGGACAGCCTCTCCCTTCACGTGCCGGTTCCCGTTCGAGCTGTGATGTGGCTCGTGCGGCCGCCGGAGGGTGAAGATCACGTACGGGATCGCGATCACGAGGAACAGGATGAGGGCGAGCGGAGCAGAGAGCCCGCCGAGGACGAGCGCGGCCGTGATCCCGAGGCAGAAGACGCTCACCGCACCCTCGACCGCGAGTGCACGCCGGCCGATCGTGACCGCGCCCGCGAGCACGGCGCTGAGCCCGATCATCGAGGCCAGGTTGAAGACGTTCGAGCCGAGCACGACGCCGAGGCTCACATCCTTGTTGCCGACGATCAGCGCCACGACCGCAGACGCGATCTCGGGGGTGTCGGCCGCGACCGCGGTCAGGAGCCCGACCGCGGATTCCGGCAGGCCGATGCGCGGGCCGACATGGTCGAGCTTGTCGGCGAAGAAGGCTGCGGCGGCGAGGGTGAGCACAGCCGCGACGACGAACAGCGGAATCGCAAGCGCCGGAGACAAGGCATGCTGCTCTATCAGAAGCGCCGCGGTGCCACAGCGAAGCGGAAATCCTTACACCTTGGTGAATCACGGCATACTTGGGAGAGGGAGACTTCCATGAGAATGCGCAGGATCTGTCTTCTTCTCGCGGCCGTGCTCTGCCTGCCCGCGATCGCCTCGGCGGCCGGCTCGGCCGTGGGCGACGGCGCGCTCGGGGTGTCCGGCGCAAACGGCACCATCTACCTTCAGGGCCATGGGGTGATCTATGGACATTTCGACGCAGGAACGCTGATGGTGCTGAGCTACGTGCCCGACGACGGCGTGTCGGTCCCCGCCGTTTCGAGCCCGAAGGCGAAGTACAGCCGCGGCTCGGGCGTCTACTCGGGAACCGACGTCCGCTTCCTGCTCGCGTCGGGGAAGTACACGATCGAGTTGATCGGGGCGAACATGAACGCCTCGGCGGTCGGCAAGGGCAGCATCGTCGCGACCGGGGTCGGCACCCCCGACGACGGCTCGTTCACGGTCAACGGCGGCAGGCCGGAGCTGATCTCGAAGAGCCCGTCGAGCGACTTCTTCGGCAAGGGGCCCTAGACGTGTCCACGACACCTTCGACGATCCTCGTGATCGAGGACGAGAGCTCGATTGCCTCGTTCGTCTCGCTGTACCTGCGAAACGCCGGATACACGGTGCGCACTGCGGCGAGCGGCGCCGACGGGATCAGCGAGGCGGCGGCGCACACCCCGGCCCTGATCGTGCTCGACCTGATGCTTCCGGACATCGACGGGATCGAGGTGTGCCGGCGTCTGCGCCAGGCATCCGATGTCCCGATCCTGATGCTGACCGCTCGCGACGAGGACGTGGACAAGATCATCGGGCTCGAGGTCGGTGCCGACGACTACCTGACGAAGCCGTTCAATCCGCGCGAGCTCGTCGCTCGGATCAAGTCGATCCTGCGCCGGGCCACGCCCGAGCGGCGCGATCTCCAGACCGAGGTGATCACCCACGGCGACCTCCGCGTCGATGCGGGCCGCCGCGAGGCGACGGTCGACGGGGTCGAGGTGCAGCTCGCGCCGAAGGAGTTCGACCTGCTCTGGGAGCTCCTCGATCACCGCGGCCTCGTGCTCACGCGCGACCAGCTGCTGGAGCGCGTCTGGGGCTACACGTTTGCGGGCGACACACGGACGGTCGACGTGCACGTACGTCAGCTCCGGCGGAAGCTCGGCGATGCCTCGCCCGGTCGTCACGGTGTGGGGAGTCGGCTACAAGGTGTCGACCGCACGCGAGACGACGAGGGACGCCGGCCCCGTCTAGCGCGCCCTGTCGTGGCCGCGAATCCGAATCCCGGCGCCGTGGGCCGCCTCCGGCCCTTCTCATCGCTTCGAGTTCGGCTGCCGCTCCTCTTCCTGGCCGGGATCGTGCTCGCCGGCGTCGATCACGACGCTGATCGCGATCCAGCTCTTCCGCGACTTCGCGCGCAACCAGACGCTCCACGCGCTCCGGCACGAGTCGGCCGGGATCGCGAAGCTCTACTCGAGCGCCGTGAAGGCGGACTATGCAGCGCGTCGGGGGCAGTCACGCCGACCCCCGGCATTCGCCTACCTCGCGCTCGAGGAGACGACGCAGGACAAGATCTACTTCGACGGGCCGGTCAGCCTGTTCCCGGGCGAGAAGCCCGGCATTCCTCGCCTCAACCTGGAGACGGTCGACTGGACGTCCGCAAAAACGCTGACGTTCGTCTTCACGCCGCCCGGCCAGAAGGGCGCCTACTACGCGGTCGCGAACCCGGTCTCGGTGGGCGAGACCACGGTCGGGGCGATCATCGTTGCGAAGCAGAAGACGGCGATCCAGCAGTTCGCCGACTCGCTCGCGCGACGGCTCGCGGTTGCGCTCGCGTTCGGCGTGCTCGTCGCGGGTGCGTTCGCGTGGTACGTCTCGAGGCGGGTCGTGCGGCCGCTGCTCGTGCTCTCGGACGCAACCGACGAGGTCGCGGTCGGGAACTACGACGTCGCCGTGCCACACGGGGCACCCGGCGAGATCGGGCACCTCGCGGACCGGTTCGGGGAGATGACCGACCGGCTCATGGAGTCGGAAGCCCGTGAACGGAACTTCCTGATGACGGTTTCCCATGAGCTGCGGACGCCGCTGACCGCGATCCGTGGGCATGTGGCCGCCCTTGCCGAGGGGCTCGTCGAGGATCCCGAGGGCCGGTCGCGCTCGCTCGAGATCGTCGCGGCCGAGGCGAGTCGGTTGGAACGGCTCGTCGGCGACATCCTCGACCTGGCGAAGCTCGACGCCCACCGTTTCACGGTGCTGCGCGAGGAGGTTGGGATGGAGCAGGTGGTCGAGCGCGCGTACGCGACCTTCGCGGAGCAGGCCCGGTCCCGGGAGATCGACTTCTCGGTGACGGTGAACGCGAAGCCGGTGATCGTCTCCGACGGCGACCGGGTGCTGCAGATCGTCGACAACCTGCTGTCGAACGCCTTCAAGGCGACCCCGGACGGGGGGCGCATCGGGATCGAGCTCGGTCAGACGAACGGGACGATTCGCGTCGCGGTCGAGGACACGGGCCCCGGGATCGCCCCCGACCAGGTCGAGCGGCTGTTCCGGCCGTTCGTGACGGGCGGGGGCGGGACCGGGCTCGGCCTGACGATCGCCCGCGAGCTCTCACATGCCCTCGGCGGCGACATCGAGCTCGAGTCCGAGCCCGGGCGCGGCGCCCGCTTCGAGCTGACGCTGCCTGCAGCTGCTTAGAGCTGGTTCCAGCTCTCAGGCGGAGCCGGCGTCCGCGGGGCGGAGCTGGACGACATCCGCTTTCGGATCGATCGCGCGCTCGATCCGGTCGAGGCGCTCGTTCAGCCCCTGCCACTGCGCGGTGATCAGCTCGATCAGGAGCGCGAGGTCGTCGACGCGCGCGTGGCGTTCGATCAGGAGGTCGGTCTCGAGGCGCTCGAGCCGGCGGATCATCTGGTTCGAGAGGCCCTTGACCTCGGCGAGGCGGCGCGAGATCGGTGCGGCTTCTTCGCGGAGGCCGTCGCGGAGCGCGCTCCCGACGGCGTCCGGAAGCACGACCTGGAGCTCGTCGGCGGTCTGGGCGAGCGCTTCCACCTGGAGGCGCGCACGGTCGAGCGCGGCTGCGATCTCGGGCGGAAGGGAGTAGCGATCGTCGAACATCAAGACCGACGGTAACGTCGCCGTCGGATGAATGCAAGTGACCTCGACTACGAGCTGCCTCCCGAGCTGATCGCACAGCATCCGCTCGAGCGGCGTGACGACTCGCGCCTGCTCGTCTATTCACGCGGGAGCGGAGAGATCCGCCATCGCGTATTCCACGAGCTTCCGGACGAGCTTCCTCCGGGCGCGCTTGCGGTCGTGAACGACACGCGGGTCGTTCCGGCGCGGATCCGGATCGAGGCCCCACGCGGGGAGGTTCTCCTGCTCGAGCAGCTCGGTGCAGACGAGTGGGAGGGGCTCGCGCGGCCGACCCGGCGCTTGCACGCCGGCTGCCGCTACGGGCCGGTCGAGCTGCTGGAGCATCTCGGGGCGGGCCGCTGGCGGCTGCGCCTGCACGGCGAGCCGGAGGGGGAGGCGCCGCTGCCGCCGTACATCACCGAACCGCTCTCCGATCCCGGGCGCTACCAGACGGTCTACGCGGACCGCGCGGGCTCGGCCGCGGCGCCGACCGCCGGCCTTCACTTCACGACCGGCCTGATCGAGCGGCTCGAGGTCGAGCGCGTGACCCTTCACGTCGGCCTCGACACGTTCCGTCCCCTCACTGTCGAGCGCGTCGAGGATCACCCGCTCCACGGCGAGCGCTACGAGGTCGCCGTTGCCGCGTGGGAGCGAATCCGCGCCGCCCCGACGGTGCTCGCGGTCGGGACGACGACGGTGCGCGTCCTCGAGACGCTCGCCCGCGGCGGGCCGACGAGCGGCCGCACCGACCTCTTCATCCTTCCCGGCTACGAGTTCGGCCGCGTCGACTGCCTGCTCACGAACTTCCATCTCCCGCGCTCGACGCTCCTCGCCCTCGTCATGGCGTTCGCCGGCATCGAGCAGACCCGCGAGCTCTACCGCAGGGCCGTCGAGGAGCGCTACCGCTTCTACTCCTTCGGCGATGCGATGCTGATCCTCTGATGAGGTCTCCGAAGGCCGTGTCTCACCGAGCCATGTCCAGGGGACTGTCCCCCGTCTACATCTTTTCGGCCGTGTCTCGAGCTCGTGCTGTCCCCGGGAGGCGCGTCCCTCCCAGCCATGTCCAGGGGACTGTCCCCGGTCTAAGCCTTCTTGGACATTGTCCAGGGGACTGTCCCCGGTCTGCGTCCCTTTGGCCACTGTCCAGGGGACTGTCCCCCGGCATGGCCGGAGGGGCCGTGCCGGGACGGGGCACGTGAGCTCGTTCCGCGTCGTCGCGACCGACGGGGAGGCGCGGGCGGGGGTGCTCTCGACGGCTCACGGCGAGGTCGAGACGCCGGCGTTCATGCCGGTCGGGACGAAGGCGACCGTGAAGACGTTGCTGCCCGCAGAGGTCGCGGCGCTCGGGGCGCAGATCGTGCTCGGCAACACATATCACCTGCATTTCCGCCCTGGAGACGAGCTGATCGCCGAGCTCGGCGGGCTGCACCGGTTCATGGGGTGGAGTGGGCCGATCCTGACCGACTCGGGTGGGTTCCAGGTCTTCTCGCTCCGTGACACGCTGGCGGCGGTCGACGACGAGGGCGTGACGTTTCGCAACGTCTACGACGGCGCCGCCACGCGGTTCACTCCCGAGCTCTCCGCAGGGATCCAGCGCAATCTCGGGAGCGACATCGCGATGTGCCTCGATCAGGTCCCACCTCCCGGCGTGTCGCAGGCGGAGCTCGCCCTCGCCGTCCGCCGGACGACGGAGTGGGCAAGACGGCAGCGCAAGGCGCCGAGGGCGGAGGGCCAGCTCACCTTCGCGATCGTCCAGGGCGGACTCGACCGGGAGCTCCGGCGGCGCTCGACCGAGGAGCTCCTCGAGCTCGACTTCGACGGCAACGCGATCGGCGGGCTCGCGATCGGCGAGGAGCGTGGCCCGATGTTCGAGACGACCGACTGGCTGGCGCCGCAGCTCCCTGCGGACAAGCCGCGCTACTTCATGGGCATCGGCGACCCCGAAGGGATCCTCGAGGTGATCGAGGCCGGCGTCGACATGTTCGACTGCGTCCTCCCGACGAGAACCGCCCGCACCGGCAGCGCGCTCACCTGGGAAGGCCGCCTCAACCTGAGGAACGCCCGCCACGCCCGCGATCCGAGCCCGCTCGACGACAACTGCGACTGCCCCGCCTGCCGGACGTTCTCCCGCGCCTACCTCCGCCACCTCGTGAACCAGGACGAGCTGCTCGGTCACCGGCTGCTCTCGCTCCACAATCTACGCTTCGTCCTCGAACTCACCCGTCGTGCGCGCGAGGCGATCGAGCGGGGCGCATTCGACCTCTACAAGCGCGACGCGCTCGCGCGGCTAGGAGCAAAGTCATCGGACCGGTAATCGTGATCGTGGTACTGCTCGGCCTCGGCTGGCTCGCCCTTGCGGTTCCCTGGCGCCGCCGGCAGCGGTCGCACACGGCGATGCAGGACGATGTCGTCGTCGGCGACGAGATCATCACCGCGGGCGGGATGCACGGCGTCGTCAAGGAAGCCGGCGGGAGCGAGCTCCGGATCGAGATCGCGCCCGGCGTCGTGGTCACGCTCGACCGCCGCGCGGTCGCCGCCGTCGCCGTGATCGAGGACGAGCACGAGGACGAGCCGGAAGCCGATCAAGTTCCTAACGAAGGTGCCGAAATCCCTAACCACATGGACGACCCGCCCGCAAGCTAACCTGATTCTGCTTGGCCTCGCGCCGCTCGCATCTGGTTCTCGTCGCAATCGTGATTGCCGCACTCGCCGGCGTCGCGTTTCTCGCCATCCCCGGATCCCCGGGGCATCGCACGCTCAAGCAGGGCCTCGACCTCCAGGGCGGGATCGAAGTCGTCCTCCAGGCGAAGCCGCTCCCGGGTCAGACCGTGACCTCGGCGATGATGGACAACGCGGTCAGCATCATGCGCACCCGCGTCGACAAGCTCGGCGTGTCGGAGCCGCTGATCACGAAGCAGGGCACGAACCAGATCGTGATCGAGCTCCCCGCCGTGCACGACCAGACCGAGGCGGCGCAGATCATCGGGCAGACCGCGGAGCTCGAGCTCTACGACCTGACCCCGTCGCTCTACGGCCCTTCGATCAACGCCAGCCAGACGGCCGTCCCGCACGAGAGCCTCTTCGACCTGCTCGGGCTCGTCCAGACCGGCCAGACGGGGCAGGGCCCCTCGAACGCCTTCTACCTGTTCGCCTCACGCTCGAAGAAGCTGATCGCGGGGCCCGAAGTGTCCGTCAAGGCGCTGAAGCTCGATCCCGCGGTGCTCGCCCTGACGCCGGTGAAGCCCAAGACCGTCACGGTGAAGACGAAGGCGTCGAAGGGGAAGCCGGCCAAGACGACGACGAAGGTGGTCCCGCCCGGCAAGACGACCCCCGGCTTCCCGACCGGTTACCAGGTGATGAAGGCGCCCGGAAGAACGGTCGTGATCAGCTGCGACTCGACGGTCTCGCAGAGCTGCCCCGGCCTGACGACCGCGCCGGTCCCGGGCGTCACCTACTACTACCTCTTCAAGCACGGCAGGTACCCGGGCGACTCGTCGAGCCCGTACCCGCAGATGACCGGCAAGGATCTGTCGCTCTCCGGGACGCAGGCCGACATCGACCCGACGACCGGGCTCCCGATCGTCACGATCAAGTTCAAGGGCAAGGGCAACGGCCTCTTCCACGACGTCACGCGCGCCGAGGCCCAGCGCGGCCAGCGGCTCGGCGTCGTCCAGAGCTTCGCGATCGTCCTCGACGATCAGCTCTACTCGACGCCGACGATCGACTACACGCAGTACGGCGACGGGATCGACCCGACCGGCGGCGGCGCGCAGATCACCGGGATCGCATCCTCCTCCGAGGCGAGTCACCTCGCGCTCGTGCTCCAGACGGGCGCACTGCCCGTGAAGTTCGAGACGGTCTCGCGCTCCGACGTCTCCGCCACGCTCGGCAAGGACTCGCTCCGCGAGGCCAGGAACGCAGCGATCGTCGGCCTGCTCGTCGTCGCGCTCTTCCTGCTGATCCTCTACCGCTTCCTCGGCGTCGTCGCCGTAATCGGGCTCGCGATCTACTCGGCCCTGATGTACGGCGCGATCCTCCTGCTCGGGGTCGTCCTGACGCTTCCGGGCTTCGCGGGCCTGATCCTGACGATCGGGGTTGCCGCCGACGCGAACGTCGTCATCTTCGAGCGAATCAAGGAAGAGGCGCGAGCTGGGCGCTCCACGCGCGCCGCGATCTCCGCCGGTTACGCGAAGGGGTTCCGCACGATCATCGACGCGAACGTCGTCACCGCGATCACAGCGCTGATCCTGTTTGCGGTCGCAACCGCCGACGTGAAGGGCTTCGCGCTGATGCTGCTGATCGGCACCGTCGTCTCCCTCTTCACCGCGGTCGCCGCGACCCGTGCGATGCTCGGCCTGCTCGCCGGGTTCAAGTGGGCGCAGTCGCCGAACTTCATGGGCGCGACCGCCGGGGAGATCCCGCGCTGGCAGCGGATCGACGTCGTCACCCGGCGCCGCCTCTACTTCATCATCTCGCTCGTCGCCGTCGGGTTGAGCGTGCTCGCGATCATCTTCCAGGGGCTGAACCTCGGGATCGACTTCAAGGGCGGCGTCCAGATCTCCTTCACCACGCCCAAGCCGACCTCGATCTCGGTCGTCCGCCAGCAGGCCGACAAGATCGGCGGCTCCGGCGCGCTCGTGCAGGGCAAGGGGCACCAGACAGGCTCCGATTCGTACGAGAACTTCCAGATCCGCCTGAAGAAGCTCGCGAGCGCCGATCAGGACCAGCTCACGAACAGCCTCACGAAGACGGTCGGTGCGGGGAAGCTCAGCGTGAAGAACGTCTCTGCGAGCTTCTCGAGCCAGATCCTCCGGGGCGCGATCCTCGCGATCTGCGTCTCGTTCGCATTGATCGCGATCTACGTGACGCTGCGCTACCGCTGGCGGTTCGCGGTCCCAATTCTGCGCACACTGCTGAACGACATCCCGATCATGCTCGGGATCTACGCGATCTCGGGCAGGGAGGTGAGCTCGGCGACCGTCGCCGCGATCCTCACGATCCTCGGCTACTCGGTCTACGACACGATCATCGTCTTCGACCGCGTCCGCGAGAACCTGCGCCTGATGCCGCGCGACAGCATCGGCACGGTCGTCAACGTCTCCGTCTCGGAGGTCTTGAAGCGGTCGATCGTGACCTCGACCATCACCCTGCTGCCGATCATCGCGCTCTTCATCTTCGGCGGCGCGACCCTCCAGGACTTCGCCTTCGCGATCATGGTCGGGATCGCCGTCGGCGCCGTCTCGACGATCTTCATCGCCACCCCGATCCTCTCGAGCCTGCTCGAGGGCGACAAGGAGTACGCGGGCCGCCGCGGCGAGGCCTACGACGCGAAGGTCCGCGCCAAGGTGATCCATCGAGCCGAGGTCGCGGCGTCCGAGGCGCCGCCCGAGGAAACGCCGTTCGAGCAGCTCGAAGAGGCAGTCGGCGTCGGCGAGTCCGCGGACGCGAAGCGGGAGCGCCGCCGCCAGCGGCGTCAATCGAGGCCGCATGGACGACCCCGGTAACGACGTCTTCGGCGATCGCGATCCTCTCGACCGCCTGCTGGGTCTGCTCGGGCCGAAGCTCGACGAGTTCCGGGCCCTGATCGACGAGGCAGGCTCGCGCTGGCGGGGAGACGCCCTCCGCGTGGGCGAAGGCACACGCCAGCGGATGAACAGCCTCTTCTACGAGCTCGGGCTGATCACCCGCGACGACTGGGACGAGCTCGACCTGCGCGTCGCCCAGCTCGAGCATCGCGTCCGTCTGATCGAAGCACGCCTGGACGCGTCCGAAGCCGCGCCCGAGTAACAGCACGCGCCGCTGCTACCCTGGTTTGCACGGAAGGCAATCCGGCCTTCCAGTGAGATCGCGTTTCCCCTGTCGGAACCGGGATCTCGACCGACAGAAGGAGTAACGAAACGTGACTCTTCACTCTCCTGCCACCATGGTGGCGGACACAGATGCGGCAACTGAATTCCGGGCGCTCGGCGTCTCGGAGGCGGTTTGCGCAGTCCTCGGCGAGCAGGGAATCCTGAACCCGTTCCCGGTTCAGAGCGCCGTGATCCCCGAGGCGCTTCGCGGCGGCGACGTGCTCGCAAAGAGCCCGACCGGCTCCGGCAAGACGCTCGCCTTCGCGATTCCGATCGTGGAGCGGATCGACAGCCAGAGCGACGGCATCGCCGCGCTCGTGCTGGTGCCCACCCGTGAGCTCTGCTCACAGGTCACAGAGACGATGGAGCTCGTCGGGCGCGCCAAGGGAATCCGCTCGGTCGCCGTCTACGGGGGCGTCCCGCTCCGCAAGCAGGCCGACGAGGCTCACAAGGCGCACGTGCTCGTCGCGACGCCCGGCCGGCTTCAGGATCTCGTCGATCGCAAGCTGATCTCGATCGCCAAGGTCTCGGTCCTGATCCTCGACGAGGCCGACAGGATGCTCGACATGGGCTTCAAGCCCCAGGTCGACCGGATCGTGCGCCTCCTCCCGGGCGAGCGCCAGACCATGTTCTTCTCGGCGACTCTCGACGGCGAGGTCGGCGAGCTCGCCCGCCGCTACACGCACTTCGCCGCGCGCTTCGACAGCGAGCTGCCCGAGGAGCGCCGCTCTGGCGACGTCGACCACAGGTTCATCGCCGTCACCTCGGAGAACAAGGTGCAGACACTCGTCGACCTGCTCCCCGGAGACGAGGGCCTCGCACTCGTCTTCGTGAGGACGAAGGCCGGCGCCGACCGCCTCGTCGACAAGCTGCGCCGCCACGAGATCGATGCGGTCGCGATCCACGGCGACAAGGCACAGGTTCAGCGCGAGCGCGCGCTCGCGCGGTTCGACTCGGGCAAGGTGCGAACCCTCGTCGCAACCGACGTCGCAGCCCGTGGGCTCGACGTCGAGGACATCACCCATGTGATCAACTTCGATCCGCCCGAGGAGCCCTCCGCCTACACCCACCGTGTCGGCCGCACGGGCCGTGCCGGCCGCGGCGGCACCGGGATCACGCTCGTGCTGCCCGAGCAGCAGGCCGACGTCAGCCGTGTGGCTCGGCTCCAGGGCCAGACCGAGCGCTTCGAGGAGTCCGGGATGAAGATGGCCCGGCCGCGCCTCCTCTACACCTCCCGCCGCGGCCGGGGCTCGAAGTGGTAGACGAGCGACTGACGGCGACCCAGGCCGAGGCGCTCCGTGAGGAGCTTGCCGAGCTCGAAGGGCCGCGCCGCACCGAGGTCGTCGCCGCGATCAAGAAAGCCCGTGAGTTCGGCGACCTCTCAGAGAATTTCGAGTATCACGCCGCGAAGAACGAGCAGGGTCTGCTGGAGGCGCGCATCCGCGTCCTCCGCCACCGGCTCGACAACGCCGAGATCGTCGAGACGGCACGCGGCGGGGAGGTCGGCATCGGCTCGGTCGTCGAGGTCGTCGACGACGGGGGCGAGGCGATGACCGTCGAGATCAGCGCAGTCGGCGGCTCGGGGACGGTCTCTCCGACCTCACCGCTCGGTTCCGCGCTGCTCGGCCGCAGGGTCGGCGAGACCGTGGATGTGTCGGCCCCACGCGGTGCGTGGCGGGCGACCGTGCGCGCCATCAATTAGCGCGACCGCCACGCGCGATCGATGAGCCGGCTGCGGTCCGGCGCTCGCCGGGACTACGATCGCGCGGTGGGCGCAATCGGCGGCGAAACCGAGCTCGACAGGCTGGTCGCGCGCTCGCGGCTGATCGGGGCCGATCCGTCGCTTGTCCTCCACGGTGGCGGCAACACCTCGACGAAGCTCCTCGAGAGGGACCATCTCGGCCGTGAGCGGCGGACGATCCGGATCAAGGGCAGCGGCTCGGATCTCGCGACGGCCGGCCCCGGCGACTTCCCGGGGCTCTGGCTCGACGACCTGCTCCCGCTCCGCGACCGCGCAGCGATGAGCGACGAGGAGATGGTCGCCTACCTCTCGCGCTGCCTCGTCGAGCCGGACGGCCCGCGGCCTTCGATCGAGACGTTGCTGCATGCCTTCCTGCCGGCGGCGCACGTCGATCACGTCCACGCCGACGCGATCTGCTCGCTCGCGAACGCGCCGGATCCGGTCGTGGCCGTGCGGGATGCGCTCGGCGAGGACGTCGCGGTCGTCCCCTACCTGCGACCCGGTTTCGCCCTCTCGCGGCGGGTCGCCGAGCTCGCAGGGGCCCGGGCGGTGGTGCTCGCGCATCACGGGCTCGTGACCTGGGGCGAGACGCACGACGAGTCGTACGACCTGACGCTGGAGCTGGTCGGGCTGGCGCGCGACTACCTCGGGGCGGGCGAAGCTCCCGAGATTCGCGAGCCCGACGGCCGCGTCGTGGAGAGCTTCCTCGTGCGGCTTCGCGGACGGCTCTCGCGCGAACGCCGGCAGATCATCGGTACCTCGCTGTCTCAGCAGCCGCTCGCAGGGCGGGCCGACGTCGAGCGGGTGGCCGCGATGCGGAGCACGCCGGATCACATGCTCCGGATCGGGGCCCGCACGTGCGTGATCGGGCTCGACGACGACATCGACGCCGTTGTCGGCGCCCACGAGGCGCCGCCGCGCACGTTCCTGGTCCCGGCGTTCGGCGCGGCGGCCGTCGGCCCCGACGTCCGCGCGGTCCGCGCTCGGCTCGAGCTCGCCGCGCACAGCCATTCCTCGGTCGCCGCCACCCTCGATCGCTTCGGCGGAACGAGCTGGCTCACCGAGGCCGAGGTCCACGACTTCGAGCACTGGCCGCTCGAGCTCTACAAGCTGACGCTCGCGCCGCCTCCTCCCGAGCTCGCCGGGCAGATCGCGATCGTGACCGGAGCCGCCTCGGGCATCGGGCGCGAGGTCGCGAACGATCTCGCTGCCCGCGGCGCACATCTCGTCCTCGCGGACATCGACGCGGACGCGCTCGAGGAGACGTGTCAGGCCCTCGACCGCGCCGTCCGCGTCGCGGGTGACCTGACCGACAGGGCGATCGTGGATCGGCTCGTCCACACCGCGGTTGCCAGCTTCGGCGGCGTCGATTCGGTCGTCTTCAACGCGGGCGTGGGCTCGACGGGCGCACTCGCGGAGCTGCCGGAGGCGGAATGGCAGCGCAGTCTCGACGTGAACCTGACCGCGCAGTTCCTGCTCACGAGGCGGGTACTGCGGGCTGATGGCCGAGCAGGCGATCGGCGGGAGCCTCGTCTACGTCGCCTCGAAGAACGCCTTCGCGCCCGGTGCGGGCTTCGGCCCGTACTCGGTGGCCAAGGCGGGTCTCGTCCAGCTGATGCGCATCGTCGCCCTCGAAGGCGGTCGGCACCGGATCCGCGCGAACGCCGTCAACCCGGACGCGATCTTCACCGGCTCGAAGCTCTGGTCGGACGAGCTCCGCCGCGAGCGCGCCGAGGCTCACGGCGTCGAGCCGGAAGGGCTCGAGGCCTTCTACGCCTCGCGGAGCCTGCTCGGCCGCCCCGTGACCGGAGCGGACGTCGCGGAGGCAGTCGCGTTCCTCGTCTCCGACCGCTCCCGCGCCACCACGGGCTGCGTGATTCCCGTCGACGGAGGTGTTCCCGCCGCCTTCCCACGCTGAGCGCGCGGATGGCCTCGCCGCAACGCGTGCAACACTTCGTCGATGGCCTCGAGCTCGAAAGCCGCAAGCGTCGGCCGGATGGCCGAGATCACCCAGGTCGCCGTCAGGCACGGCTTCGGCTACCTGCTCGACGGCCGGAGGGCGCCGGACGATGCCGCGAACCGGGGCCGGCACGTCCGCGAGATGCTCGACGAGCTGGGGCCGACGTTCGTCAAGCTCGGGCAGCTCCTCTCGACGCGGCCCGACATGGTTCCGCCCGACATCATCGCCGAGTTGCGCGGCCTCCAGGACGACGTCAAGCCGTTCCCGTTCTCCGAGGTGGCGCGGGTGATCGCCGAGGACTTCAACCAGCCGATCAGCCGCCTCTTCCTCGAGTTCGAGGAGGAGCCGCTCGCCGCCGCGTCGATCGGGCAGGTGCACCGCGCCGTGCTTCCGAACGGCCGTCGGGTCGCGGTCAAGGTGCAGCGCCCGAACGCTCCGCGCCAGGTCGAGAGCGACATCCAGCTCCTCGAAGGCGCCGCGCGGATCGTCCGGGAGCGCATCCGAGCATTCGACTTCATCGACACCCGCGAGATCGTCGACGAGTTCGCGCGCTCGATCCGGCAGGAGCTCGACTACCGGCAGGAAGGGCGAAACGCGCAGATCTTCCACCGGAACTTCGCCGCCCACCCGCACGTGGCGGTGCCGAGGACGTACTGGAGCTACACGAGCCGCCGCGTGCTGACGCTCGAGTACCTGGAAGGCGTCCAGCTCGCCGACCTCGAGACCGACGCGTGGACGGTCGAACAGCGCAAGCGGCTGGCCTATGTGATCGCCGACACCTGGCTGACGATGATCTTCCGCCACGGCTTCTTCCACGGCGATCCGCACCCGGCGAACATCCTCGTTCTCTCGTCCGAGCGGATCGGGCTCGTCGACTTCGGGCTCGCGGGAAAGCTGACCGATCGCGATCTTTCGAAGATGACGCGGCTCTTCATCGACGCCGCAAACGAGAACATCGAGGTGCTCCCGAGACGGCTCGCCGATCTCGGCGTCCGCTATCCGAAGGAGCTGGAGGAGCAGTTCATCTCCGAGCTCCACCAGATCTACTCGCGCTACTACGGCTCGAGCCTGAACGAGATCGATCCGCTCCAGATGATCCGCGAGGCGTTCGCGTTGATCTACTCGATGCGGCTGCGACTGCCTTCGCGGTTCGTGATGCTCGACAAGGCGATCGCGACGATCGGGTCGGTCGGCATCGAGCTCTACCCGGAGTTCAACGTGTTCGAGGTTGCACGACCCTATGCGCGAGGCTTGATCCTCGAGCGGTTCACTCCGCGCCGGATCGCCGGCCGGGCGCGACGTGAGAGCACCCAGCTCGTGCAGATGGCGGGAGCGCTGCCGTATCAGGTCTACGAGACGCTCGAGCAGGTGCGCGCGGGCGAGATCGAGATCGGCTTCGTGCACAAGGGACTCGACGACCTGATGCACAAGCTCGACGTCGTCTCGAACCGGCTCGTGATCGCCCTGATCGTCACGGGCGGGCTGATCGGGTCGAGCCTGATCGGAGCGTTCGCCAAATCCGGGCCGCAGGTGTTCGGGCTCAACCTGATCTCGTTCCTCGGGTTCTTCGCCTCCGGGGTGCTCGGGGTCTGGCTGCTGATCGGCGTGATTCGCTCCGGCCGCATCTGACCGTCGTCGGTCTGGTTCAATTGCGCGTGCGGCGGGCTCGAGCTCTGATCGGGGGTCGAGATGGATGGTGTTCGGAATGTCGCGTACCAGCTCTATCGCGTGCTGATCGCGTTGATCGCGGTCGCCTGCGTCGTGCAGATCTT
This sequence comes from uncultured Actinomycetes bacterium, assembly GCA_963758125.1. Taxonomy (GTDB): domain Bacteria; phylum Actinomycetota; class Thermoleophilia; order Gaiellales; family Gaiellaceae; genus PALSA-600. The sequence continues at coordinate 131,769 of CAVWUL010000010.1, forward strand.
CCTTGCCGGGCGTGGGGTGTTCGGGATCCACGGCACCGCGAGCCTCGGAGACCAGAAGAGCCTCGATGCGCACAGGACGCTCGGCGATCTGATCTCGCTCGTCGCCGTCGTCACGTTCCTGCTCGCGCTTCTCGTCTGGAACAAGCGGCTGATCCTTTGGACGCTGCTGCTCGCCGTGCTCGCGGTGCTCGTCCAGAACGCGACCGCGCTGCCGAAGCACCCGTGGGTCGCGGGGATCCATCCCGTGAGCGGGGTCGCGATCCTCGGGATCGCAGGCTGGTTGGCCCACGGCGCCTGGAGTGGACGCGGTTCGGGTCGAAGCAGCACGTCTGGAGCAGGCGACGCCGGAGCGGTCTCGGCCACCGGGGACGGCTGAGGATGAACCGTCACAGTTTCGGCTCAAAGGACATCTAGGCAGCGGCTCCGGGCGCGGGTACCGTCGGAAGCATGTCCACGACGGTGTACCTGGCGGCCGAACACGGATCGAGCCTGCTCGAGCAGCAGCTCCGCGACTACGGATTCGAGATCGCCCGCCCGGGAGCCCACGCTGACGTCGTGATCGCCGGCGACCGCGGCGAGCTCGAGCGGTGGCGTGAGGAGGCGCCTGTGATCGTGCTCGGAGGTGCCGACGACAAGCCTCGCGACCGGGTGCTCGCGTTCCGCCGCGGGTGCGACGACTACGTGCCCCAGCCGTTTCACCACGAGGAGCTCGTCGAGCGGATCCGCGCGGTCGTCAGACGATCGCGCCGCCCGGACCCGGTGATCGAGGTCGGCGAGCTCATGATCAACGAGGTCGGCCGGGTCGCGACCGTCGGCGGGATCGCGGTCAAGCTCTCGCAGAAGGAGTTCGAGCTGCTCGCCCGGCTCGCCTCCGATCCCACCCGCGTCTTCACGAGGAGCGAGCTTCTGCGCGACATCTGGGACTGGCCTCCGAACATGCGCACCCGGACGCTCGACGCGCACGCCTCGCGGCTGCGGCGCAAGCTGCGGGCATTCGCCCCGCTGACGCCCTACATCGACAACGAATGGGGGGTGGGCTACCGCCTGGTCGGCCTTCATCCAGAGTAGGCTCGCGAGATGACCGTCCAACCGGAGGTTGGCCGATGACACGTGCCGACGAGTTCCGGGCGCTGCATCGTGCGCCGCCGATCCTCGTGCTCCCGAACGCATGGGACGTGGCGAGCGCGAAGGCGTTCGCGGCGCTCCCGGGGTGCCGTGCGCTCGCGACCTCGAGCGCGGCCGTCGCACGTTCCCTCGGCTGGGAGGACGGTGAGCAGGCGCCGGTCGCCGAGATGCTCCGGGTCGTCGAGCGGATCGCGGCCGCGGTCGACGTGCCCGTGACAGCCGACCTCGAGGCGGGTTACGGCGACCCGCCGGGCACTGCGGCGTCTGGCGCTCGCGGCCGGTGCGGCGGGGATGAACCTCGAGGATTCCCACGGTGAGTCGGAGATGGTGGCGCTCGAGGAGCAGGTGGACCTGATCCGGGCCGTTCGCTGCCGCCGCGCCCGGGCTCGTGCTGAACGCGAGAGTCGATTGCTTCATCACGGGAGCCGGCGGAGTCGACGAGGCCGTGGCGCGCGCGAACGCCTACCTCGCGGCGGGTGCCGACTGCGTCTACCCGATCCTCGCCCCGGCTGAATCGATCGGGGCGCTCGCCGCCGCGATCGCCGGGCCCGTGAACGTGCTCGCGGATCCCGCCGACCCGCAGATCGCCAGGCTCGAAGGTCTCGGCATCGCGCGCGTCACGTTCGGCTCGCGGCTCGCCTCGATCGCGCTGGCCGAGGCGGCGCGCCTCGCGGCACTCGCGCTGGGATAGCTCGCGCCCCGGTCAGAGCGTGAGCGTTGCGCCCTCGAGCTCGAGGAGCCGGCGCTTCACGTCGAGGCCGCCGCCGTAGCCGGTGAGCGAGCCGTTCGCGCCGATGATCCGGTGGCACGGCAGGACGATCGGGATCGGGTTGCGGTTCATCACGGTGCCGATCGCGCGCGCGGCCTTCGGGCGGCCGACGAGCTTGGCGAGGTGGCCATAGGTGTCGACCTGGCCGTAGGGGACACGGGCGAGCTCGTGGAGCACCGCCTCGTGGAACGGCGCGACCCGGAGGTCGATCGGCAGGTCGAAGTCGCGGCGGCGACCCTCGAAGTACTCGTCGAGCTCGCGCCGCACCTCGTCGAGCGGCGAGCGCAGGACGCGCGCGCCGAAGATGCGCGGCGACGACCTCGTCCTGGCCCTCGACGGTGTAGGAGAGGCGGCAGAGCCCGCGCGCGGTCGAGGCGAGGAACAGCTCGCCGACGGGCGAGTCGACGACGTCGTAGCGGACGTCGACGAGGCCCTCGGCGAGCGCGGCGGCGCGGAAGCGCGCATCGAGTTGAGGCGACACGTGTTCAGGCGTCACGTTCAATGGTCCTCCTCAGTCTGCGAACACCGGACGATGCTGCGGCGCGCGCCGCCTCCTCCGACGACCCGAGCGCGGCGCCGATCTCCTCGTAGGGAAGGTCGTAGCCGTAGCGGAGCACGACCGCGGCGCGCTCCTTCGGGGGCAGCTCGGCGGTCAGATGCTCGAGCTCCTCGAACGCCGGCGCCGAGAAGTCCCCGTCCACCGCCGGCTCGTGGTCTTCGTCGAGGCTCACGGCGTTCCGCCCCTTCCTCGTGAGGTCGTCCATCGCGACCCGCGTTGCGATCGTGAACACCCAGGCCCGCAGATGGCGGCCGTGCTCGAGCCGGTCGTACGCGCGAAGGGCGCGCAGGAACGTCTCCTGCCATGCGTCCTCGGCCCGCTGCCCGAGCAGCCGGCGCAGGTAGCCGAGCACCTCGTCGCAGTGCTCGCAGTAGAACCGCTCGAAGGGCGGGATCGCCATCGCCTGCATCATGGGCTGTAACGCCGTGGCGCCGCGCCGTGTGAGATAGCGTCGCGGGATGGGGCGCTACGCGGTCGTCGGCCACGTCGAGTGGGTCGAGTTCGTCGAGGTCGATCACGTGCCCGCGGCGGGGCAGATCGCCCATGGGAGCGAGTCGTGGGCCGAGCCCGGCGGCGGCGGCGGAGTCGCCGCCGTGCAGATCGCGAAGCTCGCCGGCGCCTGCGACTTCTTCACCGCGCTCGGCGAGGACGAGCTCGGCCGGCGCTCGGCCGAGCGGTTCGAGGAGCTCGGCGTGACGCTTCACGCGCAGTGGTTCGGACGCACGCGCCGGGCGCTCACGCACGTCGACCGGAACCGCGAGCGGACGATCACGACCGTCGGGCCGAAGCTTCGGCCGACGGGGCCGCTGCCGCTCGCCGGCTACGACGGGATCTTCTTCGTCGCCGGCGACGTGGCCGCGCTCCGCTCGGCGCGGGAGGCGCGGTTCCTCTCGGCAACGCCGCGCGAGATCGAGATCCTCCGCGAGGGCGGGGTGCGGCTCGACCTGCTCGTCGGCAGCAACACCGACCCCGGCGAGGCCTACGAGGGCGGCCTCGACGTCGGCCTGTTCGTCGCCACCGAAGGCTCCAGGGGCGGGATTGCCGGCGGCGAGCGGTTCGAGGCGGCGCCCCCGCCGGGCCCGATCGAGGACACCTACGGCGCGGGCGACTCCTTCGCCGCCACGCTCACCTTTGCGCTCGCCCGCGGCGACGCGCTCCCCGACGCGCTCGCGCTCGCCTCGCGCGCGGGCGCGGCCGTGATCACCGGAAAGGGGCCGTACACGGCACAAATCACCCTCTAGGGGTGGACAGGTGGGGGTTGTGGGTTAGAGTGGGGCCAGGTGGATGAAACAGCGGATGAAGCGCGCCCCGCAATGCTCCTCGGTGAATACGACCACACCCTCGACGACAAGAACCGTCTCACGCTTCCGGCGAAGCTCCGGGAGCAGCTCGGGGACGAGGTCGTGATCACGCGAGGCCTCGATGGATGTCTTGCTGTCTATTCCCGCCCGGCGTTCGACGTCCTTGCCGCGCGCATGGGGACGCTCGACCCGCTGAGCAAGGAGACCCGGACGATGCAGCGCTGGTTCTTCACCGGCGCGCCGCCCGTGGAGCTCGACAAGGCGGGGCGCATGGTCATTCCCGCCCGGCTGCTCGAGGAGTTCGAGATCGGCCGCGAGGTCACCGTCGCGGGCGTCCTCGACCACCTGGAGATCTGGGATCGCGCCGCGTGGCGCGAGCAACGCACGCAAGCCGGAGGGAGCGCGGAAGATGTTGCCGAGCGTCTTGCCAACCGAGACTGATCACGTCCCCGTTCTCGCGGACGAGGTGCTGACCGCCCTCGCGCCGCGGCCTGGGCAGACGATCGTCGACTGCACGTTCGGTTCGGGCGGCCACTCCGAGCTGCTCGCCGGGCGCCTGCGCGGCGAGGGCAAGCTGATCGCGATCGACCGCGACCCGACCGTCGCCCCGTACTTCGAGCGCTTCCGCCGGACGACCGCCGTCAAGTCGCGGCTCCTGCACGGCGAGTTCTCGCAGGTGCTCGAGCAGCTCGCCGCGAACGGCGTGCGCGCCGACGGGATGCTGCTCGACCTCGGCGTCTCCTCGATGCAGCTCGACCGGCCCGAGCGCGGCTTCTCCTACGCCGCCGACGCGCCGCTCGACATGCGCATGGATCCCGCCGCCGACCTGACCGCGGCCGACGTCGTGAACGAGACGAACGAGTGGGAGCTCGCAGACATCTTCCGCCGCTACGGCGAGGAGCGCTACGCCCGCCAGATCGCCCGCGCGATCGTGCGCCGCCGCCAGCAGGAGCCGTTCGAGCGCACCGGCGATCTCGTCGAGACGATCAAGGCCGCGATGCCCGCGCCTGCGCGCTTCGGTGAAGGGCATCCTGCCAAGCGCGTCTTCCAGGCGCTGCGAATCGAAGTCAATGATGAACTGGGAGCGCTCGAGCGCGCGCTGCCGGCGGCGCTCGAGATGCTGCGGCCGCACGGGCACCTCGCGGTGATCTCGTTCCACTCGCTCGAAGACCGGATCGTCAAGCGGTTCATGCGCGACGGCGAGCACGGCTGCACCTGCCCGCCCGACTTCCCGCTCTGCGCCTGCGGCGCGACACCGACGCTCCGTGCGATTCCAAGGCGGGCGATCCGGCCGGGAGCGGCCGAGGTCGCCCGCAACCCGCGTTCCGCTTCGGCGCGCCTGCGCGTGGCGGTGAAGGTTGGCTAGCGCCCGCGCGGCCGGCGGCGGCCGCACGCCGCCCGCGCCGAAGGCGCGGCCGCAGAGCCGCTCCGCCGCGCAAGCGGCCGCCGAGCCGCGAAGCCGCGCACCGCAGCGCCGAAGACCCGCTCGACGTACGAAGGCCCGCGCCCGCTCGCGCGGCGGGATCGCCTGGATCGTGATCGGCGGGCTGCTGCTCGCCGGCGTCGTCTTCGTCAATCTCGTCGTGCTCCAGCTGAACCTCCGGCTCGACAGCGCGACCCAGCTGCAGACGAAGCTGAAGGCGCAGAACGCGAGCCTCCAGTCGCAGCTCTCGGCCGCGCTCGCCTCAGCCGCGGATCCAGCCGCTCGCGCACGACCAGGACGGCCTCGTCCAGGCCGACCCGGCCACGACGCGCTACATCGACCTCGGGAAGTAGCGCGATGGCCTCCCCGATGCGCGAGAAGCACGCGAACCGGCGGATCAGGCTCGCTGCTCGTCGTGTTCGCCGTCGCGTTCCTGGCGATGTTCGCCCGGGCGTTCTGGCTGCAGGCGGTGAAGGCCGCGCACCTCTCGCAGCTCGCGCGGAGCCAGCACGAGGCGACGCAGACGATTCCGGCCGGCCGCGGGACGATCTTCGACCGGACGGGCGTGCAGCTCGCGATCGGCGAGCAGAAGACGACGATCTACGCCGACCCGGCAGAGGTGCGGAACCCGCGCGGGATCGCGCTCGCCGCGCACGACATCCTCGGCGTCGACGGCGACACGCTCTACCCGGAGCTCCTGCAACAAGAAGAGCCAGTTCGTCTACGTCGCGCGCTTCGCCGATCCGGCGAAGGCCAACCTCTTCCTGAAGAAGGGCTTCATCGGTGTGCTCTCCTATCCCGAGGAGCTCCGGACCTATCCGCAGAACGGCGTCGCCGCGCAGGTGCTCGGTTACGCGGGCGTCGACGACCACGGGCTCGGCGGGCTCGAGCTCCAGTACGACCACAAGCTCGCCGGCCACACGGGCACGCAGACGATCGTCCGCGACCCGACCGGCCGGGCGATCGACGTGATCAGCTCGAAGCCGGTGCAGGAGGGCGCGAACGTCTTCACGACGCTCGACCACACGATCCAGGCGCAGGCGGAGCGGGTGCTGAACCAGACGGTCTCGCAGTGGGGCGCGAAGGACGCGACCGCGATCGTGCTCGATCCTTCGACCGGCGAGGTCCTCGCGATGGCGCAGACGCCGGGCTACAACGCGAACAACACCTCGAACGTCGCGCGCTGGTCGCCCGGGCTCCTTCGCAACCGCGCGGTCACGGACACCTACGAGCCGGGCTCGACCTTCAAGCTCGTCACGATCACCGGGGCGCTCTCGGATCACCTCGTCACGCCGAGCACGCGCTTCACGCTCCCGTACGAGCTTCCAGTACGGGCCGTGCGCGCAGTGCAACGTCCACGACGCCGAGGAGCGCGGCACGGTCAACTACTCCGTGGCGCAGATTCTCTCGTACTCCTCGAACGTCGGGGCCGTGACGATCGCCGAGAAGCTCGGCCCGCAGCGGCTCGCCGACTGGGTGAAGAAGTTCGGTTTCGGCTCGGACGACCGGAATCGACTTCCCGGGCGAGAGCGGCGGCTCCGTGCTCCCGCTCGAGGACTGGAGCGAGACCACGATCGGCAACGTCCCGATCGGGCAGGGAATCTCGGTGACGCCGATCCAGATGGCCTCCGTGTATGCCGCCGTCGCGAACGGCGGGGTGTGGATCCAGCCGCATCTCGTGCTCCGGGTCGGCGGGCGGGCGCCCGAGAAGTGGAAGCACCGGCGGCTCATGTCCCCCGCGGTCGACCGTGAGGTGAAGGCGATGCTCGGCGGCGTCGTCACGGATGCAGGCGCCACCGGCACCGCGGCGGCGATTCCCGGCTACACGGTTGCCGGGAAGACCGGGACGGCACAGGTCGCGACCGCCGACCGGCTACTCGACGACCGACTACACGGCGTCGTTCGTCGGGATGGTGCCGGCGTCTCATCCGCGGCTCGTCGTGCTCGTGAAGGTCGACGACCCGCGCGGCTCGATCTTCGGCGGCGTCGTCGCGGCACCCGCGTTCAAGGCGATCGCGAGCTTCGACCTGCAGTACCTCGAGGTTCCGCCGGACGCGCCGAAGACGCTGACGAGCGCGTCCGGGTAGCCTCGTCGCGTCTCGGCCGTGGAACCTTCGTTCCACTCCTCCGGCAGTACCCGTCCCCGCTCTTCCGGCCGGAAAAACGGCATGGACCTCATGGATTCCCGGGCGCGGATGCCACGTCCTGCCGAGAACCTTGCCTCGGCCGTTTTCAGGCTATACCTGACCCCGCCTTTCCACCGCCCTTTCCACGGAGGGACATGGGCCGTGAGGACAGGTCTCGGCGGTAGACTCGGCGCGCGATGAACCTGGAGCGCTTCATCGTGGCGCTCGGGCCGGGCGAGGTCGTGAACGGCGCGGCGGGCGGCGCGGCCTCGGTCGAGATTCGCGACCTCGCGTACGACACGCGGACGGTCGGCGCCGGAGCGCTCTTCTTCTGCGTGCGCGGCCGGAGCCGCCGACGGGCACGACCTGGCGCCGGCGGCCGCCGCGCTCGGGGCGGCCGCGCTCGTCGTCGAGCATCCCGTTCCGGTCGAGCTGCCGCAGCTCGTCGTTCCCGACTCGCGCGCCGCGATGCCGGTGGCCGCGAGCCTCTTCTTCGACGACCCCTCCGGCGCGCTCGAGGTCGCGGCGGTCACCGGCACGAACGGGAAGACGACCACCGCCTTCCTGCTCCACTCGATCCTGCAGGCCTCCGGGCGGCGCGACCGGGCTCCTGACGAACATCGAGCGCCGCGTCGGCGGCGAGCCGCGCCCGACCGGGCTGAACACGCCCGAGGCGATCGACCTCCAGCGCCTGCTGCGCGAGATGGTCGACTCCGGCGACCGCGCCTGCGTGCTCGAGGCGACCTCGGAGGCCCAGGCCCAGGGACGGCTCGAAGGGACGCGGTTCGCCGTGCTCGTCTTCACGAACCTGACGCAGGATCACCTGAACTTCCACGGGACGATGGAGGCGTACTTCGAGGCCAAGGCCGCCCTCTTCGCCCAGGCCGACCGCGCCGTCGTGAACGTCGCCGGCGAGTGGGGGCAGAGGCTTGCCGCGAGCCTCCCGGACGCGATCACGTTCGACGCCGGCTCGAGCGCGCTCGACGGGATCGACCTCAAGCTCAGCGGCGCGTTCAACCGCGAGAACGCGATCGGCGCCGCCCTCGCGGCCGAGGCGCTCGGCGTTGACCACCGAGGCGATCCGTGCCGGGATCGAGGCCGTGGCAGGAGTTCCCGGCCGCTTCGAGACGATCGACGCCGGCCAGCCGTTCACCGTGATCGTCGACTACGCCCACACGCCCGACTCGCTCGAGAACGTGATCCGCACCGCACGCGGTCTCGGCGACGGCCGCCTCACCGTCGTCTTCGGAGCCGGCGGCGACCGCGACCGCAGCAAGCGTCCCGAGATGGGCCGCGTCGTCTCGGAGCTCGCCGACCGCACGATCCTGACCTCCGACAACCCCCGCTCCGAGGATCCCGAGGCGATCGCCGCGGAGGTCGCGTCGGGCGCCACCGGCAGCTTCGAGCAGGAGCTCGACCGCCGTGCCGCGATCGAGCTCGCGCTCACCGAGGCGGCGCCCGGGCGAGATCGTCGTGATCGCGGGCAGCGGCGCCGAGCCCGAGCAGGAGCTCGCCGACGGGCAAGGTGCCGTTCGACGACCGCGAGGTCGCCCGCGAGACGCTGCGCCGGGTGACTGCCCGCCCGTGATCCCGCTCGAGCTGAGCATCGTCGAGCCGCTCGGCCGGCTCACAGCCCGTCCCTGGGCCGACGAGGTCACCGGGATGCAGATCGACTCTCGCCGGATCGAGGAGGGCGACCTGTTCGTCGCCGTCGGCGACGGCGCCGACTTCATCGCCCACGCCCTCGCCCGCGGTGCCGCGGCCACCCTCGTTCCCGACGACGCCCATGCCGCCCTCGCCGCGATCGGCGGGGCCGTCCGCGACCGCTCCGCGCGCCCGGATCGTCGGCGATCACCGGCGCGACCGGCAAGACGACGACGAAGGACATCCTCGCCGCGCTCTGCGCGCCGCACCGGAACACGGTCGCCTCGGAGGGGAACTACAACAACGAGCTCGGCGTCCCGCTCACCCTCGCGCGGATCGAGCCGGACACCGAGCTCTGCATCGTCGAGATGGGCATGCGCGGCCTCGGCCAGATCGCCTGGCTCGCCTCGTTCTCCCGGCCGGACGTCGGTCTGATCACGAACATCGCGCCGGTCCACCTCGAGCTCGTGGGAACCGTCGAGAACGTCGCCCGCGCGAAGGCCGAGCTGATCGAGGCGCTGCCGCCCGGCGGCACCGCCGTCGTCCCCGCCGACGAGCCGCTCCTCGAGCCCTACCTCACCCGCTCGGACATCGAGATCCGCCGCTTCGGAGCGCCGGCCGAGCCGGGCCGGTTCGAGGTCGGCGGCCGCACGATCTCGCTCGCGACGAGCTTCTCGGCGCCGCACCAGCTGCGCAACACCCTCGCCGCGCTCACCGTCTGCGACGTGCTCGGGATCGCCGCTCCCGGACGGCGGCAGGCTCGAGGTCGGTTCAGCCCCCTTCGCGAGGAGCTGATCGAGCTGCCCGGCGGGATCACGCGTGATCAACGACTGCTACAACGCGAACCCGGCCTCGATGCGGGCCGCGCTCGAGCATCTCGGCGCGATCGCCGGCGATCGCCGCAGGGTTGCCGTGCTCGGGCGAGATGGCGGAGCTCGGAGAGTCCGCCGCCGAGCTCCATCGCCAGGTCGGCGAGGAGGTCGCCGCCGCGGGCCTCGCCGCCCTCGTCGCCGTCGGCCCGCTCGCCGAGGCCTACGGCGCGCCCGGCGGCGCCGACCGGAGGCTCGCCGCCGACGCCGCCGAGGCCGCCGAGGCAGCCGCTGAGCTCGTCCAACCCGGTGACGTCGTCCTCGTCAAGGGCTCGAGCAGTGGGACTCGCGGTGCGGAACTCGAAGGGCATCTGTGACCGCAGGCGACGAACGCTTGCGGACGCGAAGCGCCGCTGATGGCACACGTGTCCCAGCTCGAGTCGCACGGCACGCTCGATCGCGCGCTCGTCGCTGCTCATCTCGATCCTCGCGGGCCCGTTCTTCATCGACTTCCTGCGCCGGCACTCGCTCGGCCAGAACATCCGCGAGGAGGGGCCCGAGCATCACTCGGTGAAGCAGGGCACACCGACGATGGGCGGCGTCCTGATCGTGATCGCCGCCTCGGTTGCCTTCCTCGCGACGACGGTGAGAACCGTGCCGGCGCTGACGATCTGGGGGACGATGCTCGCCTGCGGCGCGATCGGGTTCCTCGACGACCTGATCAAGGTGCGCCACAAGCGCTCGCTCGGGCTGTCGGGCCGGATCAAGATGCTGCTCCTGCTCGCGACCTCGGTGGTCGTCTGCATCGCGGCGAACCATCAGGGGCTCTCACACAGCGTGTTCATCCCGATCCTGCAGCGGTCGATCCCGCTCGGCTGGGGCTGGTACGTGCTCGTCTTCGTCATCATCGCCGGCTCGGCGAACGCCGTGAACCTCACCGACGGGCTCGACGGGCTCGCGGCGGGCACGTCGATCATCTCGCTCTTCACCCTCACGGCAATGGCGGTCACGATCTACATCCGCAACATCGACCCGCACACGCATCTGCGGATCGCGAACCGGCTCGACGCCGCGTACATCGGCGCGGCGATGATCGGCGCCGCCGTCGGCTTCCTCTGGTTCAACGCCTTCCCCGCCGAGGTGTTCATGGGCGACACGGGCGCGATGGCGCTCGGCGGCGCGATCGGCTCGATGGCGATCTTCCTGCAGGTGCCGCTGCTGCTCCTGCTCGTCGGCGGCGTGTTCGTGATCGAGGCGCTCTCGGTGGTGATCCAGGTGATCTCGTTCCGCTACTGGAAGAGACGGGTGTTCCTGATGGCGCCGATCCACCACCATTTCGAGATGAAGGCCTGGTCCGAGACGAAGATCATGGTCCGCTTCTGGATCGTCGCCGGAATCCTCTGCGCGGGCGGCTTCGCCCTCTTCTACAAGTACTACCCGAACATCAGGCCGTGAAGGCCCTCGTCTACGGGCTCGCGCGCTCGGGGATCGCCGCCCGGGCGCGGCTCGAGGCGCGCGGCGACGTGGTCGTCCCGGTCGACGGCTCGCTCGGGAACGAAGACGACCTTGCGCTCCTCGACGGCGTCGAGCTCGTCGTCAAGTCGCCCGGCGTGCCCGGCGAGCGGCCGCTCGTCGAGGAGGCACGGCGGCGCGGGATCCCGGTCTGGTCGGAGGTCGAGCTCGGCTGGAGCCTGCTCGCGCCCGGCGGGACCCGCTTCGTCGGTGTGACCGGGACGAACGGGAAGACGACGACCGCGGAGCTCCTCGGCGCGATCTTCCGGGCGGCCGGAAGAGACGTCGCGGTTGCGGGGAACGTCGGCACGCCGCTCAGCTCGGTCGAGGCCGCCGGGTGGGTCGTGTGCGAGGTCTCCTCGTTCCAGCTCGAAGACGTCCATGCGTTCGCATGCGACGTGGCCGTCGTGCTGAACCTCGAGCCGGACCATCTCGACCGCCATGGGACATTCGAGGCCTACCGGGCGGCGAAGCTGCGCCTTCTCGAACGCGCGCGTATCGCCGTCGTGCCGTGGGGGCTCGGGCTCGACGGGATCGAGTTCTCGGCCGCCGACCCGCTTCCCGCGGAGCCGCTCATCCGCGGCGCCCACAATCGCGAGAACGCCGCCGCTGCGACCGCGGCGGCGCGGGCCGCGGGAGTGGACGATGACGCGATCGCGGAGGGGCTGCGCACGTTCCCGGGCGTTCCGCACCGGCTCGAGCCGGCCGGTGAAGCCGCCGGGGTGCGGTATGTGAACGACTCGAAGGCGACGAACGTCGCCGCTGCGCTGCGAGGCCTCGCAGCGTACTCGGACGAGCCGGTGCACCTGATCCTCGGTGGGTCGCCGAAGGGCGAGAGCTTCGAGCCTCTCGCCGCCGCGATCGGCCCGAACGTCCGCTCCGTCCACCTCGTCGGGACGGCCGGACCGGAGCTCGCCGCCGCGATCGGCAGCGCGCATGCCCACGAGGACGGCACGCTCGCCCAGGCTGTCGCACACGCGGCAGCCCTCGCCAAGCCGGGCTCGGTGGTGCTGCTCAGCCCCGCCTGCGCGAGCTACGACCAGTACGAGAACTTCGAGCGCCGCGGCGAGGAGTTCAAACGCCTTGTCGCAGAGCTCGCCGGAGCCGTCCCGAACGGCTAGGCCGAGCGGGCGCCGGAGACGGCGCGGGGCGCGCCGGTGAGGCCGCCGAGCCTGAGCCAAAAACGCGTTTCCGCCGGCTCAGCCTTGCGCCGATCGTTCCTCGCGGCGGACCTGGGCAAGAGCGTGCCAGGAGTCCGGCTCTCGCGCGCGAACACCGTTCAAATGAGGCGGGGAGAGCTCGAGTCGAGGATTCTCATCCTCGTGACGTTGGCGCTGGTCGCATTCGGGATCGTGTGCGTCTACTCGGCGACCTCGGCCCCGGCGGCGGTGGGCGGCGGCGATCCGAACTACTACGTCGAGCGTCAGGTCATGTACGCCGTGCTCGGGATCGTGCTGCTGGTCGTCGGGATGCGCTGGAACTTCCGCCGGCTGCGATCGCTCGCTCCGGTCCTCGTGCTCGTCTCGCTCGGCCTTCTGCTCGCAGTGCTCGCGATCGGAGGCTCCGTGAACGGGGCGCGGCGCTGGCTGACCTTCGGGCCGATCGTCTTCCAGCCCTCGGAGTTCGCGAAGCTGGCCCTCGCCGTCTGGGCTGCGGCGTACCTGTCCCGCCGGCCGCCGCCGCGCACGATCAAGCAGCTCGGGCGCCCGATCGGCCTCCTCGTCGGCACGTTCGCGGTGCTCCTCCTCGCCGAGCCCGACCTGGGAACGACGGTGGTCCTGCTGATGGTGATCCTCTCGATGCTCCTCGTCGCGGGAACGCCTGCGCGGGTCCTCGCGCTCGCGATCGGCGGCGTCTGCGCGGCGACGGGCCTCCTGATCTGGATCGAGCCCTACCAGCGCGCGCGGCTCCTTTCGTTCCTCAACCCATGGCATGACTCCCAGGGCGCCGGCTTCCAGGCAGTCCAGGCGATGATCAGCATGGGCTCGGGCGGTATCTTCGGCGTCGGAATCGGCAACGGGATCGGGAAGGTCTTCTACCTACCCGAGGCGCCGACCGACATGATGTACGCGAACATCGGCGAGGAGTGCGGCCTGATCGGCGCAACGCTCGTGATGCTCGCGTACGCGGCCTTCGGCTACGCCGGCTTCAAGATCGCCCTCGGCTGCCGCGATCCCTTCGGGAAGAGGCTCGCCGTCGGGCTGACGACGCTCGTCTGCGGCCAGGCCGTGGTGAACATCGCGGCCGTGATGGGAGTCGCGCCGCTGACCGGAATCCCGCTGCCGTTTCTCTCGTACGGCGGCTCGAGCCTCGTGGTCCTGCTCGCAGGGGTGGGCATCCTCCTTAACATCGCGGCACGTGGCAACGCAGAGACAGCTTCGGTGCGTGATCGCAGCCGGCGGGACGGCAGGGCACGTGCTGCCGGCACTCGCAGTGGCGGAGGCGTTGACGGAGCGCGGGGTCTTCGTGACGATCGCAGGGTCGCCGGATCGCGTCGAGGCTCAGCTCGTCCCTGACGCGGGTTACGAGCTCGACACCTTCCGGATCAGCGGCTTCCCGCGCCAGCCGTCGCCTGCGCTGCTCTCGGCGTTGTACCGAGCAGGCGTCGCACCGCGTGCCTGCCGGGCGATCCTGAAGCGCCGTGGTTGCGACATCGTCTACGGTGCCGGCGGGTACGTCGCCGGGCCGATGGTCTTCGCCGCCGCCTCGCTGAGGATTCCCGCTGCACTCTCCGAAGCGGACGCGCACCTCGGGCTCGCAAACCGGATGGCGCTCCGGTTCGCGAAGGAGGTCTTTCTCGCCTATCCGCTGCCGGGTCGCGGCGAACCGCGCTTCCGCGTCGTCGGCCGGCCGATCCCGGCTCGCGCGCGGACGATCCCGAAGGACCGGGCGCGTGAGATCTTCGAGTTGCCGGCGGAGGGCCCGGTGCTGCTCGTCGCGGGCGCGCTCGCGGGCGCCCGATCGATCAACGACACCGTGATCGAGGCATTCGGCGAGGTTGGCCCCTCGATCCTCCACATCTCCGGGGAGCGCGACTACTGGGCGCTGAAGGGCCGGCTGAGGCGGCCGGACTACCGCCTGATCGCCTCGACCGACCGGATCGGCGCGGCATACTCGGCCGCCGACCTCGTGCTTGCGCGCGCGGGAAGCTCCGTCTGGGAGATCGCCGCGGCCGGCAAGCCGGCGATCCTCGTGCCGTATCCCTTCGCGACCGCCGACCACCAGGCGAAGAACGCGGACTACTTCGTGCAGGCGGGCGGCGCGATGATGATCCGCGACCTCGACCTCGACGATGTTCCGGACCGCATCCGTTCCCTCCTCGACGACGAGCCTCGGCTCGAGCGGATGGGCGAGGCGATGCTCCGCGTGGCGCGGCCGAACGCGGCCGAGGAGATCGCCGAGGGGCTGGTCGCGCTTGCCCGCGCTTGAAGGCCGCAGGCTCTGGTTCGTCGGGATCGGCGGATCCGGGATGTCGGCGTACGCGCAGCTTGCGCGCGAGTGGGGGGCCGAGGTCGGCGGCTGGGACCGGCTGCTGACGGTGTACCTCGAGCAGCTTGCAGGAGTCGAGGTCGAGCTCTCGGCCGAGCCGCAGGTGCCCGAGGGGTGGGAGACCGTCGTCTCGTCGGCCTATCCGGGTGTGCCCGGCCGCTCGCGGTCGGAGTTCCTCGCGGAGCTTGCCGGGCTGCGCCGGTCGATCGTCGTCGGCGGCACGCACGGGAAGGGGACGACGGCGGCGATGATCGCTTTCGCCCTGCGCGAGACCGGTAACGACCCGGCGTGGCTGATCGGCGCCCCCGTGCCCCAACTCGGCTCGAACGGGGGTGCGGGGGAAGGCTGGCTCGTCGTCGAGGGTGACGAGTCCGACCGCACCCTTTTCAGCCTGCCAGCGGAGATCGCTGTGATCACGAACGTCGAGCTCGACCATCACAGCGAGTTCGGCTCGCTCGCCGAGCTCGAGCAGGCGTTCGACCGGTGGGCGGGAGCGGCGCCTCATCTGGTGCGCGATGCTCCCGCCTTCGAAGGCACGCTGGCGCTCCCGGGCGAGCACAACCGCAGGAACGCCGGCAGTGCCCTCGCCGCGCTCGAGCTCGCGGGCGTGGATCGCGAGGCGGCGGCGGAGGCGATCGGCCGGTTCTCCGGCACCGGCCGCCGCTTCGAGCTGTCCGAGGTGGGCGGGGTGACGATCGTCGACGACTACGCGCACCATCCGGCCGAGATCGCCGCGACGATCGCGGCGGCGCGCGAGGCGTTCCCCGACCGGCGGCTCCGTGCACTCTTCCAGCCGCATCTCGTCTCGAGAACGAGGTACCTCGCCGCCGATCTCGGTACGGCGCTCGCGGCCGCCGACGACGTGGTGGTCGCGGACGTGTATCTCGCTCGTGAGCCGGCCGATCCGGCGGTCACGGGAAAGCTCGTCGTCGATTCGCTGTCCGACCATGGCCGGCTCGCGGCGTGGATCCCCGGGGTCGGCGAGGCGGCGGAGTACCTGGCGGCTCGAGCGCAGCCCGGGGACGTGCTGCTCGTGCTGGGCGCCGGCGACGTGGACCGCGCGCCGGCCGTGATCCGCTCCCGGCTCGAGGAGAGGCGATGATCCCGCTCGAGGAAGGAGTGTCGCTCGCCCGCCTCACCACGATCGGCACGGGCGGCCCGGCCCGGTACTTCGCGCGCCCCGGAACGATCGACGAGCTCGAGGAGGTGCTCGAGTGGGCCGCCGGCAACGGAGTGGCGGTCGAGCCGGTCGGGCTCGGATCGAACCTGCTCGCCGCGGATGCGGGTATCGATGCGCTCGTCTTGCGGCTGACCGGCGAGCTCGCATCGGCGGCCGTCGAAGGCGAGACGCTCGTCGCGGGCGGGGGTGCGACGAACGCCGTCTGCCTCCACCGGGCGCGTGACGCCGGGCTCGGCGGCTTCGAGTTCGCCTCGGCGATACCGGGCACGGCCGGCGGCGGGGTGCGGATGAACGCCGGCGCGTACGGGAGCGACTGGGGGACCGTCGTCGAGGAGGCGGTCGTCGTCGGCGCGGGCGGTCGGCGCAGGCTCACGGCCGGGGAGCTCGGCTTCGCCTATCGACGCTCGGGCGTCGGGCCTGGCGAGGTGGTCGCGGAGGTGCGCTTCCGCCTCTTCCCGAAGCCGCCCGAGGAGATCAGGTCGGAGGTCGCCGAGTTGCTCGGCCGCCGCAAGTCGACCCAGCCGACGACGAAGCGCACCTTCGGCAGCGTCTTCAAGAATCCGGAGGCGGGACCGGGCGCCGGGAGCCTGATCGAGCAGTGCGGGCTCAAGGGGTTTCGAGCCGGCGGTGCTCTGATCTCGGAGCGCCATGCGAACTTCATCGAGAACGCGGGCGGCGCCACGAGCGCCGAGGCGGTGGCCCTGATGACGGAGGCCCGCCGGCGCGTGCACGACCGTTTCGGAATCGCGCTCGAGCACGAGGTTCGCTTCCTCGGCGCGATCGAGCTCCCATCACTGTAGGGAAGCGGGCGCGCACGGCGAAGATCGGTCCGTGAGCGAGTCGAAAGCAGCGCGGAGCCGGAGCTCTCGCACCGTTGCGCCTACTCGAGGCGCACGGTCTCCGGGCCGCGCCACGAGCCTTCCACTCCCGTCGCTGCGGAGCCTGGCTGTCGGCGCGCTGATTCTCGCCGTCGCGGGGCTCGCCTACGTGGCAGCCCTCGAGACTTCGCTGTTCGCCGTGAGCACGATCGAGGTCTCCGGCGGCTCGCCGCGCGTCAAGGCGGAGGTGCGGCATGCGCTCGCGCCCGTGCTCGGCCGAAGCCTGCTCCGCGTCGACGACCGCGCCCTCGCCCAACGAGTCGAGGCGCTACCCGACGTGATCTCCGTTCGCTTCGACCGCTCGTTCCCACACACGCTTCACGTGACCGTCAAGCCCGAGCGCGGCGTGCTCCTCCTCCGCCAGGGCAAGGCCGCCTGGGTCGTCTCGGCCCGCGGCCGCGTGATGCGGGCGGTGGCGAACCCGAAGCGCTCGGCTCTGGCGCGCCTGTGGCTCGGGAAGGGGGTGCCGGTGAAGGTCGGGGAGACGCTCAGCGGCGCGAACGGCAAGCTCGCAGCGGCTGCACTCGCGCCGCTTGCCGCGGGCACGTTCGCGGGCGGCGTCCGAACCGTCGACTCCGGGCCGGATGCGCTCACGCTCGTTCTCGGTTCCGGGCCGGAGATCCGCCTCGGTGGGATCGGGAACCTCCGGCTGAAGCTGACGATCGCGCGGCGGATCCTTCACATCGCCGCAGAGGAGAGCAGCGCCACCCCTGCATACGTCGATGTCAGCGTTCCCGAACGGCCCGTCCTGGGCGGTCAAGCGACCGATCTCGGCAGCTCCCAACCCTGAAGTCGAAGGTAGAGGTTTACGTTGATATCACTCGAAGGTTTGGTTTTCCGCATTGACAAACGCTACGGTGGGCTTTACTCTGCGCTCCTAGGAGGTGTGCGCGGGCCCCAGCCTGCAGTTGATCTTGAGGTCGAGCGAACCTGAGATGAGAGATCGTTCCGGTAACTACCTTGCAGTGATCAAGGTCGTCGGCGTCGGCGGCGGCGGTACGAACGCGGTCAATCGCATGGTCGACGCGGGTCTCACCGGTGTCGAGTTCGTCGCCGTGAACACCGACGCACAGGCCCTCTTGATGTGCGATGCCGACGTGAAGATCCATATCGGCGCGAAGGCGACGCGCGGGCTCGGCGCAGGCGCGGATCCGACGATCGGGAACGCCGCCGCGATGGAGAGCCGCGACGAGCTGAAGGAGGCGCTGAAGGGCGCCGACATGATCTTCGTCACCGCCGGCGAGGGTGGCGGCACCGGCACCGGCGGCGCGCCCGTCGTGGCCGAGCTCTCACGCGAGCTCGAGGCGCTGACGGTCGGCGTCGTCACCCGGCCGTTCAGCTTCGAAGGGCGGCGCCGCGGTGGGCAGGCCGAGCAGGGCATCTCCGAGCTCGCCGAGAAGGTCGACACGCTGATCGTGATCGAGAACGACCGGCTGCTCCAGGTAGTCGAGAAGAAGACGCCGCTCGGCGACGCGTTCAAGATGGCCGACGACGTCCTGCGCCAGGGCGTGCAGGGCATCACCGACCTGATCACCGTCCCCGGGATCGTGAACCTCGACTTCGCCGACGTCCGCACGATCATGCGCAACGCCGGCTCGGCGCTCATGGGCATCGGCGTCGGCCAGGGCGAGAGCCGCTCGGCCGAGGCTGCGCGCGCCGCCGTCAGCTCGCCGCTCCTCGAGTCCTCGATCGACGGCGCCACGGGCATCCTCCTGAACATCACCGGCCCCGCGGACCTCGGGCTGTTCGAGGTCAACGAAGCAGCCGAGGTCGTGACGAGCGCCGCCGACCAGAATGCGAACGTGATCTTCGGCGCGGTGATCGACGAGTCGAGAACCGACGAGGTCCGGGTCACCGTGATCGCGACCGGCTTCGGCCAGCAGCGCCGGCGCCGCAGCACGGGCCCCGGCCCGGCTCCTGTTCCGAGCCCCGGTCCTTTCACCCCGGCTCCGCCCGCCGACACGGATCCCCCGAACGACCTGCTCGACGTGCCGTCGTTCCTTCGCGACGAGTAACCCGGCGCGCCCCTTACGCCTCGACGGCCGAACGTCCCCCACAGGGCCAGGGCGGGTCAGCTACTGCCTCAGAAGCGCGACAACGGCGGAACAAAACCGCCACTCGTCCGCTGAGGCAACAACGAAACCCCTGCAAACCGCGCCGTCTCCGAGAGACCAAAGGCGGGGTCAGGTATAGCCCGAAACGGACACGGGAGCGGAGTCGCCTTCCCGCCTGCCGGCAACAAAACAGTGCGGCTACCCGTATGGCCTCCTCCTGGACGGTCTGCGACGATTCGAGCCGATGATGATGACCGTGCTGATCGTGGACGACCATCCGAGCTTCCGTGCTACCGCCCGGGCGCTCCTCGAGGCCGACGGCTTCAGCGTCGTCGCTGAGGCAAGCGATGGCGATGATGCCGTCGCACTCGCTGCAGCACTGCAGCCGGACGTTGTCCTGCTCGACATCCAGCTCGCCGACGAGGACGGCTTCGAGGTGGCAGCGAGGCTCGCGCAGTTGAACGGCAACGCGCCGGCCATCGTCCTCGTCTCGAGCCGCGATGCCTCGGACTTCGGAGGGCTCATCGGCGAATGCGGTGCCCGTGGATTCGTCGGCAAGGGGGATCTGTCGGGCGCGGCCGTCCGGGCACTACTCGGTTGACCAGGCGCACCGTCGAGCTGACAGCAGTCGGCGCCTTCGCGGTCGTCGAGGCGGTTGTGGCCGTGCTCGTGATCGTCGACTCCCACCACGAGGCGCACAAGGCGCTCGCGGCCGCACTCGACGTCACGGCCGGGCTCTCGTTCGTGATCACCGGCCTCATCGCCCTGCACCTGCGGCCCCGGAACCGCACGGGCCTCTACCTGTCCGCGATCGGGTACCTCTGGTTCCTGCTCGCGTTGACCGACGCGAACGACGACGTCGTCTACACGGCGGGCATCATCGCCTCGAACCTCGCCTTCATCCCGTTCGCGGCGTTGATCCTTTCCTTCCCGACCGGGCTGCTCGACCGGGCCGGCCGCCGGATCGTGGAGCTCACCGCGTGGTTCGTCCTGATCGGGCCGCCCCTCGTCCTGCTCTTCGACCGGACACCGATGAACGACTGCAGCGCGCACGGCAGTTGTCCACACAGCGCGATCGTCGTCGACAATCTCCCCGGGCTCGCGAACGCGATCGGCGCGATCTCCACCGTGATCACGGTCGGGCTCGTGGTCGCGGTCGTCGTCCTCCTCACCCGCAACTGGCGGGCCGCGACCGAGCCGGCCCGCCGCGTCCTGCTCCCGGTCTATGTCGCCGGCACGGGTGCATTGGTCGCGCTCGTGCTCGGGAACGTCGTCTCCGCGATCGCGCCCCGCGCCGACATCGTGATCGACCCGCTGTTTCTGGCGCTCTTTGCGATGGTGCCGCTTGCATTCCTCTACGGACTGCTGCGCAGCCGGCTCGCGCGGGGCTCCGTCGCGGGGCTCATGGTTGCGCTCGGACACGGAGCTCCGGTTCGTTCCGCACTTGCAGATGCGCTCGGCGACCCGTCGCTCAGGCTCGCGTTCTGGCTCGAGCGGGACAGCCGCTACGTCGACTCGGAAGGCCGCCCGCTCGACCTTTCGCAGGTGCCCCGGAGGGGGATCTCGGCGGTCGAGCGCGACGGCCATCGCGTCGGCGCGCTGCTCCACGACGAGTCGCTGGCCGACGAGCCGGAGCTGATCGAGAGCGTCGGCGCGGCTGCCGCCTTCGCGCTCGACAACGCGCGGCTCGAGGCTGAGCTGCGCGCACAGAACGAGTTCCTGACGACTGTCTTCAGGACCGCTCCGAGCCTCCTCGTCACGATCGACACGGAGGCCCGTATCCGGTCGCTCAACCCGGCGACGCTCGCCGCGAGCGGCTACGACAACGCAAGTGCCGTTCGCGGCCGTTTCTTCTGGGACGTTTTCCTCGACCCGGGCGATCGCCACGCGATGAAGGAGCGCTTCGCCGCCGCCGCGCCAGATCATCCACCCGCCGAGTACGAGAACACCTTCACGAACGCGGGTGGCGACCGCATCTCCGTGATCTGGCGCGGAGCCCCGGTAGCGGGGCCCTCCGGCGCGGTCGAGAGCATCGTCGCCGCCGGGCTCGATGCGACCGAGCGCCGCCGCCAGGAGGCCGAGATCCGGGCCTCGCGCGGCCGGATCGTCGCCGCGGGGGACGAGGAACGCCGCCGGCTCGAGCGGAACCTCCATGACGGCGCCCAGCAGCGGCTCGTGTCGCTCTCGCTCTCCCTGCGCCTCGCCCAGTCGAAGCTCCAGTCCGATCCGGCGGCCGTCGCGGGGATCCTCACCGGCGCGAGCGAGGAGCTCACCCTCGCACTCGAGGAGCTGCGGGAGCTCGCCCGCGGGATCCATCCGGCCGTACTGAGCGACCGTGGCCTCGACGCAGCGCTCGAAGGGCTCGCGTCCCGGGCGCCGCTCCCGGTGGAGTTGACGAAGCTCGGCCGCCGGCTGCCGGAGCCGGTCGAGGCGGCGGCGTACTACGTCGTCTCGGAAGCCGTTGCGAACGTCGTCAAGCACGCGCGGGCCGGTTCGGTCGGCGTGCGGGTGGAGGCGGGGAACGGCTCCGTGAGGATCGAGGTCGCCGACGATGGGTCGGGCGGCGCGGATCCGGCCTGCGGTTCCGGCCTGCGCGGCCTCGCGGATCGCGTCGAGGCGCTCGACGGGCGCCTCCAGGTCGAGAGCCCGTCCGGTGGCGGCACGCGCGTCGTTGCCGAGATCCCCCTACCTCAAGCCGGGGTGAACTAGATGCGTGTGGTCCTGGCAGACGATTCCGTGCTGTTGCGCGAAGGCATCGCCAGCCTGCTCGGGGAGGCGGGCTTCGAGGTCGTAGGCCAGGCCGGAGATTCCGAAGGGCTGCTCCTGAAGGTCCGTTCGTATGCCCCCGAGGTCGCGATCGTCGACATCCGGATGCCGCCGACCCACACCGACGAGGGGCTTCGGGCGGCAAGAGAGATCCGTGCGCGACACCCCGCAACCGGGGTGCTCGTGCTTTCGCAGTACATCGAGGCCGAATACGCGCTCGACCTCCTTTCCGAGAGCGCGGAGGGCGTCGGCTACCTCTTGAAGGACCGCATCTCCGACATCGGCGAGTTCGCCGCCGCCGTCCGCCGCGTGGGTGAGGGCGGCTCCGCGCTCGACCCGGCCGTGGTCTCGCAGCTCGTCGGCAGGCGGCGAAGGGACGACCCGCTCGGCGCGCTGAGCCCCCGCGAGCGCGAGGTGCTCGAACTGATGGCGGAGGGTCGCTCGAACCAGGCCATCGGCGAGCGCTTGTTCATCACCCAGCGTGCCGTGGAGAAGCACGTGACCGCGATCTTCGTGAAGCTGCGCCTCCCCGCCGACGCCGGCGACCACCGCCGCGTCCTCGCGGTGTTGACGTTCCTGCGCGGCTAACCCCGCCCCTGAGAAGTGCGGCTACCCGCACCTGCGAAAGCCTGCCCGCCGCCCTGCCGTAGGAGCGCCTTGGTGCGAGTCTCGAATCGTTACTCCGAGACCCTCGTCAGAAAAGGACGCTTGCCATGTCACCGTTGAAGAAATCGAACAACATCGCGGCCCGGATGGGCCGCTGGAGCGCAAGCCACTGGAAGACAGCGGTCTTCGGTTGGGTTGCACTCGTGATCGTCGCCGTTGTTGCCGGCGGGGCGATCGGCACGAAGCAGATCGACCAACGCGACGCGAACGTCGGCCAGGCTCACCGCGCCGACGAGATCCTGAAGCAGGCCGGCTTCCAGGCCGATCCGCAGACGGAGATCGTGCTCGTGCAGAGCAAGACGCAGACGATCCACGACGCGGCTTTCCGGGCCACCGTCGAGGACGCGATCGCCACCGTCGAGCCGTTCTCGGCGCGCTTCACGAACCTGCGTTCGCCACTTCTCGCGGCGAACTCGGAGCAGGTCTCGGCCGACGGGCACACGGCGATGGTCGAGTTCGACATGCGCGGTAAGGAGGCCGATGCCGAGAAGCGCATCGACCCGATCACGAAGGCAACCGGGAAGATCGCCGCGCGGCACCCCGGGTTCTTCGTCGGCGAGGCCGGCTCGATCAGCTCGGGCAAGGCACTGAACGACGCCTTCAACAGTCAGCTCGCGAAGGCCGGAGAGCGATCAGTGCCGCTGACGCTCCTGATCCTGCTGCTCGTCTTCGGGTCGCTCGTCGCGGCGGGGCTGCCTCTGCTCCTCGCGTTGTCGGCGGTTGCCGCGACCCTCGGGCTCGTCTCGATCCCGAGTCACCTCGTGCCGATGGATCCGAACGTCAGCGCCGTGCTGCTCCTCGTCGGACTTGCCGTCGGAGTCGACTACTCGCTCTTCTACTTGAAGCGCGACCGCGAGGAGCGAGCCTCTGGCAAGAGCTCGCGCGCGGCGCTCGAGGCGGCGGCTGCCACCTCCGGCCGCGCCGTGCTCATCTCGGGGCTGACCGTGATGATCGCGATGGCGGGGATGCTCTTCTCCGGAGACAAGACCTACCTCTCGTTCGGGATCGCGACGATGATCGTCGTTGCGGTCGCCGTGCTCGGCTCGCTCACGGTCCTGCCGGCGCTGATCGCCCGACTCGGAGACAAGGTCGACCGTGGCCGGATCCCGTTCCTGCACCGGCTTCGCCGCGAGGGCGGCGAGAACCGCTTCTGGGCGGCGATCCTGACCCCGGCGCTGCGGCACCCGGTTGCGACCGTTGCCGTCTCGGTGGGGATCCTCCTCGCGCTCGCAGTTCCTGCGCTCCGGATTCACACCTCGCAGACGGGCCTCAACGCCCTCCCGAAGAACATCGCCACGATCCCTGCGCTCGACCGGATCCAGACCGCCTTCCCGGGTGGGGCTACGCCGGCGCTCGTCGCGATCCAGGCGAACGCCGACTCGCCGGCCGTGAAGCAGGCCGTCACGCGCCTGCGCACCGAAGCGCTCGCGACCGGCCAGATGACCGGCCCGGTCGAGGTCGACGTCAACGCCGGTCGCACGGTCACGCGCGTCGCGATCCCCCTCAAGGGGAACGGAACCGACTCGACGTCGCTCCGTGCGCTTCACACCCTCCGCAACATCGTGATCCCCGCGACGATCGGCAAAGTGCCGGGCGCCACGTACGCGGTCACAGGCGGCACCGCCGCCTCGGCCGACGAGAACACGCTGCTGAAGCACTCCGCACCGCTGGTCTTCGGCTTCGTACTCACGTTCGCCTTCATCCTGCTGCTCGTCTCGTTCCGCTCGATCGTGATCGCGGCGAAGGCGATCGTCCTGAACCTGCTGTCGGTCGGCGCCGCCTACGGCGTGCTCGTGATCGTGTTCCAGTGGGGCTGGGGTGAGAACCTGCTCGATTTCACCTCGAACGGCGGGATCGCGCAATGGCTCCCGATCTTCATGTTCGTGATCCTGTTCGGATTGTCGATGGACTACCACGTGTTCATCCTCAGCCGGATCCGCGAGGCCTACGACCGGGGGATGCGGACAGAGGACGCGATCGCCCACGGGATCAAGTCGACAGCAGGAGTCGTGACGAGCGCCGCGCTCGTGATGGTCGGTGTGTTCTCGATCTTCGCGACTCTTCCGATCCTCGACATGAAGGAGCTCGGGATCGGTCTCGCGGCGGCGGTCCTGATCGACGCGACGATCGTGCGCGCGCTGCTTCTTCCCGCGACGATGAAGCTACTCGGCGAGTGGAACTGGTACCTGCCGAGCTGGCTCGGTTGGCTCCCGCGGCTCGACCACGGAGCAGGCAGCTCGATCGGTGCGCCCGTGCCTGACGCTGCCTGAACAAGCACATCGTTCGCCACGTCACGGGGCCGCCATGAGGCGGCCCCGTGACGTTCCGCGCAGGTTCCTGCGGGCGCTGGCCTGGGTGCAGGCCGGACAGCTTCCGGAAGTCCGGGCACAGGTTCGGAACCCGCGCCGGCTCAGCGTCCCAGGGTGTGGCGGAAGCCGCCGAAACCGATCAGCGCAAACTCGTCACACTGCGCCGTCACACTGGGCCGCACACTGCGCCGACCCGCCCTGGGTGGGGACGCAACCCCTCCGCCCTCCCGATCAATTCTAGCGGCAAGGGATCCGGAAACCTGTCACCGAAGTCGACCAAGTTCGTGCCAGGTGCGTGCACTTTGAGCCGGAGCCCGATCTCAGGGAGCGCCCCGTTTTACGAAGGAAGCGCTCCGACCCACCGAATGACCCTCCGGCCGATGAGCTCTCCCTCCACGCGTGAGGGGGCCTCTCGCCGGCGCGATGCCTTCATCGCAGAGGTCGCTTCCCTGCGGCACCGATTGTCCGGTCGCCGCCTCGGCCGCTGTTCGCCGTGACGCGTTGCGATTCCCGGCGCCTTCGCACCATCGCCACGAGGTCGGCCGAGCGGCAGCGTCCCGATCGCGCCGGAACAGTCGCCGGGGTTCGTCATCGCCGGACGGGTGGCCCGCGTTAGCATCGCGCCGATGCAGCCTCTGCGCCGGACGCCGCTCTACGACAGGCACGTCGCCGCCGGCGGCCGCATGGTGCCGTTCGCCGGCTGGGAGATGCCGGTGCAGTACGAAGGGGTGATCGCCGAGCACAAGGCGGTGCGGAGGGACGCCGGACTCTTCGACGTCTCGCACATGGGCGAGATCGAGATCGAAGGGCCGACGGCGGCGGAGATGCTGCAAGGGCTGCTCTCGAACGACGTCACCGGGCTCGAGGTCGGTGATGCGCAGTACACGCTGCTGACGAACGAGCAGGGCGGGATCATCGACGACCTGATCGTCTACCGGACAGACCCGCACAGGTTCCTGCTCGTCGTGAACGCCGCGAACGCGGAGACCGACTTCGCCTGGCTCGTCGCCCACGAGATCCGCGGCTCGGACGTTCGCGACGTCTCGGATGAGTACGCACTGCTCGCGGTGCAGGGCCCCTGTGCAATCGAGCGCCTCGGGCTCGAGCACGGGGCTGCGTTCACCTGGGAGATGAGCGAGATCGACGGCATCGAGGTCATGGTCGCCCGAACGGGCTACACCGGCGAGGAGGGAGTCGAGCTCGCCTGCGCGCCCGAGGACGCGCCTGCACTCTGGGATGCGATCGTGGCGCGCGGCGTCGTGCCGTGCGGGCTCGGAGCACGCGACACGCTCCGACTCGAGGTCTGCTACCCGCTGCACGGAAACGACATCGGGCCGCAGTGGGATGCGGTCTCGAGCGGCCTCGGCTGGGTCTGTGCGCTCGACACCGAGTTCACCGGCGCCGAAGTGCTGCGTGAGGTCAAGGCGCGGGGCCCGAGCGGAAGCTCGTGGCGTTCCGGATGACCGAGACGGCGATTCCGCGCCAGGGGATGCCGATCCAGGGTGGCGGCGAGGTGACGTCGGGCTCCCACTCACCGATGCTCGAGGTGGGGATCGGGCTCGGCTACGTTCCCGCCGAGTCGAGTGCGCCGGGGAGCGAGCTCACGGTGGACGTCCGCGGGAAGCTCCGGAAGGGCGTCGTGATGAAGAAACCGATCTACAAGCGAGAGGAGTGAGCGTGGCAGCCGAGTCCTATCCCGACGATCTGCTGTATCACCCCGAGCACGATTGGGCCCGAATCGACGGGGACGAGGCCGTGCTCGGAGTCACCTGGTTTGCAGTCGACGCGCTCGGCGAGCTCGTCCACTACGAGGCCCCGGCGGTCGGCGCCGAGATCAGGAAGGACAGCTCCTACGGCGAGGTGGAGTCGGTGAAGGCCGTCTCTGACCTGATCTCGCCGCTCTCCGGCGAGGTGCTCGAGGTGAACCCCACCGTCGTCGAGTCCCCAGAGATCGTGAACGCCGATCCCTACGGCGACGGCTGGCTCATCCGCATCCGGCTCGCCGAGGCGGGCGAGACGAGCGCGCTGCTCGACGCCGCCGCCTATCGCGACGTGATCGCCTCGCAGTGAGCTTCCTCTCGCTGACGGCCGAGGACCGCGAGGCGATGCTCGAGGCGATCGGCGTCCAGTCGGTCGACGAGCTCTTCCGGGACATTCCTACCGGCGTGCGCTTCGAGCGGGAGCTCGACGTGGCGCCCGCGCTCTCCGAGGCCGAGCTCACGCGGCACCTCGAGGAGCTCGCAGCGCGGAACACGATCGACAAGGTCTCGTTCCTCGGCGCCGGGATCTACGACCACTACGTGCCGGCCGTCGTGGACGCCGTCCTCCAGCGCGGCGAGTTCCTCACCGCGTACACGCCGTACCAGCCCGAGCTCTCACAGGGCGTGCTGCAGGCGATCTTCGAGTACCAGACCGCGATCTGCGAGCTCACCGGGATGGACGTCTCGAACGCCTCGGGCTACGACGGGACGACCGTCGCCGCCGACGCGTGCTTCCTCGCCAAGGGGGTGACCGGCCGCACCCGGGTCGTCGTCACCGGGGCGACGAACCCGCAGGTCCGAGCGGTGATCCACACCTTCGCCAAGGGCTTCGGGCTCGAGATCGTCGAGGTTCCCCATGAGGGTGGGGTCACGGATCCCGACCGGGTCCGGGAGGCTTCGCAGGACGCGGCGGCGGTCATCTTCCAGCAACCGAACTTCTTCGGCTGCCTCGAGCCGGCACCCGAGCTGGCTGCCGCCGCGAACGAGAACGGCGCGCTCCCGATCGCCCACGTCGACCTGATCAGCCTCGGCGTCCTGGAGGCACCCGGCAACTACGGCTGCGCTCTTGCGATCGGCGAAGGCCAGTCCGCGGGCAACTTCATGAGTTACGGCGGGCCGCACTACGGCTTCCTCGCCGCCCGTGAGCCTTACATCCGGAAGCTGCCCGGGCGGATCGTCGGCGAGACGGTAGACGCCGCGGGGGACCGCGGCTATGTCCTCACCCTTCAGACACGCGAGCAGCACATCAGGCGCGAGAAGGCGACCTCGAACATCACCACCAACCAGACTCTCCTCGCCCTGGCGGGCCTGGTGCACCTCTCACTGCTCGGGCCTGAAGGCCTGCGGGAGACGGGGGAGACCTGCATGGCCCTCGGCGCCTACGCGAAGGCGCGGCTGGCCGAGCGGGGACTACAACCGCTGTTTTCGAATCAGACAACATTCAAGGAGTTTGCCATCGACGCCGGACGGAGCGGCGCCGAGGCCGTTCGCCGAGCCCGTACCCACGGCATCAATCCCGGCTACCCGCTCGGCCGCGACTATCCGGAGCTCGACAGCGGCCTGCTCGTGGCCGTCACCGAAAAGCGGACGACCACCGAGATCGACCGGCTCGCGGACGCTCTCGGCGAGCAGGCCCCATGAGCCGGGCAGACACGTGAAGCTGATCTACGAGAAGTCGAAGCCGGGCCGCCGCGGCCTCGCGGTCCCGAAGCCCGCGCTCCCGGTCCCCGCGATCCCGAGTCACCTCGCGCGGGCGAAGCCTCCGCGGCTCCCTGAAATGGCCGAGCCCGAGGTGCTCCGCCACTTCACCGAGCTCTCGACCCGCAACTTCGGCGTCGACACGGGCTTCTATCCGCTCGGCTCATGCACGATGAAGTACAACCCGCGCGTCAACGAGCGCCTCGTCGGGCTCCCGGGCTTCCGCGACCTTCACCCGCTCGTCGATGACGATGCGGCCCAGGGCGCGCTCGAGCTCCAGTGGCACCTCGAAGCGATCCTGCGCGAGGTGACCGGGCTCGACGCCGTCAGCCTCCAGCCCGCGGCCGGCTCCCAGGGCGAGCTGACCGGGCTTCTCGTGATGCGTGCCCACTTCGACCGCAAGGGAGAGGGCGACCGGCGGACGAAGATCGTGATCCCGGACACTGCGCACGGGACGAACCCGGCCAGCGTGACGATGGCCGGCTACCAGGTGACGCCGGTCAGAACCGATGAGCGCGGGAACATCGAGCTCGCGGATCTCCGCGGAAAGGTCGACGGCGAGACCGCCGGGCTCATGCTCACGAACCCCTCGACCCTCGGGCTCTTCGACGAGAACATCGAGCAGATCCGGGACGTCTTCCACGACGCGGGAGCGCTCATGTACTACGACGGGGCGAACCTGAACGCCGTCTGCGGCATCTCGAGGCCCGGCGACATGGGCTTCGACATCGTCCACATCAACCTGCACAAGACGTTCTCGCAGCCCCACGGCGGCGGCGGTCCCGGCGGCGGCCCGATCGCCGTTCGCGAGAGTCTCGCCCCGTTCCTGCCGCGGCCGGTCGTGGTGAGGGACGGCGAGCTCTTCCGGCTCGATCACGACAGGCCGCTCTCGATCGGCAAGGTGCGCGGTTTCTCCGGGCCCTTCGGGGTCTTCGTCCGCTCATACGCGTTCATGCGGGCCTGGGGGCCGGGGCTGCGCGAGATGAGCGAGGTTGCCGTGCTGAACGCGAACTACCTGCTCGCCCGGCTGAAGGACGCCTACGACGTACCGTTCGACCGTCTATGCATGCACGAGTTCGTCCTCGGCGCCCGGACGTTGAAGTCCGAGCACGGGATCAGCGCCCTCGACGTCGCAAAGCGGCTGATGGACTTCGGCTTCCACCCGCCGACCGTCTACTTCCCACTCGTCGTCCCGGAGGCACTGATGATCGAGCCGACCGAGACGGAGGCGAAGGAGACACTCGACGCGTTCGCCGAGGCGATGCTCGCGATCGCGCGCGAGGCCGCCGAGGAGCCCGAAGCGATCCGCTCGGCTCCTCACGGCCGCCCTGTCGGCCGTCTCGACGAAGCGCGCGCGGCGAAGGAGCTCGTGGTCCGGCACAACTTCGGCGAGCCCTGAACGTCTTAGCATCCGATGGCCGAGCCACTATCTCCGGCGATGCTCTGCTTCGAGACGGGGTCTCATTTCAGTCCGAGCGGGGCGCCGCAAGCCTGTCGGCGCGTCGCGTCGGAGAAGGCCGTGCGGTTCGATCGTCAGAGTCAGAGCAATCGTGTAACAATCCCGGTTGCGCAACAGGCGCAGGCTCGGTCGGAGACCGAGAGGTGTCGAATCAAGGGAGGACGATGCGTCAGATGAGGATCGGTCGGCGTGCCGGCATCGGGCTCGCGGTCGTAGCTTGCGCAGTCGCGCTCGGCACGCCCGTTGCGCTCGCCCACCGGACGGCTACGCCGGCTCAGGGCCCGGGGAACGTCGCGGACGGGTTCCAGGTGTTCAACAACTACTTCTGTGTCGCGTGTCACGTGATGAAGGCGGCAGGCCCCGCTTCGTACCGCGGATACAACGTCTGCAACGGCTCCACCGCGTGCAATCTCGGCATGAACTTCAACAAGATCTACGCGCCGTACGCAGTAGCAGTGGCGACGGTGCAGAACGGTCTGCCGGCGGCCCTGCCGCTGTACCCAACCCAGATGGTCGGGTTCGGGAAGGTCTTGACGAAGACGCAGATCACGGATGTCGCAACGTTCGTCGGAAAGTACTCGGGTGGTTACAAGACCTGCACCGAATGCGCAGGAATCACTCCGGGTGGTTTCCCGAACAGCCCGGGCACGACGGGCGCGGCGTCGACGACCACGGGCTAGAGAAGTTCCGGTTCACGATGAGAAGCCCTGCGCCTGTTGCGGGGCTTTTCATCGTGGCCGGGCAGATTCGCAATTGTCGAAACACCGGGTTGTTTCTTAAGCAACGCACATACCTTTCATGGGACAATGAACACATGCCTCGCTACCTGGCACCCCTCGTTCTCGTTGCTGCCCTCGCGGGCATTGTCGCCGCCACCGCTCTCGCGGCCGGCACCAAACACGACGCGAAGGGGCCGCTCACCTTTCAGGTGCGCCTGATCCAGGAGGCGACATATCGTCACCCGCATCCACCTGTGGGCGACCCGGGCGACAGCTTCTCGACCACGCTCCGCCTCTTCGCGGTCGGTGACGTTCTCGGCTTCCCGAACAACACGCCGATGGGAACGATGGCGTTCATGTGGGGGCCGCTGAAGGGCGGCAGCTGCAGCACCGCCGCGGCGAGCTGTTCCGGCACGACGAACCTCGAGACAACGACGAGGCTTCCCGGCGGGACGATCACGGCGAACGGGGTCAACATCTCGCTCACCCACGGATTGATCGTTCCGATCCAGAGTGGGACCGGGATCTTCAAGGGCGTCAAGGGCACCGTCGACATCGCGCCGAACGGGAATGCGGTCGACGTGTTCAAGCTCGTCATGGCGAGCTGAACCCGGCTCCCGAAGCGCCCCTGAAGACTTTCTGAACATCTTCCGACGGCGGGAACTTCGAGCGCTCTCGACTCGTTTTCCTTATTGCGCAGGGAAAAAGTACCCTGCGGTCGACGAAGGGAGATTCGATTGGCACAGATTCACAAGTCCGATGCCGAGTGGCGCGCCGAGCTTTCGCCCGAGGCCTACCGGGTGCTGCGGGAGAAGGGCACCGAGCCGGCGTTCACCGGCGAGTACGACCACGTCTTCGAGCCGGGCACCTACAAGTGCGTCGGTTGCGGCGCCGAGCTCTTCACCTCCGAGGCGAAGTACGACTCGGGCTGCGGCTGGCCTGCGTTCTTCGCGCCGGCGAATAGCGAGGCGATCGACGAGGAGACCGACACGAGCTACGGGATGGTTCGCACCGAGGTCATGTGTGCGAGCTGCGGCGGCCACCTCGGGCATCTCTTCCCGGACGGGCCGCACCCGACGGGGATCCGATACTGCATCAACTCTGCCGCGATCGACCTGGAGGAGAAGTAGTTGGAGGCGACGGCAACGTTCGGCGCAGGCTGCTTCTGGGGCGTGGAGGCCGCGTTCCGGAGGCTTGACGGGGTCACGAGGACCTCGGCCGGCTATGCGGGCGGCTCGGTCGCGAGTCCGAGCTACGAGCAGGTGTGCAGCCATCGCACGGGCCACGCCGAGGTCGTCGAGATCACCTACGACCCCGAGCGAATCTCCTACGAGGAGCTGCTTGCCGCGTTCTTCGCCGAGCACGACCCGACCCGCCGCAGCCGGCTTCGGCCGGCTGTCGGCGACCAGTACCGCTCGGTGATCTTCGTCTACGACGAGGAACAGCGCGCCGCCGCGGAGGCGGCCTGCCAGGCGCTCGAGCAGCACGCGGGCCGACCGGTCTCGACGAGCATCGAGGACGCATCGACCTTCTGGCCGGCCGAGGACTACCACCAGCGCTACCTCGAGAAACGCGGCCTCGCGAGCTGCCACCTCTCGCTCGCGAGCTGAGAAACGGAGCGGCCGCCCGGGATCCGGGCGGCCGCTCGTAGCTCTCCGACCTGCCTGGCCTAGCCGCTTGGTACCTTCACGCCGCAGTTCTTCTGGGCCCAGGCGCTGATGTTCGCCGCGGCCTGCGTGAACTTCGCCCCGGTGAACTGGGTGCTGAGCGTGGCGAGCTTCGCGAGCGTCGCGGCATCAGGCGTCTTGCCGCCGCTGAGATCGACACCCTTGAGGTCGGACGCGATCTGATCGAAAGCGGACGCGAGCGTCTCGAAGTCCGGCCGGATGTCAGCCGGGGTCTTGTCCGCGAACGCCTTGAGCAGCGCCGCCTCCTTCTTGACATCTCCGTTGGCGCCCTGGAAGGCACTCGCGAATGCGGTTCCGAGGTTCTCGAGCTGCTGGCAATTCGCCGAAGAGCTGAGCGAGCCGAGGCCGCTGCCGCCGGAGGTCGTGGCCGCCGGGGTGGTCGTGGCAGGAGTCGTGGTCGCGCCAGCCTCCGTGGTGGTGGCGGTCGTGGTCGTAGTCGTCGTCGCGCTCTTCTTCGACCCGCAGCCGGCGGCGGCGAGGACGAGAACAGCCAGGAACGAGAAAGCGAAAATCCGGATGGTCCTCCGACGCATTTGCGTACTCCTTCTGCGGTTTGTCTGCCGGCTACGAGACTAACGAGTTTTGCCGCCTCGGTCGAGGGAATCTGCATGAGAGTGATCGGTTCGCTTCCGTTGGAACCACACGGAATGAGATTCCGCGGGAAGGCCGTGACCGACGTCACCTTCCTCGACGGCACGGCGCTCGTCTCGGCCCACGGCTACGCGAGCAACGCGGTCTCGCCGGCGCTCGTGCTCGCACACGGGGGCTCCGGCGAAGTGGCTTCGCTCACACGACGCGGGTAGCCGAGCTCAGCTGCGCGATGCGACGAGCTGCCCGCAGGCCGCAGCAATGTCTCGTCCGCGGGTCAGCCGGACGGTCGCCGGGATGCCCGCCCTGCCGAGGACAGCGCGAAACTCCTCGATCGCGCCGCGAGGGCTCCCCTCGAGCGTGGTCCCATGCAGCGTGCTCCCGGTCGGGTTGTACGGGATCAGGTTGACCTTGAACTCCTTCTGGCCGAGAAGCTCGGCGAGCTCGTGGGCGTGACGCCGGCTGTCGTTCACGCCGTCGAGCATCACGTACTCGACGTACACCCGCCGCTCCCGAAGCGCGACGTACCGGCGGCACTCGGAGAGGACGTCCGCGAGCGGGTAGCGGTCGTTGACGGGCATCAGCCCGCTGCGAAGCGCGGCCTCGGGCGCGTGCAGCGAGAGCGCGAGCCGGATCGGCTCCTCCACCTCGTCGACGAATCGCGTCAGCCCGGGCAGCCAGCCGACGGTCGAGATCGTCGTGTGGCGGTTGCTCACGCCGAGGTCGGGCAGTCGACGCGCCGCCGCCAGCACAGGGTCGAGGTTCAGCATCGGCTCGCCCATCCCCATGAACACGGCGTGGTCGATCGGCTCGATCCGGCGGAAGTGGAGCGCCTGGTCGAGGATCTCGCCAGCCGTCAGGTTCCGTCCGAACCTCATCTGCCCGGTGGCGCAGAAGACGCAGGTCAGCGGGCAGCCCGACTGGGACGAGACACACACCGACCGGCGCCCGTCCCGGAACCGCATCAGCACCGCTTCGACCGGGTGGCCGTCGTGCGTGCGGAAGAGCACCTTGAGCGTCCCGTCGCGCGAGAGGGACTCGGTCACGAGCTCGAGCGACGAGAACGGCACGCGCTCGGCCAGGGACGAGCGAAGGCCTGCCGGCAGGTTCGTCATCTCCTCGTAGGAGTGCGCGCCGCGCGCCGTCCATTCCCAGACCTGGCGCCTGCGGTAGTCGGGCTCGCCCTCGAGCGTCTGGTCGAGCAGTTCGAGGTTCACGCGACGACGCGAACCGACACAGAGACGTCAACCGAGGGGCGGGAGCTCACCGCCAAAGGGTACCCGCCTATCCGCGGGCACCGAGCCACGCGAGGACGTCTTCTGCGCTGCGGTCGGGCGGGAAGACCGGATAGAAGACCATCACGATCTGCCCGCGCTCCGCGACGATCGCGATTCGCTTGTACAGCTCGAGTCCCGCCGTTTCGAACGTCGGGAGGCCGAGCGCTTCACGCAGCCGAAGCTCCGGATCGGCGACGACCGGGAACGGCATCCGGTTGCGGTCCGCGAACTCGACCTGGTCGGCGATGCTCTGACTCGAGATGCCGGCGACCCTGGCGCCGAAGGCGGAGAGCTCCGTCGCGTGGTCGCGGAAGCCGCACGACTGTGGCGTGCAGCCGCGCGCGCCGGGGATCTCGTTCCAGCCGGGGAGCAGCGGCTCGTCGGGCTTTCCCGACCGCGGGTACACGTAGAAGACGGCGAGGCGCCGGCTGAGCTCGGCGAGGTCGACCGGGCCGAGCGAGGAGTCGAGGACGAGCGACGGGACCGCGAGCCCCGTCAGATGGTCCGCGGCGCCGTCGTCCTCGGGAACCGGCAGGTCGTCGGGAAGCATGTACGGGTCGACGCTCACGTTCGGCCAGGCTATCGGCGCGGCTCGACTACGCTGCCGACGTGATCCCCTTCGAGCCTCCCTATGTCCTTGCCCGCGCCTGAGGTTCTCGTGCCACGGCTCGAGCGCGGCCTGCGGGCCCGCCAGGCCGAGCGGCTGCCCTCGATCGCCGCCGGGGTCGTGCGCGACGGCGACACGGTATGGTCGGGCGCGGTTGGTCTCGCCGATCTCGAGGCGAACGTCGAGGCGACGCCCGAGACCCAGTACCGGGTCGGCTCGATCACGAAGACCTTCACCGCCGTCGCGGTGATGCAGCTCAGGGACGCGGGCAAGCTCGACCTCGACGACCGCGTCGAGCAGCACATCCCCGGGATCGCGCACGGCTCGCCGACCCTTCGCCGGATGCTGGCGCACCTCTCCGGGCTGCAGCGCGAGGCGGGCGAGATGTTCGTCACGGGCGAGGCTCCCGCGATCGACGAGATCCTCGAGGCGATGGCTGGGTACGAGCTCGTGCTCCCGGCGGCGCGCGCACACCACTACTCGAACCTCGCGTATGCGCTTCTCGGCGAGGTCGTCGCACGACAGAGCGGCCGTCCGTACACCGACTACGTCGACGAACGGATCCTGGCACCGCTCGAGCTGGGGCGGACCACGTGGCAGGAGCAGGAACCGCGCGCCGTCGGCTACCTCGTCGACGAATACACGGGCACAGCGGGCCGTGAGGCGCATATCGAGACCGGCGGCGTTGCGGCGATGGGGCAGATCTGGTCGACCGTGGGCGATCTCTGCCGCTGGGGCGCGTTCCTCGTCGGCGGCCGGGAAGGCGTGCTGGCTCCGGACACGGTCGAGGAGATGTGGGCGCCCCAGGTGATGCTGAATCCCGATGAGTGGACTGTCGGCTGGGGCCTCGGCCTCCAACTCGTGAGCCACGAGGGGCGGATCTTCGGCGGCCACGGCGGTGCGATGCCGGGTTTCCTGGCCGGGCTCCTCGTGAACCGCGAGACGAAGACGGGCGCGGCCGTGCTCACGAACTCGGGAACACGTGCGCCGACGAGCGAGATCGCGATCGAGCTCGCTGCGGCGACGATCGAGCTGTGGCCGCCTGACGTCGAGCCGTGGCGGCCGGAAAGCCCACCCCCGCCGGAGGTCGCGGCGATCCTCGGCCAGTGGTGGTCGGAAGGAAACGAGTTCGCCTTCTCCTGGCGCGACGGGAAGCTCACGGCCAGGATCATCGGCGCACCGCCGCGCGTCAAGCCGTCGGTCTTCGAGCCTCTTCCGGAAGGCGGCTTTCGCGTCGTGTCCGGGCGCGAGCGCGGCGAGCGCCTTCGCATCGAGGGCGAGATGCTCGTTTGGGGCGGCTACCCGTTCACCCGCGACCAGGACTCGACGCCCGGGTAGCGTGAATAGCGGTAGACGCGCGGAAAGTCAAGACTTGAAGATTTCCGCGCCCGTGCCGACAATCT
Source organism: uncultured Actinomycetes bacterium (assembly GCA_963758125.1). GTDB lineage: Bacteria > Actinomycetota > Thermoleophilia > Gaiellales > Gaiellaceae > PALSA-600. The sequence goes on from CAVWUL010000010.1 coordinate 167,578, forward strand.
CTGACATGTCAGCCCAACCCGCGGCCAAATCCCTTCCGCTCCACCCTCACGAGGAGATGCAGTGCCGACGTTGCGAGGTGCACTGCGACAAGGTCGTGTACCCCGGAGCCTGCCTCGAGAAGGGCTGCCCGTTCGTCTACTCCTACGAGGCGTGGGGGCAGACGTACGTCGGCTGCATGCAGAAGGTCTACGACGTCGAGATCGACCTCGACATGCTGCGCGCCGCCGAGCGCCGTTCGGCCGGATTCGGCGCGATCCGCGCCGTCCGCCAGCCGCTGCCGATGTGCCGGTCGGAGATCGAGAACACGTACGCCTCGCGGAGCGACGAGACCGGGTGCATCAACCCCGAGTTCGGCGAACTGCCCGTGGGCGAGCCGACGTTCCGCATCTTCGCGCGGGTGAAGTAGCTAGGACTCGCCGAGCAGGGCGTTCTCGCGGTGCCGCCGAACCGCCCGTGCCGCCAACCAGCCGAGGCCGAGCAGGAGCAGCAGTGGGCCGCCGAGGGCGGCCGCGTACACCGCGCCGATCCAGATCCAGTGGAACGCGACGCCAAGGCCGTGGAGTGGGCCGGGGCCCTTGTTCGCGGCCGGAGCGGGTGCGGGGCGAGTCGTGAGCTCGAGGTTGACCGTCGCGTAACTTGCAGTGTGGATCGTTGCGGCGCGGCCCCGCTTCAATTTCGCGATCTGCGCCGTGAGCGCGGCGACGTGGCCGGCAGCCTCGTCGCTCGCGGGCTGCGCCTGCCAGTAGGCAAGGCGTGTCTCGAGGCGCGCGATCTTGCGGGCGGTCGCGTCGACCTGCGTCGTGATGTCCTTGATCGCGACGTTCTCGCCGACGATCGTGCCGAGCGCGGAGAGCCGGGAGACGGCGCGCTGCACGTTCTGCTTCGGGATCCGCAACGTGATGTCGGCGTAGCCGGTGCGCGCTGCGGCCTGGACGTTCAGCGAAGCCGGGTAACCGCCGAGCGCGTGGGCGATCGCGACGGCTTTCTTCGTGCCGTCCGAGACGGCCTGCGTGTCAGGGACGCGAAGCTCGAGCGCGGTCGTGATCCGCTGGATCCGGTTCGGGCTCGGGCCGGGCACGGCTGCCTGCTTGGCAGCCGCGACGGCGCTCGCTCCGGCGGTCGCGAACGTGGCCGGCGCGAGTGCCTTCTGATCCGGTTGAGAGGCGACGAAGGCCGGGGCGTGCGCGGTCGTGGTCGCCTGTCCTTCGACAGGCGGCGGGCTCGCAGTTCGAGTCCCGCCCGGCAGGAGGATCGCCGCACCCGCGATCGCTGCGGCGACCGGGACGGCGAACACGAGCGCTCGCCGCCACGTCACGAGCCGCTTCGGCGGGATCGCCTCGGCCGCGATCGAGCGGATGTGCTCGCGGAGCTCCGCCGGCGCGATCGGACGCGCCTCGCGAAGCTCGGCCAACAGGTCAAGCTGCGACATTGAGTGCCTCCTCGAGCTTCCCGAGCGCCCGGTTCAGGCGCGTCGTGCAGTTGGTGGGCGAGATTCCGAGCATCGCCGCAGCGGCGCGGGCGTCGAAGTCGAGCACGACCCGCAGTGCGATCACCTCACGCTCGCCGGCCGAAAGTCGCCGCAGTGCCGCCTCGAGCTCGGGCGAGAGCCCTTCCACCAGCCTGTCCTCGAACCGCTCCGGCAGCGCCGCGGCTTGCTCGCGGCGCTGCCGGCGCTTCTCGGCACGGAAGTGGTCGAGCGCCGTCGTCCGCGCCACCTGGCAGAGCCAGGTCCGCGCCGACCCACGCTTCGGATCGAACCGGTGCCAGAGCCGGAGCGCGCGCTCGAAGGTCTCGCCCGCGAGATCCTCGGCGAGGAACCGGTCGCCGGTGAACCACACGAGGTACCCGTAGACGTCGTCGAGGTGCGTTTCGGCGGCCTGGTCGAACGCGGTCACATCATCCATACGCCGCTTCCGCCTCAACGGTCACAGGCTCAGCCCCTGGCGAGCCAGCGTGCGTGCAGGTCGCGGATCTTCGCGAGCTCGGCCTTGTCGGGGCCGTCGCCCGTGCCCGGCACCTCCATGTAGCAGCTGAGCTCCTGGAACGCGGGATGGGCGAGGAACGCGCCGAGACCTTCGCCGATCTCGCCTTCGAGGATGTTCGCATGCCGGTCGCGGTTCGAGCCGAGTGGAGTGGCGCTGTCGTTGATGTGGAGCGCGCAGAGCCGGTCGAGGCCGATCGTGCCGTCGACCTCCTTGACGAGCGCATCGACACCCGCGGGATCGGCCACGTCGTAACCGGACGCGTAGAGGTGGCACGAGTCGAGGCAGATTCCGAGTCGGGGGTGGCGGCCGGCCGCGTCGAGGAGCGCTGCGAGCTCGCCGATCGAGCGGCCGATCGTGCCGCCCGGGCCCGCCGAGTTCTCCATCGCCAGCCAGGAGGCGCCGTCGTAGCCGTCGAGGATCTCCTCGAGGGCCGCGGTCACGCGTGAGAGTGAGGCCTCGAACCCGGCACCGAGGTGTGAGCCGACGTGGAAGATCACGCAGTCGGCCTCGATCAGGTTGGCCGTAACCAGCGTCGTCCCGATCGTCGCGATCGACTTCTCGTAGATCGCGTCGTCGGTTGCGCCGAGGTTGCAGAGGTAGAGGGCGTGGCAGACAACCCCGCCGATCCCGGCCTCTGCGCGCCGCGTCTTGAAGCGCTCGATCGCTTCGGGAGTGTGGGCAGTCGGTTTCCACATCCGCGGGCTCTGTGTGAAGACCTGGACGCAGTCGCCGCCGATCGCCTCGATGCGGTCGATCGCTGTGTAGATTCCGCCCGCAGAGGACATGTGGCCGCCGAACTCCATCGCGCTCGTACGATAGGGGCATGAGCGTAGGCTTGAAGGGACTTGACGTTGCCCGGAGGTGCCGGCTCTGCCGGCGCCGGAGGCGGAGATGAGCATCAAGGTGAGGATGGCACCGAGCCCGACGGGCTTCCTGCATGTCGGTGGTGTGCGCACGTTCCTCTTCAACTGGCTCTTCGCCCGGCAGCAGGGCGGGGAGTGCCGCCTGAGGATCGAGAACACGGACACCGGGCGCGAGGTCGCCGAGGCGACCGATCAGATTCAGGAGTCGCTGCGGTGGCTCGGAATCGACTGGGACGGCCCGGTCACCTTCCAGCTCGACCGGATGGACGAGGTCCGGACCTACGCCGACCGGTTGCTCGCCGAGGACAAGGCCTACCTGGACGAGGGCGCGATCCGCTTCCGGATGCCCGAAGACGGGATCGTCGGGTGGGACGATGCCGTGCGCGGCCGGGTCGAGTTCCAGAACGAGAATCTCGCCGACCTCGTAATCGTGCGCGCGGACGGCCGCCCGACCTACAACTTCGCCTCGCCCGTCGAGGACATGCTCGATGGGATCACGCACGTGATCCGCGGCCAGGATCACGTCTCGAACACCCCGACGCAGATCAACATCCTCAACTCGCTCGGCGCCGGCCTGCCGCTCTACGCGCACTGTCCGGACGTGCTCGGCGACGACGGCAAGAAGCTCTCGAAGCGTCACGGAGCCGTCTCGATCGACGCGTTCCGCGCCGACGGCTACCTCCCCGAGGCCCTGATGAACTTCCTCGCGTTGCTCGGCTGGAGCTACGACGACAAGACCACCGTGATGAGCCCGGCGCGAGCTCGTCGAGCGGTTCTCGCTGGAGCGCGTCGGCCCGAGCCCGGCGACCTTCGACTACCAGAAGCTCGACTGGATGAACGGAGTCCATCTGCGCGCGCTCCCGCAGGCCGACTACGCCGCGAGGCTGCTCGTCTGGCTGCGCGAGCAGGGAATCGAGTGGCCGGACGAGCTCGTCCGCGAGACGGTTCCGCTCGTTCAGGAGAAGATCGAGAAGTTCTCGCAGTACCCCGACTTCGTGCGATTCCTCTTCGAGCCGGTCAGTCCGGACGGCGCGGATCCCGCGCTCACCAGGCCGGCGGCCGAGGCGCTCGCGGCCGTCGAGCCGTGGGTAGCCGTCGCGATCGAGGCCGCGCTCCGTGCGTTCGCGGAGGCGCAGGGGATGAAGCCGCGCGAGGCGTTCGCGCCGATCCGGCTCGCCGTCACAGGGTCGAAGGTCTCGCCCGGGCTCTTCGAGAGCCTGGAACTGCTCGGAAAAACGGAATCGCTGGCCCGGCTCGCCGGCTAGGCGCGGTACATCAGCAGCGAGATGCAGATCGTCAGCATCCCGCAGACCCAGAGCGGCCAGGGGCCCGAAACGGCGCCGACGGCGAAGGCGGCCATTCCGGCGATCGTGAGCAGAGACGCGAGGAGCGGCGGCCGAAGCGTCGCAGCCGGTTCCGGGGCCGGGGAGGGGTGAGCAGGACCGCCTGTCAGCCGCAGCCTGGCAAGGCGGACGCGGAAGAGCGCCCCGCGCCATTCGTGAAGCATCGCCTCGACCCCGCGGCTGCCGTGCGAGTCGGCGGCTTCGACGACCTCGCCGGTTGCGTCGCGCGCCCCGGCGAGCGCGGCCGCGAGCTCGCTGTGGGCGGTCTCGGCGGCGGCAGGGGGCGAGAGACCGAGCGTGGACTCGCCGGCCGTGTGCAACCTGTACTGGAGGCGGCGGAGCGCACCGACAGTTTCGTCTTCGTCGAGCAGGTCGGGGGTAGCGGCGATCGACTCCAGCCGGACGAGCGTCTGCGAGAGCTCGTGCCAGAGCTCGCCGACCTGGGTTGCATAGCGCTCCCCCGCCTGTGTTTCGGGCGCCGCCACACGGGCATGTTAGCGCGGCTCGCGTCGACTACCATCGCGGGCTTGGATGCGGCGGACGGATCGATCCTCCTGGTCGAAGACGATGCGGCTCTGCGCCTTGTCTGTCGCGTCAACCTCGAGCTCGACGGTTTCCCGGTTCGTGAAGCAGCAGGGCTTGACGAGGCGCGAACGGCGGTCGCCGCCGAGCGGCCGTCGCTCGTGTTTCTCGACCTGCACCTCGGCTCGGGTGCCTCCGACCAGCTGCTCGACGAGTTGCGCGCGGACGGGATCCCGGTCGTGCTCGTGAGCGGCACCGTCGATGTCTCCGGGTACGAGGGCCGGGCGAGCGCGGTGATGCCGAAGCCGTTCGATCCGGACGAGCTCGTGGCGTCCGCCCGGCGCTACTCCGTCGGCTAGCGTAGAGCCGTGGCCGTCGCCGTCGTTCGTAACGCCGCCGAGTTCGAGGATCGGCTCGGCTCCTACATCTTCGATCGCTCCGAGGAGTCGCGTGCGGTGCGGGTGGGGGAGAAGGAGACCTCCGAGCAGGCGGCGATCGTCGCGCGCTACGCCGACCTCTTCAGCCGCGAGCAGCTCGAGGCGTTGCGCGAGGCTGAGTCGGGCGCCTCCGGCGACGAGCGCGAGCGGCTCTATCGACTGCGAAAGACCTGCGAAGGCGGCCTGATCTCGAGCGAGCTCGTCGAGCGCTACGACGAGCTCGAGAACCGGATGCTCGCTGCGCGGGTGACGTTCAAGGATGAGGAGATGCCGTTGCGCACCGCCGAGGCCCAGCTCGCGGTGCTCCAGTCGTACGCCGACCGCGAGGAGCTCGGCGAGATCCAGGCCGAGACGAGCGCAGCGTTCAACCCTGACCGGCTCGAGCTGATGACGGTCGCCGAGGAGCTCGAAGCGGATCTTTCGGGAATCCCGGGCGCCGTCGAGCGCAACGAGGAGGAGAAGGGCATCTCGCTCCACGGGCTTTCCGCGGTCCTGAAGGACACGAGCGACCGGATGACGGACGCATTCATCCCGCTGCGCGACCGCTGGTTCGACCGCCTCCTCGGCCCGGGCCGGCCCGAGGTGCCGACGAGCTCGCACATGGGCTACATGCGGCGGCTCTCCCCGCTCGAGTCGACCTACACGAAGGAGCGCGCGACCGAGGTGTGCCTCGCGACGCTGCGCGACCTCGGCTTCGACCTCGCCGCCGCGACGAACATCAAGCTCGACATCGAGGACCGCCCCAGAAGGCACCGCGCGCCTGCGTGATCCCGAGCAATCCGCCGTCGGTCGTGCACCTCATCACCCGCGCCCAGGGCGGCCTGCACGACTATCAGGCGTTCCTGCACGAGGCCGGCCACGCTCTCCACTACGGTGGCGTCGATCCCTCGCTGCCGCTGGCGTTCCGCAGCCTCGCCCGCGACCACGCGCTGACCGAGATCTACTCCTACATCGTCGAGGCGATCTCGAAGGAGCCCGAGTGGCACGCCCGTTACTTCGGCCTCCCGGACACCGAAGCCGCGCAGAACGCGGAGGCGACGACGTTCCTCGAGGCGATCCTCTACCGCCGCTACGAGGCGAAGCTCCGCTACGAGCTCGAGTTCTGGGGCCGCTTCGCCGAGGTCGGCGGCATCCCCGACGGCTACGAGGAGTATCTCACCGCCGCCACCGGCGTCCACTACCGCAGCTCGCGCTACCTCTCGGACATGGACGGCGGCTTCTACTCCGCCGACTACCTCCGCGCCTGGGTCCGCTCCGCGCAGCTCCGCCGCCACCTCATCTCCACGATCGGCGAGGACTGGTGGCACAACCCCTCGACCGGAGAGTTCCTGCGCAGCGTGTTCCTCGAAGGAACGAAGCCCTCGAGCGAGGACTTCGCCGCGAGGATCGGCTACGACCCGCTCGACACGGCCCCGCTCCTCCACGAGCTCGGCGCCTGACGCTAAACTGCTCGCTCCTAGCGGCCCATTCGTCTAGTGGCCTAGGACACCGCCCTCTCACGGCGGCGGCACGGGTTCGAATCCCGTATGGGCCTTTCGATACCGTCTGGTAGAGCCGATTTGGCTCAACCATGCGATGTCACGTATGCCGCAGATGCCGGGTTTGGGCATACGGTGACCACTCGGTGACCACCGCCGTTACGGCGAACAGCCCACGGCGTCGATCAGGGCTGCGATCTCGGCCACCGGCCCGCAACCCGGTGACCTTTGTCCGGGTTGCGGGCGAGCAGCATCGTGAGCGAGCAGACGAGTGGGTTCGTGTCCGGCGTGGCCGGGAGTGGTGACCAAGGGGATCGTCTCGTCTCCTCTCAGACCGCGGTGCGTCCGCCGTCGACGTGGATGATCGCGCCGGTGATGTAGCCGGCCGACGGGGTCGCGAGGAACGTGATGACGTCGGACAGTTCGTGCACCTCAGCGAGCCGGCCGAGCGGAAGCGTCTTAGCAAACTCGGTGGCCATCGCCAACCTCGGCTCCACCGACGGGGTCAACGTGGGACCGGGAGCGACCGCGTTGACCCGGACGTTCTGGGGCCCGTATTCGGCGGCCCACGCCTTTGTGAGCAGCTCGATCGCCGCGCGCGAGGCGCCGTAGGCAGCCAAGCCTGGCTGGCCATAGCTCGCGACCATCGTTGAGACGTTGATGATCGATCCGCCGCCGCGGGCAGCGATCTTCGGGGCGAGCGCGGCGACGAGGAAGAACGGCGCCTTGACGTTGATCTGGAACAGACCGTCGAACGCCGCCTCGTCGGTGTGGGCCGTCGCTCCCATGTTGGCAACGCCGGCAAGGTTGACCAGGACATCGATCTCGCCTGCCGCTTCGGCGACGCGCCCCACCTCGGACATCTCCCAGAAATCAGCGGCGATGAACTCCGCATCGTGTCCACCCGCCCGGATCTCCTCTACGGTGCTCGCGCCGCGGGTCTCATCGCGGCCGGTGATGATCACCGCCGCGCCCTTCTCGGCCATCGCCAACGCGGTGGCGATACCCATCCCGGAGGTGCCACCGGTGATCAAAGCCCGTTTGTCTTTCAGATCCATTGTCGACATCCCTTCAGAAGTTGGAACGTGCAATCCACTCTAACTGGGGCGACTGTAACAGAACTGGCTCACGTCATCCAGTATAAGCCAAACTGGCAGTCCCCGCTCGGGGACGGCTCCCTAGGGCGTCGGTCCGAGGGTCAGCGGTCGAGCGAAGTGCTCGTGGTGCTGCTGAGGGTGCCGATGAGCGTGAGCATCGCGTCGAGTGCAGCCGCGAGCGGCTCGGGGTCACGCTGGATCTGAGCGAGCAGGAGGCCGCCCTCAGCGCGGCAAGCGTGGCAAGTGCGAGCTGGCGCGGGTCGGTCTCCGGTGCGAGTCGGCCAAGCGCGTGCATCCGCAGGAAGCCGGCCATGATGCTGGCCTCCCAGCGTTTGAAGGACGCTGCAAGCACTGCCCTGGCTTCGGGCTCCGTCTCGGCGAGCTGGGGACCGAGCGAGCCGATCGGACAACCGCCGCGCCCGTCCGTATTGCGGTTGTGATCGACCACGAAGTCGCGCCACTCCCGTAGGCCATCGAGGGTGCTGAGGTCGAACCGCTCCTGCGTGTCGATGGACCTGTCGGCCTGGCGCTCGATGACCGCACGAACCAGCGCCGGCTTGTCCTCGAAGTAGTGGTACAGCTGCGAGCTGCTCACGTGCGCACCGTCGCGCACCTCCTCGATCGTCGTGGCGGCAACACCCTGCTGAAAGATCAGCTCTGCCGCGGCGTCAACGATCCGCGCGCGCGTCACCGCGCCCTTACGCGTCAACCGCGGCCGACCAGAACTCATTGCAGACATCAGAGAAAAGTATACCGATCAATGGCTTTGACATGCCATAAGATGTCTGGCATAGTGGATCAAATATTCCAGTTAAGCACGCAAGCTCGGGGCTGCTACCGCCGGGAAAGCAAGAAGACGCTGCGCTGGGCCAGGCCGAGCAGGGCCTAGCCGTCGTATCCACCCGCGGTCCGACCGCGCCATTCGGTCAACCCTGGCTGGGCCCACAAAAGATGAGAGGAAATCCCGATGAGCACACACCGAGAACTGACCGTGTCGATCACGGGCGCCAACGCCGGGATCGGCTAAGACGTGGCCCGGCGACTGGCCCTACGTCCTGAGATTGCGCGGGTCTACCTGGCGTGCCGGAACGGAGATCAGGTTAACAACCGAGGGGTACCACATGAGCGCATACATAATCGTCGAATTTACGGTCAAGGATCCGGAAATGTACCGTGAGAAATATGCCGCAATTGCTGGGCAGACAGCCAAAGAGCATGGAGGTGAGGTAATCGCCGCCGGTAACTGGGAAGTCCTGCACGGCGATGGCTCGCTCACTTCAGGTGCGCTCGTGCGGTTTAGCGACCGTGAGACGGCCGTCGGCTGGTACAACTCGCCCGAATATCAGCAGCTAATCGACGTCCGAAATGTCGCGATGGATGCCCGCTTCAGCTTGCTCGACGGACTCCCCGAGCCCACAGAAGACGAGAGGGAATCCGAATGAGCACGGTCGCAGGAAAGACGGCGCTCATCACAGGCGCCAACTCCGGGATCGGCAAGGAGGTGGCCCGGCAGCTGGCATTACGTCCCGAGTTCGCCCGCATCTACCTGGCCTGCCGGAACGCAGACCGGGCGGCAACGGCAAAGGCCGAGCTCGAAGCCGCGACCGGCCGGACCATCTTCGAGATCGTTCTCATGGATGTCGCCGATCTGGATTCGGTCCGCGCAAGCCTGGCGGACATCGACGGATCGATCGACGCGCTGGTCATGAACGCCGGTGTCATTGGACCGCAGACGTTCGGCTTGACCGCTGACGGGGTCACCACCGTGTTCGCGACGAACGTCCTTGGCCACGTGGTTCTCCTCGAAGGGCTCCTGGCCGAGGATCGGCTTGGCGAGGTTGCGGTCTTCGTCGGATCTGAAGCGGTCAGGGGTGTCCCGAAGTTGCGGATGAAGCCGCCAACGTTCGTCTCAACCTCAGCCGACGAGCTCGCCTCTGTCATCGACGGCAGCTACTGGGACAGCCACAAACCTGACTTCAACGTGGCCTTCGGGCAGGCCAAGTACATCGGCGCCCTATGGATGGCCTACCTGGCCCGCAAACATCCCGACCGCCGCTTCCTCACCGTAAGCCCCGGCAACACCACCGGCACAGGAGCAGCCAGCGGCCTTCCCCTACCCATGCGGGTAGCCGCCAAGTACGTCATGCCCGCCCTAGGTCTCGCCCACAAACTCGACGTGGGATCGAAGCGACTCGTCGACGCTGTCACCGACCCGACCCTGTCGAACGGCGCTTTCTACGCCAGCGGGGACAACAAGCTGAATGGTCCGATGGTCAACCAAGCCGACTTCGTCCCCGGCCTGGCCAACCCGTCGTTTCAGGACAACGCCAACGAGGCCATCCACCGCTTCCTTGTCCCTGCACCTGCCCACGGCAAGGCCAGGACCGGTTCAAGGCACTACTGATCGCACCGGCATGGCCTGCACGGCCACAAGTCGAGAGGCGGCCGGGCTGCTCCCACGCTCATCCCTGCCCGGTCGCCTCTCGTTCAGTCTCTCCTCCAGTCCGTCGATGAATCCCGAGCTCTCGATCTTTCTCCCCCGCCGCGATGCCCGCTTCCGGTCGTTTGGTGCGACTCGTCCGATGCAGATACCGGGTCCCGGCCATCGGATCGAGATCCAGCCAGTCGCTCAAGAACGGGTCGTCGGCTTCGGTGCCAAGTCTGTGGAACACGCTCGTCGGCGCCGGCGGCGACCAGGGCGGATTCGAGTGGGGCAGCCCCTACGACGGCAACCGCATCTACGAACCGGTTCAAGATCACCAGGCGATTTCGCCGCCTGTGAATCAGGATCACTGCGGCGATGACCACGCGTCGAGTTCTCGGAGGCGTGCACCCGTCAGTTCGCCGAGCGGCTCGAGACGGTGCCGACCGGAACCGGTGACCGACCTTTGCGCAGGATCCTGCCCGAGCGCGCCGTGAGCTGCAGCGGGCCGATCATGACCCGAAGCGCTGGTCCGAGTGCGAGGTTCAGAACAGCCCTCGTCACCCGACCCGGAGGCGAAGCCAAATGCCTACCCCGCGGGGAACCCGACCCGGCTGAGAATAGGCACGCTCATCGCTTGCTGCGATCCCGTCTCGAGGAAGCCCACCGTGCGCGTGTAGGCGCTGTGATACCTGAATATCACGACGCCCTGTTTCAGTTCGTCGCCCAGTCCTCGCGCCTTGCGCCGAAGCGCGACGCACGCGGTGACGATCGCGGCTAGCACGAGCACCGCGTGGAGAGCCGGTTTCAGCGGATCGGTGCAACCCGCGGAAGCGCGAGGCGCGTCAGGAGCGTGGCAACAATGGCAACGTTCGTGGTTCGTTCGTGGTTCGTTCGAGTTCGGTCGGGTGCGCAGTCAGGGCGGAGATCCGGCTCAATGATGCGGATTGCGCGCACGGAGGAGAACGGGTCCGGACCTCGCGCCGAATCGACAAGTTGGGCGTTACTGGTTCGAGCCCAGTACGGCCGATCCGCTGTTAGAGCCGAAACCTGTGTGTCAGCGCGGGTTTCGGCCATTAAGCGGCTCGGCGCGATTACCGCCCGAGAAGGGGTGGGAGAGGGTGGCGGAGGGCGGTCGCTGGCGCATCTCTGGCGCAAGCCCGCACTAGAACCCGTCCGCGCGGACGCCGTGAAATGCACCCAAATGGGGGGCGCGTGGGCCCCGTGTAATGCACGCAAATGGGGGCGGGTGGGCAGCGATACGGGTATCAATCCATCGTTGCCCACCCGCGCAGCGAATCGTAAACCACTCACACAAACAAAGCAGCGGGAGACGACACGCCGCAGAGCGTCGTCTCCCGCTGTCTCGTCTTGCCCTGATCCCCGCGCTGAAGATAGACCGACGGCTCGACCGAGACACTGGACGAGGGTCCAGGCCGGCACTGTCCGAAAGAGCGACTATCGGGCGCGGCACTTGTTCGTCAATCTTCAGGTGCGGGCCGGGTCCCGCCCGGGCGCTGGCGAAGTCTCAAGCCGCCCGGCCGTTTTCGCGATTCGGCTTGCGCAACTCCCAAGGCCGCGTAGTAACCGTTGGGAGTTGCGCGCCGAATCCCCATCCCCTCGTGTCTTTACTGCTCGGGTCCGGCAGCGGCGGAGTGTGGCACCGAAGCCAAACGTCCCGGAATGGCTTCGATACGAGGCTAACCCGCTGGGCCGTGACGGAGCGGTGACAATCTGGACCCGTGCCGGTAGCAGGTCCGTCGCTTCCCCGACGACTTTGCGATGCCGGTTTGAGACGGATCCGCGACCAGCACACCGCTGAGCAAGCAAGGGTGTTGATCGAAGCGCACGTCGCAGGGGAGCCGGAGGCCGAGGTAATCGCTGCCAGGCTCGGTCAGCTTCTCGGGGTCGCCGGAGGCGCCTTGACGACCGGGCCGGCCAGCCAGTGAGCGCTGGCAGGCGCTAGGTGTCAACTAGCCAAAACCAGTTACACAAAGAACCTGAACTCCCACCCCACAGAACGTCTGAGGCTGGCGCGCCTGGGCGGAAGTGTTCGTCGGCCGGCGTGGGAACGGGCGTTCTCAGGCCAGGCGGAAGACCTGAACGGATTGTAGGAAACCGAGGTACAGGCCGGTGCACGACAGCGAGAACGACACGCCGGCCGGCCCGCCGGTCCACTGGGCGAGCACCGCGGCCGGGATGTTGTTGCTCGAGAGCTCGGTTGTCCGGCCCCACGGCCCGCTCAAGCCCATCGCGATCGAGAACCCGGTGAAGTTGCCGACGACGACGAAGGTTCCCGCCGTCAGCGGCTTGAAGTTCCCGTAGACGACAGACCCTTCCCACTGGCCCACCGAGGGCCCTGTGGACACGATCGGGCTCATGAAGATGGTGTCGGAAGAACAGTCCCATCTGCCCGGCTCGTAGACGTCGAGGAGGCCCTTGGAGTCGAATGGATGCTGCGCCGTGAGCTGCATGACCGGGTCCGCGGGCAGCGTTACGTCGAGCTTGGCGATGCCGGGGAGGCGGTCGGCGATGAGCGCCGAGAGGCCCCGGTGAGTGAGGGTCTTCGCGTTCGGAGCCTTGACGCGTTCCTGTTCTTTCAGCTGAGAGCTGAAGAGCTGCTCCGGCGTGGTCAGCGCATCTCCGCGCGCGGTCGAGCGCGGCCGTGTAGCCGTCTTCCTCTTCTCCACCATGATCCGTCTCCTGACTGGAACCCTGCCTGTCGCGGCGCCGCAAACCGCCTGATCGCGCCAAGATACTCACTCCGCGACGAAAAAACCATCCGCCGGGGGCCGCGATCTTCGGTAAGGCGCTCAGCGGGCAACTCGCTGGCCTCACCCACGCGCGCCTGCAGGCGTGCGAGAGATCAGCAACAATTCGAGGCGTGGCGAATTATGGACTGTGGCAGGCATCTCTTCGTACGGTCAACGCTGCCGCGTTCTAATCGAGGCCGAGGGATTGGAGCTTTGTCCCCATCACGCGAGACTCGCCGAGGTGGGCTTGTGCGCTCGGGGGAGCTTCGTCGCTCGCAGGGCGGTGTGCACATCGTCGGCCTCGTGGCTTGCACGTGCGCGCTTCCGGACATCTCGATCGCGGCTGTACGAGGACCGGCTCGGGGACCGGGGAGGCGAAGAGTCAACGGACCTGACCTCGGGCCTCGATCTCCCGGAAGATTTCGACGACCTCCCCGAGGGCGAGCTCGAAGATCTCGAGGAGGAGGTTGTCGACCGGGCGTCCGCGGCGAAGACGATCGCCGAGCTGGAATACGAGATCTCCACGTTGCGTCGGCTCGAGCAACCGGCCGAGGAGGTACGCCGCTCGGGCACGGACGCGAAGTGGCCTCGCCTCGCCGAACTGCTGCAGGACTCCGATGCGGAGATGTTCGACGAGGCCGGCAAGCGCCGGAAGCTGACCATCTTCTCCGAGCACCGCGACACACCCAACTAGCTCACAAACCGCATCCGCACGCTGATCGGCCGCCCCGAGGCGGTCGTTGAAATCCATGGCGGGATGCACCGCGAGCTCCCCCGCGAGGCGCATGAATCGATCCGCCAGGAGCCCGATGTCTTCGTGCTCGTCGCCGGCTGATCGTTCGCGGTCTTGATTTTCGCGTTGGGACGTGCGAGGCTCGTCGGGTCTTACTGCTCATTGGGAGGGATTAGCGTGTCTGCAAGGGGATTTGGCGGCAGGCAGCTAGGACTCAGGCTGCACCCCAGGGCGATCGTCCTCGGGCTGATCGCGGCGGTGGTTCTCGTGGCCGCGTCGCACTCGCTGGCGAGCGAGGGCTCCGGTTCCGGCTCCGCCTGGGTCACGTATGGGTACGACCCTGCGAACACGCGCGACCAGCCGTTCGAGCACGACATCTCCGTGTCGAACGTGAGCCTGCTGGCGCCAAAGTGGGTCGCGACGACGTCGGGCGACGTCTCGGGGACGCCCGCCGTCGTCGACGGCGCGGTGTATTTCGGTGACTTCGGCGGCACTGTGTGGAAGCTCGACGCGAACACGGGCGCGGTTATCTGGTCGCGCTCGGTCTCCAGCGACACGGGCATCGCCGGGGACTACGCGCGGACAAGCCCGGCAGTCGACGGCAACGTCGTCGTCTTCGGTACGAATAAGCAGCCGTTTCTGATCGGGCTCAGCACGTCGGACGGTTCGCTGCTCTGGAAGACGCAGGTGAACCCGGATTTGCACGGCACGATGACCGGTTCGCCGCAACTCGTGGGTGATTCGGTGATCACCGGTGTCTCGGCGTCGGGGGCGTCCGGGCCGGGCGCGACGTTTCGCGGTGATATCGCCTCGGTCAACGCCCTGACCGGCGCGCTCAACTGGGAATCGTTCTCCCTGCCGGGTGATGGGCTCAATCACCCGGACACGGGCCAATACGCCGGCGCCACGATGTTCTCGGCTCCGGCGGTGGACGTTCCGGACAACCTCGTCTACGGCACCTTCGGCAACCTCTACTCGGAGCCCAACGCCGTGACCGCGTGCAACCAGGGCTCGCCGAACGGCTTCTTCGCCGAGTCGTGCGAGCAGCCCGGCGCCTACTGGGACTCGATCGTGGCGTTCAACCTGACGACCGGTGCGCCGGTGTGGTCGTACCGGGTCGTCGGCGACGCCCCCTGGCACCGCGTCTGCGACGCGCAGCCCGTCGCTTGGTGCCCGCCAGAGAGTGATACGCCGGTCGCCGGCCTGTATGGGCAGAGCAGCGGCTTCGGCGACGACTGGGACATCGGCGGCTCAAGCCCGAACGTGTTCACACTGAACGGCGAACGGGTCGTCGGCTTCGGTGGCAAGTCTGGCGTCTACTACCTGTTCGACGCGAAGACAGGAACGCTCCTGTGGAACACGCTCGTCGGCGCCGGCGGCGACCAGGGCGGCTTCGAGTGGGGCAGCGCCTACGACGGCAACCGCATCTACGTCTCGCTGACCGATCAGCACCATATTCCGTACCAGTTGACCGAGAACGGCGTCCTGACGAGCCAGACGACGACCGGCGGCTCCTGGGCGGCGCTCGATCCGACGACCGGCAGGATCCTCTGGCAGACGGCCGATCCGCAGACCGAGGCACTGGGCCCGCCGACCGGCACCGTCAACGTGTGGGATCTGGGCCCGGCGACAGTTGCGAACGGCGTCGATTACGTGACCTCGATGGCGAAGGCGGGAGCGGAGATGTACGCGCTCGACGGCTCGAGCGGGAAAACCCTCTGGTCGTACTCGGCTGGGAGCTCGGTGAACGCCGGGCCGGCGGTCGTCGACGGCTCGGTCTACTGGGGCTCCGGGTACTCGAAGTCGGCCGAGGGAAGCGGCAACGACAAACTGTTCGCTTTCAGCATCGGCGGCATCGTCGACGGGACCGGGCCGACGACGACGATCACGCTCTTGCCGAGTGCGCCGAACGGCTCGAGCGGCTGGTACAGGAGCGCGGTCGGCGTCTCGGTCTCGACGACCGACAACGTGGGGGGCGTCGGCGTCTACCAGACTCGCTGCGAGGTCGACCCGGCGACGGCGCCGACGAGCTTCGCCGACCTCCCGACCAGCGACTGCTCGCTGACGAGCATCGGTGGTGACGGGACGCACACGGTTTACGCGGCGAGCGAGGACAAGGACAACAACGTCGGCGTGCTCGTCAGCACCAGGTTCATGATCGACGCGACGTCGCCGACGATCACCGCCGCGGCGACGACCTCGCCGAACGCGAACGGCTGGTATTCCGGCCCGGTGACGGTGCACTTCACCTGCAGCGATTCCGGTTCGGGCATCCCCGCCGGTGCGTGCCCACCCGATCAGACGCTGAGCGGGATCGGAACCGCGATCTCCTCGACAGCGGAGACGGTGACCGACGCGGCCGGGAATGTCAGCGCGGAGAGCAACGTCGTGACCGTCAAGATCGTTAGCACGGCCGGCCTCTGCGCCCTTACCGGCCAGGACGTCCGGAGCTCGAGCCGCTACCAGCACCTGCAGCCCGGCCGGAGGGCGGTCGTCAACGGGCTGGTCACCGGAGGCTGCGACCTGCTCGAGTTGATCGTCCGGAAGCCGGGTGCGGTGCAGGAGGCGATCTTCGTGCACCAGTACGCCCAGGTCGTGGCGGTGCTCACGCAGCAGGGCTGGCTGACGGCCGCGCAGGCGAGCGACCTCGAGACGCTGGCCGGCGGTCTCTAGCCGATCGTGGAGCAGGCTCTGCTCCGGCTGGGCCTCCTCTCCTTCATCAGCTGTGGGCAGACGATGGCACGGGCGGGCCGCGGATCCGGGCCGGCGAGCACGCGCCTGATCCGGCTCGCGCTGCCCACGTCCGGGGCAGGCTCGGCGCGAAGGACCTCTGGGGCTGACGATGCCTGTCCGGCTGAATCCCCGGTTCGTCCCCGAAGCCGCTCGCCTACGGTCACCACGAGGCCGCCTGTCGATGGATGACGTGACCAGCCGATGATCCGGCTTCCCGACCCCGCCACCCCGAAGGCGGTCGCCGAGGCTGCCCAGTTGGTGGCTGACCGGGTGGCGGACCTGGCGGCAGCGGAAGCCGTGGGGGCTCCCTTGGCTGCCACGATTGAACGGCGCGGAAGTGTCGCGGTCGACGCGTTCAGCGGCTGCGCTTGGGTGGGCCGGCAGCATCGCCTTGCCGCCGACCCACCCTTACGAGTCGAGATTGCTAGCCGAGCGCGGCGCACTGGCCGCTCGCCCTTCCGCGCACAGTGTTCGGTTGGCCGTTGTCGGTCGGGTCGGCGCTGTTGGCCACGCAGGACAAGGGAGCGGCGATGGTGTTCGCGGCGACCACTACCGGTGGGCCGCTGTTCCCGGTCAGTGTGACCGGGCCGGAGATCGTGTTCGCCCCGAGTTCGGTGCTGCCGGAGTTTTCCGTGATCGTCACGGGCCCACTGATGAGGTTGCCGCCGCATGGGGGCGAGCTAGCGGCGTTGGCGGAGCCGATCTGTACCGAGCCACCGGTGCCGCTGACTGAGAGTGGTCCGGCGACCGTGCTGTCGCATACGGTGACTTCGGCGGCGCCGGCGGCGCGAAGCGGCGCGTGGAGCGTGGCACCGTTGACGATGACAGCCGCGCCAGGTGAAACCGATACTGGTCCTCCGACTGTCCCGCCGTTGATGCAGGTGATTCCGGCGGCGATGTGGAGCGGGCCCGGGACGGTACCGGTGATGATTTGCGTGCAGGGTTCGTCTACCGTAAGGGTTCCCTGCAGCGTCATGTTCGAGTCGAAGTTGCTTCCCTGAAGCATGAATCCGTACGTGTCCCCCGCCTGGACGGAGAGGGTGACGGCGCCGCTATAGGTGAAGCCCCCGGAGGGTGGCGTGCAGCAGTCCGCCGGCCCAGCGTTGACGAGACTCGTGGTGGTCGTCGACCCTCCATGGGTGACAAAGGCTTCGAGGCCGACCGTGACCGCGAAGAATGCGTTGAAGCCGGTGTAGTCATAGGTCAGGTTGACCGTCCGCGTGGTGCTCGCGGTGGTCGAGAAGTTCCACGAACCGCTGAACTCTCCGAGATCCTGGTACTGGAACACCGCCGGTCCCCCTGACCCGTCGGACACGACGGACGTAGTGCCCGAGCCCGATCCAGCCCAGGGATGATCTACTGGATTGCTCAACGCGGGCTGCACGGCAATCACTGCGATCACGAACGTCAGCAGCATGCCCAGGCCCAACCGTAACGAAGGTCGTTTCATTTCCCCGACTCCCCTCTTAGTTTGTGGCTGCTCGTCTCAGTTGTCTCCGACTCTCCCAGGCCGATTTCCACCCGGGGCCGCGAATACCGCAGACGTGCAACGCCACAGACGCGCACCGTAACCCTAGTCAGCTAACGAACTTTGTCAACCATCCAGGGGTTTGGGCAGTGCACGGTGATGGACTCTGAGGCAATCGGCAGAAACCGCAAGAGTTCTCGAGACAAGCGCGTCAGGCATTCACTCGTAGAAGAGCTCGACCTGAGCTACGAGGGATGGAGCTCGTCGCCGACCCGCCTGACGATGTTCGTACACCGCCAGCCCGCTCGAAATCCGCGAGGCACTAACCTGCTCGCCAGCTCGAGCGTCACACCAGTGCGAAAGCCCATCCGTCTGAGCTGCGACGACTCCCGCCGCTCCATCGTCAAACCTAACAACGAAGCGAAACCCGGCCGGCGAGATCCGCGCTCAAAAGGACCGGCTCAACATTCGCGGCAAAGCTTCGATGTCGGTGGACCGGGGGAGAGGTCTATCCGGAACTTCGTGTGACTGGTGTGCCCGGCCGTTGTCGGATTGAGGACGGCGGGAGGAGCGAACACGGTGATCACGCGGAACTGGGCGGAGAGAGCAGGGAGGACGAGAACGCGCTGATCGGTTTGTGTCAGGGGTGCTCGCATGAGCACGGACGGTGACCACCCGGTGCCCACGCGATTCACAAAAAGCGTCCATTTGCAGGGATGTTCGAGCCCCGTAAGGGCCTTACCTGAAAAAGTTCTGCAAATCGGTGGGTTTTGTGAGTTCGATTAGCCCGCGTTGGATTCGAGCTTTTTAGGCTTTGGCTTGAACGCAGGGTTTGTGTCGCCTGGCGGATGCTTCGCGGCTGGGGCGGTGATCACGCGGTGCTCATGCTCTGAATCGTCGACGCGGGCTCATGGTGAGCAACGGGGCGAACGGGTAGCCGGGGTTGCTGCCACTGCTGCGCTCGCCAAGGTCCGGCGTCGGCCGCATCGGCGGTCTCGATTCATCGGCCGGCCCATTCGCTGAGGCCTACATGGTCGCTGGGGATGAGGGGCTTGCGAGCGCGAGCCTTGATCTCCTGTATTGCCCACGTGTTCCCGTCGGGGTCGTTGAAGCCGAAGAATGTGCCGCCGTCTGCCTCGTTGACGACAGTCAGTTCGCTCACCTCGACGCCGCGATCAAGGAGTTCCTGGCGTGCTGCGGCCGCGTCAGACACGACGAGTTGAAGATTCTTCATCGAGCCGGGCTCCATCTCCTGGTGCGGGGGCAGGTCGCCGAACACGATCGAGCAGCCTGAGCCCGGTGGGGTGAGCTGGGTGACGTGCATGTACTCGTTCTGGGTGTGGTGGTCGAGGTGGAACCCGACCCGGTCGCGATAGAACGCGATCGAACGGTGAATGTCGCTGACAGGCAGCACAACAACTTCCAGTGTCCAATCCATCTCACGCTCCTCAGGTTGAACGGACTCCTCCGCTTGATCAGCCGGGCTGGGGCTCCTCGCGAGTGTCGGCTCGGCCGGATCGACTGCGAGGCGATGAGGTTTCAAGAACGAGACCCAAGGCGGCCTCTCTATCAGAGTCTCGCCGGTGTCGCCGCCCGACGGGTCGCGCACCGCTGGCCTCAACGGGAACTCAACGCGCATGAAGCCGCTGGTACGGCCGTCCCCCAGCCTTGGCACGTTTCCGGCGGCGTCTGTCGCCCGTGTCGACGCCCTGCCGACGCGCCTGCTGCCTCCAGACAGGCCAGGCGCCAATCACGCTCGCGATGCCTACCCTCGACGGCCTCCGGCCCTCCGTGTCCGTTGCTATTGGCTATGCGAATCAACCAGCGCGCGCTTTCTCGCGTTCCGGCCGACGGTCAGCCTCGGCATTTGTCCAGGATTCGATCCCTGCATGACCCTGGGCTCGACCCCACGTGGTGGTGTTTCGTCATGTCCTGCTCGGACGGTCCGGATCGCCAAGATGTCTTACCTTGGTGAACTGAGAGGAGGAGCACGATGCAGGTGCCCGAAGTAGTCGTGGCCGGGATCGTTTTCGGGGAGCAGCCGCGCTGGCATGAAGGCCGGCTCTGGTTCTCCGATTGGGGTACGCAAGAGGTCGTCGCTGTCGATCTCGATGGCACGACCGAGGTTATGTACCGGGGCTCATCGTTCCCGCTCTGTGTCGATTGGCTGCCGGGTGGACGGATGCTCGTAGTTGACGCGAGCATGGGGCGGTTGCTCTTGCGGGACGCAGACGGTTCGCTCGGGGTATATGCCGATCTCCGTGAGGGTTCGGATCCGGCTGCTGGCAACGAGCTCGTCGTGGACGGGCGAGGTAATGCATATGTGAACGGGGGCGGCTTCGACCTGATGGCCGGCGAGCCGTACGCGCCGGGCGGTGTCGTCCTGGTCACGTCGGATGGGGCTGTCCGGCTCGTCGCCGATGGACTTGCATTCCCCAACGGCATGGCAGTGACCGGTGACAACCAGACCTTGATCGTCAGCGAGTCGTACGCCAACCAGCTGACCGCGTACGAGATCGCCGATGATGGCGGCCTGGCGAACCGTCGTGTCTGGGCAGAGCTCGGCGACGGGGCACCCGACGGAATCTGCATCGATGCCGAAGGCGCCGTCTGGTATGCCGATGTGCCGAACAAGTGTTGTGTTCGGGTTCGCGAAGGGGGTGAGGTCCTCGATGCGGTCAACCTTGACCGCGGTGCGTTCGCCTGTGCGCTCGGCGGGCCGGATCGGGAGACGCTTTACATCTTGGCTACCGAGTGGAACGGTCCGGCGAACATGTTCAAGGGGGAAAGAACAGGACAGCTCCTGAGCGCCGCTGCGCCCGCGCCGGCGGCCGGTTGGCCGGGGAGATGACGTGAGCCCGCCGCGCTGCCGGGATACGTCGTCCCATGTGAGCGCGAGAGTGTTCCCAGGGACTGGAGCCTTCAACCTCCCGGAGCGGATCAGAGTGTTAGCTCACGCGCACGTCGAACCGACGTGACTGGAGGGCCTTCGCCCGTTCGCCCCGTGTGAGTGCGTAGGTGATCGAGGCGGCGCCGACGCCAGTGGCTTTGAAGACGATGACGAGGGTTCCGCCGACGCCGGACTGCTCGCGCACTTCGTTGAGTACTCCGGACTTGAACGGGCGGGCGACACGCCAGACGAGGCCGCCGCTGTGTTCTGGCAGCGCGAAGGCGACGTATTCGCCTTTCGTCGTGGTGATCCTCGAGACCGGGCCGCTCGGTAGTGCTCCGACGGGAGGTGCGGATGCCTCTCCCGGGGCGACGGCAAACGACGCGACGGCAGCAGCGGTCGCGAACAGAGTGACGGATCTGCGTTTTGTCGAACTCATGTGATCTTCTCCTTTCGTGGGATGCGCGGCGCAGGCTTCGTATCTGGACCGAGGAGAGGCGCCGGCCGGCGGTGCGGCCCGCGCCTCTCCCGAGGCCGGTGCGGGTCGAGATGTTCTTAGCCGGTCGTGGTTGCTGCCTGCTCGATCACCCGCGTCACCTCGGCCGGCTTCGCGATCATCGCCAGGTGCGGGGCCTTGATCTCGGTGATGTGCGCGCCGGCATGCTGAGCCATTGCGAGTTGGCTTGCCGGTGTGATCACTCGGTCCGTGGTGCCGATGATGGTCCAGGACGGAATGGTCTTCCAGGCCGGTACACCTGAGACGTCGGTAAGGGCCTGTGTCGAGAGTGGGCGTTGTGTGCTGCCAGCGCGGCGCCTTCGCGCGCGGGGAGGCCGTTGGCGAAGCAGTCGGGAAAGACGCTCTGCTTCACGTAGGCATCGACAACTCCGGTTGCGGCGCCGGGGATCGGCACGAAGTTGAAGACGGTGCCGGGGTCAGCGACGGCGAAGCATGAGCCTACACCGAGGAGGGTCTGGATCGTTTGACCTTGATCGGGGATGAACGCGTCGAGGTAGACGAGTGCCTTGACCTGCGTGTTTCCGGCTGCGGCGTTGGTGATGACCGCGCCGGCATAGGAGTGGCCGACGACCACGATCGGGCCGCTGATTGTCTGCAGGAAGCTGGAGATCGTCGCGTCGTCGATCGCGAGACCGAGCAGCGGGTTCGGGGGAACATCGACGGTGTAGCCGTCGTGCTGCAAGCGTTGGACGACGGCATCCCAGCTTCCGGAGTCGGCCCAGGCGCCGTGCACGAGCACGATCGTCGGCCGATCGGCCGCCTTGGAGTTGTGCGCCCGCTCCGCGGACGAGGCCGAAACGAGCAGCGCGGCGGCCGCGAGGGCTCCGAGTGCTGCGACGGCTGACCGGGTGAGACGGCGCGTGTTTCGGCGCATCGGACGTGTGGTTCGCTTCATGAGGGGACCTTTCCGTGTTGAGCTTCGGGTGGACGCACGACGGGCTGTTTAGGCGATAGCTGAGGTTGCGCTTGCCGGAGCTTGGTCGGTGGGTGAAACGGCGTCGGTCATCGCGTTCGTTGCGGCCCAGTCGAGCGCGTAGTCGGCGACCTCTTCCCAGCCGTCCTGGCCCAGGGTGTAGTGGGAGCGGCCGGGGAACTCCTTGTAGGCAGTGACGGCGTTGGACTTGCCCTGATGCTTTGCAGTTGATTCGTTGACGGCGTCGGGCGAGACGTGGTCGGCGCCGCCGGCGATCACGAGGAGCGGCGCGCGATCGTCGTTGCCGAAGTCGACCGTGGTCGCGGCGTGGGGATTGAAGTTCGCGAGGCCGGCCTGGAACAGCACGCGGCCCGGGCCGGGAACGGCGTACCGTGCGTAGACCGCTAGCGACTCCTCTTCGGTGAGCGTGTTGGTGAAGGCGTAGTGGAACTCCTTCGGGGTCAACGTGACGGCTCTGTGATCGTTCGCCGGATTCTTGAGTGCGGGGAAGCTCGACTTCAGCGTCGAGAACGGCAGCGTCAGGATCCCTTTGACCGGGGCGGAGTCGATCGCCACGCCGGCGGCTCCCAGTCCGCGGTCGAGCAGGATCTGCGTGAACGCCCCGCCGAAGGAGTGGCCCATGATGATCGGCGGGCTCTCCAGGTCGCGGATGACGCCCTCGTAGTGCTCGACAACGTCCTCGACTCCGACGTGGTCGACAGCCGAGGGATCGCGACGGAAGTCGTCGATGTCGCGTTCCATGCCGGGCCACGCCGGAGCGAGGACGCGGTAGCCGCGGCTTGTATAGCGATCGATCCAGTGCTCCCAGCTAAGCGGAGTCATCCAGAGGCCGTGGATCAGGACGATGGTGTCGGCGGCGTTCGAATGATGCGTGTCTTTGGTCACTGTGGCTCCTTCTTTTGGCGTCGAGCTAGGTCACTCGTCGCGTGGGGCAATGGCGAGCGGTTGTTCTGCGCGACTGAGCCTCAGCTGCGTGCGAAGGCGGCTCGTGTCGTGTCGTTCCGTGCGTTCACAGGGCGTAGCTGGCTCGGAACGGGAAGGTCGGTGTCGGCTCGCCGATGCCAGAAATCACTCCGAGCGCGGGTGACGTCGGAGCCGTGGTCCTTGGCCCAATCGGAGAGCGCGACGATCGCGTCGGTGGTCGTCCAGCCGAGCGGTGTCAGGTTGTACTCGACGCGCACGGGAACCTGCGCGAAGATTCTGCGGGTGACGAGGCCGTCGCGTTCGAGCCCGCGCAGGCATTCGGTCATCACCTTCTTGGAGACCTCGGGAAGGCATGCGTGCAACCGGCTGCGGCGGTGTACGCCTCGTGCCATCGTCACAATCAGATGAAGCCTCCACTTGCCCTGGAGAACCTCGAGGCTGCTCACCGCCTGTTCGATCAGCACGCGGTCACTCGTCTTGAGTCGCCGTACCTCGTCGCTCGGCTCGGGGACCCCAAGCACAGCGGGACTGCTTAGCGTCGATGGATCTGCCTTCGTTGCGAACATGCGGTCAGAATGATTCGCGCCGCCTCTCTTGTCGCTGCCGGTGGCGGGTCGATTGTGATCCGGCTGGCAGGTCTCTCGATCCTCCAGGTAGCTGCATTGCGCCCCGCGGTGGCTGCCGAGATCCTTGGAGGATGGTCCAGGGATGTCTGATCGTCGATGACAGTCAGGCGTTCATTGCTTCAGCGCGGGCGCTGCTCGAGTCGCAGGGGATGACGGTTGCGGCATGTGCGTTCTCGAGCGAGGAGGCGCTCGCGGCCGCGAGGAGTTCAAGGCCTGAGTTCGTCCTCGTCGACATCGAGCTCGGTGGCGAAGACGGCTTCGAGCTTGCCCGTTCTTTGCTCGCGGAGGATCCATCGCTCCGAGTGGTCATGACCTCGGCGTACGACTTCGACGACCTCGCGGAACTCGCGGCCGGGTGCGGTGCCTTGGGTTTCGTCTCGAAATCGGCGCTGAGCGCGCAGACGATCCTGAGACTGCTGAGGCGTTAGTGGGCTTCGAGGAAGGTGAGCACCGCAAGGACGCGCCGGTGATCGTGGCTTCCACTCGCGAGGTTGAACTTCGCGAGGATGTGCTTGACGTGTTTCTCGACGGCGCCGTCGGTGATCCAGAGTGTGTGTGCGATGCCGCTGTTGGAGCGCCCTTCGGCCATCAGCGCGAGAACCTCGCGCTCGCGCGGTGTGAGCTCGGCCAACCGGTCGGTTCGATGTCGGGCGCCGAGCATCTCGCGGACGAGCGCGGCGTCGATCACTGAGCCTCCTTCGCTGATCCGCTCGACGGCTTCGAGGAGATCCGTGGCTTTCGCAACACGGCTCTTGAGCAGGTAGCCGATTCCGTCCCCGCTCTGGAGCAGGTCGATGGCCGTGTCGACCTCGACGTGTGCCGACAGCAGCAAGATGGCGATCGTGGGGAACTCGGATCGGATCTCACGTGCGACGTCGAGCCCCTCGTACGTGTGTGTGGGTGGCATGCGGATGTCGGCGATCACGACCTCCGGCATCGTCTCGCGTACCGTGTGCCGGAGCGTTGCTGCATCGTCGGCTTGGGCGACGACATCGTGACCGGCAGCGTTGAGCAAGCTGACGATGCCCTCGCGAAGTAAGGCGTCATCGTCTGCCACCACTACCCGTCTCCCTACCACCGTTCGGAGAGAGTACGTCCTAGCGTGTTCGATCTCGTCGAGCTGGTACCGCGGCAATGAGGCCTGAGGTCAGAAGCGACATCGCCTGGCTTGCCGACGAGCAGGCCGCGTTGCGCCGCGTCGCGACATTCGTCGCCGGCGCCTCCGATCCCCTCGCCGTCTTCGAGATGGTGACGCGAGAGGCAGCGCAGCTGCTGGACCTCCCCGTCCTCACGCTGATGAGGTACGAGCCCGACCGGACGGTCACCGTCATGGCCGAGGCCTCGGTCTCACCGTTTCCCGTCGGTTCCAACATCGTGCTCGACGGGCCCAGCGTGATCGCCACGATCCTCGAGACGGGTCGGCAGGCGCGGATCGCGTCCTACGCCGGACTGCCGGGGACCGTCGCGGCACGGTTGCGAGCGGCGGGAGCAATCGCCGGCTACGGCGTGCCGATCGTCGTCGACGACAACCTATGGGGTGTGATGGCAGCCGTGCACACGGCGGGTCTCATGCGCGACGATGCCGAGGAACGGCTGGCGAACTTCACCGAGTTGATCGGGACGGCGATTTCGAACGCACAGGCGCGAGATGACCTCAGCCGCCTGGTGGCCGAGCAGGAATCACTACGCCGGGTCGCAACGCTCGTCGCTCAGGGATTCGCGGGCGCGGGCTTCTTCTCCGTCGTGGCAGCCGAGGTACAGCGACTGTTCGGGGTGCCCGATGTCGCGGTCGTTCGCTTCGAGCAACGCGACGTCGTGGTCGTCGGCACGGCGGGTGGGAACCCGTTCATCCCGGTCGACGGCCGCTGGTCGCTCGACGGGCCAAGCGTCTGCGCGCAAGTGCTCGACTCCGGGCTTCCTGCCCGCATGGACGAGTACCACGGCCTGGAAGGGACGGTTGCCGGCATCGCTCGGAAAGCCGGTTTTCAGTCGGTTGCCGGTGCGCCAATCGCCGTCGACGGCCAGGTGTGGGGCGCGATCGTCGTCGTCTCGAGCTCCGAGGCACTGTCGGAACGCTCCGAGGTAAGCGTCGCCGCATACACCGAACTCGTGGCGACCGCGATCTCGAACGAGACCAAACACGCGGAGCTCCTCGCCTCGCGTGCACGGATCGTCGCTGCCAGCGACGAGGGCCGGAGGCGTCTGGAGCGTGACCTCCACGACGGCATCCAGCAACGACTGATCGCACTCGCCCTCGACGTTCAAACCCTTCGCACCCTCGACTCCGACAGCGGATCGCCGCATCGGCAGGGACTCGAGCGACTCGAGCGAGATCTCGACGCCGTCCTCGAAGAGATACGCCACATCTCACAGGGGCTGCACCCGGCCTTACTCTCCCGCCGCGGCCTCCGACCGCCACTCCAAACACTCGCACGACGATCACCGATCCCGGTCGAGCTCCAGGTCAGCGGCCCCCGTTCAGCCGAGGCAATCGAGGTCGCGGCCTACTACGTCGCGTCGGAAGCGCTCACAAACGCGATCAAGCACTCTCACGCGTCGGTCATCACGATCGAAATCCTCAGTACCGATACGACCCTCCGAGCAGTCATCGAGGACGACGGCGTCGGCGGCGCCGTTGTCGGAAACGGCACCGGGCTGACCGGCCTGATCGACCGGATCGACGCGCTCGGAGGAACTGTCGAGATCGGCAGCGGAGCCGCCGGCGGCACTCGGATCGCGATCGAACTGCCTGCACGGCTATCGACTTCCTGAGTCTCGAGCCTTCCGAGCGCGGGTGCGCGACGTGGTGCGTAGGGAACCCCACGGTTCCCCAACCGACCGTGATCGTGCCAGCACCAAGTCCGCTTCACCCCGGCGGCGACACGAAGCTCAGAAGGAGGAATCCATGTCCATCATCAGCGAAACCGCTGAGGCTGCAAGCATCGGCGACAAGCAAGGTCTCAAGGACGTCCTCGACTTTCTCGTCACCGAGGAGGCCCTCGGGGTCACGTTCGTGACCGCCGCCATCGAGCGTGCGCCCGGTACGCCCTCGGAGGCGTTCCTGCCGGTGCTGCGGAACGCTGTCACGCAGGAGTTCCACCACGTCGAAGCTCTCAAGGATGCGGGAGGCACGCAGTTCACGACGTCGTACTGGTTCCCCGATGCAGCCTTCGACAACGGCGGCGTCGGACTCTTCTCGACCCTCGAGATCGTCGAGACGATCGAGATCAGCCTCTATCTGATCGGCGTCAGCGCCTACGTACACGCCGGCGAGGAGTTCGGCGCACGGCTGTGTGCAGAAGCGATGGGCACCGAGGCCGTCCACCGTGCACTCGTGCGCTTTGCCCAGTCACAGCTCGGGAAAGACCTCGGCGTTCCCAACGACGTCGGCTTTGAAAACTTCGACTGGCAGACCCTGGACGCCGTCCGGGAGGCGCTTGAAGGGATCGGCATCGGCTACGGCAGGCAGAGTGACCAACCGGGCCGCTTCTACGAGTACCCCGGCGACCCGATCGCACGCGGCGTCGGAACTCCGGTCAGCCACACCGTTCCCACCTAGGCGACACGAGCCGCGGGCGGGAGCCTCGCCGCTCCCCGCCCGCGGCCGGGTTCCCAAGGCGCTCGCATGCCGGGCCGATTGAACGCGCACCGACCGAGGGCGTCGCCCGGTCGACTCACGTCCGCTCGCCTCCTCAACCGACCTCTACATGCGCCACACAGGAGGAACATCGCAAATGTCGTCAACGCTGTCACCGCCGCCGTCAACCCCTCTTCCGCTTCCCGCAGCGCGGCATCCGTGGGCTGACACCTGGCTTCAATCGGACCTCGTCGGGGTCCCGGTGACCTTGGCGTTCTCCGGGGCCATCGCCATCAGCTTCGGCCTCTACCTCGTTCTTGACAAGTCGGTTGGCCTCTTCATGGGACAACTCCTATTCCCCCTCGCGCTCCTCACACCCGTCGCTCTCCTGTTGCACTGCGGACGAGAGGGCGAGGCGAACGACGGGATCCACATAGCGGCCGTCTCGGCACGGCGTCGGGTGCTCATCCTCGCGAACGCCGGCCTCGAGCACCCAGATGGGCGGGACGATCTGTTCCGGATCGCTGCAAGAGCAGAGAAGGCAATGATCATCGCCCCGGTGGCGGCCGCCACATGGCTCCACGCACTCGCAGATGACGTGGACTCGGAACTCCGGACGGCACAGGCGCGCGTCGAGGCTGTTGTCGCAGCGCTCCGTTTCGCAGGAGTCGACGCTGAGGGCAGAGCAGATATCGCCGCTCCGGCCACGGCGCTGATCGACGGGCTACGGGAGTTCGGCGCGTCCGACATACTCGTGCTCGCATCCGAAGGGAAAAGCTGGGCGAAGGCAACCAGCCTCGCCACGGGGATGCGAATCCGCCTCGACCCGAGCGTCGACGAACTCGATCCATCGGAGATCTGCCGGGCTGTCGCATGACGACAACGCGAATGAGTCGCTGGATCTCGTAGAGTCACCTTGAGTTCCCAGGCGTGAGGCCCATGCGTTCGTGTCAGACGTGCTCGGATGAGCCCGTGTGGTGACCACTCGGTTCTCAGGCGCTGGACCGTCGCTTCGGGCGCGATCCGCGGCTCTCGGCCGGCGGGGTCGATCGCCGTCGAGGTGAGGGATTCGAACTTCTTGGAGGTTAGGGACTGGGTTCAGTCAACACTCGGATTGCACTCCCGAATCGCCTCGAGATCGAACGATCGACCCTTCCCTCACCATTCTCGGAGAGGGGAGGGAAGCGCGCGTATAGGTGGGTCCTCGCGGGCACGAAAGCGCGGCAAACCGGAGGGAATTGACTATGAGATGTGACCCGCGGGTGCCCGCGCCTGGTCACGACGGTATTCTCACTCGGTTCCCACGTCGTTAGCACAGTCGGCACAGTATGCGTTCCCGGCCTGCGCGACGCTGGAGAAGCAAGCCACCGCGTCTTCCTGGGGACGCCTTAGCTTGAGCCGCCCGCCGCCGGCCGCCCGCGTCGGCGCGACGCCGCAGACGGTTGAGGTGGATCGGCCTGGTTGAGTCTGGCGGTACTACGGGTTCTCTGAGTGGCCGGCGAGTCAACACTCGCACAACACGACGCGCGTATCGTCGCCGGGATGCGACGGTCAGCCTCGTACGACCTGGCCACGGCTCGACCTCTAGCGCGTCTTACCGGAGCGGTTGTCCTGCTCCTTCTGGCGACCGCGTCCGTCCCAGACGCGGGCCCGGAGCGCTTGTTGTCGCAGCGGGGCCGCTCTTCGTGCTGATCGCTGCAAGTTGGAAGGGGGGCCACGGCGTCCGGATATCGGGCGTCTAGCGGGGAAGTTACAAACGACGCGTTGAGGAGGTTCAACTCAGATGACCATTCATGCAGTGAAAGGTCTGGTAGGGGTGCTGGTCTGTGGCCTGCTTGTGGCCGGGGCTGCGGCCGCGGCGGGGTCGCCGCCGCCGCCGAAGTCGCCGACTGGTAGGACGGTGACGCAGATCGCCGCCGGGGGCGGGCTTGCCACGCCTACGTCGTTCGCGTTCGGGGATGGAAAGATCTTCGAGGGCGACGCAGGCAAGGAGACGAGCAAGGTGCCCAACGGCGGCGTGTTCGTGCTCACGAACGGCAAGGGCGACAAGCTTGCCGGATCGCCGGCGTATGTGTCCGGCCTTGCGTGGCACGGCGGTTCTCTCTACGTTGCGGGCGGCTCGATCACGGGCAAGAACTCGGCCACCTGGACGATCCAGAAGTGGAGCGGGTGGACCGGTACCGGTTTCACAACGCAGAAAGCGATCTACACCGCACCGAAGAAGTTCGAGGGCTTTGACGGCATCGCCTTCGCGCCCAACGGGCGACTGTACGCCGGTGTCTCGGTGCAGGGCCTCAATAACAACGACCACGGCCCCGCGAACACGTCGCCGTATCTGTACAGCATTCTGACGATGAGCGACGCCGGCAAGGAGCTCAAGGTGTTCGCGACCGGCATTCGCCAACCGTGGCAGCTGGCCTTCGCTCCAGGTTCCGAGACTCCGTTTGTCTCCGACCTCGGGCAGGACAAGCCGGCGAGCCTCAACCCGCCGGACTTCATCCTCAAGGTACGCCAGGGCGACAACTACGGATTCCCGCAATGCACCCAACTCGTGGCTTCAAAGTGCGGCGGCGATGCGAAGCCGTTCCAGACATTCGCGCCGCACTCGAACATCATGGGAGTCGCGATCATCGGCGACAGGCTTTACGTGACTTCCTTCGTTGGTCTCCACCCGACCAAGAAGAGCCACAGCGGTGAGGTCTTCTCAATGCCGCTGAGCGGCGGCCAACTCACGCCGGTTCTCACCGGCTTTGTCGCACCTACCGTCGGTCTCGGCGCCCACGGAAAGACGTTGTACGTCGGCGAGCTGACCGGCCAAGTCTTCTCCGTCCAGTCCTGATCCAACCGGAAGTGGGGGCCGCAAGACGCCCTGCAGGTCGAGCGGCCCCCAGTACCTGAACAGCTGCTGGCGAGACGGCCGCCGCGGCAGCCTGGAGACCTAGCACGAGATCGCGTGCCGTAGCGTGGTGTAGGAACCCGTCGGGCAGTGCCCTGAAAGGGCGATGTCTCCTATGTTCGGGCGGCTGAGCAGAAGACGCGCCCGAATCGTCGGGAGAGCAGCATCGCGAGCGGGCCGGTTCGCCCTAGTGCTTCGAGGAGTATCGCCCCTACCTCCGGCACAGCCCGCCGCTGGGGAACGAAATACGGCCGCATTTCAATGTGCGCGAATCCAGCAGTCCGTAGGTCGTCTACGACGCTCGCCGCAGGTTGGGCTGCCTGCCGGAAGTCGAACACGAACTTCGTCTTGGTGTAACCAGCGACACCGCGAAAGAAGGCGATCCTGTCCGCCGGGTAAGAGAACGCGCGAAGGCAGATCGTGGCGTCGACGTCCTCCGGAGGGCGGTAATCCTCGAAGCGCGAGACGCTGAAAGCAAGGTCTGGATGGCGACTCCGGGCTGCCTCGACCATCTGTCCGCTGGCGTCGACGCCGCTGTATGCGAGGTTGTGAGCCATGAGCGGGGCAGCCATGATTCCGTCTCCGCAGCCGAGGTCGAGCACGGTCGCACCAGCTTCAAGCGGAGGGCCGAGGCTGACGATCAGGCGAGCGCGACCGGCCGAATACCGGGTCGGGTTCGCGTACTCGCGCTCCGAGAAACCCACGGCAAGTGCGTCGTACTTCTCATCGACGCAGGTCCCGCGACTCGATTCGGACACACCACTCATCCCGTCAGGGCAGTACACCTGGTCGGCGCTTAGCGCGATGTTGACGAGCGTTACGCTTCTATGAACGGCGGGGCCCTGATGCCGTAATCGAAACTGGTCGGTGGCCTGAGACAGCGTTGCCGAGCGTCACGGTCTGGGAATGTCACCTGAGCGACGCGCTGGGTGACTCCGGGACGCGCAAGAGTCGGAACTCGTTGCGCCCGGTGAGTTTGAGGACGATGCGGGCGGGCGCGGGATAGGCAGCTCGTCCCGTTTCGGCGTCGTACGGCTCGATCGCAGTGACGCGATACTCCTTGCCGTGGTAGAGGACAACGCAGCCGCCTGCGGCGACTGCATTGCGATACCAGTTCACGGTGTCGCCGTAGGTCAGTTCGGCGATGAATCCTTCGGGCACTCTCGCCAAGATCACCGGCGTCTCGTAGGCGTGTCCGGTCTTGCGGCCAACGTGGCGAATCGGCGAGAAGGGCCCACGCCCCAATTCGCTAACCGCGTGGTGACCCGATTTAGGGTGTGATTCAGTACCCAGAGAAATCCTCGGGTGAGCTTGTGTCGTGTCTTCACGTCCATCGCCTCGCCACCCTAGACCTCGCCTACGTGAGGGTTGGGAAGGCAGTTCGAGCGAACAGCATTCACCTCCTGCGCCTTCGGCTTCCGCCCACCACGATCTCGGTTGTTGGCAAGCACGACCCCGCCGCCGCTTACGCGATCCGCCGTCACTTGGCCGTCCTCCACGCCTCCAGCGCCTGCCGAGGCCGGCGGCAGGCGGACTCGAGAGAAGGGGCGTTAGGCTGACGACGTCAACCGTGCCCAGATGCGAGGAGCTTGATGACGGAGCGTGCTGTCGGTCAGCCGAAGATGGGGACGAAGGTTCCCTCGTCGATCACGATCCCGGGCCGCGTCGAGACGCGGCTGGGGACGCTGCGATTTGTTGATGGCTTCCCGGACGAGGGGACGGTCGAGAAGGTCTTCGACAACCTTGACTTTCAGCGGGCGGTGCAGGCGTTCCTGACGGTGATGCCGGCCGCTTCGGTCCGGGCGCAGCGGACTGCGTTTCGCAACTTCGGTCCGGACAATCAGACGGCGTTGATCTTCGAGACCCTGATGGACTCGCGGTCGCTGTTTCTGACGGCGAACACCGAGAACGTCTACTTGCTCGCATGGCTCGACCTCTCGGCGGGCCCGGTCGTGGTCGAGGCTCCGCCCGGCGTGCTTGGGCTCGTCGACGACGCCTGGTTCCACTACGTCGCCGACATCGGGATCGCCGGACCGGACAAAGGTAAGGGTGGCAAGTTCCTCTTCGTGCCGCCCGATTACACCGGAGAGCTACCGAAAGACGACGAGCTCTTCGTCTTCCACTCCAACACCTATGGCAACCTGCTCGGCCTGCGTGGTTTTCTCGTCGACGGCAGCCCAGAGCCTGCGGTCGAGGCGATCAAGCAACAGCTACGGATCTACCCGCTTGCAACCGCCGACGACCCGCCGGCGATGAACTTCGTCAACGTCTCCGGCGCGAGCTTCAACACGATCCATGCGATGGACTTCTCGTTCTTCGAAGAGATCAACGGAGTCGTCCAGGATGAGCCGGCGAGCGCGATCGACCCCGAGACGCTCGGTCTGCTCGCGTCGATCGGGATCGAGAAGGGCAAGCCTTTTGCCCCCAATGCGCGGATGAAGGCGATCCTCATCGAGGCAGCCGACGTGGGGAACGCCACAGCCCGCGCTCTCGCTTATCGGACGCGGCTTCAGGACGCGTACTTCTATCCAGGTAGCGCCTGGTGCACGCCGTTTGTCGGAGGCAGCTACCTGTTCGAACATGACGGTGTTCGTCTGCTCGACGCGCGCTCGTTCATGTTCTTCTATGCGACCGGGATCACCCCGGCGATGGCGATCCAGATGGTCGGCGCCGGATCGGCCTATGCCGCCGCGTTCGTCGACGCCGACAGCCGGCCGTTCGACGGCGGCAACGCGTACCGACTCCGCCTCCCGCCGAACATCCCCGCGAAGAGTTTCTGGTCGCTGGTGCTCTACGACAACCAAACCCGCTCGATGCTGCAGACCGACGACCCGCATCCGAGCATCAGCAGTCAGAAGCCAGGGATCGTCATCAACGAGGACACCTCCGTCGATGTCTATTTCGGGCCGGCTCCGCCGCCCGGGTTCGAAGCCAACTGGGTGCAGACCTGGCCGGGGAAGGGATGGAACGTGATCCTCCGGCTGTACGGCCCACTGCAGCCCTGGTTCGACAAAACCTGGCGCCCAGGCGAAATCGAGCGAGTCGGCGCCTAGAACGAGCTGACTCGTCGTCGCCTAACGCAGCGGGGCCTCAAGCGGAGCCACGCGGTCGTCATCAGTTATCGCAGTGCTACGCAGCCCGGTTTCGGCGCCCAGAACGCCCGGTTTCACTGCTCGCGGCTTCCGATGGAGATTTCCGGAACTGGCGGCCGACTCGACCGCGGGACACCGGTTCGAGCTCAGTCCCGCCCCTAGAAACTCATTTTTGTTTCTGCGTTCAGCTCTTCTTGATCGTTAGCTGAGTGCTAGTCACGGGCCATTGCGGCGGCGAGTGTTCGCTCGGTGTCGAGGTAGAGGTCGTCGCCGATATTCACTTCGACCTCGAGGATCTGGCCGCCGGTGAACGGGAAGTGGGCGGTGTATTCCTTGCTGACGGGGTCGCCGGTGTCGCGGCCGATGGAGAGTCCCTCCCCGCAGAGAGCAAAGTGGCCTGCCTGGGTTTTGAGGGGGGCTTCGGCGACGACTTCGTCGTCGATGTAGAGCTTCGCTGTTCCGATCGATGCGTGGTAGTCGCCGGTGCTCTCTTTCGTGAACTCGATCCCGAGCACGTGTTTCCCGGTGCCAATGGTGCGTGTCGACGCGAGTTGCTGCTCGGGGGAGATGCCGATGAAATTGTTGACGTACCAGAGCTTCCCGTCCTTGACGAAGAGCGAGTGCCCTCCGTGGCGGGCGCCCTGCGCGAGGACCACTCCTTCGGCTCCCGCATCGATCAGATCAACCTCGGCGAGGATCTTGAAGGAGCGGCCGCGAATGTTCGCTGCGGAGAACTCCGGGACTTCGAGTGTGCCCGGGTAGTACTTGTAGACCCCGCCGGGCGGGATCAGCGCTTCGGGCATCTCGAGCGCGAGCTCGGTGAGGGTTCTGTCGTCGAGCGGAAGCACGTCGTACTTGCCCGCTTCGACGTACCAGAGGTCGACAAGCCGTTTCACCATGTCCCGGTGATCGGCGGCGAGGTCGCGTGCCTCTGACCGGTCCTCGTCGGTGTGGAAGAGCTGCCAGGTGTCGTCTTCGAACTTGCCGATGCCGGCCTGCGGCCCTCGCTCGGCGACCACCTTCCAGCCCTCGGCCCAGAGGCCGCGCGTGCCGAACATCTCGTAGTACTGGATCTTCTTCTGGGTCGGGGCGTTCGCGTCGTCGAAGCTGTACTTCATCGACACGCCGGGGAGCGGTGTCTGTTCGTAGCCGAGGACGGTGTCTGGCATCTCGAGCTTGCAGCACTCGAGGATGGTCGGGACGATGTCGATTGCGTGGTGGTACTGCTCGCGAACCTCGCCCCTGGCCTTGATTCCCGCGGGCCACGAGACCACGAGTGGGTCGCAGATCCCGCCCTGGTAGGTGTAGCGCTTGAACATCCGAAACGGTGTCGAGAACGCCGCCGCCCACCCGGTCGGGTAGTGGTTGTAGGTGTCGGGGCTTCCGAGCTTGTCGAGCATCGCCAGGTTGTCCTCGAGCCTGTCGGGGTAGGCGTTGAAGAGGCGGTTCTCGTTCACCGACCCATTCGGTGTCCCCTCGCCGGAGGCGCCGTTGTCGGCGCAGTAGAAGACGATCGTGTTCTCGAGCTGCCCGCTCTCCTCCAGATAATCGATGATCCGACCTACCTGAACATCGGTGTACTCCGAGTAGCCCGCGTACACCTCGGCCATCCGTGAGAACAAAGCCTTCTGCTCAGCCGACAGCGAGTCCCACGGCAGCACGGTGTCGACCTCGGTGAACTTGCCCTCGGGGATCGGGTTGAACGGCGTCAGTTCGGTGCCCTCGGGCAAGATGCCCTTTTCGATCATCCGCGGCAGCACCCATTCACGGTAGGCGTCGTAGCCGTCGTCGAACTTCCCCTTGTACTTGTCGATGTAGTCCTGCGGGCAGTGGTGCGGTGCGTGATTTGCGCCCGGGCAGAACCACATGAACCACGGCTTGTCGGGGTGCGACTGCTTCGAGTCGCGGATGAAGCTCATCGCCTTGTCCGCGAGATCCTTCGAGAGGTGGTAGCCCTCCTCCGGAAGGTAGGGCTGGTCGACGTAGTGGTTGTCCTCGACCAGATCGGGATACCACTGATTGGTCTCGCCGCCGATGAACCCGTAGAAACGGTCGAACCCGCGCGCGAGCGGCCAGTTGCGCTTCGTCGCGCCCATCGCCCACTCATCGACCGGGACGTTGTGGTTCTTGCCGAGCCAGAATGTGTTCCAGCCACGCTCACGTAGCACCTCGGCAAGCGCCGCGTTCTCCATCGGGATGTGGCCTGTATGACCCGGAAAGCCAGTTGCGCCCTCCGCAATCTGCGCGAACCCGTTCTGGTGGTGATTGCGGCCGGTGAGGAAACACGACCTTGTCGGTGAGCACAGCGCCGTCGTGTGCCACTGGCTGTACATCAGCCCGTTATCGGCGAGCCGCTGCAACGTCGGCATCTCGATCCGGCCGCCGAACGGCGACCACGCCGCAAGACCGGTGTCGTCGTAGAGCACGATCAGCACATTCGGTGATCCCTCGCGGGCCGGCTCCTCGCGGAACGCATCCCAATCCTGGACGGAATCACGGAAATCGAGGTTGACAACACCACGGAACGGCCTCGGCACAGCGACCACCTCCTCACCGGTACCTGGGACACAAAACGTCGTGGTCAGACTAGCGAGCCGTCTCCCTTCGCATGTTCCAGATCGTCGGCCGTCGAGGGTCTATTTCTCGTTGCGTGGCACGTCGATGTCGACGAGGTGGGCGACGACGGGCTCGCCTTCGGACAGTGCGTCTGCGTGTTGTTGGTAGTCGCGGTCGGTTCCGGTGAGTCGTTCGTGGTGTTGGCGGAGGTGTTCTTCCCAGGTGGGGACGATGAAGAGCTCGATGAAGGTGTTGTCGTGTTCGGCGTCGCGGTAGAGGGCCCAGCTGACGGCGCCGGTTCGGAGCCGCGAGCCGCGGACGTGTGCCATCGCCTCGCGGAACGGAGGTTGATTGGTTGGGGTGACTCGGTAGGTGACGGTGACCGTGACGGGGAGGTTGCTGTCGATGTCGATGTTCGAGGCGAGTTGGGGTTCGGGCCAGTAGACGACGGTGCTTCGGTCCATGCCGCTCGTGTTGAAAAATGGCCAGATGCGGATGCTGGCGGCGGCGATCGCGGCGGAGCCGGCGGCGATCAGCAGCGCTTCGACGAGGCCGAGGAGGTCGGCGAAGGCGCCGAAGATGAGTGCGCCGAGCGCCTGGCTGCCGAAGAGGACGATCGTGTAGGCGGCAAGGGTGCGGCCGCGGACCCAGGCGGGAAGGAAGAGCTGGAGAGAGGCGTTGAGTGTCGAGAGCACGACGACCCAGGCGACGCCGGCCGGGACGAGGAGCAGAAGCACGGGGACGACGTTGTGGAGCAACGCGACGGCGGCAAGCACGAGGGCGTAGAAGCCGCTCGCGAGCGTGACCAGAGTGTTGATCGAGAGGCGCGCGCGGACGCGGGGGAGCACGAGTGCGCCTGCGATCGCTCCTACTCCGAGTGCGGAGAGCAGGAGCCCGTACCCGCCTGAGCCGAGCGCGAGCCGGCGCGAGGCGATCAGGGGCAGCAGCGCAAAGAGGGAGCTTGCCGGTACGAGGAACAGGGCGCCGCGTAGCAGGATCCGTCTCACGACCGGGGCGTTGCGGACGTAACGCGAGCCGGCTCGGAGCGCGGGAATGAAGCGCTCGGGTCGTGGCCTCTCGGTACGCGTCGGGTGCCAGAGCGCTACGACGATCGCGTAGCAAAGGGCGGTCGCCGCGGCGACGGTGAACGTCGTTCCGACGCCGGCGGTGGCGACCAGGACCCCGGCGATCGCTGGGCCGAGCGCGCGTGCGACGTTGACACTGATCGAGTTGAGCGCCGCAGCGGCGGGTATCTCGTTTCGCGGGACGAGCTCGGGGACGAGTGACTGGTAGGCGGGTGTTCCGAGCGCTGCGCCTGTGCCGAGCACGAAGAGGAGCAGGAGCAGGAGCGCGGGGGGCATCCGGTCGGCGAAGGTCAGCGCGGCCAGCGCGGCGCCGAGCACGGCCACGGCCAGCTGCACCGTGATCAGGATCAGTCTCCGATCGAGGATGTCGGCGAGGACGCCGGCGACCAGACCGAACAGGACGTAGGGAAGCGTGGTCGCCACCTGTACGAGCGAGACGAGGACGGACGCGTGCGGTTGGGAGACGAGCAGCCACTGTGCACCGACCGTCTGGAACCAGACGCCGGTCAGCCCGACGAGCGCGGCGAGCCACAGCGCACGGAACGAGCCGGCCCGAAGCGGAGCCCAGGCTGCCGGGCTCGTATCTTCGGAGCTCGCAGAAGCGGTCGTTGCTTCCATCGGTCGATCCCCTCCTTACCATTTTCTCTCTCGTCCTGTCCGCCGTCGAAGAGCCAAAAGAGCCGGGCCTCCCACCGGCCCGCGATGCGGTCAACAGCACGACTCGCTTGGCGACAACGGTCAGTGCTCGTCGTGAATCTGATCAACTTCGACCACCCGATGTCACGTGTCCTGATCACCGGTTCCACTGACGGGCTTGGCCTGATGGCAGCGGCGCTCCTCGCCGGTGAGGGCCATCTGGTGACGCTGCACGCACGGAACGCCGAGCGAGTGATCACAGCCCGGGCTGCCCTCCCGCAGGCAGAGGGCGTGGTGGTCGGTGACCTCTCGAGCATCGCCGAGACCCGTGGCGTCGCTGAGCAGGCGAACGCGCTCGGCCACTACGACGCCGTCATCCACAACGCCGGCGTTGGCTATCGCGAGCCCAGACGGATCGTGACAGCCGATGGGTTGGAACACGTGTTCGCGATCAACGTGCTCGCCCCGTACCTTCTGACCGCGCTGATTACACGGCCCGTTCGGCTTGTGTACCTCAGTTCGGGCATGCACCGGATCGGTAAACCCGACATGACCGATCTCCAATGGGCCTCCCGACCCTGGGATGGTTCCCAGGCGTATGCAGACAGCAAATTGCTCGATGTGGTGTTGGCGTTTGCGATCGCCCGTCGATGGCCTGAGGTGCTCTCAAACGCCCTCGAGCCCGGCTGGGTCCCGACCAAGATGGGCGGGCCGGGAGCACCCGACGACCTCTCCCTCGGCCCGCGCACCCAGGCCTGGCTCGCCGTCAGCGACGACCGCGAAGCGCTCGTGACCGGCAGCTACTTCTACCACCAGCACCCCCAGCAGACCCATCCCGCCGTCCACGACCCGGCCCTCCAGGACGAACTGCTCGAACGCTGCGCCTCCCTCTGCGGAACCCCTCTGCCCTGACGCGCCACTCGGGCCGCTCCGGAGAGCGGAATGCCAGCCGTGCGGCCTTTATCGTTGAGTCTGGGAGCGGCGGCGTTCGAGTCCGGTGTCATCGCGTTGGCGCGTGGGCGGGCGCTGCGAGTTCGTCTGTTCTCAGGTCCCACCGGTCCGGTGGCACGATGCCGAGCGCGACCGTCAGTTCCCGACTGCGCCCAGTTGGCGTAGGAGGTCGTACGTGTCCGTCTGGACCCACTCCTCGATGAGGCGGCCTTCGTCGGTGTAGCGGAAGATGTTGATCAGCTCCCATTGCGCGTGTCGGTGGTTCGGCTCGACGGTGCCGATGGGCGTGTATGCGAACGCCTTGTCGAATCGGCCGGTCATCACGGTGCGCGCGGTGACGAAGTTCCCGTCGACGAGGATCTGCGCGCGGCTGATCGTGAAGTCCGTGAAGCTGTCGCGAAGAGCGGCGAAGTAGCCGCGGATCTCTTCACGGCTGAACTCGCCGGCTGGGCTGTGCAGGACGTAGTCCGCGGTGAAGTAGTCGTAGAACAAGCGGTCGTTGCTCTTTGCGACCGCTTCTTCTCCGATGTGCACGATGCCGCTCGCGAGACTCTCGCGATCAGGGGTGGTCATGTTGTGTTCCGGCCTTCGGGCCGTCGATCTTCCCGCGGCTGGGAGTGGCTTTTTGGGCGGCTTCGTGGTCGTTGATCGTGACGTAGACGACGGAGTGCATGTTGTCCCTTCCTGGTCCCTAGTCATGTCGACAAGACCCCTCACGGCGTCGAGGGCTCGAGCCCGTCCGCGGCCGCGGCGCCGGTTGACAGTCGACCTGGGCCGCTGTCGAACGAGAAGGGTGGGTAGGTCTCGACGAGTGAGGCGAGATAGGCGAGTAGCCGTGCGTTCCACCGGATGACGCCGCTCTGGAAGTTCCAGAGGCGCTCGGGGTAGCGCTCGTTGAGCAGGATCGAGATCGCGGCGATCAGCCCGACAAGGAAACTGATCAGGCCGAGCAGAGCGAGGATGAGCACGCTAGGGATCGCCTTCACGATCCTCAGTAGCGCGGTGCCGACCGTCGGCGAGCCGGAACGAGCGACCTCGAGCCGGGCGGGCTGTCTGCCGCCACCCGGTAGTTCGTCGGTCAGGAACGCAAGATAGGCGAGGACGCCGACGATGAACGCGACCCAGCCGGTGACCCGGTCGCCGTCCTCCGCGAGGTAGCGCTCGCCATCTTTCTGCGCAATCAGGATCGCGGCGAGGGCCGGTAGGCCGAGGTAGACGAGGCCGAGCCGCTACCGGAACCGAGGATCCAGGATGCGAGGACGACGATCAGGATGCGCAGGAACACCTGCGCGCGACTCATCGTTGTCGGACGCTCGAGCTCGAAGCTGGCCGGGTACGACGTCACGCCGGTCTGGGTACGGGGCTTGGTCGGGCGGGACGTTGCCGAGGCGAGGCAGGCTCTCGCCCTCGATGTTGACGTGGGGGAGCCGACGGTCGAGCCACTGGGGCAGGTGCCATGTTCTTGCGCCGAGGAGTTCGAGGACAGCCGGCAGCAGCATGCAGCGGATGACGAGAGCGTCGAGGAAGACGGCGACTGCGAGCCCGAAGCCGAACTCCTTGAGTGTGCGCTCGTTGCCGAGCGTGAAGGAGAGGAAGACGACGACCATGATCGCGGCGGCGGCGCTGATCACTCGACCGGTGAGAGCGACGCCTTCCTGTGCGGCGGCGGACGGGTCGCGGTGGCGGAGCCACTGCTCGTGCACGCGCGAGATCAGGAACACCTCGTAGTCCATCGAGAGCCCGAACACGACCGCGAACATGAGCACGGGCACCCAGGCCTCGATCGGGCCTTTCTGCACTCCGAGCACGCTCGCGAACCAGCCGTGCTCGAAAACAGCGACGGTGACGCCGAGCGAGGCGCCGATCGTGAGCAGGTTCATCAGCGCCGCCTGAACTGCGATCAGCAGCGAGCGGAAGATGACAAACAGCAAGAGCGCCGAGAGCAGGATCACGATTCCGAGGAAGAGCGGCAGCTTGTTCGACAGCACATGCGAAAAGTCGATCGAACCGGCGGTAAAGCCGCCAACCAGGACCGTGACGCCCGTCTGGTGCTCGAACCCGGGCAGGACGTCTCCGCGGAGATGGTTGACGAGCTTCGTTGTTGCTTGCGCCTGCGGGGCCGAGTTGGGATAGACGCGGAGGACGGCGGTCGTCCCTGAGGGTGCGATGCGGGGCTGGGTGACGGCGACGACGCCGGGGGTGGCGCTGAGCGCGGCACGCAGAGCCGGCAGAGCCGTCGCTTGACTGCCTGCGGGTAGTTCGGCGACGAGCAGCAGCGGGCCGTTGAAGCCGGGTCCGAAGCCTTCCGCGAGGAGGTCGAACGCTTGGCGTGAGCTCAGTCCGGCGGCGTCGTTGCCGGCGTCGCTCGAGTCGAGCCGCAACGTGAGCACGGGGAGGAGCAGCGCGATCATCACCGCCAGCCCACCGATCGCAAACGGCCAAGGATGGGCCTGCACCGTTTTGCTCCAGCGTTGCCAGGACAACCGCGGAGGCGCTGTCACTGCCCCGTCCGGTGTTGTCCGACGGAGACCGAGCCGTCCCCGGACGGGGCCGCGCGGACGCACGAGCCGCGTCCCAAGCCGACCCGCGAGAAGCGCGGGCAGCAGCGTGAGCGAGGCGACCAGGACCAACAGGACGGCGAGAACGGCGGCGATCGCGAGCCCGTACATGAATGCGACGCCGGTTGCGAACATCCCGAGCAGTGCAATCACAACCGTTGCACCGGCGAGCAGGACCGCGCGCCCGGAGGTGTCCATCGCACCGAGAATGGATTGCTCGAGGTCGCCGGACGCGAGGTAGTTCTCCCGGAAGCGGGTGACGATGAAGAGCGCGTAGTCGATGCCGACGCCGAGGCCGATCATCAGCGCCAGGTCCGGCGAGACGTTCGACATGTTCGTGACGTGGGTGGCGAGCTCGATCAGCGCCACGCCGGTGACCAGGCCCAGCCCGGCGGTGATCAGTGGCATTCCGGCTGCGGCGAGCGAGCCGAACGTGATCAACAGGATGATCATTGCTGCGATCACGCCGACCGCGGTGGCCGGGCCGATGTTGAAGCCCTCGGCGTTCTCGATTACCTGGCCGCCCGCGGCGACCTGCAGCCCCGGCACGTGCATCGCCTTGACCTGATCGAGTAACGGAGTGCCGGTGCTATTCGGCAACTGGTTCGCGGGCTTGTTGAAGTTGACGGTCGCGAACGCCGTCATCCGATCCTTCGAGACCTGGGCCGCGCCGGGGGCGGCGTACGGGCTGACGACCCCGGTGACGTGCGGGAACGAGGCCGCGCGTGTCAGCAGCGGCACGATCGCGGCGCGCACAGCCGGCGAGTCGATCGTCCCCCGGGAGGCGTGGAAGACGATCGTGTCGGCGTCGCCGCTCTGGACCTTGAACTCCTTCGCGAGACGGTCGTAGGCCTGCTGCGACTGTGTCCCGGGAAGGCTGTAGACCGTCACGTAGTTCGACCCGATCACGTTCGCGAGAACGGTCGCGCCGATCGCGACCCCAACCCACGCGAAGACGACGCGGCGGTGGTGAGCCATGCACCACCCGGCCAGACCGCGCACCCCTACATCGCCTCCGGCAAGACGGTGTGATGCCTGAGTAGCGATAGTGCGATCAGACGCAACGATCCTTCGTCGAAGCTGCCTCGGATCCAGGCAGCGTCCTGTTGAGGTTAGGGAGCGCCGACGGCGCGTGTAAATGGTTCGAGCAGACCGTTCTGCACGGGCCGTGGGGGTCCGATCGAACTAGGCCCGCCGCCGTAGATGGGTAGATTCTCGCGAGGAGGAGCTAACCGAGATCAGTCCAGATCGAGCCGAGAAGCACCCCGGCGCTGAGCGCCAACGGCCGATCACGGTCGTGCTCGTCGACGACGAGCAGCTCATCCGCGTCGCCCTCGCACAAGCACTCTCGAGTAGCGGCCTCGAGCTCGTCGGCGAGGCCGAAAACGGAGAGGACGCAATCCAGCTCGTGGTCGACGTGCGCCCCGACGTCGTGATGATGGACCTTCGGCTACCAGGCATCTCAGGCGTCGACGCGATCAAGCAACTCGCCCTCCTCGCCCCCGCCACACGCGTACTCGTGCTCACCCGCAGCGAGCAAAACCGCGTCGTCGAAGCCATCATCGCCGGCGCCAGCGGCTACATCCTCAAGAGCGCGCCCCCCGAAACGATCGTCAGTGCGGTCAGGGCCACCGCGGCCGGAGAATCCGTCCTCTCCCCCCAGATCGCCGGCAAGCTCCTACAGCGGATCCGCGAACTCGAGATCCCCGTCAAGGCCAGCGACACCGCGGCGGTCGCAATCCGTGCAGTCTTGACCGAGCGGGAACTCGAGATCTTCACCCGCCTCGCAAGCGGCAAGACCAACCACGAGATCGCAGACGAGCTCTCACTCAGCACGAACACCGTCGCCAACCACATCGCCAGCATCCTCCACAAGCTCCACCTCGAAAACCGCATCCAGGCCGCCGTCCAAGCAGTCCGCAGCGGCATCTCCTGAGAAGGAGGGGTGCGTGTCGGTCCGGGCGTCCCGAGTTCACAGCGTCTGCTCGACAAGCCCGCGGCTGCTGCGGTGTAGCCGGGCACACTTCGGGCCCGAGTCTCAGTGGAGGCTGAGCGCGGCGAGGGTTCCGAGGAGTGTGAGTGGTGCGAGGAGCGCTCCGAGTTTGGTGTAGGTCGCGATCGAGGTGTTGGCGTTGACGGTGCGTGCGGCTTGGAGCCAGAGGAGTGCTGAGAGTGAGCCGGTGATCGCGAGGTTGGGGCCGAGGTCGAGTCCGAGCAGGAGTGCGCGCGGGTGTGGCGGTGACTGCGCCGAGAAGAGCACTGCCGCGGGCAGGTTGTTGACGAGCAGGGAGCCGAGGGCCGCGATCGCCGCGGTCGCGGGGCGTCCGCTCGAGGCGAGCAGTTGCGCGGGCCCATTCCAGATGCGCGCGATCGTGCCGAGGCCGACGGTGATCGCGAACAAGAGGGTGAGTGCGCGCAGATCGAGTCGCGGGCGGAGACGCCGCATTGCGGTCGCTGCGAGTCCGAGTGCGAGCACAGGCAGCGCGGCGTTCGGGAGGACGAGCACGAGCGCGGCCGCGATGAGAGCGGCGCCGGCGCCCACGCCGAGCCGGAGCGGGGGTGGGCGGCGCTGGTCTTGGGCGCGGTCTTCGAGCCGGTAGGCGAGTGTGAGGAAGACGGCGGTGAGGGTGCAGGCGATGAGCCAGGCGGGGAGCATTCGCATCGCGAAGGCGGTACCGCTGATCGGGTCGTGTCTGAGCACGAGCAGGTTGGTCAGGTTCGAGCCGGGCAGCAGGAGCGAGGCGGAGTTGGCCATGAAGACCGACCCATAGAGGAACGGTCGCTCGTCAAGCCGGCGCCTGCGTGCGGCGTGCACGAGAACCGGCGTCAGGAACACGACCGAGGTGTCGAGGTTGAGCACGGCGGTGACAAGGGCGACCAGGGCGAGCAGCGTCACAAGGAGTGCGCGTGGCCGGAGTGGCGCCTGGGCGAGCCGTGTCCCGATCCCCTCGAACAGCCCGTCCGCGGCGGCGACGGTGCCGATCAGGAGAAGCCCGGCGACGAGCACGAAGGGTGGCCATGCCTGCGCGGTCGCGGCTACGATTCGGTGGATAAGCATCCTTAACAGTAAAGCAAACTTAACTAATGCCACGGCCACGACATCGAGACCCGGGCCGTCAGGCGGCCGAGGCACTCGTCCGCACGGCGCCGCTGGTCAGCCGCTGGATCGACCGGCTCCTGGCTGGGCATGAGCCGCCGCTCACCGTCACCCAATATCTCGCCCTGCAGGCGGTCGACGAGCGCGACGTCGTGGGCTCCGAGCTCGCGCGCCGTACCGCCGTCTCGCCGGCCGCCGTCTCGCAGCTCCTCGCGGCGCTCGAGAAGGCCGGCCTACTCGAGCGTGAGCGCCTCGCGGACGATCGACGCCGCCAACCACTCGCTTTGACCGAGCAAGGGGAGCGGACGCTGCGCTCAGCTCAGACAATGCTCCGGGATGAAGTCGCAGGGCTGCTGACAGACTTCTCCCCGCCGGAGGCGGACGCGCTCGCCCGACTGCTCGAACGGCTCGAAGCCTCTATCGGCGGCACCGCGCCCCCGCCGCGACCACACCGGCCACCAGCACCGCCACACACGCGGC
This sequence comes from uncultured Actinomycetes bacterium, assembly GCA_963758125.1. Lineage (GTDB taxonomy): Bacteria > Actinomycetota > Thermoleophilia > Gaiellales > Gaiellaceae > PALSA-600. The sequence goes on from CAVWUL010000010.1 coordinate 212,232, forward strand.
CGCCGAACCCAGGTGACCACCGATGAACGTCGCCGTCAACTCGCCGACGATTGGCCGTACTCCATGCTCGTCTGTAGCGCCGAAGGCCGGCGTGTTCCTTCTGCCTCGATCGTGAAGTTGCCGTAGGCAAGGCAGTGACCCGCCGGGCCAACTTCGCTGATGTCTGGGCTCAGTGCCCGGTCGCCGAGAAGTGCATGTAGTCCTTGGTCGAACCGGTCCACGAGCCTCCCCAGCCCCAGCCGATCTGGTGGAAGATCGCGAGCACCTGCGGGGTTACCATCCCAGGCCGGACGCGCGACCGGTCGAGGTAGGAGAGCGCCGTTCTGTCCCGGGTCATCCCGCAGCCGACGTAGGGGTTCTCGACCGGGTTGAGGTCGATCGCCTCGCCGTAGGCGTGCTCCGACCAGCTGCCGGTCCCCGTGCTCGCCATGCCGTTGCAGGGTGAGGCCACCGCCTGGCGGCACTCGAACGACGCGGTGACGTCTCCGTCGCGCGGTCGACCTCCGGAGGGCCCGTAGGTGTCCGAGAAGGCCATGTGGCGGATCGGGAAGCGGATCGCGTACAGGTGCGCGAAGACCTGCTGCAGGCGGCCGGCCTGCGAGTCGTTCACGACGAGCTCTCCCGTGTGCGCGCGGCCGTCGAAGCCTACGTAGCGGACGGTCAGCAGGCGCAGCTGCGAGAGCGAGACGGGGCACCCGGGATGCCACTCCTTGGCGGCAACGACCTCCTGGCGCTCCGCGGCCGACAGCGGCCTGACCGAGGCCTGGGACACAGCAGGCCACGAGAGTGCGCCAACGAGAGCTGCCCACACCGCGAATCGCATACCCGGCCCAGAGGGTACGGCACGCGACGGGTCCGAGCGGGCTCACCGCCAAGACTCGCCGAGTCGGCGCTCGGTTGCCAGCACGATCGGGTTCCCTCGCCGGTTCTTTCGTCATGCGGGAGGTCGAGCTGAATCACGCCTGGGGGTGGGGGCTAGGCTTGGAAGGTGGGAAGCGCCCTCGCCGTGCATGGGCTCCGGAAGCGGTACGGGTCTGTTGAGGCGCTCCGCGGGGTCGACCTCGAGGTGGCGGAGGGCGAGCTCGTAGGCCTCTTGGGCCCGAACGGAGCCGGGAAATCGACGCTCGTCAAGATCCTCGCCGGGCTCGTCCGCGCGAGCGAAGGCTCGGCCGAGGTGGGCGGGGCCCCTGCCGGGAGCGGCGCTGCGCGGGCAGCGCTCGGATACCTCGCTGAGCTCTTCCGCTTCCCCGGTTGGTACACCGCCGACGAGGTGCTCCAGCTGCACCAGCGGCTCGCGGGATCGGCCGGCGGCGCGGGGGAGCGGAAGCGGCTCCTCGAGCTCGTCGTGCTCGACGAAGCCGCCGATCGTCGTGTGGGCGGGATGTCGAAGGGCATGCAGCAGCGGCTGGGCATCGCCCAGGCGCTTGTCGGCGAGCCGCGCGTGCTGCTGCTCGACGAGCCGACCTCGGCGCTCGACCCCGTCGGGCGCCGGATCGTCCGCGAGTTACTCGAGGGGCTCCGCGACCGCGGGACGTCGGTGCTGCTCAACTCGCATCTCCTCTCCGAGATCGAGCTCGTGTGCGACCGGGTTGTGATCCTGCGCGGCGGGGAGGTGGTCGCCGCCGGCGCACCGCATGACCTCGCGAGCCCGCGGGGGATCGAGCTCGAGACCGACGAGGGGACGCGGCTGGTGGAGGGCGCGACCCGGGAGGATGCGCCGCGCCTGGTCACCGAGGCGGTGGCGGCAGGGCGGCAGGTCTACGGTGTCCGCATCCTCGAATCGACGTTGGAGGATGTCTATCTCGAGGTGGTCGGGGGCGAGACGACGTGAACAACGTCGTTGCGATTGCCGGGTACGGCTTCCGCGAGGCGGTGCGGCGGAGGGTGTTCGCAGTCGTGCTCGTGCTCACGGTCGCGTTCCTCGTCCTCTTCTGGCTGGCGAACCATTACGTCTTCGCCGACCTCACGAACATCCAGCCGCCGCGGGACGTCCACGTCGACACGCGCACCTTCGCGGGGTCGTTCCTGATCGGGCTCGCGATGTTCGCGACCCTGTTCCTCGGCGTCGTCCTCGCCGTGTTTCTGACCCTCGGCGTGGTCACAGGCGACGCCGAGCAGGGCCTGCTCCAGCCGCTTGTCGTGAGGCCCGTCGGACGCTCGACGCTGCTCCTCTCGCGCTTCGCCGGCGCGTCGCTTGTCTGCGTCGGATACGTGCTCGCGGTCTACTTCCTCGCCGTCTCCGTCGTCGGGCTGACCGGGCACTTCTGGCCCGACGTGATCGTCTGGCCCGGAGTCGAGCTTGCCGGCGGCGTCGTGATCGTGACCGCGGTGTCGTGTCTCGGCTCGGTCCTGCTCTCGTCGACAGCGAACGGGATCATGGTCTTCATGCTCTTCGGCGGCGGCCTCGTCGCCGGCCTGCTCGGCTCGATCGGCCACGCGCTCAACTCCCACGCGATCAAGCACGCATCGACGATCGCCTCATGGGCGCTGCCGTTCGAGGCGCTCTACCAGGACGGCCTTCGCATGCTCACCGAGAATCAGAGCGGGCTGACCGGGTTCCTCTTGCAGTTGGGGCCGTTCGGAGGCGCCTACGTCCACGGATGGCCGATACGGATCTGGGCCGTCCTCTATCTGGTTGCGGTCGGGGCGGCCGCGCTCGCGCTGTTCGCCCGGAAAGACCTTTAACGGGCCGGCTCCAGAGCGAACCGGGCTTCACCTCGATTCCGATCGACCATCCGAGTCGCGGCAGGCGCGGAGGTGGATCGCTGCGGCTGCCGTGCGTGAGCCGACCTGGAGTCGCTTGCTGATGTGCTCCAGGTGCTTCTTGGCGGTGCCGGTGATGATCGTGAGGGTGTAGGCGATCTGGGCGTTTGTCTTCCCTTCGGCGACGAGGGCGAGAATCTCTCTCTGGCGATCCGTGAGGCGGCTGAGCGCTGTCAGTGACTTCTGCCGTGCGCGGTTGGTGGCTCCCGTCAGGGCCTCGCTGAGGCGCGTGGCATTGTCAGGTCGCGACGAGCGCCGTGGCGTCTCCGCCACTGTCCGGGAAATACACCTGAGCGAACCGGTTGTTCCGAGGCGTTGTACGGTGGTCTGGCGTGGAAATCGTTTGGTATACGGCAATGTCGATGGACGGCCGCATTGCCTCGGGCGATCACAGCCTCGAGTTCCTCGAAATGATCCCCGGGTCGGGACCCAAGGATTTCGACGAGTTCATTGCCACTGTCGACGGGGTACTCGTGGGCGCCGCAACGCTTCGGTGGCTCGTCCGGCACGGGCACGGGTGGCCACACGATGATCTGCCAACATGGCTCGTTTCGCACGACGAAGCGCTCGCGGAGTCCGTGCGGCCGACGCGGGCGCCGCTTGTCAGGGTTGCCGGTGGGCTAATGGGCGCGATCGAGATGATGGAACGGAGTGGTCGGTGCAGGGTCTGGCTCGCCGGCGGCGGCTCGATCGCGGCCCAGGTGCTCGAGCTCGACCGTCTCGACGAGGTGATCGCAACTATCGCGCCGACGGCGCTTGGCTCTGGCCCGGCTCTGTTCGACGGGAGTCGGCTGCCGTCGCGCGTGTTCGAGCTGATCGAATGCCGTTCGATTGGATCGTGGGCACGGCTGCGCTGGGCGCGCGTGCCCGACAGGCTGCCGAGCTAGCACCGCCGATGCAAACGAACCGTATGTGCCGTGAGCGTGTGTGCAGCCGGGGCTCGACGCTCTGCCACTCTCGAGTCGCCGGCCAGTCAAGGCACTTCATCCGGCCGGTGGAATCGATCGAAGCACTGAACCGGCGCCGCTCGTCGCTGGGCGCCTACGCGCGTACTAGAAGACCTTCGAGTACGGCGCGATGTTGCTTCGCGTGATCCGGCCATCAGTGACGACGACCCTGAAGACCTTGCCGGTGGCGCTCGTCTCGGTGAAGATGATTCCGCCGGGGATGAGAGTGTCGCGGATCCGGCTGTGGGCGAGCTCCCCGCCGTAAGCCGCGTTCATGTCGCGGAGGAGCTGGGGATGGGGTTCTCGGCGGATTCTCTGCATCCGGCCGGAGCGGACAAACAACGCGAGGTCTCGGGCGGCGGCCCGGTCTGCGAAGTAGGCGCGGCCCTTTGTCGTGAAGGGTACTTCGATGGGGCTGTGGGAGCCGAGCGGGTCGGGCCAGCGGTGTCCGCGTGTGCTGTCGATCTCGCAGCCGTCGAGCGGCCGGCCGACTCCGGTGAGGGTGAGCCCGATCGAGTCTGCGAGCGCTCCGCTGAGGCCGTAGCCGCGAACTCCGGGGATCCCGAACTCGCGGGTCACGCCGAAGCAGGAGATCGTGACCCGGCCACGCAGGAGGCGCGCGACCGAACTCGGGACCGCGTGTGCCGTGATCCGAACGGCGCCGTTCGCTCCAGCGATGACGGTGATCCCGTCGGCGGTCGCGGTCTGGGTCGGCGCGGCTGGGGTGACCGAGGACGCCGGCGGGAGCGCCTGCGGGGGCCGAGGCGCAAATGGCCTGCGCGGGCGGATCGGGATCACGGTGTGGGTTGGGGTGCGGAGGATCGCAGTGCCGACGATCTCGCCGTGTGCGTTGCGTGCGACGACCCGGGTAGGCCAGTGTCCCTGTTGCTGATGGCCGGAAGGGATCCCGAGGGCGTAGAACCCCGCGTTGATCGGGCTCGAGATGAAGACGAACGGAAGCAGTAGCGAGTCGCCGTCTGCGAACTCGAGCGTGAGCGAGGTGACGTTGGGTGAGAAGACGTGGCCGCTCACCTGTACGACGGTGATGCGGCCGTTGCGGGAGGTCATCCCGCCGTCGAGGGTGACTGCGCCGGCGTGTCTTTCGCTGTCTTTGCTGATGCAGCCGCCGCTCATTCCGCCGACCGAGCAGAAGCCCCCGCCGCGCGTAGGGGCGACCCAGACGATCCGCTTGTGATCGAGCGGCGTGACGAACGTGATCTGCCGCGCCTGACCCGGTAGCACCTGGGGGTTCATTCCTGCGGGGGCGCCGATCGAGAGGTCGAGGAACCGCTTCTTGATCGCCGGTGGCGCGGGAAGCGTCTTGTAGAACGACACCGACGTTCGTCCTTCGACGAAGCCGAGGATGAGGCCGCGAAGCCCGAACGCAGGCGTCGCGGCCACCACCGCTACCGCGACCACCAATACGCAGGCCACAGCGAGCTGTCGGCGCGTCAACCGACCCCGGCTTCGTCTGATTGGCGCGTCGGCGGCCTCCGAGGCCGGAATCGCGGCCGCTCGAAGGACGGCGTCCCAGTTGCCACGGCGCGCGTCCATCGGGACGAGCTGGTCGAGCATCTCGAACAGCGGGTCGCTCATCTCGGCACCGCGATCGTCTTTCTGAGCGCGGCGTGCGCTTGGGTGAGCGTGGCTGCGACCGTGCCGCGCGCGATCCCGAGCACCTCGGCGATTCGCGCGTAGTCGAGGTCTGCGTAGTGGCGAAGGAACAGCACCTCCCGCTGCCTCTCCGGAAGCGCCGCCACCGCGACTCTCAGCTCCCGCCACTCCTCTCGAAGTGAGTCCCGTCCGGCGACCTCGGGCGCGGACCCAACGGCAGCGTTCCGAGCGTGGGTCGCGCGCTGATCACGCGCTACGTTCAACACGGTTCTCCAGACCCACGACTCGAGCCGGGCCCGGTCACGCAGAGATGCACGCGCACGAAGCGCCCGCACGAACCCCTCCTGCACCGCATCGGCCGCCGGCTCCCGCGCTCCGGTGACAGCGAGCGCGAGCCGGAAGAACCGCTGGTACTTGTCCCGATAGAGCTGCTCCAGCGCACGGACAACCTCCTCGTCATCACCCATCACAAGTAACGACCTGCGAGCCGCCGATTCCGCTTAGTCCGAACCGACGAGATGTCACACCAGAGGCCGAGCACCTCGGGATCATGGGTCACCCGCGTGAGTTGGCCCCACGCAACGGTCGGGCAGGGGCCCGGCGTAGCCCTACGATGCAAGGGGAGAGCGGCAGTGGCGCGGATGCATGAAGACGAGGTCGAGATCGACGACGCGCTCGTGCGTCGTCTGCTCGGCGAGCAGTTCCCGGTCCTGGTGGACCTTCCGTTACACCGGGTCGAGTCGAACGGCACCGATCACGCGATCTTCCGCCTCGGAGACCGAATTTTCTGTCCGGCTCGCGCGTCGTGAGGGGCCAACCGAACCCGGTGGCAAGGAGTGCGACTGGCTGCCGAGGCTGGCTCCGTTCGTTCCGGTCGAGATTCCGGTTCCGTTCGCGCAGGGCTGCCCGAGCGGTGACTACCCCTGGTTCTGGGACATCCAGACGTGGGTCGAGGGCGACACCGTGCCGGTGGAGGAGATCGACTCGATCCAGGCTGCATACGACCTCGCGAGGCTGGTGGGTGCACTCCAGCAGGTGGATGCTCCGAGCGGCGCCCCGCCGGGACGCGGCGTGCCGTTGGCCGAACGCGACGCAAGTACCCGCCAATGGCTGGCGAGGTTCGATTGCGACCCCGAGGTGACGGCTGTGTGGGAACGCGCGCTCGCTGCACCTGCCTGGCCCGGACCGCCCATCTGGCATCACGGCGACCTGGACGCTCGGAACTGGCTCATCCGCAATGGGAGCATCAGCGGCGTGATCGACTGGAGCTGCATGGGCGTCGGCGACCCGGCCTGCGATGTGATGGTCGCCTGGAAGCTGCACTCGGGCGCAGCGCGTGACGCATTTCGCAGAGCTCTGCCGACGGACGACGCAACCTGGGAGCGAGCCCGCGGATGGGTCCTGTCGCAGGCCGTCGCAGTCCTCGCGTACTACACACCAGAGACCAATCCGGCCCTCTATCACGAAGCAGAACGGTGGCTAGAACTCGTCCTCTCGGACTTCGAGTGACCTGAGCCCGGCGACCCAGCACTCTTCAGCGGTACCCACGCGTCGGGGGGCGACTGTCGCGATCTGTCGTTCGAGCGCCACGACGCGCCGTGTGCGACGCCGGGAATCGGGGTAGCTCATAACCGGTTGGGATGAAGAAGCCTTTCATTGTGGTCAAACAGAAACGGAGAAAGACGTGAGAAGGATTCTGGCTCTGCTAACGGCGACGGCGCTAACCGCGCTTGGGTTGAGCGCGGGTTCGGGGGCGATGAGCAGCCCATCGTGGACGGCAAAACTCTCCGCCGCTCAGGAGATCCCCAAGCAAGTCGTCAAGAACACGACTGGGCACGGAACGTTCACCGGGACTCTGAGCGGCACCAAGCTCAAGTTCAAGCTCACATTCGCAGGCCTGACCGGCCCCGCGACCGCTGCGCATATCCATCTAGGGGCGAAGGGAAAATCAGGCAACGTTCTCGTTCCGCTGTGTGCGCCGTGCAAAAGCCCGGTAACCGGCACGGTCACCGTAAGCGCGGCCGTGCAGAAGGACTTCACCAAACACCTGCTGTACGTGAACGTGCACACGGGGAAAAACCCCAATGGCGAGATCCGCGGCCAACTAGGAGCCTCGGCGCCCTAGGTTCATCGCTCGGTTTGTGAACCAACAGGCGTACGGCCCGGGTACAGATACTCATGGCTCGAGAGCGGAGTCCGCCTCTCCGAGGTTGATCTTCGTGTTGCGTTCTATGCGGGTAGCGGTAGGAGGAACGTGTCGCGTGAGCCCGTTGTCGACTCCGAGCGAATGGCCTCCGGCGCGGGGCGGATCGGCTGTTTTCGAGGTGGTAGTCGGGTCGAGGGCAGTACGGCGAGCAGGGCGATCGAGCCGCCGACGACGAAGACCATCTCTGGGCCGATCGGGTTGAGGAGCACTCCGGCCAGGGCGATGGCGAGGGCGACAGGCTCCGACCATCGAAGAAGGCCCGAGCACGAGCTCGGAGGTGTTGGGCCCGATATCACGACGTTGAGCGTACGGCGGGATCGTCGAGCAAGGCGAGGACTCGCTCCATGCCGAGGTGGCACGGATGAACCACGTGCTTCTCAACTTCATCCAGACGTCAGGTCGTTGACAGGCCTGCTGGCCGTGAACATGATCCGGGTATGGCGGCGACTGTTTTGGTCGGAATCGCCGTCGGGGTCACTTCCGGTCTGCTGCATGGTGGATAACGGCCCGGGCAATCACCCCCGAGATCGAGCTATCCGAGGGGATCAGCAGACTGCCTGACGACGGTGGGGTGACGGCGTGGCTGCATCGCGTAAAGGTCCTGAACGTGAAGCGGCCGTGGCTCCCCGACGCACCTCTTGTCGATGTCAGGGTGACTGCCTCTCTGCGGATCCAGGGCCTGCGTAAGGGGCTACCCGAGACGTGGATTCGGATCAGGATTCCTGTTGGTGGCGACCGGGAGCTGCCGATTGTGATGCGGAGCCGTGTGGTACGTCTGAACGCCCACGCAATCGAGGAGAAGTACGCGCCGTTCCTACCGCCTCCGTTGTTGGACGCCTGGAGGGAACGTCGCCTTTCGCTTGACGATCTGTTCGAGCTCGGATCGTGTGCGCGGCTTGAAGTGGTGATCGGCGCTTCGCATAGCTACACAGGGGCCCGCTCGACGGTCGTTGCAACCTATCGGCCCGAGGACGTCACGGATGGTGGATTCGCCAGTGCTGGGCTGACGGTCCAGCCAGGAACGACAGACCTCGAGGAGCTAGATGCAGTTCCCTAGCGCCGCCGGTCGCCGAGCAAACGGCTTCGTCGTGACCGTAACGAGGATCCCGGCGTAAGCTCGTCCGGCATGGCCGGCCCGCGACGTTCGAAGTCAGTCAACTCGTTCTTGTGGGAGACGCGCGTGGCCGCCGCGGCTGCGGTGCTGCTGCTCATCGCCGGGATCGTCTCCGACGCAGTGGCCCAGCGCTTCTGGGATCGAAACGGCCTGCTGGCGGGACTTGCTTCGAGCGTCCTCGTTGTTGTGATCACGCTCGCCCTCGTCAACGAGGCTGTCGAGCGCCGGCGGCGTCAGCGCTGGAGCGTGCTCGCCCAGTACGTGATGTTGCAGCTCGTTCGGGACGCCCGCGGGATCTGGACGGGGCTGCTGGAGCTGGCGGGCCTCATGCCTCCGGACAACCTGAGCGCCGAGTCGATCGACGCCGGAGCGCAGACGGTCCGCGATACCGAGGCGCTGGCTGCCGCCGCCCGGAAGGTCGTGACCGAGCCGGAGCGCAGAAGGCGCCTCCACGAGTCGGTAGCGCGCACCGTGATCCACAACGACGAGGTGCTCGGACGCTGGGCCGGGGTCATGCTCAGCACCGACCTCTACGCCGAGGTGATCGACCGGCACGTCGAGCTCGCGAGCGACCTCGCCTGGCTCGGCAGCCTTCTCGACAACCTCGACCCGTCAGACGACGATCCCCGCCGGCGAGTCAGCCGCAGCAATCCGGCGGTCCAGGTCGAAGGGGCGATCGACGACGAGCAGCTTGCCGACCGGCTCGTTGCGATCGCCCAACTCGCCGAGGAGCTCGACCGCGGCACGCTCGAGCTCGCGCTGCGCCTCGTACCCGTCGCATGGTGGGCGGCCCGGCTCGGCACAACCGCCCCGGTTCTCGACGTTGACGCGGGTACCGGACCGGCGACTGACCACCCCGCGCGTGCGTCGAGAAGCTAGTCGCCGCCTGTCTGGACCGTGGTGGCTCGGGTGAGGTGGGCGTGGACGAACTGGACTGCCATTGCCCCTTCGCCGACGGCGGTGGCGCAGCGTTTGGTCGAGCCGGCGCGAACGTCGCCGGCCGCGAACACGCCGGGAACGTCGCTCTCGAGCAGGTCGTCCGTATTCGCCGCGGCGCCTGTGAGGATGAAGCCGTTCTGGTCGCGGGCCACGCTGTCGCCGAGCCACTCGGTGCAGGGCAGTGCGCCGAGGAACAGGAAGAGGAACGAGTAGGGGAGAAGTTCCCCGCTCTCGAGCGTGACCGCAGCGAGGTGCCCGTTCTCGCCGTGAAGTGCCGCGATCTCGCTCCGGTCTCGAACGACGACGCCGTAGCGCTCGATCTCACGGACGAGGTAGTCGGACATGGTCTCGCGGAGATCGGCGCGGCGGTGGAGGAGGGTGACGAGCGCGCCGCCCTTCGCAAGCCAGACGGCTGCCTGGCCGGCCGAGTTGCCGCCACCGACGACGCCGACGCGCGAGCCGGCGCAGAGTTGCGCCTCGGGCGCCCCGGCGGCGTAGAAGATGCTCATTCCCTCGAACTCCGCGAGGCGAGCGACGGGAAGCCGCCGATACTGGGCGCCCGTCGCGAGGAGGACGGCACGCGCGGCGATCTCTCTCTCGTCTTCGAGGCGGACGAGATGCCGTCCGTTCCCGGGCTCGAGGGAGAGGGCGCGGTACGGGGTGGCAGTGCGGGCGTTGAACTTGCGCGCCTGGGTGACAGCGCGGCTGGTGAGCTCGGTTCCGCTGATCCCGGCGGGGAAGCCGAGGTAGTTCTCGATCCGCCGGGACGACCCCGCCTGGCCGCCGAGGGCGGTGCTCTCGATGACGAGGGTGTCGAGACCTTCGGAGGCGCCGTAGACCGCGGCGGCGAGGCCCGCGGGGCCGGCGCCGACGATGAGCAGGTCGACCTCCTCGCGAGGTGCGAGCTCGAGCCCGATCCCGAGTGCGCGCAGCACCTGGCCGGGGCTCGGACTGTGCAGCTCTGCTCCACCGGGCAGACGAACGAGCGGCAAGGCGCCGACGCCGGGCGGGGCTTCCTCCTGCCACGTATAGGGAAGCCGGTTCGCGCGCGCGAACTCCAGCATGCGCATCGTCGGCTCCGAGCCGTGGGGGCCGACGATCTCGAGGCCGATCCCCTGCACGCCCTGCAGAGCCTCACGCCTGGAGATGAACGTGGAAAGGAGCAGGTCGCTGAACGGGCCATCCTCGTTCAGAAGTGAGCGCAACGGGCCGCGGTCGACGGCGATGTAGCGGAGCGGCTCGGTCACGAGCGCGTTCACGAAGACAGTCTGCCCCGACAGGAGGTTCAGTTCCCCGAGGAAGGCCGAGGCGCCGTGCCGGATCAGCTCGTTCCCGGCCGCATCGACGATCGCGACCTCTCCCTCGAGGATCGCAATGAACGGGTAGGTCCGATCGCCGACCTGATAGAGCAGCTCACCGACAGGAGCCGAGCGCTCCTCTCCGATCTCGGCGAGAGCAGCTAGTTGCGATTGGGAGAGCAGGGGGCTCGCGGGTGTTGACACGTTCGTTCCTCCGTGACGGCGCTTGCTGGCGAAGCCGAGGAAATCGTGCCGCCTGGGGTCAGGTCCCCGCAGTCGACGGCCGCGTCTCGCTCCAGTCGAGAAGGAGCTTCCGCTCGGCGAAATACCACGTACCGTCAATCTTCGCGAACGTGTCAAGGTATCGGAGCGAGGCGATCATGATCTTGCGCTCGCCGTCCTCGGTGAAGAGATGGTGGGCGATCGTGTAACTCTCGCCCGTGGCATGGTCACCGTCGATTGCGACCGTGCTCTGTCCGTTGAAGTGGGTCGTCACCTCGTAGCGGTTCAGATCGGCGAAGACGGGGGCGAGCGCCTCGCGTCCCTCGAGCACGTAGGTCGGCTCGGTGCCTTCACCTGCCATGTAGACGGCGAAGCGCGTGTCAACGGTGAACAGCGCCTTTTGTCCTTCGGCGTCGCGGCGGTCGGCGCAGTGGGCGTAAGCGTCGAAGAGCTCGCGCAACGCGAGCCGATCGCCGGCTTCGGCCGGGCCAAGTTCGGTATGGACGGCCATGATCGAAGCTCCTTCGAGGCGGATGAGGTCGACGCCGGCGAGCGGGTGGCGAATCTGCTGCATCGCGCCCCCGGTTGCGAGGTCGCCGAGGTCGATCGCGGCGAAACCCGCGTCCTGAAAGAGTGCGACGACTTCAGCTTTCGCGTCGGCATCGTCGCCGGAGATGAAGATCACTCGCTGTCCGCCGCCCTGATGTGGATCGGACCCGAGCGTTTCGGCGCTGAGAGTGTTTGCGGCCTTGACGACCCGGGCGCCGGCGACGAGCGCGGCGACGAGCTCGCTCGATGTTCTCCCCTGGAGATCGTCCGCGCTCCAGTCGTTGGTCGCGTCGACGACGATCTGACCGTTCCAGTCGAGATCGTGCACGGCCGCGGGTACTCGATCCCAGGGCACGGCGACGACGACCAGGCGGGCCGCCGCCGCCTCATCGACCGTCCTCGGCGAGACTCCCTCCCCGAGGTCCGAGACCACCGAGGTCAGGGATTCCGGGCCCCGACTGTTGGCGAGCATGACAGTGCGCCCCGCGCGCACGGCGACCCGTGCCATCGCCTGCCCGAGCCGCCCGGCTCCGATGATTCCGATCGTGTTGCCGTTCCGCGCGCTCATCAGTCTCCTTTCTCGAACTCGGAGGCAAACAGGTAGCTCACCGCCAGGCTTCGGTACGGCCGCCAGTGCTCCGCCACCTCTAGCATCTCGGCCTCGGTCGGGAGATGGTCGAGCCCGTACAGGCGTTGGACTGCGTGCCGCAAGGCGAGGTCGCCGGCGAGGAGCACGTCAGGACGGTCGAGCGCGAAGATCAGGAACCCGTGTGCAGTCCACGGCCCGATGCCGGACACCTCAGTGAGGGCGGCCTCGATCTCGTCGTCCGTCATTCCCGCCATCGCCGCCGCGCTCAGGCGCCCGTCCGCGAAACGTTCCGCAAGCGCACGCAGCGTCTCACCCTTTCGAGTCGAGAGCCCGCTTGCGCGAAGGACACCTGGGTCCGCTGCGAGGAGCTCCTCGGGTGACGGCAGGTGTCCTCCGAAGCTCTGCTCCAGGCGGGCGAGAATCGCTCGCGTCGCCCTGACGGAGAGCTGCTGGCCGGCCACCTGGAAGATGAGTGTTCGGAACGCGTCGAGCGCGGGGAGCTCGTCGATCCACGCACGCGGATGGAAGTCCGGATGGGCGTCGATCACACGCGCGAGCACCGGGTCGGCGCTCCGAAGGAACTCGCGCGCCTGGGGATCGGCCACGGCCGCGGGGCTCATTCCTTCAGCAGACGTTCGGTGGGCACGATCTGGTAGTCGATGACGATCAGCCCTGCGTTCTCGGGCATGACGAGATGATCGCTTAAGGGGTCACGTACGGGCAGGCTCGTGATCAGGGGTGCACCTGTGACCCGTAGCCGAGGTCGAGTCGGATCGACTCCATCACCCAGAACGCCGTGCTCTCCGTGAAGATGTCGGCGCCGGCGAGGACGCCCGTGTACTTCTCGATCACCGGTTCCGCCGCGAGGCGCGTGGTTTCGTCAAGGTGGCCCCTGGCCGCGGCCCACTTGTTCTCGCCGTAGTGCGCGTAGTAGCGCCTGGGATCGACCGCGTCGATCGCCTTCCGCGAACCCTCGGAGATATCAGCCATGTACTGCTGATGCAGTACCACGTCGTTGCGCGTTCCCAACCGCCCGACGTGGCCGCCGATGAAATGCTTCCACGGGTAGGCGAGCGCGTCCGCAGGCGCTTCGAGGTAGCCGGGGATGTCCTCCGTCAGATTGGAGACGTAAACCGGGACCCAGCCCGGATTGACGACGTCGATGAGCATCAGCGTGTCGTGATCGGGGAGGTGGATGATGATGTTGTCCGGCGAGTGATTGGCTCCGTGCCAGGCCAGGTCGATCCGCTCGCCCCCGATCTCGAGCGTGCGGCGATCCTGGAAGGTCTCCTCGTTCGGGGGTCTCGCCGGGTCGTCGTCTCGCAGCAGCAGCCGCCGGGTCTCCTCGTGCCCGATGCGCGTGATCTCCTTGCCGAACAGGGACGACGCGCCGGCGTGGTCGGCATGGTGGTGCGAGTAGACGAGGTGCGTGACCCTGTTGCTCACGCCGTTCGCGGAAGCGATCTCGTCGACGGCCCGCTGGATGTTGTGGCCGATCGTCGGCGGCGCGTCGAGCAGCACGACGCCGTCCGACGTCGTCAGGAACGCCGACTGGTAGGTGCCGTCGGTGATCCAGTACAGGTTCCGCTCGACGCGGCCGACGAAGTAGCCCTGCTCGTTCAGCGCGGGGCCGAGCGCCGAACTCGGAACCGGCGCGTAATCCGGGAGGGCGTCACGGGCCGTGTTGCTCACGTCCCGATCGCGGCACCCGCAGCCTGGTGCTCTGCCGCGTGGCGCTTCTCCGCGTCTGCAACGCCCACCTCGCTCGTGTGCTTCGGGACCTCGGTGAAGTACCAGTAGATGACGTCGAGGGCCGGCTGGGCGAGCGGTCCCGCCCAGTCGCGGAAGAGCTCGGTGACGACGGCGAGTGCCGTCGTCGGGACGGCACCTGCGTGCTCCATCCGCTCGACGCCGGTGCGGTGCGCGACTTGCGATCGACCACCGACGGCGTCGGTGACGTACAGCACCTCGTACCCTGCCTTGAGCGCCTCGACGGTTGCGAACGTGAGGCAGATCTCCGTATGGAGCCCGCCGATGATCAAGCGCTTGCGCCCGGTTGCCTCGATCGCCGCGCGGAAGGCCTCGTCCTCGAATGCGTTCATCGACGTTCGATCGATCGGCTCGATGCCGTCGAGCTCGGCCAGAATCGACGGCCGCGTGGGCCCGTTGAAGCCGTATCCGACACCGACCGTCGAAAGCACGATCGGCATGTCGAACGCCTTCGCCGTCTTGGCCAGCAGCCGAACGTGGAGTTCGACCATGTCCTCGCTCGTTTCGGAGCGAATGACCTGGAGCATCTCCTCCTGATAGTCGATCAGCACCATGGCACAATCGTCAGCGGTCCAGACACCCAGCTCCCTCGTCATCGTTCGCCTCCTTGTCTGCAGCTTCCCCGGATGGGAGCGTCATCGTGGCCGCCGCGGCAGGTCGATCGAATCCCCGAAACCCGTAGTCGATACGCCGGTGGCATGCTGCCCGGATGGTGACGAGGGCACCTGGCGAGAACCTGCGCGGACGCCGGCGTGAGCGCGACGTGCTCGACCGCGTGCTCGGAGCGGCGCGTGAGGGCCAGGGAGCTGTGATGGTGGTGTACGGCGAGCCGGGGGTCGGCAAGAGCGCGCTGCTCGAGTACGCGATCGAGGCCGCGCCCGACTTCCGTGTCGCCCGCGCAGCCGGGGTGGAAGGAGAGATGGAGCTGGCCTTCGCGGCGCTCCAGCAGCTGTGTTCGCCGAGCCTCCACCTGATGGAGCATCTGCCGGATCCCCAGCGAGAGGCGATGGAAGTTGCGCTCGGGCTGAGCGCGGGGCGGCCTCCGAATCCGTTTCTCGTCGGGCTCGCGGTGCTCAACCTGTTGTCCGAGGCAGCAAGGGAACAACCGCTCCTCTGCCTGATCGACGACGCGCAGTGGCTCGACCGTGCCTCCGCGCGCGTGCTCGCGTTCGTGGCGCATCGCCTCCTGGCGGAGAAGCTCGCGCTCGTGTTCGCGACCCGAGAGCTCGGCGACGCGCTCGCCGGTCTGGCGCAGCTCCACGTCGAGCCCTTGAGTCGTCGCGATGCACGAGCGCTCCTGGAGTCGGTCTTGCCGGCTCGACTTGATGAGCACGTGCTGGACCGAATCGTTGCCGAGACCCGCGGCAATCCGCTCGCCCTGTTGGAGCTGCCACGCGGGCTGACGCCGACACAGCTCGCGGGCGGATTTGGTCTGCCTGCGGCGGTGCCGTTGTCCGCGAGCATCGAGGAGAGCTTCAGACGGCGGATGGCGAAGCTTCCGGGTGACGCGCGACGCTTCCTGGTTCTGGCCGCAGCTGATCCAGCCGGTGACACGGCACTCGTTTGGCGGGCCGCGCAGCAGCTCGGAATCCCAGGGTCGGCCGCGGAAACCGTTGAAGCCGAAGGCCTGCTGGAGCTGGGCGCCCGAGTGGTCTTCCGCCATCCACTCGTTCGCTCGGCCGTCTATCGGGCAGTCGGGGTGAAGGAGCGCCGCGCAGTCCACCGCGCCTTGGCGGAGGCCACAGATCCAGTGCTCGACCCTGATCGCCGTGCGTGGCATCGGGCTCAGGCGGCGTCCATGCCCGACGAGGACGTCGCCGCAGAGCTCGAGCGGTCCGCCGGTCGGGCGCAGGCGCGGGGCGGGCTGGCTGCGATGGCTGCCTTCCTCGAGCGCGCCGCCGCGCTCACGCCCGAGTCGACCCGCCGCGCGCAACGCCTGCTCGCGGCCGCCGCTGCGAAGCGCGATGCCGGCGATCTGGAGGCTGCGCTCGGGTTGTTGGACGAGGTCGAGGCCCGTGCGCTCGACGAGCTCGGGCGGGCCCGGGTCGAGCTTCTGCGAGCCCAGATCGCCCTGGAGCAGCGTCGCGGCGTCGATGCGGGCCGCCTGTTTCTGAGCGCGGCGAGTCGCCTCGAACCGATCGACCCCGAACTGGCCCGCGAGACCTACCTCGAGGCGCTCGGGGGCGCCATGGCCAACGATCTCGAGGTCGACGGCGGGGCATCGGCGGTCGCCGCCGCCGCGCGGGCGGCGGCACCCGGCGCCGTTCCGCCACGGACGGTCGACGTTCTGCTCGACGCGTTCGCGATCCGCTTGACCGATGGCTACGCGGCCGCGGCGCCGACACTCGCTCGGGCGCTCGAGCTTCTGCTCGCGATCGACTTCTCCGACGAGGATGTCGGCCGGCGGCTCTCCCTCTCGAGCGAGCGAAACAGCAACGTCGTCGCCCTCGAGTTGTGGGACGACGAGGCCTTGCATCTCCTTGCCGCTCGTCAGGTGCAGGCCGCGCGTGACGCCGGCGCGCTTGCGCACCTGCAATTCGCGCTCAGCTTCCTGGCGAGGAGCAACATGCTCGCCGGCGAGTTGACCGTGGCCACGCTGCTGATCGACGAAGCAGGCTTGATCGCCGAGGCGACCGGAACCCCGGCGCTCGTGAACGCCCCGATGATTCTCGCCGCCTGGCGCGGCGACGAGGCGGAAGCGTCCGGGCTGATCGAAGCCACCGCAGCGGAGGCCGCGTCGCAGCGCTGGACGTCCAACAACTACGCGAGCTCCGTGCTCTTGAACGGCCTCGGCCGGCACGACGCCGCGCGCGATGCGGCCTGGGACGCGTTCCAGCCCGATCCGGTCGGATACGGCACCTTGCTGGTTCCCGAGCTGGCCGAGGCGGCATCCAGGACGGGCGACAGCGCGCTGCTCCAGCTCGCCCTCGAGTGGCTCTCGGAGCGCACCCGCGTGATCGACTCCGGGTGGGCGAATGGAATCGAAGCGCGCGTACGCGCGCTGGCGAGTGAGGGCGGGGTCGCCGAGGGTCTGTACCGCCGGTCGATTGAGCATCTCTCCAGCACCCGTCTGCGACTCGAGCTCGCCCGGACTCAACTGCTCTACGGGGAATGGCTCCGTCGCGAACGCCGTCGCCTCGAGGCGCGAGAGCAGTTGCGCACGGCGCTCGAGGCGTTCACGAGCATGGGCGCCGAGGCGTTCGCAGGCCGCGCCGAGAGAGAGCTTCAGGCAACGGGCGAGCGCGCCCGCAAGCGGACCGTGGAGACGCTCGGCGAGCTCACACCGCAGGAAACCCAGATCTCACGCCTCGTGGCGCAAGGACACACGAACAGGGAGATCGCCGCTCGGCTCTTCATCAGCCCGAGCACGGTCGAGTACCACCTGCGCAAGGTGTTCCGAAAGCTCGGCGTGAAGTCGCGCACCCAGCTCGCTCACCGCCTGTCGTAGCCCGGGCCGTAGTTCCGCAAGACCGACCCGTGCGACTACGGGTTTCCGGGATTCGAGTCGTCTCTCCGCGATCTACGGTGCGGGCCGATTCGGATGACCGGACCTCTGTTTCCCTCTGGCGATGCGCAGCCCGATCATCGCGAATGGACCGGGGCTCGCCGATCCGATCGCGCGAATCACCGCGATCCGGTGATGCCCGCTCACCGGTCTGCTCGCGAGACTCTCGGCGGTCTGACCCGGCAGGAAATTCAGACCGGATTCGCATCGGCGAGCGAGCCTGGAGCGGACCACCAACCCAACCGAAGGGAGACCGTCCGTGAACGTACTCGGGAGCGTCCCGACCGCCGAGATCGCCGTCGAGGGCGTCGAATCTCGCTACGTGGTTCTGTACTTCCACGGAGGCGTCTACGTGATCGGGGACGCCTTTCAGGCGGCTGACCTGGCGTCACAAGTCTGCCGGCGAACCCAGGCGAAGGCCATTTCCGTCGATTACCGGCTCGCCCCCGAACATCCGTACCCGGCTGCGGTTGACGACGCTCTTGCCGCCTGCGAAGCGCTCCTCGAGGGCGGCGTCGCCCCTTCGGAGATCGTCTTCAGGCGTATCACGCGATTCTCGACGAGGCGGCCGCGGCGCTCGACAGAGCCGGCGAGTTCCTTTCGGCCCGTCTCGACGATGCAGCGAGATGAGCCGTTACCACGTACAAAGGAGGCTTCAACAATGAGCAGCACAGAGACCCGGATACTCCCCGACGGGAAATGGTCGGTCGATCGAGTTCACTCCACGGTCGGCTTTGCCGTCGAATACATGGCGGGCACCTTCACGGGCACGTTCTCGGACTTCGACGCGAACGTCAGCGACGGCGTCCTGAAGGGATCGGCGAGGGTCGCGTCGGTGCAGGTCAAGGACCCGAACCTCGAGGCGCACCTTCAGAGCCCTGAGTTCTTCGACGCGGAACGCCATCCGGAGCTCACGTTCCGCTCGAGCTCGATCACCCGAAAAGGCGACGAACTGACGATCGGGGGGGAGATCACGATCAAGGGGCACACCGAGCCGGTCGAGCTCACCGGAACCATCTCGGCGCCAATCTCCGACCCGTATGGCGGCACGCGCTTCGGTCTCAAGCTCCAGACGACGATCGACCGCGACAAGTTCGGAATCAGCTGGAACAACCCACTACCCAGCGGAGAGCCGGCGCTCGCGGGCGACGCGATCCTCAGCGCCGAGCTGCAGCTCGTGAGGCAGGCCTGACGCATGCGGATCCTTGGGATCAGCGGCTCCCTGCGCCGCGGCTCGTACAACACCTCACTGCTCCGTCACGCGGGCGATGTGTTCGAAACCGAGGGAGCCGAGTTCGAGATCGACGACGAGCTGCGCTCGATCCCGCCGTTCGACGAGGACTGCGAGGAGGACGAACCGGCGACCGTCGCACGGTTCCGCGCCACGGTCGCGGCAGCCGACGCCGTTCTCGTTGCGACCCCCGAGTACAACTCGTCGATCCCCGGCGAGTTGAAGAACGCACTCGACTGGCTCTCGCGTCCACTGGCTGCGAATCCGATACGCAACAAGCCGGTCGCCGTGATCGGGGCGAGCACCGGCGCGTTTGGTGCGGTTTGGGCGCAGGCCGAGTTGCGAAAGGTGCTCGCCACGATGGGCGCCCGGGTTGTCGAGGGCGAGGTGGCGATCGGACATGTAGCGGAACGCTTCGACGCCCATGGCCGTTTGAACGACCCGAATCTCGAAGAGCAGCTCGGCGAGGTCGTCCGGGAATTGGATCGTCGAAGCTCTCGCCCACGATCAACCTGCGTCCGGCACCTACGGCAGCTCGTCGAACTGACGAAGGTCGGCGATCGTTCCACTCGCAACTGGTGGCCGCTCGTGATGCGGGCAGCGGGGATCAGGCCCTAGGAACGCCGGCCTCGCGGATCGCCGGTCGCGACGTGCTCTTACCGGAGCGCAAGGCAGATGCCGAGCACCGCTCCTATGACGATCAGCGCCCCCTTTACGCCCTTCGCGGAAACCTGGGGGCTGTAGTGCGGGCCTCTCCAAGCGTTTCAACTGGAGCTCGGTCGGCTGGTCGGCCGCGTCCGGCAGGGTGGTGGGCACCGTGCGCCGCTTCGCGGAGGGGCCCCAAGCGGCCCGGGGTGCCAGTAGGGGGTTGGCTCGGGCTTAGTCGTCGAGCTCGTGGGGGACGAGCTCGACCTCGCGCAGCTCTCCTGCTCGAACGATCCGCAGCGTCAGTCGCCGGCCGATGCGCTCGCCGACGAGCAGCCGTTGCAGCTCGGCCACCTCCTCGATGCGGACACCGTCGGCGCTGACGATGAGGTCCTCCGGCCTCAGGCCGGCGAGGGCTGCCGGACTACCGTCGGTCACCTCGAGCACCTCGACGCCGCGCTTGGCTCCGGCCCGCTCTCGCACGGCAGGCGGCAGCGGTCGCGGGCCGCCGGCGATTCCGAGCCACGCGCGCCGCACGCGCCCCTCGCTCATCAGCGCGCCGATGATCGTCCGCGTCGGCGCGTTGATCGGGATCGCGAGTCCGAGGCCGACGCCGGCGACCGCCGTGTTGACGCCGACGACCTCACCGCGTCCGTTGACGAGCGCGCCACCCGAGTTGCCGGGATTCAGGGCCGCATCCGTCTGGATCAGGTTGTCGATGAGCCGGCTGCGGCTGCGGCTGCCGGCAGCAAGAACACGGCCGAGGGCCGACAGGACTCCCGCCGTGACCGACCCCTCGAAGCCGTTTGGGTTCCCGATCGCGACGACGAGCTGACCCACGCGAAGCGTCTCCGCCTCCCCGAGCACAGCAGGCTCCAGGCTGTCCGCTTCCGCGCGCAGCACCGCGAGGTCGGATAGGGGATCGCGCCCGATGATCCCGAACCGGTACTCGCGTCCGTCGGTGAACGATGCCCGGCCCGCGGACGAGCGATCGGCGACGACGTGCGCGGAGGTCAGCAGGAACCCGTCCGCGGTGAGCACGACCGCGCTGCCCGCCCCGTCGTGGCACGACCGCCGCGAACGCGCTGCGTGACGCGCAGGCTCGCGACCGACGGGGCGAGCTTCTCCGCGACGGCGACGACAATCCGCGAGTACGCGTCGAGCGCTTCGGTCTCCTCCTGGACGGGATCCGTCACACCGCTTCGTCCAGATCGACGGTCACCCGTCGCTCGTCGAGTGCGCGCACAACGGTGAGCTCGAGGCTCGAGTCTGCGCGATCGAGAACGCCGAAGAAGTCGTCGAGCGACTCGATCGGGTGCTCTGCTGCCGTGACGAGCAGGTCGCCACCCTCGAGGCCCGCTCGGTCCGCGGCACTCCCTCCTTACCGCCCGGACGAGCAGGCCCGCTCGCTCGGGCAAGCCGACCGCCCGTCGCATCCGCCGCGCCGCGTGCGCCGAGGCGACCGCGATCCCCAGCTCCCTGTGCTGCGGACTGTCGCCGCGCGCAAGCCCCTCGACGCGGGCGTGCAGGTCGCCGTCGGCGGCGAGCGCGAGGATCAGCCCGCCCTCGAGCCGAAGCGTGTTCAGCCCGAGCAGCCGTCCCTCGGCGTCGACCACCGGGCCGCCCGAGGAGCCGCGCAGAAGCGGCGCATTGTGTTCGATGCTCGTCGTGATCCGGCGCCCGCGTGGGCCGCGGAAGGTGCGCCCTGACCCGGAGACGAGCCCGAAGCCGACACGCAGGCCGCTGCCGCCCGGGTTCGCGAGCGCGAAGACCGGCTGGCCGAGCGCGGCGGTTCCGTCGGCCCACGCAATCGCGGGCGCGCCGGCGGTGTCGACCGAGATCACGGCGACGTCGCCGTCGACGTCGACGCCGGCGACCGTCCCCGGCTCGGCGCCCGTCGCCGAAGACGACCGTGCGTGTCTCGTGCCGCAGGTTGTGCGCGTTCGTCAGCACCTGCCCCTCGGCCACGACGACGCCGCTGCCGAAGCGGCCGAGACCGACGACGGCAGGACCGACCTGCTCTGCGATCCGCTGGACGCTCGTCTGGAGTTCGTCTAGTGCTTCCACGTTCTCTCCCTTCATAGTGACTTGCAACTTGCAAGTTACATGGGACAGACGAGCCTCGTGCGAGTACGATCGTGGCGTGAACGATTCCCCGCTCGCACAGGCGCTCGAGCGAGTCGGCGACCGCTGGACGCTTCTCCTCGTCGATGCGCTCCTCGGCGGCCCTCGCCGCTTCAACGAGCTGCTCGAGGACGTGGGCGGGATCGCGCCGAACATCCTGACCCAGCGGCTGCGTCACCTCGAACGGGAGGTGCTCCTCGTCGCGACGCCCTACAGCGAGCGTCCGCGGGCGCTTCCAGTACGAGCTCACGGAGAGCGGCCGCGAGCTCGCGGGCGCACTCCGCCTGCTCGCCGACTGGGGCGGCCGCGGCGACGCCGGCAGCGAGCCACTGACACACGCAGCATGCGGGACACCACTCGAAGCCCGCTGGTACTGCCCCACCTGCGGCGAGGCGATCGATGAGGCCGAGGTCGCCGCCGCCGACGAGTTCGTCTAGGCCCGGCCCCGGATGGCTCGGGCTCTCCGCCGGCCTCTACCCCGGCAGCTGCGGTGGCGCCCCGCCGGCGGGCGAGCACGCGCCGGAGGAGCGAAGTAGCATGAGACGGTCGTTACGAGACGCTGCCCGAAGCAGTCCAGTAAGGAACCCAAGGAACCGAGTCGTGTCCTAACCTGAGCCACCCGAGTTGGAGGTGCTGGTTCGTGGAGTCCGCCCGTCTGCCCGTCAACCGCCGTGCGGAAGACCGCGCGGCAGTCGCTCAGAGCGTCTCCGATGCCGCCCTGCGCGACGCGATGCTGATCAAGATCGCATGGCTGCGAAGTTTCATTGCAGTCGCGGAGCGCGGCGGGTTCGGAGCGGCGACAAAATCGGCTCCACCTCTCTCAGTCTCGCGTCAGCGCCCACATCGCTGCGCTCGAGGGGGTGCTGGGCTTTCCGCTCTTTGAGCGAAAGGCTCGCCCGACCGCGCTTACGCCCGCCGGAGAGATCTTCCGTGAGCACGCCGAGACGGCACTCCAGGAACTCCAGGAGGGAGTAGAGGCTGCCCGCTCGACAAATCGCCCCGGGTACGGTCACCTCGTCGTTGGTAGCTACCCGAGCGTCATCTCCCGCGTTCCTTCCAAACGTGCTCTCGGGATTGGTCCTCGACTACCCCGAAATCAGCGTCGAGCTCGTGGAGGGCACGGCGGCAAAACTGGAGGCTGCGCTCGCTTCTGGTTCGGTCGATCTCGCCTTCAGGCCGCTCCAACCACCTGTTCGCGACCCGTCCTTCCGAACGCAGACCTTGTGGCGCGAGGCGATAGTTGCCGTGATGAGGGAAGATGATCCCCTCGCCGCAACCCCGCGTCTCGGTATCCACGATCTCAAGGGGCGAGCGCTGATCGGCAACCCCGCTGGACCGGAGAATCAGGGCGGCGGATTCGACCTTCGCCATGCAGCCGGCGATGAGGCAGAGGGTCTGGTGATCGCGTATCTGACCGATCAGCCCGCGACGCTCGTGGCTCTGGTTCGAGCGGCCTTCGGAATCGGGGTCATCAGTCAACTCGCCTTGTCGACAACGAGCACGGAGGGGCTCGCGGTGAAGAGCATCGACTCTCCCAACTGCCTTCCGCGACGTCGCCGTTTTCTGGAATGAGCGGAGCGAAGCGAAGTCGTCCTTCGACGCATTCATGAAGGCTGTCGCCTGCACGCCTCCACCCGCCGGTGTCGGAAGAATCGTCGAGGCCTGACGCTCTGTCGCAGGGTGCCTCTGTTTAACAGCTAGAAGGCTGTCATCCCGCCGTCGACGATCACCGCCGAGCCATTGAAGAACCGTCCTGACGGGCTCGCGATGAACGCGATCGTGGCCGCGATCTCGTCAGGGGTCCCCATGCGACCGTCCAGTTGACGCATCGCCATCCGCGCCCGGCTTGCCTCGGAGTCCGTGTCGGTCGCGAGAATCTTCTCGACCCATTCCGTCTCGACCGTCCCGGGAGACCGCAACGCAGCGGATGCCGTCGGCTCCGTGATCGGCGGCATGGCACGTGTGAGACCGACGAGACCCGCTTTGGACGCGCAGTACGCGGCGCGCCCGCGAAGCCCGACGACCCCTGCAACCGAAGCGACGTTGATGATGACCCCGCTTCCGCGGTCGAGCATGAGCGGCAGGATCGCCCTCGTGAGGAGAAACGGGCCTGTGAGATTGACTTCGAGAACACGGGACCAGTCTTCGTCGCTCGTCTCGAGGACCGTTGCGGCAACGCCGACGCCTGCCACATTCACGAGCAACGAGGGGCTTCCCGCGGTCGTCACGATTTCACGGACCATCTCTCCCAGCTCATGGGTATCGCGAACGTCGATCCGAAACGATCGGCCCTCGCCGCCGGCGGCCTCGATCGACTGGAGCGTCCTCGCCATCCCCTCGACGTCGATGTCGACGATCGCGATCTGGTATCCGGCACTGGCGAGGTGGATTGCGGTTGCACGCCCAATACCGGAGGCGGCGCCGGTCACGACCGCCGTGGACGTAGCGGATGTCATTGATACTTCATCTGGGGGAGAGAGCCGTTCATCGCGTAGCCCCCATCGACATCGAGGCATGCTCCGGTGGTATAGAGCGACTCGTCCGATGCCAGATAACAGATTGCGTTGGCGATCCACTCCGGCGGTGCAACGTCCCGTAGCGGGATCCGCTCTGCGAGCGCGGCAAGAATCTCGTCGGTGTAGATCGGCCTGCTCATCGCCGTCGACGTGGCGCCAGGCCGAACGCAGTTGACCGTGATCTTGTGAGGGGCGAGCTCCGTCGCGATTGTTCTCGTCATCGCTTCGATCCCGCCCTTTGACGCCGTGTAGGGCGCGGCGTTTGGCTCGGATACGGTGGCGTGAACCGAGGAGACGTTGACGACTCTGCCTCCGGCTCCGGCAGCCACCATGTTCCGGCAGATCGCTTGGGTCAGAAAGAAGACCCCCCTCAGGTTCACGGCCTGGACGCGATCCCAATCTGAAGGAGTGACCTCCAAGAAGGGCGCGATCCGAAGAATCCAGCCGCGTTGACCAGGATCCCGACTGGCTGCTCGTGGTTCTCCAATGCCGAGGTGACTTTCGACGGAGCCTCGGGCTCGGCGAGATCGGTAGTGACGCTGGAGAGTTGTCCCGAGAAACGTTCAGGCCACGGTTCGGTGTGCTCGATATCGACGGCGAGAACATGGCCGCCCTCTTCGAGCAGGCGGAGAGCGACGGCGCGGCCAATCCCCGAGTTGGCGCCCGTGACGACTGCCAATTTCTCACGGAACCTCATGCCGATACCGGCAACGTGGAGCCAAAGATGTTCTCAGCCCTTCCCGGGCGAGGCATCGATACCGATAGCACGGCGCCCGACGCGGGCCAGCGGTCGCGCTGTTTCTGTGTGAGCCCCACGCTGGCGGTCGTGATGTACATCGTCTTCAGATCGGGGCCTCCGAACGTCAGGCTCGTGGGGCGCAGCGCCGGCACCTCGATCAGATCAACGACGGCTCCCGTCATGTCAAACGCCCGAATCGCCGCGCCGTCCCAGAAGGCGCACCAGAGAAGGCCGTCTGCGTCGATGCAGATGCCGTCGGGGATCCCCTCGAGCGGACTGGTGTCGACGAACCTCTGTCGCGCGCCGATGTCTCCACTCCCGTCGACCTCGTAGCGAAAGATCGAATCTTGCCGTGAATCCACGAAAAACATCCACCGATCGTCGAGCGACCAATCGATGCCGTTGGAGCACAGGAACCCCTGATCCATGATCTCGACGTCGCAGTCACGATCGAGGCGATACAGCCGTCCGGCCGGGTTCTGCTCGCCATCTTCGAGGGTCCCTGTCCAGAACCGGCCGAGGCTGTCGACGGAACCATCGTTGAACCTACATCGCGGCCGGTCACT
Organism: uncultured Actinomycetes bacterium; assembly: GCA_963758125.1. Classification (GTDB taxonomy): domain Bacteria; phylum Actinomycetota; class Thermoleophilia; order Gaiellales; family Gaiellaceae; genus PALSA-600. Next base: position 237,569 of record CAVWUL010000010.1, read on the forward strand.
TTCGGGTGCCGCGATCAGTTCTCGCTCACCGGTGTTGAGATCGAGCCAATACCAGCCGCTCCGCAATGCGGCGACAACCACGTCGGGCTCGGCGGTGAGCGCGATGCTCCCGACGTGTTCTCCCAGTTCAACTCGCTCGCTCTGACCACGCGCCGGCCAGTGACGAACGAGGGCGCCGGCGTAGATGTCCACCCATAAGAGCGCATCCACGCGAGCATCCCACACGGGACCTTCGGCCAACTCGAAAGGGCCCGTGGCGACGGTTTGGATCATAGGACGGCACCCAGCTTCCACGGCACGATCTCCTCGGCGCCGAAACCAATCAGCTCCGATCTGCTCGCCGTACCCGACGCCATATCCACAAGGGCTTCGAACAGGCGGGAGCCGTACTCGAGTTGAATCTCACGCGTCAGCGCCGGTCCGGCATCGAAGTCCATGTCGTCGGGCATCCGTTGAAACAGTTGAGTCGTGCTGCTGATCTTCAAACACGGAACGGGGCGTGAGCCAAACACAGAACCGCGACCCGTGGTGAAGGCCATGATGTTCGCACCGCCCGCGACCATGCCCGTCGCTGACACGGGGTCGTAGCCTGGCGTGTCCATGAAGCTCAACCCCGCCGTCGTGACTCCTTGGGCGTAGTCAACGACCGAACGGACCGGGCTCGTCCCGCCCTTCAGGATCGCTCCGAGCGACTTCTCCCAGATCGTGGTGATCCCCCCATCCCTGTTGCCTTTCGACGGGTTGTTCTCGAGTTGGGCGCCGTTCGCAGCTGCGTACTCGATCCACCATTCGATGAGTGCGTCGACCTGAGCGGCGACAGCCGGGTCATCCGCGCGCTCGCACAGAAGGTGCTCGGCCCCGTAGATCTCGGGCGTCTCGCCGAGAATCACCTTGCCTCCGGCGGCCACGAGCAAGTCCGAGGCTACGCCGAGCGTGGGATTCGCCGTCACCCCGGATGCCGCATCGCTGCCACCGCATTGCAGGCCAAGCGTCAGTTCGCTCAGAGAGAGCTCCTCACGTCTCAGGCTGCTGAAACGGATCGCCATCTCGTCCGCCCACTCGAGAGCCGCCGCGATAGTCGCGGAGCTGCCGCCGGACTCCTGAATTCCGATCTGGGTGATGTTCTCGACTTCGTCCTGCAAGAAGTTGTCGGGCTGATTGACTTCACAGCCGAGACTGATGACCAGCACGGCAACCAGGTTGGGATGCGTCGCGTAGCCTCGAAGAGTGCGACGCAATATTTCGTCTCCGGTGCTCCCTTCGGCCATCGCGCATCCGAGATCGTGGTTCAGCGCGATGACGCCGTCCAATCCGGGAAGGCCGCGAACCTTGTCCGAGGCAGACTGCGCGGCCAACCGGGCGACCGTCGAAGCGCAATTGACGCTCGGAACGATCCCGAGGTAGTTTCGCGTGCCGGACTTTCCGCCCGAACGGCGATATCCGAGAAAGTGATCGCGAGTGGGGGATAACGCCGACGTCCGGTCGGATGGGCCGAGCAGCTCGTCCTTCGCTGCGGTGCGGCGTCTATCCCCTAGCGCAAGATTGTGGACGTGGACATGCTCACCTTCTTGGATGTCGCACTCAGCGAAGCCGATTGCATGGCCGAGCTTGTAAACCGCAGAGCCATTCGCGATGCTTTGAAGCGCAAGCTTGTGACCTGCTGGCACGTCAGTCGCGAGCATTACCGAGCGCCCATGTATATCGACAAGCTCGTCCGCTTTCAGATCATCGATGGCGATCCCGACGTTGTCTATTCGGATGTTCGGGACGAACACACGCGGTGCTGGCCGGTCTGACGCGCATAGCGTTTCTCCGGTCGCTGTCCCGGAGTCATCCCATCCGCGAGGCCCGGGTAGCGCTCCCATCACGCTGCTCCGCCACGAGCTGCGATGACCGCGTCCGACGAACACCGGTGCAGTTTGGGCACCGCTCTCCACCCGATGGTGTCGGGTCCAGTCAACACCTTGCTAACACTATGCACCCGCTCATTGGAGGCACACTTCGATTACCAGATAGTCCCGATCCGCATTCTGCAGAACAACCATTTTACGGTGGTCCCTCCTAAGCGTCATGAAGGCCCAACGAGGACCACATCATCCGAGGCCGTCTGAGCTGTAAAGCAGATGAGCGTCAGCCGACAAACACATCCTTCCGTTTGCGGGTGCGTGGCAAACTACCCCCGTTTGCAATCGCCCAAGGGCGACGGACCGCCGCGCTACGAGACAGCAAAAAGGAGGAGCATCCGAAAAATGGCAGCAAGGCAAGCTTCCGCCGAAGGGCTGGCGCGATACCAAGACGATCGGTTCGGGATGTTTGTTCACTGGGGGCTGTATTCGCTGATCGGTGTGAGCGAATGGGTGATGTTTCATCGGCGGATGTCGGTCTCCAGTTACGAGGCGCTCGCCAAAGACTTCGCTCCGACGAGGTTCGACGCTGACGAGTTCGTACGCACCGCGGCGGACGCCGGCCAGCGCTATCTCACCATCACGTCACGTCACCATGACGGGTTTTCAATGTACGACACAGCGCTCTCCGACTACAAAGTCACGCGAACACCCTTCGGACGCGACCCGATCGCGGAGCTTGCGGAAGCCTGCGAACGTTACAATGTGCGGCTCGGTTTCTACGTATCTCTTGTGGATTGGCACCACCCTGCCTATCGCGAGACTCTCCGCCTCAAGAGTGGGCTTGCATGGAGTGATTACGTCGGGTTTCTTCATGGGCAGGTGCAGGAGCTTTGCACGAACTACGGACCGATCGCCGAGTTCTGGCTCGACGGCTACTGGCCGGTCACGTGGCCGTGGCTACGCTTTCAAAACTGGTGCGCGCCGAGTGGCGATTTCAAGCTCGAGCAACTTCTCGACGTTATTCACACGCTTCAGCCGGATGCGGTGGTCATGAACAACCGCCACTCCGACCCGATCCCCGGCGAAGATGTCCAGGGGTATGAAGGCGATGTCCCGGGCGAGAACACCAACCTGGATCTGAACAGCACGCCGCCGATGCGTGAGGCGCTCGAGACATGTCAAACGCTAACGTCGGAAGGATACGGCTTTCAACGGCATGATCACGCCTATCGCAGCCCGAGCGAGCTCGTCACCTTGCTCGCGCGATCTGCATCTCTGGGCGCAAACCTCCTTCTGAACGTCGGCCCGACCGGCGACGGAGAGATCACGTCGCCGGCCCGTGACAGGTTGGCACAGGTCGGGGCCTGGCTGCGCGCCAACGGCGAGGGGATCTACGGTACGCGTGCGGGAACCCTCACACTGAGCGACGAGTCGAGCGACCCGCCGGCTATCACAGGGGTCGTATCGACTCGCTCGACCCGAACCGGCACCCACTACGTTCATCTCCTCGACGGGAAAGCGCCGACCTCGATCCTCGTCGATCTACCCCCCGGCCAGCACGCGAATAGCGCGAACGCCCTCCTCTTGCGAGATGGAGATGAGATACCTCTAGAGCTACTGGGGGACGGCGACAGCCTTCGTCTCACCGTGCCCGCTGAACGCCGCGATGGCCTTGCGACGACGATTCGCGTCGAGGTCACGTAGGGCCGCAGGTCCTGCAGCTGGCGAACAACCTGGAGTCTCAACCGTGTCCGAGGCGAGCTCGGGGCCTTAGCCCCGGGCCGTGGAACGTGGACCCGAGGGTCTGCGCGCCAAATAAAAACGCCAGTCGCGCGTGTTTTCGCTGAGGAGTCGGGAAAAGCAACGCGCGCGAGCCTTGAGTGTGCGCGAATCGCTATTTACCATTGCGGGGTTTCCTGAGTTGACATCGCATAATGCAGCTTATCGCCATTCGAAAACCGCGAACTGCGCGGCGACCAGCTATGACCGGTCAATCTGCTTAGCGAATCAGGTCTAGTCGTCAATCGCGTTGTCACGGCATTGACTTATCGGGAGACGACGTTCTAGGGTTGCGGTACGACTGCAACTCGACCACCACAGGGAGTACGAGCAGACGTTGGAAGTGGATCCGATCGGTCAACTGCCGTGGACTCAGTGAAGCGGTATCGCCTAGCAAAGGTATAGGAGGTTAGGTCGTGAGGTCGACATGCTTCAAGGCAAGATTGCAAATGTTTCTCTTGTGTTCGGTGGCTCTTACCGTCGCAATTGCTATTTCAGGCCCTAGTGCTTATGCGACAGTGCGTGGACACGCCGCCACCCAGGGTACGGTCGCATTGCTATTGCCGAGCCTCGGTCAGTATCGGTGGGATAACCAGGATCGTCCAGATTTCATCAACGAAATGAAGGCGATCGCACCGGGAGCCAAAGTGCTCTACTCGAACGCAGAAGACAGCCCGGCTCGACAGCTGCAGCAAGCGCAGGCGGCAATTACGAACGGCGCAAAAGTGCTCGTACTGTCTCCGGTAAATGATCAGGACGCGGCGAAGATCGCGCAAGATGCGAAGGCGGCAAACGTCAAGGTCATTGCCTACGCTCGCCCGATCGAACAGGCGCCCATCAACTATTTCGTCGGTCTCGACCTCTACCAGACGGGCGTTGGGCTCGGCAAGTTCTGGGCCGCGCGCTTTCACAAAGGCGATCACGTTGCGATTCTCAAGGGAGACCCGGGCGACTCGAACGTCCCGGCGTACATGAAGGGATTGCTGAGCGTCCTCAACCCGATCGCCGCCTCCGGCAAGATCAAGATCGTCGCTGACGTCTACACGCCGATGTGGAGCACTGCCAACGCCGAGCGGGAAATGGACCAGATCTTGACTCAGCAGAAGAACAACGTTCAGGTCGTCATTCCGCTCAACGACTCACTCGCCCTGGGCGTTATCGCATCGCTCGAAAAGCAAGGCCTTGCGGGCAAGGTCCCGCTGAGCGGCGGCGATGCGTCGGTGCCGGCCCTGCAGAACATGCTCAGAGGCACCCAGACGATGTCGACGTATTTCCCGATTTCGGCGATGGCCGACCAAGCGGCGAAGATCTCGGCCGCGCTCTTGGCCGGGAAGACTCCTGCCAAGTCGCTCTTCAACACGACTCTCAACAACGGCATGGTCACCGTTCCCGGGTTCGGTGTGGGCGCGCTCTCGATCACGAAGGCGACCATCGGAAAGGTCATCAGTGACGGGACCGTGACGAAGGCACAGGTATGTGCCGGTATCGCGAAGGGAGTTGGGCCCTGCTAGAGGCCTGGCCCGAAGCGAACTAGGTCGGCACCCGCAACAGCTGTGCCTCCCGCGTGTTCGTAGCGCGCTTCTCCTCGCGCTCCCTGCACGCCGGAGGCACGAGTTGCGGATCATCGAGAGTCGGCGAACGAAAGCGAGCACGATCAGCGTGACACGTCGGAACCATGCTGCTTGAACTCAGCAATATCCGCAAATCGTTCGGTGCCGTGGAAGCGCTGGCGGGGGTCGACTTCGCCCTCGAGAGAGGTGAGGTCGTCGGGCTTGTCGGCGATAACGGTGCCGGCAAGTCGACCCTCGTCAAGATCATCGCGGGAGCGCTTCGGCCAGACGAAGGCACGATGAGCTTCGACGAGGTCAGCGTTACATCCAACTCGCCAAGCGAAGCGGCTCAACGCGGTATCCACACCGTGTACCAGGACTTGGCGCTTTGCGACAACCTGGACGTAGTGGCGAACCTCTTCCTCGGGCACGAGCTCGTTGCAGGGAAAGGCCCGTACGAGCTTCGGCATCTCTCCGAAGACGAGATGGAGGTCATAGCTCTCGAGGTTCTGGCGGGGCTCAAGGTGACAACGCTACGGAGCGTGCGCGTCGGAGTGGGCTCGCTTTCGGGAGGTCAGCGTCAGGCGATCGCGATCGCGCGTGCGGTGCTGCGTGCCGCCGACCTCATCATGCTCGATGAGCCGACAGCCGCGCTCGGCGTAGCTCAGGTCGCCCAGGTCCGGAGGATCATCGGCGAGTTGAGGGAACGCAACAGCGCTGTCCTTCTGATCTCGCACAACCTCGAAGACGTCTTCGCCACCGCCGACCGTATCTGCGTTCTCAGGCAGGGGCGGAATGCAGGTGACTTCGAGACGAAGGCGACCTCGACGCAGGAAATCGTTGCGGCGATCACCTCTGGAGTCAGGTCATGACGGAGCGCGGGACGACTTCCGTGTCCGACGACGTGGATCGCCCGGCACCGAACCTGGGTGGTCCCGGTGAGTTGCCGGACGTATCGACTGCACGTGAACTTCGTCGCGTCGGCGGAGACATGTTGCCAATCGTGATTGGCTTGATCATCGTCTGGACCTACTTCCAGCTCGCGAATAGCAATTTCCTCTCGCCGCGCAACCTCACGAATTTGCTCGTCCAAATCAGCTCGACGGGGATCATCACGATCGGCGTCGTGCTCATCTTGCTCATCGGCGAGATCGACCTTTCGATCGGATCCGTTGCAGGAATGACCTCTGCTCTGCTCGCCCTGAGCCTTGTTCACGGCTTGCCGTGGTGGTCCGGCATTGTGATCATGGTTTGCGCCGGCGCCGCGGCCGGGTTCATTCAGGGCGGCTGGGTCGTGATGTTCGGTGTGCCCTCGTTCATCGTCACGCTGGCCGGCCTGCTTGGCTGGTATGGGCTCCAGCTGTACCTCATCCAGACACAGCACTCTGACGCGATTCTCGTACCCCAGCGATACATCGATGACTTTAACGACCACCTACCTTCCCGCCAGTGTCGCGTGGCCCCTCGCGGCGGGGATCGTGATCGGGATGATCGCGTTGCGGGCAAGGCGCTTTCGACGTCACCGTCGCGCCGGACTGACCAGTGAGAGCGCGCTCGGAAGTGGCGTGCAGCTGGCAGTTGTCGCCGCGGTGATCATCGGCGGCACCGCGGTACTCGGTTCCTGGAGAGGCGTTCCGACCGCGGCAATCCTCTTCATCGGCCTGGTGACCATCTTCGCGTGGATAAGCCAGCAGACTCCATTCGGGCGATATCTGTATGCGGTCGGGGGCAACGCAAACGGGGCTCGGCGCGCCGGTGTCAATGTACGACGCATCCGTTTGACGGTATTCGTGCTGTCCGCGACGTTGGCCTCGGTCGGTGGGCTCGTTGCCGTCTCGAACCTGGAGGCTGCAGACACGACGATTGGCGGCGGGACGCTTCTGCTCGAGGCGATCGCTGCCGCGGTCATCGGCGGTGTGAGTCTCTTCGGCGGGCGCGGCAGCGTGTGGGCGGCGTTCTTCGGTTCGCTCGTGATCGGGAGCGTCTCGAACGGCTTGGACCTCACGGGCAGCCCCTCAACCGTCAAGTACATGGTCGAGGGCCTGATCCTTCTCGCCGCAGTGACCGCAGATGTTGTCTCGCGACGCGGGCATCTATTCCACAGGGAAAGCGGGTAGAGAAGTGGAGGGAGACCGATGCGCGTCGTCGTGATTGGAGGAACCGGTCACGTCGGTTCCTACGTCGTCCCGAGGCTCGTCCTCGGCGGGCACGAGGTCGTTTGCTTGAGCAGGGGAAGAGCTGTGCCCTATGGGCACAGCGCGGTCTGGGACGCCGTCGAGATGGTTGCGGTCGACCGCGACACGAGTGAGCAGGAGGGGATCTTCGGGTCAGTTGTCGCAGCCCTCGAGCCCGAGGTCGTCGTCGACCTGACGTGCTACACGGAAGAAAGCGCGGCGATGCTCGTCGACGCATTGCGGAATCGGATCGTGCATCTTCTCCACTGCGGCACGATATTTGTGAACGGTTACGCCGTCACTCCGCCGATTCGCGAGTCTGATCCGCGGAACCCATTCGGCGAATACGGCATCAAGAAAGCCGCAACCGAAGCGTATCTTCTGATGGAAGCGAGGGACCACGGATTTCCCGCGACCGTTCTGCATCCCGGGCATGTTGTCGGCGAGGGGTGGTGGCCGCTCAATCCCGCCGGCAACTTCAACCCCGATGTCTTCGCAACATTGGCGCAGGGACAAGAGCTGGCGTTGCCGCATTTTGGGCTCGAGACCGTCCATCACGTCCACAGCAAGGACGTGGCCCAAGCCTTCGCACTGGCGCTGGACCGAGGGAGTGCCGTCGTAGGGCAGAGCTACTACGTTGTCTCAGACGCTGCCCTCACGTTGCGCGGCTTCGCGGAAGAAATCGCGCGGTGGTTCGGGGCCGAGCCGGTCCTCCGGTTTCTCCCCTGGGACGATTGGGCCGCATCGGTGACCGAGGTCGACCGGGCGGCGACCTGGGAGCACGTGTCGCGCAGCCCGAATCACAGCATCGCTCGGGCTCGTGCCGACCTCGGCTACGAGCCCGAGCATTCATCACTCGCGGCGGTTCAGGAAGCACTCCGGTGGATGCTGGACACGGACGCGTTCCCGCAGTCCGTGGCGGCTCGCCCCCGATCCGACTCGAGATCGTGATCGGGAACGACCGCGTGCCGCTCAGGGAATTTCGCGTGGGTGTGCTCGGCGCCGGGATGATCGCAAGCCATCCAGGAGGCGTTCTTCCCAACCTAGCCTCGATCGGCAGCCGGGTAAATGTCGTCGCGATCACTTCGCGTACTCGTTCGCGGGCCGAAGAGGTCGCCGCTCGCTTCGGAATCCCGCGGGTGCGAGACACCTTGACCGAGATGCTCGCCGACGATGACCTCGATGTTGTCGTCAACCTCACGCCCGGCCCAGCACATAGCGAGACCAACCTCGAGATTCTCGAAGCGGGCAAGCACCTCATCAGCGAGAAGCCGCTCGCGACGAACGTCCCGGACGCCGACGCTCTCATTGAGATCGCCACTGACCGTCGGCTGCTCATCGTGGCCGCTCCACCGTGGATGCTCGACCCCCGTCGAGTCGCGGCGCGAGATTTCATTCGGCGAGGCGCAATCGGTCGTGTGGCATTCGCCCGTTCGAGATCGTCGCACGCAGGGCCCGCCGCAATGAGTTGGCCGGCCGATCCGAGCTGGGCATATGCAGATGGCGCCGGCGCGCTCTTCGAGATGGGCGTCTATGGGATCACCGAGGTCACGGGCATTCTGGGACCGGCGAAGCGCGTCATCTCCATGTCGGGAATCACCGAGACCAGCCGCATCGGCGTTGGCGGACTCTTCGACGGGCGCACAATCGACGTGATCGCAGACGACAACACGCTGCTCCTGCTCGATTTCGGTGACGCGACGTTCGCAGTGGTCGATGCCACCTACAACGTGACAGCCGCGTCCAGTCCGAGCCTGGAGGTGTTCGGAGCCAGGGAACGCTCAATCTGTACGACCCATTCTGGGCCAGGCGGGAACAGCCTCAGATCGAGATCTTCCAGGTGGACGTGAACGCTCGACAGAGTGGCTGGGTGGTGCCCGACCTCACCCGCCTCGAGGCCTCGCAACTCGAGTTCGACCGCCTTCAGCGCGCGATCCTCCTGAGCCATTTCGTCGACTGTGTCGACACCGGCTTGAAGCCGGTTCTGAGCGCCGAACATGCCAGGCACTCGCTCGAGATCATGCTGAGTGCTCAAGAGTCGGCGCGGACCGGGTGTGCAGTCGAACTCGAGACCTCATTCGACTTCTCGAATACCGCGCTCGACGAGGGTGCGAGAGATCGATGATCGCCGGCCGAAAGCACTGACGCTTGGATCTTGAACTGCAGGGCACCCGTGCGATCATCACGGGCGGAACGCGCGGCATCGGGCGCGCGATCGCGTTCAAACTGGCTCAGGAAGGCTGTTCAATCGCAATCTGCGCCCGGGACGGAGCCCAGGTGGCCGCAACCGTTGCTGCACTCAGGGCATCGGGCGTAGAGGCGTATGGAGCTGCACTCGACGTGACCCAGGAGGCCGCGCTCGAACGCTTTATCGAACAGGCCATTTCGGACATGGGGGGCCTCGATTCTCTTGTGGTCAATGCCGGGGGTGCTGCGGGCGGAAACACACTCGCCGAAGCCGATGCTCAGGCGTGGCGTCTCAGCTTCGACCTGAACGTGATCCAGGCCGCTGTGGCCACCCGCGCTGCAGCTCCGACGCTCGTCGCACAAGGGTCGGGCTCAATCGTGTTCGTTGCCTCCATCTCCGCCAGGCACCCACAACCGATGCCGCAGTACGCATCCGCGAAGGCCGCGGAGATTTACCTGGCGTCTGCGCTTGCTCGGGAGCTTGGCCCGCATGGAGTGCGAGTCAACTCGATCAGCCCAGGGGCGATCATGTTCCCAGGCGGTGACTGGGAAGAGCGCAGAGCGGTGGATCCAGAAGCATTCGACCGCTGGCGAGACGCCTCCTTTCCACTTGGCCGCCTCGGCACGCCCGACGAGGTTGCGGATGTCGTCTCGTTCGTCCTGTCGGCACGTGCAAGCTGGATCAGCGGCACGGACATCCTCGTGAGCGGAGCACAGAACCGTCTACTCCCAGATGGGTACTGACCCGCCGCGATCCATCACCGTCCAGGGGAACCACACGAGCGGGTTGTCACGAACAGTGTCTTATCGAGAGTGAGACTGTTCTTGTGTCGTGGGCGTGATAGAACGGGGCGCGCAGCGGGCGTAGGAATCACGTATGGCCCGAGCTCGCCCCGAAGTTGCTCTTCCCGCCTGTGAGGCTGTGGCTGTATCAGACCCGTCCTCACGGCGCTCTTCAGGAGCGCGATGAAGCTGCTGAAACTGATCCTCGTGGGCCTCGGCGTTGCCGTCCTCCAGACCTGCCCTTCCATTCAGGCGGCCCGGGCTATCAGCGCGACCGTCAGTTGCAGCTTTCGGTTCCATCCCCACTTTCAGGGCGTGATGCGCCAAGACCGAGCGTTCGGAGGCGGCCCACTTCTCGTCGGCAGTAGCGCGCTGTGCGTGGCGACCTATACGGCCGAGGTCAACCTCGGGGCCGACCTGGGGGGTCTTCAGGGTCGCACGATGACCGCCGAGCACGATGCTGAGAGCCTCGTTATCGACGTCGCGACCGAGCAAAAGGACGTTCAGACGGCCGACCGGGACTCGCTGCTTGCGACGTTCGAGACCGCAGCCCAGGCTGTCTGCCACGGTCCCCAGACGACGCGCAACGATGCGGACACCGTGAAGGGCGACCTCGCCGTAACCGAAGACGACCTCGCGACCTTCCGCGCCGACGCCCGCGTCGTGACGAGTCGCGTACCCAGGCTGAGCGTCGATGCGGCGACGCTCCGACATGACATCGCATCCGCCCACTACACGCCGGCGGGGGCAACGCGCGATCTGGCGGCGACGGCCCCCGCGATCGAGACGGCGCGCTCGGCGCTCGCCCTTGCCCGCTCGCTCGTGGCGGGAGACGTTCAGACCGCCCCGGCGGCCTCGACCCAGGCGAACGCCTACGCCGCAGCGGCGCAGAGCGCTTGCAATCAGCTCCGCCGGTAATCGAACTCGAGCACTCTCACGATCGCCAGACGACAGCTCTCGCCTCTGAGGTGACCCCGAACGGCTCGCTCCCGGATCAGCGGAAGATGCTGCTGACCAGGTCGGCGCCGAGACTCATCCCCGCGCCCATCTCCATCGACCGAGCGAAACCACCGCCTCCGTAACCGCCCATCATTCCCCCGAACAGACCGTGGTGCTGGGAACCCTGTTGCTGCGACTGGTCTTGTTGGGGCTCGTAGCCCGGCGCAAACAGCGGTGCCTTCTGATCCGCGGTGGTCGTCGCCGCCGCCGACGGCGTCTGCGCCTGCTGTTGCCCGAGGTCCGTGATGAACCCATGAATCGTCAGCAGCACCACCTTGGCCTGCGTCTGCTCATCGTCGATGTCTTTCGCGATCAGTTCGAGATCATTGAACCACTCGGCCGCGCTCGCGTCCCCCGCCTTGCTCGCCGCCTGCAGCTTCGCGGCGAGAGTCGCAACGCTCTGTGCAACATCCTGGAACTCCGTTTGAAGCTTCTCGTACTCCTGGTCGATCGTCTGTGCATCCATGCCCCGATCATGGCACAGAGCCTCACCGTTCGGGCGCCAATCCCCGGATCGCCGTCACCATCCGGCATCGGAAGCCTTCCGCCGCACGACGTGCTGAGGAGTTGGCGATGGAACCGACCTTCAAGACCCAGATCCCGTCATAGAGTCAGGGTCGCGTTGCGTTCGAGTCGATTCAGCCCGGTGAGCGGAGTGCGCCCGACACCCAGAGAACACCGGCGCCACCCTCGGTAGAAGCAGTCCAGGTGATCGTGCGCGGCGAATGGCAGTGGATCGAGTCTCCTCTTGCGAGGTCGTGCCTGGTGCCGTTGACCTGGATCTCGACCGTGCCGGAGTCGACGAACGCGAAGACGTCGTCGCCGGTCAGGGGGACCGGGACCGTCGGCGGTGCGCCCGTCGGCTGCCAGGAGTAGATGACCTGGATTCTCGATCCGGGGCCGACGAGTCGTACGGCGCCGGGCTTTGCCTCGATTCGACCGTGGGCGATCTTCGTGCTCGGCGACGCGCGCAGGACCTCGGCGAGCGTGAGGTCGAGCGCATGCGCGAACCGGGCAAGGACGGGCAGCGACGGCAGCGTGGTGCCCTTCTCGATCGAGGACGAGTGGCCGACCGAGATCCCAGCGGCGGCCGCCACATCGGCGAGGGTGAGGCCCAGCTCGCGTCGGCGTTCCCGCAGCCGCCGCCCGAGCAGGTTGCCGAGGTCGAGGTGCTCCTCGGTCCGCTGGGTCGTGGTCATACGATCGCCGGGGTCAGGATCCAGAGCGCCTCGACCGGCTCGTCCGAAGCCACCTCGGCGGCGTGGCCGTGCTGGGAGGAGTAGTGGGTCCACTCCCCGGGCCCGATCTCGTGCCTCTCGTCGCCGATCATGAGCCTCAGCCTCCCCGCGAGGACGAGCGCGAACTCCTCGCCGAGGTGCCGGAAGGGCAACGCGCCGGCTCCGGGAAGATGGCGGGCGTACACGGCGGAGAACGCGGAGTTCCGCACCTGTTGCGCCAGCACGGCGTATTCCTCACCCGACTGGGGCTCGAGCCGGAATGCATGGCGGTCGGCGGCACGGACGATCCGCGTGGTCGCGATCCCGTCGTCGGGGAAGAACGTCGCCACCTCGACCCCGAGGCTCGCAGCGATCACCTGAAGTGCGGTCAGCGACGGAACAGCCTGCCCGTTCTCGATCTGAGACAGGTAGCCCGCCGAGAGCCCGCTGTCTGCGGCCAGCGACTCGAGCGTGAGAGCCTGCCCCCGCCGGAGCGCCTGCAGCCGTTGCCCCAGATGCCGAAAGTCATCGTCGACCACGGTTCGGTCAGTGTAAACGGATCTTTCCCGTCGGTTGACTTTCTTGGTCGGCGCCAGTAAGAAAGGTTCCTTCCGCAGGAACTCGAAGATGACCCACTCGATCTTGACCATCCCTGTTCGCACCGGGGAAGAAGCCGCCTTTCTCGCAGCGTTCGCTCGGCTCGATGTCTTCGGCCACGCGGCGCAGATTCCCGGCTTTCGCGGCGGAGAGCTGCTTCGCCCGCTCGAGGACGGACACGACTTCGTCGTCCATGCCCGCTGGGACAGCCCGGAGGGCTATCAGGCGTGGCTCGACGCGCCGGTACGCGCAGAGCTGAACGGCGAGATCGGGCCGTACGTCGACGGCGAGATGAGCGGCCGCCTCTATACCGGGTTCCCGGAATGAGCGACCTTCGCGCCGCGACCGACGTCGGCGGGACCTTCACCGATCTCGTCGCGTTTTCGACCGACCCGGAGACGGGACGGCAGGAGATCCTGACCGCCAAGGCCGATACGACGCCGCCGGAGTTCGAGCGTGGCGTGCTCGATGTGCTCGAAAAGAGCGGAATCGTGACGAGCGAGATCGGATTCCTGGCGCACGGAACGACCCTCGTGATCAACGCGATCACGGAGCGCAAGGGGGTCAAGACCGGCCTGATCACGACGGCCGGGTTCCGTGACTCACTCGAGATTGCGCGGGGGAACCGTCCCGATTACTTCAATCTGCATTACGAGAAGCCGCCGCCGTTCGTTCCGCGCTACCTGCGGCGGGAGGTGCCGGGCCGGCTCACCCACGACGGCCGCGAACGCGAGCCGCTCGACCTGGCCGACGTGCCGGGAATCATCGAGGACTTTCGGGCCGACGGCGTCGAGGCGGTCGCGATCTGCCTGCTCCACGCCTACGCGGACCCCACTCACGAGCAGGCTGTCCTGGATCGGGTCCGTGAGCTCTGGCCGGAGGCGACCGCGGTCGCCTCCCACCAGATCACGCGGGAGTGGCGCGAGTACGAGCGTACGAGCACGACCGTCCTCTCTGCATATGTCCAACCGGTTGCCGAGCGCTACCTCACGCGGCTCGCGACCGGCGTCCGCGAGGCCGGGTTCGACGGTCAGCTCTACATCATGCAGTCGAACTGTGGAGTCGACTCGGTCGAGAAGACGAAGGCGATCCCGATCACGATGGTCGAGTCAGGGCCGGCGAGCGGCTTCTGGGGTGCTGCCGAGCTCGGCCGCCTGATCGGTGAGCCGAACGTCCTGGCGCTCGACATCGGCGGCACGACCGCGAAATGCTCGCTGATCGAGGGCGGGCACGTGAAGGTGATTTCGGACTACTGGATCGAGCGAAGCCGCCTCTCGGCCGGCTACCCGATCATGGTCCCGGTCGTCGATCTCGTCGAGATCGGGAACGGCGGGGGAAGCATCGCGTGGGTCGACGATTTCGGAAAGCTTCACGTCGGGCCCAGGTCGGCAGGCGCCGTCCCCGGGCCCGCTGCGTATGGGCGCGGCGGAACGGCGGCGACGACGACGGATGCGAACCTCGAGCTCGGGCGGATCAACCGCGACTTCTTCTGCGGGGGAGAGATCGCAGCGGACATGGCCGCGGCCGGGCGGGCGCTCGACGAGGTCGCGGAGCGGCTCGGTGTCGACCGTGCGAGTGCGGCCCAGGGCGTCGTCAGGATCGCGAACAACAACATGATCAACGCGCTGAAGTTGATCTCTCTCAACCGCGGCTACGATCCGCGCGATTTCACGCTCGTCGCCTTCGGCGGGGGCGGCGGGATGCATGCGGTCGCACTCGCGGGCGAGCTCGGGATCCGCAAAGTCGTGATCCCGCGCGCCGCGGACGTCTTCTCGGCCTGGGGGATGCTCATGAGCGACCTGCGGCGCGACTACTTCCTTACGCGCCTCGTCGATGTCGCACCGGCGGGCGCAGATCGGCTCGAGGGTGTCTTCGCAGAGCTCGAGCAGGCGGCGCTCGATCAGTTCGCGGGCGAAGGGATCACCGCGGCCCAGGTTCGCTTCCGACGCCACGCCAACCTGCGCTACGCGAACCAGGAGCATGGAGTGGAGGTCGTGCTGGCGGACGGCCCGATCGACGGAACGGCAGTCGAGGCGATCGCGGAGCTGTTCCATGACTCGTACGAACGCGAGTACACCTACCGGCTCGACGCGCCCGTCGAGTTCGTCGGCGGGCATCTGGTCGCAGTCGCCGAGGTCGGGAAGCTCACCCCCGGACGACTTCCGGTAACGGGGCGGCCGCTCTCGGACGCCTCGAAGGGCGCCCGGAGCGTCGACTACGCAACGGAGGGGATCCACACTGCCGAGATCTACGACGGCGACCTGCTCGAGCCCGGCACGAGCTTCGCGGGGCCTGCGATCATCGAGACGAAGGGCACGACCACCGTCATCCATCCCGGAAACGAGGCAACTGTCGACGCGTTCGGCAACCTCCTGATCGCACTCGGGAAGCCCGCCGGCTGATGGCCGGTCCCGCAACCGAGCCGATCACGCTCGAGATCATCCAGAGCTCGCTCCAGGCGACGAGCGACGAGATGTTCGCGGCGTTCCGCAAGACGGCGATGAGCGCGATCATCTACGAGGTGCTCGATATGGGTACCGCGATCACCGACGCTGACGGCAACCTCGCTTCGTCGGGAGCCGGGATCCCGGCATTCGTCGGGGTCCTCGACAAGGCGGTGATGCGGATCATCGGGCTGAACGCGGCTACGGAAGGCAACGGGAAAGACGGCGGGATCGCGCCGGGCGACATCTTCGTCACGAACGACCCCTTCTACGGCGGCGTCACCCACCTCAACGACGTCGTGCTCGCAATGCCCGTCTTCGTCGGCGACCAGCTGATCGCCTGGACGGCGAACATCGCCCACTGGAACGACGTCGGCGGGATGGTGCCGGGATCGATCTCGACCGACGCAACCGAGCTCTTCCAGGAGGGGCTACGGATTCCCGGCGTGAAGCTCGTCGCCGGCGGCAGGCCGATCGAGTCGGTGATGCGGATCATCGAGGTCAACAGCCGGCTCCCGGACTACCTCCGCGGCGACATGTGGGCCGGGATCGCCGCCGCCCGGGTCGGTGAGCGGCGCCTCCTCGAGCTCGTCGCCCGCTACGGCATCGACACGTTCCTGACCGCCCTCGAGCACTTCATGGACTTTGGCGACGAGGTCGCGAAGCGGACGCTCGAGGGTCTGCCGAAAGGCACGTTCACGCTCGAGGAGCCCCAGGACAGCGGCCAGGTCTATCGGGTCACCGTCGAGATCACCGACGAGGAGTTCGTCGTCGACCTGCGCGACAACCCGGATCAGGACAGGGGCCCGAACAACGCCTCGCGCGACGGCTCGCTCGTCGCTGCGCAGATGGTCTTCATGAACCTCACGGAGTCGCACGGGTCGGCGAACGCCGGGCACTTCCGGCGGCTGAAGCTCTTGACCCGTCCGGGCTCGGTCTTCGAGCCCGCGCCCCACGCGGCGTTCGCGACCTACTACGAGGTCGAGATCCGCCTCTACGACCTGATCTGGCGCTGCCTCGCACCTCACCTGGGCGGACGCCTTCCGGCTGGGAGCTTCGCGTCGATCTGCGGAACGTTCATCGGAGGCCCACACCCGGATACCGGCCGGCACTTCACGATCGTCGAGCCGCAGGTCGGCGGCTGGGGTGCCTCCCAGGCGAGCGACGGGAACTGCGCGATGTTCAGCGGCTTCCACGGCGACACTTTCAACTGCCCGGCCGAGGTTGCCGAGGCGCGCTACGGGCTCTACGTCGATCGACTCGCGCTGAACGACGCTTCGGGCGGTGAGGGCGAGCATCGAGGCGGCAAGGGAATCGTCGTCGAGTACCGCGTCCGTTCGAACGGCTGCTTCTTCACATGTGCGTACACGCGCAACATCCACAGGCCGTGGCCGCAGGCGGGCGGGCTCGAGGGCTCGCCGAACTACGCCGAGGTGGTCAGGCCCGACGGCTCGGTCGAGCAGTTCGCGGTCGTCACGGGCCTGTCGGTGAACGAGGGCGACGTGATCCGGATCCACACCGGAAGCGGCGGCGGCTACGGAGAGCCACGCAGGCGGTCGCGCGAGCTCGTCCTCGACGATCTGCGGAACGGCTTCGTCACGGCCGATCAGGCGGCCGCCGTGTACGGCGTCGAGCCGCCCGGGGCGTGACTCCGGCGACGGATCCGTTCACGCTCGAGATCATCCAGGGGTCGCTCCAGGCGATCAGCGACGAGATGTTCGCCGCGCTGCGAAAAACGGCGATGAGCGCGATCATCTACGAGGTCCTCGACGCGGGCACGGCCGTCACCGACGCGGAGGGCAACCTCGCATCTTCGGGCGCGGGGATCCCCTCGTTCGTCGGCGTCCTCGACAAGGCCGTCAGGCGGATCCTCGAGCTGCACGACGCAGCAGCAATTCGACCCGGCGACGTCTTCGTCACGAATGACCCCTCCTACGGCGGGGTCACGCATCTGAACGACGTGGTGCTTGCGATGCCGGTGTTCGCAGAGGACAGGCTCGTCGCATGGACGGCCAACATCGCCCACTGGAACGACGTCGGCGGGATGGTGCCCGGATCGGTCTCGACCGAGGCAACCGAGATCTTCCAGGAGGGACTTCGGCTTCCTGCGGTCAAGCTGATCGACGCGGGGGAGGAGCTGACCCCCGTCACGCGGATCATGCGGGCAAACAGCCGGCTGCCGGACTTCCTGGTCGGGGACATGTGGGCCGGGATCGCCGCCGTGAGGCTCGGGGAGCGGAGGATCCTCGGTCTCGTCGAGCGTTACGGGGTCGATGCGTTCGTCGGGGCGCTTGCGCTCCTCCTCGACCAGGGCGAGCGCGTCGCGCTGCGGGCGCTCGAGGCACTGCCCCACGGCACGTTCGCGCTCTCCGAGGAGCAGGACAGCGGAGCCGTCTACCACGTCGAGGTCATGATCTCCCCCGCCGGAAT
The DNA here is from genome assembly GCA_963758125.1 of uncultured Actinomycetes bacterium. Lineage (GTDB taxonomy): Bacteria > Actinomycetota > Thermoleophilia > Gaiellales > Gaiellaceae > PALSA-600. The sequence goes on from CAVWUL010000010.1 coordinate 255,576, forward strand.
GATCGTCGACCTTCGCGACAACCCCGATCAGGACACGGGCTCCTCGAATCTCTCGCGCGACGGAGCGACGATCGCGGCCCAGATGGTGCTGATGAACCTCGCGGGAGACGGCTCGGCTGCGAACGCCGGGCACTTCCGCCCTCTCACGGTGCTCACGCGGCCCGGCTCCGTGTTCGAGCCACGCGAGACCGCAGCGTACGCCGTGTACTACGAGGTGAGGGTCCGCCTCTACGACCTGATTCTCCGCTGTCTCGCGCCGCACCTCGCGGGGCGCCTACCCTCGGGTGGGTTCGCCTCGATCTGCGGCACGTTCATCGGCGGCCGGCATCCCGACACGGGCCGCCAGTTCACGATCGTCGAGCCCGAGGTCGGGGGCTGGGGCGCGACCGCCGAGCGAGACGGGCTGAACGCGCAGTTCAGCGGGCTCCACGGCGACACGTTCAACTGCCCGGCCGAGGTGGCCGAGGCGCGGTACGGGCTCTACGTCGATCGCCTCGAGTTGAGCGGCGCGCCCGGTGGAGAGGGGCGGAATCGAGGCGGCAAGGGGATCGTGCTCGAGTATCGGGTTCGCGGTGACGGCTGTTTCCTCACGTGCGCCTACACCCGCCACGTCCACCCACCGTGGGGCCAGGCAGGCGGGTTGGACGGTTCGCCGAACCTGGTCGAGGTGGTTCGCGCGACGGGGGCCGTCGAGCGGCACGCAGTCGTGACCGCACTCCCCGTCGGCGCGGGCGACGTGATCCGCATCTGCACGGGCAACGGCGGCGGCTACGGACGCCCGTCCGAGCGGGGGTCGGAGCGCGTTCTCGACGATCTCAGAAACGGCTACGTGAGCCGGGCGGCCGCCGCTGCGCTCCACTCGATCGACGCATGAGGGGGCACTACCGGCTGCGCGAACGGTCGAGGTTGCATTCCTGCCGGAGAAAACCTATGTTGCCCTCAGCAAAACCGCAACGTCGCCCGTCGTCAGCAGCCGGGCGTCCGCGGCGGGCGAAAGGAGTGAGATGGGCCGGTACCGCGTCTCAATGGACATCGGGGGGACGTTCACCGATGTCGTCGCGTACGACGAGGATCGCGGAACGTACACCGCGGGCAAGGCGTCGACCACGCCGCATGACCTGACGGAAGGGGTCTTCGCCGGGCTCGGACAGGTGATCGACTCGCCCGCCTCGATCGCCTTCACCGTTCACGGAACCACCGTCGGCCTGAACGCATTCCTGCAGCGTCGGGGCGAGAAGGTGCTCCTGCTTGCCACCGAGGGCGCGGGCGACGTGTACCACATCGCCCGCGGAAACCGTGCGCGCCTCTACGACCTCCACTACCGGAAGCCGACGCCTCTCGTTCCGCTCTCGGACATCGTTGAGATCCCGGGACGCCTCGACTGGCGCGGCGAGGAGCGCGTGCCGCTCGACGAGGGGGCCGTCCGCGCCGCAGCTGCGCGCGCCCGCGACGAGGGATTCGGCGCGGTCGCGGTCGCCCTGCTGTTCAGCTTTCTCAATCCCGACCACGAGTTGCGCGTCGAAGAGATCATGCGGGACGAGCTCGACGGGGTGACGATCTCGCTCTCGCATCGCGTCGCTCGAGAATGGCGCGAGTACGAGCGGACGTCGTCTGCCGTGGTCGAGGCCTACACGGCTCCGGTGATCCGCAACTACCTCGAGCGACTCCAGTCCGAGATGGAGCACCAAGGGCTTGCGGTACCGCTGCACGTCATGCAGTCGAGCGGAGGGGTCGTGACGGCCGAGTCGGCACGGGAACGCCCGTTGCAGACCCTGCTCTCGGGCCCGGTCGGCGGGACGATGGGGCTCGTCGCGCTCGCCCGCACCCTCGAGCGGCCAAACCTGATCGGCGTCGACATGGGCGGGACGAGCTTCGACGTGAGCCTTGTGATCGCGGGCAAGCCCGATGTCTCGACCGAGACCTCACTCGAGGGCTTCCCGCTGCTGATGCCGATCGCGAACATCCACACGATCGGCGCCGGTGGCGGTTCGGTTGCCTACGCCGAGGTCGGAGGGCTGCGCGTCGGGCCCGAGAGCGCGGGGGCCGATCCTGGTCCGGCCTGTTACGGCCGCGGGGGGACGCGTCCCACCGTGACCGACGCGAACCTCGTGCTCGGCCGAATCGACCCCGACACCTTCGCCGCCGGCCGGATGCCCCTTGACACGGGCGCCGCAAATGATGCGGTCTCCGTCCTCGGAGAGGAGCTCGGGCTCGGCGTTCCCGAGCTGGCCGAAGGGATCGTGTCGGTCATCAACGCGAAGATGGCCCAGGCGATCCGGACGCTGACCGTCGAGCAGGGCATCGAGCCGCGCGACTTCGCTCTCGTTGCGTTCGGGGGTGCAGGCCCGATGCACGCCGCGTTCCTCGCGCAGGAGCTCGGGATCGGCGAGGTGATCGTGCCGCGCCTCGCAGGGGCGTTCTCGGCGTGGGGGATGCTCGAGACCGAGCTCCGGCGGGATTTCACGCGGCCGTTCTTCCGGAGGGCCACCGACGCCGATCTCGTCGAGCTCGCGGAGGCTTGTGCGGAGACTGCCGCAGAGGGGCGCGAGGCGCTCGAGGCCGAGGGCGTTCCGGCCGTCGCCTGCCGCGTCGAGCACACCCTCGATATGCGCTACGAGGCTCAGGAGTACACGCTTGCGATCCCGATCGACGGTCTCGACGCCCCCGGGGAGCTCGGCTTCGTCGAGGAGATGACCCGACGCTTCAACGAGGCTCACGACTTCCGTTACGGCCACTCGAATCCCGGCGCACCGGTCGAGTTCGTCTCGCTCCGTGCGGCCGCGTTCGGCGATCTCGGACACGCCGAGCCCGAAGAGCTCGCCGCGGGGGGAAGGGAGCCGGAGCAGCGGACGCGGGACGTGCTCTTCGACGGAGCGGAGCATCCGACGGCGATTCTTCGCCGCGAGGAGCTCGCTGTCGGCTCGGAGCTCGAGGGGCCGCTCGTCGTCGAGGAGGTGACCGCAACCACGGTCGTCCCTCCCGGCTGCACGCTCTCGGTCGACCGCTACGGCTCACTTGTCATCCTGATCGGAAAGGAGGCCTAGGAGATGGCCACGACCGTTGTCGACCCGATCACGACCGAGGTGATCCGGAACGCGCTCAACTCGGCCGCCGACGAGATGAACGCGACGCTCATTCGTTCGGCCTACACCTGGATCATCTACGAGCTCAAGGACTGCTCGGTCGCGCTGCTCGACGCCGATCACCGTGTGCTCGGCCAGTCGGCGGGACTGCCGATCTTCCTCGGCAACCTCGAGGTCTGCACGCGCGTCACGGAAGAGATGTACGGCAGGGAGGCCTGGCAGCCGGGCGATGTCTGGATCATGAATGACTCGTATCTGGCGGGCACGCACCTGAACGACATCACGGTGTACGGGCCGATCTTCCATGCGGGCGAGCTGGTCGGCTTCGCCGCCTCCCGCGCCCACTGGCTCGACGTGGGCGCCAAGGACGCGGGCGCCCCCATGGACTCGACCGAGATCTACCAGGAGGGCATCCGCCTCGGCCCGACCAAGGTGGTCGAGGGCGGCCGCGACCGTCGAGACGTGGTCGACCTGCTCGCGCGCAACTCACGCTTCTCCTACCCGGCGGTCGGCGATCTGAACGCGCAGATCGCCTGCGCCCGCACCGGCGAGCGCCGCCTCGCGGCGATCATCGAGCGTTTTGGCACCGAGACCGTCGCCGCCGCCCGCGACGAGATCTTCGCCCAGACCGAGCGGCTCGAGCGAATCGCGATCGGCGAGATTCCGGACGGTGTGTACGAAGCCGAGGGCGCGCTCGACAACGACGGCCTCTCGGACGACCCCGTGACGGTCCGCGTTCGGATCGAGATCAGCGGCGGGGACATGTCGATCGACCTCCGGGGAACCGATGACGCGGCCGCGGGCCCCGTCAACTGCGGTGAGCCCCAGGCGATCTCGGCCTGCCGCGTTGCCTACAAGCTCCTCGTCGCGCCGGATCTGCCGACGAACGGCGGCTCGTTCGCGCCGCTTGCGGTGCAGGTGAGGCGGGGGTCGGTGGTCGGCGCCACCGAGCCGTCGCCGTGTGCCTGGTACTTCAGCCCGCTCGGCCTTCTGATCGACCTCGTCGTCAAGGCCCTCAGCCCCGTCCTGCCTGCGAAGTCGGCTGCGGCCAGCTACGGCGACTCGATGATCGTGACGTGTGCCGGGCTCGACCAGCGCACGGGCGAGGGCTTCTTCCACATCGAGCCGACCGTCGGCGGCTGGGGGGCGTGGGAGGGCTCTGACGGCGAAAGCGGGCTGATCAACAGTGTCAACGCGGGGATGAAGGACTTCCCGATCGAGATCCTCGAGACGCGGATCCCACTCCACGTCCGCCGTTATGGATTCCGCCCGGACTCGGGAGGCGCCGGCAAGTGGCGCGGCGGGAACGGCGTCGTACGGGAGTTCGAGGTGGAGTGCGACAAAGCCTACGTCTCGCTCTGGTGGGAGCGGTCGAAGACGCCCGCATGGGGTCTCTTCGACGGAGGATCGGCGACACCGCCGGACCTGGTGATCAATCCCGGCCGGGCCGACGAGCGGCACGTGCTCAAAGCGACCCGACTCGTCCTCAAGCGGGGCGACGTGATCCGTGGGGCAAGCGGCGGGGGCGGCGGTTTCGGCGAGCCTTCGGAGCGAGATCCCGAGCGAGTTCGGGCCGACGTGCGTGATCGGCAGCTCAGTCCGGCTGCGGCGCGGGAGCTCTACGGTGTCGGCGGAGGCGAGTCGTGACGGCGGCGACCGAGGCGACCGGCGTCGCCGGGTCGGCGCGGATCGAGCGGCTGCGAGAAGCGGTTTCGGACGCCGGCCTCGACGCGTTCATCGCGACCGCCGACGAGTCGATCGCCTACCTGACGGGGTTCAGGCCGCTCCAGCTCGAGCGTCTCTTCGCGGTCGTCGTGTCGGCGAAAGAGCGCCGGCGGCGTCCTCGTGCCCAAGCTCGATCTCGGTCAGGTCGCGGGTGCGCCGGACGTGCTCGAGCGCTCCTCCTACGACGCCTCCTCGGACGGTCTTCCGGAGCTCTCCGCGCTGCTCGGCGGCGCTCACAGGGTCGGTGTCGAGGAGGATCACATCGTCTTTGCGCGCTCCGCGGCACTCGCCGGTCGGGGGCTCGAGCTCGTGCCTGCGGGAAGCATCATCGCCGACCTGAGGGCGCGAAAGGACGAGGCCGAGATCGAGGCGGTTCGACGTGCGTGTGCCCTCATCGAGCGGTCGTATGCGTTCGCTTGGAGCCTCCTCCGTCCGGGGATCTCGGAGCGAGAGCTGAATGTGCGGATCGAAGGCTTCCTGCGTGATGAGGGTGGCTCCGACTCGCACTCGCTCGTCCTGTTCGGCCCGAACGCCGCCAACCCGCACGCCGACCCGACCGAGAGCGTGCTGCAGGTGGGAGACGTCGTCTGCGCCGATATCTCGGCCTGCCTCGACGGATACTGGGGCGATCTCACCCGCTGTGCCACGGTCGGGCCGCCGTCGGACTGGGCTCGCGAGGTCTGGGCGCTCGTCCGCGACGCGCAGGCGGCCGCGATCGAGAAGTGTGTGCCCGGGACGCCCGCTCGCGACGTCGAGCTCGCGGGGCGCGTGATCCTCGAGACGCGCCCGGACCTCGGCGAGGTGCTGCACGGTGCCGGGCATGCGATCGGGCTCGCCATCCACGAGCCGCCGTTTCTCGTGCCGCGGGTCGCGACGCCGCTCGCCCCCGGGATGATCTTCACGGTCGAGCCGGGCCTGTACCGATCGGGCCTCGGAGGCATTCGCCTCGAGGACGACGTGGTCGTTCGCGACGGCACACCCGAGACGTCTGTCAACGCTTCCGCTCGAGCTCGTCGAGCTCCCGAGCTAGCACCTTTCCCCCAGAGCTTTCCCACACGTACAAGGAGGCAGTAGTGAGAGAACATGAGAATCATCGTCCGCAGCAGGGGCGCGAGTCGCGTCCTGCTCGCCGTAGCGTTGGTCGCTCTCGTGGCCGTCTGCTCGATCGGAGGGGCGAGCGCCAGGACGGATCGCACGGCGACGCACCAGGCCAACGTGAAGGCCGTCGCCTTCTTCGGCTTCGCCGCTGCGAACTCGTTCGCCCAGGCGACCTGGGCCGGAGTGAAGCAGGCCGCGAAGCAGGCGGGCGTGACCGCGAAGTTCTTCGACCCGAACTTCAACGCGCAGACGCAGGTCTCGCAGATTCAGGATGCGATCACCTCTGGTCAGTACCAGGCATTCGTCGTCCAGGCCAATGACGGCAACTCGGTGATCCCGGCGATCGAACAGGCCGTGAAGGCGCATATCGCCGTCGTCGCGGAGTTCACGCCGATCGGCAGCAACTATGCGTCGATCACGCCGCCGATCCCCGGCGTGACGTTCGTCGGCGAGGCGCCCGTGCACAACGGCATGGAGCTGGGCGCGCTCGGAATCGCCGCCTGCAAGGGGCTCAACCCGTGCAACGTCGCCTACCTCGAGGGCTTCAAGTCCCTCCCGCTCGACAACGCTCGCACGGCGGCGGTCAAGAAGGAGCTCGCGACCGCGAGCAACGTCAAGCTCGTTGCGGACGTTCAGGGTGGCTACACGCAGGCGTCGGGGCTTCAGGCCGCGCAGGACGTGCTCCAGGCCCACTCGGATGTCAACGTCATGATCGGATCGTCACAGGCGATCGAAGGTGCGCAGCAGGCTGTGAAGAAGGCCGGCGACACCGGGAAGATCAAGCTGATCGGCAACGGGGGCTCGTGCCAGGCGGTGGCCGGAGTCAAGTCGGCGCATGGTTCGCGACCTACGCGCTCCCGGAGAAGACCTCGGGCTTCAAGGCGACCCAGCTTGCGATCGAGGCCGGCAACGGCAAGAAGGTGCCGGCGAGCTTCAACGTCGACACCCTCACGAACCCGCTCCTGACGAAGGCAGTCCTCGACAAGACGCACTTCAAGGCCCAGTACTGCGACTGAGCTGAGCCTCGCCGGGCTGGATGACGACGGGCACAGCAACGGTTGACCACGAGGGGGTGCGCGACGGCGCGCGCCCCCTCGTCGAAGTGCGCGGGATCTCGAAGCGCTTCGGGGGCGTCCAGGCGCTCGACGGCGTGTCGGTCACGATTCAGGCGGGCAGCGTGCACGGGCTCGTGGGCGAGAACGGCGCCGGGAAGTCGACACTCGCGAAGGTGATCGGCGGCGTCTACCGCCCCGACGAGGGCGAGCTCCTCGTGGATGGTCGCCAGCGCACGTTCAATGCGCCGCGGGACGCGCTCGAGACCGGCATCGCGACGATCGCGCAGGAGATCGCGCTCGTACCCGCGAGGACCGTGCTCGAGAACGTGATGCTCGGGATCGAGTCGAACACTGCCGGTGTTCTGCGGTCGCGCGACCTCCGCCACCGCTTCGACGAGCTCAACGAGCAGGACCGGGTTTCGCCTCGAAGCGCAGGCCCAGTCGTCCGCACACTCCGTACCGCCGATCAGCAGAAGGTCGAGATCCTCCGTGCGATCGCCCGGGAGGCGCGGCTCCTGCTGATGGACGAGCCGACCGCGGCCCTGACGCGCGACGAGACGGAACGGCTTCTCGCGACCGTGCGGACGCTCGCTGCCGAAGGAACAGCGGTCGTGCTCGTCTCGCACTACCTCGAGGAGGTCCTCGGCATTTGCGACACGGTCACCTCGATGCGGAACGGCCGGCTGATTCGAACCGCGCCGGCGAAGGACGAGACACCCGCCACGCTCGTGTCGGCGATGATCGGCCGCGAGCTGAGCCTCGAGTTTCCGCCCAAGCTCCCTCCTCCGCCGGATGCGCCGGTGGTGCTCGAGGCGCGTAGGCTCAGTCGCGGGCGCGAGCTCAAGGATGTGTCGCTCACCGTTCGGGCGGGCGAGATCGTCGGGCTCGCCGGGCTCGTGGGAAGCGGCCGCACCGAGGTCGCTCGGGCCATTTTCGGCGCCGACCACTTCGATGCAGGCGAGGTCCTGTTCGAAGGAAAGCCGGTACGGGTGAAAGGCCCCCGTCACGCCTCGCGGCTCGGGATCGCGATGCTTCCCGAGAGCCGCAAAGAGCAGGGTCTCTTCATGATCCGCTCGATCCGCGAGAACATCTCGATCGTGGACGTGAACGCGATCGCGAGGGCGGGCATCGTCGACCGCCGTGCCGAGGGCCGCCGGACGGGCGCACTCGCGCACGATCTCGACGTTCGCACCTCCTCGCAGGAGGCGATGGTGACGACCCTCTCGGGCGGGAACCAGCAGAAGGTGCTGTTTGCGAAGTGGCTTTTCCGCCGCCCGAAGCTGCTGATCGCGGACGAGCCCACCCGTGGTGTCGACGTCGGCGCAAAACGTCAGATCCACGAGCTCCTGATCAGCCTCGCTGCGGCGGGGATGGCTGTGCTTTTGATCTCGTCCGAGATCGAGGAGGTGCTCGGTCTCGCGCACCGGGTGCTCGTGATGCGCGCCGGGCGGCTCGTCGGCGAGTTCGAGGGCGACGCGGCGACCGACGAGGCCGTCATGACCGCCGCCTTCACGGCCGGGCCCGAGGTCGCGGCATGACCCTTCCGGTTTGCCCGGAATCCCCGCCACAGGCTCATGGGCCGAGGTTCGGTCATGAGTGAGCTAACGGCGAGGCTACGGCGGGTCTCCTTCCGCGATTACGGGATCGCGTACGCGTTCATCGCGCTTTTTGTCGGGCTCAGCATCGCGTCCAGTCACTTCCTGCAGTTCCAGAACATGTCGAACATCCTCGACCAGTGGGCTGCGATCGGCCTGCTTGCCTGCGGGGAGACGCTCTGCATCATCTCCGGTGTCTTCGACCTCTCGGTCGGCGCGATCGTGAGCGTCGCGGCGGTCGTCGCTTGCAAGGTCGCGAACTCCGCGTCACCAACGCTCGGCTTGCTTGCCGGGGTGGCCACCGGCCTCGGGCTCGGGATCGTAAACGGGGTTGTGATCGACCGTACGCGGATCAACTCGTTCATCGGGACGCTCGCCACGAGCATCATCTACTCGGGGCTGGCGATCCTGATCACGGGTGGGCTCATCGTCACGGTCATCAATCCGCACTTCGGGTCGCTCGGTCAGGGTGACCTCTTCCAGATCACGTATCCGGGCTGGGTGTTCATCGGGTTCGCGATCGTGACCGCGTTCTTACTCGGCCGGACGATCTTCGGCCGCTACGTCTACGCCGTCGGCGGGAACCCAGAGGCCGCGCGCCTTTCGGGCATTCGGGTCGGGGTGATCAGGGGCTCATGCTTTGCGATCTCCGGGCTCGCGGCAGGCCTGGCCGGCGTGCTTCTCGCCTCACGGACGCAGTCAGCGCAGGCCGACCTCGGGATGGGAATGGAGCTAACGGCGATCTCCGCCGCCGTGGTCGGCGGAACGAGCATCCTCGGCGGCGAGGGCGCGATCTGGCGCGCAGTGCTCGGAACGCTGCTCCTCGCGATCATCGGGAACGGCTTCAACCTGCTGAATATCAACACGACCTACCAGCAGATCGTCCAGGGCGGGCTGATCCTGGTCGCCGTAGCGGCAGACCAACTGGCGCGCCGCCGCTGACTTAATCGTCTGCCGTGAGCCAGCGCGCCGCCGTCTGTGCGATGACGAGCGCCGTCTGTTCGAGCGAGGCGATGTCGACCCATTCGTCGGGGCCGTGGAGCCCTCCGGCCAGAGGGCCGTAGCAGAGGGCTCCCTCTACCTGGCGGGCGTCGGTCGTTGCCGTGAACGCCGAGAGCTTCGCCGCCGCTCCGGTGACGCGCTCATGGGTCGCTCGCAGGAGTGTCGGCAAAGGGCCGTCCGTGTCATGGTTGTAAGCCCGGGCACGGAACGCCTCGAACGAGACCTCTACGTCAGGCGAGGCGTTGGCGACGGCCTCGACGATCCTCGCCTGGACTTCCGTCGGTTCTCGCCCGAGCCCAAGCCCGAACCGCACCGACGCCTCGAGGGAGGCGGGCGCGGATGAGGTCCACACTCCGCCCCCGATGCGACCCACTGTCATCCCGTACGGCCACTCGGAGGCGGCAGCAAAGACCGCGTCGCGCGGGCCCTCGTTTGCCTCGGCCTCGACCGCGCGCAGGGCCGCGATCGCCCGGGCGAGCTCGTCGAAGGGCCCGTCACCGCCCCGATTGGCGGAATGCCCCGCCTGGCCCCGTGCCTTGAGGCGAGCCCAGACGACTCCGGTGCCGGCGTGGACGACGGCGAGGTCGGTCGGCTCGCCGATCAGGGTCGCATCGGTGCGATAGCCCGCATGGAGCACCGACCACATGCCGTTGCCGCCACACTCCTCCTCGATCACGGAGCTGAAGACGAGGTCGCCCTGGGCCTCGGGGCAGACGGACGCCACGGTCTCGGCCGCGAGCAGGTACGCCGCGAGTCCGCCCTTCATGTCGCCGGAACCGCGACCCCAGATGCGCCCGTCGGCGATCTCGCCGCTCCAGGGCCCGTGGCTCCACGGCGCGTCCGGATCGACCGGCACGACGTCGACATGGCCGCTCAGGTGGAGTGAACGTCCGCCTCCCTTGCCCCGTCGCATGCCGACCACCGAACGGCGACCCTCGTTCGAGAGGGGCGGATAGCCGGCGTGCGGGTCCGCAAGCGCGGCGTCGTCGTCTACCTGAATACGCTCGACGGTGAATCCGGAGGCGGTGAGGCGATCGACGATCATCTGCTGAACGGGCTCTTCGTTCCCGAGGGTGCTCGGTTCACGCACGAGCGCCGTGACAAACGGTGGCAGCTCGGCGATGTGCTCCCGGAGCACCCCGGCGATCGCGTTGTCGAGCGCATGGCCGACGGACGACATCACGGATAGCTAACCACGCGGCGGTCGCCTCGGAACGCGAGGGGTTTGCATGCACTGGCGGCGGAATGAACTCGACTGCGCGGAGCGCTCGCGACGACACACCCGAGCGTCACTCGCGGGGGGTGGCGATGCGGAGGCGGTCTCCGTCGGGGTTCGTTGAGATCGCACAGACGACCGTGGCGCGGGCGGTTCCGTGGCAGGCCCGAGGTGGCGTTCAGCTTCTCGCGGGGGTGGGTGGCTGCGCGCAGGTGCCGCTCTTGCATGGGCGTTCGGAATGTCGGATAATCCACATGTAACAGGGGAAGGGGTGGCGTTGGCAGGCCCATGGATGCCCGACGATGTTTCGTAAGCCGGTTTTTCTGAGCGCAGCGCTCGCCGCGGCGTCTCCGGCAGTGGTCGCATCCGGCGCCGGAACCGACGTTCTCCGGGAATGCGACCGGCGAGGACCAGGACAGCGGTGACCACCTGGCGAGCATGCTCGACCGGCAGGCGGCCTCCGTCCGCGTCGATCTCTGCGAGGTGTCGAGTCAGAGGAAGATCGGCGACGCCACCCTCATCTGAGTCGTGATGCCGACCTTTGCCAACAAGTAGTCGCACCAGATTCGCGCTTGTCAACTCTCGATCGTCATCAAGGAAGGAGCCGGGCATGGACTACATCTCACTCCGTCGAAAGGCATTCCAGATCGTGACCGCTACCAGCCTGGGCGCAGTGCTCGCCGCTTCCCTGGCGACCGGCGCCACTCAGGCGGCGAAAACACCCTCGGCCAGAGCCACCTCGCCGGGCCTTTCCGGATCGTGGTCCGGCACCTACGGCGGCATGTTCTCGGGAACGTTCAAGCTGAACTGGAAGCAGACGGGGTCGAAGCTAGGGGGCTCGATCACAATCACATACAAGGGGCAGAGCAAGAAGACCAACGTCACCGGCAAGGTGAGCGGAGGCACGATCTCGTTCGGGGCAGTCGGGCCGGTCGGCGTGATCTCTTACACGGGCACGGCATCGGGCACCTCGTCGATGTCGGGTCAATACAAGACCCCCGCGGGAGGCGGAAGCTGGAGCGCGCACAAGACCTCCTGACGAGGCCTTTGGCACGGCAGGCATCCGGGTCCCGCGCCGAGGAGAGAGGCCTGAGGGCGACGTTCGAGCTCATGCGGGCGCCTGTCCTGGCGTGAAGGATAGCGCTGGCGCTTGGAGCGGACTTGGCGTTTCTTCGGCCGGGCGGTAATGGGTGTAGGTTCCGCGCAGACACCGGCGCCAGGGTGCCGGTTACCGATGAAAGGAGCAGCGATGTATGTCGTTGCGATCCACGCCATCGATGATCCCAAGACGTTCTGGGAGGCCGCTCAGGCGGTAGTCGCGGAGCTTCCGGAGGGGACGACTCTGCACAGTGCGATCCCGAACGAGGACGGTTCTCGCGCCGTTTGTTTGTGGGAGTCGGGTTCGCTGGACACTGTCCGGGGCATTGTCGAAGGCGGCGCCGGACATGTGAGCACGAACGAGTACTTCGAGGTCAATACTGAAAATGCGGTCGGGCTTCCGGCCGTGGCCGCCGTTGCAGCGAACTAGCGAGCAAACCCGTAGCTGCCCCCGAATCGGGTTGGCTGCGACGCGATTCCTGGGCCTGGTGCTCGAGAGCCAGGTCCAGGAGCCCGGCAACCGAGACGTGGCCAAGGTCGCAGGCGTGCGGGAGTGTTCACCAGGACACTCCGAGCAACCTTAGACTGATGGTGTGCGAAGCCGAGGCTGCGGCGGACTGAAGGAACATGCGTTTCCGATCTGATCGGCAGCCCCGACTGTTCCTGATGTCCTTGGCGGGCGCGGTTGTCGTCGGCGTTGCGGCCTGGTTTGTCATTGGCCACGGGCTTATCGTCCTCCTCGCGGCGCTCATTGCCTTCGGCGCGGTGACGTTCGGCGTCGGAGGCCTACATCGAGACGGGTCGGTAGGACGGCTTCGTCAGGTGCGGGACCGGCGTCCCCAGCGCAAGGGGATGTGGTGGTAGTCGAGCATCCCTGGTAGGGGAGGCTGCTCGCATGTGCGAGTGTTCGCGCGGACCGCCTGAACTCAGTCGCGTTCCCGATGGATCCATCGATCGCCAGAATGGGATGGTGGAGGAGGCACCGGAACTGATGGTGCGCGATGCAGCACACTGGCGTGCTTGGTTGGCGACGCACCATGATTCCTCGGCGGGGATATGGCTCGTGCTGGCCAAGAAGGAGACGGTCCAACCGACCAGTCTCAATCACGATCAAGCGCTTGAAGAGGCACTGTGCCACGGCTGGATCGACGGCCAACTCCGCGGCCGCGACGCCGACACCTACTACCAGCGCTTCAGTCGCCGGCGCAGGCGCAGCGCCTGGTCGAAGCGGAACATCGAGATCGCGGAGCGGTTGCTCGGAGCAGGTCGCATGCATCCAGCCGGGATCGCCGAGCTGCAGAGTGCGAGAGCCGACGGTCGAAGCGAAGCCGCCTACGCGGGCTCTGCCACCATCGAGGTGCCTGACGATCTCGGGGCTGCACTGGCCGCCGAGCCGAAAGCGCTCGCAATGTTCGAGAACCTGAGCCGCCAGAACCGCTACGCGATCCTCTATCGGATCAGTACCGCCAAACGAGCGGAAACGCGAGAACGCAGAATCATGCAGTTCGTCGAGATGCTGGCCCGCGGCGAGACGCTCCATCCACAGAAACGCACCTGATCAACGATCAGGCGTCAGGTCTCATGCCTGCGCAACGGCCCTTGCGCCTGAATGTGCTCGCCGGCGTCTTGACGACGATTTGACCATACGACGCCGGCCGAACAAAAATGCCTGCACACGAGCGGCGCATTCCGCCCTCACGGCGGCGGGAGGGGTTCGAATCCCGGATGGGCCTCACGGCGCAGAGGTCTCCGATCTCGCCGCCGGTTCGTGGCCAGATCGGAGACGTGGGGCTTGTGAGTGACGACTGCCCTCAAGTCGGGTCGGATTGCGGCACCGCCAAACGCGGCATGAGGGTACTTGGGGTCTCCGGGCTGGCGGCGGCGCGGAGGTCCGGGCCGGCGGAGTGGTGCTCGGTCACGATCAGCGGGCAACGGAAGCAGGCAGAGCGTCCCTGCTCGGCCCACCACCGGCACGAGCCTCGGATCTTGCAGGCCGGCAGCTTCTCGAAGCTCGTCGGAACATCTGCTGAGATCTTTGCCGCAAGCAGGCAGTTATTCCCAGAGAAATGCTGGCATCCGCTTTCGGCGCACCGCGCAGCGAACCGGAAGACCTCTGTCGGCTTGACCGGACGGGCGAGCTCGAGCAGCTCCGGAGTAACCGGGATCGTCTCCTTGAGGTAGGAGGCGACCGGCTCCTCGGCCGTCCCTCCGATCACGCCGAACGCGACGGCGTCGGGCATGTCTGGCTGTGCGCTCGGGCACAGCTTCACGTCCTTGTCTGGCATCTATGCCGTCTCCGCGGTGAGCGACCCGCAAGCCGTTACTGCTCCTCCTCTTCGCCGACGTTGCGGAAGACTCCGCCTTGCGGCAGCTCTGGCCAGGCGATGATCCCGATCAGGATCGGCCCAGGCCACTTGTTGATCGGCAGCTTCCGCGCTTCGAGAGCACGAAGCACCCCATTGAACGCGGCCTGCGTAACCTCCTCGAGGGCTGTGGACTCAGCCATCTCTCCTCCTTGACGACGTGGATACTTGGCAGCCGCAGGCTTTGGGATTGGTGCGCAACGGACTCTGACAGATCGAGCGAGATGCCGCAACCCTCAACACCCGTCCGAGCGAGAACTCGTCGCCGCCGCAAACCGAGCGAATCGGAGCGCGCCGGTCGCAGGCGTTCAGCACTCGCTTGCGTTGGTGAGGGCCTCGGTTACCTGTCGGTTTGTCGGTTGGAGCTCTGAGGCGCGAGTGAGGTAGTGGATCGCACCGATGCAGCGGCCGAGCTTCACGAGTGTTTGCCCGAGGTTGAAGTTGGCGTAGAAGGTCACGGGGTTCGTGGGGTCGTTGAGCCCGTCGACCGCGGCGCGAAGAAGAGGGAGCGCCGCGATGTAGTCGCCGGTGAGCATCAGCCTGTAGCCGCGGGTGTTCAGTTCGACGGCGGGGGTCTGCTCGATCGGGACGGGTTTCTTGAGCGTGTCGGCTGCCCTGTTCGTGGCGGCTGCCGTGGGAATGCCGTCGATGGTTTCGGTCAGGCCGTTGCGGCTCGCGATCATGCTGGCAGTAGTGTTGGGGAGGTTGGCGGTGACCGAGCGCCGGCCGATGGTCGCGTCGAGGTTCCAGGGGGCTCCAAGGCTGATGAAGAGCCGTCGTCGCAGCCCGAAGCGGGCGGTATCCCCTTGCTGGAGGGTGTGGTCGAAGACGATCCTGCCGCTGCTGGAGGCGATCCGGACGAGCAGCCAGGAGTTGCCGTGGACGGCGCTCAGCGTCAGCGGCGAGGGAGCTGCCGACGTCGGCGGTCGCGGGGGCACGGTGGCGGGTGTGGTCGCGGCCCGGTGGAGCGGCGGGGACGCTTCCCGGTGAACGCTCCGAGGCGGCTGCTTCACGGCGCCGGTATGGCTCGGGCCGGTGCCGAGCTGCCAGACCCCGATCGCGGCGAGGGCGGCGAGGCAGACGGCGAGGGCGCGTCCGGGGGAGTAGAGCTCGAGCAGGCGCACGGCGGGGTACGCCGAGCCGTGTGAGGCGGGTACGGCCGGCTGGTCGGGGGCCGGCGGTGTGATCCGCAGCTCGTACTCGTGGGCGTAGATCTCGCCGTCGAGTCCGAGGAAGTCGGCGTACTCGCGGAGGAAGCTGCGGCGGTAGAGGCCCTCGGGCAACCTGTCGAACTGCTCGTTCTCGAGTGCCTCGAGGAAGCGTGCCGGGATCATCGTCGCCGACTCGACATCACTGAGCTCGAGCCCGGCGCGGCTTCGAGCTTCCCGCAGCGTCCCCCCGATCTCGAACATCCCTGCACTCCTTGACCTTGCGTTCGGCGTTGTATCCGTCTCCGGGATGAGAAGACAGCCTCACCCATCTTGCCACGCAGCAGGACACCGTGGCGAGACGCGCGAGAATCGGCCGCGGCGGCCACGGCCAGGAACTCACTGGAAGGCGAGCGCCGAGAGCGGCTGCTCATCGACGCCGAACGAACAGCAGCAACATCGAGTAGGTCGAGGGAGGCTCATCCCACGGTGAACGCGACCGTCTCCGACCACTCGAACACGCGCTGGCCGTGCCAGGGCGACGTGCAGCCGAACCTCTTGCAGAGCCGCGCCCAGTAAGCACGATACGCGGCCGTGTCGTCGTACGAAACCCGTACGAAGTACGTGCCCCGCGCGAGCCCGTGGAACGAAACTGCTTGCGTCAGATCCGACCGAAGGCGAAGGTGTTGCGCCGACCTCACAGGATCGGCGAAATGCCCGTCACGGAGCTTCCGGCTTGCACTCACCTCGACGCCGTAGCTCCCGTCGAGGTCATAACCGACGAAGGTCACGACGACGGCCCGACCGTTCGCGTGGATCACGCCCACGCGCGGAATCGCCGCGATGGCAGCGGACGGAACACCCAGGAGGACAAAAACCAGCGCTCCGCCGAGTACCGCAATGAGACGAGCCCGCAAGAAGACCAGTCTGCCAGGCTGCGGACACCTCGCCTGGGAGGAGAACACCTGGGATAGAAGCGCTACCTGTCTGCTCGGTGAAACGTCAGAACAGTCTGGTGCAGCTAAAAGGGGTCGTGACCTCGGACCGGCCGATCGGGACATGTCCCGAAGGGTCACCAGCTGCCCCCACGCGCGTCCGTCGAGCTCTACGCGCCGCAGTCAGCCGACCAGCCCTCGGCCGCCGTCGACGAGGAGTCGCTGACCCGTGATGAAACCCGCCTGCTCGGAGACGAAGAAGCTCACCGCGTGCGCGACGTCCTCGGGCGTCCCGAACCTCCCTGCCGGCACCGAGGCGAGGTAGGCGCGTCTGACCTCGGCCGGAACATCGGCGTGGCGTTCGACCGGGACGAATCCGGGAGAGACCGCGTTCACGGTGACGCCGAACGGCGCGAGCTCGCGCGCCCAGCTTCTCATGAGCCCGACCTGAGCGCTTTTTGCCGTCGTGTATGCGGATCGCCCGGCGGGGATCCGGTCGACGACCTCGGAGTCGATCTGCACGATCCGCCCCCAGTTCTGCGCAACCATTCCAGAGAGCACAGCGCGTCCGAGTAGGACCGGGCTCTTGACGAAGAACTCGAGCTGTGCGACGTGCTCCTCCCACGACACCTGGCCCAACGCCCCTTCGGGCTGAGGGCCCGTGGCGTTCAGAACCAGGACGTCCACAGAGCCCAGGAGCTCGGCGACGGCGCCGACAAGCTCGACGGCCTGACGCTCGTTCGTGACATCGGCTGGAAACGCGGCGGCCACTCCCCCGGAGCCGTTGATCGACTCGACCACCTCTCGCGTCTGGATGTCGTCGTGGAGACCGTTTACCCCGACTGCAAGTCCGTCTCGCGCGAGGCGCAGTGCGATGACGCGACCGAGCCCGCGTGAGCTGCCGGTCACGAGCGCGACGCGCTTCTTCGGCGACGACATACGGCCCCGATCATCTCAAGATCGACTGCACGCGCGATGCCCGACGTCCGATGTTCGTGCTTGCCGGGGGCTTAGCAGGTGAACGAGCCGGCGACGGCGACCTTGGTTGTGCCGGCTGCCAAGGTGACGGTGCCCGAAAGCGTCCCGGAGTTCCGGCTCGGGGGCAGTTTCAGCTTCAGCGAGTCGCCGATGTATTGCTTCCCGTCACGGGCGATTTCGAGTGTCGCTGTGCCGCCATGCGGCCCGGCGATGAGTTGGAACGAGTTGGGCGGCTGCTTCGTCGTCGGTCCGTCGACGGCGGCTCCGAAGTCGAGACCGAAGTTGCTGCCCGTCTTCGCACACTGGCCGTTCCGGAGAGCGAGGCGTGTGCTTCCGAACTGGACCGTCGCCTTCGCATGACCGCAGGCTATGAGGACGCTCACACCGCTGACGGTGCCGGGATGCGGGCAGGCCCCGCCCTCTCGCGCGAGGCCCGGCGCCGACACACCGAGTAGAACGGAGATTGCTGCGAAGAGGACAGCTATTGACTTGGACAAAAGACCGGTCCCGAGCTCATCGACTTGACGTTCAACCTACATCGTCCGGCTGGACAATGAAATGACGTGCACGCCACCGGCGCGATGACCGACGATACGCATCGACACCGCGCCGTACTACGTGTTCGTAACGACGAACTGCCTGCCGGTCTCGCGCCGGTCGGCGCTCGAGCTCGAGCAGCGTCTCGAGCGCGTCGGCCTCGCCGTCGATCTCAAGTCACGACGGTGCTGTCGGCGTCCGTTCGCTCGTTTGGGTTCGACTCCTCGATCGGCTCGCTGTCCGAGCGCTCCGCAGCCATCTGGTTGATGCCGCTGCTCAGCATGCCGCCGGATGCCAGCTTGGTGAGAGCCTTATTGGCTTTGCCTTCCTCGTCGAGCGTCTGGTCGAGGAGCGCGCTCGTGGTGTCGAGATGGAGTGCGGCGGCAAGCGCGCGTGCGGTGCCATAGGCGCCGATCTCGTAGTGCTCGATCCGCTGCGCTGCGCCGATCAGGGCTGCGTCGATCGCAACCGAGTCGCCGGTGGTGGCGATCACATCATCGCCTTCCTCGATCAGCCCTTTCATAGCCCGGCAGGTCGTTGTGGGGGGGAACCGGATCCCCATTTCCGCGAACGCCTGATCAAGCCGCTCGACGTGGTGGGTCGTCTCGGCGAGATGCGACTCGAGCGCCTCGCGAAGCTCATATGAATGTGCCGCCGCGGCCATATTGGGCAACGCATCTACGAGTTGGTTTTCCGCACTATAAAGATCTCCGAGTTCTTCGAGTAGCACATCTGTCAGCGAATTGAACTCCATCGTCCTTCTCCTTCTGATCGGTGAATACTCATGTACCCGAGGCGGAAGACCATGAAACCCGGTAACTCTCGATCGAGCGGGCTCGGAAGCGTGAGTGACGAGGTGTGCCCGGTCTCGACGAGCGACCGTCATTTCTTCAGCACGAGGCTCACGAATTTCGCGGCGGTTTTTACCGCCGGTGGGGATGAAAGCGACCGCCAGTTTTGTCTGGGCGATCCGCCGGCCGCGAGCACCGACTGTCCTCGCGATGTCCGGTCAGAGCACGAGCGTGACCTTCCCGGCGTCTTGAGGCTCACTCTCCTCGCCTGGACGAGTGGCTCTTCTGTTATCGACCTCGGGGCTGCGCTCGTACCGATGCGCGTCCGAACCGCGCCTCCGTCAGGCTAGATTCGCACGAGAAGGAGATGCGCTTCGGTGATGGCTTGAGCGACGTCGCTGAGCTTCGTGCCGGTTCGCTGCGAGTGATTCTTGAGGAGTTGGTGGGCGGTGTCGGCGTCGATTGAGTTGCGGGCCATGAGGATTCCCTTGGCTTGTTCGATGATCGCGCGACGGCCGAATGCCCCTTCGAGGTTGTGGAACTCGGCGAAGCGGCGCAGGGTGATGTCGAGTGCGTTTTGAAGCTCGCCAGAGTTGCCGTTCATGACGACATAGGCGAAGACGCCGCGTTTTGCCGCTTCGTTGACGTAGCTCTCGTCGGTCGTGTCGAGCAGCGCGATCACCGGGCACGCGGCTTCGTGCACGATGCCGCCGATCATCTCGAGCGCGTGCGTGCTGTCGAGGCCGACCCCGACCAATGCGACATCGGGCACGTGGTGACGACTGAGTCGGCCGACCTCCTGGACGTCGAGGACGCGCGCGACGATCTCGTGGCCGAGCTTCTCGACGACGGCTGTGATCGTGTCCAGTCGTTCGTTCGTTTCGTCGGCGATGAGGAGCTGTAGACGGGGCGGGGTGCCGGGCTTTCCGGGATCGGTGAGAGGCATGCGGCTGATTCTGCCTGTAGGGTGAGTAGGGTTCGCGACGCCAGACCCGCGCTGCGATGAAAGAGCGAGGCGGCTTCTCACTGACAGAAGCGCCATTATTGCCTACTGCGTTCCTCATTGACCGGGGCGGGCCGGCTCGGATGCCCATCCTCGGGCATCCGGGCTAGCCGATTTCCCACCGGAGTTCAGGAGGAACGAAATGAAGAGTGAGCCCGTAGGTTCGAGCCAGCCAACGATGGATGTACGTTGGCTGCGGGATGGAGTTGCCCGGGTTGTCCTCGGCGGCGAGCACGACCTCGATTCAGCTGACCGGCTGAGCGCTCTGCTGACCAAGACGCTCGAGCGCTGCTCCCACCTCGTCGTCGATCTCAGCTCAGCCACGTTCATCGACTCGAGCTCTATCCGCATTCTGGTCGCGACGAAGAGTCGCGCGGACGCCGGCGAGTGTCGGTTCAGCCTTCTTCTCGGCACGGAGCCGATCGTCGAGCGCGCCCTCGAGATCACCGGGGTGCTCACCGTGCTCAATCGCGTACATACCCTTGAGGAGGCCCTCTGTGTCTAGGTGGCGATCCTCCCGAACGCTCGCGAGCGACGGCTGAACCGGCCGAGCACGAGCGGAGTGAAAGCCCCGCTCGGTGAGCCGCGCGTCGAACTGCGCTTCCCGCGAGCACATTCCAGGTAGTTCTCGCACATCGCGTCGACGGCCCGGGTCGTCGACTTGGCGGCACCGTGTCTGCTCGTTGCGCACACTCCTCGGTTTCTGGGCAGAACCCGACTCGCGATGAAGGCAAGTGTGAGAGGACTTGGTGATTCGGATCGGTCGTAAGGATCGAGCGGTGCGTTCCGGCTTCGTGGTCGGTGTGGAGGACGGGAGCGAGAGGCCGGCCGGGCGGGTTGGTGCCGTGCCTCTGGCCGGAGGGTCTCACCGAGTTCCGCGTCTGGGCTCCGGATGCCCGCGAAGTCCTCGTTGGGGGAGAGGCGCTGGCTCGGGAGCCGGGCGGATTCTTCGCCGGGGTGCTTCCTGCGCGGCCGGGGGACGACTACGGGTTTGCGATCGACGGCGGGGAGCCGCGGCCCGATCCCTGCTCGAGGTGGCAGCCGTTCGGGCTGCGCGGACCCTCGCGGATCCTCGATCTCGGCTCGTTCGAGTTCTCTCGCGGGCGGGTGGCGGTGAGCCCGGAGGATCTCGTGATCTACGAGCTGCACATTGGAACGTTCACGAAGGAGGGGACGTTCGAGGCGGCCGCGGGCCGGCTCGCGACGCTCGCGAGCATCGGGGTGACGGCGGTCGAGTTGATGCCGGTCGGCACGTTCGCGGGTGAGCGCGGGTGGGGTTACGACGGGGTGCTGAGCTTCGCCCCGCACGAGACGTACGGCGGCCCGTACGGGCTCGCCGGGCTCGTTGACGCGGCCCACGCCGAGGGACTTGCGGTGATCCTCGATGTCGTCTACAACCATGTCGGCGCCGGGGCTGAGGCGCTGTCGGGATTCGGGCCGTATTTCACCGACCGTCATGAGACGTTCTGGGGAGACGCGGTCGATTACTCGTTGCGCGGGCCACGGGAGTGGGCGATCCAGAATGCGGAGCAGTGGGTCCGCGACTATCGGATCGATGGGCTGCGGCTCGACGCGACCCACGCGATCTTCGACGCGAGCGAGCCGCATGTCCTTCGTGAGCTCGCGAACCGCGTCCAC
Source organism: uncultured Actinomycetes bacterium (assembly GCA_963758125.1). GTDB lineage: Bacteria > Actinomycetota > Thermoleophilia > Gaiellales > Gaiellaceae > PALSA-600. The sequence goes on from CAVWUL010000010.1 coordinate 276,841, forward strand.
GCGGTAGCGCCTGCCACGCTGGTGATCGCGGAGATGGAGATCGGGAACAGACGCCCGCTCGAGGATTGGGGGCACGATGCTCAGTGGGACGATGACTTCCACCACGCTCTCCATGCTCTGCTCACCGGTGAGCGTGACGGCTACTACGCGCCGTACGGAACCGTCGGGGCGCTTGCGAGAGCTTTCGAGTCGGTGCCGGCGCAGAGGCTCGTGATCTGCGCGGCGAATCACGATCAGGTCGGGAACAGGGCATTTGGTGACCGGCTCCCCAGGGCGGTGCAGAGGCTTGCGGCGGCCTGCGTGCTCTTCGCGCCTCAGATCCCGCTCATCTTTCAGGGTGAGGAGTACGGGGAGCAGGCGCCGTTCCTGTACTTCACCGATCATGACGATCCGGAGATCGGGCGCGTGACGCGGGAAGGGCGGGAGCGGGAGTTCGCTTCGTTCCTGGGCTTCGGGAGCGCCGGGATTCCCGATCCGCAGGCACGGACGACCTTCGAGGCTTCACGTCTCGATCCCGGGAGCGGCGATGCCGACCTGCGGGCCTTCTACGCGACGCTCATCGCTCTGAGACCCATGCTGCCGCCGGCCGTCGAGACCGAGGTCGACGAGAAGCGCCGCATTCTTCGTGTTCGGCGAGGCCGCTACGAGCTGACGGTCGACTTCGAGCGGCAGGCCGCGGCCGTGGAGCTGAAGGAGAGCGCCGCATGACCCGGCCGCGCTGCACCTATCGGCTGCAGCTCCTTCCCCATCTCGACTTCGACGCGGCCCGCGCGCTCGTTCCCTATCTTCGCGAGCTCGGCGTCTCACATCTGTATCTCTCCCCGTCTCTTCAGGCGCGGTCGGGCTCGACTCACGGATACGACGTCGTCGATCCCACGAACGTTTCGCAGGAGCTCGGCGGCGAGGAACGTTTCCGGGCTCTCTGCGAGGCGGGACTCCGCGTGATCCTCGACATCGTCCCGAACCACATGGCTGCGAGCGAGGAGGGGAACCCGTTCTGGCGGGACCCGCTGTGGCGCGCGAAGTTCTTCGATCTCGACTGGCGCACGAGCGGTGCACGCAGGTTCTTCGACATCGGCGAGCTCGCCGGCGTTCGTGTCGAGGACCCCGAGGTATTCGAGGTGACGCACGCGAAGGTGATCGAGTTGACACGCGACGGTCTGCTCGACGGGGTTCGCGTCGACCACGTCGACGGTCTCGCAAATCCGGCTCGTTATCTGGAGCGTCTGCACGAGGCGGGAATCGAGCACGTCTGGGTCGAGAAGATCCTGGCCCCGGACGAAGAGCTCCGCGACTGGCCCGTGGAAGGAACGACCGGCTACCAGTTCGCGAACGACGCCACGCGCCTATTCCTCGACCCGGACACGGAAGGGCTCTTGACCTGGACATACGCGGAGTTCGCGAATGAACGACGTTCGTTCAACGAGATCGCCCGAGGGGCGAAGCTCGAGCAAGCGGCCACCGCCTTCGAGCCGGAGGTGGCTCGCCTCCATGCGCAACTCGGCGAAGGCGAGGATGATCTCGACCTGCCCACCGCGCTTGCCTCCCTCGATCTGTACCGCACATATGTCGATCCCGACAACGGACAGATCGACGACCGCGATCGCGCAGCGATCGTCGAGTCGGGACTACCCGCCCGGCTCGCGGGTCTCCTCATGCTCGAGGAGCGAGGCCACGACGCGTTCGTGCTGCGTTTTCAGCAGACGACGCCGGCGGTGGCGGCAAAGGGGGTCGAGGACACGGCGTTCTATCGATTCAACCGTCTGCTCTGCCTCAACGAGGTCGGCGGTGACCCCGACCTGTTCTCGCTCTCCGTTGACGAGTTCCACGCCCGAAACCTCGAACGTGCCCGCAGGTTCCCGCACGAGTTGCTTGCCTCCCAGACGCACGACACGAAGCGAAGCGGCGATGCTCGGGCTCGCCTCTCCGCACTCTCCTGGCATGCCGAGGAATGGACGCACCAGGTCTTCCGGTGGCGCGAGTTGAACGACGGGCTCAGGCTGCGTGACGCGCCGGATCGCAACGAGGAGTACCTCATCTACCAGACGCTCGCCTCGACGTGGCCGATCGAGCTGGATCGGGTCACCGAGTACCTCGAGAAGGCCTTCCGCGAAGCGAAGATCCATACGAGCTGGACCTCCCCCGACGAGTTGCGGGAAGAGGCTGTCCGGGCATTCGTCGGCCGCATCTTCGAGTACCGGCCGTTCCTGGAGGAATTCGTGCCGTTCGCAGGGCGTCTCGCCGCAGACGGCCGCCGGATCGCACTCGGCCAGACACTGCTCAAGCTGACATGCCCGGGCGTCCCCGACATCTATCAGGGCGACGAGCTCTGGTCGTTTTCCCTGGTCGATCCCGACAATCGCCGCGCGGTCGACTGGGAACGGCGCCGAGCGCTTCTTGCGGAGCTCCGGGGCGGCGCGTCGATCCGAGAGGAGAACGAAAAGCTCTACCTGATCTGGAAGACGCTCGAGCTTCGGGCACGGCGAACGGCGGACTTCGAGGCAGGGTACGAACCAGTCGAGGCAGGCCCGAATCTGTGCGTCTTCAAACGCGGCGCAGACGTTGTCGTTGCCGTCCCGCTCAGGCCTGGAGCCACCTTCGCTCAGCCGGAAGGCTTCCGCGATGTGTTCGATGCGGCCGAGCTAGGCGTCTTCTTGCTCGAGCGATCCTGAGCAGCGACATCGGCACCCCCTACCTCGTGGTCGATTCCGGCCCGTGGATCTTCGGCAAGAAAGCGATGTGCCGGCCGGCGTACTCAGTCGCGTCGATGGGGCTGAGGAGAGTGTCCTTCGAGGAGCTGGGAGAGGGGGAGGGTGTTCACGACGTCGGCCGTGGTCGCGCCGCCGCGCCTGGCGGTGTGCACGGAGAGCGGCATGTTGCCGAGGCCCGTGACAGAGTGAGCATCGGTTGAGCAGGCGATGCGCACGCCGGCCGCGATCGCCTCGCGGACGTGGTCGCCGCTCAGGTCGAGTCGCGCGGGAAGCCCGTTCACCTCGAGCGCGACACCCGTCTCGAGCGCTCTCTGGAAGGTGCGCTCGAGATCGAGCGCGTTCTCCGGGCGATGTCCGAGCAGGCGCCCGGTGGGGTGACTCAGGCAGCGAACCGCGGGGTGCTGCATCGCGTGCAGGACACGCGCCGTGAGCTCCTGCCGCGGGGCTCGCTGGCCGGCGTGGAGCGAGAGTTGCACCCAGTCGAGCTCTGCGAGGACGTCGTCAGGCAGGTCGAGCGCTCCGTCGCCGACGATGTCGCACTCGATCCCGCGAAGCAGGCGGAACGGAGCGAGCTCCTCGTTCACCGCAGCGATCTCCTCCGCCTGCCGGCGCAGATCGTCCGCGTCGAGGCCGGGAACGACGCTCACCGCGCGGGTGTGGTCGCAGATCGCGAGGTATTCGTAGCCGAGCGCGCGTGCCGCCTCGGCCATCTCGCGCACGCTCGCACGACCGTCGGAGGCGTTCGTGTGGCAGTGGAGATCGCCGCGGATCCCTTCGAGGCCGAGGAGATCGTCGGGCACCGGTGCTGCGGGCAGCTCGCGCAGTTCGGGCGGTACGTACGCAAGGCCGAGGAGCCTGAAGACGCCGTCTTCGTCGGGTGCGTCCGGGAGCGGCCCGAGCGAGGTTACGTACTCGGGCGAACCGGTCGCCTGGACGAGTGCGGTGCCAAGCCTCTCCGGTGGCGCGGAGTGAAGCTCGACCGGAAACCCGTCGGCCGTCATGCCGAGATCAGGCTCGAGCAGCGCGATGACGTCCGGGTGGGCGGCGAACCGCTTCCGGGCGTCGTCGGGATCCTGGGTCGGTAGAACGACCGCGAGTCGCGTCGGGGCGTCCCGGTAGCGACGAGGATCGCCCGCGACGATCCCACCGAGGCCCTCGGCGATGCGCTGCGACAGCGCGAGTGCCTGATCGAGCCGCATCGCTCGCGCCGGCTCCGGGTGCTCGCGGTCGAGGGCGGCGCGGATCCTTGCCTCGGTTTGCGGCCCGATGCCCGGGACCTCGCTCAGCCGGCCGGCGGCTGCCGCCTCGCGCAACTCATCGGCGGTGTGAATCCCGAGGGCGGCACCGATCTCCGTGCCACGTCGGGCTCCGAAGCCGAGGAGGCGGCCGAGTGCGGCGAGCTCGGGGGACGTCTCTCGGCGAAGCTCGTCGACCTCTTCGAGCTTGCCGGTTTCGACGAGCTCCTGGAGCCGCGCCTCGATTCCGGGCCCGATCTCACGGAGCTGGCGGGCTCGGCCGCTCCGGACGAGGTCGGCGACCGGGATCGGTGTCGCTGCGATGAGGTCGGCGCCGCGTCTGAATGCGCGCGCCGCGTAGCTCTCGGCGCCCGCAAGCTCGAGGAGCGCGGCGTACTCGTGGAGGGCGGCGGCGAGCTCGGCGTTGGTCGGCGCGCCTCGCGGCATTGCACGACGCTACCGCGCGGTGCGCTTGCGGGAGCGCTCAGCCCTCGGAGAGCGTCGCTTCGACGTAAAAGCCCGTCGGCCCGCGGGCGTGCTCGCGGCGCGGACGCTCTTGCGTAGCGCCTCCATCAGGTCGGCCGGCATGTCCTTGGAGGAGGGCTCAGCGACCTCTGCCCGGCCCGCATGAGCGTCGGAGTCTGGGACAGGTGCTGTGGGCACCTGCCCCAGACTCGAGGTTTACGTGACGACGATGCCCGCCGGGTTTGCGCCTGCCGGAAGGGCTGTTGGCGAGCTCGAGAGCTCGGCCAGCGTGCCTCTGTTGACGTTGAAGGCGCTCACCTGGTCGGTTCCGCTGTCGACGACCCAGAGGGTCGAGCCGTCCGGCGAGAGGCGGGCGTCTTCGGGCGCGAGCCCGGTGCCCTTGATCGGGGTGCTCTGAAGGAACGTGAGTGCTCCGTTGAACGCGATCGAGTAGCTCGAGATGGTCGCCGAGGCGGTGTTTACGACGAAGAGGTAGCGGCCGTCGTGGCTGATCTCGACCCAGCACGAAGCGGTCCCGTCATTGGCCACCGGTGAGGCTCCGATCGGCGTGAGGGCGCCGTTCCACCCGTCGGCAAAGCTCGAGACGAGCCCGGGAGCGGGGCCGCCCGCGGCGACGTGGGCGTCGGAGACGAAGAGCTGGAACGGATTGACAGGGCTGAATGCGCTTCCGAGCTGGCCGAATCCTTGAGCCGGAACGAAGCTCTGCGCGGCGAAGGGCGAGCCGGGGGCCGGATTCAGATGCCCGAAGAAGCCGACGGTGAAGCTGTCGATTGCCGAGCTTGCGATCTCGGTACCGACGAGCCGTGTGCCGTCGGCGTTGAAGAGCACGTCACCGGGCTTGGCGGGATCGGGAAGTGTGACCGTCGATCCGGGGAGGGCGTGCAGGCCTCCGAAGGGATCGAGGATGAAGCCGGTGTAGTTGGTCTGGCCCGTGCTGGTCGCGGTGCCCTGGTTGGCGACATAGACGAGCCCGCTATGCACGGCGATGCTGACCGGATTCGCCCCCTCCGACGAGACAGGCGCGCCGGCGGGCAGGAGAGCGCCGTTTGGCAGAATCCGCGCGATCGAGATCTCGTTGCTGCCGCCGTCGACGGCGAGTAGGTAGTGGCCGTCCGAGCTCAGCGCGAGCGCCCCCTGTGAGGCTATCCCGGCGCCTGTACCGGCGCCTCCGATCGCGAACGGCGATCCCTGGGTCGGAGACAGGGTTCCATCGGCGTGTCGGTCGAACGCGGCGACGGTGTTGGTGCCGGCCGTGTTGTCGTTGACGTAGAGATGGCCGACTACACGCTGTCCGAAGCCGCTGCGGCCGCCGCTGCCGAATCCGTTCAGGCCTCCTTGCCCTTGCGGGCTTCCGAGGGAGGGCTGTTCTCCGGGGCCGCCGTTCGCGGTCGACGCGCCACCGGCCGCCGCCAGTGCGCCCGCCGCCAGGCACGCGGCGATAATTGTGGTCAAAAGGCCTTTCATGCAGTGCCTCCTATGCTCTGTCAGGGACGGGTTCCCCGAGCTCGGAGTCAGCCTCGCGACCGTCGATTGCCGGACCCTGTCCAGGGTCTGAACAGCTGCTTAAGCTGCGGACGGTCTTCGATCGCGAAGCGAGATTCGAACGGGACGCCACGCCAGCTGGTCCTCGCCAACGGCTGCGCTCCTTCCGGCGCTCCTCGCCGCGACGGTGATGCGGCATTGCCAGGATTTGAACGCGCGGCTACGTGATTCCGGCTGCTTTCAACGCGGCTCGCACCCTGGGTGGTGTGAGCGGCGCCTCTCGCATTCGAACGCCCGTGGCGTCGAAGAAGGCATTCGCGATCGCGGCGGTGGCTGCCATGCTGACGGGCTCGCCCGCTCCGAGTGGTTGAAGATCGGTGCGCTGGACGACGACCGGCGTAACCTTGGGGGCTTCCTTGAACCTGAGGATCGGGTAGGTGACCCAGTCGAGGCTGGTGACGTTCGTCCTCGTGAACAGGAGTTGTTCGACCACGGTGCGGCTGGTGATGTAGTTCATCGCTCCGACGATTTGGTTTTCGATCAGTCCTGGGCTGATGATCAGTCCCGCGCTCAAACCCTGGAAGACGTGCTTGACGACGATCTTCCCGGTCTTCTTGTTCACTTCGAGGTCGACCACGGTGGCGGCTTGCGAGTTCGTCCCTTCCGAGTTGTCGTAGAACCAGGCGAAGCCACGGCCCGTGACGGTGGTCGCGTTGGACAAGTTCGAGGCTGCCACCTTTGGCTGCCAGTTCGCAGCTTTGGTGACTGCGTTTATCAGCGGCAACAGCGTGCTGCGGATCTGAGTGTCCTCTGTCGGCAGGTTGCTGTTTGTGCCGTCCGTGAGGTTCTGCAGCCGAAAAGCGACCGGGTCCATCTTCGCTGCGTGGGCGAGCTCGTCGATCATCTGCTCGGAGGCGAATGCCATGTGCGGTGAGGAGCCCGATCGGTTCCATTGCACCTTGAGCCATTGGTCTTCGAGTGCCAGCGATTTCAAGATGAACCGCTGATTGGGGATCTTGTACATCGTGGCCGGGTAGTACCACCCGTCCGGGTACGACGGCGAAAGCGGGATTCCGACCAGCTGTTCGGTCGTGTTGATGAAATCGAAGGACATGTACTGCGGGTAGAACGCCGCCGTGTCGTACGCGACGATATTTCCTTCTGAGTCGATCCCGGCGCGGATGTCGGCCATCAGCCCGGGTGAGTAGGTGCCCCATCCGGTCTCGTCCCAACGCATATGTTGGAGGCGAACCGGGGTGCCTGCGAGCTGGGACATGATCGCCGCAGCCTGCGGGATATCGAGGTTCGCCGGCTGCCCTCCACCGAATGAGCTGGAGTTCGGGTAGTAGATGACCCGAACGACGTCTTCGGGAAGTCCGAGGATCCGGCTCAGCTCGCCCCGGGATTCGTATGCGCTCGAGGTGTCGCAGAAGACAATCGCGCCGTTCGGCGTCACGTCGGCGACCGCGCAGTCCGGGCCGAGCGCCTGAAGTGAGTTGAACGGGAACCGGTATGTCTGCGAGTTGATGTGCGTCGCTGCAGCAAGGCCGGCGTCGACGTTGCCGGTGTCCAGCTTGATCGACTGGCTCGATTTTCCCGCGCTGTCCTGCGCCCGCATCGCCTGGAAGGTGTTTCCGTTCCCGGGCAGCGCCGGCGGCGGATCTGCCCAGATGACCTTCAGCTGGGCTGCAGCCTGGATCGCGTCGTACTCTTTTGGCGCGACGACGCCGATGAAGTCACCCTTGCGCAAGATACGGACGTCGGGCAGATGCGCGATCGAGCTCGCGTCGACCGAGACGACAGGTGCACCAGAGGCATAGACCCGTTGTCCGCGCGGCAACACGCGACGTCCGTGCAGCATCCCTGGCACACGGACGCTCTGAACATAGGTATAGGAACCGGTCACGATCGCCGGGATCTCGATCCGTGGGGGAGATGTGCCCACCAACGTGTAGGCGGCGACCGGCTTCCCCGGCGCAAGCCCTGCAGGCAGGCCCACGGTCGCACCGAACTGATTGACATCCTGCAGGTCGTAGCCGGCCGGCATCGAAACGTTGAAGAGCTTCCCACCAACCAGCTCGCCATAGCTGACGGTCTTGCCTCCGCCCGAGACCACACCAGACTTCACTGACAGATTCGCAACAGACGTTCCCAGCCGAGTTGCGGCAAGACCGAGTAGCGCCTGATGGGCCGTTGCGGCCGCCGCGCGAACCGCTGGGCCGGCAAGCGTGATCGAGTTGCTGGCGGACGTTTCCCCAGTGTCAGGCGTCACGTTCGTGTCATGACGAACGTGAATCAACTGATCCATATCCATGCTCAGCTCTTCGCCCGCGATCATGAGCAGGCCCGTGCCGGAGCCCTGGCCAAGATCGATACGCCCTGACTTGATCGATGCGGTGTTGTCGGCGTGGATCGCGATCCAGGTATCAACCTGGCTGTTGTCAAACGGCCCGCTGCTCTCGAACGGATCGATCGCGGCCCGCCCTGCTCGGGCGAAGACGGAGCCGGCAAGGCTGAAGCCGACGATCAGTACGCCGCCGCCCTTCAGGAACGACGTCCGTGAGAACTCCTTTTCGGGGATGAGGCCTGCCATCACGCACCTGCCTTGGCGATGACCTTGGCCGCCTGCTGGACCGCACTCACGCCGTGCGTGAGCCCGTTCACCTCGATCTTCAAGCTGTTCGCCATATTTCCCCCGATCAATCGGGAACCGCGAACCCGCGACTCCAAGTGGCGTCGCCGCAAACGATCTATAGACACCGCGCCCGCGGCGTGAAAAATCAGTCTATGCCTCGGCTTCGGCCATCGCAATGCTCATGCGCGGACTACCGGTCGGCGCGGCCGGGCCGGTTCGTCTCGCGCGGTTCTCGCTTCATCGAGACGATGACCATGTCGGCTACGAGGGGAGGGCCGCTCGCGGCGGCCCTCCCCGGTGTGCTCAGGCCGTTGCGGCTTTCAGTGCTGCGCGGACCCGGGCTGGTGTGAACGGAGCTGTCGTCATCCGAACGCCGGTTGCGTCGTAGAATGCGTTGGCGATGGCAGCGGCCGCCGCCATTGCCATCGGCTCGCCGACGCCTCCGGTGGGATTGGTGCTCCACTGGATCACCATCGGTGTCACCTTCGGTGCGTCCTTGAACCGTAGGAGGGGATAGGTGACGAAGTCGGTGCTCGTGACGTTGGTTTCGTTGTAGCGGTATTGCTCGCTGAGCAATCGGCTGGTGATCTGGGTGACTCCGCCGACGATCTGATTCTCGATCCCACCGGGGTACACGGCGAGGCCGGTGCTCACCGCCTGATAGACGTGTTTGACCGTGATCTTGCCGGTCTTCTTGTTCACCTCGATGTCGGCGACGGCGGCGGTTTGGGCATAGGTCTTCGGGCTGTCGACGTTCGACCAGGCGACCCCGCGGCCTGTCACGAGGTTCGCGTCCGAGAGGTTTGACGCCGAGACCCTCGGCTGCCAGTTGGCGGCCTTGGTGACCTCGTTCATGACCGCGAGGAGTTGATCTTCGGCCTGCCCCTGGGTGATGTCGTTCCCGTTGACGACGTTCTGGATCCGGAACGCGACCGGGTCCAGCTGTACGGCGTGGGCGAGCTCGTCCATTACCTGCTCTCCCGCGAACGTCGTGTGGGGGGCGCTGCCTCCGCGCATCCAGTAGACCTTGAACCAGTTGTTGAGCAGCGGGATCGACTTCACCAGGTATCGGTTGTTCGGGATGTTGTACATCGGTCCTGGCCAGTACTGTCCGCTCATGCTCGAGGTGACCGCCGGCATCGGCGTCCCGGCGAGCTCGACGTTCGTCTGGTAGGTGTCGGTCTTGTACTGGGGATAGAAGTGCGTGAAGTCGAGGGCGAGGAGGTTGCCGTGTGCGTCGACGCCGGCGCGGACGTCCATGAGCGAAGGCGGGGAGACGTTGCCCCAGGCGATCTCCGTCGGCCGCATCAACTGGACACGCACGGGCGCTCCAACGGACTGCGACATCAGACCCGCCGCGATCGCGACGTCGAAGTACTGACAGCCGTCACCGAAACAGCCGCCCATCGCTGCCGCTGTGACCCGCACGACGTTCTCGGGGAGTCCGAGCGCCGGCGCGACGACCTGCCGGGTCTGGTACGCGCCTTGAGTTCCGGAGTAGATCCGGGCGCCCTGCGGCGTGACATCCGCGACCGCGCACTGCGGCCCGATCGGTGTGTGGACGTTCGTCGGCCAGCCAAAGCTCGCCGAGAACACGTGCGCGGCCGAGGCCAGCGCCGTATCGACGTTGCCGGTGTTCTTCGCGACGCCGCCCAGGTCGACTGCGCTCATGACGGTCTTCCCGGCTGTGTCGAGTGCTCTCAGCCCTTTGAGCTCGTTGCCGTTTCCCGGGAGGGCAGGGGGCGGCGTGGCCCATTTCACCTTGAGCTGCGCCGCGGCCTGGATCGCATCGAACTCGTGCGGGGCGACAACCCCGAGGAAGTTGCCCTGGCGCACGATCTTGACGTTCGGAATATGCGAGATCGAGCTCGCGTCGAGAGAGACGATCGGGGCACCGAAGCCGAAGACCGACTGGCCGGTCGGGCGCACAACGCGTCCGTGCAGCATGCCGGGTACGCGAATGTTCTGGATGTAGACGATCGCGCCGGTGACGATGTCCGGGATGTCGATCCTCGGCGGAGAAGTTCCGACGAGCGTGTACTGGCTGGGCGACTTCGTCGGCGCCTGTCCGGCCTGAAGTCCACCGGAGAAACTCCCGTCTGGGGTGGGCGGGTTCATGTTGAAGCTCGCCGGCATCTGCACGTTGAAGAACTTCCCGCCGAGAAGCGCACCGTAGGTGACGCTCTTACCGCCGCCGGAGACGACACCCTTCGCCACCGTCAGGCTCCCGGCAGGAACGCCGAGATTCGTCGAGGCAAGACCGAGCAGCACCTGGGCCGCCGCCGCTGACGCAGCCCGAACCGCGGGCCCCGCGTTCTTGATCGTGTTGCTGGCCGAATGCTTGCCCGAGTTTGGCGTGATGTTCGTGTCGGCCATGATGAACTGGAGCTGACTCATCTCCATGTTGAGCTCTTCCCCCGCGATCATCAGCAAGCCCGTATCGGAACCGGTCCCCTGGCGGATACCGCCGGACTTGATCGTGGCCGTATTGTCGGCGTGGATTGCGATCCACGAGTCGATCGAGTACCCGTCGATCGGGTTACTTGCGAACGGGCTGTCGGCCGCCACCGCCTTACCCGCGAGAGCGCCCAACGCCGAGAAACTGACGATCAGCGCCCCGCCGCCCTTGAGCAGCGCTCGACGTGAAAACTCCCTCTCGTGCAGAAGTCCTGTCATCTCCTACGCACCTTCCTTTGCCATTGCGGCCGCGGCCTTCTGGATCGCGACCAGGATTCTCGGATAGGTGCCGCAGTGGCACAAATGGCCGTTCGTCGCGGTGCGGATCTGGTCATCGGATTCTTCGTCGTCGCGAGCAGATCGGTGGCCGGGCTCATTCATCCCGTTCTGGCAACAGCCGTAATGCCGGGCTCGACGTGAGTGAGCCCGTTCACCTCGAGCCTCGAGCTCTTCGCCATGCTCCCTCCGATGGTCGACTTGCTCGCACTGGCGGACCGAGATTCATAGACATCCCCCGGCTTCTGTAGCGGTCCACAGTATGAGTCCGAGCGCACAGACGCAATAGTCGCCAGCGAGACGTAGGCCTCCGCGCACCTGAGCGGAACCGAGCTTCGGATGGTGAGAGCCACGTGCCGGATGTCGGCTTCGCCCGGGGGCTGCGCGCCGGCTAGGTGACCCTGACGCCGACTCGCTTCACGACGACGCCGTCGACGCTCACGATCGCGTACCACCTGCCGGGAGTAAGCGGCGCCGCCGCGCGGATGAAGGAGTCGGTCGTCGCGGTCGCGCGCTTCGTGACCGCGCCGACGAGCTTGAAGCTCGGGGTTCGCCAGACGATCCGCACCTGGTGTGCGTGGGCGGGCAGAGCCAGGAAGTGGAAGCTGACCCAGAGCTCCTTCTGCGGGCTCTTCACGCTCGGCACTCCGGCGCCGTGCTCGGCCAGGCTGATCGCGGCGCGGTCGACCACGCCTTCGGGCGGGGCCTCGAGGACGACGGGGTGGTCGCGCTCGGCCTGACGCGAGGCCCCGGTGGTCGCCACGACGCGAAGGTCGTAGCTCCCGGGCGGAGTCTCCGGCGGCAGCCTGAGTAGCTCCGAGAACGTCCCGCCCTTGTTCGTCAGGTAGTTGCGCCCGGCCCATACTCGGCCGCCGGACGGTGCACGCAGCACCGCGTTCAGCCGGGAGGCGCCGCGGACCGTGACCGAGAAGCGGACCTTCCCGAGCAGCCGGCTCGTCTTCCAGACGGTGCTCAGGTGGACGTCCCCGACGGCGAGAGACGTGTTCGTCGTAGGCGTCGTGGGGGTGGTCGCCGTCGTCGTGGTGGTCGTGATTGTCGTGGTGGGGTTGGTCGTCGTCGTCGTGGTGGACGTCGTGGTCTGGGAGGGCTGGACGAAGGCGTCGATCTGGAGCTGGTAGCCGTTCGATGTCGTCCCGATCGGGGGCGAGGGGGCCGAGGCGCCGCCGCCGTCGGTGAGCACGGGCGTCCAGAACTCGGGGAACGCTCCGAGCACGCCGGTCTTGAAGATCAGGGCGCTGTTGGCGTTGTCGAGCCCGATCACGTCGCCGGCCTTGATCGGGATGCTCGCGGAGAACTGGTCGGGATGGCGGAGCTTCCGCTCGTGCGTCTCGTCGACTCGAGGCAACGGAGGAGTACTTACCACTGCCGGCGGGCCGGAGAACGCGAAGCTTGACCGGATTGCCGGCGCTCCCGGACGAGATCCGCCACGCAACAAGCGTTCCGTTGACCGGAGAGGCGTAGGACGAATCGGCGCCGTTCCCGTCCACTGGATGAACGTGCAGCCCTCCCCCGTCGCAGGTCGGATGATTCTCGAGCGTCGTCGTGCTGCTCGTCGCCAGGTTCTCGGGCCGAGCGTGAGCGCGCCCGCGGGTTGCGCCGAGGAGCCCGCTCGTGAGTCACGTGCGCCTGCCGCCCCGACGAGCAGCGCCACGGCCGCGACCGTGGCAACGGCGGTTAGGGCTCCGGGAAGGCCGACGGGTTGCACGCCCGGAATGTTGCCCGAGCGAGTGCCGCATTGCCACGGCAGCCCGAAGTCACTCGGGACGTTGCACCGGAATACATCCGACGCACGCGAGCCGCTGCTCGTGCTACGACTTCGGCATCCAGGTGGTCACGGTGTTCGAGGCGCCCCGAGACCCCATCGTCGCGGCCGCCCAGGCAACTGGGCGAGGACCGCGTCCGAGCCTAGGGCGTCGCGAAGGTGTCGACGATTGCCAGAGCGAGGTTGCTCTGGCTCGGCGGAAGCTCGACGCTCACGGTATACACCGGGTAGCTCACGTTCCCGTTGGAATGGGTCGAGCAGAAGGGTGGTGACTTCTTCCGATGCGCGTGAAAGCTTCGCCGTGCCGGGGCGCTCGGAGTAGGCGAGCTCCCAACCGCCGTGTCGGCTCGAGACCGTGGCCCCGGGCGGTGCCACGAGCCGGGGCGAGAAGGCCGTCGTGGGCGGGAAGCAGCCGCCTCCCCTGCACGTGATCACCGTCAGCCGCTCCTTCGTCTTGGCCGGGTCGAACCAGACGTCGATGTCGGTATCGCCACCCTCGGAACTGCACAGCGACGGGTTCAGCTTCGGAACGGCGAGCGTGCTGCAGCACCCCGAAGTGAACGGCGCCGTACGGCACTCGAGTCCAGGCGCGGGGCACGAGCGCCGCCCATGCGCCTGGCCGGACACCGCTGCGCCTCACGAGGACGTTGCCGGCCGGACAGGCGATGCCGAGTGGATAGTGGCCGCCCGGGAACCACCGCGAGGCGAGCGGGGCGGGAAGATCGCACAGTCCTCCCGGCAAGTAGACGAATGAGTTCGTCAGCGCTGTCCGGTAGAAGACCTGGAATGCCCCGGCATCCTCGCAGGCGACGGGCGTGAGCATGCAGACCGCGCCGATCACCCATGCGGAGCTCTCGGCCGGTGTTGTCCCGGCGAGAACTGCGGCGTCGTTGAGGCCCAGTTCGAGGACGGCCGAGCTTGGCAGGCCTGCCGTGGCGGAGAACCCACGAGGGTCGGCGCGGTATGCGTGGTAGAAGCTCGTACGGATCGCAGTCCTGAGGGCCGCTGTGATCGGAAGCGCTCGAATCGTCCCACCGGGCGTCGAGGGTGCGGCGTCGAACCGCCCGGCCCCGAGCAACACAGCCGCGAAGAGAACGCCGGCCGCCACGGAGACTGCTCCTCGGAACAGGCGAGCGTGTGCCCGCAGCTCCGTCGCGGACATGGTCTCTCCTCTCACGGCCGGATCAGCGCCCGGCCCAGGTGCCGAGCTCGGAGCGGTGCCATCAGACTGCCGCCGTGATCGAGATCATGGCCATGGCCTCGACGGCCAGGCCGATTTCAACGTCGTGTTCGCGGTCGAGGACTTTGGGGGCGTGGGTCCAGTGAGCGGTCGTGGCCGCGTCCCCTCGAGACGGTGTGACTCGCCCACGGCCGTGGCCCGGCTGTCAGGGAGTCGAGCAGCCGGACCATGATCCTTTGATCCCGATCGTGCCAGGGTGGTGTGTGCCGTCGGAGAGTGCTCCGTCGACCGATCCCGACTTTCCGCCCGCCTTGACCGTGATCGTCCCGGACTTCGACATCCACTGGTACGGGTCATTGGTGGTGAGGTACACGTCGCCCTTGGTTACCCCTGACGGGTTGACCTTCATGCTGAACGGGCCTCCGTACTTCGAAACGTCGAGCTCGACGCTGAGATCAGCGACGGTGACCAGCTTTCCTGCTTCTTCGATCTTGGCGTTGTCCCAGGTGATCACGTCGGTCCCGGCCTGGCTGGGACTGATGGTGCAGCCCGGCTGGTTTCCCGGCTGCAAGAACGCAGGCACCTTCAGGTCAGCGCTGACCTCGCCCGAGAACACAAAGCGACCGGACGACCCTTTGGCTGCGGCGCTACTCGACGCTGCGGGTGCCACCGCCAGGACGAACAGAGCCACGAACACCGGCGGCATGACGCAGGCTGCCCAGCGGCTACGTTGACAACGCCGGCGGTGATCCCCGATCGAGTTCATTCTGCCCCTTCACGCGATCTCGGTATCTGAGCTCGCCTGCGCCAACGGACATGGTGGGGAGAACGCGACCGCGTGTCAAGTCGCTCTCAGCGCAAACTGAGCGCTCGATCAAGGAGTTCACCTTTGCCAAAACGTCCGACCACGAGTGACGTCCGGGTGATCACCGGTGCGGTTCTCGCTCTGAGGCCTGACCGAGCTCAGCGAGCAGCGCTCGTGCAATCGTAATGAGCGGGGCAATGCCCTTGGCCTCATATCGTCGTAGGCATTCCACTGCGGTTTGCCGTGCCTCCTCGGACAGGCCTTGGGCTGCGAGAATCTCGGCGAGTGTGAGGTGCGCGTCGGAGAAGAGTGGGACGGGCGACTCGCTGCCCCGCGCGATCGCGGATCGAGGCGAGCGCCTCCGCGTCGTCCAGGTGCCCGCGGCGGGCCATGATCTGCGCGCGGAGCACGACTAGCTCCTGATCGTCGGAGGGGTCGCCGAGTCGCGCGGCGACCGCCGCCCATTCCTCGGCTTCTTCGACGCGGCCCTGGGCCTCGAGTGTCCTCGCGATCAAGAGTGCCTCCGAGCTCTGGTATGTGCGGTCGCCCATTTCCTCGAGCACGACATAGGCGGCACGGGCCTCTCGTTCGGCCGTTTCGTAGTTGCCGGCCAGCATCTCGATCATCACGGCCACGTCCGTGCTGTGGGCCTTGAGATGACGTAGACCGAGATCGTCCATGATCTCGCGGGATCGGGTGATCGCTTCGCGGCTCGCGTCGAACCGGCCTGCCAGCCCCTCGAGCCCTCCGATCCGGACAAGGCAGTTCGCCTGTGTTCGCCGGCTTGCCGCTTCGAGCAGGATTGTGCGGCAGCGAGCGAGCGCCGGCTCGACCGGCTCCGGCCCCCAGAGTGCGGCCGAGACGATGTATCCGATGATCGCCGCCTCGCGCCGGTCGTCTCCGGCACGTCGCGCCTGGACAAGCGCGCGTTCCCGGAGGTCGGAGCCGGCCGTATAGTCGTCGCCCCAGTTCGCAAGCCTGCCCAGCAGTGCGAGGGCATCTGCTGCGCCTCGATGATCCTCGGCGTTCTCGAACACAGCCACCAGCGGTTCGAGGTCGTGCTGGATCTGTGCGTGCGCGGGCGAGCCCTGGGTCTGCATCCGGACGAACGCCAACCTGATCTCGGCTCGAGCCCGAAGGAGCCGATCGCCGTCGCGGGCTGCCTGCACGACCGTCCCCTCGAGCAGCGACTCCGCCTCGGTCAGCCGCCCAGCTTCCAGCAGCGCTTCGCCGAGCTCGACCTCGAGCTCGGTCCGCGCCCTGTCTCCTTCGCGGATGAGCGCAGTCGCCCGTTCGAGGAGATTGCTTGCAGCGTCCATATCGCCTCGATCCAGCGCGCGCCTGCCTGCCGCGGCCAACTTCGCGGCGGCCCGGCCGGCGAGCGCGTCGCCGGACCGACCGAGCTCCTGCCTGAACCGGTAGGCCCGCTCCAGGTGATAGCCGAGCATCTCGTCCAGCTCCGGAAGGTCCGCTCCGTGCTCCTCGAGCCAGTTCGCGAAACGCTCGTGCAGCTCCGCTCGCCTGGCTTTTGGCAGCGCGTCGTACGCAGCGTCTCGGCTCAGGAGGTGCCGGAAACGGAAGGCATCCTCGCCTGGGACCTGTGCGTTGTCAGGACGAATGAGCTCCTTGCGAACGAGCGTGGTCAGACGCGCCGTCAGCTGGGTCTCTTCGGGACAAAGTGCCTGTAGCGCTCCGCGGTGGAAGACACGGCCCTCGATCGAGCCGCACTGCAACACGGCGCGTTCGGCTGGGTCGAGCTGGTCGAGCCGGGCAGCGAGGAGCGCCTGAATCGTCGGTGGAACGATCACCGCCCCGTCGCCGGATTCGATGAGGAGCGCAGCCATCTCCTCGACGAAGAGCGGGTTGCCCTCGGCGGCCTCCCGTATGCGGGTGCGCAGAGTCTCGTCTACGTCCGCCAGGCACGCGATCAAGCGCTCGCTCTCCTCGTTCGAAAGAGGCTCGAGGAGCACCGTGGTCGTATTGACCTTGCCGCCGCCCCAACCGGTTCGGCGGTCGAGCAGATCCGGTCGCGCCATGCAGAGCAGCAGAATGGGCGCATCGCGCGAAAGGTCCGCGACATGCTCGACCAGGTCGAGAAAGGTCTCCTCGCCCCAGTGCAGATCGTCGAAGACGCAGATCAGCGGTCTGTCCGAGGCAACCGCCTCCAGGTGCTTGCGAAAGGCCCAGGCGATCTCCTCGCTGGAGGTGACCAGCTGCTTGTCCCCGAGGAGAGCCCCGATCGTCTCTGCGGCGACCGGGTCGGCCTTCGTCGCGGGCAGTTGCGACATGACCTCCGCGACGGGCCAGTAGGTGATGCCCTCCCCGTATGGGAGACAGCGGCCACGCACGACCAGGGTGTCATCGAGTGACGCCAGAAACTCGGCGACGAGGCGGGACTTGCCAACGCCTGCCGCGCCCATGACCGTGAACAGCTCGCACGCGCTCTCGGAGGTCGTACGCTCCCAGACGCTTGCCAGTTGACGCAGCTCCCGCTCGCGCCCGACCATCGAGGCAAGCCCGTGCCGCCTGAAGCCCTCCTCGCCGTGGACGGAGAGCAAACGATAGGTCTCGACCGGCTCGGCCTTTCCCTTCAGCACTGAGAGGCTCGAGCCTCTCGACCCTGGCGGCGTCGCGCGTGAGTCGATAGGTCTCCCGACCGATCAGGATCTCGCCCGGCGACGCCGTCTGCTCGAGGCGAGCTGCAACGTTGACGGGATCGCCCGTCGCCAGCCGCTCCTCGGTACCGGTCACGACCTCGCCGGTACTGACACCGACACGACCCTGGATTCCGAGCTCCGGGAAAGCCTCCCGCATCTCAACCGCCGCCCGTAGCGCCCGCAGCGCGTCATCCTCGTGGAGCACCGGCACCCCGAAAACCGCCATCACCGCGTCCCCGATGAACTTCTCGACCGTCCCGCCGTGGCGTTCGACGATCGTCCTCGCGCGCTCGAAGTAGCGCGCGAGCAGCGCCCTGAACGCCTCGGGGTCGAGCCTCTCACCCAGCTCGGTAGAACCGGTGAGATCACAAAAAAGCACGGTCACGGTCTTACGCTGCTCGGCGGCGGGCGCCGGGGCAGCCAGTGCGGAAGCGCAGGAGTCACAGAAGCGAGCTCCCGAGCGGTTCTCAGCGCCGCACTGCGGGCAGACCACAATCGTCCGAGTCTAGGCAACGCCCAGTGGTACCGGCGAGAACGCAGCGCGCGAGACGCAACGGCCGGATCATAGGTCGGTCATCAGTCGCGGGATGAGATCGTCGAGCACGAGAGACTCCTCGTTGGCCAGGACCGTGAGCGTCATCTCGGTGTCGGGTAGCCAAGCCAGAAAGGATCGGTACCCAGGGTTGTCGCCCGGATGAAACCAGGCGCGTTGGCCGGCGATCGACCCGATGAAGAGCCCGTAACCGTAGGCTGAGGCCAAGATCGTCTCCTCGTCGGCAGGGAGTTGGTGGATCTTGGCGTGTGGGCGCCGCATCAACTCCACCGAGCTTGCGGAAAGCAGCTCGCCACCGGATACCGCGTCTGCGTACCGGGCAACGTCCTCCACGGTCGTCCAGAGATCACCTGTGCCGACGAGTGCTGTCAACCCTTCGACCAGTGGCGTGGGCTCTCCGCCACGATGCCCCATTGCGACACGGGAAGGGTCAGGCGCGAGGCCAGAGCTGGAAGCAGTCATCCCGAGAGGACCGAAGATGTTGTCGGCCACGAATGCCCCGTACCGCTCGTCGCTTCCTGCCTCGACGATCGCCGCGGCCAGGAGGTAGCCCGCACCGCTGTATTCCCAGCATGTCCCGGGGCGGCTCCTGAGCGGAAGTCGTGCCGCGCGATCCAGGATTTCGCCGGGGGGCGGGGGGCGCAAGATGTCAACGCCGGGGATGTCCTGCCAACCGCCCAGACCGGAGCTGTGACTCAAGAGGTGGCCCACGGTCATCGGTTCCCATTCCGGCGGAGCTGACGACCACCACCGGGAGACGGGGTCCTCCACACTCAGCCTGCCGCGCTCGCTCAGGATCATGATCGACGCCGCGACGAACTGCTTGCTGATCGACGCGGCCTGGAACCGGGTGTCGAGCCTGCTGCGCCGACCCGTGGCGTCGTCAGCCCGCCCGGCGGCTCCGCTGACAACAGCGACGCCCCCCCGGCTCAGCTGGTATGCGCCTCGCAGGCCCGCCGGATCGCCCCTCATTCATCAAAGCTACCGCCGGTCGAGATCAATCTCCTCGGGCTTCTCTCACCACCACCCACGCAGCCCGCCGTCCCGGTCCTCGCGCCCTCGCGCCCATGGTCGCCGCTCGTCGTCGGAAAAGACAACAGCAAATCTGCCGCCGTCGCGGGCAACCCAGCGCCACGTGAACCCCCACGGTCTCGCCCCGCCCCGCGTCTGGACGCTGCTCGCTCCTGGGGTTAAGGTCACACCGATGGGCTGGATCGACACCGAGCTCGTCCTCGTCTCGCTGGCGGCCATGGTCTCGCCGACCACGCTTACTTTCTCGGTGCTTGCCCTCGTCCTGAGCAACCGGCCGCTGCGCACGGGCTTCCTCTTCTTCAGCGGGGCGTTCGCGATCACACTGGTGATCGGCATCGCTGCTGCGTTCGTACTCGGTGACTATGCCGCCTCGAAGACGCCGTCGAGCCCGAAGACGTGGGTCGCGCTCGTCGACATCGTTGCTGCGGCCGTGATTCTCGTCTTCGTCGTGCGCTGGGTGCGCCGGCCGGCGAACCCGGCGAAGACCGAGGCCGCGGTCGCGCAGATGGGCAAGATCGCGGACTCACCCTGGATCGCGGTGGTCGGCGCCGGCGCCTTGCTGGCAAACCCCGGCGGCTTCATTCCGCTTGCGCTGAAGGCGATCTCGGAGACGAACCCGGGAGCAGCGGGCTACGCGACCGAATGGCTTTTCTTCACCGTGACTGCGCTGCTTCCGCTGATGAGCGCGCTCGTGGCGTTGCTCGTCGCCCGGGACTGGACGGAACGTCTTCTCAGCGGGCTGCGATACTGGCTCGAGGCGCACGCCCGGACGATCGCAGCGGTGATCTTTCTCGTGCTCGCCGCTGTGCTCCTGCGCAACGGGATCTCCGGCCTCACGGCCTAAAGGAGATCTGATCGCCGTCAGAGGCGACGGGGCAGACGCCCCCGCGTCAGGTTGCGTCGTTCTCGGTCTGCTCTGGGGGCGTCGCGGCCTGGTCGACCAGGTATTCACGCACGCCGTGCATGAAGCCGCTCCAGAACGCATCGGGTTGCTCCTCGTCAGCCGCCTCGAGCAAACCGGGGTCGATTGCAGCTCGGGTGTCCGCGGCGTTGCGGGACTGGGCCACCCGCCGAAGCTTTGCGCGGTCGGCTGATGCCCGCGCGGCGTATTCGCGCCCGGCGAGCAGTCCTTTCTCCAAAGGGCTCAGCTCTGCGGCCATCTAGGTCTTTTAGCTGATGCCGCCGGCGTCGGGTCGCGGACGCGCAGATGTTGCCTGCGCCCGACCGGAGAGGGGATAACCCGTAGAAACCCGCATGTTCGTGCTATAACACGCAAGTGCTGACGGCTGAACGGAGACGGGCGATCCTCGGCCGGGTCGAGCGTGACGGCAGGGTCGTCGCCTCGGAGCTGGTGACCAGCCTCGGCGTATCCGAGGACACCGTCCGCCGCGACCTGCGGGAGCTCGCCGAGCAGGGCCTGCTGCATCGCGTTCACGGTGGCGCGCTGGCCTCCGCGCCGCCGACCGGTTCGTTCACGCACCGGCTCGAGGTCTCACACGAGGAGAAGGCCGCACTCGCCGAGGCGGCCCTGCCGCTGCTCGTCGGCGCACGCGTGATCGTCCTCGACGGCGGCACGACAACGCTGGAGCTGGCCCGTCGTCTTCCCCTCCTCTACGACGGCACCGTCGTCACCAACTCGCCGCCGGTTGCGTCGGCGCTCGCGAACCACCCGAAGGCCGAGGTCATTCTCGTCGGCGGACGGCTGCTGAAGGACGCCCAGGTCGCGGTCGGGGCGGCCGCCGTCGAGGTATTCCATACGGTGAGGGCGGACATCTGCGTGCTCGGCATCTGCTCACTGCATCCTGACGTCGGCGTCACGACGCTCGACGACGAAGAGGCGTATGTGAAGCGCGCCATGGTGGCTTCGGCCGGTGAGGTGATCGCGCTCGCGACGGCGGACAAGCTCCGGACAGCGAGCCCATGGGTGGTCGCACAACTCGCGGAGATCGACCATCTCGTCACCGACGGCAGCGGCGAGCTGACACGCTCGTACACGAGTGCCGGCATCGACGTAGTGGCCGTATGACGGCGCGCCTGGCGACGTTCACGGTCTTCGCGATCAACGGCGCGATGATGGGAACCTGGGTCGCGCACATCCCGTGGCTGCAGGATCACCTCGGGATCTCGAAGGCGACGCTGGGGTTGTGCCTGCTGTGCATGGCCGCGGGCGCGCTCGTCTCGATGCCGCTGACCGGGCACATCCTCGATGGCCGCTCGAGTGCCTCGGTGACGCGCGCAGCCACGCTGATCTTCTGCCTGATGTTGCCGCTGCCGCTGCTGGCGACGAGCCCGATCACGCTTGCGTCGCTCCTGTTTCTCTTCGGAGCCAGCGGTGGGGCGATGGACGTCTCGATGAACGCGCACGGCGTCGCCGTCGAACGCGAGCTGGGCAGGCCGATCATGTCGTCGCTGCACGGTGGCTGGAGCGTGGGCGGCTTCCTCTCGGCGGGTCTGGTCGCGATCGCCGCCGCGGCGGGAGTCGACCCGCGGGTGGAGAGCCTTCTCGTCGGGGTTGCGCTCTGGGTGGCCGCGCTCTGGATCACCACGCAACTGGGGAGCGTATCGACCCGTTCCGAGGCGGGGAGCGGATTCGCCCTGCCTTCGCGAGCCGTGCTCCTGATCGGCGGACTGTGCTTCCTGGCGATGATGACGGAGGGCGCGATCGGCGACTGGAGCGGGATCTACCTCCGTCACGACGCCGGCGCGAGCGCCGCGGCGGCGGCGACGGCGTTCACCGGCTTCTCCCTCGGGATGGCCGTCGCGCGCCTCGGCGGCGATCTGCTGAACGAGCGGCTCGGCGCCGCGACGCTGATGCGCGGCGGCATGGCGCTCGTGGCCGTCGCGCTCGGCGGCGTGCTGCTGGTCGGCGAGACGGTGCCCGCCGTGCTCGGCTTCGCGGTCTGCGGTCTCGGCATCGCGAACGCCGTACCGCTGCTCTTCAGCGCGGCGGGGCGGCTCGATCCGCCGGGTCCTTCGCTGGCCGCGACCTTCACGATCGGCTACACGGGCTTCATCGTTGGTCCGCCGCTGATCGGACTTCTCGCCGATCGGGTCGGGCTGCCGAAGACGCTCGCGCTGCTCGTGATGGCCGCGCTCGCCGTCGCTGCGCTGGGCGGCCGCGCGACGGCGAGAAAGCCGGCGATGAGCCCTCCCGACGGCGAGCTGCCGACTGTCATCCCGGAACTCGAGTCTTCGATCAACTCATGACTGCCGTCAGCGACTGCGCGCGACCACTCGATCTCACGAGCCGCACGCAGACGCGCAAGCAGCACCTCGTGCAGGCGCTCCCAGAGACCGGCCTTCTGCCACTCGTCCATCCGACGCCAACAGATCACCCGCGACCCGAAAGCGCGCTCGAGCGGCAGATGGGGCCACGAGATCCCCGTGTACAACACGAACAAGATCCCCTGAAGCGCCTGCCGGTCAGGCAAGCGCTTCCGGCCCGGATAGCGAAAGCGTCGCGCGTTCACCGGCAACAGCGGCTCAACCAGCCCCCACAACTGGTCCGAGACGATGCAAGGAGCAGTAGCCATCGGCACCCCTCTCAGCTTGACGACGGATACCGATGGCATTCGTAAGTGAACGAGACGGGTCCCTTCATAACGAAAGGAGCTCTAAGAAGAGCTCGGTGAGCGCGAGCCTCGCGCCGAGGCTCACCGAGCAGAGAAAGGGCCGATTCGCCGGGATGTTCAAGCCCACTTCGGGCCTTGCCTCGTGATGCGGAGCGACCGGTGATCAGCTCGAGGTGCCGGAAGAATCCGCCGCGACGGGAACGGCAGGTGCTTCGATCGCCTCTCCGCTCTCGGCATCGAAGAGCGCAATCGCACGAACCGGCACCGCGAAGACCGCGCGCGTGCCGTGGGCGAGTCGAGGTTCGACGGGGAGCTTCACCACGAGCGAGTGCTCGCCCAGTGAGAGATGAGCGAGCTGCTCGTCGCCGAGGTATTCGACGACCTCGACGGCCGCCTCGAAGGAGATGCACCCCGGTTCCGCCTCGCCGAGCCGGACGTGCTCCGGCCGGAAGCCGGCAAGCTGCCCGTCGCCGCAGATACCGATCGTCGGGTGCGGGGAGGACGTTCATCGCGGGCGATCCGATGAAACTCGCCACGAAGACGTTGGCGGGACGCGTATACACCTCCTCGGGCGTCCCGATCTGCTGCAGAACCCCCTTCTTCATCACGGCGATCCGGTCGCCCATGGTCATCGCCTCGACCTGATCGTGCGTGACGTAGATGGTGGTGGTACCAAGCTGCTTCTGAAGCCTCTGGATCTCGGCGCGTGTCTGGACGCGGAGCGCGGCATCGAGGTTCGACAGTGGCTCGTCCATCAGGAACACGTCCGGCTCCCGGACGATCGCCCGGCCCAGTGCGACGCGCTGGCGCTGACCGCCGGAGAGCGCCGCGGGCTTGCGGTCGAGGTGCTCCTCGAGATCGAGGGCCGCTGCCGTCGCGCGGATCCGGCGTCCCACCTCGGACTTGTTCAGCTTGCGGAGCTTGAGACCGAAGGCGAGATTCTGGGCGACGGTCATATGGGGATACAGCGCGTAGTTCTGGAACACCATCGCAATGTCACGATCCTTCGCGGGGACCTCGTTGACGATCCGGTCGCCGATCCGGATCGTGCCCTCGCTGACCTCCTCGAGCCCGGCGACCATTCGAAGCGCCGAGGTCTTGCCGCAGCCGGACGGGCCGACGAACACCATGAACTCGCCCTCGCCGATCGCGAGCTCGAGCTCATCGACGGCGCGGGTCCCGTCGGGGTAGACCTTGGACACTTCGTCGAAGCGAATCGCAGCCACGTGGGTCAGCCCTTGAGTGCTCCGCCGAGGCCGGAGCCCCGGAGGAACGTCCGCTGGAAGATCACGAAGGCCACGATCGGGACGAGACAGGTGATGAACATCGCCGCGAGGAACACGCCGAGCTCGGTCTGCGCCTGGATCGTGGGCAGCCGGACGGAGAGCGGCTGCTTGTTGGGGTCCGTCAGCACGAGGAGCGGCCAGAGGAAGTCCTTCCAGGAAGCGAGGATCGCGAACACCGACACGACGCCGAGGATCGGCTTCGACATCGGCAGAACGACGTACCAGAAGAGGCGAAACGGCCCGGCGCCGTCGATCTTGGCCGCTTCGAAGATCTCTCGGGGCAGGTTGTCGAAGAAGCGTTTGACGAGGACGACGTTGAACGCGCTCGCGCCGGCGGGAAGCCAGATCGCCCAGTAGCTGTCGATGAACGTGTGGTGGATGAGCGGGCGGGTGCACGATCTCGATGTAGAGCGGAACGAGCAGGACGACCGCGGGGACGAAGAGCGTGATCAAGAGCAGCCAGTAGATGACGTTTGCGTACCGGGGACGGAGCACGGAGAGCGCGAATCCTCCTGTGGTCGCGACCACGATCTGGACAAGCCAGGATCCGAACGCCAGGATGACCGAGTTCCAGAAGTACCGGCCGACGTCGACTTCCGTCCACGCATCGCTGAGATTGCTCCACGCGACCCCGTGAGGGAAGAGCCCCATCGGGTGGGAGATGATGTCGTTGGTCGGCGTGATCGACGCCTTGGCGAGCCAGAGAATCGGCCCGAGCCCGATCACGACCAGCGCGGCGAGCAGCAGCTTCTGGGCACCGCCGAGGCCGAAGCGGACGGTGGAGCGCTGCCAGTCGGTGCTCGAGATCAGCGCCTCTCTCGGCGGCGAGCCGGCTTTGCGGCGAGTCAACGCGTGCTCCAGCCCCGCGTCAAGCGGAGGTAGATGAGGGAGAACACGGCGAGGAAGCCCGCGAGCATGAGACTCAACGCGGTTGCCTCTCCGTAGTTACCGCCGAGGGAGTTGCCGAATGCATAGTCGTAGATCAGGAGCAGCACCGTGAGCGTCGCGTTGGCCGGTCCGCCCGAGGTGAAGAGGTAGGGCTCGAGGAACACCTGAGCCGTCGCGATGATCTGCAGGATCATCGTGAGCAGAAGCACGCCGCGGAGCTGCGGGAGAGTGATGTGCCAGACCTTGCGCCAGAGCCCCGCGCCGTCGACCGCTGCTGCCTGGTAGAGATCGGTGTCCACGGCGACGAGCGCCGCGAGATAGATGATCACGGTGGCGCCCGCGTTCGCCCAGGTCGACTCGAGGACGAGCGACGGCATCGCGGTGCCCGGCGACTGGAGCCACGGGTACGGGCCCAGGCCGACCCAGCCGAAGATCGTGTTGAAGACGCCGTTCGAGCTGGCGTCGTAGAACGTCTTCCACAGGAGCACCGCCACCACCGGGGGAATGACCACAGGCAGGTAGGCAAGCGCGCTGTAGAGCCCCCGGCGCCGGCGGGTCTCGCTCATCAGCACGGCCGCGGCGAGGGGGAGTGGGTAGCCGAAGAGGAGGGCGAGCGCGGCGAAGTACAGGGTGTTCTTGACCGCGATCGGAAGCAGCGGATCCGCGAGGACGGCCCTGAAGTTGTCGAGCCCGACCCAGGTTGCCGGCTGCACGAGGTTCGTGTGCTGCAGCGACATGATCACGGTGCGGACGATCGGGTACCAGGAGAAGGCACCGAAGATGAGGATCGTCGGCAGGAGGAAAAGGAGCGTCGTCGCGCCGCCGCCGCGCAACCAGGTGAGAGGGGTGCGCCGGCTGCGGTGCTTTGACTTCGTACTCGGGTGCTTCGTCACACGTGCAGGCTCGCGTCCAGCGCCCGCTGCGTCAATCGCGGGCAGGGGCGGCCGGGAGACCGCTGACTCGGCTCCCGACCGCCCTGGCAAGAACTAGGCGCCCTGTGAGATCGCGGTTTGAGCCTCACTGTTTGCGGCCTTCAGCAGGCTCTGGATGTCCGCGTTCTGGTTCGTCAGCACCGCCTCCACCACCGCGTCGAGTGAGTGGTAGACGCTCTGGGTCGACGCCTCCGGCTCGGGAATGAGCTTCTGGGCGAAGATGCCGGTCGTGAACGGCTTCATCTGCCCGAGCGGCACGTTGATGTAGGGCTTGATCCACGTGTTGGCGAGGTCGTACTGCGCCTTGTTGAAGACGGGGAGCGCGGGAACGCCGACGGGCTGCTTCCCCGCAACGAGCGTCTTCGCGTTGCGGATCGCCTGTGCCTTGGCGACCAGAGGCTGCTCGTAGTAGAAGTCGATCCACTTCATCGCGGCAGCCTTCGTCGCCGTGTTGGCGTCCGGCCGAACCGCGACCAGGGTGCCGCCGCCGAGGACGCCGGCCGTCTTGTTCTTTGCAAGCGGAATCGGGGCGAGCCCGTAGATCTTCGGGTTGATGTCACTCGCCTGGACGAGGTTCGTATAGACATCCGAGCCGCTCACGTACATCCCGACCTGTCCAGCGGCGAAGGCCTGGTTGATGTCGCTCCAGCCGTAGTCGAAGTTGGAGCCCATCGAGTTGTCCGTCCACCGCATCTTCTTCAGCAGGTTGAGTGCTGTGACGGTCTGCGGGTTGTCGAGCGTGGCCTTTGCGCTCGTGCCGATCCCGGTCTCCATCCGGCCGCCGAGTGAGTAGACGAGCGTGGTGAGGATCCACCCGGCGGTGTTGTCGTCCTTGCCCATCTCGGCGTACCCGGCCTTGCCGGTCTTGGCGGTGATCTGCTTGGCGTCTGCCTCGACCTCGGCCCAGGTGGTCGGGGGCTTGTTCGGATCGAGCCCGGCCTGCTGGAAGAGCTGCCGGTTGTAGTGGAGCGCCTGGGCGTACGCACCCTTCGGGAGTGCGACGACCTGACCCTTCGACGTCGTTCCTTCGGCGATCACGGCCGGGTTGTACTTCGAGAAGTACGGCAGTGCTTTCGCCTGAGCCGTCAGGTCGGCCAGCTGGCCGTTCTCACCGAGCGTGCGGGCGTCGGTGAACGGGACCTCGAACACCGTCGGCAGGGTCCCTGCGGCGAGCTTCGCCGCAAATGTCGGCCCCGTCCACTGGTACTCGACGGGCTTCACCTGGATCGACGGGTTCGCCTTCTCGAATTCCGCGACCTGTGCGTTGAACTGCGCGATCGCCGCCTTGGTGCTCCCAGGGATCAGCGACGCGACACTGATGGTGACCGTCTGCGACGCACTCTTCGATGCGTTCTTTGCCGCCGCGCTCGAGATCGCCGAGGCGGCCAGCACGGCGGCCACGGCGAGGATCACGGCTGTCCGAATGGACTTCATCGTCCTTCCGTTGGACTTCATCGTCCTTTCCTTTCTTTGACCTATCCGTTTGAGTGATTCGACCGGAGCCCTAGGCTCCGGCCGGCGGAGCCTTATCCCCGGCCAGGCGGAGCCAGACCGTTGTGTCCTTCGGGAGCACACCTCCTTCGAGTTCGTCGCTGCTGATAAGGACGTCGGTCCCGGCCGGAAGTTCCACTGGGTCGTGGCCGAAGTTGACGAGGCACGCAAAGCCCTCTCCGCGGGCGAACGCCAGCACGGTCTCCCGTTCGGGCAGCCAACGAAGCGCCGCCGCGTCGCCCCATGGCCTTCTGCGGCGAAGCCCGAGGCCGGCGCGGTACAGGTTGAGCATCGAACCGGCGTCATTGCTCTGGCGCTCGACCGTGAGCCGGGCCCAGTCGTCGGGCTGATCGAGCCATGGATCGGCGGCACCCTCTCGGCTGAAGCCGAACGGGGGCCGCGACCCCGCCCACGGCAGCGGTACCCGGCAGCCGTCCCGGCCGGGATCCACGCCGCCCGACCGGAGCCACATCGGGTCGTGACGGCGGTGCGAGGGAATGTCCTCGACCTCGGGCAGCCCGAGCTCCTCCCCCTGGTAGACGTACATCGAGCCGGGCAGAGCCATCGCCAGAAGTGCAGCGGCGCGAGCGCGTCGGGTGCCGCATTCGAGATCGGTGGGCGTCCCGGCGCGGCGCGACTCGAACGCGAAAGATGTGTCGGTGCGGCCGTACCGGGTGACCGGGCGCGTCACGTCGTGGTTCGAGAGGACCCATGTTGCCGGCGCCTCGACCGGTTCGTGGACCGCCAACGCAGTCTCGATCGACGTGCGCATCGCCCCGGCCTCCCACGGGCAGGCGAGGAAGTCGAAGTTGAAGGCCGTGTGGAGCTCGTCCGGGCGGAGGTAGCGGGCGAGCCGCTCGGCGTCGGCCAGCCAGATCTCACCGACGAGCATCCGCGGCTCGGAGTAACCATCGGCGATCGCCCGCCAGCGGCGGTAGATCTCGTGGAGCTCGTCGCGATCGGTGAACGGATGCTCGCCCGGCCCGGTCTCGGGGCCCTCTTCGCCGAGCTGAGGGTCCTTGACGAGGAGTGCGGCCGAATCGATCCGGACCCCGGCAACGCCGCGGTCGAACCAGAACCGGAGGATGTCCTCGTGCTCGGCCCAGACCTCCGGGTGCGTCCAGTTCAGGTCAGGCTGTTCGGGGGCGAAGAGATGGAGGTACCACTCGCCTGGTGCTCCATCCGGCGTGGTCGTGCGCGTCCACGCCGAGCCGCCGAAGATGGACTGCCATCCGTTCGGCGGCAGCTCTCCGGTTTCGCCGCGGCCGGGGCGGAACCAGAAGCGCTCGCGCGCGGGTGAGCCCGGCGCTGAGCCGATCGCTTCCCGAAACCACGGATGCTCGTTGGAGACGTGGTTCGGGACGATGTCGACGATGGTGCGAATGCCGAGCTCGCGCGCCTCGGCGATCAGCGCCTCGGCTTCCTCGAGCGTTCCGAACGCCGGGTCGATCGCCCGGTAGTCCGCGATGTCATAGCCGGTGTCCGCCATCGGCGACGGGTACCAGGGGTTGAACCAGAGGGCGTCGATTCCGAGCTTGCTCAGGTACGGCAGGCGGGCCCGGACGCCGGCGAGATCGCCGACTCCGTCACCGCTCGCATCGGCGAAGCTGCGGACGTACACCTGGTAGACGACTGCGTCTCGCCACCACGGCTCCTCGCGTTCAGGCTCGTGCTCGAGAGCGACGGTGTTCGGTTCCGGCTCCGAGGACGTTCTCGCGGTCGATCCAGCGTGCGTCACGCGCGGAGCTTCTCACATCCGACAATCGAATGCAAGATCAGAACAAATATCCGCATATTTCCGATATTTGCTTGCAGGGAAGGACGTTCTTGCCTGCCGGCGTCGTGCGAGCTGCGGCTGTGGGCGCGTGTGGTTACGGAGTGGAGGGGGCGTTCGCGGTCGAGCCGCGTGCGACCATCTCCGGCTCGAAGAAGAGCTCGTCGGCCGAGATCGCCGCTCCCTCGATCTGCCCGACGAGCATCTCGACGGCCGCGCGCCCGATCGCCTCGATCGGTTGGCGGACCGTCGTGAGCGGCGGGTCGATGCAGCTCATGAAGACGGAGTCGTCGTAGCCGACGATCGAGAGGTCGGCCGGGACCGAGAGCCCCGCGCGGCGTGCTGCCCTGATCGCCCCGAGTGCGAGCGGATCGCTGGCGCACACGATGCCCGTTACGCCGCGCTCGATCAGGCGAGTCGCCGCAGCGTGCCCGCCCTCGATCGAGAACCTGGTCCGCTCGACGAGCTCTCCCGGCAGTTCGGATCCGTTCCCCTGAGAGACCGCGCGTTCGAACGCCGCGAGCTTGCGTGCCGAAGGGACATGGTCCGGCGGGCCGAGTATGAGACCGATCCGTCGGTGACCGAGGTTGGCGAGGTGGGAGTGGGCCTGCTCCATCGCGACGGCGTCATCGGTCGAGACGCGCGGGAAGTCGAGGTGCTCGGCGGCCGCGTTGACGAGGACGACCGGCAGGCGAAGTCGTAGAAGGCGGGCATAGTGCTCGTGCGGGGCGTCCGCCTCGGCGTACTGCCCGCCGGCGAAGACCATGCCCGCAACCTGGCGATCGAGCAGCATCTCGACGTATTCGGCCTCGGACATGCTTCCCGTTCGCGTGCAGAGCACCGCATTGAAACCGCGTTGGGCGAGGCCGCCGGCGACGACTTCGGCGAGCGCCGGGAAGATCGGGTTCTGGAGCTCCGGCACGACGAGCCCGACCATCCTCACCCGTCGAATGCGGAGATGAGTCGGCCGTTCGTAGCCGATCACGTCGAGCGCCGTCAGCACCGCCGCCCGAGTCGTGTCGGAGATCCCGGGTTTTCCGTTGAGAACCCGGCTCACGGTCGCCTCGCTCACCCCGGCTTGCTTCGCGACATCTGAAAGCTTGCGCATCTTCTTGCAATTATACGACAAATTCTTGCAAGACCGCGCTCCATGCTCGGCAGAAGCATCGTACGTCGTTCAAAGCCGAGTCTTCTTGCAGGCCGAGCGGAGTCTCGACGACGAGAAAACGCATTGCCGTCGGCTTCAGGCTCGAACCGTTCGAGAATCGCCCGGATCGGGCTGCGCCGAGGACAGATCGATCGCGAGCTGCGCCTCGCGATGAGCCTTACCTCGAGGCCGGCCCTACGCGCGGTAAGGGGCCGACACGGGAGCTTCGACTGTCAGCGCGGAAGGAGATCCTGGATTCGCGCCGTTGAAGGTTCAGCGGGTAGATCAGCCGCCATCCGCTGCCCGGCGATCGCCGCCCGCCACCGTGATCCAGACCATGTCTCCGACCGACAAGCGGAGATCCTCGAGCGCGTTTCCTGGATTGCCACGGACGATCATCAGCCAGCCGCGCGGGTCGAAGATGACGCCGTACTCGCCGGGGGCGAAGTCGGCGTAGGTCTCCCCGCGGCGCGCCTCGACCCAGCCTCCGATCGCCTCGACCGCCAGCTTCGGGGCGTCCTCGAGGTGGGCAAGCGACAGGTCACCCTCCCGGACGTTGAGCTGGATGTTGCCGAAGCGGTTGTGGTCGATCACCTCGCACCTGATCGTCTGGAACTCGATGTCGGGCTCGTGCGCCGGCAGGACGGCGAGCGTGTCCGGGTCGATCGCGGCGCCGAGTCCCTCGAGCGGCGTCCCGGCGGCGAGGTGGGCAGCGGCGGGGCAGAGGACGTCGCGCGCGTGGAACGACGGAGCCACCGGCGTGACGACGATCTTGGCCGCGGTGATCTCGACCGCGCGCAGCACGCCGCCGGCGGCAGACCAGGTCGGAGAGAGCAGGCCGTTGTCGGGGCCCACGAGCAGACGCCCGCTCGCGGTTTCCACCGCGATGTCGCGGTCCTTGCCGACGTTCGGATCGACGACCGCGAGGAGCACCGCATCGCCGGGCAGGTACGGCAGCGAGTCGGCGAGGAGGCGGGCGCCGCCCGCGACGTCGAGCGGGGCGATGAAGTGCGAAAGATCCACGACACGGCTCTCGGGTGCGGCGCGGCTCATCACGGCGTGGCAGATCCCGACCCACTCGTTCTGCAGACCGAAGTCGGACACGAACACGATCGCAGGCGCTGCCGCCAAGGCTCAGACCTTCCTTCCGTCGCTCCGCCGGAGAATAGCCGCGCCCGCGAGCGCGAACCGATGTCGCGCCGGGCTCATCGGCCCGGCTGCAGGCAGCGCGCCCACAACCGAAAGCTCAGTGCGCCGGGTCGAGTCGGGTTTATCCCAGCTCGAGAGAAGATATTCACCACGCTGTTACGGGCGCTTGGGCAAACTCGTGACGAAGAAACCCTGCCTGGTCGAGCTGCCGCGGCGTGGTTGCGAGGCGGTCGCCGATTCGGTTGAATCGGGTTTGCGGGCGACGCGGAGAGTCCGCGTCGCAGTGCCGGAAGGCGTACCCGGTGGCGACGCTCGGAGTGCCGCCACCTGATGGAAGGAGAGACGATGCCCTACGTCAAGGTAGGAGAGGAGAACTCCGGACACATCAAGCTCCACTACGAGGATTACGGGTCGGGGGATCCGGTTGTTCTGATCCACGGCTATCCGTTGAGCGGCCGGGCCTGGGACAAGCAGGTGCCGGTGCTGCTCGATGCCGGCCATCGTGTGATCACATACGACCGCCGCGGCTTCGGCGACTCGAGCCGGCCGTCGGCGGGCTACGACTACGACACGTTCGCATCGGACCTGAAGATGCTCCTCGACGAGCTCGACCTGCGGGACGTGACGCTCGTCGGCCACTCGATGGGAACCGGAGAGGTGACGAGATATGTCGGCGAGTACGGCTCGGACCGGATCGCGCGAGGGGTGCTCGTCTCGCCGATCCCGCCGTTCCTGCTGGAGACCGACGACAACCCCGAAGGGCTGCCCGGAAGCCTCTTCGAGGGCTTCGCGGAGTCTGCCAAGGCCGACACACCCGCGTGGATGAAGGGGTTCCTCGACAACTTCTACAACATGGATCAGTACGCCGGGAAGCTCGTCAGTCCCGAGGCGTTCGCAAGCAGCCTCGACATCGCTTTCGCCGCCTCGGCGATCGCGGCAGTCGCCTGCATCCCGACCTGGGAGACCGATTTCCGGGCCGACCTGCCGAAGATCGACGTGCCTTTGCTCGTGATCCAGGGCGACGCCGACAGGATTCTCCCGTTCCCGAAGACGGGCAAGCGCCTACCCGAACTCGTCGACTGTGAGCTCGTCGTGATCGAAGGCGGGCCGCACGCAATCGCGTGGACGCACGCCGACCAGGTGAACGATGCGTTGCTTCAGTTCACCGGGGCGGCCGTTCACGCCTGAACGAAACAGGAGGGGCCCCGTCCGCGGGGCCCCTCCCCGGCCGGCTCGACGGCCCTGGCAGGGCATTCGGTCATGCCGGCCTGATCCGCGACGGGAGCGCCACGGCGACCGCGACAGCGCGAGAACGCTCGTCCTCGCGGTCGAGCTTGACGAGCTCGAGCGTCGGTTCGCTGCGGCCGAGAGCACACGAGACCATCGCCGGTGCCCACGAAGGTGAGCGTACGATGGACCCAGAGTTGATGGTTGTTTTTCACGCGGCGAGTGGCGCGGCGGTGGGGTCTCTGACGGGTTCACGGCTCATGGGAGCTGCGATTGGCCCGTTTCTCCATGTCATTGCCGACCAGGTTCCCCACGAACATCCTCGTCACGCGAGCTGGGAGTACGTGGGCGGGATGCTGATCATGGGGTTGCTCGTCCGCCGTCGCGGGTTATCCGACTCTGCGACGATCGGTGCAGCCGCGGCCGTCCTGCCTGATTTCGAGCATCTCGTTCCCCGGTCGCTTCGACGAAATCGAAAGCTGTTCCACCCCCGCCTGCGCTCGGACGAACGTGGTAGGCGTGGCGTATCGGTCGGCACTCAACTCCTGTGCTCCACGCTCCTCATGCTCCCCGTGCTCGTAATCGACCCGGTCAAGACCTAGCGGGAGATCTCGCGTAGCGGGCATGCGATTCTCGCGCTTCGATCGGAAAGGGGTAGGCAGGTCATACACGTCGAAAGGGAGGATCGATGAGCAAGCTGAAGTTGAACATCACGATGTCAGTCGACGGCTTCGTCGCCGGCCCGGACCAGTCGCCGGCGCATCCACTCGGGGTCGGCGGCGAGGAGCTCCACGGTTGGCTTGTCCCGCTCCAGGCGTTTCGCGAGAGCCACGGCGAAGAAGGCGGCGAGGTCAACGCGAACACGCCGTTCGCCGAGGACATCCTCGGCGGGGCCGGCGCGACGATCATGGGCCGGAACATGTTCGGCGGCGGCCCGGGACCGTGGGACGAGTCGTGGAAGGGCTGGTGGGGGGAGAATCCACCCTTTCACCATCCCGTCTTCGTCCTCACCAGCCGTCCACGCGAGCCGCTGGAGATGCAGGGCGGAACGACGTTCCACTTCGTCACGGACGGGATCGAGTCGGCGCTCGAAGGGGCGCGAACAGCAGCGGGAGAGAAGGACGTGTCTCTCGGGGGCGGTGCGTCCGTCGCGCAGCAGTACCTTGCAGCGGGTCTGCTCGACGAGATCGTCGTCTCGATCGTCCCGATCCTGCTCGGAGGCGGCGCCCGGCTCTTCGAAAACGTGGGAGACGCGAAGCTCGAGCAGGTCGAGTCGGTCGGTGCGCCCGGGGTGACGCACATCAGATACGTCCGGGCATAGTTCCTTGCCGGAACCCGCAGCGCCCCGAACGCACCGGTGGATCAAGGCAATTAGAGACCCTCGGGGCGGATGAGCGCGCGCGCTAGCGCTGCGCGGCGAGGCCGTCCACGATCACGTTCAGCATGAACTCGAAGCGCTCGTCCTCGTCGGGAGAGACGCGTGTGAGGGGGCCGGCGAGCTCGACGAGATTCGGGAACCGGTCGGGCGGCAGCAACTCGAGATAGCGGCGGAACTCGCCGACGAAGCGAAGCATCTCGTCGAACCCGACTCCGTTCTTCTTGAACAGGCTGTCTTCGAACGCCGCGGCCCCCACGACCAGACCGATCAGATCGCCCGCGTATGCGACGACCTGATCCGGGAGATCGGAGCGGCGGAGGACCGCGAGCATCGTCTCCATCGCGCGGAGCGCGTTCGGGCCGGCGGGGATGCGCCCGAGCGTCGCGCGCCCGATGTCTCCGTGCGCGACGAAGGTCGCATACACGCGCCGGATCACGTCCTTGATCTGTTCCTGCCAGGGCCGCTCGTCCGGTAGGTCGGAGAGATCGAGCTCGCCGAGGACGTCGTCGAGCATCAACTCGACGAGCACCTCCTTGGAATCGACGTAGGCGTAGAGCGACGCGGCGCCGACCCCGAGCTCATGCGCGACACGGCGGAGGGTGACGGCCTCCAGGCCCTCGGCGTCGAGCACACGGACGGCGGCATCCACGACGGCGGCGCGGTCGAGCGCACGGTGACGCACGGTGCGGGCACGGCGCTGGGGCGGGAGCGGCGGCTCGGGGAGGCGGTCAGCTGTCACGACCGGATGATACACGGTTCTGATATCTGTTCTCGAACACTGTTCGGAACGATGAATGAATCGAGGCTGCCAATGAGTCCCCATCCCCGCCGCTGGCTGATCCTGTTCGTCATCCTCGCCGCCGAGATCATGGATCTCCTCGACGGGACGATCGTGAACGTCGCTCTGCCCACGATCCGCCTTCATCTGCACGCTTCCGAGGCCGCCCTGCAGTGGATCGCAGGCGGCTACTCCCTCGCCCTTGCGATCGGCCTGATCATCGGCGGGCGGATGGGCGACCGATTCGGCCGCCGTCGCCTGTTCGTGATCGGCGCCCTCGGATTCACTCTGTGCTCGCTCGGGTGCGGGCTCTCGAGCTCCACCTCGATGCTCGTAGCGTTTCGCCTGTCGCAGGGTGCCTTCGGAGCCCTGCTGATCCCGCAGGGGCTCGGGATCATGCGCGCGGTCTTCTCGAAGGACGAACTGCCGAAGGCATTTGCGCTGTTCGGGCCGGTGATCGGCGGCGCAGCCGTGCTCGGGCCGATCATCGGCGGGCTGCTCGTGAGCGTGCACGGGCTTGGCGGCTGGCGGCTGATCTTCTTCGTCAACGTGCCGCTCGGGATCGCCACCGCGCTCGGCGCCGCCCTGCTGATGCCGGAGATCCGAGCGCCGTCGCCGCCGCGTATCGACCTGCTCGGCTCGGCGATCGTCGGCGGGGCCATGCTTGCACTCGTCTATCCGCTGATCGAGGGACGCGAGGACGGTTGGCCCGCCTGGACGTTCGCATCCCTCGCCGGCGGCGTCTCACTGCTCGCCGTCTTCGCGCTGCAGCAGGTCCGACGCACGCGGGCCGGCAAGGACGTCCTCGTCCAGCCCAGCCTCTTCCGCAACCGCGGCTACAGCTCGGGGACGCTCGTGTTGTTCGTCTTTTTTCTCGGGATGACCGGCGTCCTCTTTGTGCTGACACTCTTCCTGCAGATCGGCGAGGGCTTCTCGGCGCTACACGCCGGGCTGACGTTCGTGCCGTGGTCGCTCGGGCTCGCCGTCGGCGCCGGGTTGAGCGGGGGGCTGCTCGCAAACCGGTACGGGCGGCACGTGCTCGAGGCAGGCGGCGGTGTCTCACTCCTGGGCCTGTTGTTGCTGATCGTGGAAACGCGCTCGGGTCTCGTCAGCACGTCGGAGATCGTGCCGGGCCTGCTCGTGATGGGCCTCGGCATGGGCCTGATCGTCGCCCCGCTTTTCGGGACGATCATTGCGGCCGTCCGCGACGACGAGGTCGGCTCGGCCTCCGGCGTCCTGAACGCGGTCCAGCAACTCGCGTCAGCGATCGGCGTCGCCTTGCTCGGCACAGTCTTCTTCAACGCGCTCGGTGCCGGTGAGTTCCACCACGCGCTCGGGCGTACGCTCTGGCTCGACCTCGGCCTGACCGTGCTCGCAATCGCGCTGATGCCGCTGATGCCGATGCACGCCCGCCCCGAAGAGGACGTGCTGTTCGCCGAAGTCGCGTAGCCAACGAGCGGCGGCTCCGGCCGGCGATGCGGTGAGGCCCGGTCGTGGCGTCGGTATCAGTCGACCAGCAGCACGAGCTTCCCGCGCACGTGACCGTTCTCGCTGACGCGATGCGCCTCGGCGATCTCGGTGAGCGGGAAGGTCTGGGCGACCGGGAGCGAGAAACGTCCGGACTCGATCAGCTCGCCGATCTCGCCGAGCGCGTGGAGCGCGCGGCCGTCGTCCCCGCGGCTGAACGTCACCCCGTGCGCCTGCGCGCCCGGGAAGTCGGCGATCGTCACGACGTGCTCTCGGCCTCCCGCGAGCTCGATCAGCTCGGGCAGGACGCCGCTCCCGGCGACGTCGAGCGCGAGCTCGACTCCGCGGGGAGCGAGCGCGCGAACCCGCTCGGAGAGACCTTCCCCGTAGGCGACGGGCTCTGCCCCGAGTGAGCGAAGGTACTCGTGGTTTGCCGGACGGGCGGTGCCGATCACGCGTGCGCCGCGCACCAGGGCGAGCTGAACCGCGGCGGCGCCGACGCTTCCGGAGGCGCCGTTGACGAGCAGGGTGCTGCCGCTCCGGACGCCGAGCCGGTCGAGCGCGCGCGTGGCCGTCTCGACGGCGGCCGGGAGCGCGGCAGCGCCCGGGAAGTCGAGCGACGGCGGGATCGGCGCATAGTCCGACAGCACCGCCAGCTCGGCCTGGGCCGCCCC
The DNA here is from genome assembly GCA_963758125.1 of uncultured Actinomycetes bacterium. GTDB lineage: Bacteria > Actinomycetota > Thermoleophilia > Gaiellales > Gaiellaceae > PALSA-600. The sequence continues at coordinate 313,896 of CAVWUL010000010.1, forward strand.
CACGGCGGAGAAGCCGAACACACGATCGCCGACGGCGACGTCGAAGACACCCTCGCCGAGCTCGTCGACGACGCCCGCCGCCTCGTAGCCCATGGTCTGCGGGAGTGCCCGGTCCATCAAGCCCTTGCGTTTCTTCCAGTCGCTCGCGTTGATGCCGGCCGCGCGCACCGCAATCCGGACCTCACCGGGACCCGGATGCGGAGCCGGGAGATCCACGACCTCGAGAACCTCCGGCCCGCCGAACCGCTTGAAACAGACAGCCCTCATCATTCGCTCCGATCTCCGCCCTGAGGTGCCGTAGCCCGCCGCCGTTCGGAGGCCACCTGGGCGCTCACGCTCTCGACGGTAGCGGGCATCCAGGTCGAACGCGTCTCTAGAGTACGACCGTGGCGACGACCTACGTTCCCGAGGCGGATCGCTACGAGCGGATGGCATACAGGCGTTCCGGTCGCAGCGGCCTCATGCTTCCGGCGGTCTCGCTGGGTCTCTGGCAGAACTTCGGCCACGATCGACCGCTCGAGGTGAGCCGGGCAATTATCCGTCGTGCTTTCGATCTCGGGATCACGCATTTCGACCTCGCGAACAACTACGGGCCTCCATATGGATCGGCCGAGGAGACGTTCGGCCGGCTGCTGGAGAAGGATCTCCGTCCCTACCGCGACCAGCTCGTGATCTCGACCAAGGCCGGCTACGACATGTGGCCCGGCCCCTACGGCGAGTGGGGCTCGCGCAAGTATCTGCTCGCGAGCCTCGACCAGAGCCTCTGCCGGATGGGGCTCGACTACGTCGACATCTTCTACTCGCACCGTTTCGACCCGGATACCCCGCTCGAGGAGACGATGGGCGCGCTCGACTCCGCGGTTCGCCAGGGGAAGGCGCTGTACGTCGGGATCTCGTCGTATTCCCCGGAGAAGACTCGCGAAGCCGCTGCGATCCTGGACGGGCTCGGCACGCCGCTCTTGATTCATCAGCCGTCGTACTCGATGCTCAACCGCTGGATCGAGGGGGGCTTGCTCGACGTGCTCGAGGAGTTGGGGGTGGGTTGCATCGGCTTCTCTCCGCTTGCTCAGGGGATGCTCACCGACAAGTACCTGCGCGAGATCCCCGAGGGGTCGAGGGCGAGCCGAAACGAGTCGCTCTCCCGTGACCTGCTCGGGCCGGAAGCTCTCGAGCGGATCGGTGCGCTGAATGGAATCGCGCTCAACCGTGGTCAGACGCTGGCGCAGATGGCGCTCGCGTGGACGCTTCGCGACTCGCGGGTGACCTCGACGCTCTTCGGCGCGAGCAGCATCGCGCAGCTCGAAGCAGCGGTCGCGGCCCCCGATCGGCTCGACTTCTCCCCGGACGAGCTGGCCGAGATCGACCGTCACGCCGTGGACAGCGGGATCAACATCTGGGCTTCCTCGAGCCAGGTCTGACGAACTCTGCGGCTGACACGCCCGAGCGGCGCCGGGTAGGTTCGCTAGGCGGCGTCCCAGAACCCTTCGACGATCTCGGAGTCGCCTCCTTCGCCGAAACCGACCGCGAGCAACTCGAGGCCGTCCGGGCCCGAGGCGAATCCACGCGTGACCGTCGGCGGGACCCGCACGACATCCCACTGGCGGAGGCTCTCGACACTGTCGTCGAGCTTTACCTGCCCGGATCCGGCGAGCACGACGTAGACCTCCTCTTGCGTTCGGTGCCGATGTCCGGAGGAGCCGGGCAGGTTCGGGGCGAGCCGCTGGTAGCTGAAGCCGCCACCTTCGATCCCGAGCGCTTTTCGGCCGAAACGGATCTCGAGATCGGAACCGAGCCCGTACCGCTCCGCGAAGTTCTCGACGTCCTCTCGCAGGTTCAGTCGCGTGTATTCAGTCACTGATACCTCCTTGTGTGGGCGGCTTCGAGCTCGCACTCGATCAGACGGGTACGGCGTTCCGATTGCCCGGAACCGCTGCTTCGGCTCGTCCGGGGTTGTGTGGCCTTTGCCAGAGCGGATCGTTTCCGAGCCGTCGGGTAGTTGCTGCACCGGTTGCGACGAGTTTCACCATCTGCTGTTCGGCAGCTGCGTAATCCGGAACGTAGTCGGGGCCTGGAGCAAGCAGCGCGGCGATCTCGGCGGTTGTGAGACCGTCCGGAAACCATTCGAGGAGGGCGGCCGCTTCTTCGGGTGGAGGGGTTCGGCCGAGGGTGGGGTCGAGGTTTGCGATGCAAAGGTCGTAGGCGAGCTCGGGTTGCCAGCCGCCCGCGACGAGGCGCTGTCCGTTGCCTTCGAAGATGACCGAGGGCGCCGTGTAGCGGATGAGACCCAGATCGGTGGCCGATGCCTTGCCCTGCGCCTCGATCGCTGTTCCTGCGGCGCTACGGGCCTCGGCCTTGTCGCGCTCGTATGCATCCACGATCTCCGCCGCGTCGAGATGCTCGACGATCGCGTCGGCGTCGATCCCCGGTAGCTCCGCCAGAGCGCTGCGGATCTGGCTGTCGTCGTCGAGAAGGAGCTCGGTCGTGAAGTTCGCGATTTGCAAGGCCCGCAGGACGCGGAACTCGCTCCCGGGGAAGAGGAGAGAAGCGGCGACGACCGCCCGGCAGCCACGGCCGGTGGCTGCTGCCCGAGCTTTCGGTTGCAACGTGAACGGCATTCGGTAACGGTCGCGGAACACCGTGAGTCGCGTCACGCCGGCCGGGTTGAACTGTTCACGCATCACCGGCGTGACTTCGTCTCGGAGACCGATGACGACCAGCCGCCACTCGATCTGGCCGCCGTAGCGCCATTCGAGCACCCGAAAAGCCGGATTCGCCGAGTACCCCCACGGACAACCTGCGTCGTTGAACACTGTTGCCTTGATCAAGACCCACCCCCGGAGCTTGAGGTCACAATGAAGTGGTGTCTATCGTACCTCCCGGCTCGAGGTTCCGACCGTGGGTCGGCGGGGGAGATCGGAGGCGCTGCCGGGGACGAGCCACCCGACGCTGCCGTGATCCGCGGCACGCTCGAATGGTCGACCGCGCGTTCTTGCGCTTCTGGCTACTCGGGGAGCGTCTCGCCGGTGCCGCCGAGCTCCACGGGGAAGTCTCTGAGCTTGGGTAGCCCATCTTTCATCGGCAGCACCGTCGATTCGTAGTTGACGTGCAAGCCCGGAGTGAACGGAAAGGAAGGAATCGTGGCTGCGTAGACATCGACGAGATCCCATTGCGGGTGTCTCGTCAACACGTGGCCGCCGCAGGCCTTGCACCACTGGCGATAGCTTCGCTCGTTCATGTTGTACTCCCCGAGCTCGTCTTCTCCCTGCGTCACTTCGACCGCGTCGGGCTTCCAGAGCGTGAACGCGTTGACCGGGCCCGCCGACCAGCTTCTGCAGGAAGCGCAATGGCAGTAGCCGGCGCCCACAGCCTCGCCGGTGACGACAAGCGTGACTGCGCCGCAGTAGCACTGCCCCTCGTAGGTTTTCTCATCCCCGCTCATACATCCTCCGTTTCCTCGACGCCGACAGCGGATCTCGATCCGGACGTTATGCGAACCGAGAGGATCGTGTCCCTGTCACGGCGCCCGGAGTTGGGTTCGCAGTCAGCCAGATCGGGAATCTCGTTTCGCAGTGTCTGCTCGCGGTCCTTCCTCCTGGGGCGAATGGCAGACACGGGGTGATTCGGCGCGCAGCTCCTGGGGCTTGATGGGTGCCTCAGGAGGCCCGCGCCGAACCGTGCCGCCCGAGGCTCACCCGACGGCAGGTCGACGGACGAGTCTGTCCCATGGGAGAGGCTCGGCCGCGAGCAGGGCCCTGATGGTTTCCCGGAAGGCATTTTCGTTGCCGACGTTCTCTGCGCGCCAGCGGGCTTCGTCGCGGTAGGCGGCGAGGTGCTCGGGGCTCGGTCTGTGGTAGGCCCCGGCGATCGTCCTCGTGGCGCACGTCCACTCAGCCGGGACGCCGCCGTCGAGCCCGGCTTGCTCCGGTGGCATCTCTGTCGGTCGTTCGCTGAGCACGGCCTGGTCGACTGCGACCCTCAACGCATGCGGCATTCCGAGGTCGACAAACGAGCATGAGATCGCGGATCGGATCCGGTGACCTACGAACCAGGACGTCTTGTAGCTGCCCCCGATGATCGCGTGGAGCTGGTTGGCGGGAAAACCTGCTTCGGATTCGAGGATGAGCTGAACTGCGAGCAGCCATCGCGAGAGCGACAGGTGCGAGTTGTGGAAGATCGTTCCCGCCGAGAAACGAAACTGGTACCTGCAGGAACGGCATTCATGCCGTTCGCGCGTGTGTATCCATCCGATGCGGTCGGATTCGCAACGCGGGCAGCAGACTCCGTCGGGCCACCGCAGTTCCTCGAGGTAGGCGCGCGCGCCGCCCTCGACGCCGAGGGCTTCGACGAGCCTCTGAAGCCGAGGATCGGGCGCCCGACGAGGACCGTCGGTTGGCGCGGTGGCCGGATGAGCGTGGGCAGGAGCGGTTGCGGCTCCTGCCCACGTGATCTCCGGAATGCTCGCGTCGGCGATGCTCACGCGCTGGACTAGCCGGCAGTCGGGTCGGCACCGGTCGAGGCGTCGTTCGTTGTGGCGGGATCCGGCTGGGCGACCGACGGAATGCTGTTGCAGTTCATGCCCCAGAGATCGCAGAGCTGCTGGTCGGTGCAATCGGTTCCGCTATCGGCGCAGGCGTTCGGATCGACGTACGGCGGCCCCGGCACTCCCGGCGGGACGTAGATGTACGGAACGATCCTCGGCTTCGCGGGAACGGGCTTCACCTTGGCGATGGTCTTGGTCTTCGCCGCCGTCTTCGAGGTCTTGCCTTCGGCCGTGCTCTTGTGCTTGACGACGCGATGGCCTGTGACGTGGCCGGCCGGCCCCACGTGGCGAGCCGAGCCGTTCCCGGCAGCCCCCGCCGTCGGGGCGAGGATCGCGAACGCGGCCGTTCCGGCCACGAGCAGAGGCGGGATCTTCAGTGACTGACCGTTGTCTTTCCGGGGTCGGAACGGATTGATGAACGAACGGGTCATTGCTCTCTCCTTGGCTTGTCGGGTGGTCTGTGAATCTCCACGCCGACGGTACGAAGGGAGCTCCGTGATGTCGCTCCGGGCTCAGATCTCCCGAATGTCCAATCCGAGACAGTCCAGGCCGTAGAATCAGCACGTGCACTGGGAGCTCTTCGACGGTGTGCCCGCCACGGAGCTGCAGCCGGTCCTCGAGATGGCGCGGCGGCGAACGTTCAGGCGCGGGGAGGTCGTCTTCCATCAGGGCGACCCCGCGGATTCACTTCACCTCGTCGTTCGAGGCCGTTTTGCGATCGCGCGCCGCACAGCCCTTGGCGAGGACACCTTGCTCGCGATCTGCGGCAGCGGAGACGTGTTCGGAGAGCTCGCCCTCGTCTCCGGCCGGGAGAGGTCGGCGACCGTGTCGGCCCTCGACGCAGGCGAGACTCTCTGCGTGTATCGCGTCGACTTCGACGAGCTCCGCTCCAGGCACGCGAGCGTCGACCGGGTCCTCGTGACCCTGCTCGCCCGCCAGCTGCAGCGGATGAACGAGCTGCTGAGCGAGGCGTTCTACGAGAACGCTCGCCGGCGCGTTCTGCGCAGGCTCCTCGAGCTCGGGCGCTTCGACGCCGAAAGCGGTGAGGAGGTGGTGCGGATCACTCAGGAGCAGCTCGGGGCGCTCGCGGGCGCCTCACGGGCAACTGTTGCCTCCGTTCTCGCCGCCGAGCGCGCCCGCGGCTCGATCGAGGTGCGGCGAGGGATGACGGTGCTCCGGGACCGGAACGCGATGACGCGGCGGGCAGGCCTGCCCCTCGCCCTCCGAGCTGCATCACCTGACCGCCTTGCGGCGGTGCCGGACGGTTCATGACTGTCCTCTTTCTCCGGTACGCGACAGCGGTGCGGATTCGTTCATGAGCGCATCGCACTCGGCGATCCGGGGTCGCGCGGCCATGCGCTCGAACAGCATCCGGGCCTCGAGGAGCGGCTGCCGGGCGTCCGGGTCACCGAGCGCTGCGAGGCAGCGCCCGCGCCCGAGCAGGGCATGGGCGTGCTCGAGCACGTTCGTGAATGCCTTCCAGGTGGACCGCGGCGTCAGCGTAGAACCCCGCGGCCTCCAGATACGCTCGATCGAGCTCCGCCACGAGCGCCCGGGCGAGGACAGCCATGTGCTGGTCGGGCGGGATCGCGGACCAGGACCCCCGCCGCCGCAGCCTCCTCACAGAAGCGCCGGGCGAGGACAGTCTCGCCGAGCGCCGCCAGCAAGCGAAGCGTCGACGGCGAAGCGTCCTCGAGATCTGAGCTGGCCTCGAGCTCTCTCGAGAGATCTTCGAGCGCGGCGGAGGCCGCAACCGTATCTCCTCGCACGAGGGCCGCCCTGAGCCGCATGAACGACCAAACGTCCAGCCCGTATGCCTCGACCGCCTCGACGAGCTCGTCCAGAGAGGCTGTGTTTTCGGCGCCGCGCTCGAGAACCGCTGTAAACCGGGAGTGGAGCAGGTTCATGCTCCATGATCCTGTCACCACCCTCGCGGGCGAGAGGGATGAGCGCGTCGATCTCCTCGAGCGCCTCGCGGAGCCGGCCGCTGTCGACCAGTTGCGAGACCCGGACACCGCGCGAGAAGCGAGCGATCGCTTCGACTCCACGAGCCGAGGCGAGCTCGAGAGTCTGCTCGAGACCGGCGAGGGCGGCGGCGGTGCCGTCGATCCGACTCGTTTGGACCCCGTGGTGTGCATGACGAACACGACGCGCCGATCGCCCGTTGCTCCCAGCAGGTCGATCGCCCGCCTGAGATCGGAAAGGCCGCCCGGATCGCCGGCCCGGCAGCGGCAGCCGCCGCGGCCACCGACCGCCCAACCGGGCTCGGGCAGGCTGAGCTCGGCCGCAAGGCTACGGGCCCTGTCGGCGAGAGCGACTCCCTGCTCCCAGCCGGCAGGGGATTGGGAGACGTAGAGGCCGTCGACGTACTCCGCGAGGGCCGCAACGAGCTCGGGGCCGGGCGTGGGCTCCAGTAGCGCCACGGCTCGCTCGTGGAGGGGCAGGAAGTCGGGTGCGTCCGAGTCGCCGCCAGATGAAGCCGAGCCGGCTCCACGCCCGGCCGGCGTTCAACGCGTCGCCGCTCGTCTCGAGCTCCTCCGCGATGCTCTCGAGCGCCTGCCCCGCCTCTTCGAGCCGGCCGGAGTCCTCGACGGCCTCGGCCCAGCGGAGCTGCACGCGAGTTGACGCGGGATCGTCGTCGGGAGTCAGCGTGCGTGCACGCTCGAGCAGCTCGACCGCTCTCGCGACATCGAGGTCGAGAGCCCGCTCCCCTGCGAGCAGCGCGTACCGGGCCGCGGCGGGCGTGACCTCCGCCTCCAGGACGGGGTTGTGCGTCGCCCGCGCGAGCGTGAGTGCCTCCCCGGTGTGGTAGGCGAGCACCTCGGCTACCTCCTCCACCCGCTCGCCGGCCTTGACCTCGATCCAGTCGACGGCGCGGAGGTGCCGGGTCGCGCGCTGCCCTCGGGGGATCTGGCTGTAGGCGACGTCGCGCACGAGCGCGTGCCAGAAGCTGTACTCGGTCTCGCCTTCCATCGAGCTGTGGGCGGCCGGACGGATCAGCTCGCGCCGGGCGAGCTCGCGCGAGAGACTCCGCGACCGCTGCCGGCTCCCGTTCACCCATCGTCGCGGCAGCGCCGGCCCAGAACACCTTCCCGATCACGGCCGCATCCTGAAGGAGCCGCTTCCGGTCCGGCGCAAGCGTGTCCAGGCGGGCAGCGATCAGCGCGTGGATCGAGCTCGGCACGACGATCTCACTGTCGGCTGCAAGACGTCCGTGCTCGTCCACGAGGCCCCGGTCGCGCAGCATCCGGACGAACTCCTCGGCGTGGAGCGGGTTGCCGCCCACGCGCTCGAGCAGCAGCTGCTGCGTCGCAGCGGGCAGGACGGCCCGGTCGAGCAGGATGCTCACGAGCCGCGCGGTCTCGTCATCGCTCAGCGGCCCGACCGCGAGCGTCTCTGCGTTCGCGAGCCCCGTCCCCCAGCCGGGACGACGCTGAAAGAGCTCCGGACGGGCTGTGCAGAGGACGAGCAACGGTACGTCGCGCGTTGTGGCGACGAGGTGCTCGAGGAACGCGAGCATTGCCTCGTCCGCCCAGTGGATGTCCTCGACGACGATCGCGAGCGGGCTACGCTCCGCGATCTTTTCGAGGAAACGGCGACAGGCGGAGAACAGCTCCTGCTGGGATCCCGGTTCACCTCTCTCGATGCCCAGGAGCGGCAACAGCCGCGTGCGCAGCCAGACGCGGTCCTCGCCCTCTGGAAGCGCCTGCTCGAGCTTCGCCGTCGCCACCTCGACCGAGTCGGAATCGTAGATGCCTGCATGGGCCTTCACGATCTCCCCGAGCGCCCAAAAGGTGATCCCATCCCCGAACGGGAGGCAGCGCCCCTGCCTCCACACGACGAACAGCGGCATCGTGTCCACGAACCTCCCGAGCTCCGCCACGAGGCGCGACTTCCCCGTCCCCGGTTCGGCCACGACGGTCACCAGCCGAACCGCCCGCGCCCGAACGGATTCCTCGAGCGCGTCGGTCAACGCGGCGAGCTCCCGCCGACGACCGACGAGCGGCGTTGCCAGCGACCTGATCACGTCGCTGCCGAGCCGGGCCCGCGGGGCCAACGCACGCCAGACCGCGAGGGGCTCCGCCTTCCCCTTTGCCACGACGGGGTCCAGCGGTTCGTAGTCGAACACGGGCTCGGTCGCCCGGAACGTTGCCTCCGCCACGGCCACGGCGCTCACAGGCGCCGCGACCTGGATTCGCGCCGCCGTGTTGACCGTGTCTCCGAGCGCGATCGCCTCGCCCGATCCGGACTGAACGTCGAGGTCGACCACCGCCTCGCCCGTGTTGACCCCGATCCGCACGACGAGATCGAGGCCGGGGTTGGCCGCGTTCTGCTCCTCGGCGGCGCCCAGGATCGCGAGACCGGCGCGAACAGCGCGTTCCGGGTCGTCCTCGTGTGCGACCGGTGCGCCGAAGACCGCCATCACGGCGTCGCCGATGAACTTCTGCACCGTCCCGCCGAACGCCTCGATCACCGGTCGCAGCATGCCGTAATAGGCATCCATCCGCGCCCGCACGTCCTCCGGGTCGGCATCCGCGGAGGCGGCCGTGAACCCGGCGACGTCGCAGAAGAGGATCGACACCACACGCCGCTCCCGGGCGGGCTCGACCATGACCGGCGCCGCTGCCCCGGCCCCGCAGTACGGGCAGAACCGGAACTCCTCTTGCAGTTCGTGCCCACAGTGAGCGCACGCCGTCACGACGCCCTAGGACACGGCAACATGCGCGAAGGCCGTCGTGCCACTGGAGATGTCGTACCCCCACTTGCTGACGTCGGAGCCGATCAGGTGCTGCGCGTCCAGCCAGCACCACGGGACCACCGGGACGACCCGGGTCATCAGCTGTTCGTCGAGATGCTCGTAGCAGCTTCGCCGGGCCGCGCCCGCGAGCCGGCCGCAGCGATCGATCAGCGCGTCGACGCTCGGAACGCCCACCCCTGTCTCCGCGTCGTAGGGGCTACAGTCACCCCTCACGTGGTCCGCCCTGCACTGGGCCGGCGTGATCCCGACGAGCGTCCAGTCGGTATTCCCCAACGGGATGATCGTTTGGCCCGAGAACAGCGGGCGGAACATCGACGCCGGGTCGGGCCCGGATCCGTAACCCGAGAACTCCTCGATCGGGATGTTTCTCGCCACGGTCTGGGCGATCGAGAAGGGCCCGTCGACCGCGCGCACGGTGAAGGTGATCCCGATTTTCGCAGCGTCTTGCTGGAGCGCGGCTATCAGTCCGGGATCGGCTGCCGTCGTCGCGGCTAGCAGCAGAACGTGCTTGCACGCCGCTGCGCTGCAGGTTCCATTCTCCTCCGTGTCGTACCTAGATCCCTTCATCGCGGCCTTGGCCCGCGCCAGGCTCCCGTGGCTCCCGGGCGTCCTGTACGGGTCGTAGCCCCGGAGCTGGTTGCCGAAAAGGACGTTGGCGGCGATGTGGGTGGCGATCGCCCCCACGAGCGGGCCGCCGATCGACTGCCGAAGGGCGGCCTTGTCGAGCACCCAGCTGAGCGCGCGCCGGACATGGATGTCGTCGAACGGCGGCTGGGTCAGGTTCATGGAGATGTAGAACGTGTTGAGGGTCGGATCGATCTTCAGAAGCGGCCTCAGCTTCGTATCGTTCGCGTACCGCTCGAGCACCTGTGGTGGGAGCGCGGACGTGAGCTCGTCGTCCAGGTCGCCGGCCTCGACGTGCTGCGCAATGTCGTCGATGCTGGAATCGACCGTGAACCTGAACTCGTCGGGCAGGTTCTCGCGGGCAGCCTTCGAGTCCGTCGCCGGGTTGTAGTCCGGGTTCCGCACGAGCGTCAGTGAGGTCAGGCCGTCGAAGCCGCTCATCGGCTTGAGCTTCGCGCAGGACGAGTCGTCGACCTTGTCGGCTCCCTCGAACATGTAGGGACCCGTCGAGACGAGGTCGCGGCCGTACTCGCCCGGCTTGCCCTCGAAGCACCCGGCGACCTCGTCCGGAATCGGCCCTGCCATCGGCGATGCTAGCCAGACGAGGAAGTCGGCGCTCGGCTCGGTCAGATGGAACACGATCGTGGACGCGTTCGGCGTCACGATCCCGGTGATCGTCTTCGCCTTCCCCGCCGCGTAGGCATCCCAGCCGACGACCGGCCTGAACGCGAAAGCCAGCTCACCGCCGTCCTTCGGATTCGCGAGCCGTTCCAGCGCATAGAGCTCGTCCTGCGAGGTGATCTCCCGGTTCACCGGCGGCCCGAACTTCACGGCGGGCTTGAGGTGAAACGTGTAGGTCCTTCCGCCGTCCGTGGGTGCGGGCACCGAGGTCGCGAGGTCGGGCACCACCTTCGACCCGGCCGGCCCTGCAATGTGGTCGAACCCGACGAGCGTTCGCACGACGAGGTTCGAGAGGATCCCCTGCGCGACCCCGCCTGTCTCACCGGTCGGGTCGAAGTCGTCGGTAAGCAAGAAGCTCGTGTCGACACCCACCCGGTAGATGCCGCCCCGCTTGGGCGCAACGCGCGCGCCGGCGGCAGAGCAGCAGACGAGCACCGCCACCACCACGATGAGCCCGACACGCTTCACGACGCTGCCATCCTAAACCCGTGAAGCTGACGACCACGACGAAAGTCCCCGTCGGCGGAGTGATGCGGCCGTCACGACGAGTGCGCCGATGTCGGCGGGTGAGAGGCGCACGAGCGGACGCCCGAGGTGTGGCGTTTCGCCGAATGAATAGGGTGGACGGAATGGTGGTCGAGCGGTTCGAGAGCGCGCTGTGGGAGACGTCGTCGCTTCTGCTGGCCGCCGACGGCGAGGTGGTGCTCCTCGATCCGGCGGTCTCCGCGGACGAGGTGGCCCGGATTGCTGCGCGCGCCCGCGACCTTGGCGGTCGGGTCACACATGTGCTCGCTACTCACGCGGATTGGGACCACGTCTGTGGCATCGCCGCGTTCCCGGACGCGGCTGCGATGATGAGCGAGGCGACTGCGGCACGCCTTCTGGCCCGCAGTGAGGAGGCGACCGTGGCCGAGCGGGCGGCGGCACACGGAGTCGAGATCGCGGGTGAGCCGCGCATCGACCGGACGTTCGAGGCCGGCAGGGCTGTGCACGTCGGCCCGTTCCTGCTCGAGACGCTGGCCCTGTCCGGCCACACCCAGGACGGGACGGCGTTCCGCTGCCGCGACCTCGACCTGCTGGCAGTCGGCGACCACCTCTCCAAGATCGAGTTTCCGTTCGCAGGGTCGACAGCCGCCTACCGCGGGACGCTCGCCGGCCTGATCGACCTCCTCCGCCATGACCCGCCCGCCCGCGTGGTGCCCGGACACGGCCCGGAACTGACCCCGAGGGAGGCGCTCGCGATCGCGGAGGCTGATCTTGCTTACCTGTGGCGGCTCCACGGCGCCGTCGCGGCGGCTGGAACGCACGAGGAGGCCCGGGCCGCGGGCCTCACCGTCGAGATGCCGCGGCCGGCAACGGACGGCGGCGCCGAGGCCAGGGCGGCGAATGTCGCCGTCGCCGTCGCCGAACGGTTCGCATAGGCACACGATGCGTACAGCTCTGGGCCCGGCCCGCTCCGGAGGGCAGGTCTGGCCGACCTTCACGGCTCTCCATCGGGCGCACGACGATTGCGGCCGTCATTCGAACCCGAGCCGACGGAGCTCGTCGGTCGTTGAGCCGAGGTTCCAGTAGCGCGTGGCGTCGCAGCGCCAGGCGGCGGCATCGTCAGGGAGCAGAACGAGCCGGGTGATGGTTGGTTGGTTGTCTTCGTGGTCGCCGTAGAGGATGTCGACCGTGATGCGCCCGCCCGTCTCGAGCGCCTCGGCGGTGGCGGCAAAAAGCGGCGCCTCGGGATCGCGCAGAGCGGCTTGCCAGAACCCGACTCGCCCGGGGCTGATGAGCAGGTCCCGCTGCTGCGGCGCGAACGACGCGACGCTTGGCGGCGTGTCGCCCCGACGGTGGCGCGCGACCCCGCTCGGGTCCCGGGCCAGATCTTCGGCCGGTTCGGCTTGGAGGTAGTAGGCATGCAGCACGGCGATTCCCGCTCCCAGGTTGCTCAGCGGGACGGCGAGGTAGATAACTCCCGCGGATCGTTCGGCGAGCGGTCTCCCGGCTGGAAGGGCGAAGACCCGCCCGTCCGCGAATTGCACCTGTGCCTCGGGATCGTCGGGACCGGCCGGGGCGAGTACGGGGCGTTGCGAGGCGAGCAGGGCACGCTCGGCTATTCGTGCCGTTCTCGACGACGATCGAACTGACGAAAAGGTGGCGCCGGCGAGCACGAGTGTGCCGAGCGCGGTGCCGGCCTCGGCCAATGTTGCCCAGTCCGTCACATCGCTACCCGAGCCGTCGTGACCCTCGTCCACAGGCCAGAACGGTCAATGAAAGGCACGGAGAGGGAGTGCTCGACGACCGGGAGAGATGACCACCACATTCCCATTGGCCCCTATCTCACTCGGGCACGTAATGGCGCTCACCGGCCTCGTCCAGCCAAACACGCATCACCCTGTCCGAGCCTGGATCCTTGAAGACCTCGTCCGTCCGTTGCCAGTTGCGCTGCGGCCGCCCCGATTCCCCGTGGCGACGGACGAGGAAGCTGCCGATCGCGAAGCCAGCGAGTACGACGATGATCACGGGCCAGACCCACCCGTTCAAGTCGACGACCCGCCACGATCGACGGTCGCTCGCAAACGCACGGCAGTCCCGTAGGCGACGATCTCCGTCATGCTCGCGCCCATCTCCGACGAGTCGAAACGCATCGACACGATCCCGTCGGCTCCAACCAACTTCGCGTTTTCGATCATCCGGTCGAGCGCGTGGCGGCGGCTGTCTTCGACCAGTCGCGTGTACTGCCGCACCTCGCCGCCGGCGAGGTTCTTGAAGAAGGCGATGATGTTTCGGCCGAGACCCGCTGACCGAACGATCACGCCGTAGACCATGCCCAGGGTCTGCTCGGTCGGCCGTTCCGTGAACTCGAGCGCCGTCGTGATCGGAAACCGACCGATCGTGGTTCCCCGCGGCGGCTCGTCGCCGGCGTTCTCCACCACGCTGAACCCTTCGCCTCGGCAGCGCCCCTTCCTTCCCTCCCTACGTCGCCCACCGGCTCTCCTCTGTTTCGCGGAGACTTCGCCTGCCAGGCCCGTTTCCGGCGGCGTTCGGGGTCGGGTTATCGGACGTCGAGGAACGGAGCGCAAGCCGGCTTGCTTCGGTTCCCGGCGGGATCGGAGGCGATGACGCAGAAGTGCAGCTGCCGGCTGCGAAGCTTGGCCGGCACGAGCCAGTGAAGATCGATCTTGCGGGTGCCGATAACGAGGGCCGAAGGGACGGCGAGCGTCGCCAGGAGCGAGTTCAACTCGTAGACGCGGACGGTCGCCGTGCTGCGGCCGCTGTCGTCGAAGACCTCGAAATGGAGCGTCGCCTGCTTTCCTCGGCGGGCGGAGGCGGGAAAGACAGTCACAAGAGGCGGCCTGATGTCCGGGGATGCCAGCGCTCCGGCCCCGAGGAGGTCGGTGACGGCCGTGGTCGCCGTGCGCACGAGGTCGTCGGGGCTCGCCGCCGTGACGGGGATCGACTGCAGCACGCGCGACTCCGCTTCGGTCGAACGGCCGCCGTCGTAGATCCCGAACCCGGCGGGCATCACCACGAGCAGCGGCCCGGCGTACCAGAGGCTCAACTCGATGCCGAGGTAGCGTGCGTAATCCGAAGGATTCCCGAACAGCGAGGGCAGCGACCCGAGGTCGGCCGTGTCGTAGATCACCGCGACCTTCACGCGCTCGCCGCGGAGGTAGACCGCGTCGGCGGCGTGCTCGAGCGCCGCGGTCACGTCCGGCGAGGGTGCCTGATAGGGGACGAAGATGTTCTGCAGGAGCAGGTAGTCGCTGGCCGGGTCGCCGTCTGCGCGGGACGGTGCGGCGGCGGTCAGTGCGGCCAGCAGCGCGACGAGCAGGGCCGTCGCGAGCGCCAGCGACGCAAACGGGGCCCGTGGAGGGGAGAAGCGCTCTCCCCTCCACTGCGGCGCGCCCACGGGAACCGGCGGGCTCACTGCGCGCAGCTCGAGGGCTGCGCCTTGTCGATTCGGAGGGCTGTCGTCGGCGTGCCTCCGGGTACGACGAAGGTCACGTTCACGACCGCGGGGTCGGTTGTGCTCGGGTTCTTCACGATGAACGTGCTGGCGCCGGTCTCGTAGAACGACTGTCCGGCGGTGAACGTCTGCGACGAGCAGTCGGTGCCGTAGCGGATGACCTGGCCCGAGACGACCGTCGAGGTCAGGTAGCCGGGATGGGTGTGCCACCCCGATGCCGCGCCGGGCGCGAACGTCGCCTGCTGGTTGACGACCTCGGGCTGGGACAGGATCCCGATCGGCACCATCCCGAACCTCGCCGAGATCAGCGGATGCAGGTTCATCCACAGGCCCAGGTTCGTGACGCCGGCTGCGCGCAGCCGCATCAGGAACTCGGGCAGCTGGTCGGCGGAGTACTGCTTGTCGCCCCAGGTGGTGCCGGTCGCCTGGGCCGTCAGCCCCGTGTTGAAGGCGAGATCGGCCTGGAGCGCACCGACGGAGAGGATGGTCGAGGTCTGCCCCTGGCTGGGGGTGGCGACTGCGATCGCCGTCCAGGTCGCCGCGGCCCCCAACACGAGAACGATGATCAGGCGTTTCATGCGATGTTCCTCCGATCTGTCGACGTTGGAAATTCCGTCGGGCCGATCGTGGTCCCGGCGGCGGCATCCGACCAGGAGGCCACCACCCGGATTCGCGGGAGGCTTCCCTCCCGATGCACTCGCGGGATTTCGCCTACGCTGAGGGATTGAGCACGGCCGACGACCTGCCCGTCGTGCGTGCGCGGCTCATCGCCGCGGGAGACGAGCAGTCGCGCAGAATCGAGCGCGCCCTCCATGACGGCGTGCAGCAGGACCTGGTCGCCGCGTCGGTGCGCCTGCAGCTCGCCCGCCGGCTCGCGGCGAGCGACCTCCCGGCGGCGATGGCGTTGCTCGGCGAGATCGAGGACGACGTGCGGGGCGCGCTCGACCGGGTGCGAAGCCTGGCGGACGAGATCTACCCCTCGGTGCTCGAGGCGCGGGGCCTTGTCGATGCCCTCCGCGGAGCGGCCTTCAGGCCGAAGGTCGAGGCGCACGGCATCGGCCGCTACAGGGCCGACGTCGAGCGGGCGGTCTTCTTCCTCTGCCGGGCCGTCGCCTGCTCCGGTGCGAGCACGGCGATCCGGCTCCGCGAGGAGGGGGGAGAGCTACTGGTCGCTGTCGACTGCGAGACCGCCGGCCTCGACCCCGGCGCGTTCGCAGTGGCCCGCGATCGGATCGATGCGCTGGGAGGCGTCGTCGGGCTCGAGGCAGCCCGGCTGACCGCGACCGTTCCTCTGATCTAGCCGCCCTCGGAGAGATAGAGGATGACGGCCTTCACGCGCTTGTGCACGGACGGCTCGAACCCGATCCCGAGCTTCTGGAAGACCGAGTGGATCACGTTCTCGACCGATCGCTCGGTGAGGAAGAGCGTCTCCGCGATCGCGGCGTTGTTCTTCCCCTCGGCCATCTCTCGGAGCACGTCCTGCTCGCGTGCCGTCAGCCCATGAAGTGGCGACGCCCCGACCCGCGCCTTCTCGGCGACGAGGCTCTCGACGACCTTCGGGTCGATCACCGACCCGCCTGCTGCGACCGCCCGGATCGCGTTCAGGAGCTGATCCAGGTCGGCGACTCGCTCCTTGAGCAGATACCCCCGCCCTGCCGTGCCGGCCTCGAGCAGCGCAAGCGCGTAGCCGGGCTCCGCGTACTGGCTGAGGACGACGACGCCGACCTCCGGATGGGTCTCGCGCAGGCGCGTCGCGGCCTGGATGCCCTCATCGACCCCGAGCGGCGGCATCCGGATATCGGTCACCACGACGTCCGGCCGCGTCTCGCCGACCGCGGCGAGCAGCGAGTCGAGATCGCCGCAGACCCCTGCGATCACGATCTCCGGCTCGGTCTCGAGCAGGCTGCGTACTCCCTCGCGGGTGAGGTAGTGGTCGTCTGCGAGCACAACCCGAATTGCCACGAGCCTCCTAGGATGACGCAATGGAGGCGCTCGTGCTGATCGTCGACGACGACGAGCGGAACGCGAAGCTCGCCCGCGACGTGCTCGAGGCTTCCGGGCTGCGAACGCTCTCGGCCGGGACGGCTGCCGAGGCGCTCGCGCTTGCAGCCGCGCAGCGGCCGGACCTCGTGCTGATGGACCTCCGGCTCCCCGACCTCGACGGTATCGAGGCGGCGCGGCTGCTCGCTGAGGGCGAGCACACGGCGCACATCCCGGTGGTGGCGCTCAGTGCCGAGCCGGCCACCGAGGGCGACGGGTGGTTCCGCGAAGCCGGTTTCGCCGCCTACATCGAGAAGCCGATCGACGTTCTGGCGTTTCCCGGGCAGGTGCGGCAGCACCTCCCCGGCGGCTGACCTCTCCCGGGAACGGGGTGCAGGCACTCTGGACGCGACGGCGCCTCCGTGAGACGATCGGCTCTCGATCGCAGAACTGAGAGGAGAACCGAAGTGAGACGCGTGCTGTTCATCGGATCCACCCTGGCAATCGGAGTGACCGTCGCAGCACTGGCCGGCTGCGGTGGGTCGGGCAAGCCCTCGGCGGCCGAGCTGCTGATGCAGAAGCAGGCCACGCTCTACCAGATAGAGCAGATCGAGAAGACGTTCCACGAGGCCGCAACGACGCACGACGTGAACCTGATGATGACGCTATTCGCGCCGGGCGCCGTCTTCAACCTGGGCACTGAGACCTACACCGGCCGCAGCCAGATCAGGAAGTTCTTCGCCACGAAGAACAAGGCGTTCTTCCCCCAGAACCACTGGCAGGCGGACACCCCGTCGTTCCGGATCAAGGCGACGGTGAACGGCGACAAGGGAACGCTCTATTTCGAGTGCGACTACATCGACATCAAGACGAACAAGCTGATGGCAGCGGTCGGCGTCGACCATCAGATCCAGAAGATCAACGGTAAGTGGCTGATCATCGACTCATCCGCGGCGCCGACATCGCTTACGTCCAAGGGATGAGCTGATGGCGCAGCCCGGGGCGCTCAGGCGGCCGCCGCCGAGCCGGCGCTGGCCGGCGCTCGTCGGCTCCGACAACCGGCTCGTGCGCGCCGTGGCCGTTGCGCCGGCGAACGTGCGAACGAAGCTGCTCGTCGCCTTCCTCGGGATCGCGGCGCTGCTCGTGCTCGTCGGCGTGCTCGGGCTGCGGTTCCTCGCCCAGGCGAACGCGCGCGTGGAGGGGCTCGGGACTCTCCAGGCCCGGTCCTCGACCTACAACGAGCTGCAGACGCAGGCGAGCATGCTGCGCCAGCTGCTCGGCTTTCGCACCGGCGGCGATCCAGGCCCTGCGACCGTCACCGGTGCGAAGAGCTCGTTCGGCGGGCGGCAATGGGCGCTCGTCGACGGGGAGATCCGCTTCGGGCTGTCGGAGCTCGGCCCGTCGACGAGCGAGGTGACCTACGGCTTCGTGCCGCCGCCCGGCGACGAGCGGATGCTCGAGCGGATCAGGCTCGACTACCACCGGTTCGACGGCGCGATGACCACGGTTCAGACGCTCGACAACGCCGGTAACACGAGCCGACGGACAATGCAGCCTCTTGCCGGCGCCGTGACGGCCGATCAGGACCTCTTCCTCGCGACAAACGATCTCGCCGAGCGGACGAGCAACGAGACGGCCGCCCTGATCGCCGCGAATCGGAGCGCGTACACGTCGTCGCGCAACCTCTTCGTCGCAGTCGGCGCGATCAGCGTCGCGCTCGCGGTTGGGCTCGGGCTGATCCTCTCCTGGTCGCTGGTGGGGCCGATCCAGAGCACGGAGGCGCGGCTCTCCGAGATCGCCGAAGGAGACTTCTCCGGCCGCCTCGATGTTCCGAACCGTGACGAGCTCGGCTCGCTCGGCGCGCACGTGAACCGGATGAACGACGAGCTGCGGCGCCTCTACGGGGAGCTCGAGACGGCGAGCCGGCACAAGAGCGAGTTCCTGGCGAACATGTCGCATGAGCTGCGGACGCCTCTGAACGCGATCATCGGGTTCTCGCAGCTCCTGCGCCGGCAGCTGTTCGGCCCCGTCAACGCGAAGCAGGATGAGTACCTGGAGGACATCCTCGCGTCCGGGAACCATCTCCTGGCTCTGATCAACGACGTGCTCGACCTGTCGAAGGTCGAGGCGGGGCAGGTCCAGCTCGAGGTCGCGGCGTTCTCGCTGCGGGAGGTGCTCGACCGCGGCGTCGTGATGGTGCGCGAGCGGGCGACCGAGAACGGCGTCCAGCTTTCGCTCGGGCTCGCACCGGGCGTAGAGATCGTCCGCGGGGACGAGCGGCGCGTCCGCCAGATCGTGTTCAACCTCCTCTCGAACGCGGTCAAGTTCACGCCGCCGGGCGGCGAGGTCGCGATCGCGGCCGCGAGGGTCGACAGGGAGGTGCGGGTGTCGGTGACAGACACGGGCCCTGGGATCGCGCTCGCCGACCAGGACCGGATCTTCGAGGAGTTCCAGCAGACCGATGCCGGCGTGCAGCAGCGGGAGGGCACAGGCCTCGGCCTGGCGCTCTCGAAGCGCCTCGTCGAGCTGCACGGAGGTCGGATCTGGGTCGAGAGCGAGCCTGGGCACGGGAGTCGATTCGTGTTCACCCTGCCGCATGGAGAGGCTTCGGATGGCGGGTGAGCACGTGCTTGTCGTCGAGGACAACGAGAAGAGCATGAAGCTCTTCCGCGACGTCCTGCAGGCAACCGGGTACAGCACCCTCGAGGCGCGCACCGGCGAGGACGCCGTGGCTCTTGCGCGGTTGCAGGCCCCGGCGATCGTGCTGATGGACATCCAGCTCCCCGGGATCGACGGCGTAGAGGCGCTCGCTCGTCTGCGCGCCGACGAGCGCACTGCATCGATTCCGGTGCTCGCTCTGACCGCGCAGGCGATGCAGGGCGACCGCGAGCGGTTCCTGGAGGCCGGCTTTGCCGGCTATCTCGCGAAGCCGGTCGATCTCGTCGAGTTACTCCGGACGGTCGAGGAGCACTGCGCCGGTAATTGAGCGGGTGCCAAGTATGGCCCTCTCGGCTTCAGGTTCCTGTCGTCTTCTTGGTCCGCTTCGTCCGGGCAAGCTCACGCACGAAGACTGCGGTCACGGTTTTCGACCTGTTCATGGTGACGGTGCACCGCGGTGTCGGCCTATGCCTCTTGCCGCTGCAGGCGCTTGCCCAGTAGCGAAATCGCCAGCCCGGTTTCGCCGTTGCGATCACCGTCGCCGAGCTGCCCGACTTGAAGAGGTGCGTCTTCCGCAGGCCCTTGATCCGGACCGAACCGGCCTTGGCGCCCGGCCTGACGGCGACCGTCAGCTTTGACGTCTTCGCCGGGGC
This sequence comes from uncultured Actinomycetes bacterium, assembly GCA_963758125.1. Classification (GTDB taxonomy): domain Bacteria; phylum Actinomycetota; class Thermoleophilia; order Gaiellales; family Gaiellaceae; genus PALSA-600. The sequence goes on from CAVWUL010000010.1 coordinate 333,749, forward strand.
TCGTTTGATCGGCGGAGGCGGTTTCTCGATCGGGGTCACCGGTGCCGATATCGGTTGTGAGGCCTGCACCGACCAGGCGGCCTGGTTGTCTGACGGGTCGCTGTCGGCCAGAACGGTGGTCATCGACGCGTTCGCCGAAGCCGGGAGGCCGGCGATCGTCGCAGTGATGACCGCGACGGGGATCGCAGGCCCCGTCGGTAGCGAGGCCAGGTCGCACGTGACGGTCGTGCCCGTGACGGAACAGCCCGCGCCGAGCCCCCAGACGGCCTGCGCGGACAGATTGCCGAGCCCGCTCGTTGTCAGGGTCAGCGTCGTATCGAATGCGGTTCCCCCCTTGTTGGCGATGTTCATCGTCAGCGAGACGGTGCTCCCGAGCGTGGCTGTCGATGGCCCGCCGAGGCTGCCGCTGAGGTTCGGTGCGTTCCCCCCGCCACCTCCGCCGCCACCCCCGCCCGAGCCCGTGGGGGCGAGCGGCGTCACGGAGTTCGAGGAGGTGGACGGCGGGCTCGTTCCGGCGGCGTTGGTGGCCGTGACGGTGAAGTTGTAGCTCGTTCCGTCTGTGAGTCCGGTCACGGTGATGGGACTGCCTGTGCCGCCGGCACTGAGCCCGGCCGGCGCAGAGGTCACGGTGTAGGCGGTGATCGGTGTGCCGCCGTCGCTCGCCGGTGCGTCGAAACTGACCGTGGCCTGCCCGTCGGCGGCCTGGGCGGCGGCGCCGACGGGGGCACCAGGCGCGGTCGTGTAGAGGATCGTGGTCTCGGCCGAGGCGGTGTTCGTGTTGTCGTCGGCTGTCCAGAGGACTGTTCGCGTTCCTGCACTGGCGGCGGTGCCGCTGAAGCGGACGCTCTGGAGGACGGCCTGGTAGTCGGCGAGGCTGTCGGTGCCGCTGAGCGTGAGCGTTCCGGCTGAATAGGAAGCGGTGATCGCGGTCCCGGTCGTGGTTGCGACAAGGGTGTCCCCGGGGCTCGAACCGGCGGAGATCGCGACCGTTGCCGAGGCCAGGGTTGTGCTCTGCGAGTCGGTGACGATGAGCCCCGGGTCGACGGGCACCGCGGGGCCGCCGACGGCGTAAGTTGCCGTGTTACCGGCGCCGGAGAGCGCGAGCGGGGCTGCTGGAGCGGTGACGATCTCGAGCTGGGTCGCGGTCTGGCTGCCGATCGTCGCGACAACGGTTGGGTTTCCGACCTGCGTATCGCGCATGTAGAACGTTGCGTCGTTCGAGCCGGCCGGAATCGTGAGCGCGAGAGTGGCCGTCCACGGGCCCGATGGGGAGGTCGAGAACGACCCTCCGGTCGAGCTGGACGAGAGCCCGATCGTCGTGTCGAGGGGCAGCGTGGTCACGATCCCGCCGATCTGGGTCTCGACGCTCATCGGCCCGCCGGCCGTGCCGGCCGTGACCGTCACGGGTGAGGACGCGAACTCCGGCCCGGTCGGCGTCCACGACGAGAAGGTGCTCCACGCCCCGGTGAACGCGGCGCCGTCGACGGTCGCAGTGCACCAGGGGGGCTGGCAGGCGCCGGCGCCGGGCGCGGCCGGATCGGCGGACGCCGCGATCGCCGCTGCCAGCCGTGCGAGAAGCGCCGCGCTCTCCCCCGCGAAGTCGGAGCTCGAGAGGCCGAGCGTGTTCGACGGGTCCCACGCAAAGCCGACTCGGTCACTGCTCCATCCGAGCCCGGCTTCGTACGAGCGCACTGCGTCGACCTGAGCCGAGACGTAGTCCTCCATCTGATCGTACGGGACCGCCGTAAACCCGAAACCAGAGCTCCACGCCCAGGCCGCGTTCGCGAGCGGCGCGTAACCGCTTTGCAGGTACGACAAGGCCGCAGCCCCGGCCGCCGGCGAGACCGAGGCGAGTTGGAGCACATGCTCGAGGTACTCGTTGAGGTAGCCGAGCCGGGTCGGCACGTCCGCCCCCGCGACGCCGTAATCCCGTACATCGCCGTAGCTCTCCTGCAGAAAGTCGCTCACGTACGCGTTCATCGCGCCCCAGAAACCCGAGTCCTGCAGCCATGACTCGAGATTCGCCTTGTAGGTCCCGAGCGAGGCGGTCGGCTGCCCGATCCCGCTCACGAACACCACGCCTCGCGTCGCCGGCTCGCTCCCGTCGCCGTCGTAGAGCCCGTGGACGAGGTCGCGGATGTTCTGCCTGCTCGGGCCGGCACCCGAGCGGACCGCCGACGAGAGCTCGTTCACCGCCCACGAGTCGCCCGCGCTCACGTCGAACCCGGCCGCATCCATCCTTGTGCGCGCTTCGACGCCGGCCTGATACCACGAGTTCCCGGTGCTCGTCACCCAGCCCTGCCAGGCCGTCACGTTCACCTCGGCAAGCGCGTGAAAGCTCGATCCCAACGCCCGGATCTCCGGCGCGACGCCGCTCCGCATCTGCGTCTTGTCCGCGGCCAACGGCGGCACGGACACGAAATACTCAGCGCACGGCGAGGGATCCGAAGCAAAAGCCTGCGCCACCGTCATCGACCCTGTGGCCGCGTAGACGATCGTTCGCAAAGGACGGCACCCGGCATCCGCCCCCGCGCGGCCCGTCAGAGAGCCGACGACAAGGAGAAAGATCGGCACCGCCACACCGAGCCTCGTGCGCAGAAGACCCCTTCCCACGCTCCAACGGCGGTCACAGTAACACCTCCACCGATCGGGGCTGAACGCCTGGATCAGGACGGCGCGCCCGGAACGCGGCTGCGACGTGTGTCGCTTAGGCTGGGCCTGCGTGACTCCTCGACATCCCAACATCCTCTTCTTCCACATCGACAACCTCGGCATGGGGGAGCTCGGGTGTTACGGCGGGGGGATCGTGCGCGGTGCGGAGACCCGACGGACCGACGCGTTTGCACAGGAGGGCCTGCAGCTGTGGCACTACATCGCGGAGCCACAATGCACCCCGTCGCGCTCGGCCTTGATGACGGGGCGCTACGCGATCCGATCTGGGACGCACACCGTTCCGCGAGACGGCGGCAGCCAGGGCTTGGTCGCCTGGGAGCGCACGATCGCCGATCTCTTGTCGGAGGCGGGATACGCGACCGCGTGCTTCGGGAAGTGGCATCTCGGGGCGGAGGACGGGCGCTGGCCGACCGACCACGGATTCGACGAGTGGTACGGCCCTCCGCGCTCCTACGACGAGTGCCGTTGGGACGACAACCCCTGGTACCGGCCGGACCGCGACCTCCGGTCGTACATGCACGAAGGAACGCGAGACGCGGGCGTGCGGCAACTCGACGACGAGCCCTTGACGATGGAGCGCCGGCGCGACGTCGACGACGAGTACAAGCGACGGGCGATCGCGTTTCTCGGGAAGAGCGTCGCCGAGGGGCGGCCGTTCTACCTGTACTTCAATCACTCGCTCCTGCACGTTCCGACTATCCCGCGCGCCGAGTTCGGCGGAGCGACCGGCAACGGCGACTGGGCCGACTGCCTCACCGAGCTCGATCACGACTTCGGCGAGCTGCTGGACGTGCTCGCCGAGCTCGGGGTCGCCGACGACACGATCGTCGTGCTCGCAGGCGACAACGGCGCGGAGAACCTGTTGATCGCGCGCGGTAGCGCGGGCGTCTTCGAAGGCTCGTACTTCACGTCCTCCGAAGGTGGGCTGCGCACACCGTGCCTGATCAGATGGCCCGGCGAAATCGACCCGGGCCGAGCGTCGAACGAGCTCGTCCACCAGACGGACATGTTCACGACCCTGCTCGGATGGGCCGGATGTCGCATTCCGGACGATCGTGAGATCGACGGCGTCGACCAGCGGGCCTTCTTCGCGGGCTCACAGGCGACCTCGAACCGCGAAGGGTGCCTCGTCTGGGTCACCGACGTGCTCCACGCCGTCAAATGGCAGAACTTCAAGATCGCGTACGTGCGGCAGCGGTACTCGGACGAGGCCCCGCAGGTCATGGCCACACCGGTGGTCACGAACCTGCTGACCGATCCGAAGGAGCGCGAGAGCTGGCCGGTCATGCAGGCCTACAACTGGGTACACGCCCATGCCGGCCGTCTTCGCAAGGCGTACGACGCAAGCGTCCGCCGCGAGCGGCTGATCCCGGCCGGCGCTCCGATCGATCACGTCCCCGAACGCGGCCCCGACGAGGGGCCGGTCGCGAACCGGCCGTAGCGAAGGAAGCCGATCGGGTGCTTCGTCTCCCCGCTCTCGGCAAGATCGGCCAGGATCTCCCCGACCACCGGCGCGAACTTGAACCCGTGACCGGAGCACACGGACGCCACGACGACGTTCGGCTCGTCCGGGTGGAGGTCGATGACGAACCTCCGGTCGAGGGTGTTCGTGAAGAGGCAGGCTCGAGCTTCGAGGAGCCGCCCCGGCGCGTTTGGAAGCCGCCGCTCGAGGAAGCTCCGAAGGGGCGCGACCTCTGCGGGTGACGGCTCGGCGCCGGCCACGTCGGGATTCGCCACCGGGTCGCCAGGGTGGTTCATCCGGCCGAGCTTGACCCCGGCGCCCCCGATCCGAGGAAGCCCGTAGTAGTGCGTTCCGTCCTCTTCGACGATGAACACCGGAAGCCGATCGGCCGTGAGGGCCGCGCCGTCGCGAGGCTCGAACCACGCGACGACCTGGCGCTCGGATGCAAAGAGCCGAGGAGGCAGCCGGAGGAGGCCCGCGGCCCAGGCTCCAGGCGCGAGCACCAGCCGAGCGGCCTCGTGCGACGCGCGATCGGTGTGGACGATCACGCCCCGTTCTCCGGCATCCCAGTCGAGCACGCGCTCGCCGAGCCGGAGCTCGGCGCCGGCTTCGACGGCCAGACCGGCGTGAGCCTGCACCGCAGCCTCCGCGAGGAGATATCCGCCGTCCGGTTGGGCGACCCCGATGGTGTCAGGAGGCGGCTCGAATGCCGGGAAGCGCCGCCGGAGCTCGGTCGGCTCGAGCACGGCGCACGGCAAGTCGAATTCCGTGCAGGCACGGAGCGTTCCACTGACGAGCGGCCCGGCCGGGGGGCCGATCTCGAGCGAGCCGGTGAGATGCAGGAGCTGCGTGCCGGCGAGCCCACCGAGCTCACGCCAGAGCTCGTAGCAACGCCGCAAGAGCGGCACGTACCCGGGATGCTCGTGGTAGGCGAGCCGGATGATCCTCGAGTGCCCGTGCATCGAGCCGCGGGCGTGGGCCACGGCGAACTGCTCGATTCCCAGCACGCGCAGGCCGCGGCGTGCGAGATGGAAGAGGGCGGCGCTGCCCATGGTGCCGACCCCGACAACGATCGCGTCGTAGGGCCGGCGGGCCGTCATTCGTGAAGCCTGCGGAGGAGCCCGACGCTCTCGTCCACGAGACGATCGACCTCGCCGCGGTCGATGTTCGAGCTGCTGATCCCGTAGGACCATCTGTAGCGGTCCTGATCGACGATCTCCTCCAGAGGCACCCCCGAGAGCAGATCGAGGTCTTCGCTCTCCGGCAGGTAGCCGGCGTAGTCGTTCGCGTAGGCCGCGGTCAAGGTCGTCGGGAACGGGCTCGCCTCCTTGATCCGCCGCCCTGCCGCGTTGAACAGCTCGAACGGGTTCGTGACGATCGCGGTGTCGCCGGCGGAGATCGCCACGACCTCTGCCGGGACCGGCTCCTCTGCCCGCTCGATCATGTCGAGGTACATCCGAAGTGCGCCCAGCTGGTAGGTGCGGGGGAACATCTGGGCCGAGGTCATCGTGTGCACCTCCGGCCCCCAGATCTCGGGCCACTCGGGCTCGGATCCGCCCTCGAGCTCCGCGATCTTCTCGCGGAGCTCGTTCGCGGCGTAATCATGGCGCCGGCGCCGCAGCTCGAGGCGGACCGAGTCGGCGTCGACGCGGATGTCGCCGGTCGTGGCGATCCCCGGGTAGAGCTCGAGGGCAGACGCCGCGATCCCGCGGCCGAGCCTGTCTCGGCACTCATACCCGTGAGGTGACGCCTCGTGGTCGCCGAACCACCAGTCGAACGGCGCGAGATCCCCGGCACATCCCTGCAGGAACACACATTCGACGCCGGGAATCGAGGACTCGACCGTCTCTCGCAGCGGCCCGATGTACTCGGCATCCCAGAGCGTCGTCGTGCCACCGACGGCGATCGGATGCACGGCCATGTTCACGAGCGCAGCGAGCGGGGTGCCGTCGGCCCGGTCGATCCGGATCACGGTGACCGAGTCGTCGACGGCGCGCTCACGGTCGACTCGATTGCCCGAGAGCCCGGGTGCGCGTCCCACGGCGGAGCCGATCCGGGCCGGCTCGAGACGGCGCCACGCGGCGTAGACCGCTCCCGCCAGGAGGTCGCCGAGGAGATCCGCGTAGCGCTCGAAGGCCGCCACATCGGGTAGGCCCCCGATCGTCGAGCCACGCGCGAGGCTCGGGGCACTGTGGTTATGGCTCGCATGAACGGAGACGGCCGAGGCGGGGATTCCCGTGAGCCGCGCCACGTGCCCGCGGACCGTTTCGGCCAGCTCGGCCCCGACGAAGACCAGGTCGGTCGCGACGATCGCAGCGGTCCGCTCTCCGTCGGAGAGGACGACGGCCTGCGCGACGAGGGGCTCCATGGCGCCCTGGGCGAGCGCCGAACGCGCGGCCCAGCAGCCGAGCGGCAGCCCGAGCGGTGGAGTGATGTCGACTCGTGCGAGACCCGCGGAAAAGGTCACAGTGGAATCGTCCTTCGCATGTTCAGAGGAGCTCCGAGGCGTCGATCTCGCGACCGATCACGACGACGTTGTCGCCCTGGTCGGTGGTTGCGATCGCGCGCACGGCGCAGACATAGCCGCCGGCCGCTGCGTGCACGCGCGCGGGCTCGCGCTCGGGACGGTCGATGAAGTGGATCTGTCCGACGAGAGCCCCGGCTTCGACTCGGTCGCCGACCTCGACCATGGTCTCCCAGAGCCCGGTATCGGGCGCCAGCAGGTAGTTCTCGAGCTCGGTCGCGCGGACGATCGTCGGGGGATCGAGGCCGAGGCTTTCCCTGGTCTCGGCCTCGCCGGCGAGGACGCCGAAGTGGCGCAGGACGTTGGCGAGGCCGCTCGCGGCGATCCGGTGGGTCGATGCCGTGACGTGGCCGCCGCCGCCGAGCTCGGTCGAGACGACGATCTTTCCCTGCCGCTCGGCCTCGCCGACGAGGAGGCCGGTGCCTGCGATGTCGACGTAGACGAAGTGCACGTCGGTGTTCCAGGCGAGCATCCCCGCGACCATCTGCTGCCGCTGCTCGGAGTCGTCGACCCAGTGCATCTCGGACCACGGCGGGCAGAGCGCGGAGCGGCCGCCGCTGTGCATGTCGACGACGACGTCCGCCAACGGCATCAGGAAACGGCTGACGAAATCGGCCAGCTGCTCGTCGGGCGGTCCGTCGGGCGAGCCCGGGAACGACCGGTTGAGGTTCGCTCCCGACGGCCAGAGCCGCGTGTAGGCGCGGGAAGCCTCGGGGGACGCGCACGGGATGATGATCAGCCGCCCCGGTACCTCTTCGACGCTCGTCGAGCGGGCGAGATTGAGGGCGGCCACCTGGCCCTCCGGCTCATCTCCGTGGACGCCGCCGAAGACGAGCGCCGTCGGCCCGTCGCCGCCCCGGATCGTGATGATCGGGATGAACAGATGCGACCAGCCGCTCGTGTTGTTCGAGCGGGGCAGCTCGAGGCGTCCGTAGTGCTTGCCGGGGGCGTCGAGCTCGAGCGTGCAATGCACGGGAGAGGGCGACGAGGAGACGTCGGGCATGCGGCCCGCGATTGTAGACAATTTGCTCTATAGTCGACAATCCAAGTGCGCGAAGCCTTTCGCGCAGCCAAACCTGGAGGAACGTTGAAGATCACTGATGTGGAGGCGGTGATCCTGCGCCAGCCTGTTCTGGACGAGGGCATCGCCGACGGCAGCCAGGACGACCTGGTGATCCTCGTCCACACCGACGAGGGCCTGACGGGGATCGGGGAGGTCGACTCGGCCCCGGAAGCGGTCCGCGCCCTCGTCGATGCGCCCGGCTCGCACGCGATCGCAAACAGCCTGCGCCACCTGCTCGTCGGCGAAGACCCGCTCGACGTGGAGCGGCTCTGGCACAAGATGTACCGGGGCCTGATCTACATCGGCCGCCGCGGGATCGCCGTCCATGCGATGAGCGGGATCGACATCGCCCTCTGGGACATCAAGGGGAAGGCACTCGGTAAGCCCGTCTGCGAGCTGATCGGCATGCCCGTCCGGGACCGCGTCCGCGCCTACGCATCGATGCTGATGCCGGAGGACCCGGGCGAGGTGCGCGAACGGGTCGCGGCCCTCCGCGGGCAGGGGTTCACCGCCGTCAAGCTCGGGTGGGGGCCCCTCGGAGCCGACGCGGGCAAGGACGTCGAGCTCGCCAGGGCCGCAGTCGAGGCAGGCGGCGATGAGCTCACGATCATGATCGACGCGGGACTCGGGTACGGGAGCGATGCCTCGACGGCGATTCGCGTCGGGAACGAGCTCGGTGAGCTCGGCGTCTTCTGGCTCGAGGAGCCTTTCGAGCCCGACGAGTACGAGGCCTACGCCGAGCTCGCGGACGCCGTCGAGATCCGTGTCGCCGCCGGCGAGCAGGACACCACGCTGTGGGGGTTCCGGGAGCTCATCGAGCGCGGCCATGTCGACCTCGTGCAGCCGGACGTCACGCGGTGCGGCGGGATCACAGAGCTCCTGCGGATCGCCGAGCTCGCGCGCGAGCACGGAGTCGAGACCGTGCCGCACGCCTGGAAGAGCGGGATCATCAAGGCGGCCTCGCTCCACGTGAACGCGGTGCTGCCGGACGCGCTCTTCCAGGAGTACTGCGTTGCAGACACACCGATCAACACATCGCTCACGCGCGAGCGCCTGCCGATCGACGCCGACGGCTTCGTTGCGGTTCCGACCGGCCCCGGGCTCGGCGTCGAGCTCGATCACGAGGTGATGGCGCGCTACCGCGTCGACTAGGAAAGGAGCTTCAGATGGCGAGTATCGACGACAGGACCCGGCAGGCGACCGAGCTCGCCGCGCGGGCCTCGCGGGTGATTCCAGGGGGAGTGAACAGCGGTCAGCGGCAGGTGCCCGGGCTCGAGGACCTGGTCGTCACCGCGACGAGCGGCGCGACCTTCACCGACGCGAACGGCCGCACCTACACCGACTACCACTCGGCCTTCGGGCCGCCGCTGCTCGGACACAACGACCCGGACGTCGACAGTGCGGTCGCAGAGGTTGCGCGGACCGTCGGGCTGATGGGCGTCGGGGTCACGCCGATCGAGATCGAGCTCGCGGAGCGCATCTGCGACGTCCTGCCCTCGGCCGAGCGTGTGCTCCTGACGGAGACCGGAAGCGAGGCGACCTTCCACGCGCTGCGCGTCGCGCGCGCGGCCACCGGCCGCCGGCACATCATCAAGTTCCAGGGCTGCTACCACGGCTGGCACGACTCGGTGGCGATGAACGTGATCTCGCTCCCCGAGAACGTCGGCCGTCGTGACCCGCTCTCGAAGGGGATGCTGCCCGAGGTGGTCGAGGCCACGATCGTCTGCAAGTTCAACGACGCCGACGAGGTCGAGCGCGCCCTCTCCGACCACGACGTCGCCGCAATCATCCTCGAGCCGATCCCGCACAACATCGGGGCCGTGCTGCCGCTTCCCGGCTTCCTCGAGCGGCTACGGGAGCTCGCGACTCGACACGGGACGGTGCTCGTCTTCGACGAGGTGGTCACGGGGTTCCGGCACGCGCTCGGCGGCTACCAGTCGATCTGCGGGGTGACACCCGACCTGACCACGATGGGGAAGGCGATGGGCAACGGCTGGCCGATTTCGGCGCTCGCCGGGAAGGCAGAGCTGATGGAGCTCTTCAGCACCACGCCCGGCCGGCCCGCATTCTTCGCCGGAACCTTCAACGGGCATCCTCCGACCGCGGCAGCCGCGCTCGCGACGATCGACAAGCTCCAGCGGGAGCCGGTGCACGAGCACGTCTTCCGGCTCGGCGAGCGCACCCGGCAGGGCCTAACGGAGCTCTATGCGGGGCTCGGCGTCCCGGTCCACGTGAGCGGCTTCGGCTCGGTCTTCGTCACCTACTTCCTCGAGGGGACGCCGACGAGCTACGACGACCTGCTTGCAAACGATGTCGACCTCTTCGTCGGTTACCGTCGCGAGCTGATGAAGCACGGCATCTTCGAGCTCCCCTTGAATCTGAAGCGGAGCCATTTCTCCTACGCGCACACGGACGACGACGTCGACCGGCTGCTCGAGGGGACGGAGGAGGCCGTGAGAACGGTGCTCGCGGGACGCGCGTGAACGATCCCGCGGTCTCCTGCACGATCGACCTCCTCGCTCCCGGGAAACAGGTCGGGCGCCTCCAGTTCCCGAAGATCTCCAACACGGCCGGGTGGGCTTTCGAGCTCGTCCCGATCGCGACGATCGGCAACGGCGAGGGACCGACCGTGCTCATCTCGGGCGGCAACCACGGCGACGAGTACGAGGGCCAGGTCGCGGCCCTGCGGCTGATCAACGAGCTCCGTCCCGAGCAGGTGCACGGGCGGATCGTCGTGATTCCGGTGATCTCGACCGCTGCGTCCAAGGCGAACACGCGCATGTGGCCCTCGGGCGTGAACTTCAACCGGTCGTTCCCGGGCTCGCCCGAGGGCCCACCGAACGAGCAGTTGGCCGATTACTTCACCCGGGTGCTCTTTCCCATGTCGGACGTCGTGATCGACATGCATTCGGGCGGGCGGACCGCGTGGTTCATCCCCTGCTCGCACATGCACGTCGTCGCCGACGCCGCCCAGCGGAAGGCGATGCTCGAGGGCATGCTCGCCTGGAACTCCGACTTCCACTTCCTCTACGTGGACGTGAACGGCAACGGGCTGCTGCCGGTCGAGGCCGAGGAGCAGGGCAAGGTCGTGATCACGACCGAGCTCGGAGGCGGCGGGCGAGTGCCCGAATCCGTGCATCGCCTCGCCTGGAGCGGCCTCACGAACGTGCTTCGCCATGTCGGGGTGCTCGAGGGCGAGGTGGAGACGCGTGCGTCGCTCGGGCTCCCGGAGGCCGTGATCCTCGACGGGCGGGACCCGACGAACTACGTGATCTCAGAGGAGGCCGGCATCTTCGAGGGGTTGCTGGAGCCCGGCCAGGAGGTCGCAGGCGGCGAGCCGGTCGGCAGGCTCTGGTTCCCGGACACGCCCGGCCGCGAGCCGGTCGACCTGCGCGCGCCGCGTGACGGGGTGGTCGCCTCGATTCGCGCGATCCCGGTCACGGAGGCCGGAGACAGCGTGTTTACTCTCGGTCAGCCGATCGAGGCCTCCGCGCTTTCGTGAGCCTGCGCTCGCTCGTCGGCGGCAGGACCTTCGCGAGCCTCCACAGATACCGCAACTTCCGGCTCTACTTCGCCGGTCAGGCGATCTCGTTCACCGGCACGTGGATGCAGCAGATCGCGGCCGCGTGGCTCGTGCTCCAGCTGACGCACTCGGCTGTCGCGGTTGGTGCCCTCGCCCTCGTCCAGCTGTTGCCGATCACGGTGCTCGGCCTCTTCGTCGGCACCGTGCTCGACCGCTTCGACGTGCGGCGGACGGCGATTCTCTGCGAGAGCGTCTCGCTCGTCCTTGCGGGAATCCTCGCTGCGCTCACGCTCGGCGGCGTCGTCACGGTCGCCGAGGTATTCGTGCTCGCGGGGCTGCAGGGGATCGTGAACTCGATCGACGGACCGGCCCGTCACTCGCTCGTCTTCCAGATGGTCGGGCGCGAGGATCTTCCGAACGCGGTCGCGCTCACCTCGAGCCTCGGCACGACCGCCCGGATCCTGGGGCCGGCGCTCGGCGGCCTCGTCGTTGCGATCGCCGGCTCAGGCGTGTGCTTCGCGCTGAACGCGGTGAGCTTCCTCGCGGTGCTCGTCTGCCTGCTCTTGCTCGATACGAAGTCGATGCTGAGGCCGGCGCGCGACCGCGCAGCCTCGGTGATCGGCGGGGCGGCCGACGGGATGCGGTTCGTGGCCGGGTCGCGCAGGGCCGGGGTCGCGTTCGGGGTCGTCTTCATGATCGCGACGTTCGCGTTCAACTTCAACGTCCTGCTCCCGCTGCTCGCGGCCCGCACCCTCGACAGCGGCGCTGCGACGTACGGCCTCCTGGCGGCGATCTTCGGAGCAGGTGCGCTCTGCGGCGCCCTGATCAACGCCACGAGCGGCAGGGCGAGCCTCCGGCGCCTGCTGATCGGCGCGACCGGCTTCGGCGTCTTCGAGCTGATCCTGGCTCCGCAGAGCTCGCTCGTGCCCGTCTGCGTGCTGCTCCTCGCGGCCGGCGTCTGTTACACCCTCTGGGGAACCAATGCGCTCACGACGATGCAGCTCGAGGCGCCCGAGCATCTGAGGGGACGCGCGGTCGCGATGTACTTCTTCGCGTTTCTCGGCGGCGCCCCGCTCGGCGGCCTCCTTGCCGGCTGGCTCGTGTCGGTCGGCGGCACCTCCCTCGCGTTCGCGGTCGGCGGGGTCGTCTCGGTGACCTCGGCGGCGGTCGGGATCCTGATTCTCGGCCGGGCGCGGGGCGCCCCCGGTCAGAGGGTCTCGATCGCGGCGACAGCCTCGTCGATACTGCGGTCGTCGACTCCGCGGTGAGTCACGAGCCTGACGCGGGCGCCGTCGGGAGCGAGGGCGAGCACGCCGCGTTCCGCGAGCAGCGGAAGCGCGTCCGCGGCCAGCTCGGTCAACACGAGGTTCGTCTCGGGCGCAGGTAGCCCGAGACGCTCGGCGAGCAGGCGTGCGCGGCGATGGTCGTCGGCCAGCCGGTCGACGAGGCCGAGCGAAACCAGGCCGGCCGCCGCGAGCATGCCAACCTTGTGGATCGTCGCGCCGCCGAGCCGCTTGAGGTGCACGCGGCTCCGCTCGATCACCTGCGTCTCGCCCGCGAGCACGGCCCCGAACGGGGCGCAGAGACCCTTGTTCAAGCTGAATGCCACGGTGTCCGCGGGCGCTGCGAGCGTCGCGAGCGGAAGGCCGAGCGCGACGGCGGCATTCGCGAGCCGCGCCCCGTCGAGATGGACGCACCTCATCCCGGCGGCGAGCGACTCCGCCTCGCGGGGAGCGAGCACCGTGCCGCCCGGCCTCGTTCGTGTGTTCTCGAGGCAGAGCACTTCGGCAGGCTCGCCGAGCCCTACCGGCACGAGCCCGGCGACCTCGCCGAGCCAGTCTCCCTCGTTGACGAGGATGTGGGAGGCCTCCTCGATCGCAACACGCTCGCCCGGCTCGGTCTGCGCCAGCAGCGCGACCAGGTTCGCGAGCGAACAGGTGGCGACGAAGACCGCAGCCTCCTTGCCGAGCAGCGCCGCAGAGCGCCGCTCGAGCTCGTTCACCGTCTCGTCCTCGCCGGCCGCCGCCCAGCCGAACGGGGCCGAGCGCATCGCCTCCCACATCTCCTCCGTCGGCGGGGCGCAGAAGTCCGAGCGAAGGTCGATCACCGGCGGGGCAGGTGCCGTCCGGGCCGCGTGCCCGTGTGCTCGCCGGACTCGACGACGACGGTGCCGTTCACGAGCACCTCGTCGACGCCCTCGACGTAGTGGAGCGGGCTCTCGACCGTCGAGCCGTCTGCCAGCCGGTCGAGGTCGAGCACGACGAGATCGGCCGGAGCCCCGGGCCGGAGCTCGCCGCGGTCGAGCCCGAAGTGGCGTGCGGGCATCGCCGTCATCTTGTAGATCGCCTCCTCGAGCGGGAGGGTGCCGAGCTCGCGGACGTGGTGGGTGAGGTAGTGCACGTGGCCCGCGAAGCAGACCGGATGGCCGGCGACCGCCTCGAGCTCGGAGTCGTCGAGGGCGGCCGTGTACCCGTCGACCCCGAGGCAGAAGAGCGGGTGGGAGATCATCTCGGCCAGATGCTCGTCGGTGAAGAGCTCTCCGATCAGGAGCAGGCTCTCGATTGCCGGCCCCGCGTCCGCGAGGATGTCGAAGTAGGCATCCCACGGGTCACGCCCGAGGAGGGTGGCGATCTCGTTGAAGTCCTTTCCCTCGAGGCCCGGGTGCTGCGGGCTCGACTGGATACGGACGCGATGCCAGTCGCCCTTGTTGATGAACCGCCAGTAGCGGTCGCACTCGCCGCGCAGTCGCTCCCGCGTGGCGGGATCGCGGAGGCGCTTGCATGCCTCCTCCCAGCCGCTCTCGAGCACCCAGGGCGGCAGGATCCCCGCCATCTGGCCGAGGCCGTCTCGAAACGGCGTCGTGTCGGCGAGGATGTCGAGCTCCTCCTCGCGCGCGGCGGCGAGCGTCTCGACCGCGCGCTCCCACGCTCCCGGTGCCGCGTTCGTACGGTGGCGCACGTTCAGGTGCGAGATCTGCCCGCGGGTGCCGCCCTCGCGCACGATCGTCACGAACTCGTCGATCGAGGCCTGAAGCTCCGAGTCCCGATTGCGGACGTGGCTCGTGTAGTAGCCGCCGGCGCGGCCGACGACACGGTTGAGCCGCACGAGCTCGGCCGTCGGCGCCGCCCGGCCGGGATTGAACTCGAGCCCGGTCGAGAGCCCGAGCGCACCCGCGTCCATCGCCTCGGCGACATATCCCTCCATCTCGCGGAGCTGCTCCTCGGTCGCCTGGGGCTCGAACACTCCCGCGGCGTAGCGCACAGTGTTGTGGCCGACGAACCAGGCGAGATTCTGTGAATGCCCCTCGCGGGAGAGGAACGACAGGTGCTCGCCGAAGGTCTTCCAGGCCGCGGGGCCCTCGTAGGCGAACGTACGCATCCGAGCCTCGACGAACGGCCGTGAGAGCTCGGAGACCGGCGCATACGTCCAGCCGCAGTTGCCGACGACCTCGGTCGTCACGCCCTGGCGGATCGTGCTCTGGGCGGTCGGGTTCGCGAGGATCGTGAAGTCGCTGTGGCTGTGCGGGTCGACGAAGCCCGGGCAGGCGACGCGCCCGTCGGCCTCGATCGTCCTGCGCGCCCTGCCTGCGCCTCCGGGGCCAACCGCCGTGATTCGCTCGCCTTCGATCCCGACGTCGCCCCGGAAGGGAGGCGCGCCCGTCCCGTCCACGATCAGGGCGTCGCGGACGAGCAGGTCGAGCATCAGGCGCCGATGGACTTCGTCTTGACCGCCGGGTTCCCCAGGTCGGTGCCGATGCGCGGGTCGAGGACGTCGCGGAGCCCGTCACCGAGGAAATTGAAGCCGAGCACGGTGATCATGATCGCGAGCCCCGGGAAGATGGACATCCACACGCTCTCGTCGATGAACCCGCGGGCGATCGCGAGCATGCTTCCCCAGGCGGCCGCCGGGGGCTGCGTTCCGAGACCGAGGAAGCTCAGGGTCGCCTCGGCGATGATCGCCTGCGAGATGTAGAGCGAGGTGAGCACGATCAGCGGCGCCATGATGTTCGGGACGACGTGTCGTGCCATCACGCGGTGATTGCGGGCGCCGAGGGCCCGGGCGGACTCGATGTACGGGTGCCCCGTCACCTCGAGCGTCGCGGCGCGCGTGACGCGTGCGAGGGCGGGGAGGATGATGATCCCGATCGCGATGATCTCGTGCGTCTCCGAGGGACCGAGCAGGCCCACGATCACGAACGCGAGGATGAGTCCCGGGATCGCGAAGACCATGTCCACGACCCGCATCAGGAGGAGGTCGGGAAGCCGCTTGTAGAAGCCCGCAAGCAGGCCGACGAGCCCGCCGAAGACGAGCGCGATCCCGACCGCGGCGAATCCGATCTCGAGCGAGATGCGCGCACCGGCGATCACCCGGGCGAGCGTGTCGCGGCCGAGGTTGTCCGTTCCCATCGGATGGGCCCAGCTCGGCGGCAGGAAGCCGGTGTAGGTCGGCGCATTCGGGCTGATCGTCCAGATGTAGGGCCCGAAGATCGCGGTCAGGATCGCCAGCATCACGATCACGGCACCGGCGATGCCGACGGGGTTCCGCCACCGCGCCGAGAGTGTGAGGCGGCGGCGTCTCGGGACGAGCTTCCAGGCCTCGCTGACGGTCGTCACTCGATCACGATCCTCGGGTCGAGGACGCCGTAGAGGATGTCGACGACCAGGTTGAAGAACAGGAACACGACCGCGATCAGGAGCACCGTGGACTGCAGGATCGGGTAGTCGCGGTAGGTCAGGGACTGGAGCAGGGTGTAGCCGAGCCCCGGGAGGTTGAAGATGACCTCGACGACCGCTGAGGCCCCGATCAGGGTGCCGACCTCGAAGGCGACGACGGTCGCGACGGGGATCAGGGCGTTCCTCAGCGCGTGCTTCCTGATCACGCGCTTCCGCGGGACGCCCTTGGCCCGGGCGGTCCGGACGTAGTCGAGGCCGAGCACCTCGAGCATCGTCGCGCGGAGGAGCCTCATCGTCACTGCCAGGGTGAAGAGCGAGATCGCGATCGCCGGGAAGATGAACTGCTCGAGGTTCTGCGCCGGGTTGTGCGTGAACGGCACGTAGGAGAGCGGCGGGATCCAGTGGAACACCCGCGAGAGGAAGATCAGGATGAGGGTCGCGACGAAGAAGTTCGGGACGGAGATCCCGATCAGGCCGACCCCGCGCGCGACGTAGTCCTCCGTCCGGTCACGGCGAACGGCCGAGATCGCCCCGAGCGGCAGCCCGATCAGGAGCGCGATCACGATCCCGAGGAAGACGAGCTCGAAGGTGATGTGCATCGCGTGCCCGAGGATCTGGGCGATCGGCTGCTGGCTCCGGTAGGAGCGCCCGAAGTCGCCGTGGAAGAAGATCCGCCCGATCCAGTGCGTGTACTGCGCGAACCACGAGCCCTTCATCCCGAGCTGCTCGAGCGCGAGGTGCTTCTGCTCCGGCGTCACCTCCGTGTCGCCGTTGAAGAGCACGTCGATGATGTTGCCCGGGAGCAGCCGGACCATGACGAAGATCGCCACCGAGATCAACCACAGGGTGACGAACATCGAGATGGTTCGTTTGACGATGAAGCTCTGCACGCCGGAAAGGATGGCGACCGGTGCCCGCACGTGCGCGGGCACCGGTCGCCGAAGGTTCGATCAGGTCGACTTGATGTACACGTTCCGAAGACCCGTGTCGAAGTCGGTGAACGCGACGTACATGTTCTTCAGCCGCGGGCTGACCACCTGCCACTTCGAGACGGACACGAGCGGCACCTCGAGCATCTGGTCCATCAGGACCTTGTTCAGCTGCTGGTACATGGGCAGCCGCTTCTTCGGGTTGAGCTGGATGCGGCCGTCGCCGATCAGCCGGAACATCTGCGTGTCTCCGGCATAACCGGGGAACCACGCCTGGTACGCCGTCGAGGACGGGTGGTACTCGGCCACGTAGCCGTCGACGTCGCCCCGCATGCCGCGCGAGGTGAGGTCCCAGTCGAAGGAGCCGACGCCGTTCGCAGCCGCGAACGTCGCCGAGTCCTGCGTGACGATGTTGAGGTTGATCCCGATCTGCTGCAGGTCGTTCGCCATCAGGGCGGCGATCGACGCGAAGTCGGTCGGCGTCGCGAACGTCGTCATCGTGACGTTGAACCCGCTCGAGCCGGCCGCCTTCATCAGCGCCTTCGCCATCGGGACGCTGTACTTCTCGTAGGTCGACTGGAGCTGGTCCTCGGTGAGCGGCCACGGGCCGTAGCCCGCCGCGACATGGCCCGAGTCCTGGCCGAAGCCGCCGTAGACCTTGGTGATGATGTTCGCACGGTTGATCGCGAAGTTCACGGCCTGCCGGACGCGCTTGTCGGCCCACGGCTTGTTCTGCCCGGGCTTGATCGTGAACTGCAGCTCGCGGAACGCCGCGGTGAGGTTGTGGAGGACGGTCACCTTCGGGTTGCCGATCAGGTTGGCCGCGTTCGGCTGGGAGATCGTCGCACCGTCGATCGAGCCGCTGAGCAGGGCCGCGATGCGGGTCTGCTCGTCGAGCACGATCTGGTAGTTCACGCCGTCCACGTACGGCAGGCCCGGCTTCCAGTAGTGCGGGTTCCTGACGTAGTTCACGTGGTCGTTCGGCACGTACGAGCCGTTCAGCATGAACGGGCCCGTGCCGATCCCCTGCGTCGAGGGGTTGAGGGTCGTGTACATGTTGTTCGGGACGATCGACGAGTACCGCTGCCATGCGAGGTACCCGTAGACCCGCGCGTCCGGCTTCGAAAGGTCCATCTGGACCTTGTTCGTCCCGATCGCTTTCGTGCCCGCGATGTACGGGAACTGGCCGAGAACGGACGTGCTTCCCGGCAGCGGCGGGTTCGCCTGGAGGTTGAACGAGTAGACGACGTCCGCCGCCGTGACGGGATTGCCGTTCGAGAACTTGATCCCGGGACGGATCGTCCAGATGATCCGCTTCGAGTTCACGACCTCGTAGTCGGACGAGATCGCCGGCCTGATGTTGAGCTTCGGGTCCCACTCGAGCAGCGACTCGTACATCAGCTCGTTGGCCCACCGGTTGGCCGTCAGGATCGCGCCGAACGGTGCGATGAAGCCGGGATCCTGCTCGAGCGCCCAGGTGACCGTGCCCCCCGTCGGCACCTTCTTGGCCGCTCTGCGGTACATCCTCTCGGTAGTCGCGCCGGCCTGTCCGGCCAGCGCTCCTGCGGCGACGATGCCTGCGCCCACGCGACCGGCCGTCGTAAGCAGGTCGCGCCTGGTGATCTCCCGCTCGAGCGGTGTGCCCTCGCTGGGTTTGTCTGTTGCCATCTTGCGGATCCTCCTCTTGGGGTGCCCTAGAAGATTTGTCCGACGCTCGGTGCGTCGCCTTTGATCTCGTCGTAGAACGGTGATTCGCGGAGCTCCAGCCCCGCGAGGTACGCGACGCGGTTGGGGTCGAGTGCGACACCGAGGCCCGGGTCGTGGGTGACAGTGATCGTGCCTTCCTCGATCTGCAACGCAGATGTGAGGACGTCGTCAAGCTGAAGTGGATAGTGGGTATCGCTTGCAAACGGGAAGCTCGTGGACGAGGCGACGATGTGCGCGTTCGCCATCGTCGCGACCCCGAGCTCGGCCCAACTGCCGATTGCACACCATTTCCCCGCGGCTTCGGCAAGTGCCGCGATCCGGCAGGCGCGGGTGAGCCCGCCGGCCTCCGACGGGTAGACGACGAAGACATCGCACGCGTCGGCCTTGATCAGCTCGATTGCAGACCGGACGGTCGTGCAGGCCTCGTCGGCGGCGATCGGAGTCGAGACGGCCCTGCGAACCGTCGCCATGCCCTCGACATCGAAGTCCGGAACGGGCTGCTCCACGTACTGGAGGTCGAACCCCTCGAGCGCGCGAATCCATTTCACGGCGGCCGGGACGCTCCAGTTCATGTTCGCATCGATCCGGATCCGGACGTCGCTGCCGACCGCACCGCGGATCGCCGCAAGCGTGTCGTAATCCTGCCCGAGGTCGCGTCCGACCTTGAGCTTCAACTCCGTGTGACCCGCTTCGACGAACTCCGCCGCCTTCGCCGCGTTCGCCTCCGGTGTGTCGATGAACAGGTACCCGACCACCGGAACCTGCTCGCGGCAGTATCCACCGAGAAGCTCGGCGACCGATACCCCGAGCGACTTTCCCTTCAGGTCGAGCAGCGCCATCTCGATTCCTGCGATGGCGTACGCCGCGATGCCGCTCCAGTTTCGGGAGTATTCGTCGAGCCGGTGCACAAGCCATTCGACTCGATGCGGATCTTCATCCACCAGGAACTGCGTCAGCTCGCGGTCGATGATCGCCTGGATCGTCGGGAGCGTCGGCCCCGGCGCCTCCCCGATTCCGACCAGGCCCTCGTCGGTGAAGATCTCGACGACGAGGCCCGAGGCGGACTCGCGGATTCCCCCTGTCCACTTGAGCGGGGTGCGCATCGGCGTGCGTACGGCAGTCGTCTCAACGCGTGTGATCCGCAAGGCCGCTACACTAAGCCGCCCCGGCTGAATTGTCAACCATCCTAGGATTGTCAACAATGCCTTTCGCGCAGGAGACCTCACAAAGCCCCGCTTCCCGCCCGACGGAGAACGGCACGCCGGATCGCGCCTCGACCTCGAGCCCACGGCGCCAGCAGGTGATCGACTCGCTTCGCCAGTCGATCATCGTCGGGCGCTACCTGGACGGCGACCGCCTGATCGAGGATCGGATCGCGCGAGAGCTCGAGACGAGTCGCGGGCCCGTCCGTGAGGCGCTGCGCCAGCTCGAGCACGAGGGGCTCGTGATCTCGTATCCCTACCGCGGCGCGGTCGTCCTCGGCGTCTCCGACGAGGAGGTGCACCAGGTCCTGATCCCGATCCGGCTGACGCTGGAGCGCTTCAGCTTCAGCAAGGCCTTCGAGCGCATGAGCGAGGAGGAGTTCGCCGAGCTTGCGAAGCAGGTCTGGCTCATGGGCGAGGCGGCGGCCGAGGGCGACCTGCTCCGCTGCGTCGAGGCGGACATCAGGTTCCACGAGTTCGTGCTCTCCTGCTCCGGCCAGCCGCACACGACGCAGGTCTGGCGGAGCATCGCACCGAGAATCCGGGCGTATTTCTTCCGCTACGGCCGGAGCTCGGATCTCGCCACGATCGCCGACGAGCACCGTCAGCTGCTCGAGGCGCTGCGCTCCGGCGACCGGAAGCTGCTCAACCGCGCGCTCGAGAAGCACATCGCAGTTCGCACTCCGATCCCGAGCTGACCGACCGATGGCCGAGCTGCTCCGGGTCGAGAACTTGCGCACGTGGTTCCAGACCGAAGGGGGTGTGGTGCGGGCGGTGGACGGTGTCGACCTCGAGCTCGAGGCGGGCAAGACGCTCGGCGTCGTCGGCGAGTCGGGTAGCGGCAAGTCCGTCACCGCGCTCTCGGTGATGGGCCTGATCGACCGTCCGGGCAAGATCCAGGCCGACAGCCGGATCATCTTCGCGGGCCGCGACCTCGTCCAGCTCTCGGACCGGGAGCTCGAGTCGGTCAGGGGCAACGAGATCTCGATGATCTTCCAGGAGCCGATGACCTCGCTCAATCCGGTCTACACCGTCGGCGAGCAGATCGCGGAGGCGATGCGCGTCCACCGCGACGTCGACAAGGCGGAGGCGCGGGCGCGGGCCGTGGAGATGCTGACGCTCGTCGGCATCCCCGAGGCCGCCCGTCGCGCGAAGGACTATCCCCACCAGCTCTCGGGCGGGATGCGGCAGCGGGTGATGATCGGGATGGCGCTCGCCTGCGACCCGAAGCTGATCATCGCGGACGAGCCGACGACCGCCCTCGACGTCACGATCCAGGCGCAGATCCTCGAGCTGATGATGGAGCTCCGCGAGCGGCTCGGGATGTCGATCCTGCTCATCACGCACGATCTCGGGGTCGTCGCGGAGATGTGCGACGAGGTGGTCGTGATGTATGCCGGGCGCGTCGTCGAGCGGGGGCCGGTCGCCTCCGTCTTCAGCTCGCCGCAGCATCCCTACACCGAAGCGCTCCTCCAGTCGATCCCGGTGCTCGGGATGACCCAGAAGGAGCGGCTGCGCGTGATCCGCGGCGCCGTTCCGAGCCCGCTCGACTGGCCGGAAGGCTGCCGGTTCGCGCCGCGCTGCGACTATGCCTTCGAGCGCTGCGACGAGCAGCCGCCGCTCTTCTCCCTCGATGAGCAGCGGGTCGGCGTGCTGGCTCTGCGAGCACGGACGGCGGACGACGGTCGGCCCCGAGGCGACTCGGGCATGAGCGTAAGCTCGACGAAGCTCGACGCCCCGCTGCCCGGCGCCGGCGAGGTGCTGATGGATGCCCGCGACGTCCGGAAGTACTTCCCGGTGAAGCGCGGCTTCCTGCAGCGAACGGTCGGCCACGTCCAGGCCGTCGACGGCGTCGACCTTCAGATCAGCCGCGGCGAGACCCTCGGGCTCGTCGGCGAGTCGGGATGCGGGAAGTCGACGCTCGGCCGGACCCTGATCCGGCTGATCGAGCCGACCTCGGGCCAGGTCACCTTCGAGGGGGTCGACCTGACCTCGCTGTCCCGGTCGGAGCTCAAGGCGAAGCGCCGGGACATGCAGATCATCTTCCAGGACTCGGTGGGCTCGCTCGACCCGCGGATGCGGGTCGGAGACATCGTCGGGGAGGGGTCTGGCCGTCCACGGCGTCCCGCGGAACGAGCGCCGCGGGCTGCGTCGCCGAGGCGCTCGAGCGCGTCGGCCTCGGGCCCGAGAGCCTGCCGCGCTATCCGCACCAGTTCAGCGGCGGGCAGCGCCAGCGGATCGGGATCGCACGGGCGCTCGTCCTGCAGCCGAAGCTGGTCGTCGCCGACGAGCCGGTCTCGGCGCTCGACGTCTCGATCCAGTCGCAGGTCCTGAACCTGCTCGTCGACCTGAAGCAGCGAGTTCGGCCTCACCTACCTGTTCGTCGCTCACGACCTTGCGGTCGTCGGCTACATCTCGGACCGGATCGCCGTCATGTATCTCGGGAAGGTGGTCGAGCTCGCACCGGCCGCCGCGCTCTTCGAGAGGCCGCTGCACCCCTACACGGTCGCGCTGCTCTCGGCGATCCCGACGCCGCGAGCCCGGGCGGAAGCGATCGCGGATCATCCTCACGGGCGACGTCCCGAGCCCGATCGATCCTCCGAGTGGCTGCCGCTTCCGGACGCGCTGCCCGCTGGCGCAGGAGATCTGCGCCGAGGTCGAGCCGCCGCTGACCGAGTACGGCGACGGCCATCGCGCCGCGTGCCACTTCGCCGGAGCCTCGATGCCGGAGCCGACAGAGCACCTGCGGATGGCGGTGAGCAGCGGATCGCAGCCGGGGCAGCGACGTCCGCCTTCTGCACGACCAGCGCGTCCCGATGCGAGACGGGATCTCGCTCTCGGCCGACGTCTACCTTCCGCTGTCGGGCGGTGCCGCTCCCGACGATCGTCCAGTGGACGCCGTACGAGTCGACCAGGGAGCGGTTCATCTCCTGGGGCGTCTGGTTCGCGCGCCGTGGCTACGCGGCGGTCGTCGTCGACGTCCGCGGGCCGGTACGAGTCCGGCGGTGACTTCTACCCGTGGACGAAGGACGGGGTCGATGCCCAGGACACCCTGACCTGGGCCGCCGAGCGGCCGTGGTCGAACGGCCGGATCGGCACGTGGGGACGCTGCTACGGCGGGCTCGTCCAATGGCAGCTCGCCCATCTCGGGCACCCGAACCTCGTCGTGCATCGCGCCGCAGGTCATCCACGACGACTACTTCTGGGACGGCTACTTCACGGGCGGAGCCTTTCAGCTCGCGCTCACACTCGGTGCGGGGGCGCTCTGGAGCAGCGCGATGAGCCTGATCACCGGCCCGAGCGCGGCCGACATCGTCCTCAACGACCGGGTCTTCCGGCATCTGCCGCTGATCGAGCTCGACGAGGTCGTGCTCGGACGGAAGGTCGACTACTGGCGCGACTGGTGGGAGCATCAGACAAACGACGAGTGGTGGCACCAGTTCCACCACCGGCCCGAGACGGTGGACGTCCCGATCTTCCAGCAGGGCGGCTGGTTCGACCCGTACTGCGGCTCGCACCTGCGGAAGTTCGCGAAGATCGGCGACCGGGTCCCGAACCGCCTGCTGATGGGCCCCTGGTCGCACGAGGAGGAGGTCGAGAGCTTCAAGGGCGACGTCGATCTCGGGACCGGCATCGGTGACCGTGATCCGCGACCACGAGCTCGTCTTCTACGACCGCTTCCTGAAGGACGCGGGCAACGGCTGGGAGGAGCGTCCGCCGCTCGAGCTCTTCGTGATGGGGCGAACGAGTGGCGCGCCGAGCAGGAGTGGCCGCCGGCGCGGACGGAGTTCACGCCCTGGTACCTCCGGAGCGGGCGGGCGGGCGAACACCCTCGCCGGCGACGGCGGTGCTCGGCCCCGACGAGCCCGGTCCAGGAGAGCCTGCCGACAGCTACGACTACGACCCCGAGAATCCGGTCCCGACGATCGGGGGAGTGAGCTCGGTGCTGACGATGACGCAGGGGGCGGAGACGCCGATCCTGCCGGGGCCCCGCGACCAGCGCGTGCTCGAGCGGCGCGACGACGTCCTCTGTTACACGAGCGACGTGCTCGAGCAGGATCTCGAGATCGTCGGGCCGGTGGAGGTCGTGCTCTACGCCGCCTCGAGCGCGAAGGACACCGACTTCATCGTCCGCGTCTCGCGACGTCTTTCCGAACGGGAAGGCGATCTTCATCACGGAGGGGATCCTCCGCGCCCGCTACCGGGGGGGCACCGACGGCGACACGGTCGAGCTCCTCGAGCCGGGCGAGGTCGCCGAGTACCGGATCCGCTGCTATCCGACCGCGAACGTGTTCCGCCGCGGCCACCGGATGCGCCTCGACGTCACGAGCTCGAGCTTCCCGCGGTTCTCGCGAAACCTGAACACGGGCGAGGACGTGGCAACGGGGACGCGGATGGAGATCGCTCGGCAGACCGTGCTGCACACGAGTGCCTATCCCTCCCGGATCGTCCTGCCCGTGATCCCGGGCTGACGCGGACGCGTCGGCTGCGAGAGCGCGGAACCGCTCGAGCAAGGCGGCGCGCGGTTCGGGGCGGCCGCCGAAGGGGATTCTCAGGTGCGGACTCGGTGAGCCGAAGTGGCGGCCGGCGAGGGCGGGGATCTCGTAGTCGCGGGCGAGCCGCTCACACCAGTCGTCCTCGTCGCCGTCGATCTCAGCCCAGACGAAGGCGGCGGCTTCCGGCAGCGTCGCGCGGAGGGCTCCGGTTGCGTTCGCGGCCTCGATCGCCGGGTCGCGCGCCGCCGCAAGCTCGGCCAGAGCCTCGGCGATCCAGTCCTGCGGTCCCGTGAGCGCTGCGAGCGCCGCAGCCTGCGCGACGGCGTCGATCGCGAGCGACTGCCAGCTGAACGCCTTGGCGAGCGTTTCGATCGTCTCGGGCGGGCCGACGGCGAACCCGACGCGCCACGCCGCGAGCCCGTGGGTCTTCGAGAAGCTGCGCAGCACGAGCGTCCGCTCGGCGAGATCCGGGTGGGAGGCTGGGGAGAGGTGCTCTCTCCCGTCGTAGAGCACGCCGGCATAGGCCTCGTCGGAGAGCAGCAGGGCGTCGCTGCCCCCGAGTCCCTCCGCGATCGCGTCGAGATCATCCGGCCCGAGCACGTAGCCGGTCGGGTTCACCGGGGTGTTGACGATCGCGAGTGTCGTCCGGGCGTCGATCGCGTTTCCGTATGCCTCCCAGTCCGGCCTGCCGTCGGCGCCGCCCGTGCGTGTGCATGCCCCGCCTGCGAGGGCAATCACCTGCGGGAAGAAGAACGACGGCGCATGGCAGACCGCTCGCGAGCCGAAGGCCGCCGCAGCGAGATGGAGCCCCTGCATGCCGCCGAGGGTGACGAGTACCTGCCGGTCGGGATCGATCGCGCGGCCGAGCTCCGCGCTGAGGTGCTCTGCGATCGCGACGCGCAGGTCGCGGAGTCCCGAAGTCGGTGCGTAGGCAGGGCGGCGGGCCGCGCGGGTGGCCGCGTCGACGACGTGCGGCGGCATGTCCGCGACCGGGTGGCCGCCGACTCCGAGCAGGCCCGGATGTCGTTCGCCGAGCTCGCGTGAGGGCATCCAGCCGAGCTCGCTCACAGCAGCCGTCCGAGGAGCTCGACGTACACGCGGGTCGCCCGTTCGAGCTCGTCGAGCTCGACGTACTCGACGTCGGCATGGGCGCCGACTCCGCGGGGGCCGTGGTACACGGTCGGGATCCCGGCCTGGTGGAGGATCGCGCCGTCTGCGACCACCTTCATCCCGACGGGCTCGAGGGTCTGCCCGGTCACCTCGAGGTACGACTCACGCAGCGCGAGGAGGAGCGGTTCGTCGAGCGGAATCTCGTAGGCGTCGCGGACGAGCCGCAGGTCGAGGTCGATCTCGCACCCCGTCTCGGCGGCGACGCCGCCGAGGAGCGCCCGATACTCACGTTCGATCGCCGCGAAGCTGTTGCCGGGAGCCCAGCGACGCGTTCCGACGATCCGGCAGCTCGTCGGGAACCGGTTGTAGAAGTCGCCGCCGTGGACCTCCCCGACGAAGTAGGTCTCGGCGCCGACCCAGGGATGCTCGACGGAAGCGAGCTCCGCGCCGCGGGCGCTGACGGCGTCGATCACTCTCGCCGCGGCGAGCAGCGGGTGCGGGGTGTCCGGCGGTGTCTGGAGCTCGTGCGTCGGGCTGCCGGGGCGGGAGATGGTGATCTCGGCAGTCGCCTGGCCCATGTGCGCCACCGCCACATCATGTGTCGAGAGCTCGCAGACGACGGCCATGTCGGCCTTGAACCCTCCCTCGTGAAGGAGATAGGCGAGGTCCTCGCCGCGCCCCCCCGGCGCCTCGTGCAGGCCGATCGCCACGACGGCCAGCTCCCCTGCGAACGAGCGTCCCGAGAGGGCGCGCGCGGCCTCGAGCGCGCAGACGCAGGCGCCCTTCATGTCCGCGGACCCGCGTCCGTAGATCCGGTTGCCCTCGATGCGCGCGGGCCCGTCGTGCGGGATCGGAACCGTGTCGAGATGCACGCAGAGGACGACCCGGGGCCCGGGACGGTCTCCGCGGAGAAGCGCGACGACGGTCGGCGTCGAGGGAAACCGTGCGTCGTGCAGGGTGACGTCGAGCCCGGCCGCCTCGAGCCACGAGCCGTAGAGGCGGGCGGCCTCGCCCGTGTCGCCCGTATGGCTGCGAACCTGCGACGAGCTCGAGGGTCAGCGCGCGCAGACGGCCGGGATCGACCGGCTCGCTCACCTTCCGCCTCCGCGTGCGACGCGGAAGCCGATGTGGCGCTGGCGGCGCTCGGGCCGGCTGCGGCTGCGCATCGCGCAGCGGGCATGGTCGCTGCCCGGGCTCGCGAACGAGCCGCCGCGGAGAACGCGTTCCGCTGCTTCCGCTGTCGTCCTCGCGACCGTCGGCCGCGTCGTAC
The DNA here is from genome assembly GCA_963758125.1 of uncultured Actinomycetes bacterium. GTDB lineage: Bacteria > Actinomycetota > Thermoleophilia > Gaiellales > Gaiellaceae > PALSA-600. The sequence goes on from CAVWUL010000010.1 coordinate 360,381, forward strand.
GGATACGGGAGGTAGGCGCTCGACACCCATTCCCAGACGTTTCCCGCCATGCCGAGGACACCGTAGGGGCTCGCGCCGCCGGGCCGGCTCGAGGCGGGCTCCGTCTCGCCGTGCTTGAGCCCGGAGCCGATCGCGGCCCGGGAGGCGTCGTCCTCCGCGCCCCAGGGAAAGCGGCGGCCGTCGGCGCCGCGCGCGGCCTTCTCCCACTCGGCCTCGGTCGGCAGGCGGCCGCCCGCCCAGGCGCAGAACGCCGCCGCCTCGAACCAGTCGACGAAGGTGACCGGATGCTCGGCGCGCCCGGCTGGAGGGGACCCGTCCGGCCAGTCAGGCGGGGGCTCGACGCCCGTGGCGCTCACGAAGAGGGAGTACTGCCGGACGGTGACCGGAGTCCGCGCCAGCTCGAAGGCCGGCACGTCGACGACGTGCTGCGGCAGCTCGTCGGGGCGGACTGCGCCGCCGTGCGACACCGGGGTCGCGGCCGACCGGGTGGTTGCCTCCGGGGAGCTCGATCCAGTCGAGCCGGAGTCGCGCGGCGCCGGCGCCGGCGGCCACGCGGAACCCGACGTAGGGATCGCGCGCCCCCGGGTGCATCGGCAGCCGGTGGGAGCAGCGAAGCTCGTCGGGGCCGTCGAGGAACGAGCCTCCCCTCACGACCGGAGCGTCGGCCACCCGCTCGTTGATGTTGCCGGCGAGGTCGAGAGCTCCCTGCGCGGAGGCCCCGTCGGGACATGAGCCGACCGGCTCGGGCGAGCCGATCGGCCGCGCGAACACGGCCCGGCCCGCGTCCGGAAGCTCGTCTCCCCACGGCCAGAGCCGATCGTCGCCGCCGCGGGCGGCCGCCTCCCACTCGTTCTCGGTCGGCAGGCGAACGCCGGCCCACGCGCAGAACGCCAAGGTGTCCTCGAGCGTGACGTAGGCCACGGGCACGTCGTCGGGCGCGTCCATCGGGGGCGCCGGAGCTCCTGTCGACCGGGCGAAAGCGCGGTACTGGGCGTTCGTGACGGGTGTCCGCGCGAGGCGGAACGGCTCGAGCCGCACGCTGCGTCGCGGTGTCTCGTCAGGGTCCGGAGGGTAGGCGGCGGCAGGGTCGCTCCCCATCCGGAACGGCCCGGCGGGTACTTCCTGCCACTCGAGCCCCGGAACCATCTAGCCGGGGATCACCGGAAGCACAACCTGGGATGGGTGGTCGGCGTCCGAGAACACCGTCTGCTCGGCGGTGATCATCCGCGTGTGCGCGCCGATCGGCTCGCCGGTGTTCGGATTCCGCTCGAGCCGCGGGAAGTTCGAGGACGAGACGTCGATCCGGATCCGGTGCCCGGCGGCGAAGAGGTTGCTCGTCGGCGGCAGCTCCAGCTCGACGCGGTACGAGGTGCCCGGCTCCATCATCATCTCGTGGTCGAAGCCTTCGCGGTAGCGGGTGCGGATGATCGAGTCGTTGAGCAGCATGTCGTAACCCTCCGGGTAGTCCTCGTTCGGTGGGTACACGTCGATGAGCTTCGCGGTGAAGTCGGTATCGACCGCGCTCGAGGCGATCCACAGCACGACCTTGATCCGACCGGTGACCTCGATCGCCTCGGCGAGAGGCTCGGTCTGGTAGACGAGAACGTCCGGGCGCTCCGAGAGCCGCTGGTACGGCTCCTTTGCGGTGAAGTAGGCGGCAGACTCCTTCTGGTCGGCGGGCCCGGGGTCATGATGTTGCGCAGCCGGAGGGCCGGGTTGAGGAGGCGCGCCCACATCGGCTCGATGTCTGCGCTCTCGTCGGGAAACTCGCCGACCGCGCAGTAGAGGCCGCCGATCGTCGGCACGGGGTCCTCGGGGTCGTAGGTGAACTGCCGCGGCGCGTCGCCGGAGGCGGGCGCCTCCGGCCGCAGTGTTCCGTCTCCGTGGAGGTACAGCGTCGTCGGCTCGGCCCGGGAGAGCGGCCATTCGGCCTCGTTGCGCCAGCGGCCGCCGTGGTCGAGCTTGCCGAGAGGCGTCTTGCGGCCGCTGCCGCCGCCCATCACGAAGATCCTCACCGGCGCCTCACCATCGGGCTGGCCGGGCGCGCCGTCGGGCAGCCAGCGGCCGAAATAGTCGAGCTGCTCGTCGAAGTAGCGCTGGACGCCCCAGCGCGAGCTCTCGCCGAAGTCGACGTCGAGCGTGTAGGTCACGTCGCCACGCATCCCGACATGGCTCCACGGTCCGACGACGAGGCGCTGGGGCGCCGAGTTCTTCGCCGTCATCGCCGCGAAGTACTCGGTGTCCGCGTGCGGGAAGCCGTCGAACCAGCCGGTCGTCATCGTCACCGGGATGTCCGCGTGGTCCGCCCAGAAGCGCGTGAAGTCGTTCTCCTTCGCCGCCCACCACTCGTCGTAGGCGCCCCGGGTCGCATAGTTCTCGAGGGTCTCGTCGAGTGCCGGGATGTGACGCAGGGCCAGTGTCCCCTGCCGCCACGGCCAGTCCCAGAAGAGCTGCCTGAGGTTCCGCAGGTCGTCCCAGACCTCGCGCTGCTTCTCCCAGTCGCCGGTCACGTCCTGGGCATCGGCGGCGTGGATGTACAGCGCCCAGAACATGTGCAGCTGCATCGCGCCGCCCTCGCGCGTCTGGTTCATGTACGTGTTCGTCGGGGTGGCGTCGGGCCAGATCGCGGTCAGGTGGGGGGGCCGTTCGAGCGCGGCGCGCACCTGGACGATCGCAGCGTAGGAGCTGCCGACCATTCCGACCCGGCCGTTGCTCCACGCCTGCGCGGCGATCCACTCGATCGTGTCGTAGGCGTCCTCTCCGGTGTGCGGGGTCGCGCTGTGGAAGTACTGCTTCGTCCCCTCCGAGCGGTGGCGATCGCGGAGGTCCTGGAGGACGACCGCGTAGCCGCGGGGCACGAAGAAGTCGGCGATCTCCGTGTACCGCCGCTCGCCCTTGTCGTACGGCGTGATGCAGACGATCGTGGGGTACCGTCCCGGCGCGACCTCGCCGTCTCGGGCCGGTCTGTGGAGATCGGTCGCGAGCCTGATCCCGTCTCGCATCGTGACCATGACGTCCTTCGACACGACGATGCCGTACTCGCTGCTCACTGTCCCTCCCGTTCGATGATCAGGTTGCCTTGCGCGTCCACGCGGATCCCGTAGCCGGGATGAAGAACCGTGGTCGAGTCGAACTCCTCCACGATCGCCGGGCCGTCGAGCCGGGCCCCGGCGGGGAGGGTGTAGCGGTCGTAGATCGGGCAGTCGACATAGCCTTGCGACTCGGCGAAGTAGACCCGGCGCCGCTCCTTCGCCTCGGGGACGTCTCCCGGGTCGAGGGCCCGCAGAGGCGGCTTCGCGATCTTCCCCACCGTCGTCAACCGCAGGCTGACGCACTCGACAGGCTCGGAGTCGGCGCTGAACCCGTAGGTGCGGTCGTGCTCGGCGTGGAAGCGCTCGAGCAGGGCTCCCGGGGTCGACTCGTCGAAGGGGCCGGGCGCCGGGATCGTGAGCTCGTAGCTCTGGCCGACGTAGCGCAGGTCGATCTGGCGCACGAACTCGACCGCCTCCGCCGTCACGCCCTCCTGCGCCAGCTCGGCTGCTCCACCGGCCTCGAGCGCCGCGAACGTCGACTCGACCTCGTCCGGGTCGAGCTCGGCGAGCCGGCGGATCACCGTCGTCGCCGCGTCGCGCTTCAGATCGGTCGTCAGCAGGCCCGTGGCGGAGAAGATGCCGGGGCTCGGCGGAATCAGCACCGCCGGCATCTCGGCGTCGCGTGCGAGCGCGTTCGCGTGCACGGGCCCGGCGCCGCCGAAGCCGACGAGCAGGAACTCGCGCGGGTCGTAGCCGCGCTGGACGGAGATCAGATGCAGGGCGTTCACCATCGCCGCGTTCGCGATCTCGACGATCCCGTTCGCCGCCTCGACGACGTCCAGGCCGAGCGGTTTCGCGCAGCGCTCCTCGATCGCCCGCCGCGCCCCTTCAACGTCGAGCCCGATCTCGCCGCCGAGGAAGTAGGCCGGGTTGAGCCGGCCGAGCACGACGTTCGCGTCGGTGACCGTCGGCTCGGTGCCGCCACGCCGGTAGCAGACGGGCCCCGGATCGGCACCGGCGCTGCGGGGGCCCACGCGGAGCAGCCCGCCGGAGTCGACCCAGGCGATCGAGCCGCCGCCTGCGCCGATCTCGACCAGGTCGACGACGGGCGTTCGCACCGGGTAGCCGGACAGGGACATCCCGCCGATTCCCGCCGAGGCGTGACCACCCACCTGGTAGTCCTTCGTCACGGAGGGCTGCCCGTCGCGGATCAACCCGACCTTCGCGGTGGTGCCGCCCATGTCGAACGAGAGGATGTCGCGGCGCTCGATCGTCCTGCCGAGGTAGGCGGCCGCGATCACCCCGGCTGCAGGCCCCGACTCGACCATGAACACCGGGCGCCGTGCGGCCGCCTCGGAGCTGAAGACGCCGCCGCTCGACTGCATCACGAGCAGCCGCGCCTCGATTCCCGCCTCGACGAGACGCTGCTCGATCCGTTCGAGGTAGCGGCCGACGATCGGCCGGATCACGGCGTTGATCACGGTCGTCGAGGCGCGCAGGTACTCGCGGAACTCGGGCGCCACGTCGGCCGAGAGCGAGACCGGGACGCCCGGAAGCTCCTCGGCGAGGATCGCGCCGACCCGGCGCTCGTGCTCGGGGTTGACGTAGGAGTGGAGGAGGCACACGGCCACCGACTCGACTCCTTCGCGGGCAGAGCACGGCGGCCGCGTCGCGCACGGAGCCCTCGTCGAGCGGCGTCACGACCTCGCCGGCTGGGCCGAGGCGCTCGGTGACGACGACCGCGCGGTCGCGAGGCACGAGCGGCTTCGGCTTCTCGAAGAGCGTGTCGTAGAGCGTCGGGCGCACCTGGCGTGCGATCTCGAGCAGGTCGCGGAAGCCCTCCGTCGTGACGAACCCGCTGCGGGCGATCGTGCCCTCGATGATCGCGTTCGTCGCGACCGTCGTCGCATGCACGACGAACCCGACCTCGGACGCGGGCAGCTTTGCCTCGCCGAGGGCACGGGCGACCGCATCCATGAAGCCTTCCGAGGGGTCCGACGGCGTGGTCAGGGTCTTCGCGATCGAGACGCGGCCGGTCGCCTCGTCGATCAGCGTCGCGTCCGTGAACGTCCCGCCGATGTCGATCGCGATCCGGACGGTCATGCGCTCCTCCTCATTGCCTCGTCGGCAGTTCCCGGCATGGTCGAGCCGGCGGTCGGTGATCGCGACCCGGTAGAGCGTTCGAGCCCGCTCGAGGCTCACCCTTCCCTCGCGCACGTCTCGGAGCACGAGCTCCGGGTCGCGTTCCGCGGGCGGGCCGTAGCCGCCGCCGCCGCAGGTGCGCACGCTGATCATGTCGCCGGCCTCGAGCTCGACGGTGGTCTTCGATCCGAGCCGGGTCTCGATGCCGTCGCGGACGAGCACGTACTCGGCGGCGAGCCCGGGAAGGCCGCCGAATGCGCCCCAGGGGCCGGCCCGGTCACGGTCGGCGAGGATCGTGTAGGTCGTCGGGCGATCGAACACGTAGTCCTTGCAGAGGCCCAGGCCTCCACGACGGCGCCCCGGGCCTTCCGAGTCCTCGCGCAGCGCCAGGCGGCCGATGCGAACCGGGTAGTTCAGCTCCGTCTCCTCGATCGGGGCGTTCTCGGTGTTCTGGCCGTGGGTCTGGACGGCGTCGGGGCCGTCACTCGAAGACCGTCCGCCGTAGCCGCCGGCGAATGTCTCGTAGAAGCAGGTGTAGGTACCGGCGGCGGCATCGAGGCTGCCGAAGCCCGCCTGGCACATCATCCCCTTCGTCCCTGCCGGGAGACGGTCGGGGAAGGCCGGAAGCAGGGCGCGGAAGAGCACCTCGACGAGCCGAGCGTGGGTCTCCCAACCGCCGACGACGGCCGCCGGCCAGCGGCAGTTCGTCACCGTGCCCTCGGGGGCATCGACCGCGATCAGGCGGTAGAACCCGTCGTTGACGGGGAGGTCGGGGTCGATCAGGCACTTGAGCACGTAGGCGCAGGCCGAGAAGGTCATCGCGTAGGTCGAGTTGACGGGCGCACGCCGCTGAGGGTCGCGAGCCCGACAGGTCGAAGCGGGCGCCTTCCGGGCCGAGCGCCACGCAGGCTTCGAGGCGGACCGGATCGTCTGTGTAGCCGTCGTTGTCGACGAATCCCACGGCCCGGTAGGTGCCGGCCGGGAGCCGCGCGAGCTCGCCGAGGGTACGGCGGCGCGTGTACTCGAGGAGCTCGCCCATCGTCTCGACGATCGCGTTGCGGCCGTGGCGCTGCACGAGCGCCTGGATGCGCCGGACGCCCGTTGCGTTCGCCGCGATCTGGGCGCGGAAGTCGCCGCCGGTCTCGTGCTTCGAGCGGATCTGCGCGAGGACGAGGTTGAAGATGTCCGGCACGATCCTCCCGGCCTGGACGAGCCTGACCGGCGGGATGATCACGCCTTCCTGGAACACCTCGCGAAAGGCGCCGATGCTCGCCGGGGCGCCGCCGCCGACGTCCACGTGGTGGGCCAGGTTCGCGACGTAGCCGAGCAGCTCTCCGTCGGCATGCACCGGCGAGATCAGGCTCACGTCGTTCAGGTGGACACCGCTCGGGAACGGGTCGTTCGTGAGCAGCATGTCGCCGGGGCCGAGCCGCCGGAGCCGTACTCGAGGATCGCCTTCGGCACCTGCTCGACCATCGAGCCCAGATGCACCGGCTGGGCGAAGCCCTGGGCGACGGCGCGGAGGTCGGCGTCGAAGAACGCGCGCCGAGAAGTCGGAGCGGGTCTTGATGTTCGTCGAGTAGGCGCTCCGCTTCAGCGCCAGCACCATCTCGTCGGTGGCGGCGACGAGGGCGTTCCGGATCACCTCGAACGAGATCGGATCGACACGGACGGTGCTCACGAGCGAAGCTCCTTCGTCGCCGACTCGTCGAGCTGCCGGCCCTCGATCGCCACCCTGTAGATCGAGCGCGCCCGCTCGGAGCTGACCTTCCCCTCGCACACGTCGCGCAGGACCCGCCCGGGGTCGCGTTCCTCGGGAGGCCCGTAGCCGCCGCCGCCGCAGGTGCGATAGCTGACGACGTCGCCCTTCCTCCAGCTCGACCGTGCACTTGGCGGAGAGGGGTTGCTCGCGGCCGTCGCGGACGAGGACGTACTCGGCGGGCAGCCCGTCGTGACCGCCGAGGGCTCCAGCGGGCCCGTGCGAGGTGCGGTCGGCAAGGACGGTGAACGTCGTCGGTCGATCGAAGAGGTAGTCCTTGCGGAGACCGAGCCCTCCGCGGAAGCGCCCCGGCGCCGTCCGAGTCCTCGACGAGCGAGAGGCGCGCGACGCGTACCGGATAGTTCAGCTCGGTCTCCTCGATCGGGGCGTTCTCGGTGTTCTGCCCGTGCGTCTGCACCGCGTCGGGGCCGTCGCTTGCCGACCGCGCCGCCGTAGCCGCCGCCGAACGTCTCGAGGAAGCAGTAGTAGGCGCCCGATTCCGGTTGGACGCCGCCGAATCCCGCATGGCACATCATCGCCTTCGTCCCCGCCGGGAGGCGTTCCGGGGAAGGCCGGGAGCAGCGCGCGGAAGATCACGTCCACGAGGCGGGTCTGTGTCTCCCAGCCGCCTACGACCGGGCTCGGCCAGCGGCAGTTCGTGACCGATCCGGCCGGGGCGTCGACCGTGAGCAACCGGTAGAAGCCGTCGTTGACGGGGAGGTCGGGATCGATCAGGCACTTGACGGCGTACGCGCAGGCCGAGAACGTCTGCGCGAAGGTCGAGTTCACGGGCGCCCGCCGCTGCGGGATCGGAGCCGGCGAGGTCGAAGCGCACGCCGCCTGCTCCGATCTCGATGCGCGCCTCGAGGTGAACCGGCTCGTCGGTGTAGCCGTCGACGTCGACCGAGCCTTCGGCCGCCCACGTCCCGTGCGGAAGCGCAGCGAGCTCCGCCTGCGTGCGGCGCTCGGTGTAGTCGAGGAGCTCGCTCATCGTCGTCGCGATCCGCTCGAGGCCGTGCCGCTCGACGAGCGCCAGCGATCCGGCGCACGCCGGTCGTGTTGGCGGCGATCTGCGCGCGGAAGTCGCCTGCCGTCTCGTGCTTGGAGCGGATCTGCGCGAGGATCAGCCCGAAGACGTCGGGCACGATCGTCCCCGCCTCGACGAGCTTGACGGGCGGGATGATCACGCCCTCCTGGAAGACCTCGCGGAAGGCGCCGATGCTGGCCGGGGCGCCGCCGCCGACGTCGACGTGGTGGGCGAGATTCGCGACGTAGCCCAGGAGCCGCTCTCCGATGAAGACGGGGGAGATCAGGCTGACGTCGTTCAGATGGACGCCGCTCGGAAACGGGTCGTTCGTGATCAGCACGTCGCCCGGGCCGAGCGCGCCGAGGCCGTAGTCGCGGACGGCGCGCGGGATCTGCTCGACCATCGAGCCGAGGTGCACCGGCTGGGTGAAGCCCTGGGCCACCGACCTGAGCTCGGCGTCGAAGAACGCGCAGGAGAAGTCGGAGCGGGTCTTGATGTTCGTCGAATAGGCGCTGCGCCGGAGGGCCAGGACCATCTCGTCGGTCGCCGCGACGAGGGCGTTCCGGATCACCTCGAACACGATCGCGTCGGAGGTCACGGCCGCCATGCGGACCCCGTTCCACGACGACCCCATAGTCCGACCGTGCCGCCTCCACGGACACCTTGCCGTCGAGCACGTCCTCGAGCACGGCCTCCGGGGAGCGATCGTGCGGGTCGCCGAAGCCGCCGCCGCCGGCCGTCCGGTGCACGTAGACGTCTCCGGCGTCGATCGTGGTCGAGAACATGGAGGGCAGGACCGTCTCGGAGCCGTCGGGCGACAGCAGCACGTTCGAGGACAGCGAGCCGGAAGCGCCCCCGTGCAGGCCGTAGGGTGGGTGGGCGGCCCGGTCCGAGCGCACGATCAGCGACGTCTCGGGCGTCAGGCACCGCCAGACGCGCTCGACTGCGAGCCCACCGCGGTGCAGGCCCGCTCCGCCGCTGTCTCGGACGAGCCCGTAGCGCTCGATCCGGATCGGGAACTCGGACTCTGCGACCTCGACGGGGATGTTCGCGGCGAGGCTCGCGGGATTCGTGAGGCCGTCGTTTCCGTCCGACTCGGGCGTGCCGCCCCAGGTGCCGACGATCAGCTCGTAGAAGATGAAGCGGCCGTCTCCGTTTGGCCGGTCCGAGCCGAAGATGGCGAGAGTATTGCCACCCTCGCCGGCCGCGCCGACGCGATCCGGGACGAGCTGCGCGAGGGCGCCGTTGACCGCGTCGAGCACCCGGAACCCCGTGACCCCGCGCATCGACGAGGCGCCCGGCATCACCACCTCGGCGATCGTCCCGGGCTTCGTGAGGACGTGGATGGGACGGAACGCCCCCGACGTGTTCGGGATCTCGACGGTCAACGCGCAGCGCACGGCCTGATACACGCACGCCTGGACGAACGAGCGGGTGCTGTTCAGCGAGCCCCGCACCATCGGGGCCGAGTCGGTGAGGTCGGCCGTGATCTCGTCGCCGGCGATCGTCACCGTCGCGGTGATCGGCACGTCGCGGCGCTCGATTCCGTCCGAGTCGAGGTAGTCGGTGAACGAGGCGGTCCCGTCCGGCCAGCCGGCGATCTCCTGCCGGACGAGCCGCTCCGTGTACTCGATGAGCGCGGTCATCAAAGCCGCGAGCCCGTCGGGCCCGTGGCGGGCGGCCAGTGCCTGCAGCGCACGCTCGGCCACCGCCGTCGCCGCGACCTGGGCGCCGAGGTCGCCGAGCGTCATCCTCGGGATCCGCACGTTCGCGCGCAGCACCTCGAAGATCGCCTCGACCGGCTCACCGCGGTCGTAGAGCCGCAGCCACGGCAGCCGGATGCCCTCCTGGAAGATCTCCGTGTTGTCGCACGCGCTCGAGCCGGGAAGCCGCCCGCCGACGTCGCCGTGGTGGGCGGTCGTAGTGGCGAACCCGATCAGCCGCTCCTCGTAGAAGACGGGCTTGAAGACGAAGATGTCCTGCAGGTGGATCCCGCCGTCGAACGGGTCGTTCATCACGAACACGTCTCCCGGGCGCATGCGGTCGCCCCATTTCGCGAGCAGGGTCGTCATCGCGTGCGGCACCGAGCCCAGGTGGAAGGGCACGGTCACGCCCTGCGCCACCGTCTCGCCCTGCGGATCGCAGATCGCCGCCGAGAAGTCCATCCCGTCGCGGACGACGGTCGAGTGGGCGGTGCGGAAGATCGTCGTCGCCATCTCGTCGGCGATCGAGGCGAGCGCGTTGCCCACGATCTGCTGGGTGATCGGATCGACGAGGGGCGCGGTCATGGACGCTCCAGCACGAGGGACTCGGTGGCGCCGTCGCGGCGCACGGTCCAGCCCGGACGGACGACGACCGTCGTGTCGTACTCGTCGACGAGGAGCGGTCCCGCCTCGGGCCGCTCGCCGATCGAGGCTCGCGAGCGTACGGGAGCCTCCACGAGCTGCCCGTCGAAGCTCACGCGGCGCGTCCCTTCCGGGACGGCCCTTGCCTCGTCGAGCCGGAGCTCGTTTCCGGCCGCCGACGGCCCGAGCCCCGCAAGCCGGACGGCCCTGATCTCGATCGGCGACCCCGGCTCGCCGCGAACGCCGTAGAGGCGCTCGTGCTGGTCCTCGAAGCGATCGATCAGGTCGGCGAGCGATGCCGCATCGAGCGGCGCAGTGTCGAGCGGGTTTGGGGCCAGCTCGACCTCCACCTCCCAGCTCTGCCCCCCGTAGCGCAGCTCGACGCTCGGAACCCAGTCGACCTCTGCGCCGAGCGAGGGAGCGAGCCGATCCCGAAGGACCTCGATGATGCCGTCGAGCTCCGCCGGCGTCACGGCGCGGGCGTCGAGATGGCAGGGGTGGACGTCGTGGAACTCGGGCCGTGCGAACAGCAGCCCGAGGGAGCTGAAGAGCCCTGCGAGCATCGGGACGACGACCGTCGTGCAGCCGAGGTCCTCGGCGAGCCCGGCCGCATGCACCGGGCCCGAGCCTCCGTACGCGATCAGGGCGAAGTCGCGTGGGTCGCGGCCCTTCTCCGACGAGACCGAGCGAAGCGCCCGCGTCATCCGCGCGTTGGCGATCGCGTGCACTCCGGCTGCGGTGCGGCCGGTCGTGAGCCCCAGCGGGCCTGCGATCCGGGCGAGGGCATCCTCGGCGCGCTCCGGTGTCACCGACAGGTCGCCCGAGGCCAGCGGCCCGGCGGGGATGTAGCCGAGGAAGACGTTCGCATCGGTCACGGTCGGCTCTGTTCCGCCCCGCCCGTAGCAGGCAGGCCCCGGATCGGCCCCGGCGCTGCGCGGGCCGACCTGGAGCCCGCCCGCCGGGTCGAGCCAGGCGATCGAGCCGCCGCCCGCACCGACCTCGGCGATGTCGATGGTCGGGATTCGCAGGAGCTCGCCCGAGCCGCGCATCAGGCGGCTTCCGGCCGAGAGCGAGCCTCCGGCCTCGTACTCGCGGGCGCGGGAGACGGCGCCGTTCTCGATCAGCGACGCCTTTGCGGTCGTGCCGCCCATGTCGAAGGCGATCGCGTTCTCGAGCCCGAGCCGCTGCGCCATCGCCAGCGCGGCGACGACACCGGCGGCGGGGCCCGATTCGAGCGCGAGCACCGGGCGCACGGTCGCGTCGGCGGAGGCCATCACGCCTCCGGAGGACTGCATGATCGTCAGCGGCGCGGTGACCCCTGCGTCGTCGAGACCGGTTCGGATTGCGCCCAGATAGCGGCCCATCAACGGCCTGACGTAGGCATTGACGACTGTCGTCGCCGACCGTTCGTACTCTCGCTGCTCGCGGAGGATCTCGCAGGAGAGCGAGATCGCGGCGTCGGGGAGCTCTTCGCGCAGGATGCGGCCGATCTTCTCCTCGTGCTCCGGAAAACGATAGGAGTGCAGCAGGCAGACGGCGACAGACTCGACGCCTGACGCGCGCAGCTCCGCGGCGAGAGCACGTACTTCGTCTGCGCGCACGGGCGCAAGCACCGTCCCGTCCGCCGTCACCCGTTCGTCGAGCTCGAGTCGCAGGCGGCGGGGCACGAGCGAGTCGGGCTTGCGCCAGAACGGGTCGTACATGTGCGGAATGCGCAGCCGCCGCAGCTCGAGCACATCGCGGAAGCCGGCGGTCGTGATGAGCGCCGTCTTCGCACCGCGCCGCTCGAGGACGGCGTTCGTGGCGACGGTCGTGCCGTGCACGACTCCGGCCACGTCGGGGCCGCCGGCCGTCAGCTCCGCGACCGCATCGACCACGGCGCGGTCATAACGCGGAGGGGTGGAGAGGACCTTGCTGATTCGTACCGTCCCGTCGGCGCCGTGGACGACCACGTCGGTGAACGTGCCGCCGACGTCGACACCGATCCGTGGGCTACTCGCCTGAAGAGTCATCGTGTATCGTCGCGAGATGAAATTTCGCGATATGAAATTTCAAATTGCGGCGCGAGCATATCGCGAGACGGCGCGACTGTGAAGCAGAGATCGTGAAGGCGGGATTCGAGCAGCAGCTCGGCGGGATCGAGCCGATCAGCCGGGAGACCGTCGAGACCCGCGTGGCGGATGCGCTCCGCGACCTGATCGTCAGCGGGCAGCTCCCGGAGGGGACGCCGCTCGTGCAGCGCGACCTCGCCCAGCGCCTCGGCGTCTCTCAGACTCCTGTGCGAATCGGGCTCTCGGAGCTCGAGCGGGAGGGGCTCGTCGAGGTCGGCGAGACGGGCCGTGCGCTCGTGAGCCGGCTCACGCGGGAGGACTTCGAGGAGATCTACGCAGCGCGCCTCGGGCTCGAGGGGCTCGCCGCCCGGGTCGGCGTGGTGGCGCTCGGCCCCGAGGAGATCGAACGGATGCGGGTCCTGATGGGCAGCCTCGACCGGCTCGCAAAGCGGCGGGACGTGGACGACTATCTCCAGGCGCGCTGGGACTTCCACGCCGTTTGCTACCGGGCATCGGGGCGCGTCCGGCTCGTCGCCGAGGTCGAACGGCTGTTCTGGCGCGCCGAGCGCTACAACCGACTCGTTCTCGCCACTCCCGCCCGATTCGCCCGCTCGGTGGCCTACTACCACGAGTTCCTGACCGCCTGCGAGGCGCGCGACGCCGATGCGGCCGAGCGGGTGATCCACGAGAGCATCCGGAGTGCGGTCGACCTGCTCTGGGCCTCGCTCCCCACCGAGCAGGACGCCGGAGAAGCCTGAGATGGCAGCGCCCGGCGGCATGAGGATCGGCGCGGATGTCGGCGGCACCTTCACCGACGTTCTCGCGCTCGACCCCGACGGCCGTGTCCGCTTCACGAAGGTGCTCTCGACACCGCCCGAATACGACCGGGCCGTGATCGGGGCCGTCAAGGGCGCTCGTGAACGGAGCGGCGGACGAGGTGGACGCCGTCGTGCACGGCACCACCGTCGCGACGAACGCCGTGCTGGAGCGCCGTGGGGCCGTCACCGTGCTCGTGACGACCGAGGGCTTCCGGGACGTGCTCGAGCTCCGGCGGATGCGAATGCCGCACCTCTACGACTACTTCTGGACGAAGCCGCCCTCGCTCGTCCCCCGCGCACCTCCGGCTGGAGGTCGCCGAGCGCATGACCGCGGTCGGGCGAGGTGCGGCATCCGCTCGACGAGGACGAAGCTCGGCTTCTCGCCTCCTCGCTCCGAGGGCTCCGTCCGGAATCGGTCGCGGTCTGCCTGCTCCATGCCCATGTGAACCCCGACCACGAGCGGCGCCTCGGCGAGATCCTCCGGGCAGAGCTTCCCGGAGTGCCCGTGACTCTCTCGAGCGAGATCCTCCGCGAGCAGCAGGAGTACGAGCGCACCGCGACGACGGTCGTCAACGCGTATGTGAGGCCGCTGATGGAGCGCTACCTCGGGAGCATCCGCAGCGGGCTCGACGAGGCGGGTATCGCCGCCCCGCTCACGCTCATGCAGTCGTCGGGGGGTGTGATGAGCGCCGGTGACGGCGCCTGCCGCCCGGTCTACGCGCTCGAGTCGGGGCCCGCTGCAGGCGTTGTCGCGAGCGTCTCCCTCGGCCGCGCGCTCGGGCACGAGAACGTGATCACCTTCGACATGGGCGGCACCACCGCCAAGGCGTCGCTGATCGAGCGGGGCATCGTCTCGAGGAGCCAGGAATACGAAGTCGGCGCGTCGCTTTCGGCCGGTAGCCGGCTCCTGCGAGGGAGCGGCGAGCTCATCCGCGTCCCGACGCTCGACATTGCCGAGGTCGGCGCCGGCGGCGGCTCCATTGCCTCGGTCGACCCGGCCGGCGCCCTTCATGTCGGGCCGAGGAGCGCAGGGGCCGCACCCGGCCCTGCCTGCTACGGCCGGGGCGGGCTGGAGGCGACCGTGACCGACGCGAACGTCGTGCTCGGCTACATCCCCACGGGCAGCCTCGCCTCGGGCGACATCACCGTCTCGCGGGAGCCGGCCGAGGCAGCGGTCGGGCGCGTCGGAGAGGCGGTCGGCCTCGCACCGCTCGAGGCCGCGCGTGGCATCCACGAGCTTGCGAACGCCGCGATGATGCGGGCGCTTCGGGCCGTGTCGAGCGAGAAAGGTCGCGACCCCTCCGATTTCGCGCTCCTCGCCTACGGCGGCTCCGGGCCGGTGCACGCCGCGGCGCTCGCAGCCGAGTTGGGCGTGAAGACCGCGATCGTTCCGCCGCTCGCGGGTCTCTTCTCGGCGGCCGGCCTGCTGTTCGCACGTGCCGAGCGCCACGACGTCCGCTTCTGCAAGGTGGCGGCGCGAGACGGGTCGGTCGAGACCCTGCGGCAGCTCGAGGCGGAGATGCGCGAGGGCCTGGCCGCGGCGCTCGCGGAGGGCGAGGAGGTCGAATGGCAGCGCTCGGCGGATGTCCGGTACCGCGGCCAGAACTGGAGCCTGCCGGTCGCCTGGCCGGGCGAGCTCGACGAAACCTCTCTGTCGGCCCTGGTCGAGCGCTTCGAGGATGCGCACGAGCAGCTCTACGGCACCCGGCTCGAGCCCGGCTCGCCCGTCGACGTCCGGGCACTCAGGCTGATCGCGCTCGGCCCCGAGCGGGACGGCTTCAACCTCGCGCACGAGTGGGCACCGACGACGGCAGGGTCGACGCGGCTCGCCGATTTCGGGCCGTCCCACGGCACGCTCGAGGTACCCATCCACGCTCGCGGCGCGATCCCGGCCGAGGGGCTCGCGGGGCCGTTGCTGATCGACGAGTACGACACCACGGTCGTCGTGCCACCCGGCTGGACGGTCGCGCTCGACGCGGCGAACGGGAGCCCTCGTGCTCCGCAGCGACCCGGCGGAGGCCGCGACCACGCTCTCGGTGGGTCATGAGGCGCCGATTCTCGTGCGGCTCGTCGCGAACGCCCTCGAGACGGCAGCCGACGAGATGGCGACGACGATCTTCCGCACCGCCCACTCGGCGGTCGTGCGCGATGCGATGGACTTCTCGGCGGCGCTCTGCGGCCCGACCGGGGAGACGATCGCCCAGGCGGTCACGATCCCGCTTCAGCTCGGGTCGATCCCGAACGCGATGAAGACCCTCTTCGAGCGGTTCGGCGAGCGGTTCGCGTCGGGCGACGTCTACATCGTCAACGATCCCTTCGACGGCGCGAGCCACACGCCGGACGTGTTCGTGGTCAAGCCGTCGTTCCTCGGGTCGAGGCTCCTCGGCTTTGCGGTGACGATCGCCCATCACGCCGACGTCGGCGGCCGGGTGCCGGGCTCGTGCGCCTGCGACAGCACCGAGGTCTTCCAGGAGGGGCTCCGGCTGCCGTGGCTGCGGCTCTACGACGCCGGCGAGCCCGTGGACGCCATCTTCGAGATCCTGCGTGCGAACGTGCGGGTGCCTCGCGAGCTTCTCGGCGACCTGGCCGCGCAGGTCGCCGCCTGCCACATCGGCGACCGCGCGCCTCCAGGAGCTCGCCGCGCCGCTACGGCGCCGACCGCGTCGAGGAGCTGATGGGCGAGCTCCTCGACCACACCGAGGCGCTCCTTCGCGCCGAGATCGCGGGCTGGCCCGACGGCACCGTCACCTTCACCGACTACCTCGACTCGGACGGGATCGAGCTGCTGTGACGTCCCGATCACGGTCGAGCTGACCGTTCGCGGCGACGAGCTCGTGGCGGACTTCTCCGACTCCGCGCCGATGGTGAGGGGCGCGCTCAACTGCACGCCGTCGTTCGCCGAGGCGAGCGTGTATCACACCGTCATGGCCGCCTCGGCAACCGAGATCCCGCGTACTGCCGGCGCGATGAGGCCGATCACCGTGATCACCAAGCCGGGCACGGTCACCCATGTCGTGATGCCGGGCGCCTCCTCGATGCGAGGGGTCACGGGCTACCGGCTCTCGGATGTGATGAACGGTGCGCTCGCGCAGCTGATCCCCGGGCGGGTGCCTGCAGCGGGCGAAGGGGGGAGCACCCTCGCGTTCTTCACCAGTCGCTCCGGCGGCGAGCAGTGGGTCTACAGCGAGCTCGTCGTCGGTACCTGGGGCGGGCGGCCGGTCGCCGACGGCAACGACGGTCTCGCCAACCCGTGCGCGAGCATGGCGAACATCCCCGTGGAGCTTGCAGAGAGCGACTGGCCGATCCTGATCGAGCGCTACGGGCTCGTCCCAGACTCCGGCGGCGCGGGGCGCTTCCGGGGCGGGCTCGCGGTGGAGCGGGTCTGGCGTGTGCTTGCACCGGACACCGCCGTGCACGTTCGTTCCGACCGGCAGGTCCACCGGCCCTACGGGCTGTCCGGCGGGGGTGAGGGGGCGGCGTCGTCCAGCCTGATCTCGCGTTCCACGGGCACGTCCGAGCAGATGCCCCCGATGTTCGTCGAGCTCCTCCAGCCCGGCGATGTCTTCCATCACCGCATGCCAGGCGGCGGCGGGTTCGGCAACGCCTTCGAGCGCGACCCCGAGGCGACCGCCCTCGACGTCCGTGACGGCAAGGTGTCCGTCGCCGCGGCGCGCGAGCTCTACGGCGTCGTGATCGAGGGCGACGGTGCCGTGGACGAGGAGGCGACCTCGCGGCTGCGCGGGGAGCAGGTAGGCGCGCGGTGATCAGCTCTTCTCTGCTCGCCTCCGCCGGCGGCGATCGGGTTGCGGTCATCGTCGCCCTCGAGCCCTCCCACCCGGGGGCACGCGCCCTCGGGCCCGCCCTGACGGTGCAGGGGGCCGCCGGCGACAATCTCGCACTCCACCACGCGGTCGCCGAGGCCGCGGCGGGCGAGCTGATCGTGCTCGCCGTCGGCGGTGAGCGAGAGGTCGCTCATTGCGGCGAGATCGTCGCGGCGGCCGCACGGAAGCGAGGCGTGGCCGGGATCGTCCTCGACGGCGCAATTCGCGACCTCGCCGAGATTGCGGAGCTCGGGCTGCCCGTCTTCCATCGCGGCGTCTCACCGCGCGGCCCCGGGAAGGCCGGGCCTGGCGCGCTCCGCGTCCCGGTCGAGATCGACGGGGTGCGAATCGAACCGGGCGACCTCGTGTGCGCGGACGCCGACGGGATCACGATCGTCCCGGCCGCGCTCGCCGACGAGCTCCTGACGGCTGCGGCCGGGCTCGAAGCGAGGGAGCGGCGCATCCTCGATGCGATCGCGGCCGGTGAGTCCACGGTCGACATCTTCGAGCTGAAGGAGCTCGGATGAAGATCACGAGGATCGAGGCGACCCCGCTCGCGATCCCGCTGGCGCAGGAGTTCCACTGGGCCGGCGGGGCACAGCACGGCGCGAACCTGGTGCTCTTCGCCGTGCACACAGACGAAGGCGCGGTCGGCTACGGCGAGTCGATCTGCGAGGACCCTCGCGCCGTCACCGCTTACGGCGAGCTGATGGCGCGGCAGCTGATCGGCCGGTCGCCGGGAGAGATGGAGGCGATCCTCCGCTCGATCTGGAGTGAGGGGCGGTGGAAGATGTTCCCGCAGTTCACGCAGCTCTCCTTCGCCGGAATCGAGGTCGCGTGCTGGGACGCGCTCGGACGCGCGCTGGGCGTTCCCACGCGCACGTTCTTCGGCGGACAGGTCCAGCAGGAGATCGACTACTTCGGCTTTCTCCAGGGAGACGATCCGGCCACGCTCGCAGAGCACGCGCGGCAGCTCTCCGGCGAGGGGTTCGAGGTGATCTACCTCAAGGTCGGGCGCGGGATCGAACGCGACGATTCCTGCGTCGCTGCCGTGCGCGAGGCGATCGGCCCCGAGCCGTCTGCTCCGGATCGACCCGAACGAGGCCTGGGACCCGGCGACGGCGGTCGACCGGATCAGGTTGCTGGAGCGATACGACCTCGATTGGGTCGAGCAGCCGACACCGGCCGGCGATGTGAACGGCCTTGCGCACGTCCGGCGCTCGGTGGGCGTGAAGATCGCGGCCGACCAGGCCGTGTTCACGACGAGCCAGCTCCTGCACGTGCTCGAGAAGGAGGCAGCCGACGTGGTCGTACAGGGAAGCCACGACGCGGGCGGCCTGCTCCGCTTCCGTCAACAGGCCTTCGTCTGCGACGCCTTCGGCCTCCGGGTCAACCGCCACGCGTTCATGGAGAGCGAGATCAGCTTCTACGCCAACGCCCAGGTCGCCTCGACGATCCCGAATCTGACGCTCGGAAACCAGGTCATGCACCAGCTCCTCGCCGAGCGGCTCACGCTCGGCCCCCCGCCCGAGCTCGCCGCGCGGCAAGTACCGCCCGGGCGACGCTCCGGGCCACGGCTTCGAGCTCGACCACGAGGCTGTCGGCGTCGCCCACGAGCGCTGGCAACGGGACGGCGCCTACAACACGGTCGAGTCGGTCGCCGTGGGCGACGGCAAGGGGATTGCGTCGTGACGCCGTCCGTCATCGTCGTCGGCGGGGGGATCATCGGTGCCGCCACCGCGTGGTCGCTCGCAGCCGAAGGAGTCGACGTGCTCCTGCTCGAGGCGGGCCGCTTCGGTCGCGCCTCGACGGGAAAGTCGGCGGCGATCGTCCGCTGCCACTACTCGAACCCCGAGGTCGTGCGGATGGCGGTGCATTCGCAGGGAGCGGTACCGGCAGCTGCCGATCTATCTCGAATGCGATCCGGTCTACACGCGCACGGGCTGGCTCTTCCTCGTCGACGCGGCGAATGCCCCCGTGGCCGCGGAGAACGCGGTGATGCAGGACCTCGAGGGCCTCGACACGGTCGAGGTCGACAGCCTCGAGGACTACCTGCCGGGCGTCGACCCGACCGGGATCGCCTACGCGCTGTACGAGCCGGACTCCGGCTTCGCCGATCCGGTGGCGGCGACCGAGGCCTACATCGTGGACATGCGCCGGAGCGGCGGGGAGGCCCGCGAGGGAGTGCGGGTCGAGGGGATCGAGGTCGAAGGCGGGAAGGTTCGCGGCGTGCGCGCCGGAGGTGAGCTGCTCGCATGCGAGACCGTTGTCCTCGCGGCGGGCCCATGGTCGCTCGGGCTCGGCCGCACTGCCGGGATCGAGCTTCCGCTCGAGATCACCCGCGAGCAGGAGGTGATCTTCGCCACGCGTCCGGAGAAGCCGGTCACCTGCACCGTCTCCTCGCAGGTCGATGCCATCTACTTCCGGCCTGCGCCGGAGCACGGCGAAGGCCACCTGCTGATCGGACGCGGTTTTCCGAAGGAGTACGAGAACGTCGATCCGGACCGGTACGAGACGGAGGTCGACCAGGCCTTCGAACAGGACGTCCGCGAGCGCCTCATCAACCGTGTGCCCCACCTCGCCGATGTCCGGCGGACGGGCGGGGTGGCCGGGCTCTACGACGTCACGCCCGACTGGCACCCGGTGCTCGGCGCCTCCGGGGAGGTCGAGAACCTCGTGCTCGCCGCCGGCGGGAGCGGGCACTGCTTCAAGCTGGCACCTGCGATCGGCGAGCTGGTCGCATCTTCCATTCTCGGGAACAAGCTCCGCTACGCCGACGTCGCGAGCTTCTCCGTCGGCCGGTTCGCCGGCGGGCGGGAGTTCCGCTCGACCTACGGGGGAAACCGGGCGTGATCGACCTCGTGATCCGCAACGGCGCCGTCGTCGACGGCAGCGGCGCAGAGCCGGTGTCCGCGGACGTCGCGATCGAGCGCGGGCGGATCCTCGCCGTGGGGCAGGTTCCCGCGACCGACGCCCGCGAGCTCGACGCCGCCGGTCTCCTCGTCACGCCCGGTTTCATCGATGTGCACAGCCACTCCGACTACACCCTCCTCGTCGACCCGCGGGCCCGAAGTGCGATCCACCAGGGCGTGACCCTCGAGGTCGTCGGGAACTGCGGGTTCGGCTGCTTCCCGATCCGCGACCCGGATCTGGCGCGCAAGGCCATCTACGGCTACACCCCGGAGGTTCCGCTCGACTGGCGGACGGCGGGCGAGTACTTCGATCGCCTCGAGGCGGCGCGGCCGGCCGTCAACGTGCTGAGCCTCGTGCCGAACGGGCAGTTGCGCCTCTCGACGGTCGGGCTCGCCGACCGTCCGGCCGAGGCGGCCGAGGCGGCCGAGATGGCAACCCTGCTGCGCGAGTCGCTCGCCGAGGGCGCCTGGGGCTACTCGACCGGCCTCGAGTACGCCCAGGAGGCGGGTGCGACCGAGGAGGAGGTGACCGGGCTCTGCCATGCACTCTCACCCTCCGGCGGGCTCTATGCGACCCACACACGGCGCCGCGACGAGGGTGCCACCGACTCGGTGGCCGAGGCGATCCGGGCCGCACGGGCGGCCGAGGTCCGGCTTCAGGTCTCGCATCTCGTGCCGCGGAACGGGATCGAAGAGGCGCGGCGCTCGGTCGAGCTCGTCGAGTCGGCGCGCGCTCAGGGCCTCGACGTCGAGTTCGACATGCACACCCGGCTCTACGGGTTGACCCACCTCTACGCCGCGCTTCCGCCCTGGGCGCTCGCGGAGGAGCCCGACGCGCTCGCCCGGCTCTTGCGCGACCCCGCAGCCAGGGGGCGCATGCGCTCGCACGAGAGCCTGCTCAGCGCCGGCGGCGACTGGGGCCGGATCGTCGTGCTCGACAACCCGTTCTGGCCCGAGTACCGGCGCCGCGATCTCGCCTCGATCGCCGCCGAGCGCCGGCAGGACCCGCTCGACGCCGTGTACGACCTGTTGCTCGGGGCCCTCGAGGCGCCGGAGCGGCTGATGGTGATCATCCACGCCTACACCGAGGAGGAGCAGCGCGAGGCGTTCGCACATCCCCTCTGCGTGCCGGGCTCGGATGCGACCACGCTCGCCCCCGACGGTCCACTCGGCGACACCTGGTTCCACGGCGCCTACACGTGGGCCTCGTGGTTCTACCGCTTCATGGTCCGCCAGGAGCGGCTGCTGACCCCGGCACAGGCGGTGCACAAGCTCACGGGCCAGCCCGCAGCGCGCCTCGGGCTCGGGGATCGGGGAGTCCTGGCACCGGGAGCATTCGCAGACATCGCAATCTTCGACCCGGCCCGGTTCGCCGAGTGCGGTACGACCTTCGAGCCGAATCAGCTTGCAGCCGGGGTCGTCCACGTCCTCGTCAACGGCGTCCACACCCTGTGTGACGGGCAGGCGACGGGTGAGCGCGGGGGGATGGTGCTCCGGCGGTGACACCGGGAGCAACTCCATATGATCGGGGGATGGGTGATCACTCGTGAAGGCGCTCGTCTGGTACGGCACGCGGGATATCAGGTTCGAGAACGCACCCGACCCGGAGGCCGCCGCGGACGAGGTCGTCCTCGACGTCGAGCTGGCAGGCATCTGCGGCTCCGATCTTCACGGGTACCGCGGCCATCCGGGCCCGCGCGTGCCTCCGCTCGTGCTCGGGCACGAGGTCGTCGGCCGCGTCGGCGACACCCTCTACACGCTCTATCCCGTGGACGGCTGCGGCACCTGTGACCGCTGCCTTGCCGGAGAGGACAATCTCTGCGCGTCCTGGCGGCTCCTCGGCCTGCACAGGCCCGGGGTGTTCGCCGAGCGCGTCGCCGTCCCTCGCCGCTCGCTCGTGGCGCTTCCGTCGGGCCTCGACCGCCGCCGCGCGGTCCTCGCGGAACCGCTTGCGTGCTGTGTCGGGGCGCTCGCACCGTACGAGCTCGCAGGCAGCGCCGTGTCCGTCCTCGGTTGCGGGCCGCTCGGCCTGCTCAGCGTCTACCTGGCCGCGCTCTCCGGTGCCCGCGTGACCGCGGTGGATCCGGTGCCCGAGCGGCTCGAGAACGCGCGCCGTCTCGGTGCGCACGCCGTGGTTGCGGACAGCGAGGCGCTGGAGCCCGCCGCCGCCGGCCTCGTGGTCGATGCGGCCGGGTTCGAGGCCACCTGGCGTGCGGGGATCGCCGCGGTGAGGAACGGCGGGGACATCGTCGTGCTCGGGCTCGGGCAGGCGGAGGCTCCGTTCCCGATGGCCCTGCTCGTGCGCC
The DNA here is from genome assembly GCA_963758125.1 of uncultured Actinomycetes bacterium. Lineage (GTDB taxonomy): Bacteria > Actinomycetota > Thermoleophilia > Gaiellales > Gaiellaceae > PALSA-600. The sequence continues at coordinate 382,594 of CAVWUL010000010.1, forward strand.
GGGCGATCACGCTGCGGGGGCAGTTCGCCTACTCGCGTGCCGACTTCGCCCGCGCGGTCGAGCTCCTCGCGGAAGGCGACCTCGACCTTGCCTGGCTCTCGGACGCTCACCTCTCGGACGGGGCGGAGGCCTTTGCGAACCTGGTCGACCGGCCCTCCGAGTACGCCAAGGTCATCCTCTCGCTGCAATGAGCGAGCGGCGCTTCCTCGTCACCGGAGCAAACGGGTGCATCGGCGCCTGGGTGGTGCACGAGCTCGAGGAGGCGGGCGAGAGCGTGACGATGTTCGACCTGTCCACCGACGGCCGGCGACCGCAGCTCCTGCTCGGGCCGGAGCGCCTCGAGCGCATCCCGAGCGTCGCCGGCGACATCGCCGACCTTGCCGCGATCGAGCACGCGCTCGACGAGCACGCGATCACGAACGTGATTCACCTCGCGGCGCTCCAGGTGCCCTTCTGCCGCGCCGATCCGCCGCTCGGTGCCCGGGTCAACGTGCTCGGCACGGTCAATGTCTTCGAGGCCGTCGGCCGCCGCCTCGACCGTATGGGCCCGGTCGTCTACGCCTCCTCGATCGCGGCCTTCGATGCGCCCGAGGACGGGAAGCCGCCCGGGATGGAGGGCCATCCCGGGACGATCTACGGCGTCTTCAAGCGGGCGAACGAGTCGACGGCTGCGGTCTATCGGTCGGAAAGCGGCGTCGCGAGCGTCGGCTTGCGCCCGCACACGGTGTACGGCGTCGGGCGGGACCAGGGTCTTACCTCGGCTCCGACGACGGCCATGCTCGCCGCCGCGGCCGGGCTGCCCTATGCCATTCCCTACGGCGGGTCCGCGCAGCTCCAGCTCGCCCGCGACGTCGCCCGCGCCTTTATCGGGGCGAGCCTCTCGAACACCGATGGGGCGACGCTTCACAACCTCCCGGGCCCCAAGGTGTCGGTCACCGAGGTGATCGAGGCGATCGAGGAGACGGTGCCCGAGAGCGCAGGCTCGATCAGCGCCGAAACGACGAAGCTGCCCTTTCCGGAGGAGGCGGACTCTGCCTCGTTCGACGAGCTCGTCCCGGGGTTCGCGCCAACTCCCCTCCGCGAGGGCGTCCGCTCGACGATCGAGCGGTTCAGGGCGCTCCTCGCCGACAAACGTATTTCCTTCCCTGGCCCCTGAAGAAAAAGGCGGTGCGATGAGCAACGAGAGCGTACGGAACGAGTGGGCCGAGCGGTTCGGCCGCCCCGACCCGAAGATCGTCTGCGTCGGGCTCAACTACAGCGACCACACGGGAGAATCCGGGATGGAGGCACCGGCGACGCCGCTCCTCTTCGGCAAGTTCTCGAACACGCTCAGCGGCGACGGCGACGAGATCCCGCTTCCGCCCGGGATCGGGCATGTCGACGCGGAGGCCGAGCTCGCGGTCGTGATCGGCGAGCGGGCGAGCCGGGTGCCCGAGGCGAGTGTGCGCGACGTGATCGCTGCCTACACCTGCGCCAACGATGTCAGCGCCCGCGAGGCGCAGTTCGCCGACGGGCAGTGGTTTCGGGGCAAGGGATACGACGGGTTCTGCCCGGTCGGGCCTCGCCTCGTCGACGCCGGCGACCTCGATCCGTCCGATCTGCGCGTCGTCCAGCGCGTGAACGGCGAGACGCTGCAGGATTCCCGTACGCGGCACCTGATCTTCACGATCCCCGTGCTCGTGAGCTATGTCTCGCGCGCGATCACGCTCGAGCCGGGCGACCTCATCCTCACCGGGACGCCCGAAGGTGTCGGCTTCTTTCGTGAGCCGAAGGTGCCACTCCGCGACGGCGACGTCGTCGAGGTCGAGGTGGAAGGGGTCGGCGTCCTGCGAAACGAGGTCCGCAGCGCCACGTGAGCGGGGAGCACCCGGACTTTCTCTGGCGCACCCCGAGCCCCAAGACGTCCTACGAGGTCGTGATCGTCGGCGGAGGCGGGCACGGCCTTGCCACCGCCTACTACCTCGCGCGTGAGCACGGGATCACCGACGTGGCGGTGCTCGAGCGCGGTTGGCTCGCAGGCGGGAACATCGCCCGCAACACGACGATCATCCGCTCGAACTACCTCTGGGACGCGAGCGCCGCGATCTACGAGCATGCGCTCGGGTTGTGGGAAGGCCTCGCGGAGGAGCTCGACTACGACCTGCTCTTCAGCCAGCGGGGCGTGCTCAACCTGGCCCATTCGCTCCAGGACGTGCGCGACGGCGTCCGGAGGGTGCAGGCGAACAGGCTGAACGGCATCGACGGCGAGTGGCTCGAGCCGGACGAGGTCGCTCGAGCCTGTCCGATCCTGAACCTCTCCCCCGATGTCCGCTATCCGGTCCTCGGGGCGACCTTCCAGCCGCGCGGCGGGATCGCCCGCCACGAGAACGTCGCCTGGGGGTACGCCCGCGCGGCCGACGCGCTCGGCGTCGACCTGATCCAGGGCTGTGAGGTGACGCGGATCGAGGTCGAGAGCGGCCGGGCGGTCGGCGTCGAGACCGCGCAGGGCAGGATTGCCGGGTCCCGGATCGGGCTTGTCGCCGCGGGTCACAGCTCGGTCATCGCCTCGACCGCGGGGCTGCGCCTTCCGATCCAGAGCCACCCGCTCCAGGCGCTCGTCTCGGAGCTGTACGAGCAGGTGCTCGACACGGTGGTGATGTCGAATGCCGTGCACGTCTACGTCAGCCAGGCCCACAAGGGCGAGCTCGTGATGGGGGCCGGGATCGATCCGTACGTCTCCTACGGCCAGCGTGGCTCCGTGCACGTGATCGAGGCCCAGCTGGCGGCCGCGCTCGAGCTCTTCCCGCTGTTTGCGAGCGCCCGCGTGCTCCGGACCTGGGCCGGCGTGGTCGACGTGTGCCCGGATGCGTCGCCGATCGTCGGCCTCACGCCGGTGGAGGGGCTCTTTCTGAACTGCGGTTGGGGAACCGGCGGGTTCAAGGCGACTCCCGCCTCCGGACGCACGTTCGCGTGGACGATCGCGAACGGGCGGCCGCACGAGCTGAACGAGCCGTTCTCCCTCGAGCGGTTCGAGACCGGTGCGCTGATCGACGAGCACGGCGCGGCCGCGGTGGCGCACTGATGCTCTCGATTCCCTGCCCGTGGTGCGGCGACCGCGACGAGACCGAGTTCGCCTACGGCTCGGCGGCCGGTGTCGCCTACCCGGAGGATCCGGCTTCGCTCTCCGACGCCGAATGGGCCGCGTTCCTCTTCGTCCGCCCCAATCCGAAGGGAGCGCTTGCGGAGCGCTGGGTGCACACGCACGGCTGCCGGCGGTGGTTCGAGCTCGTCAGAGACACCGCGACGAACGAGCTCCTGACGTGAGGTTCCGCTTCGACGGAGTCGAGTACGAGGGCCGGGAGGGCGAGACCCTCGCGGCGGCGCTCGTCCGAAACGGCGTCCTCGGCGGGTTCCGCAGCATCTATCTCGGACGTCCGAGGGGAGTGCTCACCGCCGACGAGCAGGAGCCGAACGCGCTCGTCCAGATCGGCGCCGAGCCGCTCCTGCGGGCCACGCTCGTCGAGCTCGAGGAGGGGCTCGACGCGGTGCCGCTCGCAGGGAAGGGCCGTCTCGTCGAGCCCGCGGCGGACCTGCGCTACGACTCGAGCTCCGTCCACTGCGACGTCCTCGTCGTCGGCGGGGGCCGCTCGGGAGTCGCCGCCGCTTCGGCCGCAGACGGGCGGACGATCCTTCTCGAGTCCGGGCGAGAATGTGCGATCACCGGCGACGGGGAGCTGGACGTCCTGACGCGGACGACCGCGGTCGGGCTCTACGACGGCAACTATGCGGTCGCGGTCGAGCGGGGCCGGCGCGTCTGGCACATCCGCGCCGGGCGGATCGTGCTCGCGACCGGCGCGCTCGAGCGGCCCCTGCTCTTCCCGGGGAACGATCGTCCCGGCGTGATGCTCGCTGGGGCTGCACAGCAGTACGAGCTCCACGGCCTGCGCGTGCTCGCCGTCGCCGGCGGCATCGACGGTACCTGGGGCGACGGCCGGCTCGAAGGGATCGTCCGGCACGACGGCCGGCGCGAGCCCTGCGACGTGCTCGCCGTCTCGGGCGGCTGGAGCCCGCGTGTGCACCTGTGGAGCCAGGCCCGCGGTCGCCTGCGCTGGGACGACCGGATCGGGGCTCCCGTTCCCGAGGGCGAGCTGCGCGGGATCGAGTGCGTGGGACGGCTTACCGGCGCGGGCCTGCCCGATGCGCCGCGCTTCTCCTTGCCCGGCGGCGATGAGACTGCCACGTTCGTCGACCTCGAACGGGACTCGACGGTCGCCGATCTGCGCCGCGCGCTCGGTGCCGGGCTCCGCTCGGTCGAGCACGTGAAGCGCTACACGACGATCGGCACCGGCTCGGACCAGGGGAAGACGGCCAACGTCAACGCGATCCGGGTCGTCGCAGAGCTGCTCGGTGTTCATCCGGGTGAGCTCGGGACGACCACCTTCAGGCCTCCGTACCTTCCCGTCTCCTTCGCAGTGCTTGCAGGGCGGAACAGGGGAGCGCTGTTCGATCCCGTGCGCGAGACCCCGATCCACGCCCGGCACCTCGCCCGTGGCGCCGTCTTCGAGAACGTCGGGCAGTGGAAGCGGCCGCGGTACTACCCGCGTCCAGGAGAGGACATGGAAGCCGCGGTCCTGCGCGAGTGTGCGGCGGCGCGGGAGGGCGTCGCGATCATGGACGCCTCGACCCTCGGCAAGATCGACGTCCAGGGCCCCGACGCGCTCGAGCTGTTGAACCGTGTCTATACGAACGCCTACGACTCGCTCGCGGTCGGGATGTGTCGTTACGGGGTGATGTGCAAGGCGGACGGGATGGTGTTCGACGACGGCGTCGTGATGCGGATCGACGAGGAGCGCTATCTCTGCACGACGACGACGGGGAATGCAGCTCCGGTGCTGGCGTGGCTGGAGGAATGGCTCCAGACCGAGTGGCCGGAGCTCCGGGTGTGGCTGACGTCCGTGACGGAGCAATGGGCGACGGTCGCGGCGGTCGGTCCCGAATCGCGTGAACTGCTCGGCCTGCTGACGTCGATCCCGCTCGACGCCGAGAGCTTTCCGTTCATGGCGATCCGGGAGGGCGAGGTGGCAGGCATCCGCGCGCGCGTCTGCCGGATCAGCTTCTCCGGCGAGCTCGCGTTCGAGCTGAACGTCGATGCGCGGCACGGGCTCGAGCTCTGGGACGCGCTCGTCGAAGCGGGCGACCCGACGCCGTACGGGACCGAGGCCATGCACGTCCTCCGCGCCGAGAAGGGCTATCCGATCATCGGGCAGGACACCGACGGGACGGTAACCCCCCAGGACCTCGGCCTGGACTGGATCGTGTCGAAGGCAAAACGGGACTTCATCGGCAAGCGCTCGTTCTCTCGTCCGGACACTGCCCGGGCCGATCGGAGCCAGCTCGTCGGGCTCCTACCGCTCGACCCCGACGCCCTCCTCGTGGAAGGCGCCCAGCTCACCGCCGGCCCGGACGCCGTTCCACCGGTGCCAACCCTCGGGCACGTCAGCTCGAGCTACCGGAGCGCCGCCCTCGGACGCAGCTTTGCGCTCGCCCTCGTGAAGAACGGACGCGAGCGGATCGGTGAGGTCGTCTACGCGCCGCTCGCCGTTCCCCCGGTCGCCGCCGAGATCGTGGCGCCATGCCTGTACGACGCGGAAGGAGCGCGCCGTGACGGCCGTCCTCTCTGAGCCGCTGCTCGAGAAGCAGCTGTCGGTCCGGGGCCCGGCCCAGCCGGGATTTCCGGTCGAGCCCGGGACGACGGCGGAGCTGGACGGTCGGACGGTGCTCTGGCTCGGCCCGGACGAGTGGCTCGTCCTCGGCGGCAGTGAGACGGACTATCCCGATGCCGCCGCAGCCGTGGATGTGTCTGCGAACCGCGTCGTCTTCGAGCTCTCGGGGGGCGAGTCGTCCGAGATGCTTGCGCAGGGCTGCGCGCTCGACCTCCACCCGTCGGTGTTCGGGCCGGGGCGCTCGGCCCAGACGCTGCTCGCGCGCGTCGAGGTGATCCTCCTCCGGATCGAGACCGCACGCTGGTGGATCCTCGTGCGCCCGTCGTTTGCGCCCTACCTGCGGGCGTGGCTCGCGGACGCGCTCGCCGGCGTCGCTACCAGCCGCCGATCCAGCCGCTGAGCAGCCCGAGGGGCTCGCTCTCGGGCTGCTCGCCGTCACGCGCCCGCAGGAAGTCGAAGTCGCAGCCCTCGTCTGCGCCCAGCACGTGCTCCAGGTACATCGCGCCGTAGCCGCGGCGGTAGTGGGCGGCCGGCGGCGCGGCCGTTTCGAGCCGCCGTGCCAGCTCATCCGCAGGGATGTCGAGATCGAGCCGCCGGCCCTCGACGTCGAGCACGATCGGATCGCCGTCGCGCACTGCGAGCAGGGGCCCGCCGGCCGCCGACTCGGGAGCGACGTGGAGGACGACCGTGCCGAAGGCCGTTCCGCTCATCCGGGCATCGGAGATCCGGACCATGTCTCTCACGCCACGTTCGAGCAGCTGTTTCGGGATCGGGAGCTGGCCCCACTCGGGCATTCCCGGCCCGCCGATCGGGCCGGCGTTCCGCAGGACGAGGACCGAGCCGGGCTCGACTTCGAGGGCGGGATCGTCGATCCGCGCGGCGAGGTCGTGGATGTCGTCGAACACGAGCGCCGGGCCGCGGTGACTCAGGAGCTCGGGCGACGCGGCGCTGCGCTTGATCACGGCCCCACGCGGGGCAAGGCTCCCGTGCAGGACGGCGAGGCCCCCGCCGGAGGCGAACGGGGAGTCGAGCTCTGCGATCAGGTCGCGGTCGAGAATGGAGGCACCGGCGATCTCCTCCGCAAGCGTCCGTCCCGTGACAGTGAGCGCATCTCCATGCAGCAGGGGCGCGAGCTGGTGCAGGACGGCGCGGATCCCGCCGGCACGGTGAAGATCCTCGACGAGGTGGTCGCCGGAGGGCCGAACGTTCGCGATCAGCGAGGTCCGCCGCGAGATCTCGTCGAACCGAGCGAGGTCGAGAGGCACTCCGAGACGGCCAGCCAGCGCGAGGAGGTGGATCACGGCGTTCGTGCTGCCACCGATCGCCATCAGGAGCGTGATCGCGTTGTCGAGCGACTCGGCGGTCAGGATGTGCGAGGGGCGCAAACCCTCGCGGGCGAGACCCACCGCTCGGGCTCCCGAAGCCTCTGCAGCCCGCGTCCGCGCTGCGGCCACGGCGGGGATCGATGCGGTTCCCGGGAGGCACATCCCGAGGGCCTCGACGATCGAGGCGAGCGTGGAGGCTGTGCCCATCTCGTTGCAGTGGCCGAAGCCCGGCAGCGCTGCCGCCTCGAGCTCGTCGAACTCCTCCTGCGTCATCCGTCCGCTGCGCAGATCCTCGACGTAGTGCCACAGGTCGGTGCCCGCGCCGAGCCGCTTGCCGCGGAACCAGGCCGCCTCCGACGGCCCGCCGGTGACCATGATCGCGGGAACGTCGGCGCTGGCGGCCCCCATCAGCTCGGCGGGCACGGTCTTGTCGCAGCCGGCGAGCAGCACCACCGCGTCGAAAGGATAGGCGCGGATCGACTCCTCGACATCCATCGCCATCAGGTTGCGGTAGAGCAGGGTGGTCGGCTTCATCAGATTCTCGCCGAGGGCGATCGTCGGGAACTCGAGGGGCAAACCGCCTGCCAGCAGGACACCCCGGTGGATCGCCTGCGCGAGCCCCCGGAAGTGCAGGTTGCAGTTCACGACCTCGGACCACGGGTTGCAGATCCCGATCACGGGCCTCCCGGCGAGCGCCGCGCGGGACACGCCCTCGGCGTGGATCGAGGCCCGATGGATGAACCCGGCGAGGTCGCGGCCGCCGAACCAGCCCTCGCTGCGGAGCCCGCCCATCCTCGAAGCAAACCACAAGCGGGGGGACGGCGACCCGGGCGCGAAGGCGTGGTTATGCTCGCGCCCGATGACGACCGCACTCGACCGTCCCGCCGGGTGAGAACGGCCCTCGTCACCGGTGCGGCAGGCGGCATCGGCAAGGCGATCGTCACCCGGCTCGAGGCCGAGGGCTGGGCCGTCCATGGCGTCGATCTCGCGGACGCCGACCTCGCGACGCGCGAGGGCAACCGTGCGGTCGTCGACTCTGCGATCGGGCGGTTCGGCCGCCTCGACGCGGTCGTCGCGAGCGCGGGCTTCCAGTACGTGGCTCCCGTTGCCGAGTTTCCCGAGGAGCGCTGGGACGCGTTGCTCGCGATCCTTCTCACGAGCCCGTTTCTGCTCGCGAAGTACAGCTGGGAGGCGCTGTCGGAGAGCGGAGACGGAAGGTTCGTCGCGATCGCCTCGGCCCACGGACTCGTGGCCTCGCCGCTGAAGGCAGGCTACGTATCGGCAAAACACGGGGTGATCGGCCTCGTCAAGACGCTCGCGCTCGAGGGAGCAGAGCGGGGGATCATGGCGACCGCGGTCTGTCCCGGCTACGTGCGAACGCCGCTCGTCGAATCGCAGCTCGGCGCCCAGGCGCGGGCGCTCGGGCTCGCCGAGGATCGCGTGCTCGACGAGGTGATCCTGGCGCCGCAGGCGGTGAAGCGCCTGCTCGAGCCGGACGAGGTCGCCGAGACCGTGGCTTTCCTGCTCGGCCGAGGGGGGCGGGCGTTCACGGGTGTCGCCCTCACGATGGATCTCGGCTGGACCGCGCGATAACTTCTGTCGCTCCGGGCTCTGCGAAGCCCGAGACGCTCCTCGACGGGTAGCTCGGCGACATCTCAGATCCCCGTCCGACGGCGGCTGCGCTTGCCCCCCCGCGCTCACCGCAGTGTGCGAACTGGTTTTTCGCAGTAGCAGCCCTCAGCGAGCTCCCCTGGTTGTTCGGCACGTCCGCCCTCGGCTCGGCGGGAAGAAGTCGCGGACAACCCGTTCGCGCGAATGTTTCCCGATCCTCACGGACCGGCCCAGCTTATGAACGAAGGTTCAAGGGAACTGTGACAAGGTCATGCGAATTCGGAGTCTCGGATTCGCCGCCGATATATGTCCCAAAGATATTCGAATATGCACCCTGGCCATGCCCCATGGCAGGACGAGAGCTCACGCCGAAGCTCGCTGTGACCCATGACCCGACGGGCGGGAAGCCGGCGACCAAGATGCTCCAGTCGACGGTCGAGAAGTAGTGAAGGCAGCGGGGGCTGCCGGGTCGGCACGACCTCCTCGGAGGTCGTGCCGACGTCGGACGGGCCGAGGGGTCGCTCTCGGTGGGCGTTCACGTTTAGGGAGCACCGAAACGGGCCAGGATGAAGGCATGGAATCGCGTTCTGATCACCCCCGATTCTCGGGACTGGCATACAAGCCGTTCGGGATCCTGGCCGGTGTGATCGGCGGGTTACTGGCTCGCGCCGCGTTCAAACGTCTTTGGAAGGGTCTCGGGCGCGGAGGAGAGGTGCCGAGAGCGACCGACGCCGATCGTGGCTGGGCCGAAGTCGTCCTGTCTGCGGCTGCCCAGGGTGCCGTCTTCGGTGCGGTGAGGTCGGCCGTCGATCGGGCAGGCGCGGAAGGGTTCGCACGGGCAACGGGTGTCTGGCCCGGCAGGCGCAGCGCGAAAGCCAAGTAGCACGCAGAGAGCTCGCTCTCGCCCCCGCTGCCCTGTCTCGCTCGACTCCCATTCCGCCCGATTCTCGTGCGGCGCCAACATGAAGGCGATGGCCGGGAGAACTGTGGTCGAGGGAACTGGTCGAGACGAGCCCCGGCGGAAAAACCGATCGGCCCGATGGTTCCGTAAAATCTGGCATGAGACGCTTTCGCTACCTCATACTTGGTTCTCTACTGTTGGTGTTGCCGTTGCTCCTCGCCGCGTGCGGCGGGGGCGGCGGCAGTTACTGAGCAGGCCGCCAGTTTCCTGGTGAGGCCACGACGAGAGGGGTGCTCTGGGCATGAGTGCATACCCTGTGATGTTGCTGGACTATCACGGCGGGATCGGGAACGACGGAGCGTGGTTCTACAAAGCCGATGAACCGCCGGCGAAAGGCGACGAGATCGTGATCACGCATACCTCTTCGCTTCCGGGAGGCGACGCGATGTCTGTCCGCGTCGAAGCAGTCGGTGATAGCTCTCCGTTCCCGATCACCGCAGCAATGCTGAGCTGACGGCGCCCGCTTGGTCTCGGGCCGCTTCGGCGCCTGTTCCGACAGAAGGTGCGAAATCCCCTCGGGCACGTCGATGTCAGCCGCCTGCGAGCGTGCCGACGATGTTGATCGTGATCGCGACGATGACCGCGCCGAAGAGGTAGGAGAGCAGTGCGTGGCGAACCGCGGCACGGCGGATGCGCTTCGCCGTGAGGTCAGTGTCCGAGACCTGAAAGGTCATGCCGATCGTGAGCGCGACGTAGGCGAAGTCGAGGTAGTCCGGCTGGTCGTCGGCGTGGAAGTCGATGCCTCCGGGAGGGGAGCTGTAGTACAGACGCGCATACCGAAGCGTGTAGACGGTGTGGACGACGGCCCAGGCAGCGATGACCGCGCTGACCGCAAGTGCGATGTAGAGGCCCTTCGTCGAGCCCGAACGTGCCGACGCGTCGACGAGGATGAACGCGACGCCGAGGAGGCTCGCAACGGAAGCAGCAATCAGGGCCGCATCGGCCACCGCGCGTGACCCATCCTCCGTCCGCGCAACCCTGGCCGTCGCGTCGGCATCGAACCGGATCGCGAACGCCCAGACCGACACGAGAAAGGAGAGCGCCGCGAGATCCCATCCGACCGCGGCGCCCACCGAGAACGAGGCGCCGAGCACGACCGAGCCGGTGAGCGCGACGGCTCCGAGTGCGGCACTCAAGAGCAGGCGCCGAAGGGCGGTTCGACGCCGAGTCCCCGGTCTCGGGATCACCCCTTCGAGGAACGGGAAACCGAAAGAGCCCATGCATGGGTGATGCCCGGAACGCCTCGGCCCGAACCATGGTCAGAGCGTAAAAGCGCTGCTCGAGCGGTGCCCGGGTTAGGCATGCGCCGTTCGGGGGAAAAACCGACGACCAAATGGTAGTCCGATGATCGAAACGGATGGACCCCCTGTTCAGCTCGTAGTCGAGGAGGGCTCGCCGGTCAGGCACGCATTCAAGGTGACGGTCGTCGTGATCGCGACCGTTGTCGGCGCGATCGCGCTCTGGAAGCTCAAGCTCGTGGTCGCGCTCTTCCTGGCCTCGATCACGATCGCGGCCGCCATGAGGCCCGGCGTCGAATGGCTTGCCAGACGCCGAGTTCCACGGCCGCTCGGCGTGCTGCTTCACTATTTCGCTCTCCTCGGCCTCGTCGCGCTCTTCCTCGGGTTGGCGGTCCCGCGGATGACCTACGAGGTTCAGGCAGCGCTCGCGATGAAGCATGCCCACACCTCGAACCGGCTCGAGGATCGCGTCCTGAACGCTCTCGCCCAGCGTCTTCACCACCTGCCGGCCGCGGCCCAGTTGGTGCACCCGGCGCTCGCGGCCGGAGAGACGGCGATGAAGGTGCTCGTCGGAATCCTCTTCACCTTTGCGGCGGCGGCCTACTGGCTATTCGAACGCGACCGGGCGGTCGACCTGATTGCGAGCCTCGTTCCCCGTCCACGGCGTAAGCGCCTCAGAGACACCTGGGATCTCATCGAAGCCAAACTCGGCGCGTTCATCCGCGGACAGATGCTGATGATCAGCATCGTCTCGACGCTGGCTTCCCTGATCTTCCTCGCGATCGGCGAGCCCTACTGGCTGCTCATCGGGATCGCCACAGGCCTCCTCGAGGTCATTCCTGTGGTCGGCCCGTTCATCGCGATCCTGCTGGCCGCCGGGGCCGGACTGACCATCTCCTGGCAGACCGGGGCGCTCGCGGCCGGGTGCCTCCTCGCGCTCAGGCTGCTTCAGGACTACCTGATCTCGCCGCGTCTCCTTGGTGGTGCAGTCGGCCTGCCCCCGCTGATCGTGCTCATCTCCGTTTCCGCAGTGGGGATCCTGCTCGGGCCGTTCTATGTCTTGCTCTCCGTGCCGATCGCCGCGCTCATCGTCACGATCGTCGACGTGACCGTACGCGGCGCCGATCCCGCCGAGGCCGAGATGCCCGCCGTGCTCTTCTCGCCTCGCGACGAGACGTAGCCGGGCGGCCGGCGCCCGCAGACGCCGCCCGCGACGGGCCGCTCTCGGCGGAACGGCTTGGCGAACCATGTCACTTAACCGTCGTCTTACGTAGCCGCCCGAATGATTTACAGGCGGATGACCGTCGGATGACCGTCGTGGGTTAAACCCGGTCTCGGAACCGAGATGCCACGTGGAGAAATGGAGGAGATGGCACATGAGTCCGAGACCACGTACGAACGGCTTTGCATTCAAACTCGCGAGCGGAGTCGCGCTGGTGCTGCTTTCGGCGGCGGTGGCGACGCCGCTCGCCGGCGCAGACGCGGGGCGAGCGGCACACGCGAAGCATCGCTATACGCCGGTTCGCTTCGTTCAACACCACCGGAGCCCGAACCTCGCGCTGCGGCTGTCGGAGTCGGCGGGAACGGTGAACGCCGGCCAGCAGGTCACCTATACGGCGACCGTCGTGAACACCGGCCGTCGAACCGACCGCAACGCGGGATTCCGCGATCTGCTGCCGGGACAGGCAACTCCCGTCTCGACGAGCCCGAGCCAGGGGAGCTGCGGTGGCAACCGGGTGGTGACCTGCCGCCTCGGGTCGCTTTCGCGCGGAGCGACGGCGACGATCACGATCGTCGTCACGGCCAATAGGCCGGGGTGGATGACCGACTACGCGTGGGTCTCGACGAATCCGCCCGGAGGCTGGGAGCATCGGCATGCCGCCTCGACGAACGTGCTCGGTACGAGCTCCAACGTCGGCCTCACCCTGACGGAGTCGCCCGGCCAGGTCGACACGGGGCAGCAGGTGACCTACACGGCAACCGTCTCCAACTCGGGGAACGGTGTGGCCGGGAACGTCGCCTTCCAGGATCTGCTTCCGGGCAAGGCGACGTTCGTCTCGGTGGTCTCGAGCCAGGGAACGTGCAGCGGCAACCCGACGATCGTGTGCAGCCTCGGATCGCTGAACGCGGGTGCCTCGGCGACCGTCACGATCGCGGTCACGGCGGCCAAGCCGGGCTGGATGACCGACCACGGCTGGGTCTCGAGCAACCCGCCCGGAAACTGGGGCCATCACCGCACCGTGAGCGTGTTCGTTCACGACGTCAACCCGAGCCTGGACCTGAGGCTGACGGGGTCTCCCGGAGCGGTCGACCCGGGTCAGCAGGTGACCTATACCGCGACCGTCTCGAACTCGGGGAACGGCCCGGCCGGCGCTGCCGCCTTCCAGGATCTACTGCCCGGGAAGGTCACCCTCGTCTCCTCGAATGCGAGCCAGGGAAGCTGCAGCGGTAGCCCGGTGATCGTCTGCAATCTCGGGTCGCTGAACGCCGGCGCCTCGGCCACTGTGACGATCGTGGCCACGCCCACTCAGCCGGGGAAGATCACCGATCGTGGGTGGGTCTCCGCAAACCCGCCTGGAAACTGGCAGCACGAGCGCTCCGTCGACGTCTATGTCCGGGACGTGAGCCCGGCCCTCGCGCTCCGGCTCACCGGGTCCCCCGGGTCGGTGAGCACCGGGCAGCAGGTCACCTACACGGCCACGGTCACGAACACGGGGAACGGAACCGACGCGAATGCGGGGTTTCAGGACCTGCTTCCGAACAACACGACCGTGGTGTCGGTGACCCCGAGCCAGGGCACGTGCTCGGCCGGCCCCGCAGTCGAATGCAACCTCGGCGCACTCGACCCCGGCGGCTCGGCCTCGATCGCGATCGTCGTCACGGCCGACCGGCCCGGCACGATCACCGACCGTGGCTGGATCTCGATCGACCCGCCCGGCCACTGGGACCACGAGCACTCGGTGACGACGAATGTGGCCCCTGCGCCGCCGACGCCGGCGCCGGGCACGACGACCGGCGCGACCACCACGACGACGCACGCCTGATCGTCGTCGCGGCGCTTCGAACTGAGAGCTGAGGGCCCGCGCGGCCCTCAGCTCGTTCTCGCGCGAAAAGGCCGGAAAGCACGGCCGGCAGCAGGCCGGGGCCGGGCATCGCCGGTCGTCGTCGCAGGGGAGGCAGCGATGGCGTAGCGAAGATTGAGGGATGGATGAAGGACTCGCGCTCCTCGTCGTCGGCGCCATTCTCGGGCTCAGCGCTGCGCTGGCACTCGGGGCCGCGCGCACCGGGTTGCCCGTACTCGTCGCGTTTCTGGGGCTCGGGATGCTGCTCGGCTCCGATGGGCCAGGGGGGATCGCGTTCGACGATGCGCACCTGACCCGGGAGGCGGGGACGATCGGGCTCGGGCTGATCCTCTACGAGGGCGGACTGCAGACGTCCTGGCGGCGGCTCCGCTCGGTGGCGGTTCCGGCGGCGCTTCTCAGCACCGTCGGCGTTGTCGTGAGCACGCTCGTCACCGGCATCATCGCCTACGAGCTCTTCGACCTCACCTGGCTCGAGGCGTTTCTGCTCGGCGCGGTCGTCGCCTCGACAGACGCCGCCGCCGTCTTCTCCACGCTTCGCTTCACGCACATTCCGCGACGGCTGGCCAGGACGCTCGAGGCGGAATCCGGCGGGAACGATCCAATGGCGATCGCGCTCACGCTCGGGCTGATCGCGTGGATCGAGCATCCCAAGACGCACGGGCTGGGCGAGCTCGTACTTCTCGTGGGTCGCCAGATCGGGATCGGGCTGCTCGCGGGTGTCACGCTCGGCGCAGTTGCGGCGTGGGTCTTCGCCCGGATCCCGGAGGCAATCGGCGCCTTCGCGCCGGTGGTCTCGGTCGGGGCGGCGGCGCTCTCGTTCGGTGCTGCCGACACCCTCGGCGGAAGCGGATTCCTCGCCGTCTACCTTGTCGGGCTCGCGGTCGGGAGCACCCCGTCGCGCTACCGCCGCCAGCTTGCCGCGTTCCACGAGGGGGTGGCATTCACGGCCCAGGTCGGCCTCTTCGTGCTGCTCGGACTGCTCGTGTTCCCGCACGAGTTGCCTCACGTCGCCCTCCCGGGAGTGGCGCTGGCGCTCGCGCTGATGTTCGTCGCCCGCCCTGCGGCGGTCTGGGTCTCGACGCTGGCGTCCTCGTACAGCCACCGCGACCGCGTCCTGCTCGGATGGGCCGGGCTCCGTGGAGCAGCCCCGATCGTGGTCGCGACCTTCGTGCTCGAATCGCACGTGGGCCACAGCGAGTCGATCTTCAACATCGTCTTCTTCGTCGTCGTGGTCTCTGCCCTCGTTCAGGGAACGACCCTCGAGCCGGCCGCGCGCTGGCTCGGCCTTGCCCTGCCGGCGACTCCGCCGACCGAGAAGGCGGCCGAGAGCGGGCCGTTGAGCCAGCTCGATCTCGTCGAGTTCGATGTGGCCGCAAACCACGCGATCGACGGCTCGGCCGTGCGCGAGCTCGGCCTGCCGCGCGACGCACTCGTGGCGGCGATCCGCCGCGACGGCCAGGCGATTCCGCCGCGAGGCAGCACGGTCGTTCGGGCCGGGGACCGCCTCTATGTCCTCGCTCCCCGCGGTCGGCGCCCTGACCTCGGAGATGTCTTCGACCGCTGGCGCCGCCTCGTCTAACCCGCGGCGGTTCGCTCCGCCTCCGCGATCAGCGCGTCGAGCTCGGGCACGGCGGCGCGGAGGCTCGGGAGGTTGACGACGATGCCCTCCTGCGTGGTTCGGGCGAGCACGACCACCGCCTCCTCGTCCGGTGAGGGGTTCTCCTCGCGGTGTGGGACGTACGGCGGGACGTAGACGTAGTCTCCGGGGCCGGTTTCGATCCGGCGCTCCTCATCGTCCTCCAGGAAGACGAAAACCGGGTGCCCGGAGACGACGTAGATGCCGGTCTCGGCCTCGCCGTGATGATGGTCAGCGGAGACGAGGCCGGGACCGACGTGGTTCTTCCCCATCCAGAGCTTCTGTGAGCCGGTGCGCTTGCCCGAGATCGCCTCGTACCGGCGCATCCCCGGCGTCTGGGCGGTGTCCTCGTCGAGGTCGTCCGAGTGGGTGTGATGGAGCTTGAAATGCCAGGCGGCGGTGCCGGCGTCGGGATCTGCATTTTCGCTGCCGTTCAACGCTTGCTCCTCTCCTCTTGTCGTGCGCGGCTATTTCCGTAGGTCTCTGTGCCGGATCCCTAGCGCCGCGAGCTCGATGAATGCGAGCGTCGCGATGCCGAGTACGGCGAGATCGGCGATGTCGATGCCGTTTGCGATCGGGTCATGGCCCTCGTAGTAATAGAACAACGACGCGTACTTGAGCCAGGCGAGCGCCCCGACGAGCGGGGCGAATCCGTTCACGAGGAAGCCGAGCACCACGAACGCGGCGGCGCCGCCCGAGGCGAGCGCACGGCGACCGGTCGAGGCGGCGAGGGCAAGGGCGAGCGAACCGGCGGCCCAGCCGAAGAACGCGAGATGCACCGACACCGCGGCCGTATCCGAGAGCGAGATGCCGCCGCCGCCGATCGCGACCCCGATCACGAGGCCGACGAACGTTGCGAACGCGACGAACGCGACGCCGATCAGGACGGCAGCGGCCTTCGCGACGACGAGACGCGTGCGCGCGACCGGATAGGCCAGCGTCAGCGCGAGGATTCCCGCCTCCTCTTCGCCGGCGGTCGAGGCGGCCGCAATGGAGATGCCGGTGTAGGCGAGCAGGAGGGGCCCGTAGACCGCGCCGATCTCGCTTCGCATCCAGCCCGTGAGCGTCGCGTAGTCGGCGCCGCCGAGAAGCGTCGTCACGCCCTTCGGAAGGTCGAGCGTCCCGATCGAGCTTCCGATCGCAGGGAACAGCGCGCCCACGATCAGGATCACGACCACCACACCGAGCGCCGAGAGCACCGTCGTCAGCATCCGCAGACGGAGGGTCATCTTCAGGACGGGCAGGATCACGACGGCTCCCCGTCCCGGTAGTAGCGCAGGAAGATCTCCTCGAGGTCGTCGTCGCGGCTCCGGATCGAAACCACGTCGTAGCCCGCGAGCGCCTTCACGATCGCGTCGGCCGAGCCCTCGAAGGCGACGACGAGATTCGAGCCCTCGGGCGTCACCTCCCGGACGCCCGGGACCGCTTGCAGCTCCGAAGCCTGCGGCACGGTGCCCGCGAACTCGACTTCCAGGCGATGGACCGCGACCCTGCGGAGCCCTTCGAGCGAATCGACGACGACGAGCCGGCCCCGGCGCAGGATCGCGACCCGGTCTGCGACCTGCTCGACCTCCGACAGCGTGTGCGAGGAGAGAAGCACGGTGCGACCCTGGCCGGCGACCTCCCGCAGCAGTGCGTGGAAGCTCCGCTGGACGAGCGGATCGAGCCCCGCGATCGGCTCGTCGAGAATCAGCAGCTCGGGCTCGTGCATGAAGGCCTGGATCAGGCCGAGCTTCTGACGGTTGCCCGTCGAGAGCTCGCGGATCCGCCGTCCGAGGTCGGCGTCGAACCGCGCCGCGAGCTCGTCTCGGGCGCTCCTGTCGACGCCGCCGCGGAGCTCGGCGAGGTAGTCGAGCATCGCGGCGCCGGTCAGCGCGGGGTAGAGGGCGAGCTCGCCCGGCAGGAAGCCGACACGACGCCTGATCGCAAGGCTGTCTGCCCGGCTGTCCAGACCGAGTAGGGAGGCCGACCCGGAGGTGGGCTCGATCAGGTCGAGCAGCAACCGCATCGTCGTCGACTTCCCGGCCCCGTTGGGGCCGAGAAAGCCGAGGATCTCGCCGCGCCGGACCTCGAGGTCGAGCTCGAACAGGCCGTGTCCGTCGCCGTAGTCCTTCGTCAGGCGCGCTGTCTCGATCGCGGGCGGGATGCTCATGACGTTCATCGCACGTTAATTCGGCAGGGCTAGCCTTCGAGGGCCGATGGGATCGTTTCCCAAGTCCGGAAGAACGAGGTAGCAGCCGGTGGCGAAGAAGGCACGCGTCCCGAAGCCGCCTGTCCAGGCACCCAAGCGTCGTGACACGCGCTCGTCCGGGATCTCGCTCCCGTCCTGGCCGGCGTGGGTCTGGGCGGTAGGTGGAGTCGTGGTGGTTGCGGTCGTCGGCGTGATCGCCTACCTCTCGCTCTCAGGCGGCGGCACGTCGCTGCCGCTCGCGCCGGTCTCGTCGGCCGGGACGCTCCAGCCTGCGCCGGCGCCGGGCCCGACCGGTCCCGAAGGGGTGCCGATCCCGCCGGTCGAGTCGCTCGCCCCCGCCGGCTACGTCCCGCTCGGGCAGAGCGTCGACGGGATCGAATGCGGGCCGACCGAGATGCTCGACTACCACATCCACGCGCACCTGACCGTGTTCGTGAACGGCAAGGCCCGCTCGATCCCCTACGGGATCGGGATCGCACCCCCGCGAACCGGGACGCAGACACCCGATGGTTACTTCGTCACGAGCGGAAGCTGCTTCACGTGGCTGCACACCCACGCGAGCGACGGGATCATCCACATCGAGTCGCCGTCGCCGAAGACCTACACGCTCGGCGATTTCTTCGACATCTGGCACCAGCCGCTCGGTCCGAATCAGGTCGGGCCGGAGAAGGGCCGCGTCACGGCGTTCTTCAACGGCCACGTCTTCACCGGCAACCCGCGCGACATCCCGCTCCTCAAGCACGCGCAGATCCAGCTCGACGTCGGCAAGCCGCTGATCGCTCCCGCGTCGATCACGTTCCCCAACGGCCTCTGAGCATCCCCACAGATACCTCTCAGTCAGAGGTATTATGGGATCGTGAACGTGGCCGCATCAGACCCAGTCGTGGAGCCTCCGCTCGATCCGGAGCTGAGCGCGCTCGCCGACGCGCTGCTCTCGACGATGGGCCGGATCCGCCGAGGCGGGCGGCTCGTCGGGCGGCCCTCGGCGTTCGCCGGGCTGACCGGAGCGCAGCTCGATCTCGTCAGGCTGGTTGCGCGGCGGCCCGGTGTGTCGGTCGCCGAGGCTGCGGCCGAGCTTCGGGTCGCGGCGAACACGGTGAGCACGCTGGTACGGCAGCTCACCGACGCCGGCCTGCTCGTGCGCCGGGTCGACGGCTCCGACCGGCGGGTGGCGCGGCTCGAGCTCACGCCGAAGATGCGGGCCGAGGCGGGAGGGTTCCGCGACCGCCGGGTTGCGCTGCTCGCGCAGGCGATCGCCGAGCTGCCGCCCGCCGACCGCCGTCGCCTCGCCGAGGGAGCCGAGGTGCTGGCGAGGGTCGCCGAACGCCTTCCGGAGCTGGTGGCGCCGGATGCCTGAGCACTTCGAGCCGCCGGCGCTCCTCTGCGAGGGGCTCAGCTACCGGTTCGGCGATCACCTCGCGCTCGACGGGATCGACCTGCGGGTCGAGCACGGCGAGATCTTCGGCCTCCTCGGGCCGAACGGCGCCGGCAAGACCACGACGCTGCGGCTTGCGAACACGCTGCTCCCGATCCAGGAGGGCCGGATCGAGGTACTGGGCTTCGACGTCGCGCACTCGCAGATGGCCGTTCGCCGGCGGATCGGCTACGTCCCGCAGCAGCTCTCGATCGAGGCTGCGCTGACGGGGCGCCAGAACGTCACCTGGTTCGCGCGCCTCTTCGACGTTCCAAGGTCGGAGCGGAGCGAGCGCGTCGACGACGCGCTCGAGATGATGGGCCTGAGCGATGCCGCAAACCGCCTCGCGAGCACGTATTCCGGCGGAATGGTGCGCCGGCTCGAGCTCGCCCAGGCACTCGTGAACCGCCCCGAGCTGCTCGTCCTCGACGAGCCCACGGTCGGGCTCGACCCGGTCGCCCGCGACGGCGTCTGGCAGCGCGTCGAGGACCTGCGCGAGGCGACCGGGATGTCGGTCGTGCTCACCACGCACTACATGGAAGAGGCAGACATCCTGTGCGACCGCATCGCGCTCCTCCATCTGGGGCGGGTGATGACGATCGGCGCGCCGGACGAGCTGAAGCTCTCACTCGGCGCGGACGCTTCGCTCGAGGACGTCTTCCGCCACTACACCGGCAACGACCTCGACGCGCAGGGCGAGGCGGCGCCGTCGATCCGCTCGATCCGCTCGACGCGCAGGACGGCCCGCCGCGTTGGCTAGCTACTCCGATACCGCGACGCTGCGCGAGCCGTCGATCTGGCGGCAGTTTCCGAGCCGGGTCGTGACGTTCTGCATCGTGGAGCTGCAGAAGCTCTCGCACGACCGCACGGAGGCAGTGACGAGGGCCGTGCAGCCGGTGCTCTGGCTCGTGATCTTCGGGGAGACCTTCAACCGCCTCCACGCGATCCCGACGGGCGGCGTCCCGTACCTCGACTTCCTCGCGCCCGGGATCATCGCCCAGTCGAGCATGTTCGTCGCGATCTTCTACGGGATCCAGATCATCTGGGAGCGCGACGCGGGCGTGCTGACGAAGCTGCTGGCGACGCCGACGCCGCGGGCGGCGCTGATCATCGGCAAGTCGTTCGCGGCCGGAATCCGGGCGATGATCCAGGTCGTCGTCGTGCTCGTCGTCTCATCGCTCCTCGGCGTCACCCTCACGCTGAACCCGCTTCGCATCGCCGGCGCTTGCGTGTTCGTTCTGATGGGCTCGGCGTTCTTCGCCTGCCTGTCGATGACGATCGCCGGCGTCGTCCTGAAGCGCGACCGGCTGATGGGGATCGGCCAGATGATCACGATGCCGCTCTTCTTCGCCTCGAACGCGCTCTATCCGATCTCCGTGATGCCCACGTGGCTGAAGGCGATCAGCCTCGTGAACCCGCTGAGCTACGAGGTCGACGCCCTTCGCGGGCTGCTGATCGGCACTCCCTCGCACCTCCCGCTCGACTTCGGCGTGTTGGCCCTGGCCGTCGTTCTGGGTATCACGACCGCATCGCTGCTCATCGGCCGGCTCGCGCGCTGAGCTCCCCGGGGCCGGCCGCCCGCACGGTCGATGCGCGCGCTAGGTTTGGGATAGCTGCTCGAACGGGAGAGGACGCCACGACAACACGCGCTGAAGCACCGGCTCCGGAGAAGGTTGATTTCATGCCGCTCGACGGGTGGGACTACGTCGAGTTGTGGGTCGGGAACGCCAAGCAGGCCGCCTACTTCTACGAGCATGCGCTCGGGTTCGCACGCACAGCGTATGCAGGCCCCGAAACGGGCGTTCGCGACCGTGCGTCCTACGTGCTCGAGCAGGGGACGATCCGTTTCGTCCTGACCTCGGCGCTCCGCGAAGACCACGACATCGCCCGGCACTGCACCCGCCACGGCGACGGGGTCAAGGACATCGCGCTTACCGTGCCGGACGCGACGGAGGCCTACCGGCAGGCCGTCCAGCGCGGGGCCCGCGGGACGGTCGAGCCGCACCGCGTCGAGGACGAGTTCGGGACGATCGAGGTCTCCGCGATCGCGACCTACGGCGACACGATCCACACCTTCGTCAGCCGCGGCGGCTACACGGGCCCTTTCAAGCCCGGTTACAGGGCCGTTCCCGGCGAAACGGCCGCCCGAGAAGGCGTCGGCCTCGAGACGATCGACCACATCGTCGGCAACGTCGAGCTCGGCCGCATGGACGAATGGGTTGCCTATTACGAGCGCGTGTTCGGGATGACCGAGATGATCCACTTCTCGGACGAGGACATCTCCACCGAGTACTCGGCGCTGATGTCGAAGGTGATGACCGACGGTTCCGGGAAGATCAAGTTCCCGCTGAACGAGCCGGCCGTCGGCAAGCGCAAGAGCCAGATCGAGGAATACCTCGACTTCTACGGCGGGCCCGGTGCGCAGCACATCGCGATGGCCACGGACGACATCGTCGGCACCGTCGAGCGGATGAAGAGCCGCGGCGTGCTCTTCCTCAACACTCCCGACGCGTACTACGAGGACGTCGGCGAGCGCGTCGGCGAGATCGAGGAGGACTACCTCGACCTGCGCCGCCATCGGATCCTCGCCGACCGCGACGACGACGGCTACCTGCTGCAGATCTTCACGAAGACTGCGCAGGACCGGCCGACGCTCTTCTTCGAGGTGATCGAGCGCCACGGCGCGCGCGGCTTCGGCGACGGCAACTTCAAGGCGCTCTTCGAGGCGATCGAGCGCGAGCAGGCGCTCCGGGGGAATCTGTAGTGCCGCCGTCCGGTCAACCGGGTTCCGGAGAGAACTCGTGAGGAGGGGGCGCTGATGCCGTTCTACCAGCGGCTCGGCGACGTTCCCCGCAAGCGGCACATTCAGTTCCGCGACAACGGCACGCTCCTCACCGAGGAGGTGATGGGGCTCGAAGGCTTCACCGGGAACGAGTCGATCCTCTACCACCTCCAGTCGCCGTGCCGGGTGATGGAGCTCGGGCCGTTCGTGCCCACGGTCCGCGAGGAATGGGTTCCCGACGCGCACGCGCACCGGCACCTGAAGACGGGCGGCATCTCCGCGGAAGGGGACGAGATCACCGGGCGCCGCACCCTCATGTGGAACGCGGACGTCGAGATCTCGCTCTGCCGGCCGACCGAGACGATGGATTACTTCTTCCGAAACGGCGAGGGCGACGAGGTGATCTTCGTGCACGAGGGCTCGGGGACGCTCGAGACGATCTTCGGCGCGCTCCCCTATCGCGACGGCGACTACGTCGTCATACCGCGTGGCACGACGTATCGCTTCCGTCCGGAGGGGCCGCAGCGCCACCTCGTCTTCGAGACGCCGGGGCTGATCGAGATCCCCCGTCGCTACCGCAACGAGTCGGGACAGATCGTCGAGGGCGCGCCGTATTACCATCGCGACATCCATCCGCCGACGGAGCTGCACACGGTCCGCGAGCGCGGCGAGTTCGTGGTGAAGGTGCGCGTCCGCGGCGGCTACCAGACCTACGTCGTCGACTACCACCCGTTCGACGTCGTCGGCTGGGACGGCTACCTCTTCCCGTGGACGTTCTCGATCCACGACTTCGAGCCGATCACCGGCCGGATCCACCAGCCGCCGCCGTCGCACCAGACCTTTGCGGGCCGGAATTTCGTGATCTGCTCGTTCTGCCCGCGGAAGCTCGACTTCGATCCGCTCGCCGTGCCGATCCCCTACCACCACTCGAACCTGCAGTCGGAGGAGATGATCTACTACGTCTCCGGCAACTTCGGCTCGCGGCGGGGCGTCGAGGTCGGGTCGATCACGCTCCATCCCTCGGGTCTGCCGCACGGGCCCCAGCCGGGGCTCGCGGAGCAGGCGCTCGGGGTCCACGAGACCTCCGAGCTCGCGGTGATGTGCGACACCTTCAATCCGTTGAAGCTGTCCACCTTCGCGCACGAGCTCGACGACGGCGTCTACTGGCGCTCGTGGTACGAGAACGCCCAGCCGGGAGCGGGTGAGGCGGGAGCCGACGCGACGGGTGCCGGGCTCACCTCGCACCTGTAGATGACCGGCTTCGGTGCGCTCGCAGCCGGGGGGCTCGCGTGGTGCGAAGAAGGAGACGTCGTGGGCCTCAGTGGCCTCGGGGACGTATTTGCCGAGAGCAGGTTGAATCCGCTGCTCGCGCTCGGGCCGGAGGGCTGGAGCGAGGCGGTCACTGCCGCCCGCGCCCACGACGGGCCGCGGGCGAGCGTGGGGGAGACGCCGCTGCGCCTGCCGTTCGATCTCGCCGACTACGTCGACTTCTACTCCTCGCTCGAGCACGCATCGAACATGGGCCGGATCCTCCGTCCGCACGAGGAGCCCCTGCACGAGAACTGGCGGTGGCTACCGATCGGCTACCACGGTCGGGCGGGCACGGTCGTGATGAGCGGTACCGACGTCGTCCGCCCGAACGGCCAGCTGCGAGACGGCGGAGAAGTCCCGAGATACGGCGCGACGAGGCGGCTCGATCTCGAGCTCGAGCTCGGCTTCGTCGTCGGCGTGCCGAGCCGGCCCGGCGAGCCGATCGCGGTGGACGAGTTCGCCGAGCACGTGTTCGGCGTCGTCCTCGTCAACGACTGGAGTGCCCGGGACATCCAGGCCTGGGAGTACGTGCCGCTCGGGCCGTTCCTCGGCAAGTCGTTCCAGACCTCGATCTCGGCCTGGGTGACCCCGCTCTCGCTCCTCGAGCCGAGGTGGGTCGAGGCGCGCCCGCAGGAGCCGCCGCCGCTCGACTACCTCGCCGGCGGCCGCGACTGGGCGCTCGACCTCGACCTCGAGCTCGAGCTGAACGGCGAGGTCGTCTCGCGCGGGAACGCACGCACGCTCTACTGGACGATGCCGCAGCAGCTCGCCCACCTGACCTCGAACGGCGCCTCCGTCCGCACCGGTGACCTGATCGCCACGGGCGCGATCTCGGGCGCGGAACGCGGCTCGGAGGGCTCGCTGTTCGAGCTCTGGGAGGGCGAGCGCTTCCTCGCGGACGGCGACGAGGCCGTGCTGCGCGCCCGCGGCGGGGAGGTCGCGCTCGGCGAGGTGCGCGGGCGTGTCGTGTCCGGCGCACAGACTCGGGGAAAGACGAGCTCGTGAGCTTCGACCACCATGATCCACGGTTCGTCAGGCATCCAGCCGAGGTGATCGGCCCGATCCGCGAGGAGGAGCCGCTCCTGCACTCGGATCTCTACGGTGGGTTCTGGCTCCTCAGCCGATACGACGACGTGACGCGGGCGGCCCTCGACCACGAGTCCTTCACCTCGGCCGTCGTCGGTACGACCGTGATTCCGCCGTCGCAGCCGAGGGATCACCCTCTGCTTCCGATCGAGCTCGACCCGCCCGAGCACACGCTGTACCGCGGTCTCGTCAACGCGCTCTTCTCGAAGCCGCGCATCGACGCGTTGCGTCCCGAGCTCGAGGCTCTCGCCTCCTCGCTGCTCGAGCCGGTCGTCCGAGACGGAGGCGGCGATCTCGTCACGGAGTTCGCGAATCCGATGTCCCTCGGGGCGCTGGCCCGCTTCATGGATCTCCCGGTCGCGGATGAGCCCCTCTGGTTCGACTGGGTCGAGCGGATGTTCTCGAACGCGCTTCTCGACAAGGACGACCAACGCAACGCCGTCCGTGACGCGGAGGGCTACATCGACGCGAAGATCGCCGAGCGCAGGGCCGAGCCGCGGGGCGACTTCATCGGGATGCTGCTCGAGGCGGAGGTCGACGGCCACCGGCTGACCGACCTCGAGGTGCGCCAGTTCGGGGTGCTGATGCTGCTCGCCGGGTACGAGACGACCTCGGGCGCAATCGGCCTGAGCCTGCTCCACCTCGCAGAGCACCCCGAGCAACGGGCGCAGCTCGCTGCCGATCCGGCAGGGCTCGCCCACAGCGCGGTGAACGAGCTGCTCCGCTACATCTCGCCGGTCCAGGTCTTCTGCCGGAACGCCTCGCA
Organism: uncultured Actinomycetes bacterium; assembly: GCA_963758125.1. Lineage (GTDB taxonomy): Bacteria > Actinomycetota > Thermoleophilia > Gaiellales > Gaiellaceae > PALSA-600. Next base: position 407,700 of record CAVWUL010000010.1, read on the forward strand.
CGACCTCGAGCTTCACGGCACGACGATCCCCGAGGGGGATGTCGTCCTGCTCGCCTACGGCGCGGCGAACCACGATCCCCGCGCCTTCACCGAGCCCGAGCGCTGCATTCTCGACCGGCGGCCGAACCGCCACGTCGCCTTCGGCCACGGTCGCCACCTCTGCCTCGGCGCCAACCTCGCCCGGCTCGAGCTCACGATCATGATCGAGAAGGTTGCAGCGATCTGGCCGGACTTCCGGCTCGATCCGGAGCATCCGCCCACCTGGAAGCCGCGAGGGGACATTCGCGGCCTCTCGACGCTCCATCTCCTTGGCCCGGATGCAGCCTCGGCGTATCGCTAGCTTCTGACGAGGCTCACGGGAATCGACCCGGGGGTGAGGTTCGAGAAAGGGCGCGCCAGTGAAACGGGGACCTGGAGCATCGCCGTCCGCAGAAGCGGGGCAGGAACTCGAGCTTCGCATTCTCGGGAGCTTCGAGGCGCGCGCGGGCGGAGCCGCGCTCGAGCTGGCTCCGATGCCGGAGCGGCTGCTCGCGGTGCTCACGCTGCGGGCGGGGGAGACGCTCTCCGCCGACTCGTTGATCGAGGCGCTGTGGGACGGGGCGGCTCCCGCGTCGGCGGCGAGCGTCCTCCGTGTGTACGTCACGCAGCTTCGGCGGGCGCTCCCGGCCGGTCGACTCGCGAGCGATCGCGCCGGCTACAGGCTCGCCGTCGTCGAGGGCGAGGTCGACGCCCACCGGTTCGAGCACCTGTTCGCCGACGGCCGGCAGGCGCTTGCGGACGCGAACGACCGCCTGGCCGAGTCGCTCTGCTCCCGTGCGCTCGAGCTCTGGCGCGGCGGGGCGCTCGGCGACCTGCGCGGCGAGCTGTTTGCACGCGAGGAGGCACTACGGCTCGAGGAGCTCCGGCTGCAGTGCCTCGAGCTGCGGTTCGAGGCCGGGTTGCGGCTCGGCCGTCACTCGGAGCTCGTCGCCGGCCTCGAACGGCTGGTCGCCGAGCATCCCCTCCGGGAGCATCTGCGGGCCCAGCTGATGACGGCGCTCTACCGCTCGGGCAGGCAGGCGGATGCGCTCGCCTGCTACCGCGACGGGCGCGCCTACCTCGACACCGAGCTCGGGCTCGAGCCGGGAGCCGAGCTCCGTGAGCTCGAGCGCAGGATCCTCGGCCACGATCCGCTTCTCGATGCGCCGAGCGTCTCTCGCTCCACCACACGGCGCGTGCCTCCCCCGCCGACGCCGACGATCGGCCGCGACAGCGAGCTGGAGGCACTCCGAGAGCTCCTGCTCGATCCCCGCACGCGGCTCGTCTCGCTCGTGGGGCCCGGTGGGATCGGCAAGACCCGGCTTGCGATCGAGGTTGCGAGCGGTCTCGGCGGTCAACTCGTGGACGGCGCGCTGCTCGTCGACCTCGCGCCGCTCTCGCGGCCCGAGCAGGTTCTCCCAGCGTTCGCGAGAGCTCTCGGTCTCCGCGAGGCCGAGTCCTCGGACTGGACTGCGGCGATCGGCGCCGAACTGGCCGACGGGGAGCTTCTCGTCGTCCTCGACAACTTCGAGCACGTCGTCGAGGCGGCCGGCGAGCTCACGCCGATCCTTGCAGCCACACCCCGGCTCACGCTGCTCGTCACGAGTAGGAGCGTGCTCCGGCTGACCGCCGAGCGCGTCGTCGACGTGCATCCGCTCGGCACGGGCGCCGCGCGCCAGCTGCTTGCGAGCAGGGCCGCCGCCTCGGGAGTCGAGGTCGACCCGGGCTCGCCGATCTTCGGCGAGGTGTGCGAGCGGCTCGACGGGATCCCGCTCGCGATCGAGCTGGCCGCGCCGTGGCTTCGCTCGCGGGCGCCGTCCGAGCTCGTCCGGCTGCTCGACTCTCGCCTCGACGTGCTGCCCGAAGGCGCCCGGGATGCTCCGGAGCGCCACCGCACGATGCGCGCGGCGATCGACTGGAGCTTCGAGCTCCTCGACCCGGCAGCCCAACATCTCCTCGGCCGGGTATCGATCTTCCGGAACGGGTTCACCCTCGACGCGGCGGGCGCGGTCGGCGGGCTCGAGGACGCCGGAGCCGCGCTCGACGCTCTCGTCACGGCGAGTCTCGTGCGTCGCTTCAGCGCGAGGTACGCGCCTGCTCGAGGTCGTCCGCGAATACGGGCTCGAGCTCCCCTCAGCCGATCACCGCGGGCACGCCCTGCACGCGGCATACTTCGCCGGCTGGGCCGAGCAAGCGGAGCCCGAGCTCACCGGGCCGGAGCAGGGCGCCTGGCTCGAGCGGCTCGAGCGCGCGCACGACGACCTTCGCGGCGCGCTCGACTGGCTCGGCCGGCACGACGAACCGGAGCTCGCCCTTCGCCTGGCGGCGGCGCTCGGACGCTTCTGGTACATCCGCGGATACCTGACCGAGGGGCTGGAACGTCTCGCTCGAGCCGTCGAGGGGGCGCCGGCCGCCGACCCGGCGCTCGTTGCGAAGGCGCTGCGGACGGCATCCGCGCTCGCGGTGCTCCAGGGCGACTACCCCCGGGCGCGGGCGCTGGCCGAGGGAGCACTCGCGCTCTACCGCCGGGTCGGGGAGGAGACCGGGGTCGTTCGGTCGCTGAGCAATCTCGGGGCGATCCTGCTCGGGCTCGGCGAGCTCGATCGCGCGGCGGAGACGCTCGACGAGTGCATCGAGGCTGCCGAGGCGCTCGGCGAGGCCCGGGTGATCGCACTCGCGCGCAACAACCGCGGCGACGTCGCTCTCTCGCAGGGGCAGCTCGAGATCGCTGCAGATCAGTTCGAGCAGAGCCTTGCGCTGCTTCGCGAGGCGGACGACGTGGCAAACGTCGCGCGCTCGCTGTACAACCTCGGCGCGGTCGAGATCGAGCGCGGCCGGCTCGAGCGGGCCCAGCCGTTGCTGCTCGAGGCGCTCGAGCTGTCTGCGGGGGTCAGCGACAAGGAGGACATGGCCTGGTGTCTGATCGCGCTTGCGGCCGTCGGGGTGCGCGGGGGCAAAGCCGCGGACGCGTCGATCGTCCTCGGCTTCGTGGAGGCCTTCCTCGAACGGATCGGCGCCGCGATCAAGCCGGCCGAGCAGCTTCTCCACGACCGGACGCTCGCGCAGCTCCGGACCGCGCTCGACGGCCCGGAGCTCGACGCGCTCCTGGCCGCCGGGCGCGTGCTGCCGGACGGCGAGGCGCTGGCACTGGCCGGCTCGCTCTGACGGCCGCCCGGCTCAAGCCAGCACGAGCGAGATGTCGTCGGCGCCCGCCAGGTTGTAGTTCGCGTGGTCCGTGAACGTGATCGTGACGGTCACGCCGGTTGCTCCCGCGGGGACGGTGCCGGTACGTGTGCGGGGCGCCATGTCATAGCTTCCGATCGTCGAATCCGGCCCGATCCGGATCCCCGTCAGCGATTTCCCGGAGGCGTCGGTGAACGTCGCGCGGACGCTGGCCGTGTTCGAGCCGTAGTTGCCGAGCCAGCCGCTGAGCGTCGCCTTGTGACCCGCAGCCCCCGCTGGGAGCTTGATCACCTGGGTGCCGATGCTCGCCTTCGCCGAGGTTGCCGCCGGCGTCGTGCCGCCGAAGAAGTAATTCTTCCCCTTGTCGGCGGGGCCCTTCGAGCTTGCCGAGAACCAGCCGACGCCGAAGCCCGTATAGGCGGCCGCGCTGAACTGGCCCTGGGTGTTCGTCCAGTGCGGCACGGAGCCGCTCGCGCCCGTCGCGGTGAGCCCCCTGCCGGACTCGGCACCGGGGTTCTGCACGAGGTTCTTGCCGCAGGACGAGCACGCGGCCTGCGGCGCGGCCGAGCCCGCTGCTACGGCTGCGAGCGCCGCGGCCAGCGTCGTGCCTGCGAGTGCGACCCGGGCCCGCCGCCGGTTTGATGCGAAGCGATCCATCGTTACCTCCTTCGAGTGTCGGCGGCGACCAGTCGTGTCCCGCTCGAGTTCGTTCCCACTCTCGCGTCGGGCTGCATAGATCGCGCATAGGCGGAAGGCTGGGGCGATTCGGAATCGCCTGCGGCCCACCGGGCCTGCTCGCCGAGGAGTTCGACGTGACGCAGCGCCGGCTCCGAGGGAACCTGCCCCAGGCGTTCGTTCACGCTCTCCTCCTCGAGTGCGCGGCTGACATGACGGTTGTCAGCGGAAATCGATGACCGATCGCTCTACCGCTTCGGGGGTGGGGGCGGAGACGATGGGGAGCGAGAAAGCAACGAGGGGGGAAACCATGTCAGGAATCAGCTCACGCCGTCTCGCCACCGTACTGCTCGCGCCCGCTACTGCGCTCGCCGCGTGGGGGCTCTTCAGAGCAGCAGGCGTGGCATTCGATCTCTCGAGAGGAGGGGGCCCGGTTGGCGCGGGCGATGTCGTGGTCGCGGCAGCCGTCGCTTCGCTGCTCGCATGGGGCGTCGTACGGCTGCTCGAGCGGCATGCGCAGCGTCCGCGTCTGTGGTGGGCGCGAATCGCGTCGACGTGCTTCGCAGCATCGATTGCCGGGCCCCTCTGGTGCGCCGATGGTGCGAGCAGCGTCGCCCTGCTGGCGCTGCATCTCGTGACGGCCGTCGTGATCGTCGTCGGCTTTGTCGCGACGCTACCGCGTCGGCGCCGTGCGTCGAGCTACTCGGCAACGCGGCGGGCCGGCTCTGCCGCGCTTCGTTGAGGAGGCCGTATTGCGCGGCTCGCCCGCGTTTCGTGGGCGGGTCGCGCGGCTCTCAGAGCCAGCCCTTTTCGACCGCCCGGTCGATCGCATCCTGGCGATTGCGGGCGCCAAGCTTCTGAATCGCGGCGCTCAGGTAATTGCGCACCGTTCCCTCGGAGAGATAGACGCTCGCTGCGATCTCCGCCGCGGTCGAGTGGTCGGCGGCCGCTGCGAGCACCTCCCGCTCACGCGGCGTGAGGGGTGAGTCGCCCTCGCTGAGAGCCTGGGCGGCGAGGTCGGGGTCGATCGCGTGGCGGCCGTCGACGACATCGCGGATCGCGGCCGCCAACCGGTCTGCGGGGGCGTCTTTGAGCAGGAATCCGGCGGCGCCGGCGTCGAGCGCCCGGCGAAGGTACCCGGGCCGGCCGAAGGTCGTGACGATGATCGCCTTCACCGCGGGAAGCTCGCGGGCGAGCTCGCCTGCGGCGGCGATGCCGTCCTGGCCGGGCATCTCGATATCGAGAAGTGCGACATCGGGCGCGTGCCGCCGCGCGGCCTCGAGCACTTCGTCCCCACGAGCGACCTCGGCGACAACCGCGAGATCGTCCTCTAGCGAGAGCAGGCTCGCGAGGGCGCCGCGGACGAGCGCCTGGTCCTCCGCGATCAGAACGCGGATCACGGCGCTCCCAGGGGGATGCTGACGAGGAGTCGAAAGCCGCCGCCGGGTAGCGCGCCGGCCGCGACGGTCCCGCGTAGGCGCTCGGCGCGTTCTGTCAGCCCTTCGAGGCCTCTGCCGCCGCCGGAATCGTCGAGGCCGCTGCCGTCGTCCTCGATCTCGACGGCGGCCGTTTCGCCGTTGCTGCGGAGGCGGATCGCACAGTGGCGAGCGTGCGAATGGCGGACGACGTTCGTCACTCCCTCGCGGACAGCCCACGCGAGAACGGACTCGGCCTCATCGGGAAGCGAGACCCGCTGACGCTCGAGGTGAGACTCGATCCCGGCTGCTTCCAGCTGGGCCCTCGCGCCCGCCAGGGCCTCGTCCAGCGCGAGCTGCCGGTAGGAATGGACAGCTTCGCGCACCTCGGCGAGCGCCTGGCGCGTCACGGTCTGGACGTCCTCGAGCTCGGCGACAGCGCGCGCGGAATCACGCTCGACGAGCTTTGCCGCGAGCTCGGTCTTGAGTGCGATCACCGAGAGCGTGTGTCCGAGCAGATCGTGGAGGTCGCGCGCGATCCGCAGGCGCTCCTGGCTCACGGCGAGCCTCGCGAGCTCCTCGCGTGCTGCGACAAGCTGATGGTTCGTCCGTACCTGGCGCCCGAAGCCCGCCATCATCGCCCCGATTGCGACGATGGTCAGCACGACGGCCGCACCGGCCGACGCGTCGGTGCCGTGCACTGCGAGCCCGGCAGTGACCCCGAGTGCGACGAGGACCGTGATCCCCACGGCCACGCGCGGCCGGCAGACAAGCCCGGCGGCGGCGACCGCGTACACGTAGAGGGCGACGAACGAGCCGGGCGCTCCCGTTGCGAGGAGGATCGTCGCGATCGCGACGAGCCCTGCGATTCCGCCCGCGAGGGCCCGACGACCGGAGTGGATGAGCCACGCCGCCGGCGGCAGCAGCGACACGTAGAGCAGGACGAAAAGCGAGAGGCCTACGGCACGGAGGCCGACCGGCACGCCGGATTGGTGCGCCAGGTCGACGATCGGGCCCGCGAGGAACAGCAACCCGAGGACAACGCCGAAGCGCGTCCACGGGTGCCACAGCCCGTCACGATCGGGGTACTCGATGGAGCGGACGGCCCCCATCTGTCAAATTGTGCCGATCGGCGGGCTTCGCACGCCGGCCGTCAGCCGCCTGGCCATGGATGTGGAGCGTAACGACCTGGGTCCGCCGGCACCCGAGCGCGGGGCCTGTCAGCAGCTCGACCGGGAGCCGTGGAGCTCCGTTCGTTCGCGGGTCGATGCCGTAGACGGCCCGCGGTGCCGTCCCGCGAACGGATGCGCGCAGCGAACGCCTCGATTCCGTCGACGACGCTTGCAAAGCGGACGGACTCGAAGAGGTCGAAGGAGTGGTGAGCGCCGGGAAGCTCGGCGTAGACAACCGGGCTCGACGACACCTCGCGCACGCGGTCGACGAAGGCGCGCGCGTCCTCGACGAGGACGATCGTGTCGCGGTCGCCGTGTGCGAAGAGAAACGGCGGCGCATCGGGGCGAACGTAGGCCGCCGGCGAAGAGGGAAGCAGTCCGGGGCCACCGTAGTTGCCGTAGTACCCGCAGAGCCCGATCGCGGCGGTGACGGACGTGTCGGCATCCTCGAACCCGGGTTGGAAGCGCGGATCGTCGGCGGTCAGCGCCGCAGTCACGGCGAGGTTGGCTCCGGCCGAGCTGCCGGCGAGAAAGAGCACGTCCGGGTCGGCGCCGTAGGCCTGGCCGCTCGAGCGGGCCCAGGCGATCGCCTTCTTCGCATCGACCAGGTGATCGGGGAACTGCGCGGCCGGGCTGAGGCGGTAGTTGGCGCTGATGCAGACCCATCCCCGGCTTGCCAGGCGGTAGAGGAGGGCGCGCGCCTCCCGGCTCTTGCGACCGCTGCGGAACGCGCCGCCGTGCAGGAAGACGAGAGTGGGGCAGCCGGACGGATGGGAGCGATGGCGGTAGACGTCGAGGAGATTCCACTTGCCGGCGTCTCCGTAGCTGATGTTCGAGATACGCTCGACCTCCCGCGGTCTCAGCGACAAGGGTGCGATCAGGATCCGCGCGATCGGAAGCCGCCGCCGTAGTCGCACCGACAGGGCCGGGTCGATCGACCGGCGCCAACCCGGGCCGAGCCCGGCATCGAGAGCGGAATCGACGCTTCGCCGCGTCTGCAGGGCGCGTCGAAGGACGAGCGCGAGACCGACCGTGATCGTCCCCGCGAGCGCGAGCCCGATCTGGCCGACGCGATCATCTGCGGCCCCTTCGGTGAGCGCCAGTGCCGTCGAGGCCGCCAGCCAGTAGAAAGCGGCAAGCGGCAGCTCGTTCAGCAGGAAGCCGAACCAGTGGCTGCGATTCGAGCGGCTCGAGTGCTTCGGGCGCGGAGGCGCAAGCGCGAACAGCGTGCACCAGGCGAGGATGATCGTCGTGACGAGATAACCGAAGGGCTCGTGCATCGCCCCCCATGGTGTCGGTGGCGCGCACGCCGCCGGTAGACCCCGCCGTCACCGATCCGAGATGACGATCGTCACGTCTTCCGCGGTACGACGATCCGGATGCGCCGGCTCACGCCTCGCGTTTCCCCGGCGCATCGTCCTGCGTCTGTGGTTTCGCGGGGCCTTCGGCGGCCGCGGGTGCGTGGGGGGCTCCGGCCCGGGCCCTCCGCCCGGAGAGCCGTCCGCATCCTGGTTGCTCCGGCGCATCACGTAGATGAGGACGACGGCGACCCAGACGAATGCGAGCGGGAAGAGCACCATCCGATCCATCACCCCCTCTTGTCGGCGGCCGACTCGAGCGACGGCCGAGCGTGTGCGACGAATGCCCTCCCTATCGTATCCCCCGAGCTCGCGGAACCTGCGATGAGTTTGCGCCTCGAGCTCGGTCCAGGTATCCGAGCAGGCAGGCCGTTCAACCGCCGAGGGGAGACAACGATGGGGAAGATCGCGGTACACGAGTTCATCACGCTCGACGGGGTGATCGAGGAGCCGAGGTGGACGATGGACTACCCCTTCGACCCGAAGATGGGCGAGGCGATCGGGGCGATCATGGGCGCGAGCGAGGGGCTCCTGCTCGGGCGGCGCACCTTCGAGATGTTCGCGCCGGCGTGGTCGGGCCGGACGGCCGCCGACGACCCAGGGGCTCCATTCATGAACGACTCGCCCAAGTACGTCGTCTCCGCCTCACTCGAGCACGCCGACTGGAGCAACTCGACGATCCTCGGTCCCTACTCCGCGGACGTGATCCGCGAGCTGAAGGGACGGGTCGCGGGCGACCTGTACGTGAGCGGGAGCGGCACGCTCGTCCGGGCCCTGCTCGCGGACGACCTCGTCGACGAACTGCATCTCTTCGTGTTCCCGCTGACGCTCGGAGCGGGCCGGCGGCTGTTCTCTGCCTCGGACCCCACGGTGAAGTTCGCCCTCGCCGCGACGGAGAGCTACGAGAACGGCGTCCTCCATCTGGCCTACCGGCCGGGCGGGTAGCGACGAAGGTGCGAGGAGTTTCGCGCCGTCGACATCGAAGCGAGCAGCGAAGGGGATGGTGAAGCACATGAGGGATCTCGTTCTGTTCATGCACATGTCGCTCGACGGGTACGTCAAGGGGGCGGGAAAAGACAACTCCGGCAACGACCGGACAATCACCTCGCCGGGCGAGGATCCGGGGGCGTTGGAGAGTGTGGTGCCGGCGCTGATCGAAGGTGCCGACACGCTGCTCCTCGGACGTGTCGTCGCAGACGAGCTGCTCGGCTACTGGTTGAACGCCGAGGCGAGCGACCCCGACCTGTCCGCGGGCGGAATCGCCTACGCCCGCTGGGCGACCGGCGCGCACAAGGCCGTGTTCTCGAACACCCGCGAGACGCTGCCGTGGGCCGACAGCGAGCTCCTGCTCGTCGAGAACGACGAGGACATGACGCGCGCCGTCTCCGCACTCAAGGCGCAGCCCGGCAAGAACATCGTCTTCCACGGCGGCGTTCGAACGGCCCAGCGTCTCGCCAGGCTGAGCCTCGTCGACGAATACCAGCTCGTCGTTCCGCCGGTAGCGCTCGGTGCGGGCGAACCGCTGTTCACGCACCTGCCGGAGAGGTTGAAGCTCGAGCTCCAGCAGGTGGTCGAGCTGCGAGGCCGGCGGGATCTTCCTGCGTTACCGGTCGGGGCTGAAGGGCTGATTCCCGTTTGAGCCCGAGCCGGACCGGGGTACGAGCGAACAATGAGCGGATATACGAAAAAGAACCTCAGGCAGGACGTCGAAGACCAGGCGCCGAACTTCGGCATGCCGACCGAGATGCAGGCCCGGTTCGCGCGGACGCCGCTTGGCGGCGAGACCCTCGGCCTGAGCCTCTTCACGCTCGCTCCCGGCTTCCGGATCCCCTTCGGCCACAAGCATGCCGGGCAGGAGGAGGTTTACGTGATCGTGCGCGGCTCCGGCCGTGTCAAGGTCGAGGACGAGATCGTCGAGCTCGGCCCGTGGGATGCGATCAGGTTCGACAAGGACACGATGCGAGACATGGAAGGCGGCCCCGACGGCGTCGAGTACGTCGCGTTCGGTGCCGGCAAGGACGCCTCCGAGGTCGAGATGGTCGGAGGAGTGGTGGACCGATTGATCGCGAACCGCGCTCGGTAGTGTCGTTTCCGGGATGAGCTTCGACGTACGGCCCTGCGCCGATCCGGACGAGTTCCAGGGCGCGTTGCTCGGGATCGGCCAGTACTTCGGGATGGAGGCAGGCGACGAGCTCTCGCAGCAGTTCGCGCGGCTGCTTCCGCTCGAGCGGATGCACGGCGTCTGGGACGGCGGGCAGATCGTGGGCGGGGCGGGCTCGTTCCCGTTCGTCCTCTCGGTTCCCGGGAGGAGAGCTGCCGTGCTCGGGGACGACCGTCGTCGGCGTCTCGCCGACTCATCGCCGACGCGGCCTGCTGCGCGCGCTGATGCGCGCCGGGCTCGACGAGGCTCACGCGCGCGGCGACCCGCTCGCGGCGCTCTGGGCCTCCGAGGAGACGATCTACGGGCGGTTCGGGTACGGGCCGGCGGGATTCGCCGGCGATGTGGCGATCCAGAAAGGACATGACGCGTTCCTCGTCCCGCCGGAGCGGAGCGGGTCGGTCCGGCTCGTCCAGCCCGCGGAGGCGTTGGAGCCTTCCCGCCGCTCTGGGAAGCTCTCGCGCGCGAGCGGCCGGGGATGCATTCGCGCTCGCGCGAATGGTGGGAGCTCAGGACTCTCGCCGCCCATCCCGTGGTGGCAAGTCGAACCGCTTCGCGCTGCTCGAGCTCGACGGCGCGCCCGCCGCATACGCGATTTACCACCACGATCCGAAGTGGGAGGGGCCGGTGTCCGTCGGGAGGGTGGTCGTCGTCGAGGCGATCGGTGCGGCGCCCGCTGCGGTCGCCGAGCTCTGGCGTTTCCTGCTCGACATCGACTGGGTCGAGACGATCACCGCTTCGCTCCTGCCTCCGGATCATCCGCTCTTCTTCCTGCTCGCGGAGCCACGGCGGGCGAGCTACCGCCGCGGCGACGGCCTCTGGGTGCGCCTGGTCGACGTGGGCGCCGCGCTCGCCGGACGCACGTATTCCGCCGAGGCGGATCTCGTGTTCGAGGTACGCGACGAGTTCTGCCCCTGGAACGAGGGCCGCTGGCACCTCGCCGGGACCTCGGCCGAGCGCACGGAGGCCCCGGCCGATCTCGCGCTCGACGTCGCCGCCCTCGGCTCCGCCTATCTCGGCGGGCTCGGCTTCGCCCAGCTCGCGCAGGTCGGGCGGGTCGACGAGCTGACGCCGGGAGCCGTCCAGCGCGCGGATTCGGCCTTCCGCCACGGCCTCCAGCCGTGGTGCCCGGAAATCTTCTAGCGCGGCCGCTCCACACGTGCTCGAGCCGGTCCGTCCGGTGCCGCTCGTATGGTTCCCCGGCCTCGTGATAGCGGGGTGTCGTGGTTGCCAGCGAAGTCCGGTGTGATTCCGGCGCTGTCACGCAACGGTAATGCCTCCCGAGCTCGGTTCGAGCCGCGAGGTGAGCCCGGTCGCCTGCTTCCTCGTCGTCGGAATCGTCCTCGGAAGAAGGGCGACCGTGTGCCGCTTCCCGGGCCGACGGTAGTCGCTTCCTCCGTCGAGCCAAAGGAGAGGAAGCGGTGGAGAGCCTTACAGCGCAGCAGAGCCATTCGGGGCAGCAGAGCTACACGATCGGGCCGAGGACGTTCGTCCTCGATCGCGCGAAGGCCGAGGCGGCGCTGGCCGCGAAGCGCGTCGTCGGCGGGCGCGAGACGATGACCTTCAACCTGCTCCCGCTGAAGTACGGCTGGGCCTACGAGCTGTACCAGTCGATGAAGGCGAACCACTGGGAGCCCGAGGACGTCCCGATGCAGCGCGACGTGCAGCAGTGGCGCAGCGAGTCGGCGCTGTCGGAGATCGACCGCTGGATCGTGCGGATGGGGATCGGCTACTTCTCCGCCGCGGAGGGGATCGTCGGGCGACAACGTGATCCACGTCGTCCGCGAGCTCGTGACCGCCTCGGAGCTGAAGCTCGTGCTCGGCCGCCACGTGCACGAGGAGAACATCCACGCCGACTCGCTGCTCTACATGATCTCCTCGCTCGGGATCGACCCGCACGAGTGCGAGGCGATGTTCGACGACATCCCCTCGATCGTCGCGAAGAACGAGTTCGTGACACGCGTCTCCCGCGAGCTGCGCCGCGGCCTCGACATGACGCTTGCCGGAGAGCAAGCAGCTCCTGGCGCGGAACATGTTCGTGTTCGGCCAGTGCATGGAGGGCACGCAGTTCTACGGCCTGTTCGGGATGATTCTCGCGCTCTACCGCCAGGGAAAGCTTCCCGGCGTCGGGATGATGTTCCGCTACACGCTGCGCGACGAGTCGAACCACATCGAGCTCTTCCGCCGACTGCTGCTCGAGCTCGTCGCCGAGAACCCGGAGCTCTGGACGCCCGCGTTCCGCGAGGAGCTGCGCTCGTTGATCGCCGAGGCCGTCGAGCTCGAGAAGCGATTCATCCGCGACTGCCTGCCGGTGCGCGCGGTCGGGCTCTCGGCGGAGGAGTTCGAGGGCTACATCGACTACATCGCCGACCGGCGCCTGGAAGGGATCGGGCTCGAGCCGCTCGCCGGCAAGGTCGAGAACCCGCTGCCCTGGCTCGCCGAGCTGATGGACATCCGCAAGGAGCAGAACTTCTTCGAGGGACGCGTGACCGAGTACCAGAAGTCCTCCAGCCTCGCGCTCGTCTCCGACGACGAGCTCTAACGGAAAGGAACGAGAACCGTGATCATCGATTTCGACGAGATCCTGGACGACCTGGAGGTCAAGCGCGCCTCGCTGCTCCCGCCCGACGAGCTGCCGGTGATCGACGTCGCGGCTGCGGTCGCGAGCGTCGGCACCGACGGCCTCGATCTCCGGGTGATCCGAGGAGACGAGGAGGAGCGCCCGTTCGACGTTGCTCCTGCCGGCGCTCTGGGTCGCCGACGCGGTCGCGACGCTCGCCGCCGCGAGGCACGAGGAGCCGGACGAGCAGGCGACGGACGAGCTCGTTCGCGCGACCGGGCGGGCGGTGGTGGCTCGGTTGCGCCTGCTCTCGGAGGCCGCACGGGTCACCGAGCACGACCTGTCGACGATCGTCGAGGCGGCGCTGATCGAGCAGGAGGCATTCGAGTCGCGAAGGCACTCGTGATGCGCCGTTCGCGGCCGCTCGCGACACGGCGGCGTCCCGAGCGGCGATCTCCAGCTCGTTCGCCGCTCGGGGCACGTGGTCGCCTGGAACGAGCGGAAGATCGAGACCGCGGTCCGCAAGGCGTTCCTCTCGCTCCACGCAGATCCCGAGCCGGCGACCCGGCTCGCGCAGCGCGTGACGGTCCGCGCCCGTTCGCTCGGGCTGACGGCCGTGCCGATCGAGACCGTGCAGGACATCGTCCAGGAGGAGCTCGTGCTCTCCGGGCAGATGCGGGCCGCGGAGCGCTACATCCTCTATCGCGCCGAGCGGGCGATGCTGCGTGCGCAGGGCCGGATCGCGCCGCCGCAGGCTCCGCTCGGCCGACGCTGTGACGGTCGTCGGAGCCGACGGCGCCGAGCAGGCGTGGACGGGGGATGACCTTCGCGCGCGGATCGCGTTCGCCTCGACCGGGCTCGACCTCTCGCTCGACTGCCGCCGAGATCGAGGCCGAGCTGCGCCGCTCGGTCGCACGACGGGATCCCACGCGCGGATCTCGATCGGCTCGTCGTGCTGAACGCGAAGTCGCTGATGGAGCGCGACGCCGGACTTCTCGTTCTTCGCCGGGCGGATCCTGCTCACGTTCATCTACGAGGAGACGCTCGGCTGGGACATCCTCCGCGACGGGATCGCCGGGCTGAGAGGAGGCGCACAGGCGCGTCCTTCCGCCGGGCGCTCGCCCGCGGCGTCGCGGCCGGCCGGGTCGACGAGGCGCTGCTCGACTTCGACCTCGATCGTCTCGCCGCGCGAGCTCGACCCGAGCGCCGACCTCGGCTTCGACTACCTCGGCCTGCAGACGCTGTACGACCGCTACCTGCTCGTCGACAAGACCGGCGCGAGCCCCGAGCGGATCGAGTCGCCGCAGCTCTTCTGGCTGCGCGTCGCGATGGGCGTCTGCCTCGGCGAGGTCGAGCGATCGGGAACGGCACGTGCTCGAGCTCTACCGCATGTATCGCACGCGGCGCTTCTGCTCGGCTACGCCGACGCTCTTCAACGCGGGGACGCCGCATTCGCAGCTTTCGAGCTGCTACCTCTACGTGATCGACGACTCGCTCGAGTCGATCGTGCAGCGCGGGATCGCCGAGAACGCGATGTGCTCGAAGTGGGCGGGCGGCCTCGGCGGCTCCTGGACCGCAGTTCGCGGCACCGGCTCGCACATCCAGGGGACGAACGGCGAGAGCCAGGGCGTGATCCCGTTCCTGAAGCTCCACAACGACCAGCTCGTGGCGGTCAACCAGGGCGGCAAGCGGGCCGGTGCGGGCTGCGCCTACCTGGAGGTCTGGCACAACGACATCCGGGACTTCCTCGAGTTGCGCCGCAACACCGGCGACGAGCGCCGCCGCACGCACGACATGAACACGGCCTGCTGGATCCCCGACCTGTTCATGAAGCGCGTCGAGGCGCGCGAGGCGTGGACGCTCTTCCGCAGCTCCGACGTGCCCGACCTGCACGAGCTCTACGGCCTGCGCCTTCGAGGAGCGCTACGTCGCGTACGAGCAGGCTCGCCGCGCGAGGGCGAGATCGACGGCGAGCCGATCGAGGCGATCGAGCTCTGGAAGTCGATGCTGAAGATGCTGTTCGAGACCGGCCATCCGTGGATCACCTTCAAGGATCCCTGCAACGTGCGCAGCCCCCAGGATCACGCCGGCGTCGTCCACTCCTCGAACCTCTGCACCGAGATCACGCTCAACACGAGCGCCGAGGAGACGGCCGTCTGCAATCTCGGCTCGATCGTGCTCGACGAGCACCTGACCGCCGACGGCGGGATCGACCACTCGAAGCTCCGCGAGACGGTGCGGGTCGCCGTGCGGGCGCTCGACAACGTGATCGACATCAACTTCTACCCGACCGAGGCGGCGCGCACCTCGAACCTGCGCCACCGGCCGGTCGGGCTCGGCGTGATGGGGCTGCAGTACGCGCTCTACCGCAAGGGGCTCGCATTCGACTCGGCCGAGGCGATCGAGTTCGGCGACGAGCTGATGGAGGCGGTCGCGTTCTACGCCTACGAGGCCTCGAGCGACCTCGCCGCCGAACGCGGCCGCTACCCGAGCTATGCCGGCTCGAAGTGGGATCGCGGCCTGCTGCCGCAGGACACCCTCGAGCTGCTCGAGCTGGAGCGGGGCGTACCCGTCGAGGTGCCGCGCGGCGGACGGCTCGACTGGCAGCCGCTCCGCGCGAAGATCGCCGCGCACGGGATGCGGAACTCGAACGTGCTCGCGATCGCGCCGACGGCGACGATCTCGAACATCATGGGCACCTCGCCCTGCATCGAGCCGCTCTACAAGAACCTGTTCGCGAAGTCGAACCTCTCGGGCGAGTTCGTCGTCCTCAACCCCTACCTCGTGCGCGACCTCAAGCAGCACGGGCTCTGGGGCCACGAGCTCGCCGACCAGATCAAGTACTTCGACGGCGACCTCAGCGAGATCGACGCGGTCCCGGCCGAGCTCAAGGCCCGCTACCGCACGGCGTTCCAGATCGCCCCGAACGCACTGATCGACGCCGCCGCCCGCCGGCAGAAGTGGATCGACCAGTCGCAGTCGCTGAACCTGTTCCTCGTCGAGCCCGACCTGAAGGCGCTCAGCCACATGTACCGCCACGCCTGGCACTGCGGCTTGAAGACCACGTACTACCTACGGACGCTCGGCGCCTCGACGATCGAGAAGGCAACCGTCCAGGCCGCCGAACCGGCTGCTCGCCGTCACGGCCGATGCGGCGGCGTGCTCGATCGAGGCCGCGGCGCGGGGAGAGGAGTGCGAGGCGTGCCAGTGAGCTCGGGTTACGGGCTTTCGGTCGGTGCTACCGGACGGGATGTCTCGGCGACGAGGTCGCGCTGGGCGAGCGTGTAGAGCAGCCCGAGTGAGGGCAGGACGACGACGACCGCGACCACGAAGACGATCAGCAGGCTCGTGAGCGTGTCGCTCGGCGCAGCCGCGGCCGAGATGGTGAGCTTCTCCGGCAGGACGTAGGGGTACTGGGCGACCGCCCAGCCCCAGATCACGGCGGCGACGGCCCCGACGGCGAGAGGGCGCGCTCCGCGGCGGGCGCCACGGTGGAGCAGCACGAGCACGCCCGTCCCGCAGGCAAGCGAGAGGATCACGAGCGGTATCGCCTCGCTCGTCAGGCGCTTGAACACGTACTCGGCGTCGCTGTGCAGCGGGATCAACGTCACCGCGGCGAGCACACCGGCGACGATCGCCGCGACGAGGGCGCGCTTTGCGAAGTAGCGCTCGAGGTCGTGAGCGCCGGCCCGTCGGGCGTCGCTGACGAGGAACACCGCAGAGAGATACGCACCCGTTGCGACGAACAGCGCGCCGATCGTGAGCGACAGCGGGTTGAGCCAGCTCGTCACGATGTCCCCTGCCGCGTTGCCGACCGGGACACGGTCGCCCGCGATCGCACCGACGACGGTTCCCATGAAGAACGGCGTGAGCACCGAGGCGAGCCCGAAGAGCGTCACGGCCCAGGCCTGGCCTCGCGCCCGGCGGGCGGTGTGCTGGAAGGCGAACCCGGATCCGCGCAGCACGATCCCGAGCGCCGCGAGGCTGAGCGGGATGAACAGCGTCGAGAAGATCGCCTCGAACGCGGTCGGGAAGCCGGTCCAGAGCACCACCACGACGTAGATCAGCCACACGTGATTTGCCTCCCAGACCGGGCCGATCGCCCAGTCGACGAGCTCGCGCGGTCGCCGGCCGCGGTCGCCACCGCCCGCGAGGAGGCTCCAGAGGCCCGCGCCGAAATCGGCGCCGGCGAAGACGGCGTAGATCGTCGCTCCGACCCAGAGGATGGCCGCGACGGCGTTGGCGCTCGTCATCCGGCCGCCTGGGGCGCGAGGTCCGGCGGCGGGGCGGGCTCCGGGCTGTAGGGCCCGTCCTCGTCGTCGTCTCCCTCGGCGCGCCACCGGCGCGACATCGCGCAGCAGGGTGACGATCAGCGTCGTTCCGAGCGCGACGTAGAGGAGCAGGATCAGGGTGAACGTGATCCAGATCCCGCCCGTGTTCGTGACCGCGTCCGAGGTGCGCATCACGTCGTAGACGATCCACGGCTGGCGTCCGACCTCGGTCACGATCCACCCGCACTCGAGCGCAACGATCGACAGCGACCCCGGAGACGGCGGTCGCGCGCAGGAACCACCGCGACTGCGGGAAGTCCTTCTTCCGCCACCAGCCGATGCCGAGCCAGAGCGCGAGCAGGATCAGCACGCTGCAGATCCCGACCATCGTGTCGAACGCCCAGTGGAGCATCGTGTTCGCCGGCGGCCGGTCGTCGGGCGGGACGGAGTCGAGCCCGGTCACCTGGGTGCTCGTGCTCCAGCCCACGAGGAAGGAGTCGAACCCCGGGATCCCGATTCCGCCCTTGACCCCGGTCGGGGTGCATCGGCCGTAGATGTACTCCGTGACGTCGGTCGAGGTCTTGTCGACACATTCCATGCCCGCGAACTTGATCGGCTGGTCCTTCGCGATCGCCCGGGCCGCGGTGTCGCCAACGGCGAACTGGATGGGCGTCACGATGCACGCGACGGTCAGCGGGATCAGCAGCCCGAGGCGGTGGAGGCGGTCGCGCCTGCCGCGCAGCATCCCGACCGCGTAGATCGAGGCCACCAGGAACCCGGTGACGAGATAGGCGGCGAGGATCATGTGCGGGACCTCGTAGGGCACCGCCGGGTTGAAGATCACCTTCCACGGCTCGACCGAGGTGACCGTGCCGGTCGTGGGCGAGAAGCCCTGCGGCTGGTTCATCCACGAGTTCACGGCGACGACCGAATATGCCCCGCCGAGACCTGTGATCACGACCGGAACGCCGGTCCAGAAGTGGGCCCACGGCGACAGGCGCTTCCAGCCGAAGATGTAGATCGCGATGAAGATCGCCTCGAGGAAGAAGAAGATCCCCTCGATCGCAAAGAGCACTCCGAAGACCGAGCCGAAGCGCCCGGTGAACGCCGGCCAGAGGAGCCCGAACTCGAACGAGAGCACGGTCCCGGTCACGGCTCCGACCGCGAAGGTCACCGCGACCGCCTTCGACCAGCGCTGTGCGAGCTTCAACGCGTCGGCATCGCCACGGCGCAGGCCCCGGTAGTTCGCGATCAGCATCATCGCCGGCAGCGCGACTCCGAGCGACGAGAGGATGATGTGGAAGCCGAGCGTGAACGCCATCTGGCTCCGCGCGGCCGCGAGATTCGACGCGATGATCACGACCGGCCCGCGCGCACCGCGGACTCGCCGCGCGACCCACTGTCACTCTCGACCGTTGTCACCTGGAGCCTCCCCGTCGTCGCGCCGCACCCATCAAACCAAAACGCCGGGCTTCGCGCCGTCCGTGAGCTCGTCTGGGCTCGGCGGGCTCTCCGTCGAAGGCATAGGCTCGTCTCTCGTGAGCGAGGTCTTCCTCTTCTCGCTGACCGCGGCGCTCAATCCGACGCTGCTGGCCGCGACGACGGTGATGTTGCTCCTCCCACGGCCGAAGCGGCTGCTGCTCGGCTACCTCCTCGGGGCGTATACGACAGGCATCCTCGTCGGCCTCGCGATCGAACATTGGCTGAGCGGCTCGGGGGCTGTCAGCACGACGAAGCGGACGTTGAGCCCGGCAATCGACATCACGCTCGGCGTCCTCGCACTCCTCGTTGCGTTCGCCGTGCGAACAGGCCGTCTCGCGAGGGCCCGCGACCGTCGCAAGGGCAAGCACGCCGGGAAACCGAAGAAAACGCCGCGCTGGCAGACGGTGCTGAGCAAGGGATCGGCGCGCGACACGTTCATCGTCGGGCTCGTCTTGAGCTTCCCGGGTGCCTCGTATCTGGCGGCGCTCACGGAGATCGACAAGCAGAACCTCTCGACGGTCGCGGTCGTCCTCACCGTGGTGGCGGTGAACCTGATCATGCTGGCCCTGCTCGAGCTTCCGCTCATCAGCTACACCCTGGCACCAGAGTGGACACCGGTCGCCGTTGAGCGCCTGAAGGCCTGGCTCACGAGCCACGGCGGCCGCGCCGCGGTCATCATCGCGACTCTGATCGGGCTCGCCCTCGTGATCCGCGGGGTGCTCGAGCTCTCGCTCTGAACGAGATCCGGCCGGCGGAGGCTTCTACGCCGTCATCGGCTGGAGCAGGCTCACGCGATTCCCTTCGGTGTCGGTGAAGGAGACGAAGCGTCCAACCCCGGGAATCTCCATCGGCTCTCCGAGGATCTCACCGCCCGCCCCGCTGACCTTGCCGATCGCCTCGTCGAGGCTCTCGACCGCGATCACGACCGAAGGGTGCCGGGCGGGTTGCCCGGGCTCGGGCGGGAAGAACCCGCCGTTGATCGTCCCGGGTGCCTTCGGCCGTCCGTTCTCGCCGGATTCGGTTGTCGTCGCGAGGACGTAACTGCCCATCTCCGGGCCCATCGCCTGCATCTGCCATCCGAACGCGGTTCCATAGAACGCCGAAACACGCTCTGCGTCCTCGTAGGGCATCTCGAAGTGAACTACGGGATCCGACATGGTCTTGAAGCTCCTTTCGTCTCGCCGGGTCGTATGCTCGGGCGCTAGACGGCGTGTCCGGCGCGGGCGAGCCTCATCAATGTCTCGTGCGTCCCCTCGGAGCCCGGGCCGTCGTCATCGCGGGGCCGGAGCTGCAGATAACGCCCGTCGGGCTGCA
Source organism: uncultured Actinomycetes bacterium (assembly GCA_963758125.1). Taxonomy (GTDB): domain Bacteria; phylum Actinomycetota; class Thermoleophilia; order Gaiellales; family Gaiellaceae; genus PALSA-600. The sequence continues at coordinate 427,306 of CAVWUL010000010.1, forward strand.
TCTCCCAGGCGGTGCGCGTGTCTGCAAGGCAGATCTCGAGGATCTCCCAGAGCCGCCCGCGGAGGCGCCGCTCGGAGATCGGCACCGCGGCCTCGACGCGCCTCGAGAGGTTCCGGGTCATCCAGTCGGCCGAGCCGATCAGGAACTCGCCCTCCAGTGGATCGTCGGAGCCCGCGGCGAAGTGGTAGATCCGGGAGTGCTCGAGGAACCGGCCGACGATGGAGCGGATGCGGACGTTCTCGGTGAGGCCCGGGACGCCGGGGGCGAGGCAGCAGAGGCCGCGGACGACGAGCGCGACCGGCACGCCCACCTGCGACGCCCGCGAGAGCAGAGCGCAGAGCTCGGGGTCCTCGAGCTGATTCAGCTTGGCGACGATCGCGTGCCGGCAGCCCGGCCTCGTGATTCGCGATCTCCCGCTCGATCAGGCGGACGAACTCGGCGCGCATCGTCATCGGCGCGACGACGAGCTTCTCGAAGGCCGGCGTGCGGGAGCGGCCGGTGAGGAAGTGGAACAGCGTCACGACATCGCGCGTGACCGCCGGATCCGCCGTGAGCAGCCCGACGTCCTCGTACAGCCGTGCGGTGCGGGCGTGGTAGTTCCCCGTGCCGATGTGGGCGTATGCGCGGATCCCGCTCTCCTCCTGGCGGATCACGAGCGCGGCCTTGCTGTGGGTCTTGAGCCCGGCGACCCCGAACACGACATGCGCCCCGACCTTCTCGAGCTCGCGCGACCAGTGGAGGTTCCGCTCCTCGTCGAACCGTGCGTTCAGCTCGATCACGCAGGCGACCTGCTTCCCGGCCTCGGCGGCGCGGATCAGCGACTGGACGAACGGGGTGTCGTCGCCCACCCGGTACACCGTCATCTTGATCGAGACGGTCTGCGGGTCGTCGGCGGCTTCGCGGATGAACCGCTCCACACTCGCGTAGAAGCTCTCGTACGGATGGTGCAGGAGGATGTCCCCGGCACGGATCGCAGAGAAGATGTCGCCGTCGACCGTCTCGAGCGCCGCCGGCGGCAGCGGCGTCCACGTTGGGTCGCGCAGCGGCTCGAGCTCGAGTGCGGCGATCTCGAAGAGGGTCGTGTAGTCGAGGAGCGCCGTCATCTCGTACACGTCGTCCGCATCGAGCGCGAAACGCCCCTTCAGCTCCGACAGCATCTCCTCGTCGGCGTCCGGCTGCACCTCGAGCCGCACGACGGGCTCGAAGCGCCGCTGCTTCAGCTCTCGCTCCACGAGCGCCCGCTTGCTCTCGCCGTCGACGTCGTCGTCGAGCTCGACCTCCGCATCCCGGCAGACGCGGAACAGGCTCGCACTCTCGACGACCATTCCCGGAAAGAGCTTGTCGGCGTTCGCCGCGATCACCCCGTCGAGGCTGACGAACACACGTGCCGGCGACTCCACGCCGGCGCGCACGCGCACCCACTGCCGGAGCTCGCGCGGCACCTTCACGCGGACGAGCACCGACTCCGAGTTGACGGGATCGAGCAGCCGGAACGCCCAGGACGTCGAGAGGTTCGAGACGTACGGGAACGGGTGGGCGGCATCGAGGCCGAGTGGGGTGAGCACCGGCGAGATCTCGGTGTCGAAGAACGCAGACACCTCGGCTCGCTGCTCGTCGGTGAGCTCGTCCCAGCCGAGGAGATGCACCCCGTGGCCGGCGAGCTCGGGCCGCAGCACCTCCGTGTAGCAGCGCGCCTCCCGTTCGAGCATCGAGACGATCATCGCCCGCTTGGGCAGAAGCTGCTCCCGCCGCTCCTGAGCGACGAGGCTGCTGTCGTCGGGCATCGGGCGGATGAGCGCCATCCGCTTCATGAAGAACTCGTCGAGGTTCGACGAGAAGATCGCGAGGAACTTCACGCGCTCGAGCAGAGGCGTCCGCTCGTCGAGGGCCTCGTGGAGCACGCGGGCGTTGAACTCGAGCCAGCCGACGTCGCGGTCGAGCCAGGCGTCGCTCAGCTCGAGCTCGCGGGCGGAGATTGCCGGTGCCCCGGCCTCGGTTGCTCGAGTTGCGCTCACGGATGTAAGCGTAGTTCGGTTGCAGCCGTTCCGCGGGCGCGCGTCAGCCGGCGGCGGTGACGTCCTGGTGGCGGAGTGGGGTCGGACTCAGCGCTAGGCCGGTGGATCGTCGGCCGGCCGGCGGGGCTGCTCTGCCAGGAAGCGCTGGAACTCCGCGCCCAGCTCGTCCGGCGTCGGGATCTCGCTGCCGTCGCGCGTGAGCCCGTAACCCGGCTCGGGCTCGTCGCGTTGCTCGAGCTCGCGGACGATCGACTGCGTCTGCTCGTCGCCCGAGGTCTGGAAATCGACAGCCGCCTGCACCTCGAGCGCCCGCGCCCGTAAGGGGTCGAGTGAGAGCGAGAGCCCGGCGGCTCGTTCCACGGACTCGAGAAGCGCCAGTGACGCGGCGGGATATTCGAGCTGGGAGAGGTAGTACGGCGTGTGGGCGGCGAAGCCGATCGCTGCGCGGTCTGCTTCCCCGAGGCGGAACTCGAGCAGATGCCCGACGCTCGCGGGAACGAGCACCTTGGTTTCGCCGAACGGCGGCGTTCCGAGCAGCTCGGCCGGGCGGCCGTGGGAGGTGATCGCAATCGGCCGTGTGTGAGGCGCCGCCCAGGGGACGCTGTGGATGCCGACGGTCAGGCCGACATCGAAGCGCTCGATGACCATGAAGGCCGCGGCGATGAATCGCTCCCACTGCACATCCGGCTCTGGGCCGGCGAGAAGGAGAAACGGGCTGTCGTTGGCATCGCGAAGAAGCTGCACGTCGAGGGCCGGAGGCTCGTAGCGCTCCCAGCGGTCGGTGTCGAACAGGAGCACCGGCCGGCGAGAGCGGTGGTCGAGCAGCTCATCGACCTCGAAGCGGACGGCGACCTCGTGCCCGAACGACCCCAGGAGGTGCTCGCGCGCGAGCCTGACCGCATGCCCGGCATCTACGAATCCGTCGAGCGCCTCGATCAGGACGGGCGCTTCGCTCGAGCTCGGTTCCGCGAGGACTTCGAACAGCTCCGCTGGGTCCCGCATACGGCGACCGTACCCTACCCTCGGCAGCCGCGGGAGCCGGAGGGGCCGGTGGTCGGCTCGATCCTGTCTAGCCGAACGTGAACACGTACGCCTCCACACCGGGCTCGAGGAACACGATCTCGAACGTGCGATCGGCGATCGACCCCTGCCGGCGAATGAGCTGATAGAGCCGCGGCTCGACGAGCGTCCCGTGGCCCTCGTCGTCGACATCCAGCCCGTGGTCGGCGCCTGGAGGTGCGCCGTCGAGCAGGACGCGGAACGGCACAGGTCTCCCGTGCTCCTTGGCCCGCAGGACGAGATGGACGTCCCGGGCGTGAAAGCGGAACGCGATCCGGCCGTCGGCTCGATCGAGAACGGCGGCCCGCCCTTCGATCGTCCACGTTCCGTCGAGTGCCCAGGAGTTCAGCGGGAGCGGATCAGGCACGGCATAGTCGCGAGGCTCGTCGCGGCCGGCGCCGCCTGGAGAGGCAAACCGCCGGCCCTGCTGGTAGCCGACGTAGGTCTCGGGGCTCTCGAGATGCATCCAGTCCGCCTGAGCTTCGACTCCGTGCGGGCTGACGGCGACGAGCTCGTCTCCGACGCCCGCGTTCCCTGCCTCGCGGAGGAGCTCCTGGATCACCTGCTCGCACTCCTCGTAACCGCCCTCACCGAACTGGTGATGGCGGATGTGACCGTCGGCCCCGGCGATGTAGACGGCCGGCCAGTACCGGTTCGAGAACGCGTCCCAGACGGCGTAGTCGGGGTCGAGCGCGATCGCGTAGTCGACGTGCATGGCCCTCGCGGCCTCGCGGACGTTTCCCGGGTCTCGCTCGAACGGGAACTCGGGTGTGTGGACACCGACGACGACCAATCCTGGCTCCGCATACTTCTCGGCCCAGGCGCGGACGTAGGCGAGGGTGCGGAGCCAGTTGATGCACGTGTACGTCCAGAAATTCGTCAGGACGACCTTGTCCTGCAGGTCTGCCTCCGTCAGCGGTTCGGAGTTGAGCCAGCCGGCCGCCGCCCCGAAATCGGGACGGCGGCCTCTGCCCGGGAGGAGGGTCACCGGTGGATTCCGGCGACCTCGAGGACCGCGTCGGCGAAGGCCTCCGGGGCCTCCTGGGGAAGGTTGTGGCCGATCCCACCCTCGAGCGTCCGGTGCGAGTAGGAGCCCGAGAACTTTCCCGCGTACGCGCTCGGATCTCGCGTGCGGTGCGCCGTTCGCGTCGCCCTCGAGCGTGATCGTGGGCACTGTGATCACCGGCGCCTCAGCGAGCCGCTTCTCGAACTCGTCGTACTCGGCCTCGCCGTCGGCCAATCCGAGCCGCCAGCGATAGTTGTGAATCGTGATCGCGACGTGGTCCGGGTTGTCGAAGGATGCTGCGCTGCGATCGAAGGTGGCGTCGTCGAAGTCCCACTTCGGCGAGGCGGTCCGCCAGATCAGCTTCGCGAAGTCGTGCCGGTTGGCGTCGTAGCCGGCCCGGCCGCGCTCCGTGGCGAAGTAGTACTGGTACCACCACTGGAGCTCGGCCGCGGGCGGGAGCGGCTGCATGCCGGCTGCCTGGCTGCCGATCAGATAGCCGCTCACCGACACGAGCCCGTCGCAGCGCTCGGGCCAGAGCGCCGCGCAGATGTCGGCCGTGCGCGCCCCCCAGTCGAAGCCGGCGAGGATCGCGCTGTCGAGCTCGAGCGCGTCCATCAACGCGATCGTGTCGAGCGCAGGCACGGCCTGTTCGCCGTTCCGCAACGTCCTGTCCGAGAGGAAGCGCGTCGTTCCGAAACCGCGGAGGTACGGAACGATCACCCGGCAGTCCGGCATCGGCCAGGATCGGGGTCACCTCCGCGTAGCTGTGGATGTCGTACGGCCAGCCGTGCAGCAAGAGGACTGTCGGGCCATCCGCGGGCCCGGCCTCGACGTAGCCGACATTGAGCAGGCCGGCATCGATCTGCCGGAGAGGGCCGAAGGAGCCGTTCGCCGCGGCATCGGCCGGGCGAGTAGAGGTCTGGACGTTGCTGTTCATGAACTACCTCCTTCTGATGAGATTCCGGTCACCGGAGTGACCTGAATGCGGCGCGGAGCCCGCTCGTGAAGAGCTCGGGCTCCTGCCACGCCGCGAAGTGGTTTCCCTTCTCGACCTCGTTGAAGTAGATGAGGTTCGGGTAGGCCTGCTCGGTCCAGCTTCGCGGAGCCTGGTACAGCTCATGCGGGAAGACGGTGAGGGCAGCGGGGACGGTGGCGCCCCTGACGTCGAAGAAGCCGAGGGTGTGCTCGAAGTACAGGCGCCCCGAGGAGACGCAGGTGCTCGTCACGACGGCCTCCTCGGGTCGTCTCGATGGGGCCTGGTCGTCACCTGCCGAAGCGTGATGTGAACCGGCAGCGGGGCCGCCGGCCCGGAAGGAGCTCCCGTGTCGCTGGTCCTGACTCATCAACGCCCTCCCCCTAGGGGTGACAGCCGGCCATGGATCCTATGCGAATCGACGGTGCTCCAACGAAGCCATTTTCGACGGTAGAGTCGAACCATGCGGGCAACCATTGACAAGGCAGGACGGCTGGTGATTGCAAAACGGCTGCGCAACGAGCTCGGGCTTCGGCCCGGGGAGGTGGCTGGCCCAGGCTTTCCCGTACTCGAGGTTTCTCAGCCCTGAGGCGGCAACGTCGCTCCTTCCAAGGCTTGCGGGCTCCGGCATCGCGGACGGCGCGGTCTACGACGCGCTTGTCGGGGCTTCGGCAGCCGAACACGGGATACTGCTCGGCACGCCGGGATCCACGCGCTCTCGAGACCTACCGCGCCCTCGACATCCGGACCGAGTTCTTCGTATGAGACGAACCACCGGGGGCGGAAGCATCACGATCTTCGATAGCTTCGCCGCCGTCCCGTGCTCATCGATCGAAAGGGGATGATGTCGAACCTGGCCGCGCTGCTCGAACGCAACCGCGCCTTCGCAGCGACCGATCTCCGGTCGAGCGCGCCGCGTCTTCCGTACCTGCCGCACCGGAGCCTGTACATCGTCACGTGCGTCGATCCGCGTACCGACCCGGCCGTCTTCCTCGGGCTCGAGTTGGGCGACGCGATCGTCGTCCGCACGGCCGGGGGCCGCGTGACCCCGGCCGTGGTGCTGGGTGTCGCCTACATGAGCTATCTCGTGGAGACGCAGGCGCCGGGGGGCCCGTACTTCGAGGTGGCGATCATCCACCACACGGACTGCGGCACGCGCCTGCTCGAGGACGCGGAGTTTCGCCATGGATTCGCCGAGCGTACGGGCTACGACGAGCAGATTCTCGCGCGAGTGCCGGTCACGGATCCACACCACACGGTGCGGGCCGATGTCGAGCAACTGCTCGCGGCGCCGGAGATCTCATCCCGAATCACGGTCTCCGGCCACGTCTACGACGTCGAAACCGGGCTCGTCACGACCGTCGCCGCGGCAACAAGACCTGCCGCGGGGCTCGGCTTGGAAGCGGCCCGGACCGGGTAGCCACGATGGAGGCATGGCGATAAGCACCTCGGAACGACAGACCTCCGGCGAAGCACCGGCCGCGGTGGGCAGGCGCGAAGAAGCCCCTACGGCCTCGACGCATGCCGACTCGACCCAGTGGTTCGAGTCCGACCCGCTGTGGTTTCAGCGCGCCGTGTTCTACGAGATCCATCTCCGCGGCTTCTCCGACGGGAACGCCGACGGCAGCGGGGACTTCCAGGGCCTCGCGGAGAAGCTCGACTACCTGCAGTGGCTCGGGATCGACTGCATCTGGCTGCTTCCGATGTACCCCTCGCCGCTTCGGGACGGCGGGTACGACATCTCCGACTACTACGGGATCCATCCCGACTACGGGACGCTCGACGACTTCCGCGCGTTCATCGACGCGGCGCACGAGCGCGGGATCCGCGTGATCGCAGATCTGGTCGTGAACCACACCTCGAGCGACCATCCGTGGTTCCAGGAGTCGCGGGCCGATGCCGACTCCCCGAAGCGCGGCTGGTACGTGTGGTCGGACTCACCCGACCGCTACCCGGAAGCGCGGGTGATCTTCGTGGACAGCGAGCCGTCGAACTGGACGTGGGACCCCGTGGCGGGCCAGTACTACTGGCACCGCTTCTTCGCCCACCAGCCCGATCTGAACTTCGACAACCCCGAGGTTCAGCAGGCGATCCTCGACGTGCTGCGCTTCTGGCTCGACCTCGGTCTCGACGGCTTCCGCCTCGACGCCGTTCCCTACCTGTTCGAGCGTGACGGGACGAACGGCGAGAACCTGCCGGAGACGCATGAGTACCTGCGCCGCATCCGGGCCGAGGTCGACGCGAACTACCCGAACCGGGTCCTGCTCGCAGAGGCGAACCAGTGGCCGGCCGACGTCGTGGCCTACCTGGGCGTCGGCGACGAGTGTCACATGGCCTTCCAGTTCCCGATCATGCCGCGGCTCTTCATGGCGATCCGCCGCGAGGATGCAGCCCCGATCGCCGACATCATCGAGCAGACACCGCCGATCCCTGCCAACGCCCAGTGGGGCCTCTTCCTGCGCAACCACGACGAGCTGACACTCGAGATGGTGACCGACGAGGAGCGCGACTACATGTGGGCCGAGTACGCGAAGGATCCCCGGATGAAGCTGAACGTCGGGATCCGCCGGCGGCTCGGGCCGCTCCTCGACAACGATCGCTCGGTGGTCGAGCTCCTGACCGCGATCCTCTTCTCACTGCCTGGCAGCCCGATCCTCTACTACGGCGACGAGATCGGGATGGGCGACAACATCTTCCTCGGCGACCGCGACGGCGTGCGGACCCCGATGCAGTGGACCGGCGACCGGAACGGCGGGTTCTCGCGCGCCGATTTCGCGCAGCTCTACCTGCCGCCGCTGATGGATCCGGTGTACGGCTACCAGGCCGTGAACGTCGAGGCACAGCTGCGGACCTCCACTTCGCTGCTCCGCTGGGTGCACCGCTTCATTGCTCTGCGCAAGCAGCACGTCGTCTTCGCGCTCGGCTCGTACGAGGCGCTGCGCCCCGCGAATCCGCGGATCTTCTCGCACATCCGCGTCTTCGAGGGGGAAACGGTGCTGTGCGTGCACAACCTCGCCCGCTCCGCGCAGCCGGTCGAGCTCGATCTGTCGGCCTTCGAGGGCCGCGTGCCCGAGGAGATGCTCGGGAACACCCTGTTCCCCCGGATCGGTGAGCTCCCGTACCTGCTGACCCTTCCGGGCCGGGCGTTCTACTGGTTCCGGCTACTCGAGGAGGCCTCATGACCGCGCTGACGTTGACGTCGCTCGACGAGGCTGCGCTCATCGGCCACCTCCGCGGGCAGCGCTGGTACGGCGCGAAGTCGCGCGAGATCGCCGGGGCACGGGTGATCGACGAGGGCGCGCTCGGGCCCGATCTCCTGGAGACGCTCGTCGAGGTCAGCTACGGCGCTTCGGACCACGAGATCTACGAGCTCGTGACGCGCCGTGATCCGGCGCCGGAGCCCCGCGACGCGGTGCCGGATCCCGCGTTTGTCGAGCAGCTCTTCGCGCTTCTTCGCCTGCGGGGCGAGCTCGGGACCTCGGACGGCGTGATCGAGTTCTGCTCGCCGGAGGGCTCGGCGCTCCTCGGCGGCCACGTCGAGGTGCGCCCGGTCGAGCTCGAGCAGTCGAACTCGTCGGTGATCGTCGACGACGCGTTGATCGTCAAGGTCTACCGGCGGCTCGAGGCAGGCACCAACCCGGAGCTCGAGATGCTCCGTTTCCTCGGCGCGCACGGATACGCCCATGCTCCGCGGCTCGAGGGCTGGTGGAGCTACAGCGGCCCGTCCCTCGGCACGACGCTCGGGATCGTCCAGGAGCTCGTCCCCGACGCCGTCGACGGCTGGACGCTCGCGCTCGCCGAGCTCGGTGACCGGCCCGACGAGTTCCTCGCGCGGGTTCATTCGCTCGGCACCGTGATCGGAGAGCTCCATCGCGTCCTCGCCTCCGATTCGGCCGATCCGGCGTTCGCTCCCGAGGAGGTGAGCGCCGAGGCGCTCGCCCTGCTCACTGCCACGGTCGACGACGAGATCGACGAGGTGTTCGGCTCGCTGCCCGAGAGCGACGAGCTCTCGCCGATCGCAGGCCAGGGAGAGGCCGTTCGCGAGCTGCTACGCGGGCTGTCGTCGATCGGGAGCGTGGGCCGGAGGATTCGCAACCACGGCGACCTGCATCTGGGGCAGGCGCTCTGGTCGGGGGGTGAATGGGCGATCGTCGACTTCGAAGGCGAGCCGGCGCGCGCGCTCCCACAGCGGCGCCAGAAGAGCTCGCCGCTGCGCGACGTCGCAGGGATGCTGCGCTCCTTCACCTACGCCGCCCGGATCGCGAAGGTTGCCGACGGGGAGGTCGAGGCGCGGGCCCGGGAAGCGTTCCTCACCTCGTATCTCGAGGTGATGGGGTCGAGCGGGATCCTGCCGCAGGGGGACACCGTCGGGAAGCTCCTGAGGATCTTCGAGCTCGAGAAGGCGGTGTACGAGCTTCGCTACGAGCTTGCGCACCGCCCGCACTGGGTTTCGGTTCCGGTGGCCGGGATCGTGCAGCTGCTCGACGCCGCGCCCGTCTGACCCTGGTTTGGCTCTCGATCCCACAGGGAACCCATTCCCTGTGAACTCGGCAATCGCAGGGCAGGCGACCGTCGGCCCCTCCCGTTCGGCAGGCGAGACGGGAGACAGAGAAGGAGCGGACCGACCGGCAGCTCGTGGAGCTCCTCACAGAGCTTCGCGTGGCGCTGCCCGGCGCGCAGATCCTGCTCGGGTTCCTCCTCACCGTGCCGTTCGCGACCCGGTTCGGGAGGGTCGACCGCACCGAACGGCTCGCGCTCTTCGCCTGCCTGCTCCTGACCGCGTCCGGGACCGTGCTCCTGATGGCGCCGTCGGTCTACCATCGGCTCCGCTGGGAACAGGGCGGCAAGTCGGACGTCGTCCTCGTGGCCCACCGGTTCTTCCTGATCGGAACGGCGCTCGTCGGTGCGGGGATCGTGGTCGCCGTGTTCCTCGTCGCCGACGTGCTCTTCGGCGGCCTCGCCGGGCTTCTGGCCGCCCTTGTGATCGGTGGCACGTTGGGAATCACCTGGTACGCGCTCCCGGCGTCGCGCTCCCGGGCGCACGCGGTCCGCGGCCGCGAGTAGCCCGCTTGACGGCACGTTCTGTTTCTGCGGCATCGCGGTAGTCGTTCCTAGGACGCCGGTAGCGGTAGCGTCGCCGCGCGGCCGCAGCCGATGGACGGGCTGATCAGCATCGCTGCCGTCACAGCTGGGCGGGGAGCCGCCGACCCGCCGGCGCTCGTGAGCTCGAGCCGGCAGACCGCATGGGGCGCGGTGACCGTCTTCCAGAAGTAGCCACCGCTGAGCCGGCGCTCGGCGCTCCGTGCCCAGCGGCCGTCCACCCGCGTGTACGAGGTCAGCGTCACTGCCGCCGTCGGTGCCGCTCCCGCCGAGGTCTTCGTCGCCGTGAGAACGGCGCGATACTCGATCGTTGCGACCGACGCGACGGTCTTCACCGGCCCGGTCTGCCTGCCGGAGGCGGCGGAGGACGACGCGGCCGCGAGCGCCACGGCCGCGAGTATCAGGGGCAACGCCAGATTTCGTTTCATCGAGAGCCTCCCTCATTCGTTGTGCCATCAGGCTGCCTGGCCGCGACCGTTGCCGGATACGGCTTCCCCGGGGATCGGGCTCGGGTTAACCGAACCTCCAGTCGTAAGAATCGGGCCGGTGCCGGCAAGAAGTAGGTGATGACCGGCTGTTGGGTTCGCGGACACGATCGGCGGGCTGGTCGGGATCTCCAACGAGGGAACCACCGTCGCCGCGAGCGATACGCCGATCAGGAGCTACCCGAAGCTGAACGCCGCGATGCAGGGCTTCAGGTTCGCCACGATGCAACTCCTCGGCGAGCGCGACGGGATCAGTTTCTACGCCGCGCGCAACCCCGCCGGCCACTTCCGCTCCGCCGTCTCCTCGCCGTACGCGACGGGGATCGGCTGCCGGCTCGCCGACTCGTTTCCCTCGATGCAGGACGCGCTGATCCGCGCTCGCGCACGCCGTCGAGCCGCCTGCGGGGGATATCGTGTGTTTCGGCCCGCGACAAGAACGAGGGGAGAGGACATGAGCGGACAGACGGAGACGGCGATCCTCGCCGGCGGCTGTTTCTGGGGGATGCAGGACCTGATCCGGAAGCGGCCCGGGATCATCTCGACGCGCGTCGGCTACTCCGGCGGCGACGTCCCGAATGCGACCTACCGGAACCACGGTACGCACGCCGAGGCGATCGAGATCGTGTTCGATCCGGAGCAGACCTCCTACCGCGACATCCTCGAGTTCTTCTTCCAGATCCACGACCCGACGACCCTGAACCGCCAGGGCAACGACATCGGCCTGAGCTACCGCTCGGCGATCTTCTTCCTCGACGACGAGCAGCGCCGTATCGCCGAGGACACGATCGCCGACGTCGAGGCCTCAGGCCTCTGGCCCGGGAAGGTCGTGACCGAGCTCGAGCCCGTGGGGCCGTTCTGGGAGGCAGAGCCCGAGCACCAGGACTACCTGGAGCGCTACCCGCACGGGTACACGTGCCACTTCCCCCGTCCCGGCTGGGTGCTCCCGCGCCGCGCCGGGGTGGTCACCACGTCCTGACGCGGCCGCTCCGGGCGGGAGCTCTCGCTTCCCGCCCGGAGCGCCGGCGTTACGACACGACGTGAATCGTGACCGTCGCGGTGCTCGTCGGGACGATCTTCTCCGGCCCGGCCTCGTATGCTGCCGAGAACGTGATCGACACGCGCCTCGGCTCGCTCCGCGCCGGGCTTCCAACCCTGTAAGGGGTCGGGCCGCGCTCAGGCCGGAGGGCCGGAGCCGAGCTTCACCGAGATGCTGTGCGACTGCCCGCCGGTGTCGAGGTAACCGAGCTTCACCGAGTCTCCCGGGTGCCGGCCGAACATGATCTTGCTGAGCGCGGAGGGCGAGTCGGTCGCTTGCCCGTCGATCGAGGTGATCACGTCGCCGGGCTCGAGACCGGCCTTCTCGGCGGGCTCCCCGGCGAGGACGTTCCCGACCGCGACGCCGGTTGCCGTCGAGGTGCTGCCCCCGAAGAAGCCGAGGCCGCCTTCGTCGGAGGAGCCGATCGAGATCCCGAGGAAGGCAGTCGGGCCGATGTGGGCGGTCGATGAGCCGTGACCCGAAACGATCGCCTTGCCGACCGAGATCGCCTCGTTGATCGGGATCGCGAAGCCCGAGCCGGTGGCGCCGTTGAAGTCGAAGCCGGTCGAGCCCGCGGTGTCGATGCCGATCACCTTGCCGCTCGAGTCGACCAGCGGGCCGCCCGAGTCGCCGGGCTGGATTCCCGCGTTCGTCTGAATCAGGCCCGAGAGCTGCTCCGTCGTCCCGGCGGAATCGTCGGCGGCGGTGACCGACTGGTTGAGGCCGGTGATCGCTCCGCCCGCGCTCGCCGGCGAACCGCCTGTGCCACCGGCGTTTCCGACCCCGACCACCGCGTCGCCGACGTGGAGCTTGGACGAGTCCCCGAGCTTGGCGGTGGTGAGCCCCGAGGCGCCCTGGAGCTGGAGGACGGCCAGGTCGTGGGTCGGGTCGTAGCCGACCACCTCGGCCTTGTAGGTCTTGCCGTTCCCGACGTCGGTCGCGGTGATCTGCGTCGCCCCGTCGATCACGTGGTTGTTCGTGAGCACCATGCCGTTTGCGCTCACGACGACGCCCGTACCGGCGCCGGCGCCGTTCTGGAAGCCGAAGTTCGAGTTGATGTCGACGAGCGCGGAACTGACGTGCGAGGCGATGCCGGCGGGATCAGAGGGGCCACCACTCGCGTTCGAGGTCGAACCCGACGGTGCTGTGCCGAACGAGCCGCTGAAACCGCTCGAGCCGCCGGTGTTGCCGGAGCCCTGGCCCTGGCTCGCCCCACCCTGATTCGTCCCACCCTGGCCGGCCGAGCCCTGGTTTGCCGTTCCCGGGCCGAAGCCGCTCTGCGCCGGCGTGGTGACAGCCGGGGCGGCCGCAGTCACCTGGGTGGCCGCCCAGAGCTCGTGATCGATTGCGGCGCCTGCAGCGCCTGCGGCGAGGACGAGGAGAATCGCAGCGATACCGAGGAGCACCGTGGGCCCCCGTCGTTTCGAGGGCGACTCGGGAGCCGGCGTCGCGGCGGCCGGCGGCCCGAAGGGTGGCGGGCCGAAGGGTGGTGTTCCGAAGGGGCGCGGTGTCTCACCGAACTGGCTTCCCTGGTCGCTCATCGTGGTTCCCCCTCGATCTGGTTTTGGTCTCTGGCCCGGCAGGCCCCGGCTCTTATCAGGAGAGCAGGCGACTTTCAACGTCGCATTAAGAGATACCCGCCGGCGCTCACCCGCCGCTGATCGCCGCGATCACCTCGACGTGGGAGTTGCCGCGAACGGGCGTGTCGAGCCCGGCGCGCTCTCCGTCGACGTAGACGTTGATGTGCGCGCGAAGCCCCGGGCCGGGATCGCAGAGGCGGTCGCGAACGCCGGGCCAGCGCCGATCGAGATCGTCGATCGCCTCGAGCACGGTCCCGCCGCCGACCTCGACTCTGCGCGGCAGTCCCTGGAACAGCGGCACGAGCGTGATCGGAACGCGCAGCTCCGCCATCTCAGGACTCCACCACGACGGCCTCGACCGACCAGATCGGCGGGAGGTAGCCCGCGAGCTCGGCCCAGTTCTCGCCGTCGTCGGTGCTCGCGAAGACCTGGCCCGTGCTGGTGCCGAAGTAGAGACCTGGATCCTCATGGCTGTCGAAGCTCATCGCGGCTCGCAGCACGCCCAGGTGCGCCTCGCTCTGAGGCAGTCCGCGGTCGAGCCGGTGCCAGCTCTCGCCGCCGTCGCGCGTCCGCCACACTGCAGCGCGGCCCTCCGGCATGCAGCGCGCGTGCCCCGGATCGAGCGGGATCACGTAGAACGTATCGCGGTCGTTCGGATGCGCGGCGGCGGCGAAGCCGAACTCGCTCGGCAGCCCGTCGGTGATCTCGAACCACGAGTGCCCGCCGTCGTCCGAGCGGTGCATTCCGACGTGGTTCTGCTGATACATGCGATCCGGGTCGACCGGAGAGCGCGCGAGCCGGTGGACGCAGAAGCCGACCTCCTCGTGAGGCCGCGGCCAGTCGGCGCGAAGGCCTCGGTTGCGTGGAGTCCAGGTCGTGCCGCCGTCGGCCGTCTCGAAGAGCCCGACGCCCTGCACGATCGTCCAGAACCGCGATGGATCGACGAAGTCGGGCGTGATCGCCGAGATCCCGAGATGGCCGGGCGGCTGGTTCGCGGGGTCGTCCCACTCCTCGCTGCCCGGCTGGCCCGATAGGTTGGTCAGGAGCGACCAGCTCTCGCCGCCGTCGGCGCTCTCGAAGATCCCCGGCGCCTCGACCCCGGCCAGCACGCGCCCGTCGATCACTGCGAGCGAGGAGATCTTCGACACCTTGCGGCCGTCGCCGTCGGGGTAGTTCAGCCCGTCGCTCGAGTGCACCCACGTCTCGCCGAGGTCGGCGCTCCGCCAGACCGCGGAGCCGTGCCACTCGCTCGCGGCAGCTGCATAGAGCGCGCCCGAGTTGGGGTCGGAGACGGCGTGGTAGACGGGCCAGCTCTCGCAGAGCGGCCCGCGTATCGCCCAGTTCTGCCGCTCGGCGTCGCTTTCGAAGAGGAAAAGCCCCTTGCGTGTTCCGACGAGCAGGAGCGTGCGCTGCATGTCCCGATTCACCTCCGAGGTCGACCTTCCATTGTCGAAGGTATAGACCCCCGAGCGGCCCGGGATTCATCGGTCGTCCATTCCGTGAGCAGTTACGATCGCGGCGATGGCCTACGACGAGGAGCTCGCAGGCCGCATCCGCGCCCTGCTCGCCGGTGAGCCCGTCCTCACGGAGCGGAAGATGTTCGGAGGCCTCGCCTTCCTGATCGGCGGCAACATGGCGATCTCCGCCAGCGGTCAGGGGGGAGCGCTCGTCCATCTCGATCCGGTACAAGGGGAAGAGCTGATCGCGACGACGGCTGCCGAGCCGATGGAGATGCGCGGCCGGCAGCTGAAGGGCTGGCTCCGAGTCGACTCGGCGCAGCTCCGGTCCGAGACCGAGCTCGCGAAGTGGGTCGCGCTCGGAGCAACCCACGCCCGCTCGCTCACTCCGAGGTAGTCCGGCCGGGGAAAAAAATGAGGCCCGACCAGCGTTGCCGCTGCTCGGGCCTCGACCCCCGTCACGACCGAAGCCGAGTCTGAGGATCGCATCCTGCCACCGAGGTGGCCGAACGCCGTGGCAAGGTAGCCGAGCGCGCCGAGCGCCGCCAGCAGTCGGCCGCGGAAATTGTCCGCTCTTTGCGGTCTTCGGAATCTACGACTACAGCCGACGCGATCCGGGAAGGGCGCTCTTCTCCGCGCGGGCCGGGGAAGCGCCAGAAACCCGTCCCGCACGACCCGGCTCGCGCCGGCTGCGACATGACGGTGTCGTTCCCCGTCGATGGGCTCACAAAACGTGCCGGACGCTGGTTTCGGCCGCGACCGGAGTGGCAAGAACGCGAGCATGACTCGCAGGGTTCTCGTGGTCGCGACTTCCAATGTCGATCCCGACGAGGCGTCTTCGGCGGTTGCCGACCGGACGGAGGACGCCGAGGTTCGCGTCGTCGCGCCGGCGTCAGGTCTCTCGCGACTCGATTGGCTCGCGAATGCGGAGGACGACGAGCGTGCAGACGCGGCCGCCCGGGCCGAGGATGTCGCCGACGCGATTCCGACCGATCGCGTAGCTGCGGAGGTCGGGGACACCGACCCGGTACAGGCGATCGACGACGCGGTGCGGACATTCGATCCGGACGAGGTGCTGCTCGTGACGCGGCCCGAAGACGACGTGAGCTGGCTCGAGGCCGGAACCGGCGAGTCGGCACGACGCCGTTTCGACATACCGATCACGCACGTCGTCGTTCCCTGATCCGCCGGGGGCGAGCCGGCCTTCCGACTCGCCCCCGCAAACGTCCAACTTCGCTTTTAGGCGAGTGCTCCGCGCACCTGGCCCGGCGTCATCGGCATCCGGTAGAGGCGGACACCCGTCGCGTCGAAGAACGCGTTGGCGATCGCCGCCGGGACAGCGGCCGTCGTCGGTTCGCCCGAGCCGGCGGCCGGCTGGTCGAGCCGCTGCACGACGATCGTCGTCACCTTCGGAGACTGCTTGAACCGGATCACCGGGTAGGTGATCCAGTCGAGGCTCGTCTGACGCACCTTCGTGAAGGCGACCTCCTCCATCAACGCACGGCTGACGCCCTGGACGAGACAGCCGACCATCTGGTTCTCGACCGACGCCGGGTTGACCGTGGTTCCCGCGTCCTGGGCCGCGTAGAGATGGTCGACGGTGATCACGCCGGACTTCTTGTTGACGGTGATGTCGGCGATGATCGCCGGGTAGGAGCCGGCAAAGCCGCCGATCGCGACACCGCGGCCGGTCACGATGTTTCCGTCCTGGAGGTTCGAGGCGCTCACCCTCGGCTTCCAGTCGGCTGCCTTCGCGACCGTGTTCAGGACGGTGATCCAGCGGGCGACGCCGTTTACCTGCGTGGCATCGATGTTCTGGATCCGGAAAGCGATCGGATCCATCCCGGCCGCGTGGGCCAGGGCGTCGATCGTCTGCTCCGAGGCGAAAGCGGCCTGCGGAGCCCCCGGGGCGCGAAGCCAGATGCCCTTGAAGAAGCCCTTGTAGCCGTTCACGACCTTGCCGGTGACCCTGAGGTTCGGGGTTTTGTAGAACGAGCCGGAGTTGACCGTGTCGATCTGGCCGCCCGGGGCGGCCGGGAGGGGAGTTCCCGCGAGTTGCGCGGCCGACTCGACGACCTGCGTCCAGCCGTGATTGTAGGCGGTGTAGTCGTAGGCGACGAGGTTCCCGTTCGCGTCGATCCCGGCCCGGACATCGGTCGACTGCGCCGGCCCGAACTGATCCCAACCGTGTTCGTCCCAACGCATGAACTGCACCCGAACGGGCTTGCCGAGCCCCTGGGAGAGCAACGCCGCCGAGATGCTCGCGTCGTCGTAGGTGCTGTGGCCGTAGGTGCCCGAGAACGGGTAGAGCTCGACCCTGACCGAGGTCGCCGGCATCCCGAGAGCGGCCGCGACAGACGCGCGGGTGGTGATGTACGGCGCCTGCGATGCACAGAGCACGAGAGCCCCGGACGGCGTCACATCGGCAACGGCGCAGTTGGGGCCGAGCGCGCCGTGCATCTGATAGCCGGTGAAGTAGCTCCCCGAGACCGTCTTCGCCGCACTCGCGAAGGCCGCACCGACGTCTCCGTTGTTCACCGCGAGCGTGGCTGCCTGTAGGTTCGCCGGATCGCGCAGGGCCGCGTTCAGGTTCCCGTTGCCGGTCAGCATCGGCGTGTTGTCCCAGGTGATCTTCAGCTGCGCCGCGGCCTCGATTGCGTCCCATTCCTTCGGTGCGACCACGCCGACGAAGTTGCCCTTCTGGAACACCTGGGCCCCCGGGATGTGAGCGATCGAAGCCGGATCGATGCTCTTGACCGTCGCCCCCTGGATCAGCGCGGCCTGCCCTCGCGGCCGCACGACGCGGCCGTGGAGCATTCCCGGCACCCGAATGTTCTGGACGTAGGTCGTCTTGCCGGTGACGATGTCCGGGATGTCGATCCGCGGGATCCGCGTGCCGATCACCTTGTAGTTCGCAGGGGTCGTCAGGGTCGCGTTCGCGGCCGCGATCGTGCTCGAGAAGAGCTTCCCCGACGCAAGCGCGCCGTAGCCGATCGACTTGCCGCCGCCGGAGACGATCCCGTTCGCGACGGTCAGGTTGCCCACCGGGACGCCGAGCTGCGTGGAGGCCATGTTCAGGAGCAGCGTGCGGGCGGCCGCCGCCGCGCCGCGCATGCTCCCGGCCCCCATCGCAGTCAGGGTCGAGGAGCTTCCGGCTGCGAACGACGAGATCGAGACGTTCGTGTCGATCTGTGCCGCCGTCACCTGATCCATCGAGAGCCCGAGCTCCTCGGCGGCGATCATCCGGACCGCCGTCGGCGATCCCTGGCCGAGCTCGGCCCAGCCGTGGAACAGCGTGACCGAGTTGTCGGGGTTGACCTGGAGCCATGAGTCGATCTGCGTTGCGTCCGGCGGGCCGGGAAAGGCACCCGTATGCAGGGCCGATGCCGCGCCCGGGTTGTTGGCCGCACTCGCGGCCTGCGCTGCCGTCCCGACGAGGCTGAACCCGATCACGAAGGATCCGCCCGCTCGCAGGAACGAGCGGCGTGAGAACTCCTTCTCTGAGAGCAGTCCTGTCATTACGCACCTGCCTTTGCCATGACCTTGGCCGCCTGCTGGATCGCGGTCAGGATCCGGGGGTATGTGCCGCAGCGGCAGAGGTGCCCGTTCATCGCCGTGCGGATCTGGTCCTCGGACGGGTTCTTCGTCGTCGCGAGCAGGTCTGCGGCCTGGATCATCATGCCGTTCTGGCAGTAGCCGCAGTGCGGCACCTGCACGTCGATCCAGGCCTGCTGCAGCGGATGGAGCGCCGGCGCCGCCGCCGTCGTTCCGCGTTGTGCCGCCCAGAGGGCCGGCAGGCCCTCGAGGGTCGTGATGCTCCCGCCCGACACGGCCGCAACGGGCGTGACGCAGGAGCGGATCTCCTTGCCGTTCAGCAACACCGAGCAGGCGCCACACTGAGCGAGGCCGCAACCGAAGCGGGGGCCGTGCAGGTGGAGCTCGTTGTGCAGAACGTAGAGGAGAGGCGTATCAAGGCTCGCGGTCACGTTGTGCGTGAGCCCGTTCACCTTGATCTTCAGGCCGTTCGCCATCGAATCCTCCTTCTTGGTTGAGCGCGCAAACACGCTGATTAACCGTTGTAGTCCGCGCGCCCTGGCCCCGGATTCGTTTCACCGGGGTTGTTACAAAGCCTTAAGACGCGGACGAGAACGAGGTCATCGCGGTTTCGGCTTGTGGGTGATCAGCCGTGCGCTCCGGCCGTGAGTGACGAAGCTGAACGACCAGCGGATGATCACCACGAGGCGATTCTGAAAGCCCACGAGGTACCAGAGGTGGACGAGGAGCCAGGTCATCCAGGCGAGAAAGCCGCTGAGCCTGAGGCCTCGCACCTCGGCCACCGCCGAGGCGCGGCCGATCGTCGCCAGATTGCCCTTGTCCTTGTATCCGAACGGCGGCGGCGCTGCGTTCCCGGTGAGCCGCGCACGCACGACCGCAGCGGCGTAACGGCCCTGCTGCATCGCGGCCGGGGCGACTCCCGGCAGCGTGAGCGGCGCGCCTTCGGCGTCGCGGACGCGAACCATGTCCCCGAGCGCGAACACCTCGGGATGGCCCGGGAGCGTCAGGTCGCGCTCGACGGTGATCCTTCCGGCCCGGTCGAGCTCCGCCCCGGTGAGCTCGCCCAGCCTCGTCGCGAGCTCGGACGCAGTGACGCCCGCGGCCCAGATCACCGTCCGGGCGCGGATGCGCTCCGTGCCGCCGCCGGGGCTCTCGACCGTGACGCCGCCCGCGTCGACGCCGGTCACCACGTGGCCGAGGAGCGGCGTGACGCCGAGCCGCTCGAGCGAGCGCGTCGCCTTGGCCGAGAGTGAGGGCGGGAAGCTCGTGAGCACGTGATCTGCCGCCTCGACGAGCATGATCCGCGCGTTCCTCGGATCGATCTCGCGGTAGTCGCCGTGGAGGGTGTCTCGGGCGAGCTCGGCGATCTGTCCGGCCATCTCGACCCCGGTCGGGCCGGCGCCGACGACGACGAAAGTGAGCCATTCGGTGCGGCGGGCGGCGTCCGGCTCGAGCTCGGCCGCCTCGAAGGCTTCCAGCAGGCGGCTGCGTACGACGAGGGCGCTCTCGAGCGATTTCACCTCGGCTGCCTGCTCGGCCCAGTCGTCGTGGCCGAAGTAGGAATAGCGCGAGCCGCCGGCGACGAGGAGCGTGTCGTAGCGGAGGTACTCGGGTGCCGGCACGTCTTCGACGGAACGCAGCAGGAGCCGTCGCGCGTCGAGATCGAAGTCGGCCACCTCGGCCATCACCACATGGACGTTCTGGCGGCGCTTGAAGATCGTGCGCAGGGGATAGGCGATGTCTCCCGGCGAGAGCGCCCCGGTTGCGACCTGGTAGGTGAGCGGCTGGAAGAGGTGGAAGTTCCGGCGATCGACGAGCGTGATCTCAGCCGGCGCCTTGGCGAGCCGCATCGTCGCCTGGAGCCCGCCGAAGCCGCCCCCGACGACGACGACCCGATGTGCCCGCCCATCAGCCATGGCCCGAAGCTAGCTGGTGACGGCGCCGCCGCAGGGCCGAGACCCGGTGTCCGACAGCGCCGTTCGGCTCGAGAAGCCGCATGAAAAATGGCTTTGTGCGATTGGCCGCCGTGTTCCTCAGTCGGTGTCAGACACCGGGTTTCGCGGTCTGAAGCTCGGCAAGGCGTTGTTCGAGGAAGCGCCGCTCCGGCTCCGAGTGCACGAGCTTGAGCGCCTGCTCGTACGCCGCCGCGGCCTCGTCGACGCGCTCGAGCCGGCGGAGAAGCTCGGCCCGTGTCGAATGGAGGTAGTGGTAGCGGTCGAGGTCGAGCCGATCGGTCACCGCGAGCGCTTCGTCCAGCCGGCCCGACTCGGCAAGCGCGGCGGCCCGGTTCAGTTCGACGACGGGCGACCCGGTCAGCGCTGCGAGCTCGCCGTAGAGCTCGGCGATCCGCTCCCAGTCGGGCGGATCGTCGACGTGCAGGATCGCGATCTCCGCCTGGAGCGCGTAGGGGCCACGGCCGCCGAGCGACGTGGCCCGCGCGAGCGCGGCGCGTCCCTGCTGCGATCTGGCCGTGATCCCAGAGCGCGCGGTCCTGGTCGCGCAGGAGGACGACCGCACCGTCGGCGAACCGCGCCTCGCGGCGAGCGTCGTTCGCGAGCATCAGCGCGAGGAGCCCGTGAACCTCGGGCTCGTCGGGCATCAGCTCCCCGAGCGCGCCGCCGAGCCGGATCGCCTCCGCCGCGAGCTCCCCGCGCCCGCCGTAGCCCTCGTTGAAGATCAGGTAGACGACCGCGAGCACCGCCGCGAGCCGGTCCGGCAGCAGGTGGGGCGGAGGCACGCGGAACGGGATCCCGGCGTCCTTGATCTTCCGCTTCGCGCGTACGAGCCGCTTTGTCATCGTCGGCTCCGGCACGAGGAACGCGCGCGCGATCTCGGCCGCCTCGAGCCCGCCGAGCGTCCGCAGGGTCAGCGCGACCTGGGCGTCGAGGGCGAGCGCCGGGTGGCAGCAGGTGAAGATCAGCTCGAGCCTCTCGTCGGGAATGACTGTCAGTTCCACCTCGTCCTCCGTCGCTTCGGGCACGTCGAGCAGTCTGGTCTTCGCCGCGAGCGTGCGGTCGCGGCGGATCCGGTCGACCGCGCGGTTTCGCGCGGTCGCCACGAGCCAGGCGCGTGGGTTGTCCGGCGTCCCGTCGCGCGGCCAGCGCGCCGCGGCGATCGCGAAGGACTCCTGGGCTGCCTCCTCGGCGAGGTCGAAGTCGCCGAGGAAGCCGATCAGGGCCGCGACGACCCGCCCCCATTCGTCGCGGAAGACCCGGTCGAGTGCGTCTACCACGCCTCGATCGGCCGGATCTCGATCGCTCCGCCCATCCGCCCAGCCGGGATCCGCGCCGCGAGCTCGATCGCCGCGTCGAGGTCGTCGCCTCGAAGAAGAGATAGCCGCCGAGCGCTTCCTTCACCGAGACGAACGGCCCGTCGGTCGTGAGCGTCTTGCCGTCTTCGACGCGTACCGTCGTCGCGGACTCCGGGTCGGCGAGCGCCTGCCCGGAGGTGACGCCGGGCGTCTCGTTGATCGCCCCGTAGTCGGCGAAGACCTGCTGCTGCTCGGCTTCCGAGAGCCTCGCCCACTCCTCCGGTGCCCGCGGAGTCGGGGTGGTTCCCTGGTGGATCAAGAGCATGTACTTCATCGTGATCTCCTTGTCGTGAGGTTCGGTCTCCTCGAAGACGAACGGGTGAGGCGTCAGAGGACACGATGACCCCCAGTGCATTGCATATAACAGCAAGCGTGTCCGCCGCTCTCTCGTCGATGCGCTCGGTGCTCTTCACGCCGGGGAGCGACGAGACGAAGCTGCGGCGCGCGCTCGAGTCGGAGGCGGACGCGGTCGTGGCCGACCTCGAGGATGCCGTCGCCCCCGCGGAGAAGGCGTGCGCGCGGGCCACGGTCGTCGGATCTTTCGGCGCGTCGGGCGCGGGTGCGCGGCTCGTGCGCGTGAACGGCTTCGACACGCCCTATTTCGAGGACGACGTGGCGATCCTCGACGGCCTCGAGCTCGACGGGGTCGTCCTGCCGATGGCGGGCCCCGAGGGAGTGGCGGCGCTCGCCCCGGCGGGGCTGCCGATCGTGGCGGTGGTCGAGACCGCGATGGGTGTGCGCCTCGCCTACGAGATCGCTTCCAGCCCGGGCGTGGTCGCGCTGCTCCTCGGTGCCGTCGACCTGGGGGCCGAGTTGGGTCTCGAGACGCGCTCGGACGGGCTCGAGCTCCAGTACGCGCGGTCGAAGCTCGTCGTCGACTCGATCGCGGCCGGGATCCGCGCGCCGATCGACTGCGTGCACCTCGAGCTCGGCGACGACACGGGCCTCGAGTCTCAGGCCTTGCTCGCCCGCAGTCTCGGCCTGCGCGGCAAGGCGTGCATCCATCCCGATCAGGTCGGGATCGTGAACCGGGCGTTTGCCTCGCGTCCCGACGAGGTCGAGTGGGCTCGGCGCGTGGTCGAGGCGGCCTCGGCAGGGCTCGCCGGCGGGCGGGGCGTCGTCGTGCTGGACGGCGCGATGGTCGATGCTCCCGTCGTCGCGCGAGCCCGCCGGATCATCGAGGAGAGCGAGAGCCATGACCGCTGAGGGCGCCGCGCCAAAGTCCTGGCGCGGCCGCTTCTACGAGGACTTCGACGTGGGCGACATCTTCCAGAGCCGGCTCGGCCGGACGGTTACCGAGGCTGACAACGTCTCATTCACCTGCCTGACGATGAACACGAACCAGACGCACTTCAACGTGCCCTATGCGGAACGGACGCAGTTTGGGCAGATCCTCGTGAACAGCGCGTTCACGCTCGCGCTGGTCATGGGCCTCACCGTCCCGGACACGAGCGAGAACGCCGCCGCGAACCTCGCCTGGACGGACATTGTCCTCCCGAAGCCGGTCTTCGTGGGCGACACGCTCTGGGCGGAGACGGAGATCCTCGGAAAGCGCGACTCGAAATCGAACGCCGACGTCGGGCTCGTCTCGATGCGCTGCCGGGGGATCAACCAGCGCCGCGAGGTCGTGATCGAGTTCAAGCGGACGTTCATGGTCTACAAGCGAGAGGCACCCCAGTCGAGACCCACGTTCCCCGGCACCGATGCCGCGTGGAGCGAGCCGCCTGCCCCCTAGGTCAACCGGCGCCGGCGAGCCGCTTGTTCGGCACCGGCAGGGTCAGGTACTCGCCGCGATGGAAGAGAAGCGGCTCGGCGTCTTCGTTCGTCGCCCCACTGACGACCTGTCCGATCGCGACGATGTGGTCGCCGCGCTCGAATTCCGAGTCAAGGCTGCAGACGAGCCAGGCGACGCTGCCGTCGATCACCGGGGCTCCGTGCTCGAGCCGGTAGCCGAGACCGGCGAACTTCTCCTCGTGGCTCTTCTTCGTTGCGAACAGCCGCGAGATGCCTTCCTGGCCCGCCGCCAGCATGTTGATGCAGAAAAGCTCCGAGTGCCGGACGGCGTGCAAGGTGCGGGAGCTCATGTCGAAGCAGCAGAGCACGAGCGCCGGTTCGAGCGAAAGGGACGCGAAGGCGTTCGCCGTGATCCCGGCAGGCCCCTCGTCCCCTTGGGCCGTGATCACGCTGACCCCTGTCGTCCAGAAGCCCATCAGCCGCCGGAAGTCAGCTGCCTCCACGAATCGATCCTATCGAGCGGTCCCGTGCGAGCCGCCGCGAGAAGAGCTAACTCGGATTCGCC
Source organism: uncultured Actinomycetes bacterium (assembly GCA_963758125.1). Classification (GTDB taxonomy): domain Bacteria; phylum Actinomycetota; class Thermoleophilia; order Gaiellales; family Gaiellaceae; genus PALSA-600. Next base: position 451,181 of record CAVWUL010000010.1, read on the forward strand.
GGCCCGACCTCGCGCAGCGATTGGCCGAGAATCTCCACGAGTCCCGACTCCAGCTCGGAAAAGCGCTCTTCGGGAAGGTCCTGGGCCTGGATCAAGCGGAGGAGCGCGCGCGATTCAGGGCGTGAGAAGACGAGCCGCCGACGGCGCGCCTGGGCCGCCGGACCGGCGGCCTCTTTCAGCCGGGTCGCAAGGTCCGCGAGCCGACCGAGCTGCCGGAGGCGAGCTCAGCCGCGGCGAGCAGGACGCCGGCATCAGCGTCGGTCAGTGCGAACTTGTGGCCGATGAGGTCGAGTTCGAGCATGGGGGTGAATTGTGCGCCGAGACGCAGGCGAAGGCCGGGCCTGCGTCGTGCGGCAGTCGCGTTAGTTCGGGTAGCTCTGGCGCCAGTCGGCGTCGGCCCGTTCGAGCACGGACTCGAGCGTTACGTCCGCGGAGGCCTTGCGCCGTGTTGCGTGTGTAACCGCCGCGGGCGGGATGGTCGCTGGAGGTAGGTCGAAAGGTTGCCTCGAATCGTCCGGGCGCCAACTCGCGAACCGTGATCGTGACGTCACCGAGGTCGCGGGTCAACTCGGTGATCTTGATCTCTGCGGCTTGCGCGTCTTCGTCGCTCATCCCGGAGGACAACCGCCTCTCGATTGGAGCGAAGAGAGCGGCGGAACGCCGCGCTCCTCCCTCGTTCAGTCCCATCAACGGTAGCAGCAGGCGGCAAAGCTCTCAGCGACGCCGACTCGGCCGCGCGATCCGCCCGAAGGCCCGCCGGCTCCGTCGCTGCCCGTGACGGCAGAGCGGCGGAGGCCCTCGCCGTCGAGCTCGAGCCCCGAGCCGATCACGCGCCGGCCGCGGCCCTGCTCGACGCACGAAACCGAGATCCGTAGCGAGCTGCGCGCGGCCACCAGCACGGTCCCCTGCAGGAGCGCCTCGTCGAGCGTCAGGTAGGCGACTGCAGGATTCCGAAAGAGCGGAACGATCGTGACGCCGCGGTGCCCGACGGGATCGCCGAGCTGGAACGGGATGGTGAGTGTCTTCGTCAAAGTGATCTCCTTTCGTCGCAAAGGAGCGCGGGCTTCGACCGCGGCGTCTTACGGAGACGGCGAGAAATGCGTCACGGATGCGGCGACACCGTCCCCTCCGCGATCAGCGTGACCTCGACCGAATCCGGGAAGCCAATGCCGTGCCCGTGGGCGGTCGTCGTCCCGGTGAGCGTCACCTTGCCGTGCGAGTTCATCGCCGAGCCGTTCGCGTGCGCCGACGACAGCGTGATCGCGAGATCCATGTGCCCGCCGGGAAACGCCGCGTCGACGTCCAGGTCGAGGTGGAGCGTCATCTTCCCGTTCGAGTCGAAGGTGCCGTTCCCGCCTCCGGTCTTCGTGACCGTCAACGTGTGACCGCCGGCCACGACCTCGAACGGCGGGAAGTGAGTGACCTGGAAGGTGCTGTGATGCCCCGCGCTGAAGTCGAGCGTGATCGAGAAGTGGTGCTGTCCCGATCCGAGCGACGACTCGAGCGTCGCCGTCCCCGAGAACGTGGAGATCAGCTCCTGCTCGTAACCGTTCGCCTTGAGGCAGGCGGCGTACTGCTTGTCGATCTCGGCGATCCTCTGCTCCTGCTGCTCCGCTTCACGCAGCGCCCCGGGGTTCGGCTTCCCGGGCTGAGAGCCGCTGTGCTGAATGTAGTTCGGGTTCGTCTGGATCGCCTCGAGCTCCTTGTAGGCGGCTTCGAGCTCGTCGTGGAGCCCCTGGCATGCGTGTGGTATCGACGGCACGACTTCTCCTCTCGATCTGCGATGTGGGTGCGCCTGCACCCGGCACACGCCCGCGCTCACGGCACGGGCACCGCAGATCGGCACCGGCGCGGAGAGGTTATCGGGTGGCGGAACGGCGCGTACGCGCTCGGATGCAATAGGACGATGTGAGCAGGCGACACAACGTCCGCGGGCCCCACGTAAGAAGCGACCTCCCGAGCGCTGATACTCCCCGTATGCATCAGCGCGACAACCAGCTCCTCTTCTCGCCCTCAGACCTGAATGCATTCCTCGAGTGCGAGCACCTGACGCAGCTCGAGCTCGTCGTGGCGCGCCACGAGCTCGACCGGCCCGTCGCAGAGAACCCGCAGGCCGATCTCGTCAAGCGGAAGGGCGACGAGCACGAGGCCGCCTACCTCTCACAGCTTCTCGCGGACGGGCGCACGGTGACCGCGATCCCGTTCGAGAACCTCGACTTCGAGGCTGCCGCCCAGGCGACCGCGGACGCGATGCGCGAGGGCGCCGACGTCATCTACCAAGCCTGCTTCGTCGACGGGCGCTGGCGCGGGTTTGCCGACTTCGTGGAGCGGCAGGCGGACGGGCGGTACGAGGTGGTGGACACGAAGCTCGCGCGGCATTCGAAGCCGAGTTACGTGCTTCAGCTCTGCTTCTACTCCGAGCAGGTCGGGCGGATTCAGGGCTCGATGCCGGAGCGGATGCACGTCGTGCTCGGGACGAAGGAGCGGGAGAGCCTTCGCGTCGACGACTTCATGGCGTACTACCGGCGGGTGCGGGAGCGGTTCGTGGCCGCGGTGGACGCCGGGATCGACGTCTACCCGCTTCCCGTCTCTTACTGCGGACGGTGCGACTTCCTGGCTCGGTGCGAGGCGCGCTGGGTCGCAGACGACCACCTGACGCTCGTCGCTCGGATGCGGCGGGATCAGAGCCGGCGGCTCGAGGAGGCCGGGATCCCGACCGTGGCGGCGCTCTCGGTTGCGGCGGACGAGGCGCGGCCGGCCGCGATGGCGCCGCGGACGTTCGAGAGCCTTCGCGACCAGGCGGCGATGCAGGTCGCCGAGCGCGTGAGCGGGCAGCACGCGTGGAAGCACCTCGTACCAGAGCCGAAGCGGGGGTTCGAGCTGCTGCCGGAGCCGTCGGGCGGCGACCTCTTCTTCGACATCGAGGGCGACCCGTTCTGGGAGCCGGCGCGCGGGCTCGAGTACCTCTGGGGGATGCTCGACACGCACCGCCTCTTCCGGCCGTTCTGGGCGCACGACCGGGCGCAGGAGCGGCGGGCCGTCGAAGGCGTGATCGACCTGATCCGCCAGCACCGCGCCGCCGACCCCGCGATGCACGTCTACCACTACGCCGCCTACGAGATCACCGCGCTCAAGCGGCTCACCTGTGAGTACGGCACGCGCGAGGAGGAGCTCGACGAGCTGCTCCGTGCCGAGGTCTTCGTCGATCTCTACAAGGTCGTCTCGCAGGGATTGCGCCTCTCGCACCCGCGCTACGGGCTGAAGCAGGTCGAGACGTTCTACTTCGAGCGCGAGGCCGAGCTGCGGGCCGGCGACGACTCGATCCTGCTCTACGAGGACTACCTCGAGAAGCACGAGCCGGCGACCCTCGACGCGATCGCGAAGTACAACGAAGAGGACTGCCTCTCGACACTCGGGCTCCGCGACTGGCTCCTCGGGCGGCGGCCCGAGGGCGCGCCGCCGCTCGAGCCGAAGGAGCCGCGCGACCCGCCCGACGACGCCGCCGAGACCGAGGAGCTCCGCGCCGCGCTCCTCGCGGGACTGCCCGATGACCCGCTCGAGGTCGCCGAGGCCGACCGGCCGCGCTGGCTCCTCGCCCAGCTCCTGCTCTACCACCGGCGGGAGGCGAAGCCCGTGTGGTGGCAGTTCTTCGACCGGATCGGGCGCCCCTCGGAGGAGCTCCAGGAGCGCGACTCCGACGCGATCGGCGGACTCGAGGCGGCCGGCGGGCCGATCGGTTCGGGCAAGTCGCTCGAATGGCCGTTCATCTTCCCGGCCCAGCAGCACCACCTCGGCGAGGGCAGCCAGGTCTTCGACCCGGCGACCGGAGGGCCGGCGGGGGAGATCACGTTCCTCGACGACGAGACTGGAACGCTACGTTTGCGCCGCGGGCCGTCGCTCGAGGACATCGAGCTGCCCGCCGCGGTCATTCCCGGCGGGCCGTACAACACGAAGGTCCAGCGCCAGGCGCTGCAGCGGCTCGCGCGCTCCGTCCTCGGCGGGCACCCGAGCTTCGCCGCCGCCAAGTCGATCCTCATCCGTGAGCCGTTCCCGGCCGACCTGCCCCAGGACGACCTCGACGCCGCCAGGGAGATCGTCGCCGGGCTCGACGGCGGGCACCTCGTGATCCAGGGGCCTCCCGGGACGGGGAAGACCTACACGGGCGCGCGCCTGATCGTGCGCCTGATGCGTCTCGGGCGGCGCGTGGGGGTGACCGCGCAGAGCCACAAGGTGATCCACAACCTGCTCGCCGAGGTCGAGCGCGTCGCACGCGAGGAGGGCTTCGCCTTCCGCGGGCTGAAGAAAGGCGAGCCCTACGAGGAGGGCACGTTCATCGAGAGCTCTGACGTCCAGGGCGACTACAGCGATCCCGATCCCGACGTGCTCCTGCTCGCCGGCACCGCGTGGCTCTTCTCACGCGAGGACATGGACGGCGTCGTCGACACGCTCTTCGTCGACGAGGCCGGCCAGGTCTCGCTCGCCGACGCGCTCGCGGTCGGGACGGCGGCGCGAACGTCGTGCTGCTCGGCGACCAGCAACAGCTTGCCCAGGTTTCGCAGGGAATCCACCCGCCGGGAGCCCAGGCCTCGGTGCTGGAACATCTGCTCGCCGGCGACGACACGGTTCCGCGGAACCGCGGGCTCTTCCTCTCGCGGAGCTGGCGGATGCATCCGGATGTCTGCCGGTTCATCTCGGAGACCTCCTACGACGGGCGGCTCCATTCCGTGCCCGAGTGCGAGCGGCAGCGTGTCGACTCGCCGGGGCTCTCGGGGACAGGCCTGCGCTGGCTGCCGATTGGGCACGCCGGCAACCGCGGCTCCTCACCCGAGGAAGCCGCCGCGATCGCGGACGAGGTGACGGCGCTCATCGGCGGCAGCTACATCGACCGCGACGGCCGCGAGCATCGCCTCGGCTGGGAGCACGTGCTCGTCGTCACGCCCTACAACGCCCAGGTTCGTTCCCTGCGCGCCGCGATCCCCAGCCGCCACGCGCGCATCGGCACCGTCGACAAGTTCCAGGGCCAGGAAGCGCCGGTCGTCTTCTTTTCGATGGCCACCTCGAGCGGCGACGACCTCCCGCGGAACCTGGAGTTCCTCTTCTCGCGGAACCGGCTGAACGTCGCGATCTCGCGGGCGCAGTCGGTGGCGGTGCTCGTCGCGAGCCCGGCCCTGCTCGAGATCCGGTGCCGTACGATCGAGCAGATGCGGATGGTGAACGCGCTCTGCCGGTTCGTGGAGGAGGCGCGTTCCGATTGACTACGTCGATGCGTCGAGAACGGCAACGCCGTACTTGTCGATCTCGTCATCGCGCGCGACAAGCGCCAGGTTCTCGATCCGCGCCTGTGCGACGAGGATGCGGTCGAACGGGTCCGAGTGATGCCGCGGCAGTTCTCCCGATGCGACCGCATGATCGACCGTGATCGGCAGTTCCCGGAACCCATGGCTCGAAATCCACGACGGGATCTCGCCGGGCGCCTCGAGCTTGCCGCTCGCCCGCTTGATCGCGATCTCCCACGCGCTCGCAGCGCTGACGTACACGACGTTCGAGGGATTTGCGATCGCCGCCCGGGCCTCCGCTCCGAGACGCCTGTCGTTCGCGACCCACCAGAGAAATGCATGCGTATCGAGGAGCAAGTCCACTACGCACCGAAGGCTTCGTCGAAGCCTTCAGGAACGTCGTCGAATCCGGGGTGGATCCTGATCTGCCCCTCGAGCAGTCCCGGCTTCCGGGGTTCGCCGGCAGGCTCGATGCCGACGATCCGTGCGACCGGCGTGCCGTAGCTCTCGACCACGATCTCGGCGCCCGCTCCGGCCTGCTTCACGAGCTTCGAGAACTGCGTTTTCGCTTCATGAATCCCGACCACGATCCGCTCCGCCATCTGCTCTCCAAGTCGACTAAGTTAGTCCATTCACGATAGCGCTCGTCCCGTCGAGGGTCAATCCGCTCTTCGGGACACCTTCGAGCCGGCGTGGCCGTGGCCGACGCGATCCGTGCTCGATCCAGCGGTCACGAGTTGGCCTTCGCGTTCGGTTGTCTCAGGCGGAACGTCAGCCGCCGCGTGTTCGCCGCCAGAGCTCGCCGGTGCCGCCGACGACCAGCAGCACGACGGCAAGCACGCCGAGCACCAGCACGGGCGTCGGAAGAGAGCTTCCGCCCGAGCTCGCCGCGGCGACCGGGGCGCCCTGCGGGTGCCGGATCGCGTAGGTCTTGCCGTTTGCGGCCGCTGTTTCCGCGTTGCGGATCTCGTCGCCCGTGTTCGAATAGATCAGGTCGGTCGCGGGGATGTGGCCGATCGCCTGGTGGTAGCAGCTGAGCGGATAGACCTGTCCGAAGACCCCTGCGTAGGCGTCATTCAGGACGAGCTTCCAGCAGGGCACCTTCGGCGCCGCGGAGGCCGGGACGGCGACGGCGAGAGCGGGGAGGAGGACGAACAGCAGCAAAAGGCGCCTCACGATGACCCAAGTCTCCAGCACGCGGATTTGGGGGGCGTGGAGGGCCCGTAAGACGTTTGTGAGCTAGAAGAGCCGAGTCTCCTCGCGCGGTCGGCGCACGAGCTCGGGGAAGCGCTTGATCCCGACGCCGTCGAGCTCGCCCGTTGCGGGATGGACGGCGAAGCGGGGAAGGAGCTTCTTCAGATAGCCGCGCGCGAGGCCGTTTCGGCGCTCGGCGGCGGCGGTGATCGCGCAGACGAGGTCGGCGCACTGGAGGCCGATCGAGTGGTGGCTCGGGCCGAGGAAGAGGCCCTCCACGATCCGGTCGAGGCGCGAGTACGGGGTGCCGTCCTTCGTCAGGTCGGCGAAGAAGCGGCGCAGGCGGGCGTCGTCCTCGCGGAAGCGGCTGTCGACGACGATCATCCCGACGTCGTCCGCGGACTCGAGCAGGAGCTGGAACCGCTCCGCCAGGAACATCAGGCCGGTGGCGTAGGTGTCCTCGTCGCTGCCGAAGAACTCCGGCGTCTGCTCGAGACCGAGCTCGATGTCGAGAAGGGTGACGTAGCAGCGCACGGGCGAGCGGGCGAGGGTCGCGATCACGGCGTCGGCGAGGACGGGAGGGACCTCGCCGGTACGGATCCCGTGCCACTTGACCTCCTTTCCGGGTGGCCAGCCGTGGGCAGCGAGCGTCTCCTGCCAGGCTCGGCGCAGCGCGTGCCACTCGTCATCGCGCAGCGCGACCCCGCCGAGCGCGAAGAACTTCCGCTCGGAGAGCTGGCCCGACTCGTCCAGGAACAGCAGGTGCATGAACACATCTCACGTGGTGGGAGACCTCGCGTCAACCCCTTTCAGCCACGGCTGAAAGAGCATCTAGCGAGGCGGGCGACGGATCTCTACTCTAGGGGTCAAACCTACGTCAGTTTGAGAAAGTGATGTAACATGAATGCAGTGAAGCGGCTTCAAATCATGATCGACGAGGATCTCGACGCCGAACTCGGGTATCAAGCAGCGCGCGAGGGGGTCTCGAAGGCCGCGCTGATCCGGCGCTACGTCGGCGAGCGGCTCCGACCTGCATCGCCGCCGGAGCAGGATTCGCTCTGGGGGATCGTCGGAATGGTGGACGGGGATCCCGACGACTCGTCTCGGGTCAACGAGGTTGTGTACGGCCATCTTGGTGGCGATTGACGTTCGCCGACTCGTCGTTCTTCATTGCCCTGGCGGCTGAGAGGGACCGACGTCACGCCGACGCCCTGTCGCTCCTCGAGGCTCACCCCGGCGAGCGGCTGATCACGACGAATCACGTTGTCGGGGAGACGTGGACGTTCCTGCGTTCCCGGTACGGCCACCGGGTGGCCGTGCGGTTCCTCGAGCAGATCGATGCATCTGCGAGAACCGAGGTGGCGCTTCTCGACGCGAGGCTCGAGGTCGAGGCCTGGTCATGGCTGCGTCGACGTGACGAACGTACATATTCGTTTGTCGACGCGACAAGTTTCGCGCTCATGCGGCACCGGCGAATCAGCGAGGCCTTCGCCTTCGAGGGCGACTTCACCGCGGCCGGCTTCGTCGAGCTTCGGCCTGAATCGTCTGCTTCGTAAGTTCTCCATCCGACCGGCCGGACAAGCTGGAGTGGTGTCTGACGCGGCAATCAATCCGGGCTCCATTCGCCCGCGGTCGGAGGTGACCGCGCCGCTCGCCTACGCGACCTTCGACTGCGAGACGACGGGGACGAACCCCACCGGCGACGAGATCGTCTCGGTCGCGGTCGTACGGCTCGGAGCCGACGGGAGCGAGACGCTTCGCTACTCGAGCCTCGTGCGGCCGGCGGGGCCGATACCGGCCGACGCAACGGCCGTGCATGGGATTGCCGACGACGACGTCGCAGGGGCGCCGAGCTTCGGCGAGGTCGCGGGGGTGCTCATGCGGATGCTGATCGGCGCGGTCTTCACCGCCCACAACGTCGAGTTCGACCTGCCGATGCTCCAGCGGGCCTTCGCCGAGGTCGGGATCCGCTACCACCCGGTCTCCACCGCCTGCACGCTCGACGCGTTTCGCGTGCTCGAGCCCGAAGCGCCCGATCATCGCCTCGAGTCGCTCTGTACCCGCCACGGGATCGTGCTCGACGAAGCCCACGACGCGCTTGCCGATGCGCTCGCGACCGCCGGGCTCCTTCGCGTCCTCCTCGAGCAGGGGCTCGCGCCCGAGACGGTGGAGCTCGATCACTCCGCCTTCATGCGGCTCCGGGCCCGCAACGACACGAGGCCTGCCTCCGAGCCGCAGATCCGGCGGATCTTCGGGCTCTCGCGCTCGGCCGGGCTCCTCTGTGCCGACGGCTCCGTCGACCGCGACCGCGTGCTCGAGCTCGTCGAGACGGTCACGAGCGCCTCCGACCTCGACGCGCTCACCCGCGCTCAGGTGCAGGACGTCTTCGACGCGCTCGAAGCAATGATCGCCGCCGAAGCCGCCTGACGCCTGAGAGGCGGGGCACCCATCCGGCCCCGCCCCACGAGCGTCTCCCAGTCGGGCCCTCCTGGGCCCGGGACCTTCAACCCCTAGATGACTTGTTCCACGATCTCGCGTGTCCGGATGCGCGAGCTGAACAGCCTGGGCCCCGAAGCCGACGATCTCGTCGAACAGTCATCTAGCAGTGGACTCCGGGGTTCCACGGCTTGTAGACCCCAGCCGTGTTCGTCTGCCAGAGCCACACGTGAAGCGAGTAGAACGCCGGGATCCCGAACACGTTCGGCTTCGGCGTATACGCGAATTGCTGCCCGAAGAGCGACGGTACGGTCATGTTGCCCGCTTTCTGCCATGCGCTTGCGAACACGATGTACTCGAGCGCGGCGAGCTGGAGCTTGCCGGCCTTGCTCGGCGCGTAAACGAGCGCCTCCGGCTTCGTCGCGCTGAGCTTCGCGTCGCCGAGGTACTTCGGGTTCGCGTAGTGGACGCCCATCGCGCCGACCGGCTCGTTCGCGATACACGTCGCGCCCTTCACGTTCTTCACGACCGAGTCCCACCCCGCCGCCTTGGCGGCCGTGAGACTGTGAAAGCGAGCGGTCGCCGACTTCGCGATCTGCGTCATCGAGCCCTCGCCACCCGCCGTGGCGAGCGAGATCGCGGTGAGCGAGACGGCGACGATCGCCGCCAGCGCCGAGAGCACGAGCGTCGGTTTCAGGTGGTTGCGGTGCATTTGGTGCCTCCTCATCCGTTGAAATACGGGTCGAGCACCCGGATCTGGGTGATCCGGTCGACCGGGAGCTGATTCCGTCTCGCTGCCGCCCTGATCGCCTCGGGGCTCGGCCCCTCGTAGACGCAGAAGCTGGCCCGGTCGTCGAGGCTGACGTACGACTGAAGCCACGTCACGGCCAGCTCCTTGTTGCGCTCGACGACCTCCCGGCATGCCTCCGCCCCGTCGGGGTGTACGGCCACGCCAAGCGCGCTCGGAAAGCTCCGCTCGACGAGATATCGGGGCATTTCGTCCTCCTCGAGATTCGATTACAGCGACCCGCCGAGCGTAGGAGCGCGACCCGGAGCTCGCATCGGCGGTCCTGCCTAGGTTCGCTCGGTGCGCTACCGATCTTGGCGCGACGGCGTGCGGCTACCCTGGCGTGCCATGTCCACGCCTGAGCTTGCAACCCGCGACGACCTCCGGAACGTCGCAATCGTCGCCCACGTCGACCACGGCAAGACGACCCTCGTCGACGCGATGCTCTGGCAGGCCGGCTCGTTCCGCGAGAACCAGGACGTCGGCGAGCGGGTGATGGACTCGACCGATCTCGAGCGCGAGAAGGGGATCACGATCCTCGCGAAGAACACCGCGATCCAGCTCGGGGACACGAAGATCAACATCGTCGACACCCCCGGCCACGCCGACTTCGGCGGCGAGGTCGAGCGCGGGCTGACGATGGTCGACGGCGTCCTGTTGCTCGTCGACGCGAGCGAAGGGCCGCTGCCGCAGACGCGGTTCGTGCTGCGCAAGGCGCTCGACCTCGGTCTGCCGGTCGTGCTCGTCGTGAACAAGGTCGACCGGCCCGACGCCCGGATCGAGGAGGTCGTGAACGAGGTCTACGACCTGTTCCTCGACCTCGACGCGACCGAGGCGCAGATCGAGTTCCCGATCGTCTACGCAAACGCGCGCGCCGGCCATGCGGGCACGGCTCCGGATGAGCTGGCGGGCGATCTCGGCCCGCTCTTCAAGACGATCCTCGAGACGGTGCCGGCGCCGAGCTACGACCCGGATCACCCCCTCCAGGCACTCGTCGACGAACCTCGACGCGAGCCCCTACGTCGGCCGGCTGGCGCTGCTCCGCGTCCACCACGGCTGGCTCCGCAAGGGCGCCCAGATCGCCTGGTGCCATGCCGACGGGACGATCTCAGCGGCCCGGGTCACCGAGCTCTACATGACCGAGGCGCTCGAGCGCGTCCCGGCCGAGGAGGCGGGACCGGGGGAGATCGTCGCGCTCGCGGGCCTTCCCGAGGTGATGATCGGCGAGACGATCGCCGACCCGGACGACCCGCGGCCGCTGCCCGTGACGACCGTCGACGAGCCCTCGCTCTCGGTCACGATCGGGATCAACACGAGCCCGCTCGCCGGGACCGAGGGCGAGCGGCTCACCGCGAGCCAGGTGAAGGCGCGCCTCGATGCGGAGCTCGTCGGCAACGTCTCGCTTCGCGTCAACCCGACCTCGCGGCCGGATGCGTGGGAGGTGCAGGGGAGAGGTGAGCTCCAGCTCGCGGTGCTCGTCGAGCTGATGCGGCGCGAGGGGTTCGAGCTCACCGTCGGGAAGCCCGAGGTGCTGACGAAGCAGGTCGACGGCAAGACACACGAGCCGGTCGAGCGCGTCGCGATCGACATCCCGGAGGAGTACATCGGCGTCGTCACCCAGTTGCTCGCGCTGCGCAAGGGCGCGCTGCAGCAGATGGTCAACCACGGGACCGGGTGGGCGCGGATGGAGTACCTCGTGCCCGCGCGGGGGCTGATCGGCTTCCGGACGGAGTTCCTCACCGAGACGCGCGGCACCGGGATCCTCCATCACGTGTTCGAGGCGTGGGAGCCGTGGTTCGGGGAGATGCGGACGCGGCCGACGGGCAGCCTCGTCTCCGACCGGCGCGGCGATGCGACGGGGTTTGCGATCTCGGCGCTGCAGGAGCGCGGGTCGCTCTTCATCGCGCCGGGCGACCCGCTCTACGAGGGGATGATCGTCGGCGAGAACTCGCGCGACAACGACCTCGACGTGAACGCGGCAAAGCCCAAGAAACTGACGAACATGCGCGCCTCCTCGGCCGACGTGCTCGTGCGCCTGATCCCGCCGCGGCCGCTCTCGCTCGAGCAGGCGCTCGAGTTCATCCGCGACGACGAGGCGGTCGAGGTGACGCCGCAGTCGATCCGGCTGCGGAAGGTCGAGCTCTCCGCCTCGAAGCGGCAGACCGCTGCCTCCCGGCGCAAGCGCGACGCCGCTCCTGCCTGATTCGGCGCTAGATTAGGGCGATGGCCGACCCGGAACTTCGTGCTTCGGACGAAGACCGCGACCGCGTCGCCGCCGAGATCCGCGAGCACTTCGCGCAGGGACGGCTCGACCGGGCCGAGCTCGACGATCGGCTCAAGGCGACCTTCTCGGCCAAGACGGTCGGCCAGCTCGACACGCTCACGTCCGATCTGCCGGAGCTCTCGATGGCGGTCGCCAGGGTGCATTCCGAGCTCGCGCTCCGGCGCGCGAAGCTCAGCCGCGAGCTCGTGCAGCAGACCGGCGGCGCACTCGTCCCGTTCGTCGTCTGCACGCTCGTCTGGGTGCTCGGCGGCGCCGAGGGGAGCTTCTGGCCGATCTGGGCGCTGATCTTCCCGATCGTGGTGCTCGCCCGTGACGGCTGGCGGCTCTTCGGGCCGGCACCGGAGCTCGACCGGGTTGCGGACTCGCTCGCCGAGAGGAGAAACGGGCGGCCGAAGGTGTGATTAGGTCGACCGCCCGAATCCAACACCTAAGACGTCGGCACGACCCTCACGGATAGTCGCGGCCCGGCGACGCCGGCTGCGGCGATTCGAGACCCGGCTGCGTGGGTACCCCGATCGCATGACCAACATCGAGCGTTTCCAGAAGCTTCAGGTAGAGCTTGTCCGTGCCGGGTTCGAGACCGATCTCCGGGCCAAACCGGATGGAGAAGAGGCGGTCATCGGGATGACCGTCGATCTGCGAAAGCATGCGGCGGACGACGTCGAGAAGCTCGACGCCCTGACCTCGGGGCACGGGTTCTCCTACACGATCGGCGAAGACAGCTACGCCGGGGTCGTGCTGGCCGGCGCGAAGTAGCACGTGAGCGGCTGCCTGATCGTCGAGACCGATTCCGTAGACTCGCGCTGAGGAAGGATGGCGAAGCTCAGCGAGGCCCAGGCGGCGTTCATTCGCGACAACGCCTTCTACGGCGTGGTGACGACGCTGCGCCCGGATGGGTCTCCGCACTCGACGGTCGTCTGGGTGACCGAGGACAACGGCAAGGTGCTCTTCAACACCGCCTATCCGCGGGTCAAGGCGCGCGAGCTCGACCGCGATCCGCGGGCCTCGGTCGTGGTCCTCGATCCTGTGAACGGATACCGGTGGGTCGCGGTCAGCGGGCCGGTGGAGTTGACGACCGACGGGGCGAAGGCCGATATCGACGCGCTCTCCCGTAAGTACGACGGCGTCGACTACCAAAACCACGAGAAGGGCGAGGCGATCGGCGAGACGCGGGTCACCGCGCGCCTCACGCCCGAGAAGATCCAGGGCTACGGCGTCTGATGCGGCCTCTCCAACCGTCTCAGCTGGAACTCGGCGGCCTGGTCGGCCCGCATTAGGCCGCGACGAGTGCCCGGGCTCGCGCTGCCTTCACCGCCGCCGTGAGCGTCTCGAGGTCGTAGGCGCCGTAGTGGCGCAGGCCGTTGACGAAGAACGTCGGCGTTCCCGAGACGCCGCTCAGGTCGGCGCCGTCGACGTCCTCCGAGATCCGGCTTGCGTACGTGTGACGGCGCAGATCCTCCGAGAAGCGGTCGACATCGAGCCCGAGCGCCCTCGCATGCTCGATGAGCTCCCTCGGCGACAGAGTGTCCTGGTGGTCGAGGAGCACGTCGTGCATCTCCCAGAACTTCCCCTGCGCCGACGCGGCCTCGCTCGCCTCGGCAGCGAGCTGTGCGCGGGGGTGCACGTCGGTCAGCGGCAGGTGCCGCCAGACATAGCGAAGATCCCCGATGTCTGCGAGCAGCTCGCGAACGACCGGCTCCGCCTGGCCGCAGAACGGGCATTCGAGATCGCCGTACTCGACGACCGTGACCTTCGCGTTGGACGGGCCGCGGATGTGGTCGCGCTCTGGATCCACGGGGACTGCAAGGTCGATCAGCAGCTCCGAGGTGCCGAGCAGCGCGCGGATCCGCAGGCGCGTCGGCAGCTTCGCAGTCGCGCGGAACAGAACCCAGGTCGAGGTCGCCGCGACGACCGCGGCGGAGAGCACGCCGAGCTTCGCCTCGGCGAGCGTCGTCCCCGAGAACGCAAGGTCGGCGATCAGCAGCGACACCGTGAACCCGATCCCGGCGATGAAGCCGCCGCCGGCGACGGCCGCCCAGCCGACGGGCGGCCGCAGCGCGCCGCGGCTCAGCTTGGTCACGAGCCATGAGCCGCCCGTGATCCCGATCGGCTTCCCGGCGACGTAGCCGAGGAGGATCCCGAGGGTCACCGGAGAGGTGTAGGCCTGCCGCAGGAACGAAGGGTTGATTTCGATCCCGGCGTTCGCCAGCGCGAACAGCGGCACGATCACGTAGCTCGCCCAGGGATGGAACAGCTGCTGGAGCCGCTCGTTCGGCGAGATCGCGGCCTGGAGGCCGATGCTCGCCGACCGGGCGAGCTCGGGTGTCGGCTGCTCCCGGAAGAGGCGGAAGAGGTCGGTCGCCCGCTCGAGGTCCATGCGCGAGGCGTTCGAGGCATACGTCATCAGGCCCATCGCCAGCCCGACCACGATCGGGTCGACGCCGGACTGGGTCATCGCGATCCAGGCCGTCACGCCGAGGACGAGGTAGACGAGGCCGCTCCGGACCCCGGTGCGATCGGCCAGCCAGACGACGGCGAGCACCGCGATCGACAGGCCGAGCGCGCCCAAGGCGATCGTCGTCGTATAGACCGTCGCGATCACGATCAGCCCCACGACGTCGTCCACGACCGAGACGGTGAGCATGAACGCCCGTAGCCGGTCGGGGAAGCGCGGCCCGACGATCGCGAGCAGGCCGAGCGCGAACGCGGTGTCGGTCGACATCGCCGTCCCGAAGCCGTGTGCCGAGGGCTTGCCGAGGTTGAAGGCGAGGTAGATCGCGATCGGCACCAGCATCCCCGAGAGCCCCGCGACCACGGGCAGCGTCACGCGGCGCCGCTCGCGCAGCTCTCCCATGTCGAACTCGCGGCGCGCCTCGAGCCCGATCACGAAGAAGAAGAAGGCCATCAGGCCGGAGTTCAGCCAGTACTTCACCGGCTCCGAGAGGCCGTGCCCGCCGATGCTGATCGTCAGCGTTGCCTCCCAGACGCGGTGGTAGGACTCGGCGTCGACGTTGACCCAGACGAGCGCGGCGATCGTGGCGGCGAGCAGGAATGCCGCGCTCCCGGTCTCGGTGCGGAGGAATGACCGAAGCGGGGTCTCGAGGTGCCGCGCCCAGGCGGTCCGGCCCGAGAAACGCCCTGTCTGCTGCTCGCTCACGGCGGGATTCTCTCTGGCGCGGGGCACGCGCGGCGGCAGACGCGCCCGCCACGAGGCACACTTGGGTCACGATGCTCGAACGCAGCTCGAAGCGGCGGGCGGGGGTCGCTGCGCTGGCGGTGGGCGCTGCACTCCTGGTGGCGGGTACCGCAGGCGCTGCGAGCGCCGTCCCGAGCCGTTCGGGGGCCTCGCATGGGGCGCCGACGGCCGCCGAGCGCCGGATGGCGGCGATCGTCCACAAGTGGAGCGATCGCCTGAATGCGCGCGACTTCGCGGGAATCGCCCGGCTGTTCGCGCTGCCGGCGACCCTGATCCAGGGCCCATACGAGTACCGCCTGCCGACCCGCCACGACGTCGCGCTGTGGCATGCGGGGCTCCCGTGCGGCGGGAAGATCCTGAGGATCAGCTACTCGGGCCGGTTCGCGACCGCGGTTTTTCGCCTCGCAAACCGCGGCAAGACGAAGTGCGACGCACCGGGGGCGCTCGCCGCGGCCCGCTTCGAGATCGTCCGCAACAAGATCGTCTCCTGGCAGCAGGTCGCGGTTCCCGCGAAGCAGAAGCAGCCGACCGGCCCGGTCGCCTAGCCGCCCCGGTGGGCAGAGCTCAGCGGACGGCCGGCGCAATGTGGCGGGCGAATGTCTCCAGGAGATGGGCGTTGTACTCGACGCCGAGCTGATTCGGAACCGTGAGCAGGAGCGTGTCGGACTCGCGCACCGCCGCGTCGCGGCTGAGCTCCGCCGCGATCGCGTCGGGCTCGCCGATGTAGCTCTTCCCGAAGCGTGACAGCGTGCCCTCGAGGTATCCGAGCTGGTCGACGGCATCGCTTCCGGCGCGGGCGCCGAAGTACCTTCGATCGAGGTCCGTGACGATCGGCAGGACGCTCCGGCTCACGGAGACGCGGGGCTCGCGCTCCCAGCCCGCCTCCGCCCAGGCCGCACGGAATCTGGCGATCTGCTCGGCCTGGAGCTCGGCGAAGGGAACCCCTGTGTCCTCGACGAGAAGCGTCGAGCTCATCAGGTTCATTCCCTGGCGGGCAGCCCATTCCCCGGTGACGCGGGTCCCCGCGCCCCACCAGATCCGGTCGGCGAGACCGGGTGACTGCGGCTCGATCGCGAGCGGTGCGGTCGAGCCGGTCATCTGCGGATCGGCAGGCGCCACAGCGGCCCCGACGATCGCGGATCGGAAGAGACGCGTGTGAGCGCGTGCGAGATCGGCATCCGTCTCGTCCTCCGCCGGCACGTATCCGAAAGCCTCCGCGCCTCGGAGGGCGGGCTCCGGCGAGCCGCGGCTGATTCCGAGCTGGAGACGGCCGTTGCTGATCAGGTCGGCAGCAGCGGCCTCCTCGGCCATGTACAGCGGATTTTCGTACCGCATGTCGATCACGGCCGTGCCGATCTCGATGCGGCTCGTCCGCGCGGCAATCGCAGCCAGCAGCGGGAACGGCGAGGCGAGCTGCGGGGCAAAATGATGGACGCGCACGTACGCACCGTCGATTCCGAGCTCCTCGGCAGCGACCGCGAGCTCGATCGTCTGGACGAGCGCGTCGCGTGCCGTCCGCGTCTGCGAGCCCGGCGTCGGCTGCCAGTGCCCGAACGAGAGGAAGCCGACCCGCCGCACCGGCCCATCCTACGGCGGGGGAAACCAGGCCGGTCGGCCCGCCGAAAGCGGGGTCAGGTATAGGCTGAAAACGCCGGTGGAGAAGCGGCGCGGACATGGCGCGTCCGGAAGCTGCGGACGGGTTGTGGAGGACCCGTCCGCAGCTCCGAGCTACCTAGACGACGCCGGCTTCCTTCAGTACGGCGCGGACGCGGGTCGTCGTCATCGGGGCCTGACGGATGCGGACACCCGTGGCGTCGAAGAACGCGTTCGCGATCGCCGCGCCGATGCACGCCGTCGGCGGTTCGCCCGATCCCGACGAATAGACGCCGCTTGCCGCCACCGTGCTCGACGGAACCGAGGTTCCGTTTGCGAGGACGGTGGGGGTGTTGACGGCCGGGATGTCGGTGCGCTGGACGATCTCGAAGTGGATCTTCGGGGCGTCGGCGAACCGCATGATCGGGTACGTGACCCAGTCGAGGCTCGTGACGTTGCTCTTGTTGAACACGACCTGCTCGAAGAGGGCACGGCTTGCGCCCTGCGTGATGCTTCCCTCCGCCTGGTTCGCGACCCCGCCGACGTACTGGGTGAGGCCGGTGTCCTGAGCGCAGTACACGTTCGTGCAGACGACCTTCCCGGTCTTCTTGTTGACGGTGACGTCAGCGACCTCGGCGATCATCGAGCTCGCATACGACCCGAGCGCGAGGCCGCGGCCGGTGACGATGTTGCCCGTCTGCTTGGCCGAGTTCGCCACGCCGGGCTTCCAGTTCGACATCTGGCCGACGAGCGTCAGCACCTTCTGCCACCGGTCCCAGGTGAGGGCGGGCAGGCCCAACGCCTCGTCGCTCGCGAGCGTGGCGATGTTGTTCATCCGGAACGTGAACGGATCCATCTTCGCCGCGTAGGCGAGCTCGTCGATCGCCTGCTCGTAGGCGAAGCAGGTCTGCGGCGCCTGCGGCCCCCTCAAGAACGAGATCTTGAAGTAGTTGTTCTGGAGCGGTACCGACTTGCCGATCACCCTCGAGGCCGGGAGGTTGTACTGCGTCCCGACGTTCGTCGTGTCGGCCGACATCGCCGCCCCGAACACCTGGTTCGTCGTGCCCGTCAACGCCATCGTCGGCGTCGTCGTGTAGTACGGCGGGGCGAACTCGGTCACGTCCGAGCCGAGCAGCTTGCCGGTCGAATCCGCGCCGAGCCGGATGTCGTACATCATCGCCGGCCCGTAGTTGTCGTAGCCGTGCTCGTCCCAGCGCATGAACTGCAGCCGTACCGGTACGCCCGCGAGCTGCGACATGACCGCCGCCGCCTGCGCGAGGTCGTCGTACGGAGCAGAGCCGTACACGCTCGAGCCTTCGTAGTAGCTGACACGCACCTGGTTGAACGACGGGAACCCGAGGATCGTCGCCACGCCGGTACGGGTTGCATACGCGTTCTGCGTGTTCGAGTAGATCCGGGCGCCGGTCGCGGTGACGTCCGCGACGCAGCAGTCGGGGCCGATCGGCAGGTGTCCGTTGTACGGGTACGTGTAGGTCTGCGCCACGGTGTACGCGGCGCCGGCGATCGCCGAGTCGACGTTCCCGCGGAGCGTCTTGATCGCCGCAGGCGCGAGCCCCTGCGAGTCCTGCGTGCGCATCTGGTTCCAGAGGTTGCCCGAGCCCGGCAGAAGCGGCAGGGCCGCCCAGGTCACCTTCAGCTGTGCCGCGGCCTGGATCGCGTCGTACTCGTGAGGGGCGGTCACCCCGACGAAGTTCCCCTTCTGGAGGATCTTCGCCCCCGGGATGTGGCTGATGGAGGTCGGGTCGATCGAGAGCACCTGCGGATTCGTGCCGTCGCCGTAGGCGCCCTGGCCGCGGGGCCGGACGATCCGGCCGTGGACCATGCCGGGGACGCGGATGTTGTGGACGTAGGTGTAGGTACCGGTCACCTTCGCCGGGATGTCGAGCCGCTGCGGGCCCGGGGCGATGCCGATCAGCGAGTACTGGCTCACCGGCTTCGTCAGGCCGGGGAATCCGGGAGCGAGCCCCGCGCCCGCCGCCGGCGGGTTCGCGGTGGTCGCCGTCAGGCCGTACGCCGCCGGAGCTTTCACGTTGAAGAGCTTCCCGCCGACGAGCTGCGCATAGGTGACGGTGGCCCCGCCTCCCGAGACGACGCCCTTCGAGACCGTAAGGTTCGCGACCGGCACGCCGAGCTGCGTCGAGGCCATCCCGAGAAGCGCCTGGTAGGCCGCCGCCGCCGCCGCCCGCACCGACTTGCCGGCGGTCTGGACGGACGAGCTGCCCGATGTCGAGCCCTGATTCGGTGTGATGTCCGTGTCGTTCGGAATCAGCCGCATCAGGTTGAAGTCGTGGTTCAGCTCCTCGGCCGCGATCATCGCGAACGCGGTCGGAGAGCCCTGTCCGAGGTCGACACGGCCGAGCTTGACCGAGATCGAGTTGTCGGGGTGCACGACGAACCACGAGTCGATCGAGGTCGGGTCGAACGGGCCGTACGAGGCGAGCTGGTTCGGATCCGCGGTCGCACCAGGATCGGCGTACGGGTTGTCGACTGCGCTCGCCTTCCCGGCGAGCGCGCTGCCTCCGACGACGAGGCTGACGACGATCGCGCCGCCCTTGACGAACGTTCCACGCGAGAACTGCTTCTCTTCCAGAAGCCCTGTCATTACGCACCTGCCTTTGCCATGACCTTGGCCGCCTGCTGGATCGCGGTCAGGATCCGGGGGTATGTGCCGCAGCGGCAGAGATGCCCGTTCATCGCCGTGCGGATCTGGTCCTCCGAAGGGTTCTTGGTGGTGGCCAGGAGGTCTGCGGCCTGGATCATCATGCCGTTCTGGCAGTAGCCGCAGTGCGGCACCTGCACGTCGATCCAGGCCTGCTGGAGCGGGTGGAGCGCCGGCGCCGCCGCCGTCGTTCCGCGTTGTGCCGCCCAGAGGGCCGGCAGGCCCTCGAGGGTCGTGATGCTCCCGCCCGACACAGCCGCAACGGGCGTGACGCAGGAGCGGATCTCCTTGCCGTTCAGCAACACCGAGCAGGCGCCACACTGAGCGAGGCCGCAACCGAAGCGGGGGCCGTGCAGGTGGAGCTCGTTGTGCAGAACGTACAGGAGAGGCGTATCAAGGCTCGCGGTCACGTTGTGCGTGAGCCCGTTCACCTTGATCTTCAGGCCATTTGCCATCTATGTCCTCCCTCAGGCAGTGGCACTCGTGCCACTGCCGATCAGGCCTGCCTAGCAATCGACTACCGCTTGTGCTTCGGGAACGACGCAGCCAGCGCGTCCATAAGTGCTGCAAAACCAACGTAGCGACCGGGTTCACCCTGATCGGTTACGCGTTCATGTTGTCGTTCGACCACCCCCTTTCACCACCGAGAAGCTGGTCTTCGACCCGGACGGGCCGGCGAGGAACGACCAGCGCCCGGCCGTGAGCTCCAGCGTTTCGGAGCGCTTCCCGACGAACGCCGGGGGCCGTGAGCGTCATCGCATGGCTGCCGCTGCGCTCGACCGCGAATCCGCTCTTCGGGCTCCTGTCGGTGACGGTGATCGCGTAGCGGCCCGCCGTCAGGCTGCTGACGCGCTTCCCCTTGAAGGACAGGGTGGGCTTCCCGGCCGCGCTGACCGTGGCTGCAAGCGTCCCAGTGAGCTTCGGGGTCTGCTTGATTCCCGAACCGACGACGCTCCCGTTCGCCTCCTTGTTCGAGGAGACGGGACCGCCGGAGGCGGCGCTCGACGGGGGAGGCGGCGTGCCGAGGACGTCGCCGGAGGTCTGGAAGGTGAAGAACACCGGTGGGTTGATGCTCCCGTCCCGCCAGGTGTAGGTGGAGTTCGGCTGGAAGTCGGCCTCCTGCGCGTCGGTCACGATCTCGCCCGCGTTCAGATCGTCGAGGATGTTGACGCCCGGCCCTTGGAGGACGAAGGCCGGCGTATCGACGCACCCGGGTTGCGTGAGCTCCACCGTGTAATAGCCGGCCGGGATCACGGTCGGAGTCCCCGACCTGACGCCGACCGGCTGGCCGCTCGGCAGGGTCACCGTGATGTCGCCGGCGTAGGAGTAGTTCACGTCGAGCGTGAGCGCCTCGGCGCTCCGGCTCTGGGCGGCGGCAGGGACGAGTGCGAGGATCGCCGTCGCCACCACTCCTGAGATGAGGAGCCGCGACCTCATGGCCGGGCGATCACCGCGAAGAAGACCTTCGCGCCGATGAAGGTGGGATAGAAGAACCACTGGCCTACCGGCATCGAGACCTTGATCGACTTCATGCCGACGAACGGCGCCGTGGTAAGGCTGCGAGACGGTCGCCCGGACTCCTGCAGGATGAACCCGTTCTTTTTCGTCTTGTCCGTGACCCGGATCGTGTACAGGCCGGGCGCGAGCGTCGCGACGGGCTTGCCGTCGCGGTCGAGACTCAGCTTCCCGGTGGCGCCGACCGATCCGATCAGCGTCCCGCGGTCGGGAAGCGGCGCCGCTTTCTTCGTCGTGCCTGTCGATGCCTTCGAGCCGAGGGCGCCGCCTGTCGAGCTTGTGCTCCCCGAGCCCGCGGTTCCGGCCCCGGCTGCGGTGCCGATCGAGCTCGCGCCGCCGCTCGCAGCGGTGCTGAAGAACCGCAGCGTCGCAGACGGGTTCGTGTCGTCCTCGAACTGGTAGGTGGAGCTCGGCTGGAACGTCTCGTCCCACGTCTCGGTGTCCTGCTCGCCGCCGGCGACGTCGGTCTGGAGGTTGACCCCGGGCCCGGTGAGGTGGAAGGTGAACCCGACGTCGCCGATCGAGTTGTCGACGATCACCTGGTAGGCGCCGGGTGGGACCGAGACGCCGGGCGCGGCGCTCGAACCGAGCGGCGTGCCGTTGTAGGTGACCTGGAGGGCGTTCGCGACCCCGAGGACGACGTTGATCGTCGGCGCAGCCGCCTGCGACGAGGCCACGCTCGCCAGGACGGCGGCGAGCAGCGTCAAAACCGTGATTCCGAACTTCAGGCCAACCGTGCGATTCACCATCGTGCCCCCCTGGATCCAGGTGGGCCTGCCATTCAAGAAGGTACTACGGTGATCGCGCGTCGCGTGGATTCGGAGAGTCGCCGGGATCCCGAGCGCGGAGTGCCGTCGCCGGCCCGGGAAGCAGCAGCTCGCCGGCGCCGGACGCGAGGAGCTCGTCCATCCGCCCGGCGAGTGCGCGCCAGAACTCGACGTCCTCGATCTCGCCCGCCGCGATCGCGGCGGAGAGCCTTGCCGTATACGCGTCGCGTTCCTGCGCGCGCCGCATCGCGCCGGCCCCGTCGCCGAGTCGGGCGTGGGCGCGGGAGAGCTGATCGAGCACGATCCAGTGGAAGCCGTTCGGATCCCCTTCGATCGCGTCCTGCCCTTCGTCGAGGTAACGCCCGAGCACGGCGACCGCCCTCCGGTCGTCTCGGCCGAGCAGCTCGAAGCCGAGCATCATCTGCCCGCGCGGCGTGCGTTCCGCATCTGCGGCAGCGAGCTCGACCAGCCGTTCGTAGCGTTGCGGTCTTTCTGCCCGCTGCAGGTGGCGCACCCGCAGGGCGGCAGGGTGGGCGAGGACGATCTCTTCCAGCCGGAGCCCGCGCCAGAGCTCGTGGACGACGCCTTCCCAGCGTCCCGAGCCGCGTCGGAGGATCCGGTTCGTCCAGAGCCAGGAAACCGTTCCGTCGGGCGCGTCGTGATGGTCGTACGCGACGCTGATCGCACGCGCGCCGGCCCGCTCGGCCGTGGCGACGAGGAGCCGGAAGGCGCTCGCCGCCGAGAACGACGTCGTCGGCGTCCAGATACATCTGCCAGCGCTGCGAGGAGAGCGCGAACGAACGCTCGCGCGCCCACGCGAAGTCGTCGCGCCACTCGCCCCGCTCGAAGACGACCGGCGTTCCGGGGCTCGGCCGCAAGCCGCTCCAGGAGCGCGATCGTCCCGTCTGTCGAGCCGGTGTCGTAGACGCAGAGCTCCGCAACGTGAGGCCTGACCGACCCCACTGCGCGCTCGAGAGTCTCGGCGGCGTCCCTCACGATCAGGCAAACCGAAAGGCCGGGGTCGGTCATCGATGGCGGTACTCTGGGCTCGTGGGGCTCGCCTCTCGCGCGCGCCTCCAACGTAATCCATGGCACATCGCGTCCGTCTCCTTGCACTGACCCTTGTGGCAGCGGCCGCCCTGCAGGGAGCACTCGCCGGCAGGGCGCCGGCGGCCGCGAGCCAGCTCATGTTCGTCACCTACAACGGCGAGACGCCGGTCGTCACGCTCTCGAGCGGAGCTACGGTCGGCACCTCGACCCCGCCCGGAACGCTGATTCCCGCGGGTGCCTACACGGTCGAGATCTCGGTCTCGAGCGAGCCGGCGGACTTCCAGATCGTGGGGCCGGGGCTGAACTTCCTCGACAACGAGCCCTCTTCCGAGGTCTACACGATCACGTTTGCGGCGAGCTCAACCTATTCGTTCGAGGACGTGAACAACCCGAGCGGCACACTCGGCTACTTCTCCACGACGGCCACGTTCGGCCAGAGCTCCCCGGCGTCGGCTCCCGTGACCTCGAAGAACAAGCAGGCCAACTCGGACGTGGTGGGCTCGGCGGTCGCGGCTGCGAAGAAGCCGACGACCCTCGAGGCGACGGTGAGCGCCGATGGGGGGGTGTCACTCGCCATGAGCGCGAAGCGCGTTGCGAAGCTCGGAGCCAAGCGCTACGACGTCGTCGTCGAAGACAGGAGCCGAAGCGCGGGTTTCACCCTGCAGAAGCGAGGCCAGCGGGCGATCGTGATCACCGGCACCGGCTACACCGGAAAGCAGTCGCTGACGCTCACTCTCGGCGCCGGCACCTGGTTCTACTTCAGCTCGCCGACGCACAAGGACACATTCGTCGTCACCTGAGGGCAAGAAAAGGGAGGGCCGGAGCCCTCCCTTCTCGATCAACTCGCCAGACGGTGCTTACGCAGAAGCGACGAGCGAGTTCTTCGGAACGATGACCTTGAAGGTCGTCGACTGGCCCTTGACGACCTTGTAGATCGAGACCGGGTTCGCGGACACGTCGCCGTTCTTGTTGAAGGCGATGGGGCCGAGAATCCCGTTCGGAATGCTGACCTTGAACAGCTCCGAGGCCACACCGGCCCGCGTGCCGTCCGACTTCGAGATCGCCTGGATCATCACGTCGGCTGCCTGAGCGGCATACACGGCGTACGGATCAGGGACTGCTCCGACCGACTTGGTGAACGCCTTCACGAACGCCTGTCCGGCCGCCGGGAGCTTCGAGTTCGGAAGCCCTGCGACCGAGACATACATGCCGTTCGCCTGGCCGCCGGACTGCTGGACGTCAGCCGAGACCGGCGTGAAGCCGTCCGGTGCGAGGATCGTCACGTTCGGGGCACCCGAGCGGATGTCCTTGATCAGCTTCCCGCCGTTCTCGCAGATCAGGCCGCCGAGGAACACAGCCTGTGCTCCCGAAGCCTTGATCTGGAGGGCGAGGGCCGAGTAGGACGTCGCCTTGGGATCCCACGCGACGTTCTTGACGATCTTGATCCCGAGCTTCTTGGCGGCGTTCGCCGTGTTCGTCGCGACACCGGCCCCGTAGGCCTCCTTGTCGTTCAGAACGAACAGCTTCGACACCCTGAGCTGCTTCGCGAGCGTGGCGTCGGCTGCACCCTGGAAGTCGTCTGCCGCGACGACACGCGCGTAGTTCCGCACGCCCGTCGGGTAGTACTTCCCGGGCTCACCGGCCGCCGTGCCCGGCCCGGAATGCGTCAGGCCGACGTACGTGTTCGCCGGGCTGACCATCGCGAGCGGACCGTTCGGTGCACGGTTCTCGATCGGGATCTCGATCTCGGCACAACCGGAGTTGAACGTTCCGATCACCCCGACGACACTGGCGTCGCCGGCGTACGCGGAGGCGTTCGTCTGGCAGGTACCCGAGTCCCACTTGCCCGCCTGAGCCGTCGAGTCATCGCAGCTCTGGTACGCGAGCGTGTAGTTCCCGGCCTTCCAGCCGGCGGCCTGGAGCTCGAAGGCAATCGCCTTCGTCATCTGGATGGTCTGCGCCCGGCCCGACCCCTGCAGCGGCAGGTCGGACGAGATGAGCAGGTTGCCATCCGGGTTCTGAATCGCTGAGCACGTTGCCGCAGGGAGCGGGGTTGCCCCGGTCGTATGCGCGAGCGCGCCGCCGACCGTAACCGCCAGGGTGGCACCAATCAGTACCGCTCCGAGTGCCGAGCCCAACAAGATTCGGTTCTTCACAAGCCCTCCTGTTTTGTCTTGGAAGGTGAAACTGGGGGTGATGGCGTAAGAGCATAGAGCGCCGGAGGGCCACACGGAAGTCGCAGCCGTCGCCACCGCTTGAATTGGCTGCGGGATCCGCCTGTGCCGGTAGCGTCCATTCCATGCCAGAGGACCCGGCACCCGAAGGACGCGGCGTGCTTCGGATCCCGTCGGTCGACCTGCCGGAGGGCGGAGCCACGCCCGCTTCGGAGGCGCCCTGGCCTGCGGTGAGCTCTACCACCTCGGGCCGCGGTACCGTTCCCGAGCGGTCGCGCAGGATGCTCGGGGGCGGCAGCAGGAGGTTCCGCGTCGTGCTCCTGATCGGCCTGCTCGCGGCGATCACGGCAGCCGGGATCGTGATCGGACGGTCGTTTGCGCCTTCGGCGACGGTGGCAACGGCGCCGCCGGTCTCGACCACCCCGGCGGTGACCGTGCCGCCGCCCCCGCCGCCGGTCCACACCGTGCACCTCGCCTGGGGCCCGCTCCGCGCGACGCCGTTCGGCACGCTGCCACCGGGTGGCAGCCAGGCGGCGGCCGCCGTCGTCGGCCCGACGCTTGCCGTCGTCGGCGGGGTGGGGAGCGCCCGGGTTCTCGGCGGCCCCGTCGGCGGGAAGCTCGTCGTGATCGGCGCGCTCACGACGCCGCTCGCGGCGATGCAGGCTTTCCCGTCCGGCGGCTACCTCTATCTCCTCGGCGGCGAGAACGGGACGAAGGCCACCGACCAGCTCTTCCGGATCGACCTCGCGGCCGGCCGCGCCCGCCCGGACGGGAGGTTCGAGGAGCCGCTGGCCGAGGCCGGCGTCGCGCCGCGAGCCGGTTCGGCCTACCTGATCGGCGGCTGGACGGGGTCGCAGCTCGCGACCGCGGTACTGAAGTTCACGCCGCCCGCCACGACCGTGCTCGTGGCGCGCCTGCCCGACGGGACGCGCTCCCCGGCCGTGGCGCTCCTCGGCCACACCCTGTACGTCGCGGGCGGCCGGACAGAGCACGGCCTCACCCGCAACGTCTACGCGATCGACATCCAGACCGGGAGCGTCGTCAGCCTCGGGCAGCTACCGGTGGCGGTCGAACAGGCCGTTCTCGTCCCGTCCGGGACGGGCCTCTACCTGCTCGGCGGGAAGACGGCGAACGGCAAGCCCTCGACCACCGTGATCCGGATCGACCCGGCGACGGGGAACCCGACCGCAGTCGGCAAGACGACGGTGCCGCTCGTAGGGGCGGCAGCCGTCTCTGCGGGGCCCCGGTCGCTCGTGATCGACGCGCCCTCGGGCACGGTCTACGCCATTTCCCCTCGATAGCGCGCCGAGGCTCGTCGTCGCAACGCGGGGAAACGGCCGGCAGCGTTCGCCGGGAAATCGCTAGCGGGAGAGCGAGTACACGTGCTGGTTCGCCGTGTACATGCAGTCCTCGTTGCTGCACACCCATTGCCGCTTCGGGACTGGGCGGGGCGTTCCGTTACGCGCCGGCCGCGGGATCGCCATCTCGCGAAGCTTGAGCGGTGAAGAGCATTGCGGGCAATTCGGAGTTTCCTTTGTCATCGTCTCTCTCCAGCGGTGGTTGTGGCCTGCGGGGAAGGTGTGACAGCCAAAAAAGCTACGACCGGCAACGTGACGGTGCCTTCTCTGTGACGGTGCCTTCTCTGTGACGGTGCCGACGATGAGCCCGGGAACGAAAAAGCCCCGATTTGCGGGGCTTTTATGCGAACACGAGTCATCAAGTAGGGCCTAGCCTACCCGATTGCGGCCCCGAGGCGTAACTTCTTCGTAACGCGATCCTCCGTCCCGACGCTGCACCTTCACTTGTCGCGGCCGCGGTGGCTGTGGGAAGATCGCTCGTTCCTCGCGGGCGCGAGGCCGACCAGACGATGCAGACAAACCGCCGGCCCACCCGCACGAGAACCACATCCGAACTGTTCCTGCCGCCGGCCTCGCCGGGACGGACGAGGAAGCGGCAGCTCGTCCCCACCACCTCAACCAACAAGGAGGGTGCATGAGACTCGCAAGAGTCGTCCCGATTGCAGTCGCAGCGGGGGCACTGGCCGTACTCGCTGTCGGCTCCACGAGTGCGGCAACCAAGCAGAAGGCCGCGGGCACGCCGATCGTGATCGGCGCCGCGATCGACCTCACGAAGAACATGGCGCCGTTCGACGCCCCGGCACTCGCCGCGGCGAAGATCGAGATCGCGAAGATCAACGCGGCCGGCGGTGTTGACGGCCATCCGCTCGTGCTCAAGTACCTGAACGACCAGCTCGACGCGACACAGACGAAGACCGACGCGACGAAGCTGATCTCGGAGGGCGTGAACATCGGTTGGGTCACCTGTGACGTCGACTACGCCACACCCGCGATCGACGCGTTCCTGCAGGCGAAGCTGCTGACGGTCTCACCGTGCATCGGCACGGACCAGATGGGGCCGTCGCGTTTCGGCTCGGCCGGGAATCTCGCGTTCACGTTCGGCAATGCCGCCCAGGACGAGGGTGCGGCGATGGCGGAGTGGGCCTATGCGCACGGCTGGCATTCGGCCGACGTCGTCACCGACAAGCTGCTCGTGTACTTCCAGAACGTCTGCACCGCCTTCAGCGACCGGTTCCAGCAGCTCGGCGGCAAGATCGTCGACTCGGAGTCGTTCACACAGGGCGACAAGACGATCGGCAACGTCGCGACCCGGATCAACGGCAAGCCGGCGAACATGATCGCGTTCTGCACGTCGTTCGCGGGCGATCAGCCGGCGTTCGTCGATGCACTCCGCTCGGAGGGCAACAAGACGCCGATCATGAACAGCTGGTCCGGCGACGGATCCTACTGGTGGTCGAAGAACCCGAAGGTGACGAACTTCTACTACGTCACCTACGCAGCCGCGGACGCCAGGGACCCGGATGCTGCCGTGCGGGCATTCGAGGCGAAGATGAAGGCGGCGGGCACGCCGGCGCAGACGGGTGGGTTCATCACCGGCGCCGACGCGATCGACGCGATCGCATACGCGATCAAGCAGAACGGCGGCTCGACGGACGGCGCCAAGCTCGCCGCGACGCTGTCGCACCTGACGAACTTCAAGACGCTCGGCGGCCCGATCAGCTTCACGCCGAGCTTCCACAGTCCGACAGGGCGTCCCTACCGGGTGATCGAGGTGAACAACAACGTCGCCAAGGTGATCGGCGAGCACACGACGCAGAAGATCCCGAACATCCACTGATCGGGTTGGCGGCAGTCGCCGAGAAGTCTCGCCGAGGGCCCGGATCGCTCCGGGCCCTCGGCGTCTCGCGCTCGTTCGCGGGCGTCCAGGCGCTCGAGGCCGTGGATCTCTCGCTCGAGCAGGGCGAGATCGTCGGGCTGATCGGACCGAACGGGGCGGGGAAGACGACGCTCGTGAACCTGCTCACCGGGTTCGACCTGCCGAGCTCGGGGCGGATCGAGCTCGGCGGGGTCGAGATCACGCGCTGGCCGCCGCACCGCCGCGGGCGGGCCGGATTGGCGCGGACGTTCCAGCACGGACGGCTGTTTCGCGGGCTGACCGTGCGCGAGAACGTGGAGGTGGCGGCCCTCGGCGTGGGCGTGGGGCCGGCGGAGGCGAGCCGGCGGGCCACCGAGCTGCTCGGGCTGCTCGGATTGAGCGAGCGGGCGGACGCTCGCGCAGCCGTCCTGCCGCACGGCGACGAGCGGCGACTCGGCGTCGCCCGGGCCCTCGCGCTCCGGCCGCGGTTCGTGCTGATGGACGAGCCGGCTGCGGGGCTGCACGAGGCCGAGGTCCCCTCGTTCGCGGCGGTGGTGCGCTCGGTGCGCGACGCGTTCGGGACAGGCGTCCTTCTGATCGATCACAACGTCGCGCTGATCATGGAGGTCTGCGACCGCATCCATGTGCTCGACCGCGGCCGGACGCTCGCCGAGGGGACGCCGGAGGAGATCCGCCGGAACTTCGACGTCGCCACGGCCTATCTCGGCGCGGGTGCAACGGTGGCGGCCGATGAGTGAAGGGCCGATCCTCGAGCTCGATTCGATCGAGGTCCGCTACGGCTCGGTTCCGGCCGTGCGCGGGCTCAGCCTCGAGCTCTCGCGGGGTGAGATCGTCGGGCTGATCGGGCCGAACGGCGCCGGCAAGTCGACCACGCTCCTCGCGATCATGCGGGCGGTTCCGCTGGCGGGCGGCCAGATCCGGCTTCACGGCCGCCCGGTTCAGGGCAGGCCCGAAGACGTGGCGCGCTCGGGGGTCGCGCTCGTTCCCGAGGGACGCCACATCTTCGCCGATCTCACCGTTGAGGAGAACGTGCGCCTGGGACTTGCCGGCCGACGCTCGCGTGAGGGGATCGCGGTGGATCTCGATTGGTTGCACGGGCTGTTCCCGGTCGTCGCCGAGTTCGGCGGGACGCAAGGCGGGCCTCCTCTCGGGCGGCCAGCAGCAGCAGCTCGCGATCGCGCGGGCGCTGATCGCGCGGCCCGACGTGCTGCTGCTCGACGAGCCTTCGCTCGGGCTCGCGCCGAGCGTCGTCGACACGCTGTTTCAGACGCTCGCGCAGGTGCGCGACCGCGGGGTGACGATTCTCCTGGTGGAGCAGCGCGGGATGCTCACGGTGGGCTTTGCCGACCGGACGCACGTGCTTGCGAACGCGGAGCTGCGGCTCACGCTCGGCGCGGGAGACGCGGCGGATGCGGCCGAGCTCACCTCGAAGCTGACGGCGGCCTACCTCTCGTGACGTTCGTGCAGTCGCTCATCGACGCGGTCGCGCTGGGCGCGGTCTACAGCGTGGTCGCACTCGGGATCGGGCTCGTGTTCGGCGTGATGCGGCTGATCAACCTGGCCTACGGCGAGGTGATCACGGCTGCGGCGTTCACCCTCGCCTACACGAGCGGCGAGCCGGCTTTCGTCGCGATCCTCGCCTGCCTCGGCGTCGCGATCGCGGCCTCGCTCGTGATGGAGCTGATCTTCCGCCCGCTGCGGGGCGCGGCGCCGGCGACGATGCTCGTCGCGTCGTTCGGGATCAGCTTCCTGCTCCAGAACGTCTATCTGCTGGCGTTCGGCTCTCGCGGCAAGTCCGTGGGGACGCTCGGCGGCCTCAATACGACGATCGACATCGGCTCGCTCCGGATCCGCTGGATCTCGCTCGTCGCGCTCCTCGCCGGCGCGGTCTTGCTCGCGGCGACGGCCCTGCTTCTGAACCGGACGACGGCCGGGCTCCAGATCCGGGCGGCGGCGGCGGACTTCCGCACGGCTCGCCTGCTGGGCGTGCGCGCGAACCGCGTGATCGCCTTCGCGTTCCTCGTCTCCGGGTTCCTCGCCGGCGCCGTGGCCGTGCTGCTCACGGTGCAGTCGCCGCTCGTGACACCCGATTTCGGTGTTCAGGTCACGATCTTCGCGCTCGTCGGCGTCGTCGTGGGTGGGCTCGAGCGGCTGTGGACGGCGACCCTCGGCGGCTTCGCGATCGGGTTCGCCACCTCGCTCGTCGGCGCGGAGCTGCCCTCCTCGAGCAGCGTGTACCTGCCCTCGGTGATCTACGGCCTCGTGATCGTGGTGCTGCTCGTGAAGCCGGGCGGCGTCTTCACGAGCGCGCGGGCGACCGCTGCGGAGCGCGTATGAGAGGCCGCCTCGATTCGGCGGTGGTGCTCGCGGCGCCGGCCGGCCTCGTCCTGCTCGCCGTCGTTCTCGGCTCGCAGCTCGGCGCGGTGCGCCAGCTCGAGTTCGACGACGCGCTCGTGAACACTGCGATCGTCGTTGCGCTCTACGTCTTCATCGGCAACTCGGGCGTGATCTCGTTCGCCCACATCAGCTTCGTGGCCGTCGGCGCGTACCTCTCCGGGATCCTCACGCTCGGCGCCGAGCAGAAGAACTTCGTGATCCCGACGATGTATCCGTTCCTTCGGCACTCGCACGTCTCCACGATCCCGTCGCTCGCACTCGCGGCGCTTGCGGGCGCGGTGTTCGCGTTCGTCGTCGGCTTCCCGTTGATGCGGCTCTCGGGTCTCCCGGCCGGGATCGCGACGCTCGCCGTGCTCGGGATCACCTACAACGTGCTCTCGTACTGGCAGAAGATCGGGCCCGGCGTGACGGCGCTCGCGCTCGTCCCGGAGAGCGGGATCTGGACGCTCGGGATCGGCACGCTGATCACGATCGCCGTCGCGTTCGCGTACGGCCGGAGCCGCCTCGGCCGCCGCCTGCGCGCAACCCGTGAGGACCCGCTCGCCGCGCAGTCGGCCGGGATCGACGTGCACCGCGAGCGGCTCTACGCTTTCGTGATCTCGGGCGCCCTGGCCGGGTTCGCCGGAGGGCTCCTGATCCACGAGCTCGGCTCGATCACGACCGACCAGGTCTACCTGCCGCTGACGTTCATCACGCTCGCGATGCTCGTCGTCGGCGGGGTCTCGAGCCTCTGGGGCGCGGTCGTGGGCGCGCTCGCGATCAGCGCGCTGAACTCGTTCCTCGCAGACGCCGAGCAGGGCGTCCATGTCGGCTTCTACGTTCATCTCCCGACGGGCACGCGGCTCGTCGCGATCGGCGTCGTGATGGCGCGCGGTTCTGATCCTCCGGCCGTCGGGGCTGACGGGAGGCCGCGAGGCTCGGCTGCCAGGCCGGGCTACTCGTACCAGGTGAGGACGGCGAGGATCGCGTAGAGCGCCCCGAGTGCCGTGCCCTCGAACGGCGTCGCCTCGCCGTCGCTCGTGATCTCCCAGAGCGCGATCCCGGTGAGGGCGAGCGCGCCGATGAAGACGGGCGCGAGCTGGAAGGTGAGCCGGGTCGAGAGGAGCAGCGAGGCGAGCACGAGCGCCGGGAACAGGAAGGCGGTGATCTGGGCGACCGAGTTCGTGACGACCGAGACCGCGAGGTCGGCCTTGCCCCTCAGA
Source organism: uncultured Actinomycetes bacterium (assembly GCA_963758125.1). Lineage (GTDB taxonomy): Bacteria > Actinomycetota > Thermoleophilia > Gaiellales > Gaiellaceae > PALSA-600. The sequence goes on from CAVWUL010000010.1 coordinate 482,966, forward strand.
GCGAGCACGACCCCGGTCGCGTTCTCGACCGCATTCCCGGCGATCGCGACGATCACGAGCCCGGCGAACGCCTTCGGGACTCCGAGCCTCTCCATCGAGGGCGAGAGCGAATCGACGAACCATTCCGAGACGAACGCCGACCCGACCCCGGCGACCGCGAGGATCGTCACCGAGACCCTCGTCGACAGGACATGGGCGCCCACATCCTTCGGGGCCGAGCCGTCGTCGGCCCGGATGTACCCGACGATCCATACGCCGTAGGTCACGAGCAGCGCGACCGCCCCGAAGATCGAGATCTCCTCCACGTGGTGCGAGGCGCCGTCGTTGGCCTCCGTCGAGATCCCGATGATCACGATCAGGAAGCTCGCGAGCATCATCAGGATCGTGTTGTCCTTGGAGAGCCTCGGCGCGAACCGCATCACGCCGTCCGCGCTCGCCCGGCACCCCGCGATCACGACGAGCCCGAGCACGAAGAGCGCGTTCGCGAAGACGGAGCCGATGATCGCGGTCTGGGCGATCACGAGCTCGCCGGCCGAGAGCGCGAACAGCACGACGAAGAACTCGGGCAGGTTGCCGAGCGTCGAGTGGAGCACCCCGGTGACCGCCGACCCGAAGCGCTCGCCGACGTGCTCGGTCGAGAACGAGACCATCCAGGCGAGGCCCGCAAGCGCGAGCGTCGAGAGGACGAAGGTCAGGAGCGAGGTCGCGTGCGCGTAGTGCGCCACGCCCGCAGCGACGGTGACGACCCCAGTGAGGGCGGCGAAGATCCACGTCGCTCGCACCTCTGGAACCCTAGATGAGGGCCGTCGCCCGCCACCCGGCATCCCGGGAGCCGACGACCGGTCGATGGGCGGCGCCGCGGCGAGCACCGCGCCTCCCGGAGACGGCTCCCCTCAAGCCCGACCTGTTTCGGGACGATGAAGCTCGGTAGTGGCATGCGAATGATCGTTCCGGAACCATGGAAGTCGGCCTCGGCAGCAGAGGTGGCCGAGGCAGCGGGCGCCTCGGACATGTTCGTCTTCCGACGGGTGTCCGAGGGCCGCTACGTCCATCTCGGAGGAGCGGGGCGCGGCACCGGCTGGGCGGGCATCGTCGAGCTCGGAGAGGCCGAGGAGCCCTTCGTCAAATCCGTGATCGAGCGCGACACCGTGCTGCGGCGCACCGAGACGGAGCCGTGGCAGGTCTTCGGCCCGTACTACGGCCAGTCGGTGGCGGCCGTCCGGGCGAACGCCGACGTGCTCGTGATCTTCGGCGCCCCGACCGACACGTTCGCCGCGATCACGGATTCCGAGCTCCACGAGCTCGCGCGGCTCGCCGGCGCGTCCGTGGTCGAGGTGGAGCCCGCCAAGCGCCTGGCAGACGAGCTCGAGGTGCTCCACGCGGTACAGGACCTCGTCCACACGCACGCCGAGACGTTCGCCGACGGAGTCCAGCGCCTCGTCGACCAGGCAACGATCGCGCTCTCCTGCGATCTCGGGCTCGCCTACCTGTCGGAGAGCAGGCAAGCGTGGCTGTGCGACCGCCGCGGCGAGTCGTCGCTCGACCCCTTTCTGATGCAGGATGCGCTCGCGGCGATCGCCGAGCGCGCAACGTTCCCAGCGTGCATCCAGAAGGCGGAGGACGCCGAGCTCCCCTCGCCGTTCGGCGTCATCGACGGGGTGCTCGCCTACTACCTCCTCGAGCTGAAGCGGCCGCTCGCGGGCTTCCTGCTCGTGCTGCACACGCGTGCGGGCGCGGCGCGCGGCTTCACGCTTCTCTGCCAGTCACTCGGCCGCAAGCTCGTCGACGCCGCCGAGCCGCTGCTCGCGGCGGCGCTCCTGCGCGACTCGATGCGCGACGAGCTCGAGCGCGCTGGTGCCGAGGCCCGCCGCGACTCTCTGACCGGCCTCGGCAATCGGCTCGGCTGGATGGAAGCGCTCGCCTCGACCTCGCCGGACGAGAGCTCGCCAGCGAGCATCGTGAAGCTCGACTGCCGCGACCTGAAGAAGATCAACGACACTCACGGCCACCACGCAGGCGACCGTGTCCTCTGCCGCATCGCCGGCGCCCTCACGGCCTGCATCCGCGAGGACGACCTCGCCGCCCGCGTCGGCGGCGATGAGTTCTCGATCCTCCTCTGCGGCGCCGACGAGGAGCTCGCAGCTGCCATCATCGAGCGGATCGAACGGACGGTCGCCGGCGAGAACGGCTTCGCGGAGATCCCGATCGAGCTCTCGATCGGCTCGGTCACCGCCCGCGACCCCGACCTCGAAGCGGCCGAACGCAGCGCGGACGAGCGAATGGTCGCGGCGAAGCGGCGATCTCGCGGCGATCTCGACTAGTGCGGCCTCTCCAGATGGCTCGCCTGGAACTCGGTGGGCTGTGGTTCGTCGCTACCCGTGAAACACGCCAGCAGAGCCATCGACGGAGGTGCGTATTCGGTGAGCTGCGGGACTAGGACTCGAACCTAGACTACCGGATTCAGAGTCCGGCGTCCTACCATTAGACGATCCCGCACGGCGCCCCCGCGAGTCGCTGAGGGCACGTTAAGTGTAGCGCTGCGAGGGGCTCAGATCTCGAGTCGGTAGAGCGGGACGAGGCTCTTTTCGGACTCCGTGTCGATGTGTGCGAGCACCTCGACGTAGGGCTCGAGGCCGGAGCCGATGACCTTTGCCTTCAGCAGCTCGTCGATCTGGTAGATACCGGCGGAGTTGTTCATCACGATGTCGATGCGGATCGGCTTCTCCTCGCCGTCGCCGATCGAGACGTCCTCGATCGCTGCAGCCGAAAGCGAGTGGATCCCGACGTGGCCGCGCTCGAACGGGATCCGGGAGCGGCCCTGCTCCATGTCGAGGGCGTCGGCGACGCGGAGGATGCCGGCCTCGAGAGTGAGCGGCTCGCCGTCGGAGCGGTGGCTGATGATCCCCTGCAGCACCTCGGAGACGATCACCGTCAGGTTCGGCTCCTCGTAGATCCCGGCGAGCAGCGAGCGGAGCTTCGGCTCCGCGAGAAAGAGGCTGAAATCCTCGTGGCCGTGGCGGTGGACTGACATGCCGATGCAATGCGTGAGCGCTGTGAGCGCGACGACGACCTCGGCGTCCGACTGGCCCATCCCGTAGTCGGTCACCATCGCCGGCTCGACGCCGTGCTTCGTGAGTTGCCGAAGCAGCTTCAGCGCGATGTTCGTGACGATCTGGATGTGCACCCAGGAGTGGTCGTTGATCTCGAGGCGCGCGACCGCGTTCACGTTCGCGACGTGCCACCAGGCCTTCATCTGGTCGTCGCGGTTGACGCGGCCGATCACCCGGCGGAGCGGCTCGTTGCGGCGGACGGGCACGTTGATCCGCATCCGTGCGACGGCCTCCACGGGCGTGAGCCGGACCTCGCGCTCGGCCTCGGCGGGGATCGGGTCGGGAAGCTCGTCCGCTTCGAGCTCGTGCTCGTCGTCCATGGGCGGGAGCTTACGCCCCGGTCACCCGCCCGGACGGCCGACGAGTCTGTCATCGTCCGGTGGTGGCAGTGGCCCCCGTGACCCTCTCGGTCGACGACGACCTGCGCCGCCGCCGGCTCACGGTCTTCTTCCGGGTGCTCCTGGCGATCCCCCATTTCCTCTGGTTCCTCGGCTGGTCCTTCCTCGTGGCCGTCGCCTCCGTCGTCGGGTGGCTCGTGACGCTCATCGTCGGGCGGCTTCCCAACGGATTCCATCGCTTCTTCTGCGCGTACATCCGCTACTCCACGCACCTCTTCGCCTACTTCTTCCTGGTTGCAAACCCGTATCCGGGGTTCCTGGGCGAAGCCGGGAGCTACCCGGTCGACGTCGAGCTGCCGCCTCGCGCGGCCCAGAGCCGGTTGCGCGTGCTCGTGCGGCTCGTCCTCGCGATCCCGGCGCTGATCCTCTCGACTGCGCTCGCCGGGTACGTCTTCACGGGAAGCTCGACCGTCACGATCAACCACAAACGGACGAGGAGTGGCGCAGGAGGGTCCGCGACGGGTCTGATCGCCGTCGTCGGTTTCCTCGGGTGGTTTGCGAGCCTGATCACAGGACGGATGCCCTCGGGCCTTCGGGACGCCGGGGGGTACACGGTCGGTTACCGCGCCCAAGCGCTCGCGTATCTCCTGCTCGTGACCGAGCGGTACCCGAACAGCGACCCGTACGCGATCCTCTCCGGGGTTCCGGCGCCGCCACAGCATCCCGTTCGCCTGGAAGGGGACTCGGAAGTCCTGCGGCCGCTCGCGGGTCACCGTCTTCTTTCGTCTACCCCTCCTGATCCCGCATCTGTTCTGGCTCTGGCTCTGGGGGATCGCCGCGGGGGTCATCGTGTTCCTCCAGTGGTTCGTGACGCTTCTCGCCGGGCGCCCCGCTCGAGTGTTCCACCGATTCCTCACCCGCTACGTCAGGTACGCGTTCCACGTCTATGCCTTCGGGTCGCTCGCGGCGAACCGGTTCCCGGGGTTTGTGGGCGCGCCCGGCGCCTACGAGCTCGATCTCGTCCTCCCGGGGCCGGGCCGCCAGAATCGCTGGAAAACGCTCTTCCGCCTGCTGCTAGCGGTTCCGGCGTTCATCTTCTATGTCCTTCTGCTGTGGATCCTCTTCATCGCGGCGTTTCTAATGTGGTTCACCGCGCTCGCGATCGGCCGCGTGCCCGAGGGGCTTCGAAACCTCGCCGCGTTTGCGTTGCGCTACGGCGCTCAGCTCAACGCCTACAACTACTTGCTGACAGACGCGTATCCGCATGCGAGCCCGCTCGAGGGCGTCGCAGCCTTCGCCGAGGAGCACGAGGAACGCCCCTTCGGCGGTCTGCCTCCGGTGCCGCCCCCGCCGGGGACCGGGGCCCCGGCGGCCGCGCCCGATCCGTGGCTGGCCGGCCCCGCTGCTCCCGTCGTCGAGCCTGACGCACCGGCCGGCACCTCCGCGCTTACCCCCGAGCCCAGCGAGAGCCCGAGCTCGGCTTCGGCCGAGCCCGCCTCGGCACCGCCCGAGGAGCACGACGAAGCGCCGCCCGACGAGGCGCATGCCAACGACGACCCGTGAAACCGCACGTCGCCCTTGACCGGGCGATTCTCGCCGCCTTCGCCGTTGTCTGGGTCGTTGCCGCGTACCTGCTCTGGTACTCGTCGAAGGTCCCGAGATCGCTTCGGTTGCCACACATCGACACGGCCGCGGTCTTCCCGCCCGCAGTGCTCCACCGGGCGGACTCCTACGACCGCGTCGCAAGCCTGCTCGGCGTGGCGACGCTCGTCGTCGAGCTCGTCGTCTTCGTCCTCTATGCCCGCTTCGGACCGGCATTCGTTCGCGAATCTGCAGCGGGGCCGGTCGGGACCGGGATGCTCCTCGGCATGCTCGGATTCGGGCTGCTGTGGCTCGCCGACGTGCCGCTCGAGGTCGTCGGGCTCTGGTGGGACAAGCGGCATCACCTGAGCCACGAGAGCTACGGGCATGCACTGTTCGGCGGCTGGCTGGCGCTTGGGTTCGTCTTCGTGCTGCTCTGCGTCGCGCTCGGGATCGTGATGGGGCTCGCGCGGCTTGTCGGGAACTGGTGGTGGATCCTGGCGGCGCCGGTCTTCGTCGGGCTCGTGACGCTCGACGCATTCGTGGGCCCTTACCTCGTCCCGACCCATCCGGTCACGGATCCCGTGCTGAGCGCAAGCATCGCGAAGCTGGAGAGGACGGCGCACGTCGGTCATGTCCCGGTGCGGGTTCAGGACGTCTCGAGCGACACCTCCCTGCCGAATGCCGAGACCGAAGGGCTTGGGCCGAGCCGGCGGGTTGTGATCTGGGACACGCTGCTCGACGGTCGCTTCACGCCGGGAGAGGTGCGGGTGGTCGTCGCCCACGAGCTGGGTCACGTGAAGCGCAACCACATCTGGAAGTCGATCGCGTGGTATGCGCTCTTCGCATTCCCGGGCGCTTACGTCATCAGCCGGGTCACACGACGCCGTGGTGGGATGGGTGAGCCTGCGGCTGTCCCGCTCGCCCTCCTGACCCTGGTCGTGCTCCAGTTGCTGGCCCTCCCGGTTCAGAACATGATCACGCGGCACATGGAGGCGGAGGCCGACTGGATGGCGTTGCAGACGACGAAGGATCCTCGAGATGCGGCTGCACTGTTCAAGACCTTCGTTCCGACCGCCCTCAGCAACCCGAATCCGCCGACGTGGGAGTACCTGCTCGCCGACGACCACCCGACGGTCGATCAGCGGATTGCGATGACGCGGGCCTGGGCCGCCCGTTATGCGACGTCGGCCTCGGAGGCCCAGCTTCCATAGAGCTCGGCATAGCGGCCTCCGCGCTCGAGGAGCTCGTCGTGCGTGCCGTGCTCGATCACCCGGCCGTGCTCGAGGACGACGATCAGGTTTGCATTGCGCACGGTCGAGAGACGGTGGGCGATCACGAAGGCGGTACGGCCGTGGAGGAGCCGGCGGAGCGCGTGCTCGACGCGGCGCTCGGTCGCGATGTCGACCGAGCTCGTGGCCTCGTCGAGGATGAGGATGCTCGGGTCGGCGAGAAGCGCCCGGGCGAAGGCGAGAAGCTGGCGCTGGCCGAGTGAGAGACGGAAGCCACGCTCGCCGAGCCCGGTGTCGTAGCCGTTTTCGAGCCGGTCGATGAACTCGTCGGCGCCGACCGCGCGGGCTGCCGCGACGACCTCGTCACGGCCCGCCTCGGGGCGGCCGAAGGCGATGTTGTCGGCAACGGTGCCGGCGAAGAGGAATCCCTCCTGCGGCACGATCCCGAGCTGGCGGCGGAGCGAGTCCTGCGTGAGCTCGCGCAGGTCGATGCCGTCGACCGTGATCGTGCCGCCGGTCGGGTCGTAGAAGCGCGCGATCAGCTTCGCGATCGTCGACTTCCCGGCGCCGGTGTGGCCGACCAGCGCCACCGTCGTCCCCGCAGGGACGTCCAGGTCGATCCCGTGCAGGACCTCGGGCCCGGTCGCGTAGGCGAAGCGGACCTCGTCGAAGCGGACGTGGCCGTGGAGGCGGTCGATCTCGCGTGCCTCGGCGGCGTCCCGAACCTGCGGCTCCTCGACGAGGACCTCCATGATCTTGTCCAGCGCCGCGACGGCCGAGAGAAACGTGCTGTAGAGCTGCGAGAGCTGCTGAACCGGGTCGAAGAAGCTCGTCGCGTAGCCGAGGAACGCGGTCAGGACGCCGACCGAGGTGTTGCCGTCGAAGACGAGATAGGCCCCGTAGCCGAGGATGATCGCGGTCGCGAGCGAGCTCAGGAGGTCGACGAACGGGAAGTAGAGCGCGTTCTGGATCACCGTCTCCTGGTTCGAGCGGCGGTAGGCCTCGCTGACCTGGCGGAAGTTCTCCCGCGCCGCCCGCTCGCGGGTGAACGCCTGGAGGACGCGCATCCCGGCGATGTCCTCGGCAAGCGTGGCCGTCACGTGGCCCAGGCTCTCGCGAACGAGCCGGTAGGAGCGGCCCGACTTCCGCCTGAAGATCGCGGTCGCGACCAGGAGCGCCGGGATCACCGTGAGCGTCGCGAGCGCGAGCTGCCAGGAGAGCAGGAACATCAGGACGCCGACGCCGATCAGCGTCAGCGTGTTCTGGATCAGCGAGGTGAAGCCGTCGGTCACGAGCTGGTCGAGCGCTTCGACGTCGTTCGTGAGCCGGCTGATCAGGACCCCGGCGCGGTTTCGCTCGTAGAACCCGAGCGAGAGCCGCTGCAGATGGCGGAAGAGGTGGTTGCGGAGGTCGGCGAGCATCCGCTCTCCGACCCAGCCCGTCCAGTAGGTCTGCCCGTAGGAGCAGATCACCCCGACCACGCTGACGAAGACGAATGCGGCCACCACGAGGCCGAGCGAGCCGTGGAAGAGGTCGATCACCCGAAGGAGAAAGCCGCTTGCCGGCTGGCTCGCGACGATGTCGACGGCGGCTCCGATCAGGATCGGCGGCGCGAGCGCGGCGGCGGTTGCCGCAAGCAGCGAGGCGATTGCGACGAGCGTCTTCGCGCGGTGGGGCCGAGCGAGCCGGTAGAGCGCGGTGAGACGCCGCTTCGTCGCGGCCCACGACCAGTCCTCGACGACGACCTTCTTGTGGGAGACGAGCGAGCTCCCGGGCTGCCAGACCCTCATGCGACTTCCTGCTCGGCGATCGAGTGCTCGAGGAGGCCGTGCTCGTAGATCTCGCGGTAGACGGGGCTCTCGGCAAGAACCTCGTCGTGGTTGCCGCGGGCGACGATCCGTCCGTGGTCGAGGACGACGATCTCGTCGGCGAGGGCGATCGTCGAGGCGCGATGGGCGATGATCACGGTCGTGCGGCCGCGCATCGCCTCGCGGAGCCCGAGGCGGATCCGGGCCTCGGTTGCTGCATCGACCGAGGCCGTCGCGTCGTCGAGGATCAGGATCCGCGGGTCGACCACGAGCGCGCGGGCGATCGCGAGCCGCTGGCGCTGGCCGCCCGAAAGCGTGATCCCGCGCTCGCCGATCACCGTCTCGTATCCATCCGGCAGCCGCTCGATGAACTCGTGCGCCTGCGCAAGCCTGGCGGCGTCGTGGATCTCCTCGTCGGTTGCCTCCGGGCGCCCGAAGAGGAGGTTCTCGCGTACCGTCGCCGAGAAGAGGAACGGATCCTGCGCGATCACGCCGATCTCGCTGCGCAGCGAGTCGAGCGTGACGTCGCGAACGTCGGCGCCGTCGATCGTCACGCTCCCCGCCGAGACGTCGTAGAACCGCGGGATCAGCGAGGCGAGCGTCGTCTTCCCGGAGCCCGTGTGGCCGATCAGCGCGACGGTCTTTCCGGCTTCGAGCTCGAGGTCGATCCCGGAGAGCACCGGCCTTTCGGGGGCGTAGCCGAACTGGATCCCCTCGAAGCGCACGAGCCCGGGCCCGGCAGGGAGGAGGCCTGCGCCCACGCGATCGCGAATCTCCTCCGGCTCGTCGATCACCTGGAAGATCCGCTCGCCGGATGCGGTTGCCCGCTGACCCTCGCCGATCCACATCCCGAGCATCCGCAGCGGGAAGATCGCCATCGAGAGGTAGAGGTTGAACGCGATGAAATCGCCGGTGGAAAGGGAGCCGTCCTCGACCATCCGGCCGCCAGCCAGCAGCACCGCCGCCTGCCCGAGCAGCGGCAGGAACGCGAGCAGCGGGACATAGAGCGACCGCTGCCGGTTCGCGCGCACGCTCTGTACGAAGAGCGCCTCGGAGCGCCCTTCGAACTTGTCCTGCTCGGCCTGCTCCTGCGCGAAGGCCTTCACGACGTGCACGCCGACGACGTTCTCCTCCGCGACCGTCGCCACGTCTGCCATCCGCTGCTGCACGTCGCGCAGGACGGGATGAGAGACGCGGCTGTAGCGGTAGGCGAGCGCGATCATCACCGGAGAGACGATGAGGACGACGAGCGCGAGCTTCCACGAGACGACGAAGAGCAGCACGCCGACGGCGGCGACCGTGAACACGTGCTGGAAGAAGAAGATCAGGCCGTAGCCGAGGAAGAACCTCACCGCCTGGAGGTCGACCGTCGCCCGTGACATCAACTGGCCGGTCTGCTGGCGGTCGAAGTAGCCGAACGAGAGCCGGACGAGCTTCGCGTAGATCGCGTTTCGGAGGTCGAGCTCGACGCCGAGCGCGACCCGCCCGGAGATGAGCCGCCGCCCGAGCGTGGTCAGTGCCTTCGCGATCCCGATCACCAGCACGACCCCGATCAGGAACCGCACCCGACTGTGGTCCTTGGCATCGATCGCGTTGACGACGTCCCTGGCGAGCCACGGCATCGCGAGCGCTCCGAGCTGGGCTGCGATCGCGAGGATGCTCGACAGCCACACCGCTCCCTTGTAGGGCTTGAGGAAGCGCATGAGCCGCGAAAAGGTCGCGCTGTTGCGCGGCGTGTCCCGGTCCGCCATGCATCCAGCCTACGTATCGACCCTGCCGTGAGGGAAGCCTCGAAATACACTCGCTCGGTGGCGCCGCTCGAGTCCGTACCGAACTTCTCGGAGGGTCGCAACGGCTCGACGATCAATGCGATCGGGGCCGCGCTCGCACGGCGTGCGCGGCTGCTCGACGTGCATGCGGACGCGGATCACAACCGCTCGGTGTTCACGCTCGTCGGTGATGAAACGGAGCTCGTGGAGGCGCTCGTCGCGGGAGTCGAGGTGGCCCGCGAGCGGATCGATCTGCGCCGCCACGAGGGTGCGCATCCTCGGATCGGCGCGGCGGATGTCGTTCCGATCGTTCCGATCGACCCGGCGGACATGGATCGCGCTCGCGCCGCCGTGCAAGTGCTCGGGGCCCGGCTGGGTGACGCGGGTTTGCCGGTGTTCATCTACTCGCCCCCCGAACGCGGCCCGGCGTTCTATCGGCGGGGCGGACCGAAGGAGCTTCAGCGCCGGATCGACGAGGGAGAGCTGGCCCCGGATTTCGGCCCGTCCGCGCTCGATGCGTCAGCCGGTGCCGTCATCGTCGGCGCGCGGGCACCTTTGATCGCCTTCAACGTCAACCTCCGCGGCTCGCTCGAAACCGCCCGTGAGATTGCCGCGGTCATCCGCGAGTCGGGCGGCGGGTTCTCCGGGCGTGCGCGCGCTCGGGCTCGAGCTTCCGGCCGCCGGGCTCGTCCAGGTATCGATGAACATCGAGGACTGGCAGGCATCGCCTCCACACGAGATCGTCGCGCGGATCCGTGACGAAGCGACGGCGCGTGGGGCGGAGGCGGCCGGCTCGGAGCTCGTCGGCCTGATCCCCGCAGGCGCGGTGGCGGCGGCCGCGGGCTCGGCGCTCGGACTCGACGGCTTCGACGCTGCCAGCGTGCTCGAGCTCAGATCGATCCGATAGGCCCGGGCGCGGCCGGTCTGATGCACCGGCGGTTGCGTTTGCTGTGCGGGACGCCGTTCAGGCCGTCGCCGGTACGTCGTCGCGTGCGAACCGCCCGGCGATTGCAACCCCGCCGAGGCCGACGATCGCGAGCGCGAACGCGGCGATCCCGAAGAGCGGGCGCGCGGCCGCGACGGCGAAGAGCGGGGAGACGAGGAGGAGGCCGGTTGCGTGGGAGCCGCGATGCACGAACGAGATCACGCCCAGGACGCGGCCGAGCACCTCGTCGGGGATCTCCTCCTGTGCCGCCGAGTTCAGGAGAACGTCGGACATGCTCTCGGCGGCCCCCGTGCCGACCGCAGCGCCCACCGCAACCGGCACCGAGCCGGCGACGGCAAGCAGGAGGTAGGCGGGTAGGTCGATTACCCAGGCGAGCATGCTCGCGCGCGCCTTTCGCCTGACCGGGATCCGTGCGAGCAGGATCCCCACACCGATCGAGCCGATTGCGAAGCCGATCATCACGACGGCGAACCCGCCGGCTCCCTCGTGGAGCGAACGCTCGACGAGCGTCGGGACGCCGGCGATCCAGGCGCCGGTCGTGATCGTCATCGCGACGGCCGAGGTGATCACCGCTGCGGTCAGCGCCCGCCGGGGCCGCAATGCTGCGATCCCCTCCCGCAACCGGGGCGGCTCACCGGCCGCCGCGCGACCGCGGCCCGCACGGATACGCAGGATCAGAGCTGCCGAGATGAAGAAGGTGGCTGCGTCGACGGCGAAGAACGTCGAGAGCGGCAGCACCGCGAGCAGCAGCGCCGCGAGCGCCCAGCCGCCGATCGAGAGGCCCTGCGCGGTCGCCTGCACGAGCGCGTTCGCGCCTTGCACGTTCTTCCTTTCGACGACCGCGGGAACCGATGCGCCGTAGGCCGGCTCGAAGTAGCTCGTCGCCGTCTCGAGGATGAAGGCCGCGACGACGAGGCCCCACAGCGGGAGCGAGCCGGAGAGCCCGAGCACCGCGACCGGAACGAGCGTCGCTCCGCGCACGAGATCGGCTCCGACCATCAGCTTGCGCCGGCTCCAACGATCGGCTGCGATCCCGCCGTGGAGCCCGAAGATCAGCGCGGGAACGCTGTCGGCCACCCGCACGGCCACGACCCCGAGCGGCCCGCCGCGCTCGAGGGCGACCCACATGAGCGCGATGTAGTTCAGCGCGTCCCCGAGCTCGCTGACCGAGACGGCGAGAAAAAGCGTGCGGAAGTCCCGGATCCGAAGGAGCGAGAGCGTCGGCGACCCGACGGGCTCGGTGAGCTGAAGCTCGCGCGGGGTGCCGAAAACCGGGTCTGACATCGTGCGAGTGTGCCCTCTCGGGCAAGATGTCTGCTGAATGGCAACGCGCAAGCAGAAGGCCCGCCGGGCGAAGACGTTCCGCCACGAGTACGGCTTCGTGATGGAGGACGATGAGGGCAACGAGGTCGAGGTACCCGGCGCCGAGGTCCGCGGGAAGAAACCGGACGAGAAGAAGCCCGCGGCCAAGAAAGCTTCGGGCGGCTCGACGCCGCGCTCGCGCCTGGCACCCAAGCCCCCGTCGTGGGAGCGCGCCCTCAAGCGCGGCGGCCTGTGGGGGATCGGCATCGGCTTCGCCGTCACCTTCCTTTTCCATGGCCCGATCGTGCTCGGGCTCCTCTACGGCGTGATGTTCATCCCGCTGACCTACTGGACGGACGGGTTCGCCTACCGACGCTGGGAGCGCAAGCATCCCTCGTCGGACCAGGCCTCACGACCCGGCAAGAGCCGCTGAGCGGCGTCGTTCTGCTGCGTCTCTAGACTCGATCGCGTGCCCGTTTCCGTGACCCGGGTCGTGCTGAACGCGCAGTACGGCGCGAACTGTTACCTCGTCCGCGCCTCGGCCGAGTCGACTTCCGGCGCGGTGGTCGACCCGGGCGGAGATCCGGCGCCGCTCCTCGCAGAGCTCGACCGGCTGGAAGCATCGGTCGCCGGGATCCTGGTCACCCACTCGGACGTCGACCACGTGGAAGGGCTGGCGGCGCTGGCGGAGGCGACCGGGGCCGAGGTCTGGGCCCCGGCCGGCGAGGCGCAGGCGTTGCGAGAGGGCGTGACACGCGGCGGGCGCCCGGTGCGGCCGCACGATCCCGAGCACGAGGTGCGGGACGGCGACGTCGTCTCGATCGCCGGGCTCGAGTTCGAGGTCGCGGGAATCCCGGGCCACTCGATCGATCACGTCGCATTCTGCACCGGCACCGACATCTTCTCCGGCGATCTCCTCTTCGAGGGCTCGGTCGGCCGGGTCGACTTCCCCGGGGGCGACTGGGGCGCGCTCGTCGCCTCGATCGAGAGGCTCGTCGCGCGCTACGGCCGCGATGCGGTCGTCTACCCCGGCCACGGCGGCCCGACGACGCTCGGTCGCGAGCTCGAGACGAACCCGTTCCTGGGCGAGCTCCGCGCGTGACCACAAGATTCCAGGCCCCGCGCGGGACGCACGACGTCCTGCCCGACGACCACCGCTGGTGGCACATCGTGCGCGTGATGGAGGAGCAGGCCGCAGATTACGGCTGGGGCCGGATCCAGACGCCCGGGTTCGAGGACACGGGCCTGTTCGCCCGCACCGCCGGCGAGGCCTCCGACGTGGTGCGCAAGGAGATGTACACGTTCACCGATCGCTCGGATCGCTCGCTCACGCTCCGGCCCGAAGGCACCGCGCCGATCGTCCGGGCCTACCTCGAAGGCGGCCTGAACCGCTGGCCACAACCGGTGAAGGCGTACACGATCGCGCCGATGTACCGCTACGGCGCGCCCGGCCGTGGCCGCTATCGCGAGCACTGGCAGCTCTCCCTCGAGGCGATCGGCTCGGCCGGCCCGGAGATCGACGCCGAGGTGATCGGCTTCTATGCCGAGCTGTTGCGCCGGCTCGGCGTGAGCGACTGGGAGCTGCACCTGAACTCGATCGGCGACGCCGACTGCCGGCCGGAGTACGTGCGCCGGCTGAACGTGTGGCTCGACGCCCACGACGACGTGCTCGACGAGGACGCCCGGCACAAGCGCGCCACGAGCCCGCTCCAGGTGTTCGACGTGAAGAACCCGGTGCTCCGGGCTGCGCTCGAAGGCGCGCCGAAGATCGGCGAGTCGCTCTGCGACGCCTGCCGGGAGCATTTCGACGCGGTTCGCGGGCTGCTCGAGGCGCTGGAGATCCCGTACACCCTCGATCCGACGCTCGTGCGCGGGCTCGACTACTACACGCGCACCGCGTTCGAGTTCGTGGGGCCGGACGAGAACGCGAACTCGACGATCTGCGGCGGCGGACGCTACGACGGCCTCGTCGAGGCGGTCGGAGGCCCCCCGACGCCGGGGATCGGCTTCGGCGCAGGGATCGAGCGGCTGGCGCTCGCGCTGGAGCGCGAGAACGTCGAGATTCCCGCTCCCGCAATCGATGTGTTCTTCGCCACCGACGGCGCGCCCCCCGGGTTCATCCTGAAGACGATGGCCGAGCTCCGTCGGCGCGGGATCGCCTGCGACACCGACTTCGCCGGCCGGTCGCTCAAGGGCCAGCTCACCCAGTGGGGGCGGACCGGGGCGCCGACGCTCGTGATCGTGCGCCCTGATGACGCGGCGATCCGCAGAAGCGGCCGGGACGACCGCGTGGTGGCACTCGCTGACCTCCTAGATACGCTCAGCCCATGACGAGATGGCGCGACCAGCGGGGGAGCTCCCTGCGGCTCGACGACGTCGGGCGGAGGGTGACCGTCGCCGGCTGGGTCGCGACCCGCCGCGACCATGGGGGACTCGTCTTCGTCGACCTGCGCGACGAGGAGGGAGTGCTGCAGGTCGTGATCAACCCGGAGAACTCACCCGGGGCGGCGTCGACGGCGCACGCGCTCCGCAACGAGTTCGTGATCAGTGCGCGCGGTCCTGTCGTGAGGCGCGCGCCCGAGACCGTGAACCCCTCGATGGCGACGGGAGAGATCGAGATCCAGGCCGACGAGCTGGAGATCCTCTCCCGCTCGACGCCGCTTCCGTTCCAGCTCGACGACGAGGGCGTCGACGAGACGATTCGCCTGCGCTACCGCTGGCTCGATCTGCGCCGTGCCCCGATGCAGCACAACATCCGTACGCGGGGCGCCGTCGTCTCGATCATCCGCGCTGAGATGGAGTCCGAGGGCTTCCTCGACATCGAGACGCCGATCATGGCGAAGCCGACGCCGGAAGGTGCTCGCGACTTCCTCGTGCCGACCCGCCTGCAGCCCGGCCGCTTCTTCGCGCTCCCGCAGAGCCCGCAGATCTACAAGCAGTTGCTCGTGATCGCTGGATTCGAGCGCTACTACCAGATCGCCCGCTGCTTCAGGGACGAGGATCTCCGCGCCGACAGGCTCCAGGAGATCACGCAGCTCGACGTCGAGCTGGCCTTCCCCGACGAGGAGTTCCTGTTCGCGCTGATGGAGCGGATCATGTCCCGGATCTGGCGGGAGCTGCGCGGGATCGAGCTCGAGTCGCCCTTCCCACGGCTCACCTGGGAGGAGGCCGACCTGCGCTTCGGCTCCGACAAGCCGGATCTCCGTTTCGGGCTCGAGATCGAGGACGCAACCGAGGTCACGCGCGGTTCCGCGTTCAAGGTGTTCGCCGGTGCCGAGGCCGTGCGGTTCCTGCGGGTCCCGCAAGAGCTCTCGCGCGGTGACCTGGCGAAGCTCGAGGAGGTCGCGAAGCAGTGGGGCGCCAAGGGGCTCGCCTACCTCGTCTACGGCGCCGACGGCGAGGTGCGCTCGCCGATCGCGAAGTTCCTCGGTGAGGCGGAGCTTGACGTGTTCAGGAGCGGGCCGGGCCACACGGTCCTGTTCGGCGCCGCCGAGCCGGCCATGGTCTCGCGCGTACTCGGCGCGCTGCGCCTGCATCTCGGCCGCGAGCTCGAGCTGATCGACTCCTCGTCGCAGAAGTTCCTCTGGGTGACCGACTTCCCGATGTTCGAATGGGATCCGGACGCGGAGCGCTGGGATGCCGTCCATCACCCGTTCACGCGGCCGAATCCCGAGAGCGAAGCGCTCCTCGACACGGATCCGGGCGCGGCGAAGGCGATCGCGTACGACCTCGTCGCGAACGGGATCGAGATCGCCGGCGGCTCGTTCCGGATTCACGAGCCCGAGCTGCAGGCCAAGGTCTTCGGCCTTCTGAACATCACTCCTGAGGAGCAGCGGTCGAAGTTCGGCTTCCTGCTCGATGCGCTCGGGATGGGTGCGCCGCCGCACGGCGGGATCGCCTCCGGGATCGACCGTCTGTGCATGGCGCTCCTCGACGAGCCGTTCATCCGCGAGCTCGTCGCGTTCCCGAAGAACCAGGCGGGGGCCGATCCGCTGTCCGGCGCGCCGACTACCGTCGAGCCTCCGCAGCTCGCGGAGCTCGGAATCGCAGTCACCGTCGAGGAGCCGTGAACAGGAACTGATGCCGCGTCGCAACGTCCGGCGATTCGTGCTCGAGGTGCTCTTCCTCGCCGGTGTCGCGGCCGCGCTGACGGTCGCCGATCTGCGTCCGGCGGCGGTGATCGGGTTGATGGCGGCCGCGTGGGTCGTCGTCGCGCTGATCGAGTGGTCGACCTGGCTCGGCGAGCCCCACTACGGCCGGGGCTTGCCGCCGCGCTACTACGTGCCGCAGGTCGCGCTGCCGCCGCCGAGGGCGGTCGAGCAGTACCGCGGCGGTTACCCGGTCCTCGGCATTCACGACGACGAGCCGACCTTCGTCGCCTCCACGACCGAGTGGGCGGCGGAGCTCGCCGACTGGCCGGCGACTTCCCCGGTCGACGAGCTGGAGGAGACCCAGGTTTCCGCGCCGGAGGATCGGGTCGTGCCGCTGCCACCCCCGATTCACGAGCAGGAGACGGTCGCAGCGGACTTCTTCCTGCCGGAGGCCGAGGAGGAGGCGCCCCCGGCGGTGGCGGAGCCGGAGTCCCAGCCGGAGTCGGCGCCGGTTGCCGCGATCGCGGACGCCGTGGTCGGCGCGGCGATCGTCGAGGCAGCGGTTCCCCCGGTCGGCGACCCGGTCCGAGCCCCGCGTCCCGAGGTCGTTCGCGAGCCGAAGCCGGAGCTCTCGCTCCCGCCGCGGCCGCCGTCGATCGTTCTCCACCATGTCGATCCGCTCGCCGGCACCGGTCGCGGTCGCTTCCGGCGTCGGCGTGTGCCCGAGGTGGGCGCCGTCGAGGTCCAGGACGGCCCCCCGCCGGGCCGCGCCCTCCCGAGCCGGATGCGGCCGGAGGGCTGAGTGCGTCCTGCGCTCGTTCGGCGGCAGCTCGTCCTCGTCGCGGTCACGGTGCTCGCGATCGCCGTCTCGCTGGCCGTGACGACGAGGCCCGGGCACAAGGCCGCCGCCGCCCTTCCGGCACCGGTCGGTTCCTACACCGCGCTCGTTGCGACCGCTTCGGCCAAGGACGAGGGAAAGCCGACCGCCTGCGGGGTGGTCGTGTCACCGCGGACCGTCGGCATCTCGAGCCCTGTGCTCCCGTGCGGGGTCCGGATCTACCTGAGCCGGGGGCAGCGGCACGTGCTCGCTCCGGTGATCGGCCGCGGCCCGACGACGCCCGGAGCCGAGTTCGCGCTCACCCCGGCGCTCGCGAGCCGTCTCCGGATCACCGGCCTGCGCCGGGTCCACTGGAGCTACGCCGCCTCCGGTTAGCCGTACGTCGAGTCGCGTGCGCTACAGTGGCGCGCCGGAGCGTCCGATCCCGTGCGCAACGCCGCGCACCATGTAGAACCAACGCTACGTGAAAGGGAGCATGTGTCTGGACGGGCAGAACCCGGCCGGCGCGGCACCCACCTGGCTTGCCAGGTTCACAAGGGCGCGGAGGGACGGCGGGGTCTGGGCGCTCCGGCTTCGACGCCGCCTCGCGTGGCGCACGGTCGCTTTAGACGGCGAAGCCCGGTGCCTCTCCGATCGGGACGATTGTGAAGGAGATGTGCCGTCATTGGCTCGAAGTTGGTACCCGCACGTCACACCTCGCCGCCTAAGATCCGTCCCCCGAGGGTGGGTGGGGGTTTGGGACGGGTCCTTTGACAGTCCGACCATCGCCACCGTCCCGCCGGGTAGGGTCGCCCGCCCACCAGAGATACGAAGCTAGGCTGGCCGCGTGATCGAGCTCTTCGGAGATTCAACGCGTGAAGGCGAGTGGGCCGCGGTACGGCTCGAGGTCGACGGTCAGCGGATCGTCCGCGCCGACGCTCCCGGGCTCGAGCGAGAGCTCGTCGGGCTGACGCTGCTCGAAGCCGCGGCCGTGGGCGGAGAAACGCTGGCGGCCGACGCGCTCGCGAACGCGATCGGGCCGGTGGTGAGCGCCGCACCCGAAGCGGCTCGGACGGCGGTTGCGATGAGCGGCGGGGTGGACAGCGCGGTCGCGCTGCTCGAGGCGGGGGACCGTGCGATCGGCGTGACGCTGCGGCTCTGGATCGATCCGAACGCCGCGGCGAGCGAGCGCGTCTGCTGCTCGCCGGCGGCGGTGATCGCGGCTCGCGAGACCTGCCACCGGCTCGGGATCCCGCACGTGACGCTCGATCTCCGCGAGCAGTTCCGGACCGCGGTGGTCGAGCCGTTCACGCGCGACTATGCGGCCGGGAGAACACCGAATCCGTGCGTCCGCTGCAACGGGAGCTTCCGCTTCGACGAGCTGCTCGCCTTCGCGGAGCGGATCGGCGCCGCGCGGCTCGCGACCGGCCACTATGCCCGCATCGTCGAGCGCGACGGTGGGCTCGCGATCGCCCGCGCCGCCGACTCCGCCAAGGATCAGAGCTACATGCTCGCGACGCTCGACCCGGCCGTGCTCGGACGGCTCTGGTTCCCGCTCGGCGAGCAGACGAAGGATGAGACTCGCGCTCAGGCCCGGGCGGCCGGGCTTGCAGTTGCGGGGCGAGCCGAGAGCCAGGAGGCATGCTTCCTCGGCGGCGACGACTACAGGACGTTTCTTTCCCGCCACGGCTTGGCGCCGAGCGCAGGGGCGCTCGTGGACGAAGTTGGCACTCGCCTCGGAACCCATGACGGGTACTGGCGCTACACGCCGGGGCAGCGTCGAGGCCTCGGTGTATCCGCCGCGGAGCCGCTCTACGCTCTCGGAACCGACGCGACGACGAACACCGTCGTCATCGGCCCGCGGGCCTCGCTGGCCCGCCGTCGCGTCTCCGTGCGGGGACGTCTCGATCCCGGAACGCTCCGCGTGGAGGCGAAACTCCGGCACCGCTCTCCCGCCGTTGCGGGAACGGTGGCGGAGAGCACGGAGGGATTCGAGCTGCTGCTCGACGAGCCCTTCTACGGCGTTGCGCCGGGCCAGACCGCTGTTCTCTACGAGGACGGCGCGATCGTCGGGGCGGGTGTGATCGTCTCGGCCGCGGCTGAGTAGCTTCCGGCTGAGTAAGATCGCGCGATGCTCGCGTCCAGCTCAGGCGACATCGTCAACTACGCCCTCGCCGCCTTCCTGATCGTGATGGGTGGGTTCCTTGCGTTCGTCCTCGTGAAGCTCGCCGGAGTGTTCGGCCGCGTCGCGTCGTTCATCCGCGGCGCCGAGCGCGAGATGATGCCCGTGATCAACAAGGTCGGCGGCTCGGTCGACAGGGTGAACCACCAGCTCGACAAGATCGACCCGGCGACAGACAGCGCGGTCGACACGGTCGTCGCCGTCGACGAGACCGTGCGCGCCGTCAGCTACGCGGTCAAGCGCCCGATCGAGAGGCTTCTCGGAGTCTCGGCGGCCGTCTCGAACGGCTTCGCGACCCTCCGCACGAAGCGCAGCTGGAAGGCCGCGACCGCGAGCGCGAAGGAGGCCGCCGCGCGCCGCGAGGCGGACTTCGAAGAGGAGATTCACCAGGCGAATCCGGGCTGGACGCCGCCAACCGCGCCGAAGCCCGCACCGACCCCGTCGGCACGGCCGGTTTCGACGCCTTCCGCGCCTGCCGCGCCGCCGCCTTCACGACCGGCTACGACGCCTTCCACGCCTGCCTCGCCGCCGTCATCGCCTCCCACGGGCGCCTCGTCGCCCTCGCCTCCGAAGCCACCGCCCCCCGCAGCGCCGCCTCCGGCGAGCGGCGGCAAATAGCGGCCCGCCGGGCGAAAACCGGTGCCCGGCACCGATCTTCGACCCTGAACCCTGCCCGGAGCAAGGGGATTCAGGAGCGGGCACCGCATGCGCGGCCGCACCTGTTGCAGCGTTTTCACAGCTGTAGGGCTTTCCTGGCCCACAGCACGCAGTTCTTTGCCACGCCGACACGGGCCCGTGTCGGTACCGGGCCGACCTAAACTGTCTTCATGCGGACGACGGCGGAGCTTCGCGACGGCTTCCAGCGCTTCTACGAGGAGCGCGGGCACCTGCGTGTGCCGTCGCATTCCCTGATCCCGCCGGCCGACGACCCCTCCACGCTCTTCATCGTCGCGGGGATGCAGCCGTTCAAGCCGTACTTCCTGCGGACGAAGGAGCCGCCCGGCCCGCGCGCCGTGAGCGTCCAGAAGTGCCTGCGTGCCGGCGGCAAGGACACGGACCTGGAGGACGTCGGGCGCACCGACCGGCACAACTCGTTCTTCGAGATGATGGGCAACTTCTCGTTCGGCGACTACTTCAAGGACGAGGCCGTCGACTACGCCTGGGAGTTCGTCACCGAGCACCTGAAGCTCGATCCCGAGCGGCTGTGGGTGACCGTCCACGAGGGGAATCCGCTCCTCAGCCTCGACGAGGACACCGTTGCGATCGAGGCCTGGAAGCGCGTCGGCGTGCCACCCGAGCGGATCGTCCGGCTCGGCGACGACAACTTCTGGAAGGCGGCCGAGACCGGCCCGTGCGGGCCCTGCTCGGAGATCTTCTTCGACCGCGGCGAGGAGCACGGCTGCGGCGAGCCAGGCTGTCAGCCCGGCCACTGCGACCGCTTCTACGAGTTCTACAACCTCGTCTTCATGCAGTTCGACCTGCGCCCGGGAAACGAGCTCGTCCCGCTGCCGGCCCAGAACGTCGATACCGGCATGGGCCTCGAGCGCACCGCCTGCGTCGTCCAGGGCGTCGCCTCGAACTACGACACCGACGGCTTCCGGATCATCATGGACTGGATCGAGGCCGAGGCGTCGGTCGGCTACAGAGAAAGCGAGGCCACCCGCAAGGCCTACCGCGTGCTCGCCGACCACAGCCGCGCGGTCACCTTCCTGATCGCCGACGGCGTCACCCCGGGAAACGAAGGCCGCGCCTACATCTGCCGCCGCCTCCTTCGCCGGGCGATCCAGCACGGCCAGCGGATCGGGCTCGACGGCGTCTACCGGCTTCCCGCTGTCGTGATCGAGCAGATGGGTGATGCGTACCCGGAGCTTCGGGAGCACGCCGAGGAGATCGAGCGGGCCGTGCGGCTCGAGGAGGAGCGCTTCCGCGAGACCCTCGCGCGCGGGCAGAAGGTCTTCGACGAGCTCGCCGGGAACGAGGCGATCAGCGGCCAGGAGGCTTTCGAGCTCGCAGCCACCTTCGGTTTTCCGATCGAGCTCACGGTCGAGCTGGCCGAGGAACGCGGCCAGCCGGTCGACGTCGACGGTTTCCGCGAGCTGATGGAGGGCCACCGCGAGATCTCCCGGGCCGGGGGTGAGAGCACCACCGAGCAGCTCGCGGCGGAGATCGTCGGCGCCGGGCACCGGGCGACCGAATTCGTCGGTTACGAGAAGACCGATGTGCTCACCGCCGTGATCGCCGTCGGCCCGCCCGCCGGGACGCGGCAGCTCGTGAAGCTCGAGCAGAGCCCCTTCTACGCTGCAGGCGGGGGCCAGGTGAGTGACTCCGGGTACCTCGAGCTCGACGGCTCCGACCTCAGGCTCGAGGTCGCCGAGGTGATCAAGTTCGGCGACGACCAGGTGCTTGCGATCGAGACCGGGGGTGAGGCGATTTTCGCCGAAGGAACGCGCGTGCACGCCGTCGTCGACTGGAGCACGCGCTTCCCGACGATGGCGAACCACACGGCCACGCACCTGCTCCACGCCGCCCTCCGCGAGGTGCTCGGCGACCACGTGAAGCAGGCCGGCTCAGCGGTGCGTCCCGACAAGCTTCGCTTCGACTTCAGCCACCCGCAGCCCCTGAGCGTCGGGGAGCGCGAGAGGATCGAGCGGATCGTGAACGAGAAGGTCTTCGAGGCGATCCCCGTTCGTACCTTCGTGACGCCGATCGAGGAGGCGCGAAAGCTGGGCGCGATGATGCTCTTCGGCGAGAAATACGGGAACGAGGTGCGCGTCGTCGAGATCGACGGCTTCTCGCGCGAGCTCTGCGGCGGCACACACGTGCGCTCGACCGCCGAGATCGGTCCGTTCGTGATTCTCGGCGAGAGCTCGGTCGGCTCGGGTGCGCGCCGCATCGAGGCCGCAACCTCCGGAGCGGCGTGGGAGCTGCTCCACGGCCGCTCGCGCGACCTCGAGGACACGCGCGCCGAGCTCGAGCAGGCCCGTCGCGAGGCGAAGAAGCCGCGAAAGGTCGAGCCGACCGCCGACGTGGAGCCCGAGATCGCGATCCTCGACGGCACGAACGTGATCGTGATGGAGATCGAGAGCATCGGCGCCGATGCGCTCCTCGACCTGTCCGACCGGTTCAAGCAGCGGAGCACGCCCGCGGCGGTCGTGCTCGGCTCGCGGGAGAACGGCAACGTGCACCTCGTCGCGAACTTCGACGATGGCGTTGCCAAGCGAATCTCCGCCGGCGACGTCGTGAAGCAGATCGCCCCGATCGTCGGCGGCGGCGGGGGAGGCCGTCCGACCATGGCGCGCGCGGGGGGCAAGAACCCGGAAGCGCTCGGCGAGGCACTCCAGCACGCCCGCGACCTGATCGCCGCCGCCCTTTCCTAGCGATGAAGGTCCTGGCGCTCGACTACGGCTCTGCGCGGACCGGAGTCGCCGTCTCCGACCCGACCGGGACCCTCGCGCGCCCGGTCGGCATCGTGGAGAAGGTCGGGACGGCCGCGGGCCTCGAGGGGCTGCTGCGCACGATCGGCGAGGAGCAGCCGGAGCGGGTCGTCGTGGGGCTGCCGTTGACCCTCCGCGGCGAGGAGGGAGAGCAGGCCCGCGAGACGCTCGGCTTCGTCGAGGCGCTCCGGGCCGCAGTCGACATCCCGGTCGTGACCTACGACGAACGGTTCACCTCGTCGCTTGCCGGCGGCGATGACGCCCGCGCCGCCGCCTACATTCTCTCGAGCTACCTGGAATGGCTCGCACGGGAGACATGAACAAGAAGATCAGGCGCCGGCGCATCGCCGCCGTGCTCGTGTTCCTGATCGTCGTCGGCGTCGTGGTCGGCGTCGCCGTCGCGGCAGTCCATCGCCGCGCAGCGCCGCCGACTCCTCCTCCGCCCCCACCGCCGCCGAAGCCGTTCCGGATCGTCTTCCCGGAAGGCTTCACGCGGGCGAAGATGGCTGTTCGAGTCCACGATGTCGCGAAGATCGCCGACCGCGAGCACCGCGGGCGGGTACGGCTGAACGAGTTCGCCTACCTCGCAGCGACGAAGTCGGCGCGCGTGCCGTGCTTCGGTCGTGGGACGCAGTCGAACCTCGAGGGCTTTCTCTTCCCGGCGACATACGACTTCGTGCCCGCCACGACCTCGAAGGAGCTGGCGGCCGACCAGATCCAGGCGTTCTGCCAGACGTTCCGCAAACTCGATCTCTCGTACGCCCGCTCGAAGAACCTGACGCCCTACGACATCCTGAAGATCGCCTCGATGATCGAGGAGGAGGCCGCCGTTCCCGTCGACCGGCCGAGGATCGCCGCGGTGATCTACAACCGGCTCAGGAACCGGATGCCGCTCCAGATCGACGCGACACTCCGCTACGGCCTCCATATCCCGCCGACCCAGTCGATCACCGAGGCCGAGCTCGCAAGCTCGAATCCGTACAACACGCGCAAGCTCTACGGCCTGCCGCCGACACCGATCGGCAATCCCGGGCTCGCGTCCCTCCAGGCCGCCGCCCACCCGGCGCACGTCGGCTACCTCTACTACGTGCGCATTCCCGGCACGAACCGCCACGTCTTCTTCGAGAGCGGGACGGCGTACGACAACTACCTCGCGACCCACCACTACGGGCCCCATCCGTGACGAGCCACGTTGCGCTCCTCGGTCACCCCGTGTCGCATTCCCGCTCGCCGCTGATGCACAACGCGGCCTTCGCGGCGGCGCGGCTCGACTGGCACTACTCGGCGTTCGACGTGGAGGATCCCGTTGCCGCGGTTCGTTCACTCGTCACGCTCGGCTTCGTGGGGGCGAATGTGACGATTCCGCACAAGCAGGCCGTCGTCGCCGCCTGCGACGAGGCCGACGGCGAGGCCGTGAACACGCTGCTCCTCCGTGACGGGCGGGTGATCGGGCTCAACACCGACAAGGAGATCCTGGCCGGGATCAGCGCGACCCGGGCGTGCCTGATCGGCGCCGGCGGGGCGGCGCTGACCCTCGCCCCGGCGCTTCCGGCCGATACCCGCACCTTCTCGCGCCGTGGCGAGTGGCCGCCCGATGCCTCCGGCTGCGACCTGATCGTGAACGCGACGCCGGTGCGCGACGAGCTCCTCGTCGAGCCGCACGCCGGGCAGACCGTCGTCGAGCTCGCCTACCTGCCCGACGGCTCCGACACCGCCCTGGTCGCAGCCGCTCGCGCCGTCGGGTGCGAGGTGATCGACGGCTTCGAGGCGCTCGTGCGCCAGGGGGCGAAAAGCTTCGAGCTCTGGACCGGGGTTCCCGCGCCCGTAGAGGTGATGCGCGACGCCGTCCGTCTAGGCTCTACTGCATGGGATTGCGTCTAGCAACTGCCGGGGAATCGCACGGGCCTGCGCTCGTCGCGATTCTCA
The DNA here is from genome assembly GCA_963758125.1 of uncultured Actinomycetes bacterium. Classification (GTDB taxonomy): domain Bacteria; phylum Actinomycetota; class Thermoleophilia; order Gaiellales; family Gaiellaceae; genus PALSA-600. Next base: position 507,502 of record CAVWUL010000010.1, read on the forward strand.
CCGGGCTCCCGGCCGGCCTCTTGCTCGACCGGGATGCGATCGACGCCGACCTGAGACGCCGTCAGCTCGGCTACGGCCGCTCGCCGAGGCAGCAGATCGAGCAGGACCGGGTCGAGGTGCTCTCGGGGCTGCGCCACGGGAAGACGATCGGGACGCCGCTGACGCTCGTCGTCCGCAACATCGACCACAAGAACTGGACGTGGGGGATGAATCCATGGCCCCCCGAGGGCGAGCCCCACGGCAAGGGCGTAAAGGCGGTGACGCTGCCTCGGCCCGGACACGCCGACCTGCCGGGCGTCTTCAAGTACGGCCTCGAGGACGTCCGGAACGCGCTCGAGCGCGCCTCCGCGCGGCACACGGCGGTGCACGTCGCCGCCGGGTCGGTCGCAAAGGCGCTGCTCGCCGCGATCGGGATCGAGGTGGAGGGCTCGACCGTGGACGAGAAGCAGCTGCGCGAGCGGATCGACGCCGCCCGCGCCGAGCGCGACACGGTCGGCGGGCGCGTCGAGGTGCGTGCAACCGGCGTGCCGCCCGGGCTCGGCAGCTACGCAGCGAAGGACGACCGGCTGGACGCCCGACTCGCGGCCGCGGTGATGGGAATCCAGGCCGTGAAGGGCGTCGAGATCGGCGAGGGCTTCTCGCTCGCAGACAGGTTCGGCTCGGAGGCCCACGACGAGATCGGCACCGATCGGCGCCGCGCGACGAACCACGCCGGCGGGATCGAAGCCGGAGTCTCGAACGGCGAGGAGATCGTCGTGCGCGCCGGCATGAAGCCGCTGCCGACGCTGATGAAGCCGCTCGGGTCGGTCGATCTCGCGACGGGCGTGGCCGCGCAGGCGCTCGTGGAGCGCTCCGACGTCGCCGCCGTCGAAGCGCTTGCCGTCGTCGCCGAAGCCGCTGTCGCCTGGGAGCTTGCACGCACGGCGCACGAGAAGTTCGGGGGCGACACGGTCGGTGACTTCGCGGCGGCCCACCGCGCCTACCTCGACCGCATCACGTGGCCCGTCATCTGACGTGGCGCGTCACCTGAACGCCCTCGATCGCCACATCGCGCTCATCGGGTTCATGGGCGCCGGCAAGACGACGCTCGGGCGAGAGCTCGCCGGCCGCGTCGGCCGGGAGTTCCTCGACCTCGACCGGGCGATCGAGGAACGCGCGGGAATGACGATCGCCGAGTTCTTCGACGAGCGCGGTGAGGCCGAGTTCCGCCGCATCGAGGCGCACGCGGCCCGCGTCGCGCTCTCGGGGCCCGAGCCGCTCGTGCTCTCGCTCGGCGGCGGCGCTCCCACGAGCCCGGAGACGCAGAAGGCGCTGGAGAAGGCGTTCGTCGTCCTGATCGAGATCGACGTCGAATCGGCCTGGGAGCGGGTGAAGCGGTCGAAGCGGCCGCTTGCGCGGGACGAGGCGGCTTTCCGGCGCCTGTACGCGGAGCGCGCCACCGTCTACCGCGAGCTCGCTGACGCGGTCTGCACGGACACCGCCGGGATCGCGCTCGCCGCAGCCGGTGTCCACTACGAGCTCGGAGGCCTCGACCGTCTCGGCGAGCTCGTCCCCGGCGAGGGGTCGGTGGCGCTCGTCTCGGACAGCACCGTGATGGGCATCTACGGCGCACGCGCCCAGGAGGCGATCGGCTCGCGGCTGGCGAGCTCGCATGAGCTGCCGGCCGGGGAGGAGGCGAAGTCGGTAGGCGTGCTCTCGCGGATCTGGCGCGAGCTCCGGCTCGACCGCACCGGCACCGTCGTCGCGCTCGGCGGAGGCTGCACGACCGATCTCGCAGGGTTCGCCGCCGCGACCTACCTCCGCGGTGTTCCGTGGGTGGCGGTGCCGTCGACGCTCGTCGGTCAGGTCGATGCGGGGATCGGCGGCAAGACCGGGATCGACATCCCCGAGGGCAAGAACCTCGTCGGCGCGTTTCACTGGCCGGCGCGGGTCGTGCTCGACGAGACGCTGCTCGAGACGCTGCCCGAGCGGGAACGGAGGCAGGGGATGGCCGAGCTCGTGAAGACGCGGCTGCTCGCGGCCCGGAAACTCGACGTTCGCGGCGCTGCTTCGTACAAGGCGGCGATCTGCCTCCAGGATCCCCACGATCACGGGCCCCGGCGCTGGCTCAACCTGGGCCATACCTTCGCCCACGGGCTCGAGGCGGCGGCCGAGTACGACCTGCCGCACGGGGAGGCCGTCGCGCTCGGGCTGCTGGCTGCGCTCCGGATCTCGGGTCGAGACACGGGCGAGGTGGAGCGCGAGCTCGCTCCCGAGCCGGTTCACGTCGATCCGGAGCGGGCGTGGCAGGCGCTCCTTCGCGACAAGAAGCGGACCGGCGATGCGATCAACCTCGTGCTGCTCGGGCAGAGCGGCCCCTACGTCGAGGCTCGGCCCGCCGACGAGGTGCGGCGCGAGCTCGAGCGGCTGATCGCATAGATTCTCCGCCATGCAGGTCCTCGTCCTGAACGGCGTCAACCTCGACATGCTCGGCCAGCGGGATCCCGCGATCTACGGTGGGCTCTCGATCGGTGAGCTCGAGACCCAGATCTACGTGTGGGCGCGCGAGCTCTCCGTGAGCGCACGCTGCCTGCACACGAACCACGAGGGGCAGTACATCGAGTGGATCCACGACGCCTACGGCCGCTCGGACGGCCTGATCGTGAACCCGGGGGCGTGGTCGCACTACAGCTATGCGATCCACGATGCGCTCGACATCCTCGACGTGCCGATCGTCGAGGTGCACCTGTCGAACATCGAGGAGCGCGAGGAATGGCGGCGTTCGTCGGTCGTCGCCGGGCTTGCGACTCATCGCGTGCTCGGCAAGGGGCCCGAGGGCTACCGCGAGGCGCTCGAGTTCTGGCGGGGACTTGCCGGAGCGGGAGCCGGATAGTGTCGACGCGGCTCGAGCGCCTGCAGGAGCGGCTCCCCGGCCGTCTGCTCGTCACCAGTCTCGTCAATATCCGCTACCTGACGGGATTCGACACCTCGAACGGGGCGCTGCTCGTCGATCCGAAGGGGACGGCGAAGCTGTTCACGGACTTCCGCTACATCGAGGCTGCCGAGTCGATCCCGGGCGTCGACGCAGTGCTCGCGAAGCGCTCGCTGATGCTGGACCTGGCGAAGCGGCTGCGGGGGAAGATGAGGTTCGAGGCGGACATTCTCCCCTTCTCGCAGGCCGAGATGCTCGGCTCGGGCGGGCTCGACCTCGTGCCGGTGACCGGGATCGTGGAGGCGTTGCGCGCGGTCAAGGATGAGGACGAGATCGAGCTGATCTCGCGGGCCGCGCGGGCGGCCGACCGCGCGTTCGAGGCGCTCACAGCCGAGACGTGGGTGGGCCACAGCGAGCGCGAGATCGCCTGGAGGCTCAGGCAGCTGCTTCATGCGCACGGGGTCGACCACCTGAGCTTCGAGACGGCGATTGCGTCAGGGCTCAACGGCTCGAAGCCCCACGGCGAGCCCGAGGACACGATCATCGAGCCACGAATGCTCGTCACCGCCGACTGGGGAGCGAGCCTCAACGGATATTGCTCCGACTGTACGCGCACGGTCGAGACGGGCGAGCTGCCGAAGCAGCTACGGGAGCTCTACGAGATCTGCCTCGAGGCGCAGCTCACCGCGGTCGACGGGATTCGCCCCGGAATGACCGGCATCGAGGCCGACGCAATCGCGCGCGACGTGATCGCGGCCGCCGGTTACGGCGACGACTTCGGCCACGGCCTCGGCCACGGCGTCGGTATGTACATCCACGAGGCGCCCCGCATCTCGATGGAGTCGCCCGACACGCTCGAGGTCGGCAACGTGATCACGATCGAGCCCGGGATCTACCTCCGCGGTGTCGGCGGCGTCCGCATCGAGGATCTCGCGGTTGTCCGCGAGGACGGGCTCGAGCTCCTCACGAGCTTCCCGAAAGACCTCGTCACCGTCGCCTGAACCGCTCGTCAGGGCTTCCGCCAGGCGTCGCCACGCTGTGCGGCGAGACAACGGTGCCGTGCACCGGTTTTCCGGCCCGACCGGGGGCCCGGGGCTAAACTGCCCGGCCGATGGCCGAGGTCGTGTCGACGAACCAGTTCAAGAACGGGATGCACATCCAGTTCGACGGGCAGACGTGGCGGATCGTCGAGTTCCAGCACGTGAAGCCCGGCAAGGGCGGCGCGTTCGTCCGCACGAAGCTCAAGGCCTACGACTCGGGCGCCGTCGTCGACCGTACCTTCCGCGCGGGCGAGAAGTTCGAACGTATCCGCACCGAGAACAAGAACATGCAGTACCTCTACGACGCCGGGGACGAGGTCGTGTTCATGGACGAGGAGACCTACGAGCAGCTCTCGCTCCCACGCTCGGCGGTCGAGGACGCACTGCCGTTCATGCAGCCCTCGTCGTCGGTTCAGGTCCTCTTCGTCGGCGGGAGCCCGTCCGGCGTCGACCTACCGGCCGCGGTCGTGCTCGAGGTCACAGACACCGAGCCGGGCGTGAAGGGCGACACGGTCTCGAACGTGACGAAGCCCGCAACCCTCGAGACCGGAGGCGTCGTCCAGGTGCCGTTGTTCGTCAACGTCGGCGAGAAGGTCCGCGTCGACCCGCGCGAGAGGCGCTACATCAGCCGGGCCTAGTCAGGCAACGCAGCCATGCGGGGCCGAGTCACCCGAAACCGGCTCAGGTGCCGGAACACGTAGTCCGCGTCGCGGTTGCAGACGGTGCCGGCAAGACGTTGCCAACCCGCGCCGGCCTTCATTTGACCGTCTGATCAGTGTCGGGCTGGACTCTTGTCCAGTGTCCCGGTCGAACCGTCGATCTAGGCTCGGCACGGGGAAGGGGACAGCGGGAGGCGGCGGGGGACGACGCTCTGTGGCGCGTCGTCTCCCGCTGTACAACCGCGTGTCCCACTGCCCGAAAGGTTGACGGTCGCTTCGGCGGGGGAAGTGGTTTACGATCGTTGCGCGGGTGGGCAACGACGGATTGATCCCCGTGTCGTTACCCACCCGCCCCTTTTGTCGGCGGTCACGGCGCGATCCGTTAGCACGCCAAGTCTCAACCGGCCCGCCGGGATCGCGGTGAGACGTCTCGAGAGGCCGCGCTAGTGGTGCAAGACGAAGGCGTGAGCCTCCGCTCGCACCAGCGAGAGGAGGTTTGCGAGGTCGATGTTGATGTCGGCCGCATGCAGCGGATTCGACGACGGCGCGACCTTCAGCGCGTTGAGGGCGCCCGTCGGGGAGACGACCACCGTGTCGAGCCCCACGTGGCACCAGTCGTGTGGCCTGTTCGGGAAGCAGATGCCACGATTTCCAGTGGGGAGCCGCGCCGCCTGCCGCCGTGGCGGTACCCGAACCGGCGAGCACGGCGGTTGCGAAGAGGAGCAACGAAACCAAGCTCCGATTGACAAGCGGTGGCCGGTAACAGAAGATGCGCCTCGGCATGTGCTGCCTCGCCCTCTCCATGGCCTTCATCGGCCCGCGGTTCGCCTTCCTGCTCGTGTGGATCTTCGACACGTCCCGGGTGAACGCGGCGTATTCGTCGTTTATCTGGCCGCTGCTCGGCCTGCTCTTCGCGCCGTGGACGATCCTCGCATACACGATTGCCTGGGGCCCGCTGCACGGAGTGTCCGGCTTCGGCTGGGTCGTCGTCGGACTGGGCGTGGTCCTCGACCTGATCACGTACTCCTCGCGACAGGGCGCGAAGACCTACCAGGCACGCGGCGCGATGTAGCTCCGGCGCGCCGGGCACGCCGCGGTATGGTCCCGGGTCGTGCCAAGGCTCGTCGACACCTCGATCCGCCTGCTCTCCCAAGAGCCCCTCACCGGGGCGATGCCCACCGCCGACCTGCTGCGTCTTGCGGACGTCCTCGACGGCGCCGGCTACGCCTACCTCGAGGTCTCGGGCGGAGGCGCGTTCGACGCCGCCGTCCGCCGGGGAACGGAAAGCCCGTGGGAGCGGATCCGCGCGATCAAGGCGCGCACGAAGACCCCGCTGATGCTCGCGGTCCGCGGCGCGTTCCTTGTCGGCTCGCGGCCGGTGGGCGACGATCTCGTGCGCCGGTTCATGTCAAGCGCGGCAGCAAGCGGGATCGACGTCTTCCGCCTCCATGATCCGCTGAACGACCCCGGGAATCTCCGCGTGGCGGCCGAGGCGGTGAACGCCGCAGGACGCGAGTTCGACGCCGGCCTCCTCTACGGGTCGTCCCGCCACGACGCCCTGCTCGAGACCGCCAAGCGCCTCCCCGAGATCGGCGCCGCGAGGATCGTGCTCGACGACCCGGCCGGGCTGCTCCAGCCGCACCGCTGCGGCGAGCTCGTCTCCGAGCTTCGTGAGCTCTCGGGCCTTCCGGTCGGCCTGTACTGCCAGGGCGCCGGCCGGAACGGGCTCGCGCTCGCGCTCGAGGCGGCCCGAGCGGGCGCCGACCTGATCGGCTGCGCCGTCTATCCCGTCGCCCTCGCCACCCACCGCATCACCGGTGAGTCGCTCGCCCAGGCGCTGGCCGGGATCGGTCACGACACCGGAGCCGACGTCGAGACGATCTGGCGCGCCGCCGAGCTTGTCGACGAGCACATCGGCGACACGCCGATCAGCCCGCTGCTCCCGCGCATCTCGGTCCGCGCGGCCCGCCGGAAGCTTCCGCCCGGGCTCGTCTCCGTTCTCGATGCGCACCTTCGCCGTAGCGGCCACGGCGATCGTCTCGACGAGGTGCTCGACGAGGTCGAACGCGTTCGCATCGAGGCCGGCTCTCCGCCGCTGGCGGCCCCGCTCGGGCAGATCGTGGCCTCGCAGGCACTCGTCAACATCCTGGGCTCGAACCGGTACGCCACGATCGTCGACGAGCTTCGAGACCTGGTCCTCGGCCGCTTCGGGCAGACGCCGGGGCCGATCGATCCGTCCCTCCACCGCGCCGTCGAGCTGCTCGGCGCCGAGCCGCCGCAGGAGCCGATCGACATCGACGGGCTCCGCCTCCGCGCGCACGGTCTCGCCGCGAGCGAGGAAGAGCTGCTCCTGCTCGCGCTGTTCGGCGACGAGGCCGAGCCGCTGCTCCGCTCGATCCGCCAGCGCACTGCAAGCGACGAGCCCGTCGCCCACGAGGCGGCGGCCCAGGGTCGCGACGAGCTGATCCGGTCGGTCGTCCAGATCGTGCAGGACACGGGCGTGGGCGAGATCACGGTCGAGGAGCAGGGCGTTCGCGTCAGCGTCCGCCGCTCGGTCATCGACGACACAACAGCCGCCGAGGCGGCGCCGGTGGAACCGGGGGAAGCCGAAGCGCCGCGCGCTCCCGACGCCACCGTCAAGATCGAAAGCCCGATGGTCGGCACGTTCTACCGCGGCCCCAAGCCCGGTGCGCCTCCGTTCGTCGAGGAGAACGAGCCGATCTCGCCGGGGCAGGTGCTGTGCATCCTCGAGGCGATGAAGCTGATGAACGAGGTCAAGGCCGAGCAGGAGGCGATCGTCCGCAAGATCCTCGTTGTCGACGGGCAGCCCGTCGAGTACGGCCAGGTCCTCTTCGAGCTCGAGCCGCTGAACGGCCGCCCGATCGGAATCTGATGTTCCGCCGCGTCCTCGTCGCCAACCGTGGAGAGATCGCCGTCCGCGTGATCCGCGCGGTCCACGAGCTCGGGATCGAGGCCGTGGCTGTCTACTCGACCGCCGACGCCGACTCACTCCACGTCCGGCTCGCCGATGAGGCCGTCCGGATCGGGCCGCCGCCTGCCTCGGAGAGCTACCTGCGGATCCCATCCGTGATCGCCGCCGGCGTGACCACCGGCTGCGACGCCGTTCATCCCGGCTACGGGTTCCTCTCGGAGAACCCGGCCTTCGTCGAGGCGTGCACCGACAACGAGCTTGCGTTCGTCGGCCCGCCGGCATCGGTGATGATGACGATGGGCGACAAGATCGCCGCCCGCGCAGCGATGCAGCGCGGCAGACGTCCCGACCGTGCCCGGCACCGAGGGGGCGACCTCCCTCGGGGACGCGCGTGCAGCCGCGGGCGAGATCGGCTACCCCGTGATGCTGAAGGCCGCGGCGGGTGGCGGCGGGCGCGGCATGCGCCTCGTCGACGATCCCTCGGAGCTCGAAGACGCGTTCGAGGCGGCCGCCGCCGAAGCCGCCGCCGCGTTCGGCGACGGCACGCTCTACCTGGAGAAGGTCCTCGTTCCGGCACGTCATGTCGAGATCCAGGTGCTGTGCGACACGCACGGCAACGTGCTCACCCTCGGCGAGCGCGAGTGCTCGATCCAGCGGCGCCACCAGAAGCTCGTCGAGGAGTCGCCTTCACCGGCTCTCACGCCCGGGCTGCGCGAGGAGATGGAGTCCGCGGCCGAGCGGGCCTGCCGGTCTGTGGGGTATGTGAACGCCGGCACCTTCGAGTTCCTGCTCGGCCCCGACGGGACGTTCTCGTTCATCGAGCTGAACGCCCGTCTCCAGGTCGAGCATCCCGTCACGGAGCTCATCACCGGCATCGACCTCGTCCGCCGCCAGCTCGAGATCGCCGCGGGCGAACGGCTCGAGAGCAGCGGCCGGGCGCCACGCCGCGGCCACGCGATCGAGATCCGCCTGAATGCCGAGGATCCCAGCCGCGACTTCATGCCTGCGCCGGGGACGGTGACGAGATTCCGCCCGCCGCTCGGCCCCGGGATCCGCGTCGACACCTTCGTCGAGGACTCGACCACGATCTCGCCGTACTACGACTCCCTGATCGCCAAGCTCGTGGCGTGGGACGAGAACCGGCCGGCCGCGATCGAGCGGGCCGAGCGCATGCTCACCGAGCTCGTCGTGGAGGGGGTTCCCACCACGCGTGAGCTCGCGCTCGCGATCCTCGCCAGTGACGAGTTCCGAAGCGGCGACTACTCGACCTCGACCCTCGCCGAGCTCGGCGCCGTCGCAGCATGACCCTCGTGCACGCAACCGAGAGCGGGACTGTTTCGGTTCCGGACGCCGTCGTCGTCGGGATCGCGGTTCGAGCTGCCGAGGCCGTCGAGGGGATCCGCGTCCGGCGCCGCCGGACGATCGACCTGGAGACCGGCGTCGTCCGGCTGTCGGTTGCCGCAGGGCGCGGTGAGCCGCTGCTCGTTCTGGCCGAGCGCGCGCAGGAGCAGGTTGCAGCGACACTGAAGACGATGTGCGGGATCGAGACGACGGTCGATATCCGGGTGGGGGAGCTCGTATGACCTCGCGCCGCCAGGCACGCCGCCAGGCGCTCTTTCTCGTCTACCAGTGGGATCTCGGAGAGGCGGAGATCGGCTCGCAGTACGCCGGTGAGATCGACCCGTGGGCGCGGGAGCTCGCCGAGGAGACGGTCGCGCAGGCGGCGGAGCTCGACGAGCGCATCAGCGCCGCTTCGGTGGGCTGGAGCGCCGACCGCCTGGGTGTCGTCGAGCGGAGCGCGCTGCGACTCGCGATCCGGGAGCTCGATCGCGGCGACGTCCCGTTCGAGGTTGCGATCGACGAGGCCGTCGGGTTTGTGAAGCGGTACGCATCCGACGAGGGTGCGCGGCTCGTGAACGGGATCCTCGGGCGGATCCAGCGCGAAGCGGCGGTGGCGGAATGACGGCGGACGACTCGCTCGACCGCGCGGAGGAGCTTCTGCAGCGGATCGAGGCTCAGCGCGAGAAGCTCGAGGCGACCGAAGACCCCGAGCAAGCGATCGAGGTGCTCCAGGAGCTCGTGGAGCTCGCGAAAGGGGTTGAAGCCGAGCTCCTGCGTGCCCGTGCGGCCGCGGAGGCAGATGCAGCGGGCTCCTGAGGAGCTCCGGGAGCTCGTCGAGGCCTATCTGGCAGCACTCGAGCTCGCGCCGGAGCTCGGGACGCTGGCAGAGCCGGTGCGGTACGCGCTCGGTGGCAAGCGCGTCCGGCCCGTCCTCGCGCTGGCGGCAGGGGAGGCGGCAGGCGGAGAGCTCGCCCGCGTGATGCCGGCCGCGGCCGCGGTCGAGCTCGTGCATTCGTTCTCGCTCGTCCATGACGACCTTCCGGCGCTCGACGACGACGAGGAGCGCCGCGGCCAACCGAGTGTCTGGTCCGCCTACGGCGAGGCGACGGCCGTGCTCGCGGGTGATGCCCTGCTCGCCGAGGCCTTCAGGCTCGCTCTCACATGCGGGACGGAGGTCGCGGGCGAGCTCGTCGAGGCGACACTCGCGATGATTGCGGGCCAGCAGCGCGATCTCGAAGGCGGCCACGATCTCGCAGAGCTGCACCGGCTGAAGACCGGGGCCCTCTTCACAGCCTCGATCATGTGCGGCGTCCGGGCGGCCGGCGCGCCCGAGAGCACGCACGGGCCGTGGCGGGTGTTCGCCGCCGAGCTCGGCCTGCTCTTCCAGGTCGTCGACGACATCCTCGACGGCGACGGGTACGTGACCGAGGTGGGGGAGGCCGACGCCCGGGCGCTCGCCGACGCCGCAGCAGAGCGCGCCGAGGCACGCCTCTCGGAGATCCCGGCCGACACCTCCGTGCTCGCCGCGATCGTCACTCAGCTCGCCGCACGCACGACGTGACGAAGAAGCGGCTCGACGTCCTCCTCGTCGAGCGGGGCCTCGCCGAGAGCCGGACGCAGGCCCAGGCGCTCGTGATGGCCGGGCTCGTGCCGGGTCACTCGAAGCCCGGCGAGCAGGTGGACGACGAGGCGCCGCTCGAGGTCGAGAAGCCGCCGCCGTATGTCTCGCGCGCCGGCTTCAAGCTCGCCAACGCGCTCGACGCCTTCGGTCTCGATCCGGTGGGCCTCGACTGCCTCGATCTTGGTGCGTCGACGGGCGGGTTCGCGGACGTCCTGCTCCAGCGCGGGGCCGCGCGCGTGATCGCCCTGGATGTCGGCCACGGGCAGCTCCATTCGCGGATCCGGGACGACCCGCGCGTCGTCGTGTTCGAGCGGACGAATGCGCGGACGATCGCCGAGCTTCCGTTCCAGCCGCAGCTCGTGACGTGCGACGTGTCGTTCATCTCGGTGCGCTCTGCGCTTCCGCCTGCGCTGCGGCTCGCCGCACCGGGCTGGCAGGCGCTCGTGCTCGTGAAGCCGCAGTTCGAGGCCGGGCGCTCCGAAGTCCGGAAGGGCGTCGTCCGCGATCCGGCGGTTCGGGCCCGGGTCGTGCGGGAGATCGCGGAGGCTGCACTCGAGTGGGATGCGCGGCCTGCCGGGGTCGTAGACTCGGGCCTGCCCGGCCCGAAGGGAAACCATGAGTTCGTCCTGCACCTCGTCCAAGCCGATCGTCCCGAGCTTCCCGCCGAGCTAGAGCGGTGGATTCGTGATGCGACCGGTTAGGCGGGCAGCCGTCGTCATGCACGGCGTGACGGCGAACGTGGACGAGGCGGCGGCAAGGCTCAGGCTCGTGGCAGCCGCGGCGGGGGTCGAGCTCCTCCCGGAGGTGGAAAGCGGAGCGGAGATCGCGGTCTGCCTCGGCGGCGACGGGACGATTCTCCGTGCGTTGAAGCGGTTCCTGGGAACCGGCGTGCCTGTGATCGGCGCCAACTTCGGGCGCGTCGGCTTTCTCGCCGCGATCCCCGGCGACGAGCTCGAGGCCGGGATCACACGCGTCTTCGCCGGCGAGTACGCGGTGCAGTCGCTCCCGACGCTCGAGGTGGAGGTCGGCGGCTCCCCGAGCCAGGTCGCGGTCAACGATGCCGTCGTCGTGAGCGGGAAGCCCGGACGGATCATCGAGCTCGCTTACTCGTTGAGCGGCGAGGATCTCGGCACGCAGCCCTGCGACGGGCTCCTCTGCGCCACCCCACCGGGGTCGACCGCGTACAACCTCTCGAACGGCGGCCCGGTGCTCGTCTGGGGGCTCGAGGCGGCGGTGATCACGTTCGTCGCCCCGCATACGCTGCACGCGAGGCCGCTCGTCGTCGGCCCGGATTTCGAGCTCGAGGTGGTGAACCGGACCCACGATGTCGAGGCCGTCGTGCTCGTCGACGGCCAGGCGATCGGCTCCCTGGCGCGCGGGGCTTCGGTGAAGGTCCGCTTCGGTGGAAGCCGCACACAGCTTGCGACGCTCCCGGAGCAGACCTTCTTCGGGCGGTACGCACAGGTCTTCGGGATCGACTAGCGCCACCCGCCGCCGTCCCCGGTCCGTCGTGACGGTGCCTCGCGCACGCGACGGTGCCTCGAGCCCACAGGGACAGCGGTACCGGCGCACTGCCGCCGCGCTGGTCCGGGAACGCCGTCTGTGAAGAAGAATTGACGAAGTTGGCACACGAACCCGCCCCTCCCGCCCCTACAGATTGATCTCGAGGGCGGAGGGGTGCGTCCCCACCCATAGGGCGGGGGCCGCCTGGGGACGAGTCCGAAGGCGACACCGCTGAAACCGACAGTCGCTCGCATCGGGTGGCCGTCGTACGATGCCGGGATGCTCCGGCGCTTGCGTATCGAGAACCTGATCCTCATCCGCGAGGCCGAGCTCGAGCTCGACCCGCGGCTGAATGCGATCACCGGCGAGACCGGTGCGGGAAAGACGATCCTCTCGAACGCGATCGGCCTCCTGCTCGGGGCGCGCGGCGAGGCGGGGCTGATCGGCGCGGCGTCCGAGGAGGCCTACGTCGAGGCGGAGTTCGACCTTCCCGACGCCGACGTGCTCGGCGAGCTCGCCGAGCTGCGGCCGGAGGGCGAGGACTCGCTCGTCCTTGCCCGACGGATCTTCGCCGACGGCCGGACCCGTGCCTATGCCTGGGGCCGGAGCGCCGCGCGGGAGGACGTCGCGCAGGTCGTCGAATCGTTGCTGGCGATGAGCGGGCAGTTCGAGCAGCGGCGGCTCGCGCGGCCGTCCTACCAGCTTGCGGTGCTCGACGCCTTCGCGGGCATGGCCGAGACGGCGCGCGCCGCCCGCCGCGCCTGGCGCGAGCTCACCGCGGCACGCCGGGCACACGACGAGCTGACACGCGACGCCGCCGCCCTCGAGGCGCGGCTCGACGAGCTCCGGGCGCTCGCCGCCGACACCGAGGGGCTCGAGCCCGGCGAGGAGGACGAGCTCAGAGCCGCACGCGAGCGCCTCCGCAACCTGACCGAGCTCGCAGCGGGGGCTGCGGGCGCCGTCGCGGCGATCTCGCCCGACGACCGCGAAGGTGGGGCGGACCTCGTCGCGAGCGCCGAGCGGTCCGTGGCCCCACTCGAGGGGATCGCACCCGAGCTTGCCGCCGCCGGGGAGGCTCTGCGCGGCGCCGAGTTGACGCTCCGCGAGGTGGGAATGGAGCTCCGCCGGTTCCTCGACTCGCTCGAGGCCGAGCCCGGCCGCCTCGAGGAGGTCGAGAGCAGGCTCGAGCAGATCGCCGACCTTCGCCGCCGCTACCGCGCAGACAGCTTCGCCGAGCTGATCGTGCGCGCGGACGACGCGAGAACGGAGCTCGACGCACTCGCCGAGGGCCACGATCCGGGACGGCCGCTGCGGCTGCCGTCGCAGCCACGCAGGCGGAGGTCGACCGCCTCCAGGCCACGCTCCGCGGTGCCCGCCGCGAAGCCGCGCCTCGTTTCGCCGAGGCGGTCGCGGCCGAGCTCGCCGGGGTCGGCCTCGGCGAGGGGGAGTTCCGGGTCGAGCTCCGAGAGGCGGACCCCGGCCCGTCGGGGGCCGACGAGGCCCGGTTCACGGTCCGTCCCAATGCCGGGCTCCCATTCGGCCCGGTCGCGGAGACCGCCTCGGGCGGCGAGCTCTCGCGGATCGCGCTTGCGATCGCCGCCGTCGCGGGCGGCGAGACCATGGTCTTCGACGAGATCGACGCGGGTATCGGCGGCCAGACCGCCCATGCGGTGGGCGAGACGCTCCGCCGGCTGGCCGCGCGCGCCCAGGTGATCACGATCACCCACCTTCCGCAGATCGCGAGCCTCGCCGAGCGCCACTTCCGGGTGGAGAAGGTTCCCGGCGACCCGACGCATACGCGCATCGAGGCGCTCGCCGGAGACGAGCGCCGCGACGAGCTCGAGCGCATGCTCGGCGGCGCCGACTTCCTGGCCACCTTGCGCGAATGAAGCCCGCCTCGCGCGAGCTGCTCGCCTCGAGAGGCGACACCTGGGGCTTCCTGGCCGAGCCCTACCACCTCTCCGACTGGTGGCCCGGGATGCTGAGCGTGGAGCCCGACCGCCGCGGGTTCGCCGCGGGTGCCCGCTGGCAGGTCGCGGTCTTCGCGGACCCGCTTCGGCTCGGGCCGCTCCGGTTTCCACAGGTGGGCAGGCCGGCCGGGCCGTCCGGACGGCAGACGCTCGTGATCGTGGCGATCGAGCCGTACGAACGCTGGGAATGGAACCTGATCCGGCGCCTCTCGGGCCCGGGCGAGCGGACCGCGACCCGCTCGGTCGAGGTACGGCTCCGCGAGCTCGCGCCGGAACGGACGGAGGCGACTGTCTCGGTACTCGATGGCTCGCGCCGCGAGCCTCGTCTCGCGCGGACGGCCGTCGACCGGCTCTACGACCTCGTCCAGACCGCAGCCTCGCTGTAAGAGCTGGAACCGGAATGAGCTTCGTCGATCGGGCGTGATGGACGAGTGCGCTTCCCAGGGCTCATTTCGGTTCCAGCCCCAGAGACCGCACCGTCCTGGGCGCCCCGTAGGATCGTCGGCGTGAAGCGGATGAGGCGCTGAACGGGATGAGGTCGCTGCTAAGGTGTAATCCCGTGGGTTCTATCGCGGGCAGGCGCACATCGAGCGGCCGGGGGATGCTGCTGTGAGCGCGAAATACGTTTTCGTCACCGGTGGCGTTGTCTCGTCCCTCGGCAAGGGCATCACCGCAGCTTCACTCGGGCGGTTGCTCAAGGCGCGGGGCCTCAAGGTGCAGGTGCAGAAGTTCGATCCGTACCTGAACGTCGACCCGGGCACGATGAGCCCGTTCCAGCACGGTGAGGTGTTCGTCACCGAAGACGGCGCCGAGACCGATCTCGACATCGGCCATTACGAGCGTTTCATCGACGAGAACCTCTCCCGCGCCGCGAACCACACCGCAGGCGCGATCTGGGACCGGGTGCTCCGCAAGGAGCGCAAGGGCGAGTACCTCGGCTCGACCGTCCAGGTGATCCCGCACATCACGAACGAGATCAAGGCACGCATCCGCTCGGTGGCCGAGGTCACGAGCACCGACATCGTCATCTCCGAGATCGGGGGCACCGTCGGCGACATCGAGTCGCAGCCGTTCCTCGAGGCGATCCGCCAGTTCCGCCGCGAAGCCGGGCCGGAGAACGTCCTCTACATCCACGTCACGCTCGTCCCCTTCATCCCGAACGCCGGCGAGCTGAAGACGAAGCCGACGCAGCACTCGGTCAACGAGCTGCGCCGCATCGGTATCCACCCCGACGTGCTCGTCTGCCGCTCGATCGAGCCGCTGACGAAGGACATCCGCGACAAGATCGCCCTCTTCGCCGACGTCGACGTCGAAGCCGTCGTGTCGGCGATCGACGTCCCCGACGTGTACCTCGTCCCGAAGGCGCTCCAGGAACAGGGCCTCGACCGGCTCGTCTGCGAGCGGCTCGGGCTCGAGACCCCCGTCGCCGAGCTCGGCGAGTGGGACGAGCTCCTCGAGCGGCTCGGCGAACGGCGCGGGAGCGTGGAGATCGCGCTCGTCGGAAAGTACGTCAAGCTTCGCGATGCCTACCTGTCGGTGCACGAGGCGCTCCGGCATGCGGGGATCCAGAAGGGCTGCGAGGTCAACGTGCGCTGGGTCGACGCCGAGAACATGACCCTGGAGGAGGCTCGCGCCGAGCTTGCCGGCGTCGACGGCGTGCTCGTCCCCGGTGGGTTCGGCTCCCGCGGCTGGGAAGGCAAGATCCTCGCCTGTCGCGTTGCCCGCGAGGATGGGATCCCGTACCTCGGGATCTGCCTCGGCATGCACGTCGCCGTCTCCGAGTTCGCCCGCCACGTCTGCGGGCTCGAGGGCGCGAACTCGACCGAGATGGACCCCGAGACCCCGTTCCCGGTGATCGACCTGCTGCCGGACCAGAAGGACGTCGAGGATCTCGGCGGCTCGATGCGGCTCGGGGCGCAGGCGGTCGAGCTCGCGGAGGGCTCCGAGGCACGGGAGGTGTACGGGGGAAAGCCTGTCGTCTCCGAGCGCCACCGCCATCGTTACGAGGTCAACAACGCCTACCGCCAGCAACTCGTCGATGCCGGCCTCGCGATCAGCGGCACGTTCGAGGAGGGCCGGCTCGTCGAGGTGATCGAGCTACCCGACCATCCCTGGTTTCTCGCCTCGCAGTTCCATCCGGAGTTCAAGTCGCGGCCCACGCGTCCGGCGCCGCTCTTCCGCGAGTTCGTCGGCGCCGCACTCGAACGCTCCCGAGAGCGTCAGCGCATCGGCGGTCGAGTAGAGATTGCGACGTAACAGGGTCGCCACCTAACGGTCCCGTCACAGACACCCTCTACCATGGGCGCCCGTGGCATCTGAGGCCCTCGATCTCTTCCTCGAGCTTGCCGCCGTCCCCAGCCCGTCGGGAGAGGAGCGCGCCGTCGCCGACCGCGTGCTCGGCTACCTCAGGGATCTCGGGGTCCCGGCCGAGGAGGACTCGACGGGCCCATCCGTGGGCTCGACGATGGGGAACATCCTTGTCTCGCTCGAGCCGACCGTTCCAGGCGAGCCGCTGTTTTTCTGCGCTCACCTCGACACCGTTCCGCCTGTCGACGCGATCGAGCCCGTCGTCGAGGACGGCATCGTCCGAAATCGGCTGCCCGCGATCCTCGGGAGCGACAACAAGGCCGCGGTCGCTGCAATGCTCGAAGGCGCACGGCGTGTCGTTGCCGAGGGCCGCCCGCATGCCGGAATCGAGCTCCTGTTCACCTCGAAGGAAGAGGTCGGGCTCGTCGGGGCCTATGCGTTCGACCAGTCCCGTCTCCGCGCGCGCACCGGCTACGTCTACGACCAGGCGGAGCCGGTCGGCTGTGTGATCCTCGGTGCTCCGTCGGCGATCATGCTCGAGGTCGAGTACCACGGCCGTGCCGCCCACGCAGGGATGTTCCCCGAGGAAGGACGCTCGGCGATCGTCGCTGCTGCTCGCGCGATCGCCGAGATGCGGCTCGGCCGGATCGACGAGGAGACGACCGCGAACATCGGCACGATCGAGGGCGGGAGCGCGGCAAACGTCGTTCCGAACCGGTGCCGGATCGTCGGGGAGGCGCGCTCTCATGACGAACGGAAGCTCGCCGAGCAGGTGCAGGCGATGCAGGACGCGATCACCTTCGCGGCCGGGGTTGCCGAATGCGAGGTCGAGACGAAGCTCGAGAAGCACTACACCGCCTACCGCTTTACGAAGGACGATCTCGCCGTGCGGCTCGCCGCCGAGGCGCTCGGGCAGTGCGGTTTCGACCCAACCTACGCGCTCTCGGGCGGTGCAGCCGACGCGAACGTCTTCAACGAGCGCGGCCTGCAATGCGTGAACCTCGCGAACGGGATGACCGACATCCATACGCCGGACGAGCGCATCGCGGTGGCCGATCTCGACGCCATGGTCGAGGTCACGCTCGCGCTGGTCGATGCCGCGAGGGCGTAGGCCGATGCAGCCCGAAGGAGCGGGTGTGAGCCCGGCACTGCTCGAGGCGCTCCGCTGCCCTTTCTGCCGCGTCCCGCTCGGAGAGGCAGGCGATCAACTCGTCTGCAACGGCTGCAAGCGGCAGTTCGAGATCGAGGGCTCGATCCCGCTCATGCTCCATCGCGACCTGCCCGGGGCCGGGATGAAGCTCGCAGAGACAGAAGGCTGGGTGGAGAAGGCGAAGGCGGAAGGCTGGTACGAGCCGAACGACACGATCGATGCCGTGCTTCCGTTTCCGAACCGCGAGCTCGAGGGCTTCGACGATCTCACCTGGCTTGCGAACGGGCACTCGTTCCAGGTGCTGCTCGACCGCTACGCGGGTGAAGCTCGCGGCCTTCGCGTGCTCGAGCTCGGCGCAGCCAAGGCGTGGGCGGCTCCGTTCTGGCGTGAGCGCGGGTGTGAGTACGTGGCCACGGACATCCTCGTCGACCCGAAGATCGGCCTCGGCCGCGGCGCGTTCTACGGGGAGTTCGGCAGGGTCCAGGCCGACGGCGAGCACTTGCCCTTCGCCGACGGCCGCTTCGACATCACCTACTGTGTCGCAACGCTCCATCACGCGCTCGATCTCCGCCGGATGGTCACCGAGATGGCGCGCGTCACCGGGCGTGGCGGCGTCGTGGCGGGACTGAACGAGGGAACCAGGGGCCCGTTTCGCAGCAGCGAGAACCCTGCGCAGGACGGCGAGAAGGAGCTCGGGATCAACGAGCACGTCCACACCGTCTGGGCCTACCTCGCCGCGTTTGCGCGGGCCGGGCTCGTCGTGCGGAGGGTCGAGCGGTCGGAGGGCTGGCCTCCCGTGCCGTGGGGCGGGGCGCTCTCCAGGGTCCCGAAGGTCGGGATGACGCTCGGCACGCTCGCCCACATCACCGCCGCCGAGTACGGCAGCGTCTCGATCTTCGCCCGGAAACGGGCGTGAGGCCCGGGACGGTCGCGGAGCGCCTGCTCCGCGCGGTCCCGTGGGTACTGGCCGCGCTCGGGATCCTGATCTTCTACTGGGTCGAGGCGTCCCTGCGCAAGACGCCGTGGCTCTTCACCGACGAGCTCGAATGGAGCCAGCTCTCCCGGGCGATCGCGTCCACCGGCCACGCCGCGAGACGCGGAGAGCCGCATTCGTTCGAGTCGCTCTACTCGTTTCTGATCGCCCCGGCCTGGTGGATCCACTCGACAGCCGCCGCCTACACGGCGATCAAGTACCTGAATGCGGTCGTGATGTGCCTGGCGGCGGTTCCGACCTTCCTGATGGCGCGGATGCTGCTCGCGCGCCGGACGGCGATCGTCGTCTCGCTGCTTTCGATCGCGATCCCGGCGATGTCGTATGCGTCCTCGATCGTGCCGGAGCCGCTCGCGTACCTGTGGTTCACGCTCGCGGCGTGGCTTGCGCTTCGGGCGCTCGCGAGACCGAGCATCGCAACCGCCGTTCCGGCCGTCCTGCTTGCGGGCGCCGGAGTCTGCAGTGCGGCTCGAGTTCGTCGTCCTGCCTGCATCGCTCGCGCTCGCGGGCGCGGCGGCGTGGGTCGTCGCCCGCGGCGGCCTCACGTGGCGACGGGCGCTCGTCGTCGCCGGGGCGCTTGCGGTCTTCGCCTTCGTCTTCAACTTCCTCGTGGTCGAGCGACTGCAGAGCTGGGCATTCGGCCAGTACTTCAACCACGAGACGATCACCCAGGGAGGCCTCGCCGCCGGCGCGCTTGCGATCGGTCTCGGGCTGTTGCCGGTGATCGCGGGAGTCTCCTCGCTCTGGCTGCCCGAGCGGTTCCCCGAGCCCGCCTACCGGGCATTCGCGATCTATCTCGGCGGCATCGCTCATCACCCTCTGCCTCTACACCGCGGCCAAGGCCACCTATCTGCTCAGCCAGCTCCAGCCGACGATCGAGGAGCGGAATCTCTTCTACCTCTCGCCGCTGCTCCTGATCGGGACGGCGCTCGCGTTCGGCGCGCGCAGGCTCAACTGGCCGCTCGTGGCGTTGGCCACGGCGGGTCGCGCTCGACGATCGTCTGGTCCGGGAAGTTCGAGGTGGGGGCGCCCTACTTCGATGCGCCGGGCCTCGCCGTGCTCACCCTGGTCAACCGGGACTTCCGGTGGGACGTGGACGACTTCCACATCCTTCTCATCAGCGCTGCCGCCGTCTCGGTCGCGCTCCTCGTGCTGCGGCGACGACCGTGGGTGCCGGCGGTCGCGGCGGCGCTTCTCGGCGGCATGGCTCCTGACCGGCGCAGATCTATGCCGCGAACGCGAACGCCGACTACTCGGAGACGTTCGCGAAGCCGCATCCCGTCTCCGAGGAACTGGGTCGACTCGGCGACGCACGGGGCGCCGGTGACGTTCCTCGGCGAGAACGTCACGGACGGCACGGCGCTCTGGCTGACCGAGTTCTGGAACCGCTCGATCGGCCACGTCGCAAGCCTGAACGGGGTCGCGCCGGGCCCGGGGCCGATCACGGCGCCCGCGCTCGACACGACCGACGGGGCGCTCTCGGGTTACACGGGGGATCCCTACACGCTCGCCGGGCCGGGCGTGATGCTGGCCGCGAAGCCCATCGAGTCGCGTGACGGCTTCACGCTGTATCGGACGCCTTCGCCCTGGCATCTGCTCCGACGCGAGCAGAACGTCTTCACCGACGGCTGGGCGACGAGCCCGATCGGCTACACCTACTTCCCGCGAGGCGGCCCGGGAGTTCTGACGATTCACCTCTCGCGCACTGCATACAACGGCACGGGGCCGCCGGGCAAGGCCACGATCCGTGTCGGCACCGTGCGCCTCGACGCGAACGGCAATCCCGTGCTCGGCCGGGTTCTGACGGTGCGCCGCCGCCTCGTGCCGAACGGCAAGCTGACGGTCGTTCGTATTCCTGTGGCGGCGACGCCGGTGACCGTGGAGATCGGGGATGACGACGTTCTCGCCACCGGGCGACACGACGGCAGCTTGCTGCGCAGCCCGGGTTCTCGTTCAAGCGAGACACGTAGTCCGGGGCCTTCGGTGAACGGCTCGCCCGGGTGAAGCGGCGGCTGTATCGTCCGCCGCCGTGAGGATCGGCGTCGCGAAGGAGATCAAGCCGGACGAATACCGGGTCGCGTTGACGCCCGCCGGCGCGTTCGAGCTGATCCAGCAGGGTCACGAGGTCACCGTCGAGGCCGATGCCGGAGCGCGGGAGCGCGTTCGCCGACGATGCCTACGAGCGTGTGGGAGCCCGGATCGCGTCGGTCGAGGAGGTGTGGGCCTCGAGCGAGCTGCTGCTCAAGGTCAAGGAGCCGATCGTGAGCGAGTACGGCCGGCTCCGGGAAGGGCTCACGCTCTTCACCTACCTCCACATCGCCGCCGACGAGCCGTTGACGCGGGCGCTCGTCGACTCGGGGGTCGACGGCCGTGGCATACGAGACGGTCGAGACCGCGCGCGGCGCGCTGCCGCTGCTCGCGCCGATGTCGGAGGTCGCGGGTCGGCTTTCGACGCAGGCCGGCGCGTACTTCCTCGAGAAGCCGTTCGGCGGCCGCGGGCTCCTGCTCGGCGGTGTTCCAGGCGTTGCACCGGGGAGGGTGGTCGTGATCGGCGGCGGGATCGTCGGCTACAACGCGGCGATCGTCGCGCTCGGGCTCGGCGCTCAGGTCACGATCCTCGAGCGGTCGATCGACCGGATGCGCCATCTCGAGGAGATCCTTTCCGGCCGGGTGACGCTGCTGATGTCGTCGAGCCTCGAGATCGCGGCCTCGGTTGCGGACGCGGACCTCGTGATCGGCGCCGTGCTGATCCCGGGCGCCGTCGCACCGAAGCTCGTGACGCGCGAGATGATCGCGCGGGATGAATCAGGCGCCGTCGTCGTCGATGTCGCGATCGACCAGGGCGGCTGCTTCGAGACCTCGCACCCGACGACGCACTCGGACCCGGTCTACGTGGTGGACGGCGTCACGCACTACTGCGTCGCGAACATGCCCGGCGGCGTGCCGATCACCTCGACGATGGCGCTGACGAACGCGACGCTCCCCTATGTCGAGGCGATCGCCGGACGCGGCCTGGTCGCGGCGGTCGAGGCGGATCCGGCGCTGGCCCGCGGCGTGAACGTCCTCGGAGGGCGGGTCACCTACGAGGCCGTCGCGCAGGCTCACGGGCTCGAATACACGCCACTCGCCGAGGCGCTGGCGGCGGGCTTAGGACTCGGCGGGCTGGCGGCTTCTTGGCGGCCGGCTTCGGCTTCGGGCTGATGCGAACGACTGCCCACGTGATGCCCGCGGCGAGCGCAATCGTGCACACGATGAAGATGGCGAAACCGATGAGCCCGAGGACGTCCTCCACGAGGTCTTAGGATAGCCGGATGCCACGTGCGTGCGTAATCGTCCTCGACGCGGTCGGGGCGGGGGAGCTGCCGGATGCATCCGACTTCGGGGATGTGGGCTCGAACACGCTCGGGAACCTCGCAACCGCCGTCGGCGGCCTCGATCTGCCGACGCTCGAGGCGCTCGGGCTCGGGAACGTCGAACCGCTCGCGGGCTGCCCGCCGCAGCCGGGCGCTCCTGCCGTGGCGGGCCGCCTGCTCGAACGCTCCCGCGGCAAGGACACGACGACGGGGCACTGGGAGCTGATGGGGATCCAGACGAAGCAGGCGATGCCGACCTACCCCCACGGGTTCCCGGACGCGGTGATCGACCCGTTCATGAACGAGACCGGTCACGGCGTGATCGGGAACGTGCCGGCGAGCGGCACGGAGATCATCCAGGAGCTCGGCGAGGAGCATCAGCGAACGGGGAAGTGGATCGTCTACACGAGCGCCGACTCCGTCTTCCAGGTCGCGGCGCACGAGGAGACGATCCCGCTCGAGGAGCTGTACGAGGCCTGTCGGGTTGCGCGCCGGATCCTGACCGGGAAGCATGCGGTCGGCCGCGTGATCGCGCGCCCGTTCACCGGCGTGCCCGGGAACTACCAGCGAACCGCGAACCGCCACGATTTCTCGCTCGAGCCGCCGAAGCCGAACTACCTGTCGCTCATGCGCGGGCGCGGGACGAAGGTCTACGGCGTCGGGAAGATCAGCGACATCTTTGCGGGCGCCGACGTCGACGAGTCGTTTCCGACGAAGTCGAACGTGGAGGGGATCCAGCGCACCGAGGAGCTCCTGCGGACGATCGACGAGGGTTTCGTGTTCACGAACCTGGTCGAGACCGACATGCTCTGGGGCCACCGCAACGACCCGGTGAACTTCCACCGCTGCCTCCAGGATTTCGACCGGCGCCTGCCCGGTCTGCTCGACGCGCTGCGAGAGGGAGATCTCCTGATCCTGACCTCCGATCACGGCTGCGACCCGACGACGCCCTCCACCGATCACTCGCGCGAGTACGCGCTGCTTCTCGCCTATGTGCAGGGCCGGAACGCAGCCGGCAGGGTCTACGAGGACGGCGAGTTCGCCGACGTCGGCGCGACCGTGAACGCCTGGCTCGGCGGCGGCTCACCGTCGCGCGGAGTGCTGGGCAAGCCGTTCCTCGAGCCGTGATCTCGGCTGCCGAGCTGATTCAGCGAAAGCGGGACGGCGAGGAGCTCGGAAGCGACGAGATCTCCGAGCTGATCCTCGGGTACGCGCGTCTCGAGGTGCCGGACTACCAGATGGCCGCGTTCTGCATGGCCGTCTACTTCCAGGGGCTGACGAGCCGCGAGACCTTCGCGCTGACCGACGCCATGATCCGGAGCGGAGAGACGCTCGACCTCGCCGGGGCGCTCGGGCGGAAGGTCGTCGACAAGCACTCGACGGGCGGCGTGGGGGACAAGACCTCGCTTGCGGTCGGCCCGATCGTCGCGGCCTGCGGCGTCCCGTTCGGGAAGATGAGCGGCCGCGGCCTCGGCCACACCGGCGGCACGCTCGACAAGCTCGAGTCGATCCCCGGCTTCAGGGTCGAGCTGACGACCGACGAGCTGATCGCCCAGGTGCGCGAGGTCGGGATCGCGATCGTCGGCCAGACCGCGAAGCTCGTGCCGGCCGATCTGATGCTCTACGGCCTGCGCGACGTGACGGCCACGGTCGACCAGGTGTCGCTGATCGCCGCGTCGATCATGTCGAAGAAGCTGGCTGCCGGCGCCCAGGCGGTCGTTCTCGACGTGAAGGTCGGAAACGGCGCTTTCATGAAGACGATCGACGAGGCCCGCGCTCTCGCCGAGACCATGCTTGCGCTGGGCCGCGAGGCGGGCCGGGAGGTCGTCTGCCTGCTCACGGACATGGACCAGCCTCTCGGCGCAGCCGTCGGCAACGCACTCGAGGTACGCGAGGCGCTCGCGACCGTCCGCGGCCACGGGCCGCCGGACCTCACGGAGCTCGTCCTCGATGCCTGCGCCCGGCTGCTCACGTTGTCCGACCTCGGGGTCGATCTCGACGAGGGCCGCGCCCGCGCGGAGGCGGCCGTTGCCGACGGTTCCGCCGAGGCCGCCTGGAACCGCTGGATCGAAGCCCAGGGCGGCACGACCGACGAGTCGGCTCTCGAGCTGGCCCCCGTCAGCCGCGAGCTCACGGCGCCCCGCTCCGGCGCGGTCGAGGCCCTCGACGCGATCGGGGTCGGCATGGCGGCGCTCCACCTCGGCGCGGGCCGCCGGGTGAAGACCGACACGATCGACCATGCCGTCGGGATTGTCTGCCGCCGCAAGCGCGGGGATCTCGTCGAAGAGGGCGAGGTTCTCGCCGAGATCCACGCCCGCGACGAGGCGTCCGCGGCGACCGCCGTGCGCGAGGTCGGTGCCGCCTACCGGATCGGCGACGAGTCGAGGCCGGCCCGGCCCGTGGTGCTCGAGGTCGTGACGTAGCCGGGGAGATATCCGCGGCCGCAGTCGGCGCGGCGTGCGCGAGCGTCAACGCGAAGCGCTCGCTCGGCCCCTACGGCTAGCGTGTTCCGATGCCGGAGCTACCCGAGGTCGAGAGCGTCAGGCGGCGACTCGCGCCGGTCCTCGAGGGGCGAAGGCTCGAGCGGGTCGAGATCCTGGACGCGCGGCTGACGCGCCCGTTCGATCCCGACGAGGTCGCCCGAGAGCTCCAGGGTGAGCGCATCGGTGCCGTCGACCGGCGTGGCAAGTATTTGATTGTCCGGTTCGAGTCTGGAAGATCGCTGCTGGTTCACCTCCGGATGACGGGGTCTTTGAGGAACGGGCCCGCGGGATCGCTTCCGGACGATCCCCATCGTCGGGCCGTTGTCAGTCTAGACGACGGTTCGGACGTCGCCTATCGCGATGTGCGACGGTTCGGCACGTGGCTTCTCCTGGAGCCGGGAGAGCTCGAGCCCTACCTCGACGCGAGGGTCGGACCCGAGCCGCTCGGCCCGGGATTCCGGGCCCGCGATCTCGAGGCGAAGCTCGCGCGGCGGGCGGCGCCCGTCAAGGCCGCAATCCTCGATCAGCGAACGGTGGCCGGGGTCGGGAACATCTATGCCGACGAGGCGCTCTGGAGGGCGCGCGTCCATCCGCTCCGTGAGGCGCGAAGCCTCGACTCGGACGAGGTCGCCTCGCTCCACAAGGCGATCCGCGACGTGCTGAAGCGCGGGATCGAGCGGCAGGGCGCCACGCTGCGCGATTACGCGCTCCCCGACGGCGGAGAGGGCGGGATGCAGCACGAGTTCAAGGTCTACGGCCGTGCCGGTGAGCCCTGCGAGCGCTGCGGGACTCCGATCGAGCGGATCGTGGTCGGCGGGCGCGGAACGTGGTATTGCCCGCAGTGCCAGCTCTCGCCGCTCGACCTCGCACGCCGCGCGGCTACCTAGACTGAACGGCATGGCAGGCCGGACGTACAAGACCGAGGCGATCGTCCTCCGGTCGCTGCGCTTCTCCGAGGCGGATCGGATCCTGCATCTCTACACCCGCGACCGGGGCCGCATCGGCGCGATCGCGAAGGGCGTGAGGAAGACGAAATCGCGCTTCGGTGCCCGACTCGAGCCCCTGTCGCACGTCGAGCTCATTCTGCACGAGGGGTCCGGCGAGCTCCAGACGGTGACGGGCGCCTCGTTCGTCTCCTCGCACCATGAGACGAGGGAGGACGGCTACCGGCTCGGCGCGGGACTGATCGGAGCCGAGGCGATGCTGCGCCTGTTCAACGAGCCCGAGCCGAATGCGCGAGCGTTCGCCGGACTTGCCGGGTTCCTCGACCTGCTCGACGCGACTCCGCCCCGCGAGGGGCGTCCCGAGCTCGATCCGCTCGCGCTCTCGTTCCAGCTGAAGCTGCTCTGGCTCTCCGGCTACCTGCCGCACGTCACGGCCTGTGTCGAGTGTGGGGCGAAGGACGATCTCGTCGGCTTCTCCGCCCGCGCCGGGGGTGCCGTCTGCCGGCCGCACGCGGCCGGCTCCTTCACGCTCTCCCCGGAAGGTCTCGCCGGGGTCGAGCACCTGCTTTCGACCCCGCTCGCGGCCGCCGCCGCCGCCGGCCTCGGTGACCGCGCCCGCCGCGAGGCGCTTGCCGTCGTCACCTCTTCGTACGAGGAGCACGGAGGCTTCCGTCTGCGGACACTGTCCGCATGAGACGCGATCTCGGCGACGGCTACGAGCTCGACGACGACCTCGACCGGATCGACGTCACTGCTGTCCACCGCTTCATCTCCGAGGAGTCCTACTGGGCTCCCGGCCGTGAGTACGAGCTCCAGGAACGGCTCATCCGCGAGGCTGCGCGAGTCGTCGGCCTCTACCACGAGGGCGACCAGATCGGCTTCTGCCGCGCTGCAACGGCTTTCGGGCTCCCGAACGTGTATCTGGCAGATGTCTACGTGCTCACCGAGCATCGCGGGCGCGGGCTGGGCGTGCAACTCGTCGAGGAGATGGTCGAACGCGGCCCGTTCGCCGACCGCGCCTGGCTCCTCCACACGGGCGACGCGCACGAGCTCTATCGCAAGTTCGGTTTCGCCGCTCCCGGCGAGAGGCTGATGGAGCGTCTCCCGCCGGCGAGTCGGTGAGCGATGCTGGGTAGCTGCCGGGCGTGAGCACGGTAAGCCTCGCGATCGACCTTGCCTCCTTCGACGCTCGCCTTTCCGAGCCTCGGGGCGATAAGCTCCCCGCGATGCTTGGTCTAGCGGCAAGAACACGTGCTGTGAACCGGCGCTTGAAATCGCTCGTCGAGCTGAACATCGAGCTGGCGAAGCTCGAAGGGAAGCAGAAGGTGACGGCGCTCGGCATGGCGGCGGGCTTCGCCCTCGGTGCTGCAGCGCTCGTCTTCTACGCAATAGGCTTCGGGTTCGCAGCAGCCGCAGCCGGGCTGAACGAGAGCCTCCCGCTCTGGCTGTCGCTGCTCATCGTTACGGGCATCCTCCTGATCGCCGCGGCGGTCCTGGCATTCCTTGCGAAACGATCGGCCGGGGAGCTCTCCGCCCCGCTGCCGTCAGCGGCGATCGAAGAGGCAGAACGTACGCTCAAAACCCTTGAAGAGCATGTCTGAACGAGGGCCCGAAGAGATCCGGAAGGAAATCGCCGAGGAGAGGAGTCGCCTGGGCGAAGATCTGGACGCATTGCACGGCGACCTCCGGTGGCTCGTGCTCGTTCCAGCCCTCGTCGCAGGTGCCGTCGCGATCGCGATCGTCTTGAAGCGCAAGCGGGACAAGCCGGTCAGAACCGGCCTCAAGCTCATCCTCCGGTTCATCTGAGCCCCTGGCGACCAGGGGTCGGGAACCGACACACGAAAGCCGCACCGCTCTACGGCTGCGTGGGGGGCTTCCTACCGAGACGTCCTCGATGCTGCCCTTCGCCGGGCAGCTGCAAAGGACCTGCCCGTTCTTGCAATCGCCGCCGCGGGTAGACCATTCGCGGACGAGACGAGCTCGCGCGGCATGTGCGTGCGCCGCCCGTCGTTGAAGCCCGAGGCGCCCATCGCATACGAACACGAACCGAGGAGGAGCAGAATGCCCGACTACACCCTTGTGAACCTGATGGAGCTCGACAATCGAGCGCAGGAGGGAGGCTCGACGACCGACGCGCGTTTCGCGCGCGATGCGATCGAGTCCGAGCACATCGGCCTCAGCCATATCAAGTACAAGCCGGGAAAGCGGAGCGCGCGGGCGCACAGCCACAAGCAGCAGGAGGAGGTCTACCTCGTGCTCAGCGGCTCCGGCCAGGTGAAGCTCGACGAGGAAACGCGCGAGGTTCGGGCCTGGGACGTCGTTCGAGTCGCGCCGGCCACCTTTCGCGGCTTCTCCGCCGGCCCCGACGGGCTCGAACTGATCGCGATCGGCTCCGACCGGCCCGAAGGCGGCGACGGCGTCGCGATCGACGACGAGGACTGGTGGGGCGACTGAGCGGGCGGCGCCGACCTCGCTAAGGTGCCGGCGTGAGGATCCGCGCCGCCGTTCTCGAGCAGTTCGGGCAGCCGCTCGTCGTTCGCGAGGTCGACCTGGTCGAGCCGAAGACGGGGGAGGTCCTCGTGCGGATCGAGGCCTGCGGTGTCTGCCACACCGACATGTACACGGCCTCCGGCGTCGATCCGACCGGCTACGCGCCGTGCGTGCTCGGTCACGAAGGGGCGGGGGTGGTGGAGAAGGTCGGCGAGGGCGTCACCTCTGTCGTGCCTGGCGACCACGTGATCACACTCTTCGCGCCGGAATGCGGGAAGTGCGTCCACTGCCTCAGCCCCAAGACCAACCGCTGCATCACGATCCGCGACCAGCAGAACGCCGGGTACCTGCCCGACGGGACGACGCGCCTCTTCCTCGACGGCGAGCCGCTGCGCCACTTCATGGGCGCCTCGAGCTTCGCCGAGTACACGGTGATGCCGGAGATCGCGCTCGCGAAGGTGAGCCCGGAGGCGCCGCTCGACGGCTGCGCGCCGTTCGCGTGCGGGCTCTCGACCGGGATCGGCGCCGCTCTCTACACCGCGCGGGTCGAGCCCGGGGCGACGGTTGCGGTGTTCGGCTGCGGCCTCGTCGGGCTCGGCGCCGTGATCGGCGCGCGCCTCGCCGGAGCCGAGCGGATCATGGCCTTCGATTTCTCCGAGGACCGCCTCGCCCAGGCACGCCACCACGGTGCGACCGACGCACGGAAGCCGAGCGGCGAGACCGTCGACTGGATTCGCAGCGAAACGGGCGGCTTCGGGGCCGACTACACCTTCGAGGCCACCGGCAACGTCGCGGTGATGCGCCAGGCCGTCGAGGCCGCACGCGAGGCCTGGGGCCTGGCGACGATGTGCGGCGTCGCGGGAAAGGGCGAGCTGCTCGAGGTGATCCCGCGCTTCCTGATCACCGGCCGCCGCGTCACCGGCACCTCGTTCGGCGGTGTGAAGGGCCGCACCCAGGTTCCACAGCTCGTCGACCGCTGGCTGGCCGGGGAGATCGACGTCGAGTCGCTGCTTTCACACCGGATCACTCTCGACGAGGTCAATCATGGCTTCGAGCTGATGGAGGCCCAGGACGGCATCCGCAGCGTGATCGCGTTCTCCTAGAGATGCTTCTCGAAGCAAAGGCTCCGCTCGTCGTCCACGAACGGCCCGTAGCGGTCGATCGGCTCGTAGCCGGCCGACCGGTAGAGGCCGATCGCGGCCGTCTGGCGGTTGCCCGTCTCGAGGCGTAGGACGGAATAGCCGAGCGACCGTGCGGCATCCTCGATCGCGGCAAGAAGCTGCCGCGAGAGGCCCCGGCCGCGCGCGGACGGGACCACGTACATCCGGCGCAGCTCGGCCGTCTCCTCGTCGTAGCGGGAGATCCCGCCGCAGGCGACCGGGCGTCCGGCCACGGATCCGACGAGGAACGCTCCACCCGGCGGGTCGAACACCTGCGGCTCGGGCAGGCCGCCCGAGCCCGGAACCCCGGCGTACTCGGCGAGTAGCTCCGCTTCGAGATCGGCGGCGAGGGCCTGTGCCGTGTCGCTGGCGAAGCTGACGAGCTCGGTGTCGATCAGCGCTCGGCGGGTGGGGTGTCGCGAAGCGACTGGCTGAAGGCACCGAGCTCCTCGCGCGAATACGGCGTGTGACGGCGGCGCGTTCCCGGCGGATCGTGCTCGAGCCCGGTGCCCTCGCGCCATGCCTTCTGCGGTCTGATCGGCCGCTCCTGGAAGCCGCCGCCGCAGTTCGGGCACACGTCGTGAAGCACGTCCTCCACGCAGGAGGCGCAGAACGTGCACTCGTACGAGCAGATTCGCGCGTCCGCCGCGGTCGGGGGGAGAGCCTTGTCGCAGAGCTCACAGTTCGGCCGCAGCTCGAGCATCGCCGCAGGCTAGCCGTCCTTCACGAACCGGATCCGCTCGCTCTGCTCGTCCCATCCCGTCGAACGCCAGAAGGACGTCGCATGATCGTCGGTCGCGACGACGATCGCGTTCAGCCGGATCGCTTCGAGCTTTTCGAATCGAAGCTCCGCGTCGCGCACGAGCCGACGGGCAAGCCCGTGCCGCCGATGCGATGGAGCCACGGCGAGCCGGTAGACCGACCCACGCCAGCCGTCCCAGCCGGCGATCACCGAGCCGACGATCACTCCGTCGTCCACCGCGACGATCAGCGCGCCCGGATGCTCGGCAAGCAGGCGCTCGAGGGTCTCGAGGTCGTCGGTCGAGCTCGGGTGCGCGCCGGCGCCGCGCCAGAGAGCGAGCACCCGCGCGCCGTCGCCGGGCCGCCCACTCCGGAGGACAGGCTCCACCTACGCCGCGGCCGCCTCGAGCCCCGCGATGTCGAGCTTCTTCATCCCCATCATCGCCGCGAACACGCGCTTGGCCTTCTCGGGATCGGGCTGGCTGAGGAGCTGAGGAAGCGCGGTCGGAACCACCTGCCAGGAGACCCCGAAGCGGTCCTTGAGCCAGCCGCACGGGCCCTCCTCGCCGCCGCCCGACGAGAGCTCCTCCCAGTAGCGGTCGACCTCGGCCTGGTTCTCGCAGTCGATCACGAACGAGATCGCCTCGCTGAAGCTGAAGTTCGGGCCGCCGTTGATGCCGACGAACGGATTCCCGTCCAGTTCGAATGCAACCGTCATCACCATCCCCTCAGGGCGCGGGCCCTCCGGCCCGTAGTGCGTCGTCGTCACGATCTTCGAGTTCGGGAAGACGGACGTGTAGAAGCTCGCGGCGTCCTCGGCTTCGGTGTCAAACCAGAGGAACGGCGTGATCTTGCTCATCTCGGCTCCTTTCGCTGTGCGTACCGATTTCGACCGACCGGGGGGCCGAAACTCATCGGTCCGGCTCCGGCAGTACCACGCTTCCCGACTCCTCGAGGCCGAAACCGGGGTTGTGGGAGACCTCCCACGCATGGCCGTCGAGGTCGCGGAACACGCCTGCGTAGCCGCCGTAGAACGTCTCTGCGGCTCGCGGGCAATCTCTGCGCCGTGCGCTCGGGCTTCCTCGATCACCTCGTGCACCTCCTCGCGGGAACGCACGTTGTGGGCGAGCGCGATCCCGCCGAAGCGTGCCCCGTCGTCGGTGAGGCCCATGTCGGCCGCCAGCTTGTCTCGGCCCCAGAGCACGACCACGACGCCGTTTGCAGGGAAGAACGCGGTCTCCTGAAGATCGAGCGCCGTCGTCCAGCCGAGACCCTCGTAGAAGGCCTTCGCGCGGCCGTAGTCTCCGACGCCGAGGGTCACGAGGCTGAGACTCTGCTGCACGGCCTGAACCTACCGGCTTCGCGGCGCCTGCTCACAAGGATTTCACAGGAGCGCCCCAGGTCGATCCCAGGCGTGGCACCGAGACTGGCCCTGTGAACGCATCGGCCCTCGCCGCGATTTCCCGACCGCCCCGCCAGGTGAACGGAGTTGAGCCTCCCCTCGTCGATGTCGTCGTCCCCGTCTACGACGAGGTCGAGGCGCTGCGCGGGAGCGTGGAGCGGCTCCACGCCTATCTCACCGACGGGCTCCCGTTCAGCGCGCGGATCACGGTCGCCGACAACGGCAGCAGCGACGGAACGTGGGAGGTGGCGCTCGCGCTTGCCGAGGAGCTTCCCGGGGTCAGGGCCGTCCGGCTCGACCAGAGGGGGAGGGGTCGCGCGCTCTACACCGTCTGGTCGGAAAGCGATGCGGCCGTGCTCGCCTACATGGACGTCGACCTCTCGACCGACCTCGCTGCGCTGTTGCCGCTCGTCGCGCCGCTGATCTCCGGCCACAGCGATCTCGCGATCGGGAGTCGGCTCACTCACGGCGCCCGGGTCGTGCGGGGGCCCAAGCGCGAGGTGATCTCGCGCTCGTACAACGCGATCCTCCATCTCCTGCTGCGAACGCGGTTCTCCGACGCGCAGTGCGGATTCAAGGCGATCCGTGCCGACCGCGCCCGGCAGCTCCTCCCGCTCGTACACGACCGTGCGTGGTTCTTCGATACGGAACTGCTCGTGGTCGCCGAACGCGCCGGGCTCCGGATCCACGAGGTGCCGGTGGACTGGGTCGACGACCCGGATTCCCGCGTCGACATCGTCGCGACGGCCCTCGCCGACCTCCGGGGCGTGATGCGCCTCGTGGGCCGGCGGCACACGCGGTCTCGGTTCGCCGGCCAGGTCGCGCGCTTCCTCGTCGTGGGCGTGCTCTCGACGGTGGCGTATGGACTGCTCTACCTGCTGCTGCGCGACGCGCTCCCGGCGCAGAGCGCAAACGCGCTCGCGTTGCTCCTCACCGCCGTCGCGAACACGGCGGCGAACAGGCGCTTCACCTTCGCGATCCGCGGAACTGCGCACAGGCTGCGCCACCAGCTTCGGGGTCTCGCCGTGTTCATGCTCGCACTCGCGCTCACCGCCTCGTCGCTCGTGGTCCTGCACGCGCTCGACCCTCATCCCTCCCGGGCGTTCGAGCTGGCGGTGCTCGTGGCCGCGAACCTCGTTGCGACGATCCTCCGTTTCGCCCTGTTCCGCTCCTGGGTCTTCCGCGCCCGCCGCGCAGCGCCATGACCTCGATCGCCGCCGCCGAGCCGTTCGGTCGCACCGGCAGCAGGGCGCGCGCTCTGCTGCGCGGGCGGGCCGATGATCCCGTCTGGGCGCGCCCGGCGCTCGCGGGGCTCCTGCTCGCGACGGCCGTACTCTACCTCGCAGACCTCGCGGCCAGCGGCTATGCGAACTCGTTCTACTCCGCAGCAGTCCAGGCAGGGGCGCACAGCTGGAAGGCGTTCTTCTTCGGCTCGTTCGACTCGTCGAACTTCATCACCGTCGACAAACCGCCCGCGTCGCTCTGGGTGATGGACCTCTCGGCGCGCCTATTCGGCGTTTCGAGCTGGAGCATTCTCGTGCCGCAGGCGCTCGAAGGCGTCGCTGCCGTCGCACTTCTGTACGCCACCGTCCGCCGGCGGTTCTCCGCGCCGGCCGCGCTCCTCTCGGCCACGGTGTTCGCGCTCACGCCCGTGGCGGCCCTGATGTTCCGCTTCAACAACCCGGATGCGCTGCTCACGCTGCTGCTCGTCGGCGCGGCCTACGCGGTGACACGGGCGCTCGAAGGGGCGCGCACCCGCTGGCTCGTGCTCGCGGGTGTGCTGCTCGGCCTCGGCTTCCTGACGAAGATGATGCAGTCGTTCGTCGTCGTTCCGGGATTCGCGGCCGTCTACCTGCTCGCAGCGCCCGCTTCGTTGCGGCGTCGGCTCGTGCAGCTTCTCCTCTCGGGTATGGCGATGTTCGCCGCCGCGGCCTGGTGGGTCGCGATCGTCGCGCTCTGGCCTGCCGGCAGCCGGCCGTACATCGGCGGCTCGCAGGACAACAACATCCTCAACCTGATCTTCGGCTACAACGGCTTCGGCCGGATCACAGGGAACGAGCGCGGCAGCGTCGTTGGTGGGCGTGTGTTCGGCGCGACAGGCGGGCTCGGCGGCGGCCCCGGCAACGGGAGCGGAATGTGGGGCCCGACCGGAATCACGCGGCTCTTCGGCGGCGAGATGGGCACACAGATCTCCTGGCTGCTCCCGGCGGCGCTCTTCTTCGTGGTCGTGCTGCTGGCGGGCATGGGGCGTGCGCCGCGGACTGACGGCAAGCGCGCGGCGGTGTTGATCTGGGGCTCCTGGCTCCTCGTCACGGGTCTCGTCTTCAGCTTTGCGCAGGGGATCATCCACCCGTATTACACGGTCGCCCTCGCACCGGCGATCGGGGCACTGGTCGGGATCGGCGTCGTGTGGACGTGGGCGCGCCGCGAGCAGCTCCTCGCACGCCTTTCGCTTGCCACAGCCCTCGCCGGGACCGCGGTCTGGGCGTTCGTCCTGCTCGACCGGACACCGTCGTGGCATCCGGCCGGTCGCTACGCCGTGCTCGCCGGCGGCGCGATCACGGCTGTGCTCGTGGCCGCGGGACCACGATCCTGGGCCGGGAACCGCACGGCCGGGCGCGTATTGCTGCTCGTTGCGCTCGTCGCGGCGCTCGCCGCGCCGGCCGCCTACTCGGCGGAGACCGCCTCCACGGCCCATTCCGGCGCGCTTCCCACGGCAGGACCGAGCGGATCTGTGAGCGGGGCCGGCGTGGGAGGCGGAGGCGGACGCGGACGCGCGTTCGGCGGCGGTGGAGGGCCGGGCTTCGGATTCGGTCCGGGCGCCGGGAACGCGCTTCCGGCCGGCGGCTTTGCCGGGGCGCCCGCTGGTTTCGCCGCCGGCGGCCGTGGGGCCGGCGGCCTCGGAGGCCTGCTGAGCTCCGGAACGCCGAGCAAGGCGCTGACGGCGCTCCTCCAGAAGGATGCATCCTCCTACCGCTGGGTCGCCGCGATCGTCGGTGCGAACAGTGCCGCGGGCGTCCAGCTCGGGACGAACGAGCCCGTGATGGCGATCGGGGGCTTCAACGGGACCGATCCCACCCCGACACTCGCGCAGTTCGAGCTGGACGTCGTCGAGGGAAAGATCCACTACTTCATCGCCTCCGGTGGCGGCGGCGGGTTCGGCGGCGGCGGGGCAGGGATCGGCAGCTCCTCGAGCTCGAATGCGATCACGAGCTGGGTCGAATCGCACTTCACCGGGGAGACGGTCGGCGGGCAGACGCTCTACGACCTCAGCAAGGCCGCGGCCGGAAGCTGACCCGAGGCCCGCTGCGGGGAACGGTTACCTGCCGCGGCTGAGCGCCTGGCGGTCGCGGCGCGTCCCGCGCCACGGGCCGGGTACGAGATCGAGCGCAAGGTTCACGAGCCAGACGATGAGGGTCGCCCAGAAGAGGGTGAAGAGGCCGTGGATGTTGAAGCTGGAGACGATCGCGGCCGTCAGCTTGAGGATCACTGCAGCGATCACGAACCAGATCAGCCTGAGGGTCACCACGGCGAGAGGCAGCGTCAGCTTCTTCAGGATCGGCTTGACGAGAGTGTTCAGGATCCCGAAGAGCAGGGCAGCCTCGATCAGGTCGAAGAACCCGCCGATCGTCACTCCGTGGAGGATGATCACCACGACGCCGAGTGCAATCGCATTCGCGATCCACGACCAGAGGAGAGACTTCGCGCGCCACATCGGAGCCGCGATTCTACTCGGGGAGCCGCCGCCGTCCGTGACCCGGGGGTGCCGGATGGGAACGCCCAGGCAACTCTGGGGAGCCTGTGGGCGCGATCCCGGTCGCAGTGCTCGCGAGGGTCGCGGCGCCGCTGCGGTTGCGGCCCGCTTGCGATCGAGGGCCAGCTCAGAGGCTCTGGAGCCGTGCGCCGACGAACACGCCCGCGACGCTGCCGATCGCGCAGAACGCAAGCGAGGTGAGACCGAGCCCGGATGCGCCCCAGAGGGTCGGGACGAAGCTGGCGATCGTGCCGAGGGTGAGCACGCAGACCGGGATCACCGAGCGTCCCATACGGGTTGGATCGGCGCGCCGACGCTGTGGCTCCATCCCTCGTTCGGCCGAGCGGAGACGTCGTCTCGCGGCTACGATTTCTCGGGTATGGCCCGCTTGATCTTCGTGTGGGCAGGCATTGCCGGGGCGCTCGCTGTGTTCGCCGGCGGTGCATCCGGTGCATCGCACACGGCGTCGTGCAGCACGCATGGGCTCGCGGTCTCGGGCATTCGCGTGGTGGGGCTGCACGTACAGGGCGTCTCCTGCCCGAAGGCCCGGACGGTCGCCGGCACGATCGCCCACGACCTCGCGCACGGAGAGACCGTGTCCGTGAGCGGCGCGCAGGGCTTCGCGATGAACGAGGAGTCGTGCACCGGGTGCAAGACCACGACAAATGTCTCGATCCAGTACGTCCACGGAAAGGTCACGGTTGCGATTCGCGGCGGTTCCGGGTCGGCTGGAGCGGGGATGACCGGACCAGTGATGCCGACGGTCCCCGACGTTCCCGGCGGATCCGGAACCGTTATCTAGGGTGGGGGCGCAGGCGAAAACGGCCTAGCGGAGCCGGGCCGCGAGGAACGGCAGGCTGAGCAGGAAGCGGCGGTTCAGGCCGCGGTGGCCTCCGTCGAAGAGCTCGAAATGGAGGGCTTCCTCGCGCACTCCGGCAGCGAGGGCTGCGTCGCGGAAGGCGATCGCGGCGAGGTCGAGGCAGTACTCGTCGTTGCGGCCCGCGTCGACCCAGATCGCGCGCATCCCGGCGAGCGCGCTGCCGTGCGCCGCGGCGAGGCGCACAGGATCGCGCGAAAGCCACCGCTCGAAGACATCTGGAACGAGCTCGGCGGTGTCGGGGCGGAACGGCAGCTCGACCGTCCCGTCGGCGCTCCTCGAGAAAGCGGCGGAGACCGCCCACACGTTCTGGAGCAGAGGATCGGTGCGGTTCTCGAGCACGGGCCGGCCCGAGCGGAAGTCCTCCCAGAAGTCCCCGAACGAGCCGTCGTAGAGGTTGCGCAGCGCCTGGGCGGCCGGCGCGAACTCGGCCGAGAGCGTCACCTCGAAGAGAGCGTCGCCGGCATGCGTCGCGAAGCCGCCGAAGAGATCCGGCCGTAGCATCGACCATGTCATCGCGCCGAAACCTCCGGAGGACTTCCCTGCGACTCCGCGGTGGGCCGCCTCGGGCAGCGTGCGGAGGTTCGCGTCGACGAACCCGAGCACGTCGTCGCAGAGGTACCGGCCGTAGTCTCCGATCGCGGCCGAATCGACCCACTGGGCGCCGCCGACCGCGGTGAACCCGTCGACGACGACGATGATCGCCTCCAGGCCGAGCGCCTCGACCTGCTCGCCGAAATCCGGAACGAACGGCGAGACGTTGAACCACGCACGCGCCTGGCCCGTCATCGAGTGGAGCAGGTAGATCGCGGGAAAGCGCCGTGCCGGATCCTCGTCGTAGCCCGGCGGCGTCCACGCGAAGAGGGGTCGCGTCGCGGGGTCGCCGAGGGGATTGCCCCTCAGGGCCTCGCTCTCGACCGTCAGCTCGCGCCACCCCACGCGGCTAGCGGGGGGTCCACGTCAGCTCGAGGCGATCGACGAGCAGTGCCTTCGCACCGTCGATCGGGATCCGCTCCTGCGCGAGCGAATCGCGCTCGCGGATCGTGATCGTCCCGTCCTCGAGCGTCTGCTGGTCGATCGTGAGCGCCCACGGCGTCCCGATCTCGTCCTGGCGGCGGTAGCGCTTGCCGATCGAGGCCGAGTCGTCGTACTCGGCGGGCATCGCGCGCCGCAGCTCCTCGAAGAGGGGCCGCGCCTTCCCGACCAGATCCGCGTCCTTGCCGACAAGCGGCAGCACCGCAACCTTCACCGGCGCGAGGCGTGGATGGAGGCGGAGCACGGTGCGCACGTCATCCCCGACAGGCTCCTCGTCGTAGGCATCGACGAGGAACGCGAGCGCGGCGCGGTCGGCTCCCGCGGCCGGCTCGATCACGTGCGGCACGTAACGCTCCTCGTGTCCCACCCATTCGAGCTTCGTCCCCGATCCCTCGGCGTGGGCCGTGAGATCGAAATCGCCGCGGTTCGCGACTCCTTCGAGCTCCGACCAGCCGATCGGGAAGAGGTACTCGAGATCGCTCGTGCCGCTCGAGTAGTGCGAGAGCTCGTCCGGGTCGTGCGGACGGATGCGCAGGTGGCTCTCGCGCATCCCGAGCTCGAGGTACCAGCGGTGACGCTCACCGATCCAGTACTCGTACCACTGCTGCGACTCCGCCGGCGGAACGAAGAATTCCATCTCCATCTGCTCGAACTCGCGCGTTCGGAAGAGGAAGTTCCCCGGCGTGATCTCGTTGCGAAAGCTCTTGCCGATCTGGGCTATTCCAAAAGGGGGTTTGACACGCAGCGACGAGGTGACGTTCTTGAAGTTGACGAAGATGCCCTGCGCCGTCTCCGGTCGTAGGTAGGCCACCGAGCCCTCGTCGCGCACCGGGCCGATCGAGGTCTCGAACATCAGGTTGAACTGCCGCGCCTCGGTCAGGTCGCAGTCCGGCGTCCCGCCCGGATGCTTCGACGGCTTGCGACCGCAGGCCGAGACCTCGAGATGGTCGGCGCGAAACCGAAGCTTGCAGGTACGGCAGTCGACGAGCGGATCGGAGAACCCGCCCACATGCCCCGAGGAGATCCAGACCTGGGGGTGCAGGATGATCGCCGAGTCGAGCAGCACGATGTCCTCGCGCTCCTGCACCATCGCGCGCTGCCAGGCAGCCTTCACGTTCTGCTTCAGCAGGACGCCGTAGTGGCCGTAGTCGAACGCGGAGCCGAGGCCCCCGTAGATGTCCGAGGAGGGGTAGACGAATCCGCGGCGGCGGCTGAGCGATGCGACCTTCTCGATCGTCGCTGCTCCCTCGTACCGTTCGAGCTCCCCCATCCCCTGAAACTACAGTCTCCGGCGTGAGCACGAACGGCCATGACCTCGTCGAGCTTCATGTCGTCTCCGACTCGACCGGCGAGACCGCGACGCGGGTCGTCGCGGCGACCGAGGCGCAGTTCCCCGACCAGGAGTTCGTGACCGTGCGCCATCCGCGGGTCGAGACGATCGCCGATCTGCAGCTTGCGCTCGGCCGGATGGAAGACCGCCGTGCAGTCGTGATCTTCACGCTCGTCGAGCCCACTCTCCGTTCGACCATGCGCGAGCTCTGCGAGGAGGCCGCGGTCGACTACTGCGATCTGCTCTCCCAGCCGCTCGAAGCCGTCGCACGGGTTTCGGGGCGCCCGGCCGAGATGAGGCCGGGAGCGCGGCCGCCGCTCGACGAGGCCTACTTCAGGCGGATCGCAGCGATCGAGTTCGCCGTCAAGAACGATGACGGTCTCGGGCGCACGCTCGTGGACGCCGACGTCGTGCTCTGCGGCGTCTCGCGGACGTCCAAGACGCCGCTCTCCATCTACCTGGGCTACCTCGGCTGGAAGGCGACGAACGTGGCGCTCGTGAAGGGCATCGAGCCGCCGCCGGAGCTGTTCGAGGTTGATCCGGCCAGGGTCGTCGGGCTCACGATCGACGCCAGGCGGCTCGCCGAGATCCGCAGCGAGCGGATCGTGCTGATGGGAGGCGACCGAAGCTACGCCGACCTGAACGAGGTCTACGAGGATCTCGAGCATGCAGCGGCGGTGCACAGGCGGATCGGCTGCCCGGTGATCGACGTCTCCGAGCTCTCGATCGAGGAGATCGCCCTCCGCATCGTCCACACGGTCGAGGGGCGGGCGGGAACGAGACGATGAAGCCGAAACCTCCCGTCTCCCGGTCGCGCTGGGCGCTCTGGCTGACGCTGCTCGGGACGGCGCTCTTCGTCTTCTATGTGGTCTTCACGCCGTTCTGGTTCGCACTGCGGTCGCTGGCGTGGATCGCAGAGTTCAGGGCACGCCGCAGCTAGCCGACTGGTAACAATCCCGCGATGGGGACGAAGCGCTTCGTCTTTGACTTCGACGAGCCGTCCGGCGGTGGTCGTGAGCTGCTCGGTGGCAAGGGGATCGGCCTCGCGGAGATGACTGCGCTCGGGTTGCCGGTTCCGGCAGGTTTCACGATCACGACCGACGCCTGCCGGGCCTACATGGCCGAAGGTGACCTGCCGGCGGGGCTCGAGGACGAGGTCGCCGTGCACGTGCGGCGACTCGAGGAGACCTCGGCCAAGCGCTTCGGCGATCCGGCGGACCCGCTCCTCGTCTCGGTTCGCTCCGGCGCGGCCGTGTCGATGCCCGGGATGATGGACACGATCCTCAACCTGGGCCTGAACGACGAGGCGGCGGAAGGGCTCGCTGCGCGCACGGGAAACCGGCGCTTCGCCTACGACTCCTACCGGCGGCTGATCCAGATGTTCGGCGAGGTGGTCGACGGGATCGACGGACGCCGGTTCGAGGACGCGCTTACCGCGCTGAAGCGGGACCGTGGCGCCGCGCTCGACACGGACCTCTCGGCGGACGACCTCGTGGAGCTCGTCGGGACTTTCCGCGCGATCTATCGGGACGCGATGGGCACCGATTTCCCCGAGCACGCGGGCGAGCAGCTGATGCGCGCGGTGCGCGCCGTCTTCGATTCGTGGGACACCCCGCGCGCGCAGGTGTATCGGCACGCGAACGAGATCCCCGACGACATCGGCACCGCTGTGAACGTCGTCCAGATGGTCTTCGGGAACAAGGGCGACCGCTCCGGGACGGGGGTGGTCTTCACGCGCAACCCGTCGACCGGGGGGAGGGAGCTCTACGGGGAGTTCCTCGCGAACGCCCAGGGTGAGGACGTCGTCGCGGGGATCCGCACGCCGCAGCCCGTCGAGTCGATGGCGCAGGCCGTGCCGGAGGCCTACGCCCAGCTCCTCGCGACGCTCGGCCGGCTCGAGGAGCACTACCGCGACATGCAGGACGCCGAGTTCACGGTCGAGGACGGGAAGCTCTTCATGCTTCAGACCCGCGCCGCCAAGCGGACCGCAGCGGCCGCGGTGAAGGCCGCCGTCGAGATGGTCGACGAGGGAACGATCAGCCGCGAGGAGGCGGTGCTCCGGATCGATCCCGGCCAGCTCGACCAGCTGCTTCACCCGAGGATCGACCCGGACACTGCTCCGGACCCGATCGCAAAGGGCCTGAACGCGAGCCCCGGCGCGGCCACCGGCGGGATCGTCTTCGACAGCGACACCGCCGTCGAGCAAGCGAAGGCCGGGCCGGTCATCCTCGTCCGCCACGAGACGACGCCCGACGACATCCACGGGATGATCGCGGCCGACGGGATCCTCACCGTGCACGGTGGGATGACCTCGCACGCAGCCGTCGTCGCCCGGGGGATGGGGAAGCCCTGCGTCGCCGGCTGCGAGGGGCTGACGCTCGAGAACGGCGTTGCGCGGCTCGCCGGGCATGTCCTGCGCGAGGGCGATCCGATCACGATCGACGGCGGCAGCGGCTCCGTGTACCTCGGCGCGATCGAGCTCGTGCCGCCCCAGCTGAACGACGACTTCGAGACGATCCTCGGCTGGGCGGACGGCTTCAGGCGGCTCCGGATCCGGGCGAACGCCGACAACCCCGCCGACGCGGTCCGGGCGCGCGAGTTCGGGGCCGAGGGGATCGGCCTCTGCCGCACCGAGCACATGTTCTTCGGCAACGAGCGGCTGCCGGTGATGCAGCGGATGATCCTCGCCGACAACGAGGCGGGCCGCCGCGAGGCGCTCGCCGAGCTGCTCCCGTTCCAGCAGGCCGATTTCGACGGGATCTTCGAGGCGATGCGCGGCCTGCCGGTCACGATCCGGCTCCTCGACCCGCCGCTCCACGAGTTCCTGCCGCCGGAGGAGCAGGCGACCGACGACGCGATGCGCGCACGGATCCGCGCGCTCCACGAGGCGAATCCGATGCTCGGGCTGCGCGGCTGCCGCCTCGGCCTTGTCTATCCGGAGATCTACGAGATGCAGATCCGCGCGATCGCCCGGGCCGCGCTCGGGGTCGAGTCGCGCACCGGCGAGGCGCCGGTCGTCGAGATCATGCACCCGCTCGTCGGCTTCGCCGAGGAGCTCAGACGTCTACGCGAGCTGACCGAGCGGATCTGGGCCGAGGAAGCTCCCGCGCTCGCGCACACCGTCGGGACGATGGTCGAGCTCCCCCGCGCGTGCATCCGGGCCGGCGAGATCGCCGCGCACGCCGATTTCTTCTCGTTCGGGACGAACGACCTCACACAGACCACGCTCGGCGTTTCGCGCGACGATGCCGAGGGCAAGTTCCTGGCCCGCTACCTGGCCGACGGGGTGCTCGAGCGGAACCCGTTCGAGGTGCTCGACACCGAGGGCGTCGGCGACCTGATGCGGCTCGGCGTCGAACGCGGCCGAGCCGCCAGGCCGGAGCTGAAGCTCGGCATCTGCGGCGAGCACGGCGGCGAGCGCCGCTCGATCGCGTTCTGCCACTCGCTCGGGCTCGACTACGTCTCGTGCTCGCCCTACCGGGTACCGCTCGCACGCCTCGCAGCCGCTCAGGCCGCGCTTTCGGAGCAGGGCGCGAAGGACTACGTCGCGGCCGGCGGCTGAGCCCTGCGGCGCCCCTGGCCGCCCGCTCAGTCGGTCACGAGCGC
Organism: uncultured Actinomycetes bacterium; assembly: GCA_963758125.1. GTDB lineage: Bacteria > Actinomycetota > Thermoleophilia > Gaiellales > Gaiellaceae > PALSA-600. Next base: position 549,102 of record CAVWUL010000010.1, read on the forward strand.
TGATAACCAGCTCGCCCGCTCTGAGCCCGGACCCAGCCCGACCCAGCCCGGACCCCCGCCCCAGGGTGGGGCCGCAACCCTCCGCCCTCGAGATCAATCCTAAGCGCTCGAGCAGCCGATCTCTGTACCAACTTTGTGACAACTCGTCCACAAGCGATGTGCTCTCGGTGCTCGTCGCGCTCCGGGGGGATCCCGGTGAAGGTGTCGCGTGCGTTGGCCGGCGGCACGGGCCCGGGCGCGAAGCTCGTTTTTCGGCGCGGCGCTCGCGTTCCTGCTCGAGGCGGATGTGCTGCTTTGAAAAGGGCGAAGGGCGGAGCCGCTCAGATCACTGCGTAGGCGACGATCACGGAGACGGCGGCGACGGCGACGGCCGCGGCGATGCTGAGCGGAGCAGACTGCCGCGACTCGAAGTACAGGAGCATCAGCACGATCCCGGCGACGAGGCCGCCGAGGTGCCCCCCGAGCGAGATGCCCGGCAGGGAGACGCTGATCACCAGGTTCAGGATGATCAGCGCGAGGATCTGCCCGCCGCTCTGGATCGTCCCCCGACGCTCGAGCACCAGGAGCGCCCCGAAGATGCCGAAGATCGCACCCGAGGCGCCGACCGTGGCCTCGTTCGGTGAGAGCCAGAGAGCGCCGGCCGAGCCGGCGAGCCCGGCTGCGAGGTACAGGAGCAGAAACCGCCAGCTCCCGATCACGTGCTCGAGAACGCGTCCGCCCCAGTAGAGCGCAAGCATGTTCAACCCGAGATGGATCGGGCCGTAGTGCAGGAACGCCGAGGTGATCAGGCGCCACGGCTCGCCGTGCGCGACACCCGCGAACGACCCGTCCGCGTACTGGCCGCTCGCGATCAGCACACCTTTCTCGTAGATCGAGTTTCCGAGGCCGTCGATCGTGCCGCCGTCTGCCAGCTCGAGCAGGTACACACCGACATTGATCGCGATCAGCGCGAACGTGATCGGGGTGCCGCTGCGCGTGGTCTGGCCGCTCGCGACCCGGCCCGCTGCGGCGGTCACCTTCTTCACACCCTGCGGTTTTCCGGAATGCTCGGGACAGCGCAGGCCGACCGGTGCCGGGGTCATGCACTCGTAACAGATCGGGCGCTCGCACTCCGAACACGAAAGACCTGTTTCGCGGTCGGGATGGCGGTAGCAGTAGCGGGGCGCTGTCTGCGTCTCCATCCGACTAGCGTATCCGGGGGCCCGTTCGCCTCGTCTTCACACCCGCGAACACCGGCGCGATCGGCCGGATCGCACGAATCACCCTTGCGGCTCCGACCCATGAGGCACACTCTTAGGGGATGAGCGTCCAACCGAAGGTTGGCCCGTGACCCTCGGCTCGCCCCTTGCCTTGCTGGCGCTGCTCGCGATCCCCGCCGTTGTCGGCGTGGCCGCCCTCGCCTCACGGCGACGGCCGCGCAATCCCGTCGCGCATACGAACCTCGCGGTGCTCGAGGCGGTGATGCTTCCCCGCCCTCGCCGGCGCAGGCTCATACCCGCGGCTCTGCTCGTGCTCGCGCTCGTCCTCGCGGCTACCGCCGCCGCGCACCCGCAGGCACACGTGCCCGTGCGGGTCGACAACGCGACGATCGTGCTCCTCGTCGACGTCTCCGGCTCGATGAGCGCGCGTGATGTCGAGCCGACAAGGCTCGATGCCGCGGTCGCGGCGATGCGCATCTTCGTGCGGAAGCTGCCGGAGGGATTCAAGGTCGGGCTCGTGCAGTTCAGCGACGGTCCGACTGTGCTCGCAGCGCCGACGGCCGACCACGAACGGATCGCGCAGACACTCGACCTGCTCACACCGGATTCCGGGACCGCGATCGGGGCTGGTCTCGAGAGCGCGACGCAACTCGTTCAGCGCTCGCTCCATCGGGCGGGCTATGTCCGTGTGCCGGGACACCGGCTCCCCGCAGCGATCGTGCTGCTCTCCGACGGGAACCAGACCCAGGGGACGGTCCAGCCGCTCCCGGCGGCGCGGAAGGCTCGTGCGGCGGGCATCTCGATCGACACGGTCGCGCTTGGCACTCCGCACGGCGTTCTCGGCTACGGCGCGTTCGCCCGGCGAGTCGCACCCGATCCACCCCTGATGGCGGCGATCGCGAAGGTCACCGGCGGTAAGACGGCAACGGCAACGGACTCAGGCGAGCTCTCCGCCTTCTACCGCGGCGTCAGGGGCAGCTTCGGGCACACGACGAGAACCGAGGACATCGCCTCGTGGTTCGCTGCGGGCGCGGCGCTGCTCCTCGCCGCGGCGGTCCTGCTCGGCCGCCGCATGACCGGCGCGCTCTCCTAACGCAAGAGAGCGGCAAGCTCGTGATGGCCGCCGAACTGCGCCCAGCCGGACGGCGTCCCGTTGTGGAGCGCGTCGGCGATCGTCGTGTCGGCTCCCAGCTCGAGCAGGGCCCTCGCCGCCTCGACCCGGCCGGCCTGGGCCGCGAGGTGGAGCGCGGTCACGCCCTCACCGTGATCGGGCCCGCCGAAGGTGCCGCGGCGGTTCGGATCGGCACCGAGGGCGACGAGCTCGCGGATCGAAGCCGTTCGTCCGTTCACCGCCGCCCAGGCGAGTGGGGTGCCTCGATATGGATCGGCGTCGACCGCGGCGCCGAGCTCGACGAGGAGCGCGATCACCTCGACGCGATCGCTCTTCGCGGCCCAGACGAGCGCCTCGTCGAGGACCTCCTGCGGATCGTCTGCCGGCTCCCAGGCCGGGAAGCCGCCGTGCGGCCGGTAGAAGGCCCGGTGGGCGGCCGCCTGGGTTGTCCCCACGAGCTCGCGAACGAGCTCCGGAAGCCCCAGCCCGGCCGCGACGCGGAGGTTCCCCGGCTCGAGGCCGAGCAGTGGAACGACCTCCCGGTGCCCCCAGAAGAGCGCCGCAACGAGCGGCGTCCCGCCGTCTCCGCGGGCCGAGAGGTCGATCCGCCCGCCCGCCTCGAGCACGAGCTGCGCGAGCTCCGGGCGGTTCGAGTAGCCCGCCTGGTGAAGCTTCGTCCAGCCGTAGTCGTTGCCCCGGTTGGGATCGGCGCCCCGCGCGAGCAGGAGGCGCACGAGCTCGAGTGAGCTCGCCATCCCGAGGAGGTCGTTGCCGTTCGTCCCGCGTGCCTCGACGAGCTCGGGATGGGCATCCAGGAGCGCCTCGAGCCCTGGAAGGTCGTCCTCCTCGACGGCGCGGTAGGCGAGGATGAAAGGCGTCAGCGGTTCGGTCCCGTCCCGGATCGCCTCGACGCGGCGCTCGAGCTCGGTCCAGCTCTCGAAGCCGTGGCGCTGCGCGAGGTCGAGCCTGGCCTCGTCGACCGAAACCCCGCCCACGGTCGCGATCCCGTCGGCTCGGCCCTCGTAGTAGGCGATGTCGGTATGGAACGGTTCCTCGGGTATAGGCTGATTCTACGAATGGGTGTGAGCGCGAATGCCTGATCTCTCCGGCGTCCGCGCCAAGCTCCGACGCGCCGACGAGCTTCGCCAGGCCCACGACGCGCTCTTCGAGGCCTACCTCGAGACGCACCCGTATTCGATCGAGTTCGAGTTCGACCCGGAGACCGGCTGGCACACCTTCCGCTGGAAGGTGACATCCGAGCCGCCGCTCGAGGATCTCGCCCTGATCTTCAGCGACATCCTCGGAAACCTGCGCTCGACGCTCGACTATCTCGTGTGGCAGCTCGTGCTCGTCGGCGGCCGCAAACCGGGCCGGAAGACCTCGTTCCCGATCGTGAAGCGGGAGAAGGACTGGGCCGTGCAGGGCGAGGCCGCGCTCCGGGGCGTTCCAGAGGAGTGGGCGCAGCTGATCGAGGCGATGCAGCCCTTTCACCGCCTCGAGCGGCCTGACCTGCACCCGCTCGCGATCCTCGAGCATGTCAACAACCTGACGAAGCACCGCTTCCTGCCGGCTGCGGTGCTCACGGCGGACACCTTCAGCTTCCTGATCAACGTCGCCGACGTGCCCGAGGGCGAGAGCTTCGAGAGCTACGACTTCGTCGACCAGGCGATCGTCGACGGCGGCGAGGTGGCGCGGTTCCGCTCGGAGTCGCACCTCCAGGTGGCCGTGCACGTGAACGAGCATCCGCGCTTCCGGATGTCGTTCCGCGACGGCGTCGAGATCGAATGGCTCCCGATCGACCTCGTGGAATGGGTGCGCGAGGCGGTCGCGCAGTTCGAGGCGGCCTTCCCTCCCGACCAGAACGGCCGCCGCGGTCCCTGAGACAACACCGGGAAGTGTGACGCCTCGAGCAAACCGGCCGCAAGCACGCTCCCAGAGCCAAAATTGCACTCTGCGGTGATCGCACGCGAGCCGAGAAATCCACGGTGTTTTCCACAGACGTTCGAATCTGACCGCTTGGTTGAGCCAACTCGGGCGTAAAAAGGGGTCAGACCTCTTTACAGTTGTAACGCGCCGCGCTTGCTGGCCGAAAAGGACACATGAGGCTGGCCGAAAAGGACACGTGGGCTTGCGATCCGCCGCGCAATCCTTCGAGATGTGCAACTTGCGAGCGCGCGGACGGGCGCGCATCGCACTTCCAGCGAGAACGGCAACGGCCGCCCTTGACAGGAGAACGTGTGTTCGTATAGAACATACGTTCCGTGATCGCTGCCATCGTCATCCCGGCGTTCGACCTGAGAGCCGCTTTGCTGCTCCGGCCGGCGCTGGAGGCCGAGCCGGCGGCGCTTGCGCCGCTGCCCGGGAAAGAGGCGCTCGTCGGCTCGGTGACCGCTGCGGCGCAGGCGAAGGGCGTGCGGCCGGGGATGCGGCTCGGGGAGGCGCTCTCGATGTGCCCGCAGCTCGTGCTGGTCGATCAGGATCCGGCGGGGGTCGAGCAGGCGTGGGAGGGGATCGTGCGCGGGCTCGAGAACGCGGGCTTTGCGGTCGAGCCCGTCGAGCCGGGAACGGCGCTCTTCGAGACGCAGGGCGTCGAGCGGCTCTACGGTGGGCTCGAGCCGGCGCTCAAGCGGGCGCTCGCGGCCGTCGGGCCGGCCTGGGATGCACGCGCGGGAGCAGCCGAGCGGCGCTTCGCGGCGCTGGCGGCGGCCGGGGTGGCGCGGCCCGGACAGGCGCTGATCGTCTCCGACGACCGCACGCGCAAGTTCCTCGCGCCCTTGCCCATGACCTTGCTCCCGCTCGAGCGGGAGCGCTACGACGAGCTCGAGGAGCTCGGAGTACGAACGATCGGAGAGCTTGCCGGGCTCCCGGGTGGTGCCGTCGCCGAACGACTGGGGCCGGACGGCCGGCGCGCCTGGAGCCTGGCGAGGGGTGAGCACGATGGTCGAGTGGCCCCACGTAGGCCACCTGTGTCGCTCGTCGAGACGCTGGAGTTCCCGGAAGCAGTCGGCCAGGAGCTGACGCTACGGAGAGGGCTCGGCGTTCTGATCGACGGGCTGCTCGCCCGGCCCGAGCGCGCGGGGCGCCCGCCGCGAAAGCTCGCCCTCTGGGCGAGACTCGTCGGCGGCGCCTCGTGGCGGCGGGTGGTGACGCTGCGTGACCCGACGGCCGATCCCGAGCGGCTCCGGCTCGCGCTCGCGTCCGAAGCTCATCGAGCTGCCGGCGCCCGTGCTGAAGCTTCGGCTCGAAGCGGTCGAGCTGGCCGGGAGCAGCGGCGAGCAGCTCGAGCTCGTCCGCGCAGAAGGAGAAGTCGTACGGGGGAGATTGAGTGAGGGCCTGCGCCAGGTGAAGGCAGCCGTGGGTGCAGGCGGGGTATCGATGGTTGTGGAGGTGGCACCGTGGTCACGGATTCCGGAGGCTCGCGCGCTTCTCGTCCCGCGCGACGACTGCAACGTGCGCCGTCAGCCGCCCGGCCTCTCGAAGCACACGGCACGGATCCCGCACGGGTGACGCAAGCGGCTGAATCAGCTGTGCGCCGGCGCTCGTCGAGGCGCACGGCGACGGTGATCTCCGCACGGGGTCAACCGGCAGCGGCGTGCTGCAAGCCAGTGCACGACGAGAGAACGTGGCGGATCGTCCGACCGCTGGTGGACGGCAATCGTCGAAGTACCGCTCGATCGACCGGCGTACTTCGACCTCGTGCTCGAGACCGGCGAGACACGCCGTCGGGCGTCGTGATCGCGACGAAGTCGATCGTTCCCGAGGACTAGAAGGTGTCGGGTGCAGCTTGTGGAAGTGCGGCTCGGCCTCCGAAATCACCTCTGGCGTCGATCGTCAGCGTCAGGTCGGCCGGGTGTCATGAGCATGCTCCCGAGTGGCTCACCTCCGCCGGAGTGATCGCCCCTGGCTCATGCTCCGGTGAGCGTCCCGCGGATCCTTGACATACGTCGAGCTGCACGCGCACTCGGCCTACTCGTTCCTGGACGGCGCCTCGCTGCCCGAGGAGCTCGCCGCACGCGCCGTCGAGCTCGGCTACGACGCGCTCGCGCTGACCGACCACGACGGCGTCTACGGCTCGCTCGAGTTCGCCCAGGCCGCGAAACCGCTCGGCCTGCGCGCGATCACCGGCGCCGAGGTGACGCTCGAGCGCGGCGCCCATATCACGCTCCTCTGCGAGACGCCGCCGCGGCTACGAGAACCTCTGCCGGATCCTCACCGACGCGCACGCCCGCACCCGGGCCGAGGGCCGCGAGCGCGACCTGCTCCCGCCGGGAACGACCGCCAGCCTTCGTCGCCGAGCACGCCGAAGGCCTCGTCTGCCTCTCCGGCTGCGCCCGCCACGGGCTCGCCGTCACCGACCCGAACGCCGCCGCCCGGCTCGCGCAGGCATTCGCGGGCGCGTTCTACGTCGAGCTCCAGCGCCCATACGAGCGCGGCGATGCCCGCCGCAACGCCGCGCTCGAGGAGCTTGCCGCCACACTCGGCGTCCCGACCGTCGGCACCGGCGACATCCATTCCCACCACGAGCGCCGCCTGCGGCTTCAGGACGCCCTCGTCGCGATCCGCAACCGCACCTCCCTCGACGGCTGCGAGCGCGAGCGGCGCGGCAACCACGAATCCGTGCTCCTGCCGCCGCAGGAGGCGGCCGAGCGGCTTCCGGCCGCCGCCGCCGCCCGCACACGCGAGGTCGCCGACCGCTGCACGCTTCGACCTCACCGAGGAGCTCGGCTACCGCTACCCCGACTTCTCCGACGGCCCCGACCCCGCCGACAAGCAGCTGCACGACCTCTGCGAGCGGGAGTTCGCCGACGCGCTACGCGAACGCCAACGGTCACAAGAAGCGCGCCCACGACCGGCTCGAGAACGAGCTGAACCTGATCGCCCGTCTCGGCCTCGCCGGGTTCTTCCTGCTCCACTGGGAGGTGCTCGAGCTCGCCCGCGCCTGCGCGCTCGAGGTGCGCGGCGCCGACTCGCCAAGGAACGTCCTGCCGCCGGGACGGGGGAGAGGCTCGAGCGTCGGCTCGATCGTCTGCTACCTCACCGGCCTCTCGCATGTCGATCCGGTCGAGGCGAACCTCTCGCTCGGCCGGTTCCTGAACGACGAGATGGTCGTCGGTGCCCGACATCGACCTCGACTTCCCGCGCGACATCCGCGAGAAGCTGATCGTCGCGCGTCACCGAGCGCTACGGCCGCAAGCACGCCGCGCTCGTCGCCACCTTCTCGACCTACCGGAGCCGCGGCGCGATCCGTGACGTCGGCAAGGCGCTCGGTCTCCCGTTCGCCGAGCTCGAGCGCCTCGCCCGCGTCACCGACGGCTGGCACGCAACCGGTGTCGCCGGCGAGCTGGCCATCCGTGCCCGGCGACCATTGCGGGCCCGCGCTGGCAGGCCTTCCGCGAGCTCACCCACGAGATCGCCGGCCTGCCGCGCCACATGTCCCAGCACCCGGGCGGGATGATCATCTCCACCCGCCCGCTGATCGACCTCGTGCCCGTGCAGCCCGCCGCGATGGCCGGCCGCCAGATCTGCCAGTGGGACAAGGACTCCTGCGCCGACGCCGGCTTCCTCAAGATCGACCTGCTCGGGCTCGGGATGCTCTCCGCGGTCGAGGAGGCGGTCGAGCTGATCGCGCGGCTGCACGACGAGCCGATCGACCTCTCGCGGATCCGGCTCGACGACCCCGAGGTCTACCGCGAGATCCAGGACGCCGACACCGTCGGCCTCTTCCAGATCGAGAGCCGGGCCCAGATGCAGAGCCTCCTGCGCACGCGGCCCGAGAACCTCGACGACCTCACCGTCCAGGTCGCGCTCGTGCGGCCCGGCCCGATCCAGGGGAAGGCCGTGCACCCCTACATCGAGCGCCGCCAGCGCCTGCGCGAGGACCCGAGCTTCGTCTACCCGGTCGAGCACGAGTCGCTCCGCGAGCCGCTCGCGGAGACGCTCGGCGTCGTCGTCTTCCAGGATCAGGTGCTCGACGTCTCGATGGCCGCCGCCGGGTTCAGCGTGGGGGAGGCCGAAGGGCTCCGCCGGGCGATGAGCCGCAAGCGCAGCGAGGAGGCGATCGAGGCGTTCCGGCCCCGCTTCGTCGAAGGCTGCCTCGGCAACGGGATCGACGAGCCCACAGCGCACACGATCTACGACAAGCTCGTCGGCTTCTCCGGCTTCGGCTTCCCGAAGTCGCATGCCGCCGCGTTCGGCTTGCTCGCCTACCAATCTGCGTGGCTGCGGCGCTACTACCCGGCGGAGTTCCTCTGCTCGCTCCTGAACGCCCAGCCGATGGGCTTCTACCCGCCGGCCTCGCTCGTCCGCGACGCCCAGCGCCGGGGCGTCGAGGTGCGCCCGCCGCACGTCAACGTGAGCGCTGCCAGATGCACCGTCGAGACGGGCGCCGTCCGGATCGGCCTCGGCTACATCCGTTCGGTCGGGGAGACGGAAGCTGAGGGGCTCGCCGCCGAGCAGCCGTATGCCGACGTCGCCGACCTCGCCCGCCGCGCCGCCACGGGCAAGGGCGCGCTCGAAGCGCTCGTCTCCTCCGGCGCCTGCGACGAGTGGGGCCCGAGACGCGAGCTCCTCTGGCGCCTCGGCGTGACCCCGCGCGGCGAGACGGTCACAGGCGGCTCGAGGCAGCTCGCCCTCCCGATCGGCCCGACCGCCGAGACCCCGGAGCTCCGTCCGCAGACCGACTGGGAGCGCATGCTCGCCGACTACCGCCACACCTCGATCTCGGTCGGCATGCATCCGATGCAGCTCCTGCGCCCGCACCTCAGGGCGGCGTGTGTGCCGAGCAACGAGCTCGTCGGCGTTCCCCATGGCGCGAGGGTCGAGGTCGCCGGCCTCGCCGTCGCCCGCCAGCGCCCCTCGACCGCGAAGGGCATCGTCTTCATGCTGCTCGAGGACGAGCACGGCCAGATGAACCTGATCATCCCGCCGCCCGTCTACGAGGCGCATCGGGCGATCGTCCGCGGTGAGCCGCTCCTGCTCGCCCGCGGCCGCTTCGAGCGTGTCGGCCGCAACGAGAACGTTCTCGTCGACGAGCTCGAGAGCCTCGGCCCGCTCGCCCGCAGCGCTGCGAACGACGCCGAGGTTAGAGCGAACCTCCCGAGCGCGCATCATTTCGGGCATCGGTAGGGCCGCCGAACCGATCGTCGCGCGGCGACGAATACGCCACGGACAGGTGGCGTCGAACTGGGGGGTGGCATGAGTCAGCAAGCGAATCTACGAACGATCCGGGCGATCTATGACGCCTACCGGCGCGGCGACGTGGAGGCGATCATGTGTGCGCTGACCGACGATGTCGACTGGGCCGCCGACGGTGCGGTCGCGCCCTGGCACGGCCGGCGCATCGGAAAAGCCGAGGTCGCCCGCTTCTTCGCTGAGATCGCGGCAACGATCGAGATCGTGGAGTTCACGCCGCTCGCGGTCGCGGCGAGCGACGACGGGGTGTTCGCCGTCGTTCGCGTCCGCTTCCGAGCGTTTGCCACGGGCAGCGCGGCGGCGATGAACATCCATCACTACTTCGGCTTCCGCGAGGGGAAGATCGAGTTCTACCGGGTCTCCGAGGACACGGCCCAGACCGCCGCCGTCCTGGGCGAGCCCGACGGCCGCCGGATGCTCAGCGATTTTCGATCTCGAGCGCGAACATCGGCCACCGCTTCGCGACCGCGCGATTGAACGCCGCCTCGTATTCCTCGTCCGGGCCCTCTTCGATGTTCCTGGCGTAGTCGTCGCGCATGTCGGCGAGGACCTCCGTCGCGGTCTCGATCGCATCGATGTAGTCGCCGTAGAGCTCCTCCGCGTCGTCGCGGTCGGAGGCGTTGTAGAGCGAAAAGCGGTGGGCGGCCTCGTCGATCACGTCCTGGTTGTCCTGCACGAACAGGTCGAGCTGGCGCGAGATCACGTCGGCGAACCGGCCGCGGCGGAAGATCACGCGAGCTCTCCGTACAGGTCAAGGTGGCGTGCCGCCGCCGCATCCCAGGTCAGCTCGGCCCGGGCGCGGTCGGCACCCGCCCGCGCGCTTGCGAGGGCCTCCGGATCGGCGAGGAGCTCGCGCACCGCCTCGGTCAGCGCCTCGACGTCCCCCGCGGGAACGACGCGCCCCGCGCCGTAGTTCACGACCGGCTCGGCGAGCCCTCCGACGTCATAGGTCACCGCCGGAACCCCGGCGCCGAGAGCCTGTAGCAATGCCCCCGACTGGTCGAGCTCCGCCTTGTAGGGGAAGATCGCCAGGGTCGCCTCGGAGAGGGCGCGGTCGAGCTCGGCCGGTGTGAGGTAGCCGAGACGCCATTCCGTTCGCGGCACATCGAGGAGCCCCTCGAGCGGCATCGAGGGATCGCCCGCCACGAGCAGTCGCGCGTCGGGAAGCCGCGAGACGACCTCCACCGCGTCGGCGACGCCCTTGTAGGGCCGGATCACCCCGAGCGCGAGGATCGTCTGCCCGTCGTCGGCGCGCATCGCTTCGCTCGGATAGACCGGATGCGGGATCACGGCTGCCTCGGTGCCAAGCTCGAGGAGCGCTTCGCGGCCGCGTTCGGTATGCACGACGACGCGGTCGAATCGCGAGAGGAGTTTCGACCAGAGCGCCCGTTTGTCGGCTGTGCGCCGGGGAAGGAGGTCGTGGGCGGTGAAGACCGACGGGCTCCGGAACGGCACCCAGACGTCGATCTGCGGCACAGCGAGCCACTGCACGTGGACCACGTCCGCCCTGAGCCTCGCGAGCGAGGCCGCCACACCGACGTGCTCACCGACCTTCAGCGGCAGCCGGGCCCGCGAGCGCCGGAAGAGCCGCGACGAGAACGGGTAGAAGCGCTCGACCCGCTCGTAGCGCTCGGGCGGCGGCAGCTCGGCGAAGCGGAAGTGGGAGGTATGCAGCTCGACCTCGGCCCCGGCCCGCCCGAGCGCCGCGGCGAGCTCGTGGTCGTACCACGGCGTGTAGGCCGGTGGATCGGCGATGACGACGCGCATCGGTGGCTTACAGTAGGCGAAGTGCTCGTCCGCACCTGGAACCTCTTCCACGGCAACACGAACCCGCCCCGCCGCGCGGCGTATCTCCGCGAGATGGTCGAGCGGATCACCGCCGGCAATCCGGACGTCGTCTGCCTGCAGGAGATTCCCTCGTGGGCGCTACCGAAGCTTCGCGAATGGACGGACATGCAGGTGGCGACCGCGCGGGCGAGGCGCGCGAAGCTCGGGCCCTTCCCGATCCCACGCACGGCCGGCCGCGTGCTCACCGCGCCGCATCACGGACGGATCCGCTCCGGCTTCGCGGGCCAGGGGAATGCGATCTTCTTCCCGAAGGACGCCCAGGTTCGTCAGTACAGGACGATCACGCTGAACACGAACGTCTTCTGCGAGGAACGCGGCGTACGGTTCGGCCTCACGCCGAAGGAGATGGTCTGGTGGGAGCGCGAGCGCCGCGTCTGCCAGGTCCTCCAGTACGAGTTCGCCGATCGCACGCGGATGCTCGTCGCGAACCTCCACGCGACCCATCAGCCGAAGGATCTCCGCCTCGCGGACGCCGAAACCCGTCGCGCGATCAACTTCGTGATCAAGTCCTCCGAGCTCGAGGAGTCCCTGATCGTCGCGGGCGACTTCAACATCACGACGGACCGCTCCGAGATCCTCCAGGAGCTGATCACCGCCCCCCGCGAATCCCGCTGGAACGTGGTCACGACCGGGATCGACAACGTCCTCCTGCGGCGCGCGGCGGCGACTTCGGTGCGGCTCTGGACGGACGAGGAGCGCACCTACAAGAAGCGGATCCTCTCGGATCACGCTCCGCTCGAGGTCGTCGTGGAGCTACGGCCGAAGGATTGAGGAAGCGGCCTCCTCTGCCTTCAAACCCAGCGTTGGGCCTTCGCGACCAGGATCTCGACGTCGCCTGAGCAGGAATCGACCGATGAGTTCCGCCGGCTGGGCCGGTCTACGAGGCCATACGCCATCGAGCCACAGACTGGAGACCACCATGACCAATCCCGCACACCCCGGCCGCATGCTGTTCGTGAACATCCCCGTCGCGGACCTCGAGCGCAGCAAGGCCTTCTTCGCGAAGCTCGGCTTCAGCTACAACCCGATGTTCACCGACGAGACCGCCGCCTGCATGCTCGTGGGCGAGCAGGCCTTCGTCATGTTGCTCAGCCGCGAGAAGTTCGCGGAGTTCGCGAAGCTGCCGATCGCCGATCCCACCACGCATACGCTGGCGTTGTACTGCTTCAGCGTGTCATCCCGTGATGAGGTCGACACGGTCAGCGCCGCCGCACTCGCGGCGGGCGGCACCGAGGCAGATGACGCCGAGGACCACGGCTTCATGTACTCACGCAGCTTCTTCGACCTCGACGGCCACGGCTGGCAGGTGATGTGGATGGACCCGGCTGCGGCGGCGCAGGGCCCCGAGGCATTCGCGGCCTCCATACACGACGCCCACGCTCCGGCCTGACCCACCGCCATGCTCCACACCTGCGCCGTCCTCGGGCGGTACGGGCGGTAGTCGTCGGCCCTCTCAGGCCTACCTGGTGACCGCCGGCCCAGTCGAGTACGTGGTCGCGCGATCCGTACCATTTGTCGTCGTGGCTACCCGGATCACGCTCGCGACTCTGATCGCCTTGGCTGTCTTGCTCGCGCCAGGCGCCGCAGCGGCTGCCAAAGGCCCGCAGGTCAAGGCGAACGCTCGACTCCTTTCTCTCGCGGGTCCCTATCCGGGAGCAAAGCTCGTCCGCGTGGAGTCCGATCCGTACCGCGCTCCCGATAACGACGACGGTCCGATCGTCGGCTACACGACTGTCGCGTACTACGCGCTCGCGAAACCCGTCGCCAGACACCTTGTTGCGTCCTTCTACAAGCGTGAGCTACGAGGGTGGCGCGAGAACGTGACCACGACACCGTGTGAGGTTGTTGCGCCTCCGCCCGGGACGCCAACTGGCACGACCACGGGACACTGCCCCGGCGTGACGAGCGTGAGCTTCACGATGGGAGACGCTCTGATCCAGATTCAGGGGCTTGATTCCGGCGCGCACTACGGACTCGCAATCGACAGCGAGTACGGCAGGAACGCGCACTAGCCCAGGCGTCCAGATCGCAAGCCGGCGCAGCCGACAGACGCTGAGACTCGGGCATCTAGGGTCGTCGAGTCGCTGCGCGCCAAGCATCCCCTGCGCCCAGTAGCAAGGCCCCGAGGTCGCAGTCACCGTGATCTCCCACCCCAGGCGCCGGAGTCGATCTTCGAGCTCGGCCGGACGATGTGGGACTTTCACCGCCCGGTACGCGGTGCCGTCGCTCAGGCGACGACGGATGGTCGAGGACGACTCGCCCTCGATCAACTCGTCCGGCGTTCGGTAGGAGTCGTCCATGAAGAACACACGCCCCGACGGCCGCAGGCAGTCCGCAACGAAGAACCAGAACGCGTCAAAGCGATCCAGCGGAACGTGCGAGATCCACGAGCTGAAGAAAACGACGTCGTAGCGGCGGTCCGGCGTCCACGCGAAGAGGTCGGCCTGGATGAAGCGCACGCGGTCGGCTCCGACGCGTGCCTTCGCGCGGGCGAGCATCTCCGGCGCCGCGTCCACGGCGGTGACGCTCGTCGCGTGGTGGAGCAGCCGCTCTGTCCACGCTCCGGGGCCGCAAGCCAGCTCGAGCACGTCGCCCGTCGGCCCGAACGCTTCGATTGCCGCGACCAACTCGTCCTCGCCGGGCCCGGGGATGGCGTGATCCTCGTATTCGGGCGCGATCGCCCGGTAGTAGGCGATCTGCTCGGCGAGGAGCGAATCGCCCTCATTGACGCTGCTCCACTCAGTCTCGACCACGAGGCCTGAACCCCGAGCAGAGCAAGTCGGCGCGCTCGATACGATCGCCGGCGAGCGTGCAGCAGAGGTGCTGCTCGACGACGTAGGGCTCGCCGTCCTCGACTCCTTCGAGTCTGTACGCGATGTGGACGCGGTCGCCGACCCGCTCGGTCCTCGACTCGACGAGCTGAAGTTCGGTCGAGTCGGCGAACCATCCCGCGACCAGGTTCGCAGCGTCCGCGGCTCCGATACGCTCGCGGAGCCCGGGCGGGACGAGCGCTCGAAACTCGACGCCGGCCGTAAAGCACTCCGCGATCGCCGACTCATCGTGAGTGGCAACGGCTTCCGCCAACCGTGTCCCTAGCGAGTTTGGCACATGGTGAGTCTAGGACTCACACGAGCGCTCGGAGCGACGAACCCTCGTCGCCGAAACGGCGTGGCGCCGAGGGTACGGCGCAGAACGCCGGCGCAGGCGACGTTGCTCGCCTACGATTCTGCCTCGACAACGACGGTCGGCCCGTGCTTGTCCCCGAAGCGGTCGAGCACGCCCGATTCGGAAAGCCTCCGCTCGGCTTCCCGGGCGTCCTCCTCGGAGTCGAACTCCAGGAGGATGAAGACGTGGTTCGGGTCATCCGCGCTGCGAAAGATCCGTTGAGAGTTCGCCTTCTCGCGCGCACCGGGGCCGTCCTGGTCGAACATCGGTCGCCAGGTTGCATAGTCGCCGACCTGGATCCGGGTGATGATGAATGCAGACACGCCGCTCCTCTCGATGGGATGACTCGACGCTACCGACCAGGCTCCGGGCCGGTGGCTCGGCACACCTCGCTCCAGACAACATTCGAGGACGCTCGCCGCAGCCCTGGGCCGCGGTGCTCGGCGGAGCGCGCGCTACGCGTCAGCGGCCGTGCGTAAGCCCAGTTCGGGCCCGATCGGCTGCAACGCCGAGATCACGTTCGTGATGTGCTCGTCCAGCTCGAGCCCGAGGAGCTCGGCGCCCGCATAGACCTCGTCGCGATGGACGCCGGCGGCGAACGACGGCTGCTTCAGCTTCTTCCGCACCGACTTGGGCTCGAGGCCGTCGAGGCCGGTCGGGCGCACGAGGCCGCACGCGTGGATGAAGCCGGAGAGCTCGTCGCAGGCAAACAGCGTCTTCTTCAACGGCGTGTCGCGAGGCATCGCGAGGTGCTCGGCGTGTGAGAGCACGCCCTCGATCACGATCTCGGGATAGCCGAGCTCGCGGAGGATCGGCGCGCCGTCCTGTGGGTGCCGGTCGAGTGTGGGGTGCATCTCGTAGTCGAAGTCGTGGAGCAGCGCAGTGACGCGCCAGAGCTCCTCGTCCTCGCCGAGCTTGCGGGCGTAGAAGGCCGTGGACGCTTCGACCGCGAGCGCGTGTCGTAGGAGCGCCTCGCCCTTCGTGTAGGTCGTGAGCGTCTCCCAGGCCTGTTCGCGTGTCGGCTCCAAAGCGACGGGTACGATAGCCGCGCCTTGTCGACCACCGTCGCCAGTGAGGCTGCCGTGGAGTCGTTCGTGATCGAGGGGGGACGCCCGCTCAGCGGGCGCGTCCGCGCAGCCGGGAACAAGAACGGCGCCCTGCCGGTCATCGCCGCCTGCCTGCTGACCGACGAGACCGTCGTCCTCGGCAACGTCCCGCGGATCCGGGACGTCGAGACGATGCTCGCGCTGCTCACCGACATCGGTGCCGACGCCGAGTGGCATGGTGACAACGAGGTGCGCATCAACGCCGCCGGCGTCACGAAGACGGAGGTGGACGAGGAGCTCTCCGACCGGATCCGAGGTTCGTTCCTCCTCGCCGGGCCGCTCCTTACGCGCCACGGCCGCGTCGTGCTCTCGCCCCCCGGCGGGGATTTCATCGGCCGCCGGCCGCTCGACACACACGTTCACGCCTTCCAGCAGCTCGGTGCCGAGGTCGCGGTCGGCCGCCGGTTCGAGCTGCGCGCGGAGCGGCTCCACGGCAAGCGGATCTTCCTCGACGAGGCAAGCGTGATGGGCACCGAGAACGCCGTGATGGCGGCAGCCCTCGCCGAGGGGCGCACCGTGCTCATGAACGCCGCCTGCGAGCCGCACGTGCAGGACCTCTGCCGCTTCCTCGTCTCGCTCGGCGCCCACATCGAGGGAATCGGCTCGAACGTGCTCACGATCGAGGGCGTCGCCGAGCTTTCGGGCGGCGAGCACCGGATTCGGGCCGAGCACATCGAGGCGGCGAGCTTCATCGGCCTTGCGGCCGTCACCGGCGGCGACGTGACCGTCGAGGACATCGAGCCCGACGACTTCGTCTCGATCCTCGCTGCGTTCGAACGGCTCGGGATCCACGTCGAGGTCGGTGAGTCGACCCTCCACGTGCCGCCCGGACAGAAACTCGTGATCCGCGACGACCTCGGCGACCAGATCCCGAAGATCGAGGACGGCCCGTGGCCCGCGTTCCCGGCCGACCTCACCTCGATCGCGCTCGCCGTCGCCACTCAGGCACGAGGGACGATCCTGATCTTCGAGAAGATGTTCGAGAACCGCCTGTTCTTCGTGGACAAGCTCGTGCGGATGGGCGCCAGGATCATCCTCTGCGATCCACACCGCGCCGTCGTCACCGGCCCGGCGAAGCTCCACGGTTCCCGACTCGAGAGTCCCGACATCCGCGCCGGGATGGCGATGATCATGGCGGCGCTCTGCGCCGAGGGCACCTCGACGATCGGCAACATCAATCAGATCGACCGCGGCTACGAGCGCATCGACGAGCGGCTCAGGTCTCTGGGCGCCTCGATCGAACGCGTCTAGCGCGAACCCAGGGCCGTCACGAGCCGGCCCGACGCTGCATCACACGTGAGCGTTGCATTGTCCCCGACCCTGGCCACGTTCGAGACGAGGTCGTAGAGCCCTCCGACGAAGGAGCAGGTGAGGTCGCCGACGGTGATCCCGTCCGGAGAGAGCGCCGAGATCGTCCCGGTGGCAGTCTCAGTCGGGGAGACCGACGAGCCGCTCGTCAGCGAGAGGGTGTGGATCGAGTAGATGGCGCTCTTGGCGGTAGAAGGTGTAAACGGGGCTCCGGGCGACGTCACGGTGGCCACTGTCGGCGGAGAGTTGGGATGCGTGCTGTAGGTCGCACCGGGGTCGGCCTCCGGCGAGTACTTCACCGTTCGCAGGACTCCGTTCACGCACGTGATCTTGACCGGGTCGCCGACGACGAATCGATCTGCGCTGACGGCGACCTTCGCGGGAATGGAGCAGCCGATCGTCCCCACGAGGATCCGCTTCGTGTCCAGCTGGCGGATCTCGCCGGTCATCGCGGTTCGCATGAAGGCGACGTGAATCGAAGGCGTCCCGTGCGGACGCGTGGCTGCGGCTGCAGTCGTCGGAATCGCGGCCAGCACGGTCGCCGCAACGAGCAGCCTGAGCACAGCCGAAGTATGCGCCCGGCGCGACTCGATCGCAAGCCGCGCTGCGCCGTCCAGCCGTCCCCGCTTCCTCGGATACGCTCAGTCGCATGGGTCCCGCGCGCGCAGAAAAGGCTCAGGTGAGCGTCAAGGTCGAGCTTGGCGGCGGCTCGGCACCGAGCGTCAGCACGGGGCTCGCCGTGCTCGACTACCTGGTCGGCGAGCTCGCGGCGAGCGGGCGCATCCGGCTTTCGCTCGAGGTTGCTCCGGGCGCGGTCGACCAGGCCGTCGCGGTGGCCGGCCGGTGCATGGGGGAGGGGCTCGCGCCGCTCCTGCGCACAGCCGGCGCTGCCGGAAACGGCTCAGCCTGGCTGCCTGCCGACGAGGCGCTCGCCGGCGCCATCCTCGAGGTCTCCGACCGGCCGCTCGTTGCCTCGAACGTCGACTTCTCCGGTGTGGGCGGCCTCGGGAGCGATGTCGTCGCCGTGTTCCTGCGTGAGCTCGCCGAGGGCGCCGGGCTGAACGTCCACATCCGCGTCCTCGAGGGCAAGGACCCCCAGCACGTGCTGCGCGCGATCTTCAAGGCACTCGGCGCGGCAATCGGGCAGGCCTGCCGCAACCCGGAAGGAGAGCGATGAGCAAGCAAGTCGTACGCACGGAGGCGGCCCCGGCGCCGTTCCAGGGCGCCCCGTACAACCAGGCGATCGTCGCGAGCGGCTTCGTCTTCGTCGCCGGCCAACTCGGGCTCGAGCCCGGTTCCACGACTGTCGTCGAAGGCGGCATCGGCGCCCAGACCGAGCAGGTCTTCTCGAACCTGCGGGCGATTCTCGAGGCCGCGGGCTCGTCGCTCGATCAGATCGTGAAGACCACGGTCTTCCTCTGCAACCTCGACGACTTCGCCGCGATGAACGAGGTCTACGCAAGCCACATCGGCGACATGCCACCAGCGCGATCGACTGTCGAGATCGGGAAGCTTCCGGCAGGCGCACTCGTCGAGATCGAAGCGATCGCACTGTCTCGTTGAGAGAGATCGAGGACTACGTCCGCTCGCTCGACCTCGACGCCTATCTCGTCGGAGGGGCAGTCCGCGACGAGTTGCTCGGGCGCGAGTCCACCGACGCCGACTTCCTCGTGCCCGGGGTCGATGCAGCCGAGCTGCGCAGCGCGCTCGCGCCGCACGGCCGGGTGGAAGAGCTCACCGTCGGCGGCAAGCCGGTCGGGATGCGGCTCTCTGTGCGCGACCGGGCGATCCGCGCGCTCGTGCCGGCCGGTCTCGAGTTCGCACCGATCCGGCGCGAGCGGTCGACCGGCCCCGGGCGGCATGACTTCGAGATCGTGGTCGATCCGGATGCCTCTATCGCCGACGATCTCGCGCGGCGCGACTTCAGGATCAACGCGATGGCCCGCCGGCTCTCGGACGGCGAGCTCGTCGACCCCCACGGCGGTCGCGTGGATCTCGAGGCGCGGCTGCTGCGGACCGTCTCCGAGCACAGCTTCGAAGAGGACCCGCTACGGCTCGTCCGCGGGCTGCGGTTTGTGTCGCAGCTCGATTTCCAGCCGGACGAGTGGACGCTCGCCCAGATGGAGGAGCACGCCGAGCTCGTGACGATCGTCTCCGGCGAGCGCATCGGAGGCGGACTTGCCGCCGACGGCCTGGGGGAGCTCTCGAAGCTCCTGCTCGGCGCGGAGCCGCGCAAGGCGCTTCGCCTCGCCCGCGACACCGGCGTGCTCGCAGCGCTCCTGCCCGAGTTCGGCGAGGCGATCTTCTTCGACTCGCACTCGACGGATCACGACATGACCGTCGAGGAGCACATCTTCGCGGTCGTCCAGGCCGCTGCGGACGAGGGTGCACCGCTGCGCGTGCGGCTCGCGACGTTGTTCCACGACGTCGGGAAGCCGCACACGGGAGAGAGCGAGGATCACGCCGAGCACGGAGCCCGCCTCGCCGCCTCGGCGCTGCGACGGCTGCGCTACCCGACCGAGCTGCGCGAGCGCGTTCTGAAGATCGTGCGCTTTCACCAGTTTCAGCTCGGCGACGGCGACGCGGCGGAGGCGCGCCGGATGCTCGCGCGCCACGGGGATGGGCTCACCTTCGACCTGCTCGATCACTGGCAGGCCGACCTGAGCGGCCGCGACCAGACCGATTCGGTGCGCAAGAAGCTGGAGCGTGTCGCCGTGTTCCGCGAGCTCGTCGAGCAGGAGCTGACGAGCCCCCATCGGCTCTCCGATCTCGCTGTCGACGGCGCCGATCTGATCCAGCTCGGCTATCGCCCGGGCCCGCAACTCGGCGACACCCTGCAGACGTTGCTCGCCGAGGTGATCGAGGAGCCGAGCCTCAACCGGAGCGAGTGGCTGCTCGCCCGGGCGGGGGAGCTGCTGCGCGCATGATCCGCTGGGAGGCGCCCGGACCGTATGTCGTCGCCTTCACGACCCGTGAGGGCGGGGTCAGCACGGGACGATTTGCCTCGCTCAACCTCGGAAGCCGCTACGACGACCCAGCCCGGGTGGCCGAGAATCGACGGATCGCCTGCGAGGCACTCGCTCTCGACTCCGAGCGGCTCGCCGTCAACCGCCAGCAGCACACGACGACGGTGAACCGTGCGAAACCCGGCGTCCGCGACGAGGTCGGGGATGCGCTCTGGACGGATGCCCCGGGCGTGCCGGTCGTCGCGCTCGGCGCCGACTGCATTCCGATCGCGATCGTCACGACGGAGGGCGAGCCCGCGCTTTCGGTGGTCCACGCCGGCTGGCGCGGGCTCGCGGAAGGCGTGATCGGCTCGGCGGTCGAGGCGCTCGGCGAGCGGCAGACCGCCGCGATGGTCGGGCCGTCTGCCGGGCCCTGCTGTTACGAGGTCGGCGAGGAGGTCTCGGCGCGCTTCGCGCCCGACCTCACGAGTGGCCGCATCCTCGACCTCTGGTCGGCGGCCGAGCGCGCCCTGCTCGCCGCGGGGGTGGGCCGCGTCGACCGCGTGAATCTCTGTACCCGGTGCAACCCCGACCTGTTCTTCTCATATCGGCGCACCGGGCCACGCCACGGGACGCAGGGAGTGATCGGTGCTGTCGCCGGCTGAGCTGCGCGCCCGCTACGAGCGCCTTCAGGCCGACGTCGGGGGCACCGTGACGATCGTCGCGGCGACGAAGTACCTGTCCGTGGCGGAGATGGAGGTGCTCGTCGAAGCCGGCATCGAGGTGGTTGGAGAGAACCGCGCGCAGGACCTCGAGGCGAAGCATGCTGTCTACGGCGATGCCTTCCGCTGGCACTTCATCGGGCGGCTCCAGTCGAACAAGGTGAAGGTCGTGAATCCCCGCTGCGAGCTCGTCCACTCGCTCGATTCGCCGTCGGCGGCCAAGCGCCTCGAGATTCCTGCGCTGCTGCAGGTGAACCTCTCGGGCGAGGAATCCAAGGGTGGGATCGATCCCGGCTCGATCGGGGACTACCTCCGGTATGACATCCGCGGCCTCTCGACGATGCCGCCCTCGGCACCGGACCCTGAGGCTTCTCGGCCCTGGTTTCACCGGCTGCGCGAGCTCGCGGCAGAGCATGCGCTCCCCGAGCTGTCGATGGGAACGACACAGGACTACGTGATCGCGGCGGAGGAGGGCGCGACTCTCGTCCGGGTCGGCAGCGCCCTCTTCCGGTAGCCCCGGGGTTTACCATCCAGACCGATGAGCTTCGGCGACCTCTGGAACCGCACCCTGGTCTACTTCGGCATCGCCGAGGAGGACGAGGACTTCTACGACGACGAGCACTTCGCGGCGGAGGAATCGCTCGAGCAGAGCTACCGCGACCGCCCGAACGTCAGGCGCCTGACCCCCCGCCGCCGCTCACAGGGCTACGACGACTGGACCGAGTCCGCAGAAGCGCCCGAGCCGGCGGCTCCCGCGCCGGCGCCGGAACGCTCGACTCGCTCCTCGCGCTCGAGCTCAGCGAGCTCGAGCGTCCGCCACATGGCCGCGGTGCCGAACCCGAACTCCGTGAAGGTGCATCTCGTGCTGCCGCGCAGCTTCAACGACGCGCAGCAGATCGCCGACAAGTTCAAGCACTCGATCCCGGTGATCCTGAACCTCCAGAGCGCCGACGCCGAGCTCTCGAAGCGCCTGATCGACTTCGCGAGCGGCCTCACCTACGCCCTCGACGGCGGGATGCAGCGAGTCGCCGACAAGGTCTTCCTGCTGACGCCCCGGAACGTCGAGGTCAGCGCCGAGCAGCGCGCGCAGATGCTCGAGCGCGGCGGGTTCTACAACCAGGCGTAGGCGACCCGCCTCAGCTGGTCGCTCCCGGCCGGCAAGGGCCCTTGATGAGCTTCGGTGAGTGGCCGAAGAGATGCCAGTGCCGGCCGTCTCCCGTCGTCACGTTCACGCATCGTCCCGGCCCGGGAGAGCTGTGCGTCGCCGGAAGCCACACCGCCGCCGCGATCCCGGCGACGAAGACGCAGAGGCCCGTGAGCACCCACGAGAACGGGCGGTGAGACTCATCGCTCATCCGGCTGCGCCTGTCGGCGCCGCGGCGCCCGAAGAGACTCGGGGCTCCCACGGTCACCGCCATGATCAGGAAGCCGCCCAGGAGCAGCAGCGCCGTAACAGAGAAGCGCCCGCTGCTGCCGCTCACGAGGGCGTAGGCGTATCCGAGGACGCAGAGGAGCGCGAATGCTGCGGCCAGGCGCATGAGGAATCGTGCAACCGGCTTCATCGCACGCGCCGGTAGGCCTGCACCGTCGCTGAGTCCGGCTCGAAGCCGACGGATCGATAGACGCGGCCGGCGGCGTTCGTCGACTCCGTGACGATCACCCAGCGGTCGCAGCCCCGATCTGCTGCCCACCTTGCCGCAACGCCCAGGAGGTGCGAGGCGAGGCCCCGGCGCCGGTGCGGCTCGTCGGTTCCGACGTTCTGGTATCTGGCGGTCTTCCCGCAGAGCACGATCCCGAGGCTCGCGGCGAGCGTCTCGTCCACGAAGGCTCCGAAGAACGCCGCGAGGCCGCGCTCGACAAGCGCCGCATCGGCTCGCCGTCGGGCGCGCAGGAAGACCTCATGGGAGCTTCGCGGATACGGGTCCGTTCGCTCGTTCTCCGCCAGCGCCAGGGCGACGACCTGGTCCCAGTCGTCATCGCTTCTGAGCGGGCGCACCGCGTACGGGGCGGTGAGCGGGGTTTGGCGCGGAACGGTCTCCGTCGCGAGCACGTCGTCAGGCTCGAGCTCGAGCCGGACGGCCGTCCACGCAGCCTCGTCCCGCGGCATGCGCGGCAGCCCGACGGAGGTCCAGTTCGCCGACGGGAACGCGCGGTCGAAGGTCTCGCTCCACCGCTGCGCGTCGTCGACGGCCTCCGGGTCGGTTACGAGGACGCAGTTTCCCCAGTGGAAGGTCGGGTTGTCCGGTGTGCGGACGATCAGGTGGTCGCCGTGGTCATCGACGCTCGAGCCACTATGCTCGAGGACGGCGAGATCGGTGGCCCAGCCGAGCGGAAGCTCCCGCATCGGCACGATGCTAACCGCCTGGGGTAGGAGTCGCCCCATCCGAGCCGAAAGCGCCCAGGATGGTCCTCGACACGGTCACCACGATCCAGAATTTCGTAGATGTCTTCATCGGCGTCTATATCCTCGTGATCATTCTCTGGGTGCTCGCATCGTGGATCCGCATTCCCTATTCGTTGAAGCCGGTCGAACGCTTCCTGCACGATGTCTGCGACCCGTATCTCGGGCTCTGGCGGCGGATCCTGCCGTCGCTCGGGCCGCTGGACCTGTCGCCCCTCGTGGGGATGTTCGCGTTGCTCGTGCTGGGTGGAGTTCTCGACGCGGTGCTCGGCCGGTTCCACTAACGAAGGAGACGTATGTCGTATACACCAGTCGAGTTGAGGCACGTACGAGTCGGGCGTAGCCTGTTCGGCTACAACCGCTCGATGGTCGAGCAGGTGATCGAGGAGGTCGCTCAGAGCTTCGAGGCGACATGGCGCGAGCGTGGACAGCTCGCCGAGAAGGTCGAGGAGCTCGAAAAGCAGATCGAGCAGTACCGCCAGCGCGAGGGTCTCCTGACCCAGACGCTCGTCGCCGCCGAGCAGGCGGCGAGCGACGTCCGGGAGCGGGCGCGCCGCGAGGCAGAGACGATCCTGCTCGAGGCGCACAGCGAGGCGCGCGCCGTCGGGCGCGAGGCCCATGCAAAGCGCGAGCGGCTCTACGTCGAGTCGCGGCGGATCGAGGCGATGCTCCAGGCCGCGCTCGGGGTTATCGCAGAAAGCCAGGCCGCGGCGGAGCCGGAGGCACCGAAGCTCGTGGCGGCACCGGAGATGACCGTCGAGCCCGCCGAGCCGGTCGAGTCGGTCACGGCTCCCGACGTCAAGCCAGAAGGGGAAGCGTCTTCGATCCTCCCGATGCCGCCCGTGCAGGACGTGGTCGATCCGCCCGTGCCGCCGGCGCCGATCGAGAAGGTGCTGCCGCCGCCGACCGAGGACGATCTTCCGGGCTGGCCGCTCGAGCGCGAGGACACCGCCGAGTTCGAACCGATCGTGGTTCCGGAGTCGGAGGCGATCGAGAGCGCTGAGCAGCCCGAGACTCACGAGCCGGAGCCCGACCAGGACGAGCGCCCGCAGACCGAGCCGGTCCTCGAGCGGATTTCCGGTGGCGGTTCGCGCGACTTCGACTGGGGGGAATAGCGGCGCGTAGACTGAAAGCGTGAACGGCTCCACCAGGCTCGAGTTCTGGGTGTTGCCCGGTGCCGCGCGGCCGGGCCTCGTGGGACGGCACGGCGCGTCCTGGAAGCTCAGGGTTCCCGCGCCTGCAGAGGCCGGGCGTGCCAACCGGGCGGTGGTCCGGCTGCTTGCGGACGCCGTGGGACTTCCGCAGCGCGCTCTCTCGATCGTGGCCGGCCACGGGTCGCGCGAGAAGGTCGTCTCGTTCGACGCGATCTCCGCGGCCGAGCTCGACGCGAAGCTCGCCTCCGCGGCGCCGAACCGCAAGGCCGCCCGATGACGCCCGCTGAGGCCCAGGAGTTCCGCTCGCTGCTCGAGGCGGAGCGGCAACGGCTGGCGGTGACGCTCGCCGTGATGCGCGAGGACGGGCAGCGAACGATGGAGGACGAGGTCGGCGTACCGGGGGGTGTCGGCGCGGACACCGCGTCCTTCACCTTCGAGCGCGAGCTCGGCACCGGGCTCGAGGAAGGCACCCAGCACACGCTCGAGCAGATCGAACATGCACTCACGAGGCTCGACGACGGCTCGTACGGCACCTGCGAACGGTGCGGGAAGGTGATCGGTTACGAGCGCCTCGTCGCACGTCCGGCGGCGACGCTCTGCATCGACGACCAGAGGCTCGCCGACCGTGGCTGAGAGCCCCCGGCCCGCGGCCCCGCCGCCCGCGCCGCAGTCGCCGGACGTGCGTGTCGGCTCCTCGACGAACGGCCTTGCTCCCATCTCGAGCGCCCGCCGCTCGCTCGGCGCGGGACCGTGGCAGTGGACGGGGCTCGCGGCTGTCGTCGCGGCGGCGGTCGCAGGCGACCAGATCACGAAACACGTCGTCACGAGCCGGCTGTCGCTCGACCAGTCGTCGCGGGTCGTCGGCCCGCTCTCGATTCACCGCGTCGAGAACTCCGGAATCGCGTTCGGGCTCTTCACCTCCGCCACGGCCGTCGTGATCGCGCTGACCGGGCTCGCGATCCTCTGGATGCTCATCTACTTCGCGCGCTCGGGCGCCCGGCATCCCGTGATCCCGGCGGGGCTCGGCCTGCTGATCGGCGGAAGCGTCTCGAATCTCGTCGACCGCGTCCGCCTCGGTCACGTGACGGACTTCATCGACTTCGGCTGGTGGCCCGCGTTCAACCTCGCCGACAGCTTCATCGTGATCGGCGTCGGCATCCTCCTCGCCGCCATGCTCGGCGCCGACCGCGGTCCGAAGCGGGTGCGGCGGCCGCTCGACGTCGCCGCACGCTGACTCGCACGCGGCCGTAGTCTGGACGCGCTCGGCCGCAAACGGGAGGGCCGTCCCACCAGGCCAGAAGGGACACGTCCTGCCCCGCACCCCCACCCAAAAAGGGTGGGGCCGCAGCCCCGCCGCCCTCGAGGGGCGATGCTACCCGCGCCCGGGCGCGGGAACTGTCGCGAGACTGTGACAGTTGACTGAGATCCACCGAACGGTGTTGGACGTTCCGGCCGAGGCGGCGGGGGAGAGGCTCGACCAGTTCATCGCCGGCCATCTCGGTTCGCGGGCGGCCGCCACCCGGGCCGTCGAGGCCGGGGCTCAGGTCGACGGACGGGCGAGGCCCAAGAGCTACCGGCTCGAGGGCGGCGAGCGGATCGAGCTCCCCACCCGGGAGGATGCCCCAACCTCAACCTCGGAACGGCCGGTCGGGCCGGAGCCGGGAATCGCCTGGCAGGACGAGCACCTGGCCGTGATCGACAAGCCGGCCGGCCTCGTCGTCCATCCCGGCGCCGGCCGGAGCGGCGGCACGCTCGTCGACGCTCTCGCCGGCATCGTCGCAGGCGGCGACGACCCGGCACGGCCGGGGATCGTCCATCGACTCGACCGCGACACCTCGGGGCTCCTCGTCGTCGCCCGCACCGACGAGGCGCACGAACGCCTCTCCGAGCTCGTGAAGCAACGTGGGCTCGAGCGCACCTACCTCGCCCTCGTGCGCGGCCGGCCCGCCTCGCGCAGCGGCAGGATCGAGGCGCCGATCGGCCGCGACCGCGACGACCCGACCCGCCGGTCACTCGACACTGACACGCCGCGTGAGGCGATCACCCACTTCGACGTGCTCGAGACCCACGGCGACCACGCGCTCCTCCGCGTCAACCTGGAGACCGGTCGCACCCACCAGATCCGCGTCCACCTCGCCGCGATCGAGCTGCCGGTCGTCGGAGACGCCGTCTACGGGGTCACCGATCCTGCGCTCCACCGTCAGTTCCTGCACGCGACCCGGCTCGCCTTCACGCACCCGTTCACGGGCCAGCGGGTCGAGATCGACTCGCCGCTCCCGCCGGAGCTCGCCGAGTACCTCGCCGCGATCAGCTGAACGGCCGTTCCCGCTACGATGGGCACGCTTTCTGACCCTCGACCCGGCGGAGGATCGACGCGGACGGTGGCCGGTTTCATCCCGGTCCCGCCGAGACACCGCCGGTGGACTGCCAACCGAACCGAAAGGGGCTCGCATGCCCGTTGTCTCCATGAAGGAGCTGCTCGAAGCCGGGGTTCACTTCGGCCATCAGACGCGGCGCTGGAACCCGAAGATGAAGCGATTCATCTTCACCGAGCGCGGCGGCATCTACATCATCGACCTACAGCAGACCCAGCAGCTGCTCGACGAGGCCTACGACTTCGCCCGCGGCATCGCCCAGCGCAACGGCTCGGTGCTGTTCGTCGGTACGAAGAAGCAGGCGCAGGACTCGATCTCGGGCGAGGCAAAGCGCGTCGGGATGCCGTACGTCAACCACCGCTGGCTCGGGGGGCTGCTCACGAACTGGCGCACCATGTCCGACCGGATCCAGCGCCTCCACGAGCTCCGCTCCCTCCGCCAGGAATCCCAGCTCGACCTGCTTCCCGCGAAGGAGCGGATCGCGATGCTCTCCGAGCTCGAGAAGCTCGAAGCGAACCTCGGCGGCGTCGCCGACATGCGCCGACAGCCGGACGCGATCTTCATCGTCGATCTTCGCAAGGAGCAGCTGGCCGTGCGCGAGGCCCAACGCCTCGGCCTGCCGGTGATAGCCCTCGTCGACACGAACTGCGATCCCGACGAAGCCGAGTACGTGATCCCCGGCAACGACGATGCGATCCGCTCGTGCTCGCTCGTGATCAAGACCGTCGCAGACGGGATCGAGGCGGGCAAGCAGAAGGTCACCCCGGCCGAGGTCGAGCGCAAGGAAGCCCCCTCAGAGCCTGCCCTCGAGCCCCAGGCCGCCGCAGCGCCCGAGGCGGAGGCGACGGCCGAGCCCGAACCCACGAACGAGCTCGAGGGGGCCGAATGACCGACATCTCAGCCGCAATGGTGAAGCAGCTCCGGGACGCGACGAGCGCCGGGATGATGGACTGCAAGCGCGCGCTGCAGGAGACCGAAGGCGACTTCGACGCCGCGGTCAAGCTGCTCCGCGAGAAAGGCATGGCCTCGGTCGCCAAGCGCGCCGATCGCGAGACGAACGAGGGCATCGTTCTCACCCGGATCGAGGGCGACACCGGTGCGATCGTCGCGGTCGGCTGCGAGACCGAGCCCGTCTCGAAGAACGACGATTTCCTCGCGTTCGCAGCCACGGTGCTCGACACCGTCTTCGGGAGCGGCGAGGACGCAGTCTCGAGCCTCGATACCGAGCGAGTCGAGCTCGGTGCGCGCCTCGGCGAGAACATCCAGGTCGTCGGTGCCCGCCGCCTCACGGCCGGCCCCGGCGAGGTTCTCTCCGAGTACGTCCATCCGCCGGCGAAGAAGGTCGGCGTGCTGATCGACGGCAAGGGCTCCCCCGAGGTCGCCCGCCAGCTCGCGATGCACATCTCGTTCTCGCGCCCCACGTACTCCTCGCGCGACGACGTCCCGTCCGAGCTCGTCGAGGCCGAGCGGGCGATTCTGCTGAACCAGGAGGACATCCAGTCGCAGCCCGAGGAGAAGCGGGCGATGATCGTCGAGGGCCGGCTCAACAAGCGTTTCTTCGGCGAGTCGGTGCTCGGCGAGCAGGCCTGGATCCACGATGACAAGCAGACCGTCTCCAAGGCACTCGCCCAGAGCGGGTTCGAGCTCGTCGACTACGCCTGGTTCTCGGTCGGCTGATGGCGGCGGCGCCGGAGCCGCGCTCTCCGCTCGCACCCGTCTTCCGGCGGGTGCTACTGAAGCTTTCGGGCGAGGCGTTGATGGGGCCCGCCGAGTACGGCCTCGACGCGGACACGATCGATGCTCTCGCCCAGGAGCTCGTGGAGGTGCACGCCTCCGGGCTCGAGCTGGCGCTCGTGATCGGCGGCGGCAACGTCTACCGCGGGATGAAGGCAACCGCGGCAGGGATGGACCGCGCGACGGGCGACTACATGGGGATGCTCGCCACCGTCTTCAACTCGCTGGCGGTGCAGGAGGCGCTCGAGCGGAACGGCGCCGACACGCGCGTGCTCTCGGCGCTCGACGTTCGCGAGGTCGCCGAGCCCTACATCCGGCGCCGCGCGATCCGGCACCTCGAGAAGGGCCGCGTCGTGATCTTCGCCGCAGGCACCGGGAATCCGTACTTCACGACCGACACGGCCGCCGCGCTACGGGCGCTCGAGATCGACGCGGAAGCGATCCTGATGGCCAAGAACGGAGTGAGGGGCGTGTTCGACGGCGACCCCCGGACGAGCCCGTCGGCGGTGTTCCTGCCGACGATCACGCACCTGCAGGCGATCGAGCGAGGGTTGAAGGTGATGGATACGACCGCGCTCTCGCTCTGCATGGACAACAATCTCCCGATCCACGTGTTCGAGCTCGCACCCGGAAACATCGGGCAGGTCGTCGCCGGCGAGAGCGTCGGCACCCTGATCTCGACCCCGACCAAAGGAGGCGCATAGTGGCTGCCATCGACGATTTCGTCTCGGACTGCACCGCACGGATGAACAAGTCGGTGGATGCGACCCACGAGCACTTCAACGGTGTCCGCACGGGTCGCGCCTCCGCCGCGTTGCTCGACCGGATCCAGATCGACTACTACGGAACGCCCTCGCCGCTGAAGAACATCGCCACGATCACCGTGCCCGAGGCGCGGCTGCTCACGATCCAGCCGTTCGACCCGTCGTCGATCAAGCAGATCGAGCGGGCGATCCAGGAATCCGATCTGGGGCTGACACCTTCGAACGACGGCAGGGTGATCCGGCTGCCGATCCCGCAGCTCACCGAGGAGCGCCGCAAGGAATTCGTGAAGCAGGTGCGGGCAATGGCCGAGGAGGGGCGGGTCTCGATCCGCAACGTCCGCCGCGACGTGATGAAGCACCTCGAGGAGCTCGTGAAGAACGGCGAGGTCGGCGACGACGAGGAGCGGGCGGCGGAGTCGCGCGTGCAGAAGCTCACCGACGAGCACGTGCACCAGATCGACGAGCTTCTGAAGCGCAAGGAATCGGAGATCATGGAGGTCTGAGCCTTTTCGCAGTACGAAGAGGCTCGAACGGCACGACATGAACATCATCTCGCGTATCCGCACGCTCGCCCGTGTCGGCCAACTCCCGGAACGCGACCTGCCGGAGGTCGCCGAGACCGTTGCGATCATCATGGACGGCAACGGGCGCTGGGCCCGGCGTCGCGGGCTGCCGACGGTGCTCGGCCACCGCGCCGGGACGCGCGCGCTGCGGCGGACCGTCGAGGCTGCGATCGACCTCGGCATCCGGCACATGGTCGTGTACGCGTTCTCGACCGAGAACTGGTCGCGGCCGCAGGACGAGGTCGATGCCCTGATGGAGCTCTTCGGCGAGACGATCGAGCATGAGCTGCCGGATCTTGCGGAGCAGGGAGTACGCGTGCGTTTCATCGGCCGGCGCGACCGCGCGCCGGACAGCCTGCGCCTCCGGATGGAGGCGATGGAGGACAGGACCGAGCTCAACACGCGTCTCGGCCTCTGGATCGCCTTCGACTACGGCGGGCGGGCCGAGCTCGTCGAGGCGACCCGGCGGATCGCGGAGAGCGGCGTCGATCCACGCGAGATCGACGAGAACGTGCTCGCCGCGCATCTCTACGCACCCGAGCTTCCCGATCCCGACCTCCTGATCAGGACGAGCGGCGAGCTTCGCGTCTCGAACTTCATGCTCTGGCAGCTCGCCTACGCGGAGCTCGTATTCGTCGACCGGCTCTGGCCCGATTTCGACGAGCGCGACCTCCGCGCCGCCCTTGCCGAGTACGCCAATCGGCGACGCCGGTTCGGCGGGCGATGACGAACATCGCCTCGCGGCTCCTCGTCGCTCTGGCGGCGATCCCGGTCGTGCTCGGGGCTATCTACCTCGGAGGCTGGTGGTTGTTCGCGCTCGTCGCGGTCGGGGCCGTGGTCGGGTTGCACGAGTTCTGGCTGCTCAGCAAGCGGCTCTCGCCGCTCTCGCCGGCCGGCTATGCCGGCGGGATCCTCGCACTCGTCGGTGCCGAGCTCGGAGGCGCGGACTGGATGATCGGCGGAGTGCTCGTCACGCTCGCGCTGGCTTTCCTGCTGAAGGGGATGTCGGCGACCCGGGCGGCGCCGACGGTGTCGATCTCCGCCACGCTCCTCGGTGCGGCCTGGATCGGTTGCGGGCTCTCCTTCATGCTGCTCCTACGGGACATTCCCGTCCACGGACGGCTCGCCGCGCTCACCGTGGTGCTTGCGGTCTGGGCCGGGGACACGTTCGCGTACGCGGGCGGGCGGCTGGTCGGCCGGCACCGGATGGCTCCGAGCACCTCGCCCGGGAAGACCTGGGAGGGGTTCGCGTTCGGGACGGCGGCGACCGTGTTCGTCGCGTTCGTGGCGCTTTACAAGGCGAACTTCCTCTCGATCGCCGACTCGATCGCGCTCGGCGTCGTGCTCGCGGTTGCGGCGCCGATGGGCGATCTCTTCGAGTCGATGCTGAAGCGGGATGCCGGCGTGAAGGACGCCGGCGCGCTTCTCGGAGGTCACGGCGGCATGCTCGACCGCCTCGACGCACTTCTCTTCGCGGTCCCCGCCGCATACTTCTGCATCGCCGCCTTCGGCTATCGCTGACGGCGTCCGGCAGCGGCCTCTCTGGCGCGAGGAAATCGCGGCTGCGTCTCGCGAACGAGGGTGCATCGCACCGATGTCGTCCAGCGGCATGCGGCTCGCTCGACGGGGCTGTGCCTGCGCGGCGGTACCCTGAGGAGGGATGAAGCGGATCGCCCTGCTTGGCGCGACCGGCTCGATCGGGCGCCAGGCGATCGAGGTGATCGACGCGCATCCGGACCTCGAGCTCGTGGCCGCGACATCGGGCACGCAGCCGATCGAGGGCATGGCGCCGCTGACGCAGACCGGGGGAGACCCGAGCGCCCTGCTCGAGCGGGCCGAGCCGGACGTCGTGCTGAACGCAGTCGTCGGCTTCGCGGGGCTGATCCCCACGATGTGGGCGCTCGAGCACGGCGTGACGCTCGCGCTCGCGAACAAGGAAAGCCTTGTCGCCGCCGGCGAGCTCGCGCTCGCAGCCAAGGCCAGGGGTGGCGGGGAGCTGATCCCGGTCGACAGCGAGCACTCGGCGCTCTTCCAGTGCGCGCTCCTCGGTGAGCCGGAGAGCGTCGTCCTCACCGCGAGCGGCGGGCCGTTCCGCGGCCGCACAGCCGACGAGCTCGGCGACGTCACCCCCGAGGAGGCGCTCGCCCACCCGACCTGGACGATGGGCCCGAAGATCACGATCGACTCGGCGACACTCGCCAACAAGGGCCTCGAGGTGATCGAGGCGCACTTCCTCTTCGGCGTCCCCTATGAACGGATCGAGGTCGTCATCCACCCGCCGTCGATCGTCCACGGGCTCGTCCGCTTCGCCGACGGTGCCGCGATCGCGCACCTCGGGAACCCCGACATGCGAGTCCCGATCTCCTACGCCCTGACCTACCCCGAGCGCGCCGCCACGCCGGTGCCGCCGCTCGAGCTCCGCAC
This sequence comes from uncultured Actinomycetes bacterium, assembly GCA_963758125.1. Lineage (GTDB taxonomy): Bacteria > Actinomycetota > Thermoleophilia > Gaiellales > Gaiellaceae > PALSA-600. The sequence goes on from CAVWUL010000010.1 coordinate 581,112, forward strand.
GCTCGAGTTCCACGAGCCGGACACCGATACCTTCCGCATGCTTTCGCTAGCCCGCGAAGCCGGCGAGCGCGGCGGAACCTACCCCTGCGCTTACAACGCGGCCAACGAGGTCGCCGTTCAGGCGTTTCTCGAGCGCAGGATCGGCTTCCTCGACATCGCCGCTGCGGTCGAGGACGTGCTCGGCGCGATCGACGGCGCCCCGGCACGCGATCTCACCGAGCTCGTCGAGGCGGACGCCCGCGCACGGAACCTGGTGCTCGTCGGATGAGCTTCGCGATCGCCATCCTCGGCCTTGCCGTCCTGATCCTGATCCACGAGGCCGGTCACTTCTTCGCGGCCAGAGCAGTCGGGATGCGACCGCGGAAGTTCTACATCGGCTTTCCGCCTGCGCTCGTGAAGAAGACCCGCGGCGGCGTCGAGTACGGGATCGGCACGATCCCGCTCGGTGGATACGTGAAGATCCCCGGCATGCACCGGGCCGCTCCGGGCGATCTGCGCGCGAGCCTCAAGGAGGAGGATCGGGAGGCACTCGCGCCCGAGCTGGACCGCCTCGACGCAGCGCTCGAAAACGGCGACGAAGAGACCGCGCGCAGCCTCCTGCCGGCGCTCGAGGCCCACCTCGGGTCAAACCGGATGCTCCAGGAGCTCGATGGATCGCTGGCGGACGACGCGTACTGGCGGCAGAAGTCGTGGAAGCGGATCGTCGTGATCGGCGCGGGCCCGTTCGTGAACCTCCTCTGCGCCCTGATCCTCTTCACGGCCGTGTTCATGACGGTCAATGCGCTTCCGTCGAGGACGGTTGCTCTGGTCACCAAGGGGCATCCGGCGGCGGCGGCGGGGCTCAAGGCCGGCGACCGGATCGTGATCCTCGCCGGGCGCCCGGTCAAGGCGACCACGCTTCCGGATCAGATCAACGCAACCCACGGCCGCCCGTTCCGGCTCACCGTCGTCCGCAAGGGCAAGCGGGTCGCACTCGGCCCCGTGGCCGCCAAGCTCGACGCCGGCCGCTACCGGATCGGGATCGAGATCAAGGGGATCAACGGCCCCGGAAAGCCCCTGCCTGCTGCGAGCCGCGAGGCCGTCCACGAAACCTGGTACATCATCGACGGCGAGGTGAAGGCCATCGCGCAGCTCTTCGTCGGCAAGGGAACGAGGGACGTCTCGAGCACCGTGGGGATCGTTCGCGACACGGCGCAGGCCTATCGCGTCTCGCTGAGTGACTACTTCTACCTCCTCGGCTTCATCAGCCTCGCGCTCGCGATCCTGAACATGCTCCCGATCCTGCCGCTCGACGGCGGCCACATCGTGATGTCGCTGCTCGAGCACGTCCGCGGCCGCGCCTTCTCGCAGCTCGCCTACCTCCGCTACAGCGCCGTCGGCGTCACACTCCTGCTCTTCCTGTTCTCGATCGGGATCCGGAACGATCACCTGCTCCCGTAGAGATGGGTTTCACGAGAGCGTGCAGCCGGACGCGCGAGATCGGGGAGCCGCCCGTCTGGCTCCGGGTACGATCCCCCGGGCATGGGTAGCGAGCTCTCCGTCAAGGTAGGCGGCATCCAGATCGGTGGCGGCGCTCCCGTCGTCGTCCAGTCGATGACCCTGACGAAGACGCACGACGTCCCCGCCACAACCGCGCAGATCGCCGCGCTCGCGAGCGCCGGCTGCGAGATCGTCCGCGTGGCGGTGCCGAAGCTGGAGGACGCCGAGGCGCTCCCGAAGCTCGTCCGCTTCTCACCCGTGCCGATCATCGCGGACATCCACTTCAATGCGAGCCTCGCGCTGAAGGCGATCGAGGCCGGAGTCGCGGCCGTCAGGATCAATCCGGGCAACATCGGCGGCCCGGACAAGGTCGTCGAGGTCGTGACGGCCGCGAAGAAGGCCGGAATCCCGATGCGGATCGGCGCGAACTCCGGCTCGCTGCCGAAGCACCTCGACACCCTCGCCCAGGAAGACCAGGCGGCTGCCCTCGTCGAAGCGGCACTCGAAGAGGTTCGCCTCCTCGAGAGCCTCGAGTACTACGACTTCAAGATCTCGGTCAAGTCGAGCCACGTCCCGACGATGATCCGCGCCTACCGGATGCTCTCGGGCCGCGTGCCGTACCCGCTGCACCTCGGGGTGACCGAGGCGGGCCCGCCGTTCACCGGCTCGATCAAGAGCGCGGTCGGGATGGGGAGCCTGCTCGCCGACGGGATCGGTGACACGATCCGCGTCAGCCTCACTGCCGACCCGGTCGAGGAGGTCAAGGTCTGCTGGGAGATCCTGAAGGTGCTCGGCCTGCGCGAGCGCGGCCCGGTGCTGATCGCCTGCCCGAGCTGCGGGCGCGACAACGTCGGCGTCCAGACACTCGCCGAGGAGGTCGAGGAGCGCCTCGGCACCTACGAGGAGCATTTCGAGGTCGCCGTGCTCGGGTGCGCGGTGAACGGCCCGGGCGAGTCGGGCGACGCCGACTTCGGGATCGCCGGCGGCCGCGACGTCGGCTTCATCTACGCCCACGGCAAGGTGCTCCGGAAGGTCGAGTCCGAGGTCCTCGTCGACGAGCTCTTCAGCGAGATCGACACCTGGATCGCCGGTGGGATGCCGCGGCCGGAACGCCGCAAGATGGCCAAGCCGGCGGCGCTCGCGATGGCCGAGGCGTCGGCCATCCCGCTCGAATAGCCTGCGAGCGAGAGATGACGATCGACCTGGCTTCCAAGCGTTTCCTGCCGACCCTGCGCGACCCTCCCGCGGATGCCGAAGCGGTCAGCCACAGACTGCTCGTCCGCGCGGGCTACATCCGCCAGCTCGGCGCGGGGCTCTGGACGTTCACGCCGCTCGGCTGGCGCGTGCACCGGAAGATCGAGCAGATCATCCGCGAGGAGATGGCCGCGATCGGCGCGCAGGAATGGTTCGCGCCCGTGCTCACCCCCGAGGAGCTGTGGGAGGCGACCGGCCGCGACAGGATCCCCGAGATCTTCCACCTCCAGGATCGTGCGGGCCGGAAGTTCGTGCTGCCGTTGACGCACGAGGAGACGTTCACGTTTCACGCGCGTGAGCTCCAGAGCTACCGCCAGCTTCCACAGGCCTGGTACCACTTTCAAACGAAGGACCGCGACGAGCCGCGCCCACGCGGCGGCCTGCTCCGCGTCCGCGAGTTCATCATGAAGGACTCCTATTCGTTCGATCGCGACGAGGACGGGCTCGAGACGAGCTTCCGCGCCCACGAGGCCGCCTACCACCGGATCTTCGAGCGCTGCGGGATCGAATACAGCGCGGTTCAGGCCGAGTCCGGGATGATGGGCGGGAGTGCATCGGTCGATTTCCTGGCGCCCTCGGGATCCGGCGAGAACACCCTCGTCACCTGCGTCAACGGCGATTTCGCCGCCGATCTGGAGGTCGCGCAGGCGGTGCCTCGTGCACCCGAGTTCCCGCCGGCACTCGCGGCGCCCGAGGAGATAGAGACGCCCGGCATCACCTCGTGCGAGGGGCTCGCCGACTTCCTCGGGATCGATGTCGCTGCGACCTCCAAGGCGATGCCGATGACGAAGGACGACGGTACGGTCGTGCTTGCGCTCGTCCGCGGCGACGACCGGCTCGAGGTGTTCAAGGTGGTCGCCGCGCTCGGCGAGGCGGTTCGCCCCTCGACCGAGGACGAGATCCGCGCGGCCTTCGGCGCGGAGCCCGGGTCGCTCGGCCCGGTCGGTTTCAAGGGCGAGGTGATCGCCGACGAGACGCTCCGCGAGGGGCAGTTCGTGGCAGGCTCGAACCGCACGGGGTGGCATCTGCGCGGCGTCGAGCACGGACGCGACTACGAGGCGCGGCTTGCCGATCTGCGGGTCCCGGTCGAAGGTGACCGCTGCATCCACGACGGCGGCGAGCTCCGGTTCGAGACCGCGATCGAGGTCGGCCACATCTTCAAGCTCGGCACGCGCTACTCGGTGCCGCTCGACGCGAAGTTCCTGGACGAGGACGGCACCGAGAAGCCGCTCGTAATGGGGAGTTACGGGATCGGCCTCGCCCGGGTGATGGCCACGGCGGTCGAGCAGCGCCACGACGAGGCGGGTATCTGCTGGCCGGAGGCCATCGCCCCGTACGATGTGCACGTGGTCGCGTTGCCTGGTTTGGAGCAGCAGGCCGCCGAGGCCGCCGCCGAGCTCGAACGGGCCGGGGCCGAGGTGCTCCTCGACGACCGCGAGCTCAGGCCCGGCGAGAAGTTCGCCGACGCCGATCTGATCGGGGTGCCAATTCGGGTAACAGTGGGTAAGAAGACCCTCGAGGACGGGAAGGTCGACGTTCGGCGACGGGAGGGCGGCGACGACAGACGTGTCGCGATACCCGAGTTGAGCAAGGAGGTTTTCAATGGCAAGAAGACGTAGGTTCAGCTCGGAGGCGTTCGGGCCCGCGATCGAGCGGCTGATGAATGAATCCGGCACGACGTACCGCGGCCTGGCCGCGAAGACCGGGCTTTCCGCCGGGTATCTGAACCATCTCGTGCACGGGAACCGCCCGGTCCCGTCGAACGACGTGATTGCGCGCCTCGCCGACGCACTCGAGGTGGAGCCCGAGCATTTCCGCGAATACCGCCTCCGCGCGATCACCGAGCAGCTCGAGGCGATGCCGGACATGGTCGACAGGCTTTACAAACGCCTTAGCGCCTAGTCCCAACTATCCCGTGCGCGGGCCGTCCCAATTCCTGAAGCCGGTCGGGACCTCGGCGTGATCGCTTGGGGGCGAGGAGGTCCCGGCCGGCCTCCTTCTCTCGCCGGTAGCATTGCCCGCACGCTCGGGGTGTGGCGCAGCCTGGTTAGCGCGCTTGTCTGGGGGACAAGAGGTCCCCGGTTCGAATCCGGGCACCCCGACTACGTTTGCGGCGCATAGGCCTTTGACGCGTGCCCGAGCGGTGGTTCGGCGAGACCCGTGCGCCGGCGACCGACGACGTCGTGATGGTCGCCGGCTGGCTCGCCGCGCGTCGGCGATGGCTCGCATGAGGACGCGCTGTCGTCGTTACGCGAGATACTCGCCGGTGATGCTCGACCACCCCGCGTCACCTACGCCTGACACTCGGATCGGCGAGCGGCAACTGCGTCGGCCTCCCGGGGCGGGTAGCGGCGGCGGCGTGCCGTGCCCTTCTCAGCGACTCTGGAGAGTCGGCCCTAGGATCGTCGCACGGAGGGATCTGTGGTTCGAAGCGCAACCACGTCCCCGATGAGAGTGCAGCGGGCCCGAGCGCTCCTTGCTCGCACTCGCGAGCCGCGTGGGCTGCCGTGGGCGCGGCCAAGGTTCGAGCTCGCTCTGCTCGCGCTCGTTGCGGTCACAACTCTCTCGCCGTTTCCGCACTCGAACCCGCAGGACATTTCGCGGATCTGCCTCGCTCAGGCGGCACTCCACGGCCATCTCTCGAATAGCTCCTGTCTCGCGGGGCAGTCGGACTACGCCACCTACGGCGGGCATCTCTACAGCGACAAGGCCCCGGGTCTGTCGCTGCTCGAGTTGCCGTCGGTGGCGGTGCTTCACCCGCTCCCCTTCCACACCGGGCACGACCTGGGCCTCTTGGGCGTTCGGGCGCTCTCGGTCGGCATTGCCTTGCTGCTCTGCGCGTTTCTCGTTGGTCGGGTGTCGGAGGGGCTCGCGCCCGGTTTCGGAGGCATTGCCCTGGTGACCTTTGCGCTTGGAACGATCGCGGGCTCTCTCGCCCAGATGAGCTTCGAGCAGGTTCCGGCCGGTGCCGCCCTGATCGGAGCGTTCCTGCTTGCGTGGAATCGACGCCCGTTCCTCGCCGGGCTCGCCGGCGGAGCGGCGCTGCTGATCGAGTACGAGTGCGGGCTCGGTGTGGCGGTTATCGCGCTCTATGTCGCGGTGCGTGAGCCGCGGTCCCTCTGGAGGTATGTCGTCGGGCTGGTTCCCGGTGCCGCGATCCTCGCGGCGTATGACTGGGCCGCGTTCGGCGCGCCCTGGCATCTGTCCTATCGGTATGTGTCTGCCGACTTCGCGGCGCAGCAGAACAGCGGTCTGTTCGGGATCGGGGTTCCAACGTGGGCCGGCATCTCTGCCGTCTTCTCCGGCAACGGGGGTCTGCTCTTCGTCTCTCCCGTGCTCGTTCTCGCCGCCTACGGCCTTGTCCGGCTGGCCCGCCGATACCCGCTCGAATCGCTCGTCGCGGGCGCGATGACGCTCTTGCTGGTTGTTCTGGACAGCGGGTACTACCTGCCCTACGGCGGCACCTCGCCGGGGCCGCGCTTCCTTGTCCCGGCGCTGCCGTTCCTTGCGCTCGGCCTCGGGCCCGTGTTCGCGTGGCGCACACGGCTCACGGCGGCGCTTGCGGTCCTGTCCGTGGCCACGACGACGGCGATCACCCTCGTCTGGGCGACCGGAACCACGATCATGCGACAGACTGTCTGGGGCGAGCTCGTGCGTATCCCGAGCGAGCTCGGCTCCTCGCCCTACGTGAAGGCCCTCTCGCGAAACGTGGTGGGCTCGGTCGGTCTGGACAAGTGGTTCGGAGTGCTTGCGGTCGTGCTCGCGGCCTCTTCTGCAGTCGCGCTCGCGCTCCGCGGGGTGCCCTGGGCGAGCATACGAGCGGAGCGTGCTCCGACAGAGCCTGGTGCACGCCGCCGCAGGGCGCTTGCGGCCACGCTCGTCGCGCTGCTCCTGGCGGTCGCGGACGTCGGCGCGATCCTCGGCTATCCCTACGGCAACGGATACCAGCCTCGCAGGACACCCGCCCTGGTGACGCTCACAGGATCGCCGAAGAGTTCCTACATGGGTGGCGAGGTCAACTTCCAGCTCATTGTCACGAACAAGAGCTCGTACCTCCTGCTGCCCGGAGTCGTCCTGGCCGTTGACCTCGGTCCCGGAATGAACCTCGTTGGACCGCCGAAGTACACAATCGGCGACGGATGCACCGGAACCCAGAAAATCGTCTGCCGCATGAACTACCTCGGGCCGGACGCTGTCGGGACAGTTTGGTTCAGCGTTCAGTTCACCGACGCCGGCGAGCATGTCGTCACTGCGCACGTCACCTCCAACGGCTTCCCGGGCCCCGCACCAACCGTCTACAGCATCCCGGTCGGGGTCTAGTTCGCGACACGCGCCGAACGCCATTCGTCGACCGGGCCCGCAACACTCGAAGCCGGGATGTCGTCCGAATCACGACCAGACGCGCCGTGCGGCGATAACCCCTCGGCAGAAGTGAGAGGATCTTCGCAACGTCTTCCGGACGCAGGCAGGGCAGAGTCGAATGTCTCAACGAACGGGAGAAAAACGATGTCAATCAGATCGCTCGGAGTACTCATTGTTGTCACGGTGGGGCTCGTGCTTTGTCTGGGGGTTGGCTCGGCGTCGGCGACACCGAAACCGCGAACGATCAGCCTGTTTGAGATGGACACAAGCGATGTTTTCACCGGGGCCGCGAACCAACCTCCGACGCCCCGGCGACTCGTTCATCAGCACCGGCAAGTACTACAAATGGGCGGGAACGAAAAAGGGGCACGCCTTCGGACACCTGCAAGTTGAGTGCACAATCCTGGTGGTCAGCGGGAACGGGAACAGCGGCTCAGCCCAGTGCTCAGCGACGGCATTCTTCCCGGGCGGCACGTTGAGCGCCGTCGGCCCACTCAGTTTCTCAGCACACACGAACCGACTCCCGATCGTCGGAGGCACAGGCACCTACGTCGGAGCGCAGGGCTATGTGGCAACGACGAACATCGGCGGCGAAAACTCGAACACGTCCGCGGACGTTTTCCACATCACCTCCTAGCACGCGGTTTGTGAGACAACGCGAGAGGAAGGCATGTCGGCGACGGGATACATCGCGGCTCAGGGGTCGACGCCGCCTCTTACGAGCACCGTCCACACGGGCTGGGAGTTCGCTGAGAGCAGGCGCCCACTCGCCGCACCCGAGAGTGGCTCTTTCGGACAGTGCCGGGCTGGACCTTCGTCCAGTGTCCCGGTCGAGACGTGCGTCTACTCTCGCGGCCGGGTAGGGAACAGCGGGAGAACAGCGGGAGACGACGCTCTGCGGCGTGCCGTCTCCCGCTGCTTTGTTCGGGTGAGTCGTCTAGGATCGCTGCCGGGTGGGCAACGATGGACTGATCCCCGTTATCGTTGCCTACCCGCGGATTCTGTGAGTTTCGTCGGCCCCCATCACGACGCCTCGCCGAGCTCGAGATGAGCGTTCAAGAACGATGGGGGCCGCGACCGCGAGAGAGTTACTCGTCTCCCGGCCTTGGAGCAAGAGGTTGGAGCCGGTCGGGCAGACCCGCGGCTGCCCCCTGGAGCGGGCATCACCATGAGCGCGCCCGTCACCCGTGACCTCCCGGAGCGTTCGGGCCTCGTGCTCGTTGCGCTGATTCTCGTTGCGGCGGTTGCGAATCTCAATCTCTCGGTCGCAAACGTCGCGTTGCCGTCGATCGGGGCGCACTTCGATTCCGGGCAGACGACGCTCGATCTGATTGCGGTCGGCTACTCGCTCGGGCTGGCCTGCTCGGTTCTCTGGCTCGGCGCGCTCGGCGACCGGTACGGACGGAAGCTGATGCTTCTCGCCGGAACCGTGCTCGCGATCCCGATGTCGCTGCTTGCGGCCTACGCCCCGAGCGACACGGTGCTGTTCGTCGCCAGAGTGGGGGGCGGCCTGGCGGCGGGCATCGCCTACCCGACGACGCTGGCGCTGATCACCGCGCTCTGGGCCCCAGGGGCCGGGGCGGACGAGGTCGATCGCCCTGTGGTCGGGGATCGGTGGTGCGGTCGCGGCGCTCGGGCCGCTTCTCTCCGGGCTGCTGCTCGAGCACTTCTACTGGGGCCGGTGTTCCTGCTGACGCTGCCGCTGGCGTTGGTTGCGATCTACATGGCGTGGCGCTATGTGCCGGCGCACGTGAACGAGGGCACCGAGCCGGTGGACAACATCGGCGGGATCCTGTCGCTCGTGCTCGTCGGGGCGCTGATCCTCGCGATCAACTTCGCTCCGGTGCCGAACGCCGGGACGCTCACGATCGTGCTGGCGGCGATTGCCGTCGGTGCGCTCGCCCTGTTCTACTTCCGTCAGCGCCGGGCGACGAACCCGCTCTACGACCTGGAGATCGCCGCACGACCGCCCTTCTGGGTCGCAGCCTGCGCCGGGATCATCGTCTTCGGCTCGTTGATGGGGGCGATGTTCATCGGCCAGCAGTTCCTGCAGAACGTGCTCGGCTACTCGACGTTCGAAGCGGGCCTGGCGATCCTGCCGGCGGCGTTCTGCATGGTGCTCGTGGCGCCCAGATCGGCCAAGCTCGTCGAGGCTCGCGGCGCCCGGCTCACGCTGCTCTCCGGGTATCTGTTCGTGCTGCTCGGGTTCCTGACGATGCTTCTGCTCTGGAAAGAGGGCATCCCCTACTGGAAGGTCGGCCTCGGCTATGCCTTCGTCGGAATCGGCGTCGGCCTCGCCGGCACGCCGGCGTCGCACTCGCTGACAGGCTCGGTTCCGGTCCGGCGGGTCGGGATGGCGTCGGGAACCGCCGATCTCCAGCGCGACCTCGGCGGCGCGATCATGCAGTCGATCTTCGGGGCGCTCCTGACCGCCGGGTACGCCGCCGCCGCGGGCACGCTGATCGGCAGCTCCGGCGAGGACGTCACCGCGAGCACACAGGCCGAGCTCACGAAGTCGTTCGCGAGCGCCGCCGACACGGCCTCGAGGTATCCGACGTCCGTCCAGGATCAGATCGTTGCCGGCGCCAAGACCGCCTTCCTCAAGGGCGACCAGTGGGCCTACACGGCCGGGATCATCGCCGTCGTGCTCGGCGCGGTTCTCGTCTTCTTCTGCTTCCCGAAGGCGGAGCGCGAAAGGGAGCACTCGCCGCCTACCAGGCAGGAATTCCAGCCCGCCGAACGACGCCACCGAACCGATTCCGGCCCACACGCGTGCAACCAAGGCACGCCTGAGCGCTCGGCTCGTCGACAGTGTCAAGCCGCTCGTGCCTAGCGCGAGCGCGGAAAGAACTGCATGAGGGCTCCGGTCTGGAAGGGTGTCGAGCTCACGGCGAGTCACCCGAGAACGGATAGGTCAGGTCGAGGAGAACGACAACGAGAGACCCAGGACGAGCGCGATTGCCCCGGCGCCGATTGCATGGAACCAGAAGCTGCGAGACCCGAGAGAAGGCGTAACCGATGATGACGAGTGAACCGACCAGGAGGAGGACGCCGATGACCCAGGGCACCCCACCGGCAGCATCGTCCAGACGGTTCCGGCGGCCGTGAACGCGCGATCAACTGTTGGACGGCGTCGTCGTAGAACGCAACCGCCCTGGATCCCTTCGGGTCGACTCCCTGGAGCGCGGCGTACATGCCGTCGACGGCCGCCGACGCGCGAGCACTGTTCTTGCCCTCGTGCATGCGCGGGCACTGATCGTTGACGACGGCACGGACATAGATGCTGACGGCGTTACGAATGCGATCGCGGTCCGGCTCGGGAACACGCCGCTGTCGCGCACGACGGCGGCGAACGCATCCGGCTCGTCGCTGACGTCGCTTGCGTATCGCCGAAGTTCTGATAGGCGATCACGACGATGAACGCCAGAGCAGTCCGAACAGCGCAGCAACAACACCGAGCATCTGCGACAAGACCTCCGCGTCGAATCCCTCGCGAACCGCAGGAACAAACCTTCGGACCAGCCACACGATCAGGAGCATGAGCCCGGCGATCGCTCCAACAACGACGATCAGGAGCAGCCAGATCGGGACGTGATCAGCCCGCGCGACACTCGCCGAACGGTACGCTACGCAGCTCGCGGTCGACACGGGACGAGACGCCGTGGCCATGGACTGAGGCTCGTCCGCACCCACTCCGGCTGCTACGCAAGCACCCACGAGGAGCCGTGCTTTCCGGCTCTTCGGGAATCCCATGAGTTTCCCTTCCGCCGAGCGGGTCTGAGCAGGCCCGGTGGCTCCGATCCTGACAGGGCCGGCGCCGAAACACCAGGGGCCGCCTCCGCCGTTCACGAGTTCATCACACGGGCGAACGCGGGTCGGGGTCGAGTGTGGGGGTCGGGCCGGCCACACGGCGGCTTTGCTGCAAGTCAGCCGTCGCCGGGCAATGAAAGGTGGCCGGCATCGTTCGCTTCAGCTCACCTCAGTTCCTGATCGGTCTTGCGATTGCGGCGGTCGCCGGAGGGGCGGTGTGGGTCCACGCCGACCGCACGGAGTAAGCACCCGACGGCGTGGGCGATGTCGGTGACGTTCTTCCTCGTGATCGCACTGCCCGTCTATCTGATCCGCAACCGGTGGCGGAGCAGCACGAATACCGAGCTCGCGCCCGAGGAAAAGCCCGTGGGCGGGCAGCCGTCCCAGCTCCGGCTAGGATTTCCCGCGGCGGATGGCAAGGCCGGAGAGGATCGAGCTCCTGTACTGGGAAGGGTGTCCGTCGTATCCGGAGGCGCTCGGGCTGCTGCAGGCCGTCGTCTCGGAGCAGGGGGTGGCCGCCGAGGTGGAGGTGCACGAGGCGCACACACACGAGGAAGCCGGGCGCTCCGTTTCCCGGGCTCGCCGACGATCCTCGTCGACGGACGCGACGTCGACCAGGCCGGCGCCGACGGGGAGCCGTCGCTCAGTTGCCGGATTACCGGCTCCCGGATGGCCGCGTGTCACCCGTCCCGAGCCGCGAGCAACTCGAGGAGGCCCTGCATGAGCCTGGCGCTCGGCAGCGAGGCTCCCGAGTTCGCGCCGAAGGGCGTCGACGGCGCTCTGCATTCGCTCGCGGATTACGGCGACGAGCCGTGCTCGCGCTCGTCCAGTCGTGCAACCATTGCCCCTCGCCCGACGTGCTCGCGTGGGAGGGCCGGATCAGCGCGATCCAGAAGGACTACGCAGACAACGGCGTCGTTCTCGTCGCGATCAACTCGAACGATTCCGAGCGCTACCTGGGAGACTCGTTTGCCGCGATGGTCGGCCATGCGAACGAGGAGGGCTTCCCGTTCGACTACCTGCACTACCCTGGAGCAGACCGTCGCGCACGCACTCGGGGTCGGAGCGCACGCCTGAGGCGTTCGTCTTCGACCGCGACCGCCGCTTCGTCTACCACGGCGCGATCGACGACAACCTGAACGAATCCGCGGCCGGCACGGCCGCACCCTGGGGAACGCACTCGACGACGGTCCTCGCCGGCGAGACACCACCGGAAGACGCCCCGCCTGTCGGGTGCAGCGTGAAAATGGCTCTCCGAGCTCCTCCCGAGCGCAGGCCGCCGAACCTATTTCGCTAGCCCCGCAAAAGTGGGATGCGATCGCCGTCTTCCGAATGCGGCGTTCCCTGCCGCATTTCCAGTGCTCGCGCTCCTCGCGTTCGCGACAGCACCCGCGTTCGCGGCGGGCCCTGCTGCGCAAACGGTCGACCCCACGTGACCCACGAGACTGGTCCGTCTCGGCGTTCTACTACCCGTGGTTCGCGACGACGGTCGAGGACGGGAGCTCCGCGCACTGGTCGCAGTACGGGCACCTTCCGCCGAACGACATCTCGTCGGTGTACTACCCGGCGCTCGGGGTCTATTCCTCGGACGCCCGGCCGTGCTCCGACGCGCAGATGCTCGAGATCCAGCGGGCGGGGATCGACCAGATCGCAGTCTCGTGGTGGGGGAGGGCTCGACCAAGGATCGCGCCAGCCGGCCGTGGTCGCGGCCGCGCATGCCCGTGGGATCGACGTCGCGATCCATATCGAGCCCTACACGGCAGACGGTCGCAAGCGTCGTCGCGGACATCGCCTACTCGCGCCGCTCGGGATCAACACGTTCTACATCTACCAGGCGTTCAACATCCTGGCTCCAGCGAGCTGGACGAGCGCGAACGACGCGCTCCACGCGGAGGGGATCACGACCTACGCGCAGACCGTGCTCATCGGGCAGGCGGTGACGGCGCACTTCAGCGGGATCTAACCTACGACATCGTCACCTGGACCGCGGCAAGTTCGCCCGGCTCTGTAGCGAGGCGCACAGGCACGACCTGCTGTGCGCACCCTCTGTCGGGCCCGGCTACGACGCCCGGCGCGCGACCGGTGATCCGACGCTGAAGCCGGAGACGGAACGGAACACCTACGACTCGATGCGGCGCGACGCGATCCGGGCGCAGGCAGACGAGTCACGATCACCTCGTTCAACGAGTGGCAGGAGGGAACCCAGATCGAGCCTGCCGCACCGCCCGCCCGACACGGCGGCTTCTCCTACGAGGGCTACAACGGGGCATACGGGCTGCACGGCGTCGCGGCCGAGCCCGCATATCTGATCGCACCGCCTACTGGGCGCGCAGTTCCGCCAGGCGCGCGCACCCCGGCCATACCTCGGACCCGACCTAGCGGCCTATCCTTCCGCCGTGTCCGCCGCGCGCAGCGTCTCGTGGCCCCTGGCGCAGATTCCGAACGCGCTCACCCTCGCGCGCCTGCTCGTCATCCCCGTCTACGCGGTGCTGATCCTCAGCTCGGAGGACGGGCACAGCTGGCCGGCCGCGATCCTCTTCGGCTGCGCCGCGATCACCGACCAGATCGACGGCTACCTCGCCCGCCGTGGCATGTCGAGTCGCAGTTCGGGAAGATCGCCGACCCGCTCGCCGACCGCGTGCTGATCGACGTGGCCGTCGTGCTCCTCTGGCACGCGGGGCAGCTTCCTTGGGCGGCATTCCTGATCCCGGCGCGGACATCTTCCTCGTCGCGAGCACGCCGCTTGCCCTGCGCCGAGGCTACAAGTTCGAGGTGAACCGCCTCGGGAAGCTCGCGACCTGGCTCCTGTACGCCAGTCTCGGGCTCGTGATGGTCGTACACGGCACCTGGCCGCTGGATCTTCTGGGCCGGGTTCGGGCTCGCCGTCGCCTCGTTCGTCTCCTACCTGCTGAAGGCGCGGAAGGAGATCGGCGGGGCCAGGGAACATAGAAATCTCAAGTTGAGGTTGACGGTTTGCGGCCTCTCCGCTGTAATCAATGGCAGTCGAACGAAAGGCTCAGGTGGAAATACTCCCGGATCTCGGAGCTCTGTCGGACGAGGAGCTCAAGCAGCTGAAGCTCGACCTCGAAGCGAGGGAACACGAGGTCAGCTACCAACGTCGCGTTCTCCACGGGCAGATCGACATCCTCCGCGCCAAGATCGTGGCGAGGCTTACGGACCGGGGGGCAGAGCGTCCTCGACGAGCTGGACGTCGACCGGCTGAGCGAGATCCTCTCGGGCAAGGCGTCGCCCTCCAATGAGCGCCGAGGCGGCGTTGAGCCAGTCGACCGCCGCAAGGGCGGATTCCGAGAATCCGGAGGCGGCGAACTACTGCTCGCGGGGCGGCGCACTGGCGCCCGAGAGGGGCGATGTGGTCCTCGGAGAGGACGCAGCCCTCCACGGCCTACGAGGTCGCCGATCACGCAGAGCACGACCTGGTCGACGGGCTCGAGGGCCCGGCGCTCGTCGCCGCGCGGCGGCGGCAGGGCGGGGTAGATGTTGGACCCTGCCGGAGAGCGGACACGGATCGGGCGCTCACCCTACTGCGAGATTCTCCTCTACGACGTCACGGTCTCGCGTAACCATGCAGCGCGCTCGTCGAGCGCGGCGGCGCCTTCTATGTCGAGGACGGCGGCTCCTCGAACGGCAACTTCGCGAAACTGCCACCGGATCAACAGTGCGCGCCTCGAAAACGGCGACGAGCTTCAGGTGGGCAAGTACCGGGGATGACCTTCGTGGACAGGCGCTCGTGAACAGTGTGGTCGAGAACCAGCGCCGAGAGCGGCCGATCCGCATCGGCGAGGTCGTTCGGCGGTTCACTGATTTGCTTCCGGACACTCGATCTCCTGGATCCGCTTCCTCGAGGACAAAGGTCTGGTGGAGCTGGAGCGGACCCGGGGCGGCGATCGCCTCTTCGACGAACACAGCAAAGACGTAGTTGTCGGCGGCCACGGAGGCAGATTGCTTATCATTTGCGAAGTTTAGGAGCAGGCAATTAGTGAAAGAAGAGCTGGCGCCCGTGAAGTGAAACTGCGAGCTGATTACTACTCCAATCTCGAGGGAGGGATGGGAGCACATATGCCACGCTTCGGTCTGATGCACTACCTTGCATGTTTCACTTTGTTCGACGGCTACCGGCAGAATTAATACGATTCTGGATGGCTTTCAGGCCGTCACGCCTGCGCAGGTGCAGGCGGCAGCGCGGAGCATCTGGTCCCGGCGCATCCGTATCGTGCTTCGCAGTCCCATTGAAAAGGAAGTGGCGGCATGAAGCGGAACAACCACGAGACCCATGACCATACCAGCCAGCTCCGCAACAGCCGCGCAACCGCTCATGAGCCCGCGCCCCCACCGGGACCCGAACGGCCCGTCGCTCTGCCTCAGCCGCGGCGGCGCGCATGTTGCCGAACGGCATGCAAGTGGTGCTGGCGGAACTACGCACGTTCCCAAAAATTTCCGCGCAGCTATTTTTTCGGCAGCGGGAATGCCAGCGTCGCGCACAGCACGCCGGAACTTTGCCGAATTGACGGCCACGGGAGTGCGCACCGGCACAGCTTCGCGCTCCAGCCGCCAGATTGAGGGAGATTGAGCAAGGCACGTAACTGAACGATGACAGTAAAATTGCTGCTGGAGCGGCGCTGCGTGGTCGCAACTTCAGATCGATGCCGTGCCCGGCCGGCCGCAATGCGTCGGCGTCGCGAACGGCCAGGCTTCGCGTACACCGACGTGGTCACCGGCGCGCCTGGTCCAGCGGCGATGTTGCCGAACACGTTGGAGTACGACGCGTGGAACGGATCGTCGTGGACGCCGACACCGGCACCTCCGACCGCAGCCGATTTCACGAACGGCACCGGGCCGACGACGTCGGCGTGCAGCCGGACCACGACGTCGTCGCGCCATTTCCAGATGCGGTGATGGCGCCGTTCGGCGATCAGATTGTGCCGTCAGCAATACGCTGAACTCTTCAGGTGTTACATAACAGCGCGAGCGTTCTGATCACGCCGCCAAAGCGCACGGTGCTGATGGTCGAACAGACCCTCAGCGTTGTCGCCAACTGCGCGACCGCATCACCGTGCCGAGGGGGGGTCAGGTTCTTGCCGAAGGCGACTACAAGACGGTGTCGGCTGACCCGGCGGTGCGTGAAGCCTATCTTGGGACCGGTCACGCCTGAGACGCGTCCGTTGCTCGCTGTAAACAATCTCGAAGCCTGGTATGGCGAATTCCATGTGCTGCATGGCGTGACTTTCGACGTGCAGCCCGGTGAAGTGGTGACGCTGCTCGGCCGCAACGGCGTCGGCAAGACCACGACGCTCAAGGCGATCATGGGCATCGTCGAAAACCGCACCAGCTCGGTGCGCTCGAAGGCCGCGAGCTGACCGCACTCGCTTCCAACGTGATCGCCCGCGCCGGCATCGCCTTCTGCCCCGAGGAACGGGGATTTTTCCAGCCTCGACGTCGAGAACCTGTTGCTGCCGCCGCAGGTGCGGCCCGGCGGCCTCATCTCGATCCATATTCGGGCTGTTTCCTAACGTGCGCGAACGCCTCAAAAGCCAGGGCACCAAGTTGTCCGGCGGCGAGCAGCAGATGCTGGCAATCGGTCGCATTCTGCGGCCGGCGCGCGGTTGTTGCTCTCGACGAGCCGACCAAGGCTGGCCCCGGTCATCATCCAGCAGATCCGCCACACGATCGGCACGCTCAAGCCGCAGGGCTTCACGATCTTGCTGGTCGAGCAGAATTTCAACTTCGCCGCGACCATTGCCGATCGTTTCTATGTCATGGAACACCGGCGTATCGTCGACCACTTCTCGAATGATCTGATGAAAGAAAACAACATGCAGAAGCCGCACACTACTATCTCGGAGTTTGATAACGATTAAGGGTGAAAAAAGCCCTTATACGGAGGAGGTTCGCCATGAGACTCGCAGGCCAGTTTGGCGTTCGCGCTCACCGCGTTGGTCGGCACCGCTGCGGAGGCCCAGACCATGAACGTCAAGATCGGTGTGCTTACCGACATGTCGAGCCTTTATTCCGTGGAGATTGTGCTGGCCTCGGATCCGGCCGTGGCCAAACTGGCGATCGAAGGACTTCAACCCGGCCGCGCACAACATGAAAGTCGATCTCGTCGCCGGCGACCATCAAAACAAGCCGGACGTCGGCTCCGGCATCGCGCGGAAACTCTACGACGTGGAAAATGTCGACGCGATCGTTGACGTGCCGAACTCCGGCGTCGCTCTCGCGGTAAACCAGGTCAGAGACGAAGAAGAACAAGGTCTTTTTGGTCTCCAACGCGGCAACTTCGGACCTGACCGGGCCGAAATGCTCACCCAACACTGTGCACTGGACCTACGACACCTGGATGCTCGCGCATGTGGCACCGGCTGGGCGAACTCGTGAAAACCGGCGGTGATACCTGGTTCTTCCTCACGGCCGATTATGCATTCGGCCATGCGCTCGAACGCGATACCACGGCGGTTGTGACGGCCGCTGGCGGCAAGGTGCTCGGCAGCGTCAACGTTCCGCTCAAACAATCAGGATTTCTCCTCGTTCTCGACTCCAGGCCCAGGCCTCGAAGGCGAAGATCATCGGACTTGCCAATGCCGGCGGCGACACCGACAAATCGATCAAGCAGGGCGCCGAATTCGGTATCGCGGCAGGCGGCCAGCACTTCGCCGGTCTTCTCGTCTTTACCTCACCGACGTCGAAGCACTCGGACTGAAGGTGGCGCAGGGGCTGGTGCTGACCGAAACCTGCAATTGGGACATGAAGGATGCCAACCGCGCCTGGACCAAGCGCTGGCAGGCCAAGGACGGAAAATTTCCCAACATGAGCCAGGCTGGCAGTTTATTCGGCGACCACGCATTACCTCAAGGCAGTGGCCGCGCTCAAAAGCAGCGCGGACGGCAAGGCCGTAGTCGCCAAGATGAAGGAGATGCCGACGGACGATCCGCTGTTGGCAAAGGCAGATCCGCGCCGACGGCCGCAAAATCTATCCGGCTTATCTGTTTGAAGTGAAAAAGCCGGAACATCCAAATATCCCGGCGATTATTACACGTTGCGCGCGACCATCCCGCAGAACAAGCGTTCCGCCCGATCAAAGATGATAACTGTCCGATGTTGACCAAACGCAACTAAAACATACGCATTCTGTATTTTTTTTTTTTTTTTTTAATGAGAGGTGATGCGCGAGCGTGGACATTCAGGCGCCACCTTCGCGATCCCCACCCCTCCACCTCTCCACAAGGGGGAGGTGGAATAGAACAGACCAAGACTCAGCCGCTCCACGGCAGATCTTGGAGTTTACTATAGAAGTTACAAGAAATGTGGGCTTGAGCCCGCAGTCAGGGAGACTCGTGATGAGACTGAATGCCATATTGGCCTTGGCGGCGCCGCTTCGCTCACGACCGCGGCGCAGGCCGAGGACGTCACGGTCAAGATCGGCGTGATCACCGACATGTCGAGCCTCTATGCCGACTTCGGCGGTCCCGGTTCGGTCGCCGCCGCTAAAATGGCGGTGCAGGATTTCGATCCCGCGGCCCACGGCCTGAAGGTCGAGATCGTCAACGCCGACATCAGAACAAGCCGGATGTCGGCTCCAACATCGCACGACAATGGTACGACGTTGATCACGTCGACGTCATCGTCGACGTGCCGAATTCCGGCGTCGCGCTCGCGGTGAGCGAGGTGACCCGGGAAAAGAACAAGGTCTTTCTGGTCTCCGGCGCGGCAATCTCCGATCTGACCGGACCGAAGTACTCGCCCAACACCATCCATTGGACCTATGACACCTGGATGCTCGCCAAACGACCGGCAAGTCGGTGGTGAAAACCGGCGGCGACACCTGGTTCTTCCTCACGTCCGACTATGCGTTCGGCCATGCGCTCGAGCGTGACACCACCGCGGTGGTCCTGCCAACGGCGGCAAGGTCTCGGGAGGCGTCAGCCATCCGCTCAACAACAGGACTTCTCGTCATTCCTGCTCCAGGCCCAGCAGTCCAAAGCCAAGATCATTGGGCTTGCCAATGCCGGGGGCGACACCGTCAATGCGATCAAGCAAGGCGCTGAATTCGGCATTGCGGCTGGCGGCCAGCATTTTGCCGGGATGCTGGTCTTCATCGCCGACGTCAATCCGCTCGGTCTGAAGGTGGCGCAGGGCCTGGCACTGACCGAAACCTTCTATTGGGACATGAATGATGCCACCCGCGCCTGGACCAAGCGCTGGCAGGTCGAGCGGCCGGCAAATTCCGACCATGAATCAGGCCGGGGTCTACTCGGCGGTCTTGCACTACCTGAAAGCGGTCGCCGCGCTCAAGAGCGCGGCCGACGGCAAGGCCGTGGTCGCCAAAATGAAGGATATGCCGACCGACGATCCGCTGTTCGGAAGGGCAGATCCGCGCCGACGGCCGCAAGATCCATCCGGCCTATCTCTTTCGAGGTGAAGCAGCCCGCGGAATTTGAAATATCCCGGCGACGATTACACTTGAGGGCCACCGTTCCGGCGGAAAAAGCCTTCCGTCCGCTGAAGGATGACAATTGCCCGATGGTGGCCACCAATTGAATGCGTATTGCCTCTCCCCGTATTCCATGGAGAAGCAAACCTTCGGCGGCTCTGATGTTCGAGATTTTCGGTGTTCCGTCACAGGCGCTGTTCGGGCAATTGCTGCTCGGTCTGATCAACGGCTCGTTCTATGCGCTGCTCAGTCTCGGCCTCGCCGTGATCTTCGGCATGCTCAACATCATCAATTTCGCCCACGGCGCCCAATACATGATGGGCGCGTTCGCCGCCTATATGCTGCTGCAATATGTGGGCCTCAATTACTGGGCGGCGCTGGTCATCGCGCCGATCTGTCGGCGCGCTCGGTATCGTGATCGAACGGTTATTCCTCAGCACATGCGCAAGCTCGATCAGCTCTACGGTCTGATGCTGACCTTCGGTCTTGCACTGATCATCGAGGGCGTGTTCCGCAACTACCTACGGCTCGTCCGGGCAGCCGTACCAGATGCCGGAAGTGCTGCAGGGCGGCCACAATCTCGGCTTCATGTTCCTGCCCAATTACCGCGCCTGGGTCATCGTCTTTTTCGCTCGCGGTGTGCCTTGCGACCTGGTTCGCGATCGAGCGCACGCGGCTCGGCTCCTATCTGCGCGCGGCGACCGAAAACCCGGCGCTGGTCCGCGCCTTCGGCATCAACGTGCCGCGCATGGTCACGCTGACGTACGGTTTCGGCGTCGCTCTTGCAGCGCTTGCCGGCGTGATGGCGGCGCCGATCTACAACGTTTCGCCGCAGATGGGCTCCGACCTCATCATCGTCGTGTTCGCTGTCGTGGTGATCGGCGGCATGGGCTCGATCATGGGCGCCATCATCACCGGATTCGTGCTCGGCATCGTCGAGGGCCTCACCAAAGTGTTTTTTCCGGAAGCATCGAGCACCGTGATCTTCGTCATCATGATGATCGTCCTGCTCGTGCGCCCGGCCGGGCTGTTTGGGCGGGCGCGTGACCGAGCCGTGCCGATGCGCAGAAAGTGCAGAGCGTCGCAAGACTGTGGAGCTTGGTCGCCTTCGCGGTGATGCTGGCGTTTTTCGCCATTGCGCCGTTCGTCGTCTATCCGGTCTTTCTGATGCAGGCGCTGTGCTTCGCCCTGTTCGCCTGCGCGTTCAACCTCCTGATCGGCTATGTCGGGCTGGTGTCGTTCGGCCACGCGCTGTTATTTCGGCTGGGCGAGCTATTTGTCGGCCTATGCCGCCAAGTCGTGGGGCTTGCCGCCTGAATTCGCGGTGTTGACTCGGAACCGCGTCCGCCGCGGTGCTTGGCGCGTGCCGGCGGCGTCGCCATCCGCCGTCAGGGCATCTACTTCGCCATGATCACGCTGGCGCTGGCGCAGATGATGTATTTCGTCGCGTTGCGCGTGACGATGACCGGCGGCGAAGATGGCATCCAGGCGGTGCCGCGCGGCCGCCTGTTCGGCGTGTTCGATCTGGCCAACGAAATGACGATGTATGTCTTCGTCGTCGTCGTGGTGCTGGCCGCCTTTCTGTTGATCTATCGCATCATCAATTCGCCGTTCGGCGAAGTGCTCAAGGCGATCCGCGAGAATGAGCTGCGCGCCATTTCGCTCGGCTACAAGACCGATCGCTACAAGCTCGTCGCCTTCATGCTGTCGGCGGCGCTGGCCGGGGCTCGCCGGGTCGCTCAAGGCGCTGGTGTTTCAGTCGCTTCCCTCACCGACGTGCACTGGAACATGTCGGGGGAAGTGGTGCTGATGACGCTCGTCGGCGGCCTTGGCACGGTATTCGGGCCGGTGGTCGGCGCTTTCCTGATCGTCGCGATGGAGAACTATTTCTCGGCCGTTCGGCCAATGGGTGCTGGTGATCCAGGGCGTGATTTTCGTGGTCTGCGTGCTGGTATTCCGGCGCGGCATCGTCGGCGAATTGGCGCAACGCGTTGCGCATCAAGCTGTAAGCGCGATGCCGGATTTCGCGATCCAGCTTCAAGAGGAGAACTTCATGAGTGCGGAAGCGCGTTTGAAGGAACTTGGCATCGTGCTGCCGTCGGTGCCGAAGCCGGTCGCCAATTATCTGCCGTATCGGCTGGCCGGAAACGTGCTGTATCTCTCCGGGCAGGGTCCGCGCGACGAGAGCGGCAAGCAGCTCACCGGCAAGGTCGGCGCCGAGATCAGCATCGAGGAGGGCTACCGGCGCGCGCGCTATCGTCGGCCTTGGCCTTCTGGCGGCCACGCGCGATGCGCTCGGCTCGCTCGACCGCGTCGACTACATCGTCAAGCTTCTCGGCATGGTCAACGCGACGCCGGACTTCAACGACTCGCCGAAGGTGATCAACGGCTGCTCGGATCTGTTTGTCGAAGTGTTCGGCGAGGCCGGCCGCATGCCCGCTCGGCCGTCGGCAATGTCATGCTGCCGAACCAGATTTCGGTCGAGATCGAGGGCATCATCGCGGTAAAGGCTTGACTGCCGAATTGGATTTGCACGGAGTTATCCCCAAACTGAAAGTCAACAAAAACGTCCAAACAAACGCCAAATCTATTTCATTGCTCGAATCAAACAACAGCCTGAATATGCGGAAGCCCGATTTACGGGCGCTTCCGGCTCTCCCATGTCGGAACGGCAAACAGGTACCGTACGACACTGTCGCGCGCAAATGGCTCGCCTTGGCGGAGCGTCGCAAGGCGCATCTCATCGAATTTCGGAGACCGGCCGCTGGAAGCATTATTACACGGAACCCGAACTCGACCTGCGAACTGCGTCGAAGTCGACGTTGCTGCGACAGCTGGGCGATTATCGCCGGCGTTGCTGCCGCAAACCGACAGGCCGCCGAGTAGCTGTCCGTCGATCGGCGCTGCCGCTTGAATTCGCCGCTGACGGGCTTTCTTTCGCCGGACTTGACTCTGGCGCGCTGCGCTGGGGCAACGCTTTTGCCAGCGCCGCTTCGGCGCTTATCCACAGGCTTGCTCAGCACGCGCAGATTGCGCCTAGTGGACGATCCGTAACCTTCTTCCGCTGCCTCAAACCCCAAGCGTGATCAGCCATGACGAGTGCCTTGTTTTCGCCGATCCGGCTTGCCGGTCTTGAACTGCCAACCGCATCGTCGTCGCGCCGATGTGCCAGTACAGCGCCGACGACGGCGTCGCTACCGACTGGCACATGACCCACCTCGGCATGCTGGCGAATTCCGGCGCCGGGATGCTGGTCATCGAAGCCACCCATGTCGAGCGCCGCGGCCGCATCACCCATGGCTGCCTCGGGCTTTATTCCGACGACTGTGAGGCGGCGCTGGAGCGGGTCGTCTATCACTGCCGCCACATCGGCTCGGCGAAGATCGGCCATCCAGCTCGCTCATGCCGGCCGCAAGGCGTCGTCGCAGCGGCCTTGGGAAGGCGCCAAGGCGCTGCCGGCGGCCGAGGATCCCGTGGCCGACGATCGCGCCGTCGGCGCTGCCGTTCGGGCCCGGATGGCATACGCCGCGCGCCATGACCGAAGACGATATGGCGCACGTGACCACGGCGTTCACCGATGCGGCCAAGCGCGCGGTGCGCATCGGCTTCGACGCCATCGAATTGCATTTCGCCCACGGCTATCTGCTGCACAGCTTCGTCTCGCCGCTGTCGAACAAGCGCAACGACGCTTAGGGCGGCTCGTTCGAGGCCGCATGCGATTTCCGCTCGAAGTGGTGCGCTCGGTCCGCGCCGTGGTGCCGCGCGAGCATGCCGCTCGGCGCCCGCATCACCGGCACCGATTGGGTCGAGGCGGCCTGACCGGGGACGACGCGGTTGCGATCGGCAAGGCGCTCAAAGAAGCGGGCCTCGACTACATCGACGTTTCGTCGGCCAACATCACTCCCGACAGCCGGTCGCCCGGCGAACCGGCTACAACGTGCCGATCGCCGAGCGCGTGCGCCGCGAGAGCGGATTGCGGTGCGCGCCGTCGGCATGATCGCCAACGCCAAGCAGGCGGAAGAGATCATCGCGCGGGCAAGGCCGACATGGTGGCGATGGCGCGCGCTTT
>CAVWUL010000011.1:0-222236 GCA_963758125.1 uncultured Actinomycetes bacterium
GCGCCGCCGGCGCCTGCATCGTCGCGAAGAACGCAGCACGCAACGTCGGAGTCGTGGCCGTACAGTCCGAAGCCGCTCCCGCCGCCTACCTCGCCTGGAAGGCGAAGGAGCTCCGCGCAGCCACCATGCAAACCTTCGCCGAGGGGCTCCAGACCGAGTCGGTTTCGAGCTCCCGCAGCGCATCCTCTGGACATTGCTCACCTCGTTCGTGCTCGTGAGCGACGACGAGATCCGCGGCGCCGTGCTCAAGATGATCAAAGGCACGCGCAACCTCGCCGAGCCGGCCGGTGCGGCACCACTGGCCGCCGCGATCAAGCTCCGCGACCAACTTGCAGGCAAGCGGGTCGCGCTCATCCGTAGCGGCGGAAACATCAGCCTGCCACAGCTCGAACAACTGATCGAGGGCCGGTAGCTAAACGTGCCCGCTCCGGCAACGGACTGACCCGACGTGCACCATTCGGGCTGACATGAAGGCGAGACTCAGCCTGGTTGCACCGGGCTGCTACCAGCGCAATCTGCATTCTGGAACGCCTCAGTGCGAAAGAGAGCGTGCGTGGAGGACTACATGAACCAGAAGGTGAACCTCTCTTCTTGCGCTAGCGAGCTTCGAGGAGGTCTACCACCCGCGGAGCGTCGCGACGCCTCAACAACTACAAAGTCATGGTCGTCAAGGTGAAAGGGAGACTTTCGTCTGGCATGCGCACACGGAGACTGATGACTTCTTTCTCGTGCTTAGCGGCCGGTTAAAGATCCAACTGAGTGATCGCTGGTCGGCCGGTAGGCGGGCGCCACGGTTGCGACATCTGCCCGGACGAGTTCCAGCAGGGCGGTGCCAACGGCGTCTGGGGTGAGTGCCTCGCCGAACTGCTGCACGTACTCCTCCTCGGATTTGCCGCTCCGCGCAGCATAGGCCGTACCGCCGGGCGGCCTAGGTCGGTCAGTGGTGTGATCTGGGGCAGCACCGCGCAGAAGGCGGTCCCCAGGTCGGCGCGGTTTGCCTCCTCTTCAGGGCGTAGGCGGTGATGAAGCGTTGGGTGGCCTTGGCGCCGGCGTGCCCGACGCTAAGCGGTGAGCCTGCCAAGGCCGCTCCGCTGCTGATCACGATGACCCGGCTTCCGGGCTGCGGCGGCTCCAACAGCGCCTCGCGCAGCCAATGGAAGGCGACGCGGACGTCGGTGTGCCAGTTGACCGAGAACGTCTGCCACATCTGCTGCCGCAGCGGACGCATCAGCGGGCGGGCGCCTGCCACCAGGATGACAGTCTCCGGGGCATGACCGGACAAGCATTTGCTGTTCGGTGGCATCTGAACCCACTCGTGCGATCGCCACGACGACCGTGCCGCGCCTCCGCGAGTCTGCGGCGTCGTCTCTCACCTTCGCATGGGCGCTGAAGCCGGAGGACGCCGGTCTCGCCGGTCGGAGCAGGAGGACGTCATCGGAGCCGAGCATCGTTGCGTTCGCTTCGCGATGCTTCCGCCATACGTCGCCGCGATAGAACGCCGAATCCGTTTCGCCATCGCGCGTTTACGAGTGATCTCACATTGTGACGAGCGCGGGCGTTACAACCGGAAGATCCCCGATTGGAAGGAACGCGATGCGCCTGTACGACTACGCCGCTTCGGCCAACTGTTACAAGGACAGGTTGTTGCTCTCCCTGCTCCAGCGGGAGTACGAGCGTGTCCCGATTGACATCTTCGCCGGTGAGACGCTGACAGACCAGTACGCGGCCTTCAATCCGGCACGCGAGACGCCGGTCCTCGAACTCGCTGACGGAACGGTCCTGACGCAGTCGAATGCCATCCTCTGGTTCCTCGCCGAGGCGACGCGCTTCCTCCCCGAGGGGCGGCTCAGCGTGGCCAGGTAATCCAGTGGTTGTTCTTTGAGCAGGAGCGGGTCGTAAGCGGGATCGGCGCCGCCCGCTTTTGGATCATGACCGGACGTGATGCGGCGCCCCTCCAGGCGAGACTGGCGCTAGGGACGAGCGCGCTCGCGGAACTCGAAGCACATCTCGAAAGACGCTCCTACCTCGTCGGCGACTCGTGCTCGATTGCCGACCTCGCGAACTTCGCCTATACGCATGTCGCCGAAGACGCCGGCTACCAGCTCAGCGACTACCCGTCGGTCGGTGCCTGGCTGGAGCGTGTGCGCGGCGCAATCGCACTTCGTCGATGATCTGGTCGCCTATCCCGAGAACGCGCGGCCGGGGGCGAGCCGCTCGATCTACGACGCATGAGCGAGAATCGGGCCGATCGTGCCGTCGGACGGCGCTTCCGCATCGCCGACCGTACGCAGATGCTCAGCTGGCTCGCCGCCTACAAGCTCGGCACTTTGATCAGCGCGGGTGTGCGCTGGGCGTCGCTGACGTAGAACTCCGGGCATGGCCGCATCGGAGACCATGATCGTCGACGCCGGTGGGCGCGATTTGCGCGTGTCCAGCCCCGATCGCGTGATCTTCCCGATGACCGAGCGCTGAAGCGCGGTCACCAAGCTCGACATCGTCAGGTACTACCTCGCCGTTGGCGATGGCATCATGCGCGCGCTCGAGCAGCAGCGCCAACGACGCTTGAACGCTGACCAAGGGCGTGCATCCGGGCATCGTCGTCTCGACGCGCGAGAAGGGCGGCGGCGACGCCTTCTTTCAGAAACGCATTCCAAGAGGAACTCCGGACTATTGACGACGCGCGGATCCATTCCCGTCTGGTCGACACGCGGATGAGATCTGCCCCACGGAGGTGGCCGTCGTCGCCTGGGCGGCCCAGATGGGCACGATCACGTTTCATCCGTGGCCGGTTCGCAGCGACGACGTCGACCATCCAGACGAGCTGCGTATCGACCTGGATCCGCAGCCAGGCACGGACTTCGCCGACGCCGTGCGGGTCGCCGCTGAGGCACGCGTGCTCTTGGACAAGCTTGGCTATACAGGTTTCCCAAAGACCTCGGGAGGCCGAGGTGTCCATATATATGTCCGGATCGCGCGCCGCTGGACGTTCACGGACGTTCGCCACGCCGCGATCGCCTTCGGGCGTGAGCTTGAGCGGCGTCTACCAGGTCAGGTCACGACCAACTGGTGGAAGGAGGAGCGCGGCGAGCGCATCTTCATCGACTACAACCAAAACGCCCGCGATCGCACGATCGCCTCGGCTTACAGCGTCCGGCCGAAGGCGGGCGCGCCGGTCTCCGCACCGGTCACGTGGGACGAACTCGCGGAAGTCGCGCCTGAGGACTTCACAGTCGCGACCATGCCCGCGCGCTTTGCGGAGGCGGGCGATCCCCACGCGATGATCGACGAAGCCGTCCACTCGCTGCAGCCGCTGCTGGACATGTACGAGAACGACGCCAACGAGGGACGGGGGGACATGCCTTACCCACCCGACTATCCGAAGATGCCAGGAGAGCCAAAGCGCGTTCAGCCCTCGCGCGATCGTGACCGCCCGCGGTAAGGCCCGCGCGGGCCTACTACGACTGCGGCAGCTTGGGCGAGCCGAGTGTCGTCACCGGAGCGGAGGGCGGCGGCACAACCGGCCCGATGTCACCGTCCGGCGCCTCGTCCAGGTCGACGATCACCGGCGCGTGGTCGCTCGGCCCGCTTCCCTTACGGGCCTGCCGTTCCACCCATGCCGCCCGCACACGGCCGGCGACCGTCTCGCTGGCCAACACCAGATCGATCCGCATCCCGGTCCTATGGAACATCCCCGCCCGGTAGTCCCAGTAGGTGAACACCCGCTCGTTCGGCCAGCGATCGCGCACGACGTCGCGCAAGCCGAGCGCCTGGAGCTCCGCCAGAGCCGCTCGCTCGAGGGGAGTGACGTGGGTCTGTCCAACATAGGCCTCGGGATCGAACACATCGTCGTCGGTCGGTGCGATATTCATGTCGCCACACACGACCGTCGCCTCCGGGCCGGCGGCAACCATCTCCCTCAGCGAAGCGAGCCAGGCGAGTTTGTACTGGTAGTGCTCCGAGTCCGGCACGCGCCCGTTCGGTACGTACACAGAGACCACCCGGATCCCCCCACACGTAGCAGAGAGCGCGCGCGACTCTGGACGCAGGAAGCCCGGCGCACCGGCGAGTCCCACCACCACGTCATCAAGCCCCACACGCGAGAGGATCGCGACTCCATTCCACGTCGCCTCGCCGTGAACTGCGACTGCGTACCCGCGGCCTCGGAGCTCCTCGCCGAGCAGGTCGACGAACCATCGTCTGCGAGCTCGTCTCCTGCAAGCAGACCACGTCAGGCCGCCGCTCATCCAGCCAAGGCAGTAACCGCGGCACGCGCTGCTTGACCGAGTTGACGTTCCAGGTCGCGATTCGCACCCGCCCCACGGTACCCCCACCGCCGACGGCGGCCCGTCGCCCAACCCGACGAAGGCGGTGAGCTACCGAACCGGCTCTGGGTGACCGAGCCGGGGAACACCTGACCCTGCTGGATCATGACCTTAACCTCTCTGGATCGATTGCGGATCCAGGAATCAGACTCGGAGCGCGTCATCTACGACCGTTGACCACCTCTCTCACGCAGAGGGCGTCAGGGTCGGCTACGTGTGGCTGTCGAATGGTTGCTGGTCGGGCCGGACCAAGCGGATGAATCGGTGCGGCGCTCGACTGGTCCCGATCAGACGGCGACGGCACCGAGGCGTCCATACGCGTGATCATTTTTGATGACCGGACGCCACCTCACCGCCATGCCCAACCTCAAAGCGGTCTCTACACATCGAAGTCGGCTTCTCCTGCTGACAAGATCTCCGCCGACTCGGCGCAAGCGCGACCACCGCGCAGCTACGCCCGGACGTACCTGATGTGAGTCACTCCGGGCGCCTCGACCGACTCGACCTGCTCGAGCTTCGCCGCTCCCAGGTTTTCGAACAGCCGGGCGCCGCCACCGAGCAGGATCGGCACGATCGAGACGACGATCTCGTCGAGCAGACCCGCTGCGAGGTACCGCTGCGCGACCGATGCCCCGCCCCCGAGTGAACGTCCTTCTCTCCGGCTGCCGCCCGCGCCTGCTCGAGCGCCGACTCGATCCCGGCGGTGGCGAAGTGGAACGTCGTTCCGCCCTGCATCTCCAGTGGCTGGCGCTGATGATGAGTGAGGACGAAGACGGGATGGTGGAAGGGTGGATCGTCTCCCCACCAGCCTTTCCACGACTCGTCCCACGGACCTGGGCCGCCGCCGAACATGTTCCGGCCCATGATCGTCGCGCCGGCGCCGCCGAGGATTTCCTCGGCGAAGGGCGTACTCGCGTTGACCTCGCCGCCTTCCTCGCCGTGGCCTCCACGGAACGCCTTGAGCGGTAGAGCCAGCCATGGAGTTTCTCGCCCCCGAGCCCGAGCGGATGCTCCGGCGACTGGTCCGGGCCGGCGGCGAAGCCGTCGATCGACATTGTGATGTTCAGCTTCAGCTTGCTCATCGTTCCTCCCTCTGTCGGCATGCGCGTATGGACTGCTCAGCGCGTCAGAAGTCATCGGTCAAGCCAGGAGCTTGACGAAGCTGCGGTGCGCTGGTGGCGATCTCGGCCGGCGACTGCCGGGCTACGTGGGGTCACGGCCAAGGAAGGTCTGTTGGATGGTTCCGGCTTCGTGGACGGAGAGAAGTCCTAAGCTGATCGCCGCCGGTCTTTCCAACACAGAGATCGCGGCCGCCCTCGTCGTCAGCGCCGCCACCGTCAAGACCCACATCAACCACATCCTCCAAAAGACCGGCGCACGCGACCGCGCCCAAGCCGTCCGCTACGCCTACCAACACGGGCTCGCCTACCACAAGGCGTCACGTACGATCCTTGACCACCTCTCTCAAACAGAGGGAGTTATTTGCGCCCCGGGCTCGGTAGTTCGAGTCCTCCGTGGTCCGTTTTTCCGACGCTCGGCCCGTTATTTCAACGCCTAGAGGAGTCACGGACTCCCTGTTCGACAGGGGTTCGCGAGCCGACTCTATTGACCTGTCGATGCCGATTTTGGTTGGTGGTTGACGCTGGCGGTCAGCCGCTTGGAACGACGAGGCCGGACTCGTAGGCTGCGACGACCGCTGAGCTCGGTCACGAAGTCCGAGCTTGCGCAGGACGTGGCTTACGTGCGTCTTCACCGTCTCGTTGCTGAGCACGAGGCGGTCGGCGATCTCGTGGTTCGACAGCCCGGCTGCGACCAGGCCAGAATCTCGATCTCGCGGCGCGTGAGCGAGTTGAGGTCCTCGGGGCGGACACGTTGCGACGGTCGCAGGCGCGCGAACTCGGCGATCAGGCGACGGGTGATCACCGGTGCGAGCAACGCGTCTCCAGCGGCGACCACGCGCACGGCTTCGAACAACTTCTCTGGAGGAGCGTCCTTGAGCAGGAATCCGCTAGCGCCGGCCTGGAGCGCGTCGTAGACGTATTCGTCCAGGTCGAACGTCGTCAGGACGAGGACGCGCGTTCCAGCGTCGCCTGCGCGGCACAAATCTCTGCGTGGCGGCGATACCGTCCAACACCGGCATGCGGATATCCATCAGCACGACGTCGGGCCGGTGTTCCTGGTTTTGCTCCACCGCCTCTTCCCCGTCTGCAGCGGTCGCGACAACGGTGATGTCGGGTTGCGTCTCGAGGAGCGCAGCGAAGCCCGCGCGTACAGCCTGCTGGTCGTCAGCGATGAGGGCGCGGATCACGGTGCCGTCTCAGCGATAGGCAGCATGACATCGACCTCGAAGCCGCCTCCTTCGGCGGGTCCCGAGCAGAAGGTGCCACCGGCGAGCGCCGCGCGTTCGCGCATTCCCATCAGCCCGTGGCCCTCCGCCGGCTCACCGTTGTCCGCCCCGGGCCGTAGTCCCTGACGCGCAGGTGGAGCTCCTGGTCGCGATAGGAGAGTTCGACCTCGACATCGGCGCCCGGTGCGTGGCGCCGCGCATTCGTCAGCGCCTCCTGGACAATCCGGTACGCCGCGAGATCGACGCTCTGGGGTAACCGGGCGATCGTGCCCTGCCGTATGAAGCGGATGGGCGTTCCGGCCGTCTGCGCCTTGTCGATCAAGTCGTCGAGCTCGAGCAGCCCAGGCTGAGGCGATCTATCGGCCTTGCCCCCGGTGTCGTCGCGAAGGACTCCGAGGAGTCGCCGGGTCTCGGTCAGTGCCTCCCGCGCCGTGGCCGCGATCGCTTCGAGGCGTCTGCTTGCGTCCTTCGAGAGCTTCGGCGAAGTCAGCCGAGCGGCCTCGCTCTCGACCGCGATCACCGACAGATGGTGCGCGACGATGTCGTGGAGCTCCCGGGCGATGCGGGCGCGCTCCTCCAGCACGTTGTGCGCGAATGTCTCGGCCATCGCTTCCTGTGTCGCGTCGAGGGCTGCGATCGCGAGCCCCGCTTGCGTATCGCTTCACCGACGACGAGCGCCGCGATGAGAAAAAGCAGTGGGGCAGTACTCACGAGCGCGGACCGCCGTCCTGAAGCCGGGCAACTGCGAAAACGACGAACGGGATCAGCAGCAGGGCAGCCCATCGAGGCCGCGCCGGATCACGAGATGGGCGAGCAACACGAGCGTGATCCCGAAACTCGCGACAGCCACCGGAGCCACGTAGTCATGAACGAGCACGACGGTCGCAAGGGTGGACACCGCGCCGCGACCGCCGGCCATCGCCTGCTAAAGCCAGCGGCACGATCGCGAGCACGATCAGTGCCAGCGCCCTGGCTCCCCCGACATCGGGCTCTCGATGGCCGGCGTGCTCCGCGACGACCAAGGCCAGAAGCCGCGCCGCAACCGCCAGAGCGATTTGCTCCAAGCCGTTCACGGCTCCATTGTCGTCGAAAGCTCGCGATCGCGCCTCGCGCGGGCAAACGATCTTCGGCCTCACCCCCGAGGGTGACCCGAAAGACGGTGCTGGCGCGCGATGCGCTCGGTGGGGCCGGACTCTCTACCTTCGGCTTGATGCAGCCTCTGCTGGCATACGCAGCCCACGAGTTGCGTACGCCGCTCGCGGCCCAGCGGGCTCTGCTCGAACTCGCACTCGGCGACTCGCACACTGGTCTATCCGCCTGGCGAGAGATCGGCGAGAACGTCCTCGATGCCTGCAAGCAGCAAGAACGAGTGCTCGAGGCCTGCCTCGCCCTGGCACGGGCCGATGGCGGGCCGCGGCGGCGCGAACCGGTCAACATCTCAGTCGTCGTAGCCGAGGCGCTTCGCGCTCACGACTTCGTGGGCTGAAGAGCACCGCGTCCTGCTCAAGCCGGCCTGGATGATCGGCGATCCGGACTTGCTCGAACGGCTCGCCGCCAACCTCGTCTCCAACGCGATCCGTCACAACGTCGTCGATGGACGAGTCGACGTCGCCACTCGAACCGAGTCCGACGAGACCACCTCACCGTGGCGAACACCGGTCCACATGTCCCTCCGGGAGAACTCGAACGTCTACTTCGAACCTTTCCAGCGGCTCGCAAGTCGAGACGACGGCGTCGGGCTCGGCCTCGCCATCGTGCAGGCGGTTGCCGACGTGCATGACGCCACCATCACTGCGCGTGCCCGCATCAATGGCGGGCTCAAAATCAATGTCGCTTTCCCAGCCCTCAACTGAGAGGAACAGAGAATTTGCACCGCCAAGGTTCACTCATCTTCGTCTCAAGCGTCCTGGTGACCGCGTTCTCGCTCCTTGCAGCCGGCTGTGGCGGCAGCAGCTATCCGGGCGTTGCCACCGTGTGCCTCTTCGGCGAGCACCACGACTTCAACCCCAAACGGGCAGAGTGCAAGCGGGCTTGTCGCCTTCTAGAGCTGCATGCGTTCCAACGGCCTCCCTAACTTCCCCGACCCACAGCAGTTCGCCGGAGGGATTCCGAAGCTCGGCATCAGCCAACCCACATTCAGAAACAACCCGAAGTTCGAGGCGGCCTGGAATGCCTGCAATTCAGCTGCTCCCGCAGAATGGCGGCCCTCGGCGGAGCACCGCGCGCGGATTGCGGACGAAAATCGCGGACGGCGTGTCGTTCGCAAGGTGCATGCGCCATCGCGCTGGTGTCGCCAATTTCCCGGATCCGACTCCTCAAGGCCAGTTGACTGTGGCGATGGTTCAGGCTCAGGGCATTGACATCCATTCCCCCGCAGTCCTGCGGGCGGTACAGGAATGTCTACCAGCGTCACACGGCATGCTCACGCCCGCGAAGGTCGCAGAGGCGCCCGCCGTCGGACTGCGCAGCGTCAGCTCGTTCACCTCGAGCTTCACCCGCACGTACGGAATGCCGCCCGGCGCCTACCGGGCCGCCTTCCCCGCCCCCGCCGCAACGCACGCACTGATCCCGGCCTGTGTCCTCCGCGCCTACTCGCGCCCCAACAAACACAGGACATCTGGAGAAGACACCTCGCCCCTGCCCGCCTAGGATCGGCTTCGACCTTTCAGCGATCGAGGAGGAGTCAATGATCAAGCTCTCGACCACACAGCTTTGGGTGCACGACCAGGACGAGGCCCTCGCCTTCTACACGGAGAAGCTCGGGTTCGAGACCCGCATGGACGTGACTATGGAGGAGATGGGGAACTTCAGGTGGCTGACCGTCGCCCCGCCCGGGCAGGAGGAGATCGCCGTCGTGCTGATGGCAATTCCGGGCCCGCCCGTGATGGACGCCGAGACGACCGAGCAGGTCCGGACGCTGATGGCGAAGGGCTTCGCCGGGACGCTCTTCCTCACGACCGACGACTGCCGAGCGTCCTACGAGGAGCTCAAGGGCCGGGGTGTCGAGTTCGTCGAAGAGCCGGAGGACCGCCCGTATGGGATCGATGCCGGCTTCCGCGATCCCTCCGGCAACCACCTCCGCCTGACTCAGGTCCGGGAGCTCGCCGCCGTTTGACGGGGAGGCTCGGCCCGGCGCCGTACGAGCCTGCGGCGCCGGGCGCAGCGGCCGGCGCCTTCACAGAAGCCACGGAACGAAACGGCACGGCGTCGCGTCCCGGTAGGCGGGATAGTCCGGATAACGCTCGGCCAGCCATGCCTCCTCGCGAAGCGACTTGAGGAAGAAGACGATGGCCAGCACGGCAGTCGGCACGAAAACGAGCGGCGAGCGTAGGAGCGAGAGCCCGACACAGCCGGCGAGCACCGCCCCGTAGACCGGGTGGCGCACGCGGGCGTAGATGCCCGTGCTGCGGAGTGTCGAGCCGTCGCGGGGGCGTGGAAGCACGGTGAACGACGTGCCGAGCGTGACCTTGCTCACGATGAAGATGACGACCGCCGCCGCCTCGAGCGCGACGCCTGCGATCCAGAGCCAGGGCTCGCCGCCCCCGGGCCAGCCGGGCCCGACGATCGCGCAGCCGGCGGCCGCGACGATGAAGGCCGACTGCAGGACGACCCAGCCCTCACCTCGCCGTCCCAGCGCAGGCGGGACGATGGCCAAGCCGGGAGTCTAGGCGGCATCCTCGAGCCGCACGATCGCCTATCCGGTCATGCGAATAATCGGCCAATCGGCGTTACAGGCCGAGCGAAAGCGGTCCGACGCAGTCTATACTTTACGTACACGTCAACTTCAGGAGCCGACGAGATGGCTGTCTGGACGATCTCCGCGCAAGAAGGAACCCCAGGTGATCGGGTTGCGGCCGGGCTCGCGGTGGCTGCAGGCGTTCCCCTCTATGACCGGCTCGGGCTGGCTGAGCTGGCCCGAGGCATGGAGCTCGAGATCCCCGAGCTCGAGCGGATCGAAGAGCGGTTCTGCGGCCGCTACTCCCACCTGCTCCTGATGGCGGCCGGTGCCGCCGCCGTGCCCGACACGATCTCCGAGCTGAGGCTCCGGGAGGCGCTGCCCGAGCTCGGCCGTCAGGTGCTCGGGGAGGCGGCCCGGTGCGCGTGCGTGATCGATGCGGCGGCGGCCTTCGCCGTGCTGCGAGACCATCCGAACGCGATTCACGTGCGCCTGCAGGCGCCGTTCGAGCATCGTGTCGCGGCCTACCAGCACGACCACCTCGTCGACCGTCATCGCGCGGAGAAGGCCGTCAAGCACGCCGACCACCTCCAGCACGCCTGGGTGCGCACGCTCTACCATCTCGACGTCGAAGACGACTCGCGCTACACGATCGTGCTTGACACGAGCCGCCTGTCGCCCGACCGGCTCGTCGAGATCCTGGTCGCGTCCGCAGGCGCCACCGCGGTTGCAGGCCACGCGATCGAAGCCGCTTAGCGGCCTGGATCGCGCAGAGCAGGAACCGCTTCTTCATCGCTCTCTCCGTTTCGGTCGTGGCGCTGCTGCAGGCGCAACGGCCGACGCACGCTCGCTGCCCGGCTCCGGGTTGCGCCCGACTCCGTATCCTGGTCGGCGGATGGATCACCGGGCGGGGGAACGATGGTGCATTCGGGAACGGGGTCGAACTCCGAACATGGATGAAGGCGGCGCAGTTTGCCCGAGTCGCACGCCACGCAGTCCGAACTGACGTTCCGCCTGCTCGGGCCACTCGAGGTACAGGGCGAACGCGATGTGCTCCCGCTCGGCGCTCCAAAGCAGCGCCTGCTGCTCGCCCGTCTGCTCCTCGAGGCGAACAACGTCGTCTCACGAGAGTCGGCTGTGGACTGTTTGTGGCCGGACGACCCCCCGGAACGGGCCGGAACGGCGCTCCAGGTCTACGTGCACAACCTGCGGCGAAGCGTCGGCCGTGAGCGGATCGTCACTCGAGGCACGGGTTATCTCCTGCGTGCCGAGAGGGACGAGGTCGACGCGGTCGTGTTCGAGCAACGTCTCTCAGACGCCCGGATCGCGCTGGCCTCGGGGGACAACCTGCGCGCGAAAGAGCTGCTCGAGAGCGCCATCCAGCTCTGGCGCGGCGAGGCCCTGGCCGGGCTCCCCTTCGTTCCGTTCGTCGCCGTCGAGCGGGAGCGGCTCGGCGAGCTCCGCCTGGTCGCCGAGGAGCTCGACCACGAGGCCCGGCTCGCCCTCGGCGAGCACCTGGAGCTGATTCCGGAGCTCTCGGCCTTCACCGCCCAGCACCCCTACCGCGAACGAGGATGGAGCCTCCTCATGCTCGCGCTCTATCGCGCAGGCCGGCAGTCGGAGGCGCTCGACGCCTACCGGCGGGCGCATGCAAAGCTCGCCGACGAGCTCGGGATCGAGCCGAGCCCACCGCTGCGCGAGCTCGAGCGGGCGATCCTGCGCCACGACCCATCGCTCGCGCCGGAGCCCACAGCAGACGAGGCACGCCGGCTCTCGCTGCCGAACCCCGCGACGCCGCTCGTCGGGCGCGAACCGGAGATCGCAGAGGTGATCGGGCTCTTCGAGCAGAGGGCCGCCAGGCACGTGACGCTCGTCGGGCCCGGAGGCATCGGCAAGACGAGGCTCGCGATCGCAGTCGCGCGGAAGCTCGGAACGTCGCTCGCCGACGGGGCGGCCTTCGTCGACCTCGCGAGCCTCGCGGACGCCTCGCTCGTTCCTTCGGCCCTCGCGACGACACTCGGCGTCGCGGACGACGGCGACGTGCTTGCGACCCTGGCGGCCGGCGATCGCCTCGTCGTGCTCGACAACTTCGAGCACGTTCTCGACGCCGCCCCGGCGATCGCCGAGCTGATCGCCGGGGCGCCCCGGCTCCGCGTCCTCGTCACGAGCCGCATCCCCCTGCGCCTCGCGGCCGAGCACCTCTACGTGGTTCCGCCGCTCGAAGTGCCGGGCGAAGGGCTCCCCCACGAAGAGCTCCTCGGCAACCCGGCGGTCGCGGTCTTCCTCTCGCGGGCCCGTGCCGTCGATCGCGGCTTCGCGCTCACACCCGACAACGGGCGCTTCGTCGCGGACATCTGCCGGCTCCTCGACGGGATGCCGCTCGCAATCGAGCTCGCCGCCGCCTGGAGCAAGCTTCTGACCCCGGAGCAGATCCTGCCCCGGATCGCACGGCCGCTCGAGCTGCTCACCGGCGGCGATCGCGACTCGCCGGTCCGCCAGCAGACGCTCCGCGGCACGATCGAGTGGAGCTACGACCTCCTCGATCCGAAGTCGCGGACGCTGTTTCAGGAGCTCTCCGTCTTCGCAGGCGGCTGCTCGCTCGAGGCGGTCGACGCGGTCTGCGAAGCCGACCTCGACGCGCTCGCGGCACTGCTCGATCACAGCCTCCTCCGGCGTGAGCACGAGCCTGGCCGGGATCCCAGGTTCGGGCTCCTCGCGACGATCAGGGACTTCGCGGCCGAGCAGCTCGCGGAGCCGGAACGGGCTGCCCTACAGCGACGGCACGCGCTGTACTTCCTCGAGACCGCCGAGCAGACCCGCGAGATCATCGCCGGGTCCGGAGCACGGGAGGCCGAGCTGCTCGCAGCGCTCGAGGACGACCACGACAACTACCGGGCGGCCCTCCGCTGGGCCCACGAGAGCGGGGAGCGCGGCCTCCTGCTTCGCCTCGTTACGGCGCTGCGACTGTTCTGGATGGTGCGCGGGCATCTCGACGAGGGCCGGGAGTGGTTCGAGGCCGCACTCGAGCGGACAGGCGAGGCCGACCACCCCGATCGCGCCGGCGCCCTCGCAGCAGGCGGGATCCTCGTCTACCGAGCCGGCGAATACGAGCTCGCACGGCGCTGGTGGGAAGAGGCCCGCACCTCTTTCGAGCAGACGGGGGACGCGGCCGCATCGGCGCGGGTGCTCGGCAACCTCGCCGGAATCGCCCACGCCGAGGGCGATCTCGCAGGCGCCGCCGAGCTCTGGCAGCAAAGCGCAGATCAGCTGCGGGAGCTCGGGGACGAGATGCGCCTCGCGATCGCACTCGGGAACCTCGGCGTCGCCGCCTCGAGCAGCAGCCGCTACGAACAGGCGGTCGAGTTCCTCGACGAGGCGCTCGTCCTCGCCCGGAGCGCGGACAACTGGATCACGGAGTGCTCGATCCTCTTCAACCTCGGTCGCGCGTCCTTCGAGCTCGGCGAGACAGCCCGGGGCCGCGGACTGATCCAGGATGCGCTGCGAATCGCCGACCAGCTCGGCTACCGCGAGCTCGTGGCCCACTGCCTGCTCGGGCTCGCAGACATCGCGGCGGCCGGGGGCGACGAGGAGCGGGCGCGCAGGCTGCTCGACGCCTGCGATCACCTGGCGGGCATGCTCGGGATCCAGTTCCAGGGGGACGAGCTCGCGATCCACGAACGAGCCGCCGGCCGGATTGGTGCGTCGGCCGCCGCAGACGACGTCGACATCGCCTCGGCCGTCGCAGCCGCGCTCACCTGACCGAACCGGCCCGCCCCGGGCGCTTGCATCGTTCCCGAAGGATGCGACACTTCGAGGAGATGGCCGCGGATCCGGAGCTCGACAGGGACCAGCTCGTTCCCGAGGAGCGCCGCCGGCTGATCCTCGAGGTGCTGCGCGAGCGGCGAAGCATCACGATCGGCGCCGTCGAGCAGCAGTTCGGCGTCTCGCCGATGACGGCGCGGCGCGACCTGGCGATTCTCGTCCGCGAAGGCCACGCCCGGCGCACGCACGGCGGTGCGGTCCTCCCCGACCTGGCGGCACATGAGGATTCGTTCAGGCACCGGCTCGAGCTCGAGAGCGCCGAGAAGGAACGGCTTGCGCGGGCGGTCGTCTCGACGCTCGAGGGCAATGCGACGCTGTTTGTCGACTCGTCGACGACGGGGTACTACGTCGCGCAGGCGATCATCGAGGCGGGGGTCGCGGCGACCGTCCTCACGAGCTCGCTTCCGGTGATGAACCTGATCGGCAACGCCGACGCGCCGAACGTCGACCTGATCGCGCTCGGCGGGACGTTCCGCAAGCTCACGCACTCGTTCGTCGGCCCGGACACCGTGCGCCTCCTCCGCGGTTATCTGGTCGACCGGGTCGTCTTCTCCGTCAAGGGCGTGACCCCGGAAGGGCTCCTCACCGACGCCGATCCGCTCGAAGCCGAGGTGAAGCGCGCGATGATCGCGCATGCCCAGACGGCCGTGCTGCTCGCGACCGCGCAGAAGTTCGACGACCGCGGCCTGGCCGTCGTCTGTCGGCTCTCGGACGTCGACATCGCCTATGTGACCGACGCCCCGGCGGATGCGATTCGCATGCTCGAGACGCATGACGTCTCGGCTCACCGCGCGTAGCTCCTAGGCCTGACGGGCCGCAGCCGCAGCGCTTCCGCGACGGGCTCGTCGCCTGAAGAGCTCACGCGTCCGCGTGGCGAAGGACGAGGCGTTCGGGACGAGCACGCTCACGAGCAGCAAGCCGCCGGTCACGATCCCGAGCGCGAGCTCGTTGAAGTTCGAGAGGAACAGGGCGTTCTGGAGACCGGCGAAGACGAAGACGGCGAGGACGACCCCGAGGATCGTGCCCTTGCCGCCGAAGATCGAGACTCCGCCGAGCAGGACGATCGCCACGGCATTGAGCTCCAGCCCGAGCCCGTTCCCCTGCACCGCGGTCGAGAGCCGGAACGTGTAGAGGATCCCGGCGCCGGAGCAGACGACCCCGGAGAGGATGAAGAGGAGCAGCTTGATCCGCTTCACCCGGATCCCGGCGAAGAGCGCGGCCTCCTGGTTCGTCCCGATCGCGTAGAGGGAGCGCCCGAAGCGGGTGAAATGCAGGACGACTCCGAAGATCGCGGCGAGGATCAGGAAGATCAGCATCGAGTACGAGAGGAACGGGATGTGCGGCACCGGCTCGACGCCGATCTTCGTGTAGCTGAACGGGAAGTTCGAGATCGTGTCCGGCCCGAGGAGGATGACGGCGATCCCCCGGTAGAGCGTGAGCGTGCCGATCGTGACCGCGAGGGACGGCAATCCGACTTTCGTGACGAGCAACCCGTTGAAGGCACCGGTCAGGACGCCGGTCGCGAGGACGGTCACGATGATCAGCGGCATCGGCCAGCCGTGCGTCCAGAGATAGCCGACGAGTGCGCTCGCAAGGCCGAGCGTCGAGGCGACGGAGAGGTCGATCTCGCCCGTGATGATGATGAACGTCAGCGGCAGGGTCATGATCGCCACCTCGCCGACCGAGATGCACAGGTAGAAGAAATTGCCGTTCGTGAGGAACTGCGACGAGACGTCGATCCCGAGCAGCACGACTGCGAGGGCCGCGATCACGAGGCCCGACTCCCACCGGAGCAGGGGCTGCATCGCCGAGCGGGCGGTCGGGCGGCCGCCGACGGGCTCGGTACCGGCGACACGAACCCTGCCGGGGTCAGGCTCCACCGCGCGACCTCCGGCGCAGCGCCGCCGTGAGCTGGACGGTGATCAGGCGATCGAGCGCGATCGCCGCGATCAGCAGGAAGCCCGCGATCGCCTGGTCCCAGTAGTTGGAGATGCCGAGCACGTAGAGCGCCGAGTTGATCGTGTTCAGGAGCAGCGCGCCGAGCGCGGCTCCGACGACGCTGCCGCTGCCGCCGAAGATCGCAACGCCGCCGACGACGACGGCGGCGACGACCTGCAGCTCGTAGCCGGTGCCGGCGGTCGAGTCGATCGTGCCGTACTGGGCCGCCCAGAGCACACCCGCGATCCCGGCGAGCGCGCCGCTGACCGCGAACGTCATGAAGACGCGGCGCCCGATCGGGATCCCGGCGAGCCGCGCGGCGTCCGGGTTCGAGCCGATCGCGTAGAGCTCCCGCCCCGAGCGGTAGGAGCGCAGGTAGTAGGCGACGAGGGCGACAGCGGCCGCGACCACGATCGCGAGGTTGGGAATCCCGAGCGTGGTCGCCTGCGGGATGTTCAGGAACGAGTTCGGGAGCGAGCTCGCGACCACCTGGCCGCCGCCGACCACCAGCACGTCGATTCCGCGGATGATGTACAGCGTCGCGAGCGTCACGACGAGGCTCGGTACCCGGCCGATCGTCGTGAGGAGGCCGTTCGCGGCACCGCACGCCACGCCGATTCCGAGCCCGACCGCGAAGACGGTGACGATCGAGGTCCCCGGGTGCTTCCCGAACATGTCGGCGGAGAGAAAGGCCGAGAGCCCCAGCACCGAGCCGACGGACAGATCGACGTTCCGGGTGAGAACGACCATCGTCTCGCCGATCGCGAGCAGCGCGAAGATCGTCGTGTCGACGAGGACGAACTGGAGCTCCGAGACGCTCAGGAACCGTGACTGGATGAGCGCGGTGACGAGCACGAGCAGGCCGAGCACGGCGATGATCCCGAACTCCCGGATCCGGAAGACGAGATCGACGAGCCGGCTCGGATTCGAAACAGCGGGCGCGACATCCGAGACGGCGGTCACGCCGAGACCAGCTCCTGCCCGGTCGCGGCCGCGAGGATCGTCTCCTCGGAGGCGCCGCGGTGGTCGAGCTCGGCGACGAGCCTGCCCTCCCGCATCACGAGGATCCGATCGGCGACGCGCAGCACCTCGGGCAGCTCCGAGGAGATCATCAGGATCGCGACCCCCTCCCCGGCGAGCTCGTCGAGCAGCCGGTGCACCTCGGCTTTCGTACCGATGTCGATCCCGCGCGTCGGCTCGTCCACGATCAGGAGCGACGGCCGCCGCGCGAGCCACTTGGCGAGGACGACCTTCTGCTGGTTCCCGCCGGAGAGCGAGCTGACCGGGTTCGAGAGGCGGCCGTACTTGATCTGCAGCTTCACCGCCCAGTCGGCGGCGAAGCGGTTCTCGGCCGACCGGCGGAGAAATCCGAGCTGTGCGAGGCGCCGGAGTGAGGCGAGCACGATGTTGCTCGCGATCGACGCGGGCATCACGAGCCCCTGCTGCCGCCGGTCCTCGGGCACGAAGCCGACGCCCGCCGACATCGCGGCCGTCGGCGACGCACCTCGAAGGCGGCGGCCGGCGAGCGTCACCGAGCCCGCGTCGTAGGCATCGATGCCGAAGATCGCCCGCGCGACCTCGCTCCGCCCCGCCCCGACAAGGCCGGCGAGGGCGACGATCTCGCCGGCGCGAACACCGAAGCTCACGTCGACGAAGACCCCCTCTCGGGTGAGGCGCTCGACCTCGAGCACGGATGCCCCGGGCGTGTGCTCCGAGACCTCGCGCGCCGGAAGCTCCCGCCCGACCATCGCCCGCACGAGCTCGTCGGAATCCATCCCGGCGAGAGGGCGGGTGACGACGAGCCGGCCGTCGCGAAGGACGGTGACCCGCTGGCAGAGGGCGAAGACCTCCTCGAGCCGGTGCGAGATGAAGAGGACCGCGGCGCCGGACTCGCGCAGCGCGGCTGCCACGCCGAACAGCCGGTCGACCTCGACCGCCGACAG
This sequence comes from uncultured Actinomycetes bacterium, assembly GCA_963758125.1. Lineage (GTDB taxonomy): Bacteria > Actinomycetota > Thermoleophilia > Gaiellales > Gaiellaceae > PALSA-600. Next base: position 18,049 of record CAVWUL010000011.1, read on the forward strand.
CGCAGCCGTCGGCTCGTCCATCACGATCACGCGCGCGTCGAGGGAGAGGGCCTTTGCGATCTCGACGAGCTGCTGCTCCGCGATCGACAGGCCTCGGGCGATGCGATCGAGGTCGAGCCGAACTCCGAGCCGCTCGAAGATCGCATCGGCCTGCTCGTGCATCGCACCGCGGTCGATGCGGCGGCCGGTGCGGAGGGGCTGGCGGCCGATGAAGATGTTCTCGACCACGGTCAGATCGGGGAACAGCGTCGGCTCCTGGTAGATCACGGCGATCCCGGCGTCGCGCGCATCGGCGGGGCCGTCCATCGCGACCTCGACGCCGTCGACGAGCAGCCGCCCCGTATCCGGTGGGTGCACGGCGGCAAAGATCTTCACGAGCGTCGACTTGCCCGCTCCGTTCTCGCCGACGAGAGCATGCGCCTCGCCGGGGTAGAGGTCGATCGAGACGTCCTCGAGCGCGTGGATCGCTCCGAACGCCTTCGAGGCGTGCTGAAGCGACAGAACCGGGTTGCCCGCCGCCGGCGTCGAGCCCGGAGCACCGGGCCCACCCTCCTCGATCGACTCAGATGCCACTGAGAATCACCACATCCTTCGACGTAGAAGCCTAGAGAGGCACATCCTCGAACCGGGGATCGAAGCGCGCGTGCAGAGAGGCGCCAGGGGCGCCGGCCGCGGCCGGCGCCCCTGGCGTCGGGCAGCTAGAAGTTGAACTTCGAGATGTTGCCCTTGTTGAACACGAACGGCGCACCGAGCAGGATCGAGTGCCCGGAGCCGACCTTGAACTGTCCGAGCTTGCCGGCAGTGAACGTCTGGCCCTTGGCGTTCGTGATCGATCCGGAGGCGAGCTCGACCCCCGCATAGGCGGCGAGGTAGCCGAGGTCAGCAGGATTCCAGAGCTCGAACGCCTTGACCGTACCGTCGTTCACATACTTCTTCATCGAGTTCGGCGTGCCGAGCCCGGTGAGCTGAACCTTGCCGCGGTACTTCGCGGTGTCGAGCACGGCGGCCGCTGCCGCGATCCCGACCGTGGTCGGCGAGATGATCCCCTTCAGGTTCGGGTACTGCTGGAGGAGACCCTGCGTGACCTGAGTCGAGGTGGTCGGATCGTCGTTTCCGTACGCGATCTTGACGAGAGTCATCTTCGGGAACTTCTTCAGCTCGTCCTTCATGTAGCCAATCCAGGTGTTCTGGTTCGGAGCAGAGCTCGCGGCCGAGACGATCGCAATCTGACCGGACTTGCCGATCTCGCTCGCGAGCAGGTCGACCTCGCTGGCGCCGATACCCTGCGGCGTCGCCTGGTTGATGTAGAGGTCGCGGCAGTTGGGCGCGTCAGAGTCATACGTGACGACGGTAATCCCCTTCTGCATCGCAGAGTTGAGCGTCGGGCAGAGGGCCGCAGCGTCGGTGGCCGACACGAGGAGGACATTCGCGCCCTTCGTGATCGCGGCCTGGATCGCCGGAATCTGCGACGCCGGCGTCGCAGCCGTGCCACTCGTCTCGGTCCCCGACTCCTTGAGGGCGTTCAGCGCCGCGATCGCGCCGCCCGACTTCGCGCTGTCCGCGGTGGTGAAGTACGAGTTGCCGAGGTTCTTCGGAATCACGAAGACCTTCAGGCCTGTCTTGAGCGGGGCTGCGGCCGTGGCGGCCGTGACGAACGCGGCGCCGCAGAGGCAGAGCACGGCGAACGCCGACCCTGCCCGCAGCACGCGCTTCTCGAGAAAACCAGTCATGTGTCGAGTCCTTTCCACAAAGCTAGAAGGGGTTGACATCTCACCCAGTCCCCCACCGTCCTCATCCCGCCGGCTCCCCGTGATGAGCCGCCGACGATCCCGTTCCGGCAGTGATCGGGCCCTGCTTGGAGCACCTTGTATGATCGTCTGGTCGATTGTGGTGAGTTGAGCACCAACACGGTGATTTGCGATCATAAGCGATCAAAAGCCACGATGCTAGTCTCACTGCATACCGAGCGCCGCGGAGGCCCTGAATGTCCGAGCTCGTCGATTCGATCCTTGGCGTTCACCGCCTTCCGACGCGCGTTCCGGCAGCGGGTTAGGAACTCGGGGCGGGTCGAGCGGTGAGCGACTCGGTTCAGGTCGCATTCGATCTCGGTGCCGAGAGCGGTCGTGCGGTCGTCGGGCGCTTCGACGGCAGCCGCGTCGAGGTCGAGGAGGCGCGGCGGTTCGAGAACCGGGCCGTCCGGCTGCCCGACGGCCTCTACTGGGACGCGCTCGGCCTCTATGCCGAGCTCTGCTCGTCCCTGGGCGAGATCGGCGCAACGGGAAGCACGGTGCGAAGCATCGGCATCGACTCCTGGGGCTGCGACTTCGGCCTGCTCGACCGGGCCGGGTCTCTGCTCGCAAGCCCACTCCATCACCGCGACGGGCGCGGAGCGCAGGCGATGGACACGGCCTTCTCCCGCGTACCGGCGAGCGAGATCTACGAGGAGACCGGGATCCAGTTCCTGCCGTTCAACACGCTCTTCCAGCTGATCGCGCTCGAAGGCTCGGCGCGGACTCGAGGCCGCGGAGACGCTGCTCCTGATCCCCGATCTGCTCGGGTTCTGGCTCGGCGGCGAGCGCGTCACCGAGGCCACGAACGCGAGCACGACGCAGCTCCTCGGCGTCCAGACCGGCGGGTGGTGTCACGACCTGATCGAGCGGCTCGGCATCCCGGCACGGCTCTTCGCAGGCGTCAAGGCTCCGGGCGAGGTGATCGGCGGCCTCCTGCCCCACGTCGCGGAGACCACACGGCTGCCCGAATCGACGCCGCTCGTCACCGTCGCCTCGCACGACACGGCCTCGGCCGTCGTCGCCGTCCCGTTCCAACCCGGGAGCCGTGCCGCCTACATCTCGAGCGGGACGTGGTCGCTCGTCGGTGTCGAGCTCGCCCGGCCCTGCGTCTCGGATGCGTGCGCGAGCCGCGAACCTGACGAACGAGCGCGGCTTCGACGGCAGCATTCGCCTGCTGAAGAACGTGATGGGGCTCTGGCTCGTCCAGGAATGCCGCCGCGCCTGGGTCGCGGAGGGCGCAACCGAGAGCTATGCCGACATGGCCGGGCTCGCGATGAACGCACCGGTCGGCGGGCCGCTCTTCGATCCGGACCTGCCCGAGCTGATGGCTCCGGGCAACATGCCGACGCGCATCCGCGCGGTCTGTGAGCAGTGCGGGCAGATTGCACCCGGCGAACGTGACGTGCTGATCCGGGCGGTGTTCGAGAGCCTCGCCTGCAAGTACAGGCTCGTGCTCGAGGAGATCGAGCGGGTCACCGGCACGCCGATCGAGGTCGTGCACGTGATCGGCGGGGGCGCCAGGAACGAGTTCCTCTGCCGGCTGACCGCGAACATCACGCGGCGACCGGTGCTCGCGGGCCCGGTCGAGGCGGCGGCGCTCGGGAACGTCCTCGTACAGCTTCATACCTTTGGCGAGCTCGCGTCGGCCGCCGAGATGCGCGAGCTCGTTCGGCACTCCACGGAGATCCAGGCCTTCGAGCCCGATTCCGACGCGATGCGATGGGAAGCGCTTTACGACCGCTTCCTCGACAGTCGCCGGCGTCCGGCTGGGAGCCGTCGCGTGACGGACGGCTACGACCTGCTCGTGACCTCGCTCGCCGACAGGGACAGCGGGATCGAGCCGATCGAGGCTGCGCTCCGCGCCGCAACGGATCGAGACGCCCTCCTGGGCCTTCGGCAACTCGGGCACCCGGTTCGGCGTCTTCACCCGGCCGGGGGCTCCGCGCACCACCCTCGAGAAGCTCGAGGACGCCGCCGAGGTTCACCGCCGGACGGGAACCGCACCCTCCGTCGCGTTGCACATCCCCTGGGATCGCGTCGAGGATTTCGGGGCGCTGCGGGACGAGGCTGCCGCACTCGGCCTGCAGCTCGGAGCGATCAACCCGAACCTCTTCCAGGAGCAGGACTACCGGCTCGGCAGCGTGTGCAACCCCGACCCCGCGGTCCGTCGGAGGGCGATCGACCACATCCTCGAGTGCATCGAGATCGCCGGGCTCGCGCACTCGGACTCGATCTCGCTCTGGCTCGCGGACGGCACGAACTACCCGGGCCAGGACTCGCTCGCCGCCAGGCGGGAGCGGCTCGTCGAGTCGCTGCAGGAGGCCTATGCCGCGCTGCCCGAGACGATCGAGCTGCTCGTCGAATACAAGCTGTACGAGCCGGCGTTCTACTCGACCGACCTTGCCGACTGGGGCGCCGCCTTGACGCTCTGCCAGGAGCTCGGGCCCCGCGCCCGCGTGCTCGTCGACCTCGGACATCACGCCCAGGGCGTGAACATCGAGCAGATCGTCTCGCAGCTGCAGCGGCTCGGCCGGCTCGGAGGGTTCCACTTCAACGACCGGAAGTACGGCGACGACGATCTGATCGTCGGCTCGATCGACCCCTTCCAGCTCTTTCTGATCTTCGCCGAGCTCGTCGCCACCGGGGCCTTCGAGACGGGAGCCCGCCTGACGATCGACCAGTCGCACAACGTCGAGCCGAAGATCGAGGCGATGATCCAGAGCGTCGTGAACCTGCAGGAGGCCTACGCCAAGGCGCTGCTCGTCGATCGTGCCGCCCTCGAACAGGCGCAGCAAGCCGGCGACGTGCTCGCGGGCCACCGCGTGCTGCTCGACGCGTTCGCCACCGACGTCCGCCCACTCTGTGCCAAGGTCCGTGCGGACCTCGGCGCGTCGCCCGACCCTGTCCTCGCACACCGCGACTCGGGCTACGCGGCCGCCGTGGCCGAGCGGCGCGCCGGTGGAAAGGCAGCCGGATGGAACTGACAATCGTTCATCTTCGAAGAGGAGCAAACCGTTCATGGCAGTGACCGTCGCGACGCCGACAAAGAACAGCTGGGACCCGGCACGGGCCGGCGGGCTCGACGAGCTCGAGATGCTCGTCTACCGCTCGAACCTGCTCGCCTCCGACCGCTCGATCGTGAATTTCGGCGGCGGCAACACATCGGTCAAGGTGAGGCAACCCGACCACACCGGACGCGAGACGACGGTGCTCTGGGTCAAGGGCTCCGGCAGCGACCTCGCGACGATCGACGCGGGCGGCTTCGCCGGCCTCCGACTCGACGAGATCCTGCCGCTTGCAGAGCGCGACGCGATGACCGACGAGGAGATGGTCGGCTATCTCGCGCGCTGCCAGCTCGAGCCCTCGATGCCGCGGCCCTCGATCGAGACGCTCCTCCACGCTTTCGTCCCGCATCCCCATGTCGACCACACCCATCCCGACGCGATCGGCTCGATCGTCGGTTCAGTCGACGGCGAGCGCCTCGCCCGGGAGTGCTTTGGCACCGACGCGGTCTGGATCGAGTACATCCGGCCTGGCTTCGCGCTCTCGAAGCTCGTCGCCGAAGCCGTTTCCGAGCACCCGGAGGCGAAGCTCGTCCTGCTCGCCAAGCACGGGCTCGTCACATGGGGAGACACGGCGGCCGAGTCGTACGCCTCCACGCTCGACGCGATCAACAGGGCGGCGGCATTCGTCGACGGGCACGGGCGCGGAGCCGAGGCGTTCGGCGGAGCCGTGCGCCCCGCGCTCGACGATCTGAGAAGGCGCGACCTGCTCGCCGAGGTCCTGCCGGCCCTGCGCGGCGCTCTCGCGATCGACGGCCCGCGCATCCTCAAGGTCGATGCATCCCCCGAAGTGCTCGAGTTCGTCAGCGGAAAGGCCTCGCCCGAGCTCTCGCAGGTCGGTGCCGCCTGCCCGGACCATCTTGTTCACACCAAGCGGCGGCCGGTGTTCGCAGCATTCGATCCGGAGGTGGATGAGACCGCGGGATTGAAAACACGGCTCGTCGAAGAGGTCCGGGCCTTCCAGGATCGCGAGCGCGCCTACGTCGACCGCTACCGGGCAGACGGCGACGAGCTGCGCGACCCGAGCCCGAGGGTGATCCTGATCGAGGGCGTCGGGCTCGTGAGCGTCGGCCGGACGCTGAAGGCCGCGACCCTGGCGCGCGATCTCTACCTGCGCGCGATCGCCGTGATGCGCGGAGCCTCGGCGCTCGGCGGCTTCGTCTCCCTCGACGACGAGGAGTCGTTCGGGATCGAATACTGGCCGCTCGAGCTCTACAAGCTGTCGCTGGCTCCGCCGCCCGGCGAGTTTCAGGGTGTCGTCGTGCTGGTAACGGGCGGCGCCGGGGGCATCGGCAGCTCCGTGGCCCAGGGATTTGCCGCCGGCGGCGCCTGCATCGTCGTCACCGACATCGACCTCGAGGGTGCGGAGAGCGTCGCTGCCGGGCTCGGTGAGGTCGCGACGGGCGTGTGGGCCGACGTCACCGACGAGGCCTCCGTGATCTCCGCCTACCGCGAGGCCGCGCTCGCCTTCGGCGGGGTCGACATCGTGATCTCGAACGCCGGCATTGCCTCCAGCGCCCCGATCACCGAGACCTCCGTCGAGCTCTGGGATCGCAACAACGACATCCTCGCGCGCGGGTATTTCCTGGTCGCCAGGGAGGCCGCTCGCCTCCTGATCGACCAGGGAACGGGTGGCAGCATCATCTTCGTCGGCTCGAAGAACGCCCTCGCGCCGGGCAAGGGCGCGGCTGCGTATTCGGCCGCCAAGGCCGCCGAGCTTCATCTTGCGCGCTGCCTTGCGGAGGAGCTCGGGCCGCACGGCGTGCGCGTGAACACCGTCAATCCGGACGCCGTGCTCGAGGGCTCTCGGATCTGGGACTCCTCGTGGCGAGAGGAGCGCGCGCGGGCCTACGGAATCGAGGCCGACGAGCTCGAGAGCTTCTATCGCGAGCGGACGACGTTGAAGGTGAACGTCCTGCCCGCTGACATCGCCGCCGCCATCCTCTTCTTCGCCTCGCCCCGGCGCTCGGGCAAGAGCACCGGCAACATCCTGAACGTCGACGGCGGCGTCGCGCTCTCCTATCCACGCTGACGCTTCGTGCGAATCGCTCTCTTCGTCACCTGCATCGGCGACACCGTCATGCCGGAGGTCGGCCGAGCGACCGTCGAGGTGCTCGAGCGGCTGGGGCACGAGGTTGTCTTTCCGGTCGAGCAGACGTGCTGCGGCCAGCTTCACGCGAACAGCGGCTACCGCGGCGAGGCCACGCAGCTCGCCCGGCGGTTCGTCCGCGTGTTCGATGGGTTCGACACGGTCGTCGCACCGTCGTCATCCTGCGTCGGGATGGTGCGAGAGGTCTATCCGGAGCTGGCCCGCGAAGCCGGCGATGCAGCGTTCGGCCGCGAGGTGAACGCGCTCTCGGGACGCGTGTTCGAGCTCTCCGAGCTGCTCGTGGACGTGCTCGGCGTCACCGACGTCGGCGCATCCTTCCCGCACCGGGTCGCCTACCACCCGACCTGCCACTCCCTCCGGGTCACGCGGGTCGGCACGGCGCCGCGCCGGCTGCTCGAGGCGGTGGCGGGGATCGAGCTCGTCGAGCTGCCCGATGCGACCGAGTGCTGCGGCTTCGGCGGGACGTTCGCGGTCAAGAACGCCGACACCTCAAGCGCAATGGTGATCGACAAGTGCCAGGCGATCGTCTCGACCGGCGCCGAGTTCTGTGCGGCGGTCGACGGCTCCTGCCTTCTGCAGATCGGGGGCCGGCTCTCGCGCGAGAGGGCTGGGGCCCGGACGATGCATCTTGCGGAGATCCTCGCCGCGCAGGAGCCGGTGTGACCGTGCCGTTCCCGGAGGCGGCCCGCGAGGCGCTCGCCGACCTGCAGCTGCGCACGAACATGCGCAACGCCACCTCGACGATCCGCGACAAGCGTGCCCGCGTCGTGGCCGAGCTGCCCGACTGGGAGGAGTTGCGCGAGGCGGGCCGGGCGATCAAGGCGGACGTGCTGGGGAATCTCGACCGCTACCTGATCGAGTTCGAGGAGGCCGTCACCGCCGCGGGCGGGCACGTCCTCTGGGCTCGCGACGCTGCGGAGGCAAACGCGCATGTCCTCGCGATCGCGCGCAGCCACGGGGTGACCGAGGTGGTGAAGGTCAAGTCGCTGACGACGGACGAGATCGGCCTGAACGCCGCACTCGAGGCCGGAGGCGTGCACGCGATCGAGACCGATTTCGCCGAGCTGATCCTCCAACTCGACGGCGACTGGTCGTCGCACATCCTGGTGCCGGCGATTCATCGCAACCGCACGGAGATCCGCGACCTCTTCCGCCGGACGATCGCCGACGCTTCGATCTCCGACGATCCAGGCGAGCTCGCCGAGGCCTCGCGCCTCTACCTGCGCGAGAGGTTCCTGAATGCCCGAATGGGCGTGAGCGGCGCGAACTTCGGCATTGCGGAGACGGGGACCGTGTGCGTGGTCGAGTCGGAGGGGAACGGCCGGATGTGCACGACGCTCCCACCCGTGCTGGTCACGATCCTCGGGATCGAGAAGCTGCTGCCGAGGTTCGCCGACCTGGAGGTCTTTCTGCAACTGCTGCCCCGCTCGTCGACCGGTGAGCGGATGAATCCGTACACCTCACTCTGGACCGGCGTGACCGAGGGTGACGGGCCGCAGGAGCTCTACGTCGTCCTGCTCGACGCCGGGCGAACGCGGGTGCTCGCCGACGAGGTTGGCCGGGAGGCGCTCCACTGCATCCGCTGCAGCGCCTGCCTCAACGTGTGCCCCGTGTACTCGCGCACCGGCGGCCACGCATACGGGTCGATCTATCCGGGGCCGATCGGGGCGATCCTGACCCCGCAGCTGATCGGGGTCGAGAAGGCGCCGACGCTGCCGTTCGCCTCGAGTCTCTGCGGCGCCTGCTACGACGCCTGCCCCGTCAAGATCGACATTCCGAAGGTGCTGCTGCATCTGCGCTCCGAAGCCGTGCGGGCCGGCGGCGGGCGTGGCGAGAGGTCCCTGCTGAGCTCGATCGGCTGGGTCTTCCGCGGGCGCCGCCGCTACGAGGCGGCACAACGGATCGCGCGGCTGGCACAGCTTCCCTTCGTGCGTGGCTCGCGGATCGTCCGGCTCCCGCCGCCGCTCTCCGGGTGGACGACGACGCGGGATCTGCGGCCCGTGGCGCGGCAGAGCTTCCGTGACTGGTGGGGCGAGCGGCAATGAGCGCCGCACGCGACGTCGTCCTCACCCGCGTGCGCCGCTCGATCTCCGGGTCAACCGCTGCGCCGGTGTCGAGGGAGTTCCGCCGGAAGGGGCGGCTCGACTCACGCTCCCGCCTCGAGCTTCTCTGCGAACGGATCGAGGACTACAGGGCCGAGGTCAGACGCGTGCCCCGCGGCGGGCTCGCTGCCGCGATCACCGATGCCTTCGAGTCGCGGGGTGCATCGCGCATCGGCATTCCGCCCGGCATCCCGGCCGGATGGCGGCCGCAGACGCTCGACCTCGCCACCGACACCGGGCTCTCACCCGCTGAGCTCGACGCCCTCGACGGCGTGCTCACCGGGTGCACGATCGCGATCGCCGACACCGGGACGCTCGTTCTCACCGGCGCACCCGAGGAGGGCCGCCGCGCCCTGACGCTCGTCCCCGACCTTCATGTCTGCGTCGTCGACGAGGACCAGATCGTCGAGCTCGTCCCGGAGGCGATCGCCGCTCTCGCGGGCCGGGCCACACGGCCGCTGACGTTCATCTCCGGGCCGTCGGCGACCTCCGACATCGAACTCAGCCGCGTCGAAGGCGTCCACGGCCCGCGTACCCTCGTCGTCCTCGTCACCTCCAGGGAGCACACATGACCGAACGAAGCGGCTTCGTCCTCCACGTCCGCCCGGACAGGATCGACGAGTACGTCGAGGCCCACCGGCACGTCTGGCCCGAGATGCTCGAGGCCCTGCGCTCGGCCGGGATCCGCAACTACACGATCTTCCGGGCCGGTACGACCGTCTTCGGGTACTTCGAGGCCGACGACCTCGAAACCGCGGCTCGCCACCTCGAGGACCAGGATGTGAACACGCGCTGGCAGGACTCGATGGCCGAGCTCCTGGAAGCTCGCGTCGCCGACCGCGGGCCCCAGCCGCTCGAGCCGATCTTCCGCCTCGAGTAGCCGAGTCCGACAGCCACGCCCCGATCGGCCCGACGTGCTGCCTCGCCGACGGTACGCCTCAGAGCGATGCGATCTACACGAGCTCGCAGGACATATTGCTCCGGCTCGCCTCACGAGGCGAGCCGGAGCATCCCGTCTGCGTGCTCGAGCTCGAGCAGGAAGCGCTTGCGCTCGAGCCCGCCGGCATAGCCGGTGAGCTTCCCGTCCTTGCCGACAACGCGGTGGCACGGGACGACGATCGAGAGCGGGTTCGAGGCGACGGCGCCGCCGACCTTGCGCGCCAGCGCCGGGCTTCCGAGCTCCGCGGCGATCTCCCCGTAGCTCACCGTGCGGCCGTAGGGGATCCGATCGAGCCGTCCCCAGACACGGCGGCGGAACTCGCTGCCGTCCGCGACCGTGGGCAGGTCGAAACCCGTCCGTTCGCCGGCCAGGTACTCGTTCAGCTGCCGCTCGGCCTCCTCGAAGCCGCGCTGGACCCGCTCGCCGAACGAGGCCGGGTCGGGCCTCGTCCAGTGGCCCGGGAAGTACACGCCGCTGAGCGTGCCGTTCTCCGCGACGAGCGTCAACTCGCCCAGCAGCGTCTCGATCTTCGTGTGCGTCGTCATGCGCCGATCCTCCTGTGGCTCGTAGTCAGTTCTGGAACGGCGCGACTGGGCGTTCTGTGAGATCGGAAGCAGCTCAGGCCGGCTCCCGGCTGGGATCTCGCCCCGAACGAGCCGGGAGCCGCGAAGTCAAGCGCGGCACCGCGTGGCCGTCAAGGATTCCGGTGCGCGGGGACGTCCTTGCTGTCAGTATCTGCGAGGAGGCGAGATGTCGGAGACTGTCGAGGAAACCCCGGAGAAAGCCGGCCCGCCCGCGGCCGTCGACCTGACCGCACGGTATGCGTCGCTGCTCGCAAGCGGCGAGCGGGTGCTCGTTGCGCGGCAGCGGCACTGGCTGACGTTCCTCGCCGCTGGGCGCTGGTTCCTGCTCGCGCTCGGCGCCGCGATCCTCTCCGGTGCGATCGACGCACAGGTCGGGAACGGCGGGGTCTCGGGCGTCCTCAGCACCGCACTCGGCTGGGCGACCGGGGTCTTCCTGCTGATCGGGGTGCTCGGCGTCGGCTGGTACGTGATCGTCTGGCGGGTCGAGCGCTACATCGTGACCACGCGCCGCGTGATCGAGACGGGAGGCGTGATCAACAAGTGGTCGCGGGACACCTCCCTCGAGATGATCACCGACATGATCGTCGATCACCCGTTCCTGGGCCGCATCTTCGGTTACGGGGAGATCGACCTGCTGACCGCCTCCGAGCAGGGCGAGAACAGGATCCAGTTTCTTCCCGACCCGGACGACTTCAAGAAGGCACTGCTCGACGCCAAGCAGGAGCACGCGCTCGAGCTCGCGGGAGGCAGCCGGGCCGTCGTGGAGGCGCCCGCCGAGACCGAGCCCGTCCCGGCCCCTCCGGCACCCTCGGCTCCCGAGCCCGAGAAGCCGGCTCATGCCTCCGCGGCGGAGGTCGACGCCTCACTCACCCGCCTCGCCGACATGCGCGACCGCGGATTGATCACCCAGGCGGAGTTCGACGAGAAGAAGAAACAGCTTCTCGACCGGATCTAGCCGGCGACCACGGAATCGCCCACGGCCACCCGCCCCGGTCGGACCACCGCCCCGTAGACCCCGAACGGCAGCGGCTCGGAGACACCGTCCGGCCTGTAGCCGGCAAGAGTGACGAGCGTCGGCAGGTCGATCTCGCCTGTGTCCGGATCCCGTGAGGTGACGACGCAGCGGCCGATGTCGCCGTTGAACCGCACCGTCGCCTCCCCGATCCGCACCTCGCGGCCGATCCAGCGATCCTCCTCGTGCGGGCCGATCCCGTCGATCTCGAAGAGCATCCTGAAGCGCCGCCCGTCGATCTCGTCCTCGACGCCGGCCTCCTCGCGCAGACGCTCGAGCGAGGAGCGCGAGACGAGCGAGACGGTGCCGCCCTCCGGCGTGCGGTCGACCGCGCTGTCGTCGGCCCAGAGGAACGTCAGCGGTGTCCCGGAATGCAGGGAGATCGCCTCCTGCCACGGCCCGATCACCCGGTGAGAGGGCCGGCGCAACCGGTACAGCTCTGCGTCGACCGGCTCGCCGAGCTCGACCACACCCTCGACGCGGGCGCCGTCCGGAAAGGTCAGGGCCAGCCGGCGGGTCGACTCGTCCCACTCCGGACGAATGGTCTGCAGCGTTCCGTCTCGCTTCCCGGCGTAGAGGGCGCCGTGGTCGTCCTGCAGCCAGAACCGACGGTCGCCCACCACGCCTCCGGGCCCCAGCACCACCTCGGCGGGATGGACGAGACCGAGCGCTTTCACCGGTGCGACCGAGATCCGTACGACGCGCGGCTCCACACCCTCAGCCTATTCTTTCGAGGACTATGGCCGAGATCACGGTCTACATCACAGAGCCGACCGAGGTGTGCACGCGCGTCACACGGCTCCTCGACGAGCGTCGGCTCCCCTACTCGATGGTGATGATCGAGACCTCCGAGGAGATGGCCGAGCTGACCGAGCGGACGGGCCTTCAGCGCTGCCCGATCGTTCTCGTCGGTGACACCGTGCTCGGCGGCTTCAACGACGTCCGCGAAGCCGACAGCTCCGGCCGCCTCGCCGAGCTGGCCGCCGCCTAGTGACCTGAGGTAGGACGCAGAGGGCGTGCCGTACCAGCCGCCGTCTGCGAGCACGAAATCGGGGATCTTCTCTGCAACCGGGCAGATCCCGGCCCAATGAGTCGGGCATGATTGCGGACGGATGACGATGCACACACTTGACCCGACGCGGCCGGAGCAGCGGCCGCTCCGGCGGCTCGAACCGATGATCGCCCGCGCGCTCCGGGCGCGCGGTTTCCCCATGATCGGCTTTGCCGGCTTTGCGGGCTTGGACGGCGAGCTCCTCGACTGCGCCTTCGCGCTCCTCACCGCGGCCCGCCCGGAACCGTGCGATGCCTGAGCCGCTGACACGCGGGCAGCGCTACATGCCGGGCCTCGACGGGCTGCGCGCCCTGGCGGTCACGGCGGTCGTCCTCTACCACCTCGGCTTCGGCTGGGCCGGCGGCGGCCTGCTCGGCGTGGGTGTCTTCTTCACGCTCAGCGGCTACCTGATCACGGACATCCTGCTCGCGCAGCTCGCAGGCCGCGGGATCCGGCTCGGCCGGTTCTGGCTCGGCCGCGCACGGCGGCTTCTGCCCGCGCTGCTCTCGATGCTCGCGATCGTGTCGCTGTGGGTCGCGACGGTCGGCCCGGCGCAGCACGACTTCGGCGAGGTCGTAGCCGCGGCCGTGCTCTACGTCAGCAACTGGCAGCTCGTCTTCCAGCACGTCTCGTACTTCGCCCGCTTCGGGCCTCCCACGCCGCTGAACCATCTCTGGTCGCTCGGGATCGAGGAGCAGTTCTACATCTTCTGGCCCCTCCTGCTCATCCTCGGCGTGCGCCTCGTTCCCGAGCGCGCCCGCGTTGGCGGCACTCGCCCTCGGCTCGCGGTGCTGACCCTGCTCGTGGCCGCGGCTTCCGCCGTCGAGATGGGGCTCCTCTACCACCCGGGCTTCGACAGCTCGCGGATCTATTTCGGCACCGACACGCGCGCGTTCGAGCTGCTCGGGGGAGCCGCGCTCGCGATGGTGTGGCCGAGCCGCCTGCTGCGCCCGAACATCGCGAGCACCGCTCGCCGCGCGTGCGACGGGCTCGGAGTGATCGGTCTCGTCGGGATCGGGGTGCTGATCTGGACGACGAACCAGTATTCGGCGTTCCTCTATCAGGGCGGATTCGTCCTGCTCACGATCGCGACCGTCTTCGTGATCGTGGCGGCGGTGCATCCGGCCGGAAGGTTCGGCCCTGCGCTCGGAGTTCTGCCGCTTCGGTGGATCGGCGTCCGCTCCTACGGGATCTACCTCTGGCACATGCCGATCATCGCGCTGACGACCCCTGCCGGCGACCACGGTGTCGATCTCTGGCGTTCGACGCTCCAGGTTGCCGCCACGATCCTCGTTGCCGCGCTCTCGTGGCGCTACCTGGAGCAGCCGATCCGGCACGGCGCCCTCGCGCGGGCGTGGCAGAGATGGCGCAGCGGCGACCGCCGGTTGCGCGGCCCGCACCGCCGGCGGCTCGGCCCGGCCGCGCTCGTCCAACTGGGCGCGGTGTCCGCCCTGGCCGTGATCGTCGCCGTGCTGACAGCGGCGAGTAACGGCAAAGACAGCCCGAAGGCGGCTCCGCCCGCTCCGACCCAGCCACCGGCGCAATCCGTAACGCCGCCGACCGCGCCTGCGGTGCACAAGAAGCTCGGCACCGGCAACCCGGCCCGGAGCTCGTGCCGCTCAGTGATCGACGTCGGCGACTCGACCTCCGAGGGCCTCACCTCCCCCGAGTACCTCCCGGACCGGGCGAACCGGATCGAGGCGCAATTCGACGACATCGGCGCGACCGTCCAGCACTACGCGTTCTCCGGCGCCAGATCGATCGTCGAGACCTACGACGGCCAGACGAACGCAGTCAGCGTCGTCCAGGCCTGGAAGCGCGTCCACTACCGGGGCTGCTGGGTACTCGCCCTCGGTACGAACGACGCCGCGAACATCTACGTCGGCTCGAGCGTCGACCCGTTCACCCGGATCGAGGAGATGATGGCCGCGATCGGCAACCAGCCGGTGATGTGGGTCAACGTGAAGTCGCTCCTCACCACCGGGCCGTATTCCGAGCAGAACATGAAGGAGTGGAACGAGGCGCTCCTTCGGGCCTGCCAGGACTACCCGAACATGCGGGTCTTCGACTGGAGCTCGGTCGTGCAAGACGCCTGGTTCATCGACGACGGGATCCACTACAACACGCCCGGATACAGGGCCCGCGCCAAACTGATCGCCGAGGCGCTCGGGAAGGCATTCCCCTCCGGCGGCCACAGCGCCGCCTGCGTCGTCAGCTAGCCCGATGGCCCCGGCCCCGCGACAGATCGTGCTCATGCGCATCGTTTGGCTCTTCGACCTCGCCGGAGAGCCCGCCGAGGCGGGCTACACCTTTACCGAGCTGCCTCAGCTGCTGCTCGCGGGCGACGCCCTGACCTGACCGGGGGAGCCGGCCGCGTCCGCCAGGCCTCGACCGCGACGACGAGCGCCAGCGCGGCGACGACGCTGCCGAAGAGCTCGAAGGTCTCGTTCAGCCCGAGATCGGTGACGACGAGGCCGGCGAGCACTGCCGGAATCGAGAGAGAGGCGTAGGCGACGACGTAGAACGCCGACATCACCGAGGCCCGATGCCCCGGTGGAATCGAGGCAACGAGCGCCCGGAGCCCGCCGAGGAACGCTGCCCCGAAACCGGCGCCTCCGACGATCGACCCGGCCAGGTACAACCCGCTCGACCCGGTATGAGCGGCGCCGACGATCAGAGCCATCCCGGCAGCCAGCGCGACCGAGCCGATCGCCGCGCCGAGCCACGGGGCGATCCGAACGGTCAGGAACTGCGCCGCCGCAGCTGAGGCGGTGAGCGCGACGATGCCGAGGCCGGAGACGACGACGTTCGTCGAGTCGAACAGCGCGGCTGCGAGCCCGGGCCCGATCGAGAAGAAGAGCGCTCCGATCGACCAGGACGCGACCACCGCCAGGGAGGCGAGGACGAACGGCCGGCGGACGGCCGGCGGGATGCTCGGGCGCTCGAGCTTCAGCCTGAGGCGCCTGCGCGTGGAGACGGGCTCCGGCATCAGGTACGCACCGGCGAACGCAACGACGAACAGCGCGAACAGGAGGACGAAGGGAAGGACGCGCGGCGCCGCCCCGATCTGGACGAGCACGGACGAGACGAGGATCCCGAGGCCGAGGCCCGCCACCGAGGCGGTCGCGTTCGTCAGCCCGACTCCGGCCGGGTCGCGCCGCGGGTGGAAGTCGAGAAGCGATGCGCTTGCCGCACTCAACGCGGCCCCGGTCGCGATGCCCTGAAGCCCCCGCGCGGCGAAGAGCCAGGCGGTGGAGTCGGCAAGCATGAAGAGAACGGTCGAGGTCATCAGCGTACCGAGCGACACGAGGAGGACGGGCCGGCGCCCGACATCGTCCGACGAGGAGCCGAGGACGAGCAGGCTCGCGAGCACGCCCAACGAGTAGGTCGCATAGATCAGGGTGAGCGTCAGCGGCGAGAAGTCGAACAGCACGCTGTAGCTCCTGTAGAGCGGCGAGGGTGTCGCCGAGGCGAAGAGCCCGAGCCCGATCACGAAGGCCGCCAGAAGGTAGGCGGCGCGGTTCGAGAGAACGCGCCTCGTCTCTGGGATCGTGGGCGATGCGGGCGCTTCTGGAGCGAGCGGTTCAACCGACATGACGCCTCCGAGTGAGTTGCTTTACGAAACCGACCCGAGGAGTATGCCATAGTAAGTTGCTTTACGCAACTCTCTCTGTTACCGTGGCTGCATGCTCAAGCGCGACTACGTGGACCAGGACTGCTCGATCGCGCGCACGCTGGAGATCGTCGGGGAGCGCTGGACGCTCCTGATCATCCGCGATGCCTTCCTCGGTCTCAGTCGCTTCGACCAGTTCCAGGAGAGCCTCGGGATCGCGCGGAACGTCCTCACCGAGCGCTTGAGGCGGCTCGTGGACCAGGGAATCCTCGAGCGGAGCCTCTACAGCGAACGGCCGGAGCGCTACGAGTACCGGCTCACGGAGAAGGGTCGGGAGCTCCGCCTGGCGCTCTCGGGCCTGCGGCAGTGGGGCGATACCTACCTGAGCGAGAAGCCGTCCCGGGAACTCCGCTGTGCGTCCGACGGCACCCCGGTCGTCGTCGCGCTCGTGCCCGAGGGGGCGAAGAACATCCTGCGCCCGGACGAGGTCGAGAGCGTCCCCGTCTCCGGGCGAACGACGAGCTGACTCAGCTGCCGACGACGAGGAGGTAGCGCTTCGTGCCCGTCCCCGGGGTATAGAGCCAGTGGCCGGCCGTGAGGGCGACGGTCTCGGAGCGCCGGCCGACGAACTTCAGGCCGCTCACGGTGAGTGCACGCTTCGCCTGCTCGAGCACAAAGCCGCTCGAGGCGCTCCTGTCGACGACGACGACCCGGTAGCGCCCCGCGGTGAGCCTGGCGGCGCTCTTTCCCTTGAACTCGAGGCTGAGCGCGCCGGCGGCGCTGACTCCGGCGGTGAGCGTGCCGCGCACCCCGCCGGCGTCGGAACCGACGATGTCCTGCGAGTCAGCCGGAGCCCCCGACTTCGGGGAGACGGGAGTCGTGGGCGGCGTGCCGAGCACGACCGAAGAGGTGGTGAACGTATTGACCACCCCGGGCAGCGCGTCGTTCGTCCAGTCGTACACGGCGAGCGGCTCGAAGTTCGCGGTGTCGGTGAGGCTTGCGATTCCGCCCTCGTTCATGTTCTCCAGGATGTCCACGGAAGGCCCCGTCAACCGGAAGTACGGCATCCCGGCGGCGACGTTCAGCGGACCGGACAGGTGGATCGTGTAGAAGCCGGCCGGGATCACGGTCGGGGCACCGCTCGTCGTGCCGACCGGCGTCCCGTCGGGGAGCGTGACCGAGATCGAGCCGGATGCGGTGAACGTCACCTGGAGCGAGAGGTCGGCCGCCTTCCTTGCTCCCGCGGCAGGAGCGAGCACGAGCAGCACCGCGAGCAGCACGCCCGCGGGCACCCCCCTGGACGGCCGCCGCCCCACGGCAAGAAGGGTACCGCCTCCGGTAAAGGAGTCCCGGCCGAGCTCACCGTCGATCCGACCGACGAATTCAGCGACCGCCACTCGTCGGGTTACGATCCTTTCGTGCTTCGCAGGGAGATGGACGTTCTCGCCGCGATGCGTGCGGCGTCGACGGTGGGGGCCGGGAGCCCAGCCGGCGCGCGCACGTTCTCCAAGTCCGCTCGTGCGACGCAGCTCGTCGGTACACCGGAGGGGTAGCGATGGAGTTCCGGGACGTCCTGCGACGGCGGCGGATGCATCGCTCGTTCCTGCCCGAGCCGCTCCCGGCCGACCAGATCGAGCGCATCGCGAGCGTCATCCGTCACGCCCCCTCGGGCGGCTTCAGCCAGGGCGGGAGCATCGTCGTCGTCACGGACGATGCGAAACGCGCCGAGATCGCGCGGGCCTTCGGGGACGAGCACTACTCGCGCGAGGGCCGCAACTACATCGCGGACGCGCCGGTGCACCTCGTGATCTCGGCCAACGAGACGCTCTACCACGCCCGCTACAACGAGGCCGACAAGCTGGAGGCGACAGGCGGCACCGAGACCTCCTGGCCGGTTCCCTACTGGTTCGTCGACGCCGGAGCGCTGATGATGCTCGTGCTCGAGGCCGCGATCGACGAAGGCCTTGCGAGTGCTTTCATCGGTCACCCGGAGCAGAAGCGGATCTTCGACGAGCTCGTCGGCCTTCCCGCCGACGTCGTCCCGATCGGGCTTGCGCTGATCGGCAGGCCGGGCCCGGATGCGCCGGCCGGTTCCCGGCTAGCCGACAGGCGCCGCCCGATCGACGACCTCGTTCACCGCGAACGCTGGTGAAGCGCTTCGGGCCGCCTATTTCGAGCGCCCGAGTGAGACCCGGCGGGAGAACCGGCGCTGCTCGCTGCGGAGCGTGCGGAGCTTCTCTTCGAGCTCGGCGGCGAACTCGTCGAGCTTCGCCTGCCTGGCCCGGACGAGCTCGAGCTGGCGCTCCACCAGCGGGATCGCCCGCTCGACAATCGCGGCGCGCTCCTCGTCGGTCGCCGTCTCGGCCCACTCGTCGCGGAGCGCGGCGCGCGCCTGCCCCGTCTCGGCGAGCGCAGTCAGCTCCTCGAGCGTGAGCCCGAGGAGATCGCGGAGGCGCAGAAGCTCCGTGAGCCGGCTGACGTCGTCGTCGTCGTAGAGCCGGTGCGTGCCCTTGCTGCGATCGCCGGGAGGGCCGAGCAGGCCGAGCTCCTCGTAATAACGGATCGTGCGCGTCGTGATCCCGACGCGTTCGGCGACCTCGCCGATCCGGTAGGAAGTCGTCACGCTACCTCCCGGGCGGCGCGGCGCGGGGTCGCGATCAGCGGCTCGGGGTCGACCGGCGCGACCTCGACTGCCTCCTCGTAGTGGTACTTGCCGCCGCGGAGCAGCGAGGCGAGCGCAGCGATCAGGCAGGCTGCGATCGCGAAGCCGAAGGCATAGACGAGCGCAGTGTGGAACGGCGCCGAAATCAGATGCGGGAAGAAGCGCTGGCTTGTGAGCTGTGCCGCCTGACCGGACGGGAGGCTTGCAAGAACATGGTGACCAAGCAGGGTGGACATCGGGTTGTAACCGAGGAACGAGGCGAAGAGCGTCGCCACCGGCGGCAGGCCCGCCACCCGCGCCGCATCTGCGTGCGGCACACCGTGTGCGACGAGACCGGCCTGGAGCGTGTGCGGAAGCCCGGCAGCGAGCCCGACGATCATCAGCGTGAAGAAGACGCCGATCGAGAGCACGCTCGCCGAGTTGATGAAGGTCGCAAGCATCCCTGCACCGGCGCCGCGCTGCTGCGGCGGGAGCGAGTTCATCACTCCGGCGCTGTTCGGCGAGGAGAAGAGCCCCATCCCGATCCCGTTCAGGAGCAGGATGAACGCAAACCACACGTACGAGAACCCGACCGGCAGCGCGATCAGGAGAGCGAAGCTGAGCGCGGCCAGCAGCATCCCGCCGGTCGCGAACGGCCGGGCGCCGTAGCGATCCGACAGCCACCCGGAGGCGGGGCCGGCGATCAGGAAGCCCGCGATCAGCGGCATCATGTAGATCCCGGCCCAGAGCGGGGTCTGCGCGAACGAATAGCCGTGCTCGGGGAGCCAGATCCCCTGGAGCCAGATGATCAGGATGAACTGGAGCCCGCCCCGGCCCATCGCCGCGAGCAGGGCGGCGATATTGCCGGCTGCGAAGGCGCGGATCCGAAAGAGCTCGAGATGGAACATCGGCTCGGCCACCCGCTGCTCGATCACGCAGAAGACGACGAGGAGCGCGAGGCCGCCGAACAGCATCGTGAGCACGAACGGCGAGGTCCACCCCATCGTGTGGCCGCCGTAGGGCTGGATCCCGTAGGTGATCCCGACCATCACCCCGATGAGGCCGAGGGCGAAGGTGACGTTGCCCCACCAGTCGATCTTGGCCGGGCGACGCTCCCCGAGCTCACGGAGCGACTTGTACGACCAGATCGTGGCGACCACGCCGACCGGCACGGAGACGAGGAACACGGCGCGCCAGCTCACGGGCGCGAGCAAGCCGCCGAGCACGAGCCCGATGAACGAGCCGGCGATTGCCGCGATGCTGTTGACGCCGAGCGCGAGGCCGCGCTGATTCTTCGGGAACGCATCGGTGAGGATCGCGCTCGAGTTCGCGAAGAGGAGCGCACCGCCGACGCCCTGCCCCACCCGCATCAGAATCAGCCAGAGAGCCGCGGTCGTGCCCTGCATCCAGGTCAGCGACAGGAGGATCGAGAAGACCGTGAAGACGGCAAAACCGAGGTTGAACATCCGGACCCGTCCGTACATGTCGCCGAGCCGGCCGAGGCTGACCATCAGCACCGCCATCACGACCGGGAAGCCGAGGATCAGCCACAGCAGGTAGCTCGTGTTCCCGGGTGCGAGGGGGTCGATCCCGATCCCGCGGAAGATGTCCGGAAGTGCGATCAGCAGGATCGAGGCGTTGATCGTGGCGACGAGCATCCCGAGCGTCGTGTTCGAGAGCGCCACCCACTTGTAGTCGATCCTCGATCCCACCAACCTCGGCCCCTTCAACCTTGACCTCCCGCCCGCCAACGGCTATTTACTATTAACGTCAACGTCAAGTTTACCACGAGGAGCAGCAACATGAGAATCCGCTGGTACGGCCAGTCCACCTTCGCGCTCGCCGGCGCGGTACGCGTGGCGATCGACCCGTTCGGCGACATGTCCGCCGCCGCGGCGCACGGCATCCACTTCGACTACCCCGCGATCGACGGGCTCGAGGCCGACCTCCTGCTGGTCACCCACGAGCACGGCGACCACAACGGCGTCGAAGCCGTTGGCGGCGACCCGGTCACGATCCGCTCGACGGCCGGCACGTTCGAGTCTCCGGCCGGGGAGGTGGTCGGCGTCGCCTCCGAGCACGACGCGGTCGCCGGAACGAAGCGCGGGCCGAACACGATCTTCCGCTTCTCGCTCGACGGCCTCCGCGTCTGCCATCTCGGCGATTTCGGACAGCCCGCGCTTCGCCCCGAACAGAAGACTGCGATCGGCGAGGTCGACGTGCTCTTCGTCCCCGCCGGCGCCGGGCCCACCATCGGCGGCGAGCCGGCCGCCCAGGCCGTCCGTGATCTCGCCCCGCGGCTCGTCGTTCCGATGCACTACCGCACGCCGGCGATCGACTTCCTCGATCCACCCGACGCCTTCCTCGACGCGCTCGGGGCACCGGTCGAGCACGCCGAGTCGAGCGAGATCGAGGTCGAGCCCCGCCTCGGCGAGCGTGGGCGGCCGAACGTCTTCCTGATCGCGCCGCCGCTTCGAAGCTGAGAGCTGTTTTTCCACAGTGCGGGCCGGTGATCGGGGCCGGAAAACAGCGGTCCGAGTCGGCCAGGCGGCTCAGGAGCGGCCGAGCCGGTGCTCCTTGAGCGCCTGCATTGCCGCGTTGAGCTGCACGTCCGAGAGCGGCCCCTCGGACTGAGGCGTCGCGGCGCCGGCCCGGAGGCCGTCGAGCAGCCAGTGGAGGTGGCGCCGCCAGGCGTTCGGAGCGATCTCGGCGGTCGCGTCGATGAGCGGGCCGAACGACCAGAGGACGAGGGCGAGATCGGGAAGCGCGAAGTCGGCCCGCAGCGTCCCCTGCTCCCGGGCCCGCTCGAGCGTCCGTTCGAACACGACCCTCAGCTCCTCACGTGCGCTCGCCAGCCTGCCCTCGCCGGGCGGGTGGCGCATCAGCACATCCTTCAGCACCCGATCGCCTGCCTGGAGCTCGAGTGTTCCCTCGAGCACGAGCACGACGGCCCGCCATGCGTCCGGCTCGGCCTCCGCGGCCTCTCCGAGCGCGACGAGCTCGCCGATCCGGCCCTCGAAGATCGCCTCGACGAGCGCCTCGCGACTCGAGAAGTGCCGGTAGAGCGTCCCGATCCCGAGCCCGGCTCGCCTCGCGATCTCCTCGAGCGAGGCCTCGAGCCCCCGCTCGGCGAACACCTCACGGGCGCTCGCGACGAGCAGCTCGTGGTTGCGTCTCGCGTCGCTGCGCTGCCCAGCGTGCTCCCCGGCGAGATCGGTCATTCACCAAACCGTATCACCGAAAGCGGAGGCATGCCTCCGCTTTCTGCTACGGTCAAAGGCGTGGCTGCTCTCGCGCGTTTCTGCATCGCCCACCGCCGGCTCGTCGTCCTCGGCTGGATCGTGCTCCTGATCGGGATCGGCGCCGCCTGGAAAACGGCGGGAAGTCACTACTCGAGCAACTTCACCCTCGGCCACACCGACGCGCAGCGCGCGGCCGACCTGCTCGAGACTCATTTCCCGGCCCAGTCCGGCGACACCGACCAGATCGTCTTCCACGCGAAGAGCGGCAAGCTGACCGACCCTACCGTCCAGTCGACGATCGAGCCGATGCTCGCCGCCGTCGGGAAGCTGCCGCACGTCACGAGCGTGACGAGCCCGTTCGACCCGAATGCCGGAACGCGCATCTCCAAGGACGGCACGATCGGCTTCGCCACGATCGCCTTCGACGAGAAGGCGAACGCGCTGCCCCTTCCCGCGATCAAGGCGGTGATCGCGCGCGCCCAGAGCATCGAGTCGGACGCGCTCCAGGTCGAGCTCGGCGGCCAGGCGATCGAGCAGACGGAGTTCGCAGCACCGAGCACGACCACGGGGATCGGCGTCCTCGCCGCGGTGATCGTGCTCCTGATCAGCTTCGGCTCGTTCCTCGCGATGGGCCTCCCGATCGTGACCGCGCTCTTCGGGCTCGGCACCGGGATCGGCCTCATAGGCCTCACCTCGCACGCGGTCGGGATGCCGAGCTTCTCGATCGAGCTCGCCGCGATGATCGGGCTCGGTGTCGGGATCGACTACGCGCTCTTCATCCTCACCCGCTATCGCGAGAGCTACCGGGAAAACGGCGGGGACGTGAAGGAGTCGGTCACGCTCGCGATGGACACCGCCGGGCGCGCGGTGGTGTTCGCCGGGATCACGGTCGTGATCGCGCTGCTCGGGATGTTCGCGCTCGGGGTGAGCTTCCTCTACGGCCTCGCGATCGCCGCGTCGCTCGCCGTGCTGCTCGTGCTGCTCGCCTCGATCACGCTGCTGCCCGCCCTGCTCACGTTCTTCGGCCGCAAGGTCGGCGAGCCCGGCCGCCTTGCGCGGCTCGTGACGAGGAGGCGCAAGCCGAAGCCCGACGGCCCCGGCTTCTGGGCCCGGTGGGTCGGCGCGATCCAGCGGCATCCGGGGATCGCAGCCGCCGGCGCGCTCTCGCTGATGCTGCTCCTCGCCGCCCCCGCGCTCTGGCTTCGCCTCGGCTCGAGCGACGCGGGGAACGACCCGGCAGCGTTCACGACGCGACACGCCTACGACCTGCTCGCCCAGGGCTTCGGCCCGGGCTTCAACGGGCCGCTCACGCTCGTCGTGCAACTGCCGAGCAAGGGCGACAGCGCGCCGCTCACCGCGATCGGCGAGGCGGTCGAGAAGACGCCGGGCGTCGTCTCGGTGGCGCCGCCCCGCCTCAGCCCTTCCGGCGACGTCGCGATCATCAGTGCCTACCCGAGCACCTCTCCCGAGAGCGCGAAGACACACGAGCTCGTGGAGCAACTCCGCCACGACGTGCTCCCAGCGGTCGAATCGAGCACCGGAGCGACCGTCTTCGTCGGCGGCGCGACCGCGACGTTCATCGACTTCTCGAACGTCCTCTCGGCGAAGCTCTGGTTCTTCATCGGGATCGTGGTCGCGCTCTCGGCCCTGCTCCTGCTCGTCGTCTTCCGCTCGCTCCTGATCCCACTCCAGGCGGCGGCGATGAACCTGCTCTCGATCGGGGCCTCGCTCGGCGTCTGCGTGATGGTCTTCCAGTTCGGCTGGTTCCCGGGCATCACCGCCGGCCCGATCGATGCGTTCGTCCCCGTGCTGATGTTCGCAATCGTCTTCGGGCTCTCGATGGACTACGAGGTGTTCCTCGTCTCCCGGATCCACGAGGAGTGGGGCCGCTCCCAGGACGCGCACGGCGCGATCCGCGATGGGATGATCGAGACCGGCCGTGTGATCACGGCCGCGGCGGCGGTCATGGTCGCCGTCTTCGCCTCGTTCATCTTCGGCGGCGAGCGGGTGATCGCCCTCTTCGGGCTCGGGCTCGCAAGCGCGGTCTTCCTCGACGCGCTCGTGATCCGCTGCGTGCTCCTGCCCGCCGTGCTCGACCTGTTCGGCAAATCGGCCTGGTACTTCCCGCATGCCCTCGACCGCCGGCTGCCACGGTTCGCGATCGAGCACGCCGAGCCGCCCCGGCCGGCGCTCGAAGAAGCCTGATCCCGAGCGCGCAAAAGACGGTGAACTGCCGGAGGGGGGTGATACCATGCGTTCCGGGATGGCAGGCTCCGTGCGGCGTATCTGGATACTCGGGATGGTGCTCGCGCTGGCGACAGTCGTCGTCTCCGCGGGCAGTGCAAACTCGCCCGGAACGACGCAGCAGACCTCCCCGACGATCTATTTCGTCTACGCGATGAACTGCACCTTCACGATCCAGAACGATGCCGGACAGACGGTGACCTCGATCCCGCCCGGCAGCTATCAGGTCGACGTGCGGACCCCACTCGCGTTCGGGACGGTCCCCGTGATCGGGCTCGCTCCCGGAGACATGACGGCGTGCCGCGGGATGCCGCAGTTCCAGCTCACGGGCCCGGGCGTCAACATCTTCACGACCTTGACGGCCGGCTGCCAGTCCGACGTGACCTTCCCGGCGACGTTCCAGCCGAGCGCGACCTACTCGGCTCAGGACAGCAACCAGCCGTCGATCGCTCATGCCTCGTTCACGACGCTCGCGACCGGCACACCGGCAGTCCCGCCGGCCCTGACCGCCAGCGGTAAGGGCATCCCCTCGAGCGACTACCTCGGCTCGGGGCTCAAGCAGGTCAAGGGCACCCTGACGGGGACGGTCTCGGCGTCGGGCACGCCGACGCTGACACTCCAGGGCAAGGCCGTCTCGAAGCTCGCGCCGGGCCGCTACACCTTCTCGATCACTGACCATTCGCCGAAGGCCAGCTTCGGCGTCCTCGGGCCGGCGAGCACGGCCAAGGACGCACTGACCGGGGTCAAATTCGTCGGCAAGCGCACGCAGACGCTCGTCCTGAAGGCCGGCCGCTGGATGTTCTACTCGAGCTCCGGCAAGCTGCGCTACTTCGTCGTCGCGAAGTAGCTCCTTCGCCCGAAGGCAGTCGCCGGAGCCGTCGTTCCGTTCCGGGGAGAAGTAGCCGGACCTTGATTCTCGGGCCTATCGACGCGCGTTCACAGGGGAAGCGGCGTTGACGTTCTTCGCCGGCGTGCAGGTCGTCTCCGGGCCGCAGCCCGGTTTGTCGTAGTCGAGCGGGAAGCCCTGCGGGCTCCGGCCGCGGTAGGCGTCGCGGAAGGCGGCAAAGGCCTTCTGGTCGAACCGCGGGCAGATCGCGAGCCTGCCCGTGCCGTAGAAGTGGTGCTCGTAGGCGAGCCCCGGATCGCCCTTCCAGCGCGGGTCTGCCGTCCACGCGGTCAGCGCGATCCGGTTGCCGAGGCCCGCGATGGGGGTGCCGAACATCCCCACCGGCTCCTCGTCGTAGAAGGCCTTCAGCTCGGCAATCGTCGCCTTCGGGACCTTCGGCCCCCACCAGATCACGACCCCCCCGTGCTCCTCGTTATGGACGACCTGCCTCGGGTTGACCGCCTTCTCGTAGAAACCCCAGACCGCCCAGAGCCTGTAGTGGCCGCCGCCCGCAGGCGGGAAGGTCGTCCAGTGCGGCGGCGTGCTCAGCGTCGGGAAGTCGAGGTGGTAGTTCGCGTCGTGCTTCGGCGGGTACGGCGTGACGTCGCGGTAGGTGCAGCCCGCGGCCTTCATGGTCGCGGCGACGCTCGGGCTCCCGAGCGTGAGCACCACGACGACGGCCGCGACGATCGCAACCGCCGCGAGCCCTACCGCGATCCAGACGAAGCGCCGCGGACTACCCTGAGCGCCTCCGTCCGTCGCCACCGAGACAGCATAAGACCGTCGGGAAACCGCCCGCGGAGGGCCAAAACCGGAGAACGGATATCCGCGGTAAAGGAGTAAGCTGAACGCGATGACGGACCCGGACGATATGCGATCCGAGCTGAGAGAAGAGGAGCCCCCGGTCGGCGCCGCCGGGCCGTCCGCGGCACCCCCTGCAGGCCGTCGCCGCTCCTGGCGC
The DNA here is from genome assembly GCA_963758125.1 of uncultured Actinomycetes bacterium. Taxonomy (GTDB): domain Bacteria; phylum Actinomycetota; class Thermoleophilia; order Gaiellales; family Gaiellaceae; genus PALSA-600. The sequence goes on from CAVWUL010000011.1 coordinate 44,287, forward strand.
CGGCACGCTCTCGCCGGCGCAGCGATCGCCGCCGTCCTCGCCGGCGGCGCGCTCCGGCTCGTTCCATCGGGGCAGGCCGCGCCGAACACCGGTCAGGGGGCGGCTGCCTCCACCGCCTGCTCGGCTTCATGACGGCTGGCACGGCCGAAGCCCACAGAGAGGCCTCGACGCACGATGTGGCATCGAGCCTGAACGCGCGCGCAGGCCGGTTCGCACGCTCGGCGATCGTCTACGGGCTCGTCGCCGCCGTCGGGGCGGCGATCGTCGGCGAGTGGGGCGGTGTCTCCCCGCCCGCGGCCTACGGCCTCTGCTCGGCCTGCCACGGCCGAGACCTGATCGACTGGACCCTGAACCATGTCGAAGGGACGAAGCTCTTCGTCACGGCCGCGGGCGCAAGCTGGCCTCTCTTCACGGTCGTCGGGCTCGTCGTCGGCTCCCTCGCGGCGTCGCTCCGAAACGGCGAGTACCGCGCGCTCAACCTCGGCGGCAACGCCCGCCAGTTCGTGCTCGGCTTCTTCGTGATGTGCGTGGCGCTGTTCGTCGGCGGCTGCCCGACACGCATCATCATCCGCAGCGGGTACGGCGACGTTGCGGGGATGATCGCCCTCGGCGGCATCGCGATCGGAATCGTGATCGCGACCGTCGGGATGCGCTGGGTGGCTCGGCGATGATCGTCTCGTTCTCCTCGCTCGCGTTCGGCCTGCTCGTCGGCTACCTGGGGCAGCGGTCGCGCATGTGCACGATCGGCGGGCTCCGCGACTGGATTCTCGTGCGCGACACGGCGCTCCTGAAGGGCGTCGCGGCGATGCTGCTCGGAGCGTGGGTCGCCTTCGGCGCCCTGCGCCTGGCGGGCGGCAGCGCTTACGGCTCGGGCCTCCTGGCGAAGGGCACTGTCCCCTCCGGCTGGACGGCCGTGCTCGCAATCGCAGTCGGGGCGATCCTGCTCGGGCTGCTCGCGACACTCTCGGGCGCCTGCCCGCTCCGGCAGCACGTGCTCGCCGGCCAGGGCCGCATCGGCGCCTGGTCGTTCCTCGGCGGCTTCTACATCGCCGCCGTCGTCTACACGAGCTGGATCGCGCCGCACATCGGGTCGTGGGTGCTGTGACGAAGGACGTCTACCTCGACCACGCGGCGACCTCGTGGCCGAAGCCGCCCGGCGTGCTCGGGGCGATCGTCGACTTCTTCGGGAACGCAGGCGGCAACATGGGCCGCGCCGGCCATCACCGGTCGATCGCCTCCTCCCGTGTCGTGAGCCTCGCGCGGGAGAGCCTCGCCGACCTGCTCGGCGCCGGGTCGCCCGACGACATCATCTTCACGAAGAACGCGACCGAGGCGCTCAACCTCGCGATCAACGGCCTCGCCGCCGACGGGGCGCGGATCGTGACCTCGTCGCTCGAGCACAACTCCGTGATGCGCCCGCTCCGCTACCTGGAAAGTGCCGGTCGCGCGAGCGTGGAGGTCGTGCCGACCGACGGGAACACCGGCGCGCTCGACCTCGACGCGTGGAGCGCCGCCCTTCGCGGCACCGCCCGGTGCCTCGCGATCGCGACGCACGCCTCGAACGTCACGGGAGTGGTGCTGCCGATCGCGGCAATGGCGGCGGCCGCTCGCGAGGCGGGAGTGGCGATGATCGTCGATGCCTCCCAGAGCGCCGGGCACATGCCGTTCTCGCTGCCCGAGCTCGGCGCGACCGCGGTCGCGATGCCGGGCCACAAGGGCCTGCTCGGCCCGATGGGAACCGGCCTTCTCTACCTGGCGCCGGACGTCGAGATGGAGCCGCTGATCCGCGGCGGCACGGGCAGCCAGTCGGAGCTCGAGACGCAGCCGGATTTCGCACCCGACCGGTACGAGAGCGGCACGTTGAACGGTCCGGGAATCGTCGGTCTCGGCGCCGCCGCCGAGTATCTGCAAGGCGTTGGGATCGCCGAGGTCCACGCCCGCTCGTCGGCGCTCGGAGCCCGCTTCCGCGAGGCGCTCGCCGGCGTCGAGGGGATCGTGCTCTACGGCCCCGACGATCCGGCCGCGCGGCATCGGGATCCTCTCGGTCAACATCGTGGGCTCCCCGTGCGCGACCGTCGCACGGCTGCTCGACGACGAATGGGGCGTGATGACGCGCGCCGGCCTCCACTGCGCCCCCGCCGCCCACCGCTCGCTCGGTACCGCGCCCGACGGGACACTTCGCCTCTCATGGGGCTACGACACGACCGAGGAGCAGATCGAGGTCGCCGCCGAGGCGCTGCGCACGATCGCGGCTCGCACCCGCGAGGGCGAGCCCGCGAGGACCGTCGCATGAGGTGGGGCGGTGTGATCTCGTTCTATGCCTCCGAGCACGCGATGCGCGGCGAGCGCGTGCTCGAGCGCGCGGGCGTGCCGGCGCGGCTCGTTCCCGGGCCGCGTGAGGTCAGCCCCAACTGCGGAGTCGCCGTTGCGTTCCGCTGGGACGACGAGCCCGAGGTGGAGCGCGCGCTGCAGGAGTCCAGGGTCCGCTACGAGGCGATCCACCGATACGAGCTCGACGACGAAAGCGGTGCGCCGGGCGTTGTGACGGAGGGCGACGCTGTGAAGGAGGCTGCGCTGTGAAGAAGCTGTTCGCGCGGAGATGGGTCGTGGTCGTCACGGTGATCGCAGCCTTCGTGATCGCGCTCGGAGCGGTCGGTCTCGTCTCGAGGTCGACTTCCTCGACAGCGGCCCCGGCCGTGACCGTCGCGCCCGCCACCACGCCGACGCTGCCCGCGGTCACCTGGTACTGGACGATGGCCGTCTCACCGACCGACCCGAACGTGCTCGCCCTCGGGACGAGCAGCGGCGTCTACCGCTCCGCAGACGGGGGCAAGACCTGGACGCAGACCGGGCCTGAAGGGAATCAACACCACGAGCGTCGTGCAGTCCGGCAACTCGTTCTTCGCAGCCGGCGTCCACTCCGCCTTCGACCGCCGGCCCCGTCGTCACGACGACGAAGGGGGGCCTCAAGGCACGCTCCGCCCCGCCGGGCCCGGCCGTGTTCGCGACGAGCACCGACGGCGGCAAGACCTGGCAGACCATCCGCCCGGCCGGCCTCCCCAAGGTCGCCGTGCAGTCCCTGAGCGTCGACCCGTCGAACAGCAAGACGATCTACGCGATCACCACGAGCGGCGAGTTCTTCAAGTCGACCGACGGCGCCCGCACCTTCGCGATCGTCTCGCCGAAGCTCGGGATCCCGCCGTGGGCGCTTGCGGTCACGCACGGCACGAACTTCGTCAGCGGCGACATGGACAACGGCTCCCATGTGAGTGCCAACGGCAAGACCTGGACCTCCACCCCGTTCACCGACGGCCGCGGCACGGACATGGTCATGGAGTACGCGGTGGAGCCCGGCGACACGAAGCGGGTGATCATGTCGAGCGTCGGAATCGAGCTCTCCACCGACGGCGGCAAGACGTGGAGCCCCGCGCTGAAGTCGAGCGTGATGTTCGGCCCGATCGCCTGGGCCTCCGGCGCCTCGGGAGTCGCCTACGCTGCCGGCTTCGACGGCTCGCTCTGGCGCACGACCGACAGCGGCAAGACCTGGACGCCCGCCACCTGAGCGCCGAACGACCACATTCGACGGGGTTGGGCGCGCAGCGCGCGCCCAACCCGCTGCCGTAGCCCCGTCAGCGAACGGGGCCGTCACCGGGCGGCGGCCCGGTCACTTTTGGAACATGGAAGCAGTACATGCGCCCACCCGGAACGCGGGTGCAGATGACGCTTCCCTCCTCGGCCAGCTCGATTCTCGGCGCGGCCTCGCCCTGCTCGCTCGTGCGGTGGAGGCCGGCGTTCGCAAGCCGAGTGTGCAGCTCCTCCTCCTCGAGGTCGGCCGTGTCGCGCGTGGCCTCGAGCCGGTCGAGGAACGCGAAGCCCGCCTCGAGTGTCTCGTCATCGATCTCGGCGACGACCCGATCCCCGAGTCACCTCCGTGGATCGCAAGCCACAAGGCGATGATCCAGGCGAGGTCGAGCTCATGCGCGGCAACCCTTTCCGCCGTCAATCTGTTGGACACGATGATCCTCCTGAGTTGACAGTTCGTCAGCGGGCCTGCCGCAGAAAAAGCGCTCGCGGCCATTGCGTGTGCAATGTGCGTGCACAGGAATACACCCGCCGCCGCAGCTTGTCAACGCGGCGGAGAGGGAGTCACCAAGCTCGACCGGACCTCGCAACCGGATCGACGTAACCACCCGGATCGGGCGTCGATCGGAAGCTGAGGCGGGATCGGGTCGGGCTCCGGCACCGGGTGAGGGACTCCCGGATCCGGAACCGGGTAAGGGGTTCCCGGATCAGGCGGCGCCGGATCGGGCGGGAAGGGACCAGGAGGAGACGGGGCCGGCGGGGCCGGGTCGGTTCCCGGCACTCCCGGCTCGATCTGGGTCGGTGCGTTGTCGATGTTCATGACTCATCGGTTCCCACGAGCGCCGCTTCGAAACGGCCGCGGTTTGCATTGCGCTCGAGGGGGGAAACCCTCAGGTGAAGCGATCAGCGAAAGGAGCGCTTTGGCTAACACGGCGCACAACGCGATCTTCCAGATTGGAGCGTTCAACACCAGAGTCGTGCGTGAGCTGGCGGGGCTGCCGGAGCCTGTCCGTCAGCTGAGAGCCGTCGAGGACGCCGCGACCGAGCTCGGCGGCGGCATTCGTATCCATGCTGCCCCCCTCGAGGCTGCGCAGCTGATGAGAACGATCGTCTCCCTCCACCGGTTCGACGTCGCACTGAACGAGGAAGACGGCCACTCGCACGTCGACGTCCGCGCCGGCGAGGGTGTGCTCCGCGCAATCGTCGATCTCGTCGTATCGGCGATCGAGAGCGAGCAGCTGACGTCGGCGACGGTCTGCATCGGCAAACGGTCGCTCTCCTTCTCGCCGTCGCCGCCGGACGACTCTCCCGTGCTCGCCGCCTGAACGGTTCGGGAACCGCGAACGGCGCGGACCAGGAAAACTGAAGGCGTGGACGCTCGGGTTCCCGGCTCGTCCGAGCCTGTAGCTGTGCGCGGAAGCCGGTGGCGCTCGCCGCTCTGGCGGAAAGCGCCGATCGCGCTCGCCTACCACCGGAGCGCCCTCCTCGCGGTTGCGATTGCCGGATTCCTCGTCGTGCTCGCGGCGTCTTCGGCACCCTTCGTCACGACTGCCTCGGCGAGCTCGGCACTCAAGGACAACCTCTCCGGGCTGAGCCCCCTCGCCACGGGGCTCGAGATCCAGGGCACGATTCCACCCGTTCCGAGCGCCGCCGGCACGGCCAGGATCATGGGCCGCCGCCAGGCAGCGATCCGGACGCTCACGGGCAGGCTGGCGCTCGAGCCGCCGGTGTTCACCGAGGAGTCGACCTCACCGGTCGCCGTTTCCACCTCGAGCGGCGACCAACCCGTCACGTTGATGGCCCGGACCGGGGCGCTCGGGCACGTGAAGATCCTCTCGCAGACAAGCGGCGACGGAGTCTGGGTGCCCGACCTCACGGCCGCGCCCGGCGGCATCCGGCCGGGCGAGAAGCTCAGGATCGTCTTCTCGGAACGGGGCAGCGCCACGAGCCGGACGGTCGCGGTGAGGGTGAAGGGCATCTATCGGGCACTCGACCTCTCGATCCCGGGCCCCTACTGGGCCAACCTGCTGCCCGAGATCTTCCCCGAAGGCGCCGACCCACCGCCGCCGCAGCGCTTCGTCTTGATGAGCCCGACAGAGCTGTACGCGCTCACGTCCAAGTTGTCGCGATACAGCACCGTCAAGACGAACGGCCACGTGTACTCGATCGGCGACGGACCGACGCTCGGGACGATGGCCGAGCTCGCCGTCTCCCCGCACGGGATGACACTCGCAAAGGCGAGAAGGCTGGTGAGCCGCTTTACCGCACTCAAGCACGCGCTGCCAACCTCGAGTCTCGGCAGGACTCTCGGCTGCGCCGCGCCCCCTCACCGGGTCATCGACCCGACGAATGAGGTCGACCTGACGAACGGGAACGTGTCGCCGTGTCCCGTGTCGACCTCGCTCGCCTCGGCGGTCGCGATCGCGGACCGGAACGCGAGCCAGATCTCGGCCGCCGTGACCCTGCTCGCCGGTGCAGGCACCCTGATCGCCCTCGCGGTGGCGGGCGCGGCAGGGGTGTTCCTCGTCCGGCGCCGTTCGGCAGAGGCTGCGCTGCTGTACGCGCGCGGCGAGAACGTCGCCGCGTTCGGGGCCCGGACGTCTCTCGAGCTGCTGCTCCCGACGGTGTTCGGAGCGGCAGCAGGCTTCGCCCTGGCGCTCGCTCTGACCGGTGTCTTCGCGCCGTCGGGATCGATCGACGGCGCGACCCTCAGCTCCGCACTCACACGCGGAGCGCTTGCTGCTGCCGCCGGGGTCCTGCTCGCCGCCGGCGCAGCCTGCGTGATGTTCGTGCGCCAGTTCGACTCAGGCACCCGCCGCGCCCGTTGGCTCCGCTTCGTGCCATGGGAGCTCGCGTTGCTCGCGATCGCCGTCTGGCTGCTGCACGAGGTCGAGACCGGCGGCGGCCTCGCCGGGCGCACCGCGACGGCGGCGGGGCATCCGACACTCGCGGTGTTCCTCTTCCCGCTCCTGCTCGTCGCAGCTGCCGCAGGCCTCATCACGCGGATGCTCCGCTTCGCGCTGCGCCCGCGGCCCGGCCGTGGATCTGGGCTGCCGGTCGCGCCGTTCCTGGCCCTGCGACGGCTCTCGGCGGCCCGGGGGCTGCTCACGGCGCTGCTCGTCGTCTCGGCCGTGGCGTTCGGCGCGTATTTCTATGCGCAGGCGCTTGCAGCCTCGCTCACCCGGAACGTGACCGAGAAGGCCTATGTGGCATACGGCGGGGACGTGCAGGGTCTCGCGGCCGACTCGACGCCGCTGCCCCGGAACTTCCCCTATCCCGCGACCGAGCTCGACTACGCGAACCAGTCGGCAACGCTCGGCAGCGCGGATGGAACGGGAACTGACGTGATGGCGGTCGATCCGACGACGCTCGGCTCGGTGATCCGCTGGTACGGCGACTGGGGACCCGACCCGAGAGGCGCCTTTTCCAAGCTCACGCCGACCGGGCCGGGCCCCCTCCCGGCGATCGTCAACGACAGTGTCCCGGCGAACGTGAAGCAGATCTGGCTCCAGAGCTCGCGGGTCCCGATCCGCGTGGTCGCCCGCGTCGCGTCGTTCCCGGGGATGACCGCGGGAACACCGCTTGTCGTCGTCAGCCGGAACGCGTTGAACGCGTTCGCGCAGAAGGCCCATCTCTATGACCCACTCGGCGAGGCGCAGACCTTCATCTGGGCGAAGGGGCCGCCTGCGACGGTTGCCGCCTCGCTCGAGGCGGCGCCGATCCGCGCCTACTACGTCACGACAGTCGACGCGTTCCGGCAGGACCCGGACGTGCTGCTCGCCACGAAGACGTTCTCCTACATGCGCCTGATCGCCCTGGCCGCCGGCGGGCTCGTCTTCGTTGCGCTGCTTCTCTACCTCCAGGCCAGGCAGCGGTCGCAGGCGGTGGCCTCGGCACTGGCAGTCCGGATGGGGCTCCGCCGGGCCACCGAGATCGGCTCGCTGGCGCTCGAGCTCGCCGCGATCGCCCTCGTTGCGGCGATCGTCGGTGGGGTGGTCGCGATCGCAGCTGCCGGGCCGATCACGCGTCACATCGACCCGCTGCCCACCGACGCTCCCCCACCGTCGCTCGTGATTCCCGTCGGGGCGATCGTCGCAAGCGCGATCGCCCTCGTCGTCGTCGGGATCGCAGCGGCGGCGCTCTCGAGCCGGCTCGCACGGCGCACGAACATGAGCGAGGCGCTCCGTGTCGCCTGACGCGCTCGTCACCTGTGACGCGCTCTCGAAGACCTACGAGACCCCGAGCGGCGGGATCGAGGCTCTGCGCGCCGTCGACGCCGCATTCGCGCTCGGCGAGATCACGGCGATCGTCGGCTCCTCGGGAAGCGGCAAGTCGACGCTTCTGCGAGCGCTGGCCGGGCTCGACCGGCCCTCGAGCGGGAGACTGCTCGTCGGCGGCCGAGACCTCGGGGCCGCATCGCCGCGCGACCTCCGCCGTCACCGTCGTGAGCGTGTGACCTATGTGAGCCAGAAGGCCGCAGACAACTTCATCCCGCACCTCACCCTGGCCGAGCACGCGCGCGATCTGCCGCGGCTCGGCGAGAGCCTCCTGGCCGACGTCGGCCTCGCCGAGCGGATGGGCGCGAAGCCGATCGAGCTGTCCGGAGGCGAGCAGGCCCGAGCCGCATTCGCCCTCGCCCTGGCGCGCGAGACGCCGCTCGTCGTCGCCGACGAGCCCACCGCCGAGCTCGACCGCGACTCGGCGGCGCTCCTGCTCGAGACGATCCGCCGCCATGCAGGTACCGGCCGGGCACTCGTCGTCGCAACGCACGACCCGGACGTATCCGCGATCGCAGCGAACGTGCTGCACCTCGAGCGCGGCCGCGTAGTCGAGGGCGGGATGGCCGTCCAGGGCAGCGGCAGCGGCGCGCCGGCGGCTCCTGCCGGCGCCGAGGACGCGGTCGAGGCGCGCGCGATCTCGCGCACCTTCACGCACGGCGGCGAAAGCGTCCATGCGGTCCGCGACGCGAGCTTCGCCCTGCGCCGCGGCGAGATCGGGATTCTGCTCGGACGATCCGGCTCCGGCAAGTCGACGATCCTCACCCTGCTTGCGGGCTGGCAGCCCCCCGACTCCGGGGAGATCCTCTGGGCCGGGCAGCCGGCCGACCCGCGAACGCTCCCCTGGGCCGAGCTCGGCTACCTGCCGCAGCGCTTCGGCCTGATCCCCGAGCTGACGGCCCGCGAGAACGTCGAGCTGCCCGCCCGCCTCGGCGGACGCCGAGAGGAGCTTGCGCCGCGGATCGACCGTCTGCTCGAAGAGCTCGGGCTCACCGAGCTTGCCGGGCGCGTCCCCTCGGAGACCTCGATCGGCCAGCAGCAGCGGATCGCGCTGGCCCGGGCGCTCGTCCTCTCGCCCCGTCTCCTGCTCGCCGACGAGCCGAGCTCGCATCAGGACGCGGGCTGGCACGACGCCGTCTGGCAGCTGCTCGCAGAGGCCGCCGCCGAGGGCACCGCCTGCCTCGCCGCCACCCACGAGGAGGACGCCGCCCAGTACGCGAACCACGTCTGGCGGATCGCGGAAGGCGTGGTCACCGCCTCGTGACGGCCGCCGGCCGGCCCGAATACACCGTCACTCCGAGCTCACCCGGTCGGGAGGATCCGCCGGCGGCGGGGCCGGCGGATCCTCCTGCCGTACGAACAGCCCGAGCACGCCGCGCTTGATCTGCGTGATCACGGGCAGGCCGGGCACGCCGCTGTCGGGGCGGGCCCACGAGGCCGCGACCTCGGCCCCGAGCAGGAGCGCCGAGGAGTAGAGGTAGACCGAGTAGAGGAACACGAGCGCCGTCGTGAGCGAGCCGTAGATGACGGTCAGGTTCGTGGCCTTGTCGTAGACGAAGCTCGAGGCGAACGAGATCGCCTGCAGCAGGACACCGGTGACGATCGCCCCGACGAGCCCATCGCGGATTCGCAGCCCGCGCGCCGGAACGAACCGGTAGAGCAGGAGGACGACGCCGACCGTGATCGCGAACGCGGTGCCGTGGACGACCGCTCGCGAGAGGGCGCCCTCGGCGCCGATGCGCCCCATCGCCTTGTCGACGATCCCGCCGATCACGGTGATCGCAGCCGTCGCGAGCACGAGCACGGCCGTCCCGACGACTAGCGCGAGATCGACGAGCTTGCCTCGCACCGACGGGCGGGAGCGGGTCACCTGCATCGCTGCCTCGAGCCCCTGGCGGATGGAAGTCATCATCCCGGTCGCCGCCCAGGCAAAGAGCACGAGGCTCACGAGCCCGGCCGCGCTCGACGGGCTCGCGATCGCGGTGATCGCGTTCTCGACATCCTGGTGGCCCTGAGGAGAGACCGGGAGCGCGTCGACGATCGCGTCGATCACGCGCTCCTTGTAGTCCTCGTTCTGCAGGACGAGGCCGAAGACGGAGACGAGGACGATCGCGAGCGGCGCGACCGAGAAGAGCACGCGATAGGCGATCCCGGCGGCCTGCTGCGGGCACCGGTCCGAGTAGAAGCGCTGGCCGGCCTCGGGCACGACGCGGACGAGCTTGCGCGCGCCGTCGCGGATCCAGCCGCTTCCGTCACTCACGCGCGGCCCCGCGCTCCTTCGCGTGCTCCGCCTTGATCCTGCGCCGCAGAAGCCGGGCGAGGTAGGCGACGATGAGGATGTTGATCGTGATCCCGCCGACCTTCCAGATCGTCGGGCGATGGATCAGCTCGTAGATCTCGTACGGGAGCAGGACCGAGGTGGCGATCACCGTGAGGTACTCCGCCCAGAGCTGGTCGAGCCAGAGGCCGATCCCCTCGACGAGCTCGAGGATGCCGTAGCCGATCGCGAGGAGCGCGGCGATCTTGATCTCGGAGGCGTGGAGGTCGTGCAGGTAGACGACGATCCGGTGGAAGAACGGCCGCCGCGGATCGAGCTCGACCGCCTTCAGCACCCGCGAGGCGACGTTGCCGAAGTCCTTGTCGAGGTGCGTCAGCAGGTAGACGCCGGCGGCCACGAGCAGGATCGAGCGGACGACCCGCTCCGCGGCGATCAGCTTCAGCAGGCGGCGGCTGCGAGGAGGATCGCCGCCTTTGGCCACGCGGCGATTCTATGCGGCTGCCCGGCGGCGTACCCGCAGCACCTCCGCGACCGACCACGCCTGAAACGGGCATCCCGTCGCGGCGTGCGGGGCGGCGCCGTCGGCCGTCTCGGAGACGGAGCCGAGCCCCCAGTCGGCGACGTGCGCCTCGATCCCGGCGAGCACTCCCTCGACGGGAACCCCCGCGACCTCGGCCGCATCGAGGTAGGGCCCGAGCAGCCACGGCCAGACGGTTCCCTCGTGGTAGGCCGCGTCGCGCTCGGCCGGGTCGCCCCGATGGTAGGGGCGGTAGGCGCCGTCCTCCGGCGAGAGCGAGCGCAGGCCGAGCGGGGTGAGGAGCGAGTCGCGGCAGGCCTCGACGACGGCCCGCGCCTCCCGGGCGCCGAGAGGCCCTCCGGGCAGCGACACGGCGAGGAGCTGGTTCGGCCGCACCGAGGCATCGTCGCCGCCGGGGCCGTCGACCACGTCCAGCAGCCCCAGCCCGTCCGCTCGCGCGAAGCGGGTGGCGAACGAGGAGGCCGCCTGTTCGCGAACCTTCGCACACCTGTCCTGGAAGCTCGTGTCGGCGCTCAGGCCGCCTCCCACCGAAAGCGCCCTGAGCCAGAGCGCGTTCACCTCGACCGCCTTCCCGGCGCGCGGGGTCACCGGGACACCGTCGATCCTGGCATCCATCCAGGTGAGAGCCCACCCGTCCGCTCCCTGCCGCAGGAGCCCGTCGGCGGGGTCGACGCCGATCCCGTAGCGGGTGCCGTCGAGGTGGTGCTGCACGATCTGCTCGAGCACCGGCGCCAGCTCGCTCCCGAGCTCGTCGTCGCCGGTGACCGAGAGGTGGCGGCCGAGCGCATGGACGAACCAGAGCGTGCCGTCGGCGGTGTTGTACTCGAGCGAGCCGGTGTCGGCCGTGTTCGCGAGCATCCCCTCCGAGACCGTCGCGGCCGAGGTCCGGAGCACCTCGCGCCCCTCGTCGGCCCGGCCCGTCGAGAGGTAGAGGCCCTCGTAGGAGGTCATGAGATCGCGTGACCACTCGCCGAACCACGGGTAGCCGGCGACGGCGGTCGGGCGGCCCGAGGTGGTGATCGCGAACTGATCGGCGGCGAGGACGAGCCGCGCGTCGGTCGTGTCGGCGGCCTTCGCCGAGGCGACGAGGGCGGCGGCGCGGCTCCGGGCCGCGCTGACGATCTTCGTCGCCGGGGGGAGCGCCGGTTCCGCGGTCGCCGCCGCCGTCACCTCGTGGCGGCCTCCCGGCTCGAGCTCGACCCGGAACAGCCCGGCGGCCCAGAGATCCTCGCGGTCCGAAAGCCCGCGGGCCGCCTCCTCGCGCGCCCGCACGTCGCGGTACCAGCTCCCACCGGGCTGCCAGCCTGCGCCCTCGACGCGGTAGGCGCCCTCGAAGGAAAAACCGCCGCCTGTCGGCTCGACGTCAGGATCGCCTTCCGCATGGCGCTCGCCGTGAACGCTCCGCCAGGTGCAGAGCGGTGTCAGCTCGAGCGTCACCGGCCGGTCGGCCCCGATCAGCCGGTGGACGACGCCGACCGCGGCTGAGCCGTGGAGTGCGGCGAGCTCCCTCTCGAGCAGGATCCCACCGGCCTGCCACCGCCAGCGCGGAACGCCGTCCTCGAGGTCGAAGGACGCGAGCAGCTCGTGGCCGGCCGGGTCAACGGTGCCGGAGCCCCACTCGTCGGTCCCAAGGCGGATTCGTGCGTCGCCGACCACGAGCACCGGGTCGAGCGCCGCAAGGCCGAGCATGCGGGCGCCGGGCCCGTCCACCGCTACCACGAGCAGCCCGTGGTAGCGCCGCGTCCGGAGCCCGGCGACCGTTCCCATCGCATAGCCGCCGAGCCCGTCGGCGACGAGCCACTCGCGCGCCGCCGCCTCGTCGAGCGAGCCGCACGTCTGCGGCCCGAACCCGATCGTCACACCGTGGCCTCGATCTGGTCGCCGGCGATGAGCTCCCCGAGTGTCGGCACGTGCCCGCCGCAGTGACGGAAGACGATCTCCGCGATCACGCCCGTCCAGCCCGTCTGGTGGCTCGCACCGAGCCCGGCGCCGTTGTCGGCGTGGAAGTACTCGTTGAAGAGGAGGTTGTCCTTCCATTCGGGGTCGGTCTGGAGCTTCTCGACCCAGCCGAAACAGGGACGGCGCCCGTCCTCTCCGACGAGGAAGAGCGACATCAGCCGCGACTGGAGGTCGTCCGCGATCTCCTCGAGGGAGAACTCCTTGCCGGAGCCCGTCGGGTACTCGACCTTCAGCTCGTCGCCGAAGAACCGGGCGTAGCGCCTGAGGGCCTCGATCACGAGCATGTTCACGGGCATCCAGATCGGGCCGCGCCAGTTCGAGTTGCCGCCGAAGAGGCCGGTCGTCGACTCGGCGGGCTCGTAGTCGATCGTCGCGGAGACGCCGTCGATGTCGAGCTCGAACGGGTGCTCCTCGTGCCAGCGCGAGACAGCGCGCAGGCCGTAGGGCGAGAGGAACTCGGACTCGTCGAAGAGCTTCTCGAAGACGCGGAGCACGCGAGGCATCCCGACGACGCCCAGCAGCAGCCTTCGCTCCCCGGCCACACCCGCGACGGGGTGCGCGGAGCGAAGCATGTCCGAGGCCTTCTTGTTCACGATCTCGGCCCGCTCCACGACCGCCTCGTCGACCGCGACAACGCCGAGCAGCGGCAGCACGCCGACGATCGAGCGCACCTTGATCGCCTCGGTGCGTCCGTCGGCCAGGCGGAGCTGGTCGTAGAAGAAGCCGTCCGTCTCGTCCCAGAGACCCTGCGACTCGAGGGCGCCGGAGATCAGGGCGAAGTGCTCGAGGAACTTCAACACGAGGTCGGTCGCCGGACGTCCCCGGCGGGTGAGGATCGAGGCGATCGCGGCCATGCTGAGCGCGTAGAAGCCCATCCACCCGGTGCCGTCGGACTGCTCCAGGAACTGGCCGGGCGCGAGGTGCGAGCGGTCGATCGGGCCGATGTTGTCGAGCCCGAGGAAGCCGCCCTCGAAGATGTTCGAGCCGTCGGCGTCGAGCCGGTTCACCCACCACGTGAAGTTCACGAGCAGCTTGTCGAAGATCCGGCTGAGGAAGGCGACATCCCGGCCGCCGTCGATCGCGAACACCTCGAGCGCCGCCCAGGCCTGGACGGGCGGGTTCACGTCGTCGAACGACCACTCGTAGGCGGCGAGGGCGCCGTTCGGGTGCTGGAACCATTCGCGGCAGAGCAGGACCAGCTGGTACTTCGCGAACGCAGGGTCGACGCGGGCGAGCGCGACGCAGTGGAAGGCGAGATCCCACGCGGCGAACCATGGGTACTCCCACTTGTCCGGCATCGACATGATGTCGAAGGCATCGAAGTTGCGCCAGTGGGCGTTACGGCCGTTCAGCCGCGAGGCGGGCGGCGCGGGCTGAGCCGGGTCGCCGTCGAGCCAGCGCGAGACGTCGTAGGCATACAACTGCTTGCTCCACAGCATCCCGGCGAGCGCCTGCCTGATCACGAGCGCCTCGTCGTCGTCGGCTGCGGGAGGGCAAAGCTCGGCGTAGAACTCGTCGGCCTCGGCCAGGCGGTTCGCGGCCACCTCGTCGAAGCGGGCAAACGGGTCGCCGCGCTTCGAGGCTGCGCGCAGCCGGACGCGCACGGTCTTCGTCTGGCCCGGAGCGAGCTCGAGCTCGTACCAGAACGCGGCCTTCGTCCCGGCCCCGTCGCCCACAGTCTCGGCGCCTGTGACGACGTGGTCGGAGATCCCGTCCTTCGGTGCCGCCGTCGTCGACTCGCAGCCGAACACGCGCTCCATGTTCGTCTCGTTCTCGCAGAAGACCACCTTCGGCAGGCCTTCGGCCGCAATCTCGAGCTCGCCCAGGAACGGGTGCTCGGTACGGATGGTCGAGGTGCCCGCGAGCTGCAGCTCCGGCTTCGGGCTCTCGTCGAGCCCCCAGGCCCAGGTGTTGCGATACCAGACGGTCGGGAGCACGTGGAGCGTCGCCGTCTCCGGGCCGGCGTTCGTCACGCGCACGGTCATCAGCAGGTCGTGCGGGTCGGCCTTCGCATAGTCGACCTCGACGATCCAGTAGCGGTCGTCGTCGAAAACGCCGGTATCGAGGAGCTCGTACTCGGGGTCGAGCTTGCCGCGGCGTCCGTTCTCGGCCACGAGGTCGTCGTACGGGAACGGACCCTGCGGGTAGTGGTAGCGCCACCGGTTCCAGGCATGGCTCGGGAGCGCGTCGAGGTACCACCAGTACTCCTTCGCGTCCTCGCCGTGATTGCCCTGATTGCCGGTCAGGCCGAAGATGCGCTCCTTCAGGATCGGGTCCTGACCGTTCCAGAGTGCGAGTGACAGGCACAGGCGCTGCTCGATGTCGGAGAAGCCGGCGAGGCCGTCCTCGCCCCAGCGGTAGGCTCGCGAGCGAGCGTGGTCGTGGGGCAGGTACTCCCAGGCGGTGCCGTCCGCGCTGTAGTCCTCCCGCACGGTCCCCCACTGACGCTCCGAGAGGTACGGGCCCCAGTGGTACCAGTCGCCCGCCTGCAACAACCCATTCTCGAGATGACCGAAGCTCTCGACCCTTTCGCGCTCGGCGCTCATCGGACGTATCTCACGCTCCCCTCGTGGCTCGACGACGCGCCTCCCCGCGGGCGCTCTGCGAGTGGGCCCTGCCCCCACACCCGCTCGGCGAGATGATGCCTGTCGCGGCACGAGACCGCCAACCGACGGCGCGGTTGCTCCCGACACGGCATGATCCCGGCCATGGCCCCCGAGCGCTCCGGCTTCGTTCTCACTGCCCTGATTCTCGTTGCCGCCGTTGCGAACCTGAACCTTGCGGTCGCGAACGTCGCCTTGCCGTCGATCGACGTGGCGTTCAACGCATCGCAGACGGCGCTCGACCTGATCGCGGTCGGCTACTCGCTCGGCCTGGCGGCCTCGGTGCTCTACCTCGGTGCCGTCGGCGACCGCTACGGGCGAAAGCTGCTGCTCGTGCTCGGCGTCTCGCTCTCGATCCCAGCCTGCCTGCTTGCTGCGTACGCTCCCGACCCGGGCGTGCTCTTCGCGGCGCGGCTGCTCGGCGGCCTCTCGGCCGGGATGGCGTACCCGACGACGCTCGCGCTGATCACCGCTCTCTGGTCGGGCCCGGGGCGCACGAAGGCGATCGCGCTCTGGTCGGGGATCGGGGGGGCGATCGCCGCACTCGGGCCGCTCTTCGCCGGGGCGCTCCTCGAGCACTTCTGGTGGGGCTCGGTATTCCTGATGACGCTGCCTCTGGCCGCGGTTGCGCTCGTGATGGCGATCGTCCTCGTGCCGAGCCACGTGAACGAGGGAACCGAGCCCGTCGACAACCTCGGCGGCGTCCTCTCGGTCGTGCTCGTGGCGGCGCTCGTGCTCGCGATCAACTTCGCGCCCGTGCCGAACAAGACTGCGCTCGTCCTCGGGCTGGCGGCGATCGCGGTCGCCGCGCTGGTGGCGTTCGTGCTCAGGCAGCGTCGTGCCAAGAACCCGCTGTACGACCTCGACATAGCCGCGAGGCCGACGTTCTGGGTGGCGGCGTGCGCCGGGATCATCGTCTTCGGCTCGCTGATGGGGGCGATGTTCGTCGGGCAGCAGTTCCTGCAGAACGTGCTCGGCTACTCGACCTTCCACGCGGGCGCGGCGATCCTCCCGGCTGCGTTCGCGATGGTCGCGATCGCACCCCGCTCCGCCAAGCTCGTCGAGGCCCGTGGAGCGCGGTTCACCCTGCTTCTCGGCTACGCGTTCTGCCTGCTCGGCTTCCTGGCGATGCTCCTCCTGTGGAAGGACGGGATCCCTTACTGGAAGGTCGGGCTCGCCTACGCCTTCATCGGCGTCGGTGTCGGGTTCGCGGGCACGCCCGCATCGCACTCGCTCACGGGCTCGGTTCCCGTCTCGCGAGCCGGGATGGCCTCCGGCACGGCCGACCTCCAGCGCGACCTCGGCGGGGCGGTGATGCAGTCGATCTTCGGAGCACTCCTCACCGCCGGCTACGCGGCAGCCGCCTCCGCGGCGATCGCGTCGGCCCCGAACAGCAAGGCGATCTCGGACAGCGTCGCGAACCAGCTCACGAAGTCGTTCGGGAGCGCCGAGGACGTTGCGCAGCAGCACCCGCGGTACGCGAGCCAGATCACCGCGGCCGCGAAGACGTCGTTCCTGCAGGGCGACGACTGGGCCTACACCGCGGGCATCGTCGCGATCCTGATCGGTGCTGCGGTTGTGTTCTTCCTGTTCCCGCGGAAGGAACGGGAGCAGCAGTTGCTCGCCCGCTACGCGGGCGAGGACGCACCCGAACCTACGACGCCGCCCGGGCCCGTATCACCGGCTCCGGCCCCTGCGTAGGCGTCGCCGAAGAAGCGTTCGGCTCGCCACAGCGAGCTCAGTCGTTCCCGTCGATCGTCGACGCGACGCGGCGGCGGCATGCTCTCGAGCGATTGGCGTTTCGGCCCCAAATAGACTGCTGCGGCCATGCGCATCCTTCCGGACTGGCTCCTTCACTACCGGCGCGCGTGGCTGCCACACGACATCGGGGCGGGGCTGATCGTCTGGGGCGTCGTCGTCCCCCAGGCCGTTGCCTACGCACAGATCGCGGGCCTCCCGCCGTCGGCCGGCCTCGTTGCGGCACCCGCGGCTTTGATCGCCTACGCGATCCTCGGCTCCTCGAAGACGCTCGTCGTGAGCGCGACGACCGCGACCTCCGCGCTCTCGGCGGCCGCGATCGGGCCACTCGCGCACGGCGACGGGAAGCGGTTCGCCGCGCTCTCGGCCGCGCTCGCGGTCGTGTCGGGGGTGGTCCTGATCGCATCGGGTGTGCTGCGGATCGGTGGGGTGATGGACCTCGTCTCGAAGCCGGTGATGACGGGGTTCCTCTTCGGCCTCGGGCTCTTCGTCGCCGTGGGGCAGCTACCGAAGCTGCTCGGGATCCGGGGCGGCAGCGGGAACTTCTTCCCGATGCTACGGGAGGTCCTGACCCATCTCGGCGACACGAGCGGCTGGACGCTCGCCACGGGCGCCGCGAGCGTAGCGTTACTGCTCGTGCTCGCTCGCGCAGCCCCGAAGGTGCCGGCAACACTCGTGTTGCTGGTCTCCGCGATCATCGTCTCGAGCCTCCTCGACCTGAGCAGCCACGGCGTGGCCGTCGTCGGGAGACTCCCGAGGGCGTTTCCGAGCCCGACGCTGCCGAACGTGGGCTGGCACGACCTCGTCGACCTGCTCGCACCCGCGTTCGGCGTGATGATCGTCACCGCCGAAGGGATCGGGGTCGCCCGGACGCTCGGGAGCGAGGACGGCTACCGCGTTGCCGTCAATCGCGATCTCGTTGCGCTCGGAAGCTCGAACGTGCTCGCCGGCCTCTCGCCGGGCTTCGTCCAGTCGGGCGGCGCGAGCCAGACGATGGCGAACGAGCGGGCCGGCGGCAAGACGCAGCTGACGACCCTCGTCGCAGCCGGCCTGATCCTCCTGACCGGCGCGTTTCTCACGGGTCTCTTCAAGAACCTTCCCGAGGCGACGCTGGGGGCGATCGTGATCGTCGCGATCTCGAGCTTCTGGAAGGTCGGCGAGCTCCGCCGCCTCGCCCACCTCCGCACGAGCGCGATCGTCCTCGCGTTGACCGCACTCGTCGGCGTGCTGATCGCCGGAGTCCTCCCGGGCCTGCTCCTCGCAGCGGGGCTCTCGCTGGGCCTCCTGATCCAGCGGCTGAGCCGTCCGACGGTCGGCCTCCTCGCCCGCGATTCCGCGAGTGGCATCTGGGGAAACTCCGACCGGCATCCCGGCTGGAAGCTGACGAAGGAGGCACTCGTCGTCCGCGTCGACGGACCGCTCTTCTACGCGAACGCGACCAACGTGAAGGAGCACGTCGTCGATCTGCTCGGCAACGCCGAGCCCCGCCCCCCGGCCGTCGTCCTCGATCTCTCCGGCAACACCGAGCTCGACGTCCAGACGGTCGACACGCTCTCCGAGCTCTCCCAGGCCCTGGCGAAGGACGGGGTCGAGCTGCGGCTCGCGGCAGTCCGCGCCCCTGCGCTCGAGCTGCTCGAGCGGGCAGGCCTCACCGGGAGGATCCCGATCCTCCCGACACTCGACGCAGCGGTCTCGGGGCCGCAGCGATGACGGCGATCGTCCCGCGCTGGGAGTGGCGCACGTTCGGGAACGACCTCGGCGAAGCCGCGGCCTCCCTCGCCGCGCTCGGAGGAGAGCGGCTGGAGGAGAGCGATGAGCTGTATCTCCTCTCCGCCGCGAGCGACGAGTCGGTGAAGGTTCGGGCCGAGCTGCTCGACCTGAAGCTGCTCGAGGAGCAAAGCGGAGACGGCCTCGAGCTCTGGATACCGACGCTGAAGGCGAGGTTCCCCATCGCCGCCGCCGACCTCCACCAGGTGCTCGCGGCGCTCGGCGCCCCGGTGCCGCTCGCGCGAGAGAGCTACACGCTCCCGGAGCTCGTCGACGAGGTCGTCGCCCCGGCTCCGGGACTGCTCGCCGTTCAGGTCCACAAGCAACGGCGCCACTACGAGCTCGACGGCTGCCGCGCCGAATCGACCGAGGTCACCACCGCGGCGGGGACAGCACGGACGATCGCGATCGAGTCCGAGGATCCGAAGCTCGTGCTCGCGACCCGCCGACGCCTCGGGCTCGACGGACGGCCCAACGTCTGTGTCTCGCGTGGGCTGAAGACGCTCGTCCGCTTCGGCGGACGGCGCTACGCCGTGCTCGATCTCGGGACGAACTCGGTCAAGTTCACGCTCGGCGAGCGAGAAGCCGACGGCAGCTGGGTGATCGTGGCCGAGCGTGCCGAGGTCACGAGGCTCGGCGAAGGCCTGAGTGCATCCGGGCGCCTCGGTCCCGAGCCGATCGCGCGAACCGTCGAGACGGCCGCTTCGATGATCGCGGAAGCACGTGCCGGGAACGCGCTCGAGATCGCCGCGGTGGGAACGGCAGGGCTCCGCATCGCCGAGAACAGCCCAGAGCTCATCGACGCGGTCAGGGAGCGCACCGGAATCGAGGTGAAGGTGATACCCGGCGAGGAAGAGGCCCGGCTCGCCTACTTGGCGGTCACGGGCGAGCTCGCCAGGAACACCGCAGTCACCGTCTTCGACACCGGCGGCGGAAGCTCGCAGTTCACGTTCGGGCACGGCACGAGGATCGAGGAGCAGTTCAGTGTGAACGTCGGCGCCGCACGTTTCACCGAGCGCTTCGGCCTCGACAAGGCCGTGAACGAGGAGTGCATCGCCGAGGCGCTCGAGGCGATCGCGGCCGACCTCGCACGGCTCGATGGACGGACTGCGCCGGAGATGCTCGTCGGGCTGGGGGGCGCGGTCACGAACCTCGCCGCCGTGAAGCACGGTCTCGTCGTCTACAACGCCGACACCGTGCGCGGCACCCGCGTCGACCGCGCCGAGATCGACCGCCAGATCGAGCTCTACCGCTGCTTGCCGGCCGCTGAGCGGAGCGAGATCCCGGGGCTCCAGGCCGGCCGCGGCGAGGTCATCCTCGCAGGGGCCTGCATCGTCAAGACGGTGCTGGAGAAGCTCGGCGCCGACTCACTCGTCGTCAGCGACCGCGGCCTCCGCCACGGGCTCCTCGTCGAGCGCTTCGGGCGCTGAAGTCTCGTCGGCGGGCTTCGCCGGGTTGCTCGCGAGCTCGGACGAGAAGTACTCGAGTGCCTTCTTCGTCTTCGTCTGCTGGTCGCCCGTGAGCTCGACTCCGATCCCCGCGAGGTAGACGCGGGTCTCGGCGGCCACCTGGAAGGCCTCCGACGGCGCACACTTCGTCGAGAGCTCGAGGATGCGCGAGCCGTCGGGATAGAGCCACATCTCGACGACCAGCCGCCGACCGAGCTCGTCCGGATTCAGGCGCCCCTTGAGGACGAAGATCGGGCCGAGCAGCGTGAGGTTGTCGATCTCGAGCCCCTCCGGCGCATGCTGGCGGTAGAAGCGCCGCTGCTCCTTGGAGAAGAGCTTCCGGATCGGATGCGTGCCCGCGACGACGGTTCGCGCATCGACCGTGCCGAGCGCCCACTTCATCGATCCCGAGCAGACGAAACCGCCCGGCATCGCATCGACCTCGATGTTGAAGTTCTCGGAGACCCTGACCTCGGGCGGAAGCTCCGCCGGCACAACCGGCCGCAGCTTCACGACCGAGTCCGCGCCCTTGCCCTGAATCCGGCGCGCGCGCACGACCACTCCCGCCGCGTTCAGCCTGAGCTCCGGCGTGTCGAAGAAGAACACCTGCCGGATCTGCGCCTCCAGCGGATCGATTCCCAGTGCCGCGATCGTGGAGCGGTGGCCCGAGTCGGGCACCGTCAGCTTCAGCTCGACGCTGTCGGCGTCCTTGATCAGAGCGGCCATCTCGACGAACTGATCATCCGAGAGCCGAGGCGATACGGTCGAGGACATCTGCCCCTCCTTGCGGTCGACGGTGCGTTTCTCGCATTCTCCCAGGTCCCGGGGAGACGAGGCGCATCTGACAGGATTCGGCGGTGACCGAGGTCTCGGAGGCTCAGTCTCGCGCGCAGGGCGACGGTTCGCTGATCGGAGAGTCACGGCTGCCGCCGGCGGCCGCGCTCCTGGTCTTCATGGTGCTCAACATCGGCCTCCGCGTCTGGCTGCCGAGGGCCAGTCCGCTCCGTCTCATCTGGTTGGCCCCGACGGTCGAGGGCATCCTGCTCGCAGTCCTGCTCCTGAGCGACCCCGTCGAGCTCCGCAAGCATCTGCGCTGGGTGCGTCCGGCCGCGCTCGCGCTCGTCACGATCCTCGTCCTCGCGGCGCTCTGGGCCACGGCGCTCCTCGTCCACGACCTGATCAAGGGAACCGGCGTGACGAACGACCCGGCCGAGCTGCTCGCCTCGGGAGCGCTCGTCTGGCTCGGGAACAACCTCGCCTTCGCGCTCCTCTACTGGCTTCTGGACAGTGGAGGGCCGACGGCCCGCTCGCGAAACCGGCTACCGGTCGACTTCGCCTTCACCCAGCAGCTCAGCCCGGAGCTCGTGCCCGGCGGTTGGCGCCCCGTGTTTCTCGACTACCTCCATCTGGGCTTCACCAACGCGACGGCTTTCAGCCCGACCGACGTGATGCCGCTCACACATCGAGCCAAATACGTCATGCTCGTCCAGTCCACGATCGCACTGGCGCTGTTCGGCCTGATCGTGGCCCGCGCCGTGAATGCCTTCAGCTGACGCGCCTCAGTCTGCGGCGGCCTTCTCCGTTCGCACCGTGATCCGTCCCGGCCGCTCGTGGGTGAACCCCGCCCACGTCCAGTCGACGACCGCCTTTGCTCGATCCTCGCCGGTCGAGAGGAGCGAGAGATGGACCACGCCCCAGGCAAGCGATGCGGCCTTGCCCTTCATCGTGTGGCCGCCGCGGAACTGGACGACCGCGGCGCCGCGCCCGATCGTCGCCATCGTGCCCTTGTCGTCGTAGACGAAGGGCTCGCTGCTGCGGCCGTCCACGAGGCGTGCGATGTTCTCGCCCGCGTGCTCTCCCGCCTGCAGCGCCACCGAACCGAGCTGCGGGAGGACGTCCCCGGTGCCGGTGTCGGTGATCCAGGCGTCGTCGCCGACGGCGAAGACCTCGGGGTGTCCCGGAGCCGAGAGGTCGGGGCCGGCCGGAACGCGGTTTCCGTGCTGGAGCTCGAGCCCGAGCGCCTTCACGAGCTCATTCGCCTCCAGCCCGGCACCCCAGACGAGCGTGTGCGCCTCGAGCGTCTTGCCGGATTTCAACGTGACACGCGTGGGCTCGACCGAGGTCACGATCTCGCCGAGGAGCAGCTCGACCCCGCGTTTCTCGAGCGCCTTCGAGGTGTACTCGCGGATGTCTTCGTGAAACATCGCGAATACCTCGGGACCGGCCTCCACGAGGATCAGCCTGACCCTGTCGTGTGGGGCTCCCGGGTAGTCCTTCGTGAAGATGCTGCGGTAGAGCTCGGCGAGCGCACCGGCGGTCTCGACTCCGGTCGGGCCGCCGCCCACGATCACCACGTTGAGCGCACCGTCCTCGACGAGCTCCGGATCGCGGTCCGCCGCCTCCCAGCGCTCGAGCACGTGCTCCTTCAGGCGAACGGCGTCGGAGAGCGTGTACATCGGGAAGGCGTGCTCCGCCGCACCCTCCGTCCCGAAGAAGTTGACCTGGGCGCCGAGCCCGAGCACGAGGTAGTCGTAGGCGAGCGGCGCCATCTCCGCGAACTGCACCTCGCGGGCGCCGAGGTCGATTCCCGTCACCGTGGCCTGATGGACGGTCACATTCGCCTGGTCGTGGAACAGGTCGCGCAGAGCGTGCCCCACCGCAGCGGTCTCGAGCAGGTCCGTGGCGAGCTGGTAGAGGAGTGGTTGAAAGGTGTGGTAGTCGTGCCGGTCCACGAGCACGACGTCGACCTCGGCGTCCTTCAGCTTGCGGGCCGCGCCGATCCCGCCGAACCCGCCGCCGAGAACGAGGACTCTCGGGCGCGACGGCTTGCCGTCGGTCGAGCTCACGCGTAGGCTCCTCTGGGCACTCGAGTTCGCGGCGCCGACGATCGCCCACGGGGAACATCGAACGAAAGGTGACGGCTTGACTGCTCTTCGACGCGACAACCGTTCACGTGCCCGACAGTAACGCAAAACGCGCGGCCGACCGGTTCGTCGTCTTCGGGATCACCGGCGACCTCGCGAAGGTCATGACGTTCAGGTCGCTCTACCGGCTCGAGGCGCGAGGGCTGCTCGACTGCCCGATCGTCGGCGTGGCCGTCGACGACTGGACGGTCGACCAGCTCGTGCAGCGCGCCCGCGACTCGATCGTCGGGACAGGCGAGAAGCTCGACGAAGAGGTCTTCAAGCGCTTCGCAGCGCGGCTCTCCTACGTCCAGGGCGACTTCTCGGACTCTGCCACCTACGGCCGTGTCGCTGCTGCGATCAAGGGCTCGAAGCTCCCGGTCTTCTACCTCGAGATCCCGCCGTTCCTCTTCGGCACCGTCGTGAAGGGCCTCTCCGAGGCCGGGTTGACGGCGAACGCCCGGATCGTCGTGGAGAAGCCGTTCGGCCACGACCTCGCGTCGGCCCGCGAGCTCGCCGCGGAGCTCCACCAGTACGTGAAGGAGGAGCAGATCTTCCGGATCGACCACTACCTCGGGAAGATGGGCCACGAGGAGATCCTCCATCTCCGATTCGCGAACTCGATGCTCGAGCCGGTCTGGAACCGCAACTACCTCGCGTGCATCCAGATCACGATGGCCGAGGACTTCGGGGTCGCCGATCGCGGTCATTTCTACGACCCGGTCGGGGCGCTCCGTGACGTCGTCGTGAACCACCTGATGCAGGTGGTCGCCGCTTGCGCGATGGAGGCGCCGGCACGCGGCGACCCGCAGACGATCAAGGATGCGGAGGTCACGCTCTTCCGCTCGGTCAAGGAGGCCGACCCCCAGCACTACGTGCGCGGACAGTACGAGGGCTACCGCTCGATCGACGGTGTCGCGCCCGATTCGACGACGGAGACCTTCGCGGCGCTCCGGCTCGAGATCGAGAACTGGCGCTGGGCCGGCGTCCCGTTCTTCATCCGCGCCGGCAAGTGCCTGCCGGTCACCCAGACCGAGCTACGGCTCGTCTTCAAGCAGCCGCCGAAGCTCGGCTTCGCGGACTACGACACCCACGTGGCGCCGAACCAGCTGATCGTGAAGCTCGACCCGTCGACCGGAATCCGGCTGATCGTCGAGGCGCACCGGGCCGACGGGCCCGGTCCGATCGAGCTCGACATGGAGTTCGGCGAGGAGGGCGGCGAAGGCCCGACGCCGTACGAGGTCCTGCTGTACGCGGCGATGATCGGCGACGCGACGCGGTTCACCCGCCAGGACGGCGTGGAGGAGACATGGCGCGTGATGCAGCCCCTGCTCGACTCCCCGCCGCCGGTGCAGCCGTACGCGCCGGGGACCTGGGGCCCGGACACGTCCGCCAAGCTCCTCGGAGTCCACGATCCCTGGCACGGGCCCTGGGTCGTGTCCGAATGACCCTGGTGAGCCGGTGAGCGACTACGACGTGATCATCGTCGGGACAGGCGCCGGCGGCGGCACGCTGGCCCGCCATCTCGCGCCCTCGGGCAAGCGGATCCTGCTGCTCGAGCGCGGCGGGTGGCTGCCGCGGGAGCCGCAGAACTGGATCGTCCGCGACGTCTTCGTCGAGAACCGCTACGTCTCACCGGACACCTGGTACGACGAGCACGGCCGCGCCTTCCAGCCGCAGGTGCACTACTACGTCGGCGGCGCGACCAAGCTCTACGGCGCGGCGCTCTACCGCCTGAGGGCGAGGGACTTCGGCGAGCTCCGCCACCACGACGGGATCTCCCCCGCGTGGCCGATCTCCTACGACGAGCTCGAGCCCTACTACACGAAGGCCGAGACGATGTACGAGGTTCACGGCGCCCGCGGCGAGGATCCGACCGAGCCCCCGGCGAGCGCGCCCTACCCGCATCCGGCTGTCGCCCACGAGCCCAGGATCCAGCTGCTCTCGGATCAGCTCGAGGCCGCCGGCCACCACCCGTTTCACGCTCCGTGCGGGATCCGGCTCGAAGAGTCCGACATGCCGAACAGCCCCTGCGTCCGCTGCGTGAACTGCGACGGCTTCCCGTGTCTCGTCCACGGCAAGTCGGATGCCGAGGTGCTCGGAGTCCGCCCGGCGCTCGAGCATCCGAACGTGACGCTGCTGATCGACGCGCAGGCGACGAGGCTCCAGACCGACGAGCGCGGCAAGGTCGTCACCGGCGTCGTCGTCGAGCGCGACGGGGCCGAGGAGCGGCACACGGCCGACATCGTCGTCCTTGCCTGCGGCGCGGCCAACACGGCGAAGCTGCTGCTCCGATCGGCTTCGGACAAGCATCCGAACGGCCTCGCGAACGGCTCCGACCAGGTCGGGCGCAACTACATGTTCCACGCGAGCCGGGCAGTGCTCGCGCTCTCGCGTGAGGAGAACCCGACGATCTACCAGAAGACCCTCGGACTGAACGACTTCTACTTCGGCAGCGACGATCACGACTATCCGCTCGGGAACATCCAGATGGTCGGCAAGTCCCAGGCGGACATGTTCCGCGGCGAGAAGCCGGGCGAGACGAAGCTTGCCCCCGAATGGACGCTCGACCGGGTCGCGAAGCATGCGATCGACTTCTGGCTCTCGACAGAGGATCTCCCCCGCTCCGAGAATCGCGTCACCGTCGATCGCGACGGGAAGCTCACGCTGAGCTACAAGCCGACGAACGACGTCCCGAAGGATCAGCTCTACGGCAAGCTCAAGTCACTGCTCGGAAAGCTCGAGATGGATCCGGACCATCTCTTCCATCGCTTCGCCTACCTGAAGAACGAGATCCCGGTCGCCGGGTGCGCCCATCAGGCGGGAACGGCGAGATTCGGAACGGACCCGGCGAGCTCGGTGCTGGACGTCGACTGCAAGGCGCACGAGCTGGACAACCTCTACGTCGTCGACACGAGTGTCTTCCCGAGCATCGGTGCCGTCAACCCGGCGCTGACCGCAATGGCCAACTCGCTCCGGGTCGGCGATCATCTGCTCGACCGGCTCGGCTGATCAGCTGCCGGACGACCGAAGGCTCTTGCAGGCATCCGCCTGATTGAAGGCGGTCTGCAGCTCACCCTTCGGATCGAGGCCCTGAAGGGTCGTGAAGGTCGTGGAGATGTCGGTGCTCATCGCCCCGAGCGTGCTCGTCGCCACGGAGATCGCACTGAGCGCATCGCTCACTCCGGAAACGCCCTTGGCCGCAGCGGAGATCTTCTGGGTCCCGTCGTGGATCTCGTCTGAGAGCTGGTTCACCGACTGCTGCGCCTGAGTCCCGGCCTCGGTGTCGGGCTTGCCGAGCTTCTTCACGGTCGAGACGAACGTGTTCGTCGCATCCTGCACCTCGTTGCCGGCGTTCTGGATGGCGCTCTTCGAGAGGTTCCCGCTCTTCAGCGGGTCGGCCGCAGCGGTGACCGACGTCTTCCAGGTGGTGACCGCGGTGCAGAGGCCGTTCGCCCACTCGGTCGTCGTGTCGGGCTTCTTGCTGCCCCCGCAGCCGGCTGCGAGCACGACCGTGGCGAGGGCGAGAAGGACGGCGGCGCCGGTGCGACCCTGGAGCCCTCCACCCTTTCCCGTCCCGCGAATGAACGCCACGGGGCTACGTTACGTGTTCGGCGCTGCCCGGGCCGGCCGGCCCACCCGAAGGGTCAGCCGACGGCGTGTCGCCGGCGGCGGAGGATCAGGTAGAGCGGGATCGTGATCGGGGCGAGGCAGGTGAGCGCCACGAACCAGATGATCTTCGCGCCGACCGAGATCGAGTCGACGAGCAGCATGAAGAGCGAGACGAGCCAGGCGAGGGCGAGCAGACCGAGCACGACGATCGAGACGACGACCCCGGCACCCGAGGTGAGCTCGAATGAGGCGACCACTCCGATCACGCCGGTAGTACACACGATCGCAAGGCCGGGCGTCTCCGGAAGCCCGCAGAACCGGTGCATGGCACCGCCGTTGCCAGAGGCGCACGCGTACTTCGCCTCTCGCGCGGCCGTCCGGGGCGCCAGGGTAGGATTGTCTGGCGCAGGGGCGAGCTTCGGCACCTTTGCCGAGAATCCGAACCCTGATGCCGACCTCTTCACAGCACGCAGCGCACGCGGCCCACGAGCGGCAAGCGTTCCGGAACGCCGGATGAGCGGCGCGAGCTCTCCTGACACGCCGTCGACGGACCGTCAGGCCGAGGAGTCCTGGCGCCGGATCCTCGCCCCGTACATGAAGCCGAGCACTCGTCTGAGCGCCCGGAACGTGCTCACCTCGGTCGTGCCCTACCTCGCGCTCGTGGTGGCGATGTGCTTCGCGCTCGACATCTCCACCTGGCTCGTGCTCGCGCTCTCGATCCCCGCAGCCGGCTTCCTGACGCGGACATTCATCGTCTTCCACGACTGCGCGCACGGCTCGTTCCTGCCCTCGAAGCGCGCGAACGGGCTCCTGGGAGCCGCGCTCAGCCCGCTCGTCTACATGCCTTTCGCCAGCTGGCGGCACGAGCACGCGATCCATCACGCGACGACCGGCGACCTCGACCGCCGGGGCGTCGGCGACATCAAGACGCTGACGATCGACGAGTATCTCGCCTCTCCGTGGTGGAGTCGCCTTGCCTACCGTGCGCTCCGCAACCCCTTCATCCTCTTCGGCCTCGGGCCACTCTGGGTGATCCTCGTCGGCCCCCGCCTCGTCCCGCGTGGCTCGAGCCGGCGGATCCGGCGGAGCGTACTCGGAACCGACCTCGCCCTCGTGGCGGTGATCGTCGTGGGCTGCCTCATCCTGGGCTGGAAGGGATTCCTGCTCGTCCAGGTGCCGGTGATGCTGCTCACGAGCGCGGCCGGCATCTTCCTCTTCTACTGCCAGCATCAGTTCGAGGACACCTACTGGCAGACGAACGAGAACTGGTCATACGACGACGCTGCGCTCCAGGGCAGCTCGTACCTGAAGCTTCCGACGCTGCTGCGGTTCTTCACCGGGAACATCGGCCTCCATCACGTCCACCACCTGAGCGCGCGGATCCCGAACTACAACCTCGTGGCGGCGCACGACCGGATCGCCGAGCTCGAGAGCATCCCGACCCTCTCGCTCTGGGATGCCGTGCTCACCGTCCGGCTGAAGCTCTGGGACGAGCAGGATCGCCGGCTCGTCACGTTCCGCGAGGCCCGCCGCGGCAGGCACGCAGCCCGCGCGCTCGCCGGCAACACTCCCAGCCTCCCCGCCGGCAGCTAAGCTGTAGCCACGGCTGCCAATGGGGCGGTCGGGAGATTCAGCTTCTCGTTCCACCCTTTTGCGGGCGTTTCGAGGTTCTTGCATCTCGACCCCGCATCTAAAAGGAGTGGATAATTTGTCTCAGTCTTCAACTGTGCTGCCTGTTGCCGTGCCTTCGTTCTCTGGGCTCGGGGTGAGCGAACCCGTGGTCAGGGCGCTCGCCAGGGGCGGTATCACCGAACCATTCGCCGTTCAGAGCTTCGTGCTCCCGGACGGCCTGGCCGGGATCGACGTCCTGGCCGCCTCGCCCACCGGCTCGGGCAAGACGATCGCCTTCGGGATCCCCCTCGTCGAGCGGATCGCACCCGGCGGCAGCAAGCCGGGCGCGCTCGTGCTCGTCCCGACCCGCGAGCTCGCCTCGCAGGTCGTCGCCGAGCTCCGCCCGCTCGCCGCGGCCCGCTCCCTGCGGATCGAAGCCGTCTACGGCGGCGCCCCGCTTCCGGGCCAGGCCAAGCGCGCCCGCGGCGCCGAGATCCTCGTCGCCACGCCCGGCCGCCTGAGCGACCTGATCGAGCGGCGGATGATCTCGCTGGGCTCGGTGCGGGTGCTCGTCCTCGACGAGGCCGACCGCATGCTCGACATGGGCTTCCGCCCGCAGGTCGACCGGATCCTCGCCGGCGTGCCCCGCAACCGGCAGACGATGCTCTTCTCGGCCACGCTCGAAGGACCCGTCACCGAGCTCGCACGCTCGTACACCTCGAACGCCGTCACGGTTCGCGCCCACGCCCCCGAGGCCGCGCGGCCCGGCGAGATCGACCACGAGTTTCACCCGGTCACCGCCGACAACAAGCTCCGGAGCCTCGCCGAGCACCTACGGCGCGAGCGCGGCCTCGCCCTCGTCTTCGTGCGCACCAAGCACGGCGCCGACAAGCTCGCCCGCAAGCTCGCGCGCGAGCACGACCAGCGGGCAGCGGTGATGCACGGCAATATGTCTCAGAACGCACGCGAACGCTCGCTTGCTCAGTTCGAATCGGGTCGCGTCACGACGCTCATCGCGACGGACGTCGCGGCCCGCGGTCTCGACATCGACGACATCACCCACGTCATCAACTTCGACCCGCCCCGCACGGAGGACGACTACGTCCATCGCGTGGGACGGACAGGCCGGGCCGGCCGGTCGGGAACCGGGCTCACGCTCGTGCTCCCGGAGCAGGAGCACGAAGTCGCCAAGCTCGCCGACAAGCTCGGTCACAGCGCAGCGTTCGCCGCCTCGGGAATGCGCGTACGGACAACAACGCCCCGCGGCCCTCAGAGGCAGCGGCGCCGGCGCAGATAGCACCGAAGGGAGAACGACAACATGGCCTCGAAGCGAAGTCCCCAGACAGCCGCCAAGCGAGCCCGCGAGCAGGCGATGCGCGAGAAGCGGGAGCGGAAGGCCTTGAAGAAGCAGGCCGCGATCGCCGCGAAGAACGCCCCCGAGCCCGTCGAGGGCGAGGAGGAGCTGCTCGAAGGCGAGGAGGAGGCAGAAGCCTCCGACGCCACGCCCGAGACGGCCGAATAACGAAACTCAGGCGCCCGCCGGATTCACCCGGCGGGCGCTTTTGCTTCAACTAGACTCGGCCCGAGGTCAATGTCGCGAACGGGGCGCGAGTCACGGGTAGGTGCCTACCTCGGGATCGGGCTTCGCTCTGCCCGGCGATCTTGCGTCCACAGCGCCCCCGACAAAAGGAGCAGTCCGAGATGGCAACGCCGTTCAAGGGCAAGATCGCTCTCGACGTTCGCGACTCGACGCCCGACTGGGATCCATTCATCCCGGCGCGGGCCCCGGAGGGATCGCCGAACGTCCTGATCGTCCTCTACGACGACACGGGCCTCGCGGCCTGGTCGCCCTTCGGCGGGAAGATCGAGATGCCGACGCTCCAGCGGCTCGCCGACAACGGTGTGACCTACTCGCAGTGGCACACGACGGCGCTCTGCTCCCCGACCCGCTCTTGCTTCCTCACGGGCCGTAACCACCACCAGAACGGGATGGCCTGCATCACCGAGGGCGCGATCGGCTATCCCGGCTCGAACGCCCACATCCCGCCGACGTGCGGCACCCTCGCCGAGGTGATGCGCCAGGCCGGTTGGAGCACCTTCTGGCTCGGCAAGAACCACAACGTCCCCGTCGACGACCTCCACGCCGGGAGCACGAAGGAGACCTGGCCGCTCCATCAGGGCTGGGATCGCTTCTACGGCTTCCTCGGCGGCGAGACGAACCAGTGGTATCCCGACCTGCACTGCGACAACCACGCGGTCGAGCAGCCCTACCCGCCGGAGGAGGGCTACCACCTCTCGAAGGACCTCGCCGACCAGGCGATCTCGATGATCCGCGACGTCAAGGCCTCTGCACCGTCACGCCCCTGGTTCATGTGGCTGTGCCCGGGTGCGAACCACGCGCCCCACCACTCGCCACAGGAGTACATCGACAAGTACAAGGGCGTCTTCGACGACGGCTACGAGGCCTACCGCAAGTGGGTCCTGCCGCAGATGATCGAGAAGGGCATCTTCCCCGAGGGCACCGAGCTCACCGAGATGAACCCGATGCCGGACGGCACCTACTCGCCGCTCGACGACGTGCGGCCATGGGACTCGCTGTCGGCAGATGAGAAGGCGCTCTTCGCCCGCATGGCAGAGGTCTACGCCGGCATGTCCGAATACACCGATGCCCAGGTCGGGCGCGTGATCGACTACCTCGAGCAGACGGGGCAGCTCGACAACACGCTCGTCTTCTACTGCGCCGACAACGGCGCCTCGGGCGAAGGCAGCCCGAACGGCTCGGTCAACGAGAACAAGTTCTTCAACGGCTGGCCCGACGAGATGTCCGAGAACCTGAAGCATCTGGACGACCTCGGCAGCCCGAGCACCTACAACCACTATCCGACCGGCTGGGCGATGGCGTTCTCGACCCCGTTCCGGATGTTCAAGCGCTACTCCTACCAGGGCGGCATCTCCGACCCGCTCGTGATCCACTGGCCGAAGGGGATCGAGGCGAAGGGCGAGGTCCGCAACCAGTACCACCACGCGATCGACATCGTCCCGACGATCCTCGAGTGCTGCGGCCTCGAGTTCCCGAAGACGCTGAACGGCCACGAGCAGGTGCCGCTCCCGGGCGCCTCGATGCGCTACTCGTTCGATGCGGCCGACGCGCCCACCACGAGGGAGCGCCAGTACTACGCGATGCTCGGCACCCGCGGGATCTGGGAGAAGGGCTGGAAGGCCGTCACCGTTCACGGCCCCACCTCGGGAATCGGGCACTTCGACGACGACAAGTGGCAGCTCTTCCACACCGACGAGGACCGCTCGGAGGCACACGACCTGGCCGAGCAGTATCCAGAGAAGCTGCGGGAGCTGATCAAGGCCTGGTTCGAGGAGGCGGAGAAGTTCGACGTCCTGCCCCTCGACGACCGGAAGCCGTACGAGATCCTGGCCGACCCGCGCCCGCAGCCCGAGCCGCCGCGCGACACCTATGTCTACTACCCGGACACGGCCGATGTGCCTGAGTCGGTCGCCGTGAACACCCGCTCGCGCTCGTTCAAGATCCTGGCGGAAGTCGACCTCACGAGCCCGGACGCCGAGGGCGTGGTCTTCGCCCACGGCTCGCGCTTCGGCGGGCACGCGCTCTTCCTGAAGGAGCAGAAGCTCTGGTACGTCTACAACTTCCTCGGGATCCCGCCCGAGCAGCAGTTCGTCTCGGAGAGACTCGAGCTGGGCAAGCACGTGCTCGGGATGGAGTTCACGAAGGAATCGACGGGCGAGCACGGCGAGGGGATCGGAACGACGAACCTCTACGTCGACGACGAGATCGTGGCGACGGGCCCGATGCGAACACAGCTCGCGCAGTTCACGCTCTGCGGCGACGGGTTGTGCGTCGGCAGGGACTCTGCCGATGCGGTTTCGAAGGAGTACCGCTCTCCGGCGCGGTTCAAGGGTGGGACGATCGACCAGGTCGAGATTCACGTCGGCGACGACCAGTACATCGACCTCGAGCAGCAGGCCGCCGCGATGATGGCGCGCGAGTAGCCTGAGCCGTGGGCCAGGCAATCGGGGACTTCCTGCCGTCCGCGCTCGGGGTGGCGATCAGCCCACTGCCGATCATCGCCGTGGTGCTGATGCTCGTCACCCCGCACGGGCGCGTGAACGGCCCGCTGTTCGTGGTCGGCTGGGGGATCGGGCTTGCGATCGTCGGGGTGCTCGTGCTCTCGGTGGCGGGCAGCGCCGGCGCCACGGACAGCAGCGGGCCCGCGACCTGGGTCGACTGGCTGTTCCTCGTGCTCGGGCTCGGCCTCGTCGGCCTCGGGGCGAAGCAATGGCGGGGGCGACCGCAGGGAGACGACGAGCCGGTGACCCCGAAGTGGATGGGGGCGCTCGACCACTTCACGCCTGTGAAGTCGGCGGGCGCCGGGGTCGTCCTCTCGGCGCTGAACCCGAAGAACCTGCTGCTGGCGCTCGCCGCCGGGATCGCGATTGCCGACGAGGGGATCTCGCCCGGCGAGGAGATCGCCTCCTACGTCGTCTTCGTCCTGATCGCCTCGATCGGCGTTGCGACGCCTCTCGTGATCTTCTTCGCGACGGGCGACCGCTCGGCAGAGCTCCTCGGGCGCCTGAAGACCTGGCTCGGGCACAACAACGCGGTGATCATGGCTGTGCTGCTGCTCGTGATCGGCGTGAAGCTGATCGGGAACGCGATCTCGGGCTTCTCCAACTAGCGTTCCCGCGATGAGGCTGCCGGTCTACGGCTGGGTCCCCGGCTACGACCGCAGATGGCTGCGCGGCGACGTGATCGCGGGGCTGACCGTTTGGGCGGTGCTCGTGCCGGAGGCCCTCGCGTATGCCTCGATCGCCGGGGTCTCACCGGTGATCGGTCTCTATGCGGCGCCGGGGGCGCTGATCTTCTACGCCGCGTTCGGTAGCTCGCGTCACCTCGTCACCGGGCCGATGGCGGCGACGGCGGCGCTGTCGGCGGCCGCGGTCGGCGATCTCGCCGCACCGGGCAGCAACGAGTTCCTGCAGCTCACGATCACGCTGGGGCTCGTCGTCGGCGCGCTTGCGGTCGTGGCCGGCCTGCTCCGGCTCGGCTTTCTCGCGAACTTCATCTCCGAGCCCGTGTTGAAGGGGTTCATCGTCGGGCTCGCGCTCACGATCATCATCGGCCAGGTGCCGAAGCTCTTCGGCATCCCGAAGGGCGAGGGCGACTTCTTCCGACAGGCCTGGGACTTTCTGACGAACCTCGGAGAGACGAGCGGGATCACGCTGCTCGTCGGAGCGCTGTCGCTCGTGCTGGTCGTCGCGCTGAAGGAGTACGCGCCGGTCGTCCCGGGGTCGCTCGTCGCCGTGCTCGCCGGGATCCTGGCGGTGCGGATCTTCCACCTGGAGGATCACGGCGTGGAGATCGTCGGGGAGATCAAGAGCGGGCTCCCGTCGCTCGGGCTTCCCGACGTCGCCGCGCACCGCTACCTCGACCTGGCGCCCGCGGCGATCGGGGTGATGCTGGTCGGCTTCGCGGAGAGCCTCGGTGCAGCGAAGACGTACGCGGCCCGCGACCACTACGAGATCGACGCGAACCGCGAGCTGCTCGGGCTCGGCGCGGCGAACCTCGCCTCCGGGTTCTCGAGCGGGATGGTCGTGAACGGGAGCCTCTCGAAGACGGCGGTCAACGCCTCGGCGGGTGCGAAATCGCTCGCCTCGGGGCTCGTCGTTGCCGCG
The DNA here is from genome assembly GCA_963758125.1 of uncultured Actinomycetes bacterium. Taxonomy (GTDB): domain Bacteria; phylum Actinomycetota; class Thermoleophilia; order Gaiellales; family Gaiellaceae; genus PALSA-600. The sequence continues at coordinate 78,329 of CAVWUL010000011.1, forward strand.
CTCACCGTGGTCACGCTGCTCTTCCTGACCGGCCTCTTCGAGAAGCTGCCCGAGGCGACGCTCGCCGCCGTCGTGATCGCGGCGCTCGTCGAGCTCGTCGACATCCGCTCGCTCGTCCGGTTCTACCGGCTCTACACGGTCGAGCTCGGCAACGTGTACGGCTTCGCCGCGCGCCCTGACTTCATCGCCGCGATCGCCGCGATGCTCGGCGTGCTCATCTTCGACACGCTGCCGGGCCTCTTCATCGGCATCTTCGTCTCGGCCCTGCTGCTGCTCTACCGGGCATCACGACCGAACGTCGCGGTGCTCGGGCGCGTACCGGGCACCGCCGACCAGTGGGGCGATCGCGCGCGCCACGCCGAGAACACACCGGCCTCGGGGATCGTCGTCCTCCGTCCCGAGAGCGGCCTCTTCTTCGCGAACGCCGACGCAGTCCGCGACCGGATCCGCCACCAGGCCGAGACGAGGGGAACTCGCGCGATCGTCCTGGACGCCGAGACGATGCCCTACATCGACCTCACCGCCGCAAACATGCTCACCGAGCTCGAACGCGACCTCGAGCGGGCGGGGATCAAGCTCGTCCTCGCCCGTGACATCGGCCAGGTGAGAGACGTCCTGCGCACCGCCGCGGAAGATAGCTCGGGCCCGGCTGCCTACCCCACCGTCCAGGCGGCGGTCGATGCCCTCGGCGAGACGCCTGCCGGTTCTCACTGAGGCGCGACCCCACGGCACTCAGCCGTGAAACGGCCACCTCAACCGTGTGGACGAACCGTCACACCGGCGTTACAACCGTAAAGAGGTCTGGCACCTTTACAAAGAACCGCGGCAAGCGCCGAGACCAGACGTCGCTCCATTCCGCTCGGTTTCGCACTCGCCGAGCCAGACTTCGGCTGTGGCCGAGGCGTTACAACCGTAAAGAGGTCTGACCCCTTTGCAGACGGCCCGCGGAAACGGCCTGTGGAAGAAGCGGGCGGCCTCAGGGCCGCAGGATGCAGCGGAAGCCGATGTGGCTCGTCGAGGTGTCGACGGCCTCGCCCTGACGCGCCGCGGGACGGTAGCGGAGGCAGTAGTTCGGGGCGCAGAGGTGCGAGCCACCCTTGATCACGCGCCGCGGGAATCGCTCCCCCTCGAGAAGCGGCGGCGCGCAGCACGGCGAGCTCGTGGCGGCGCCCGGCGAGGCGCTGAACCAACTCGTCGTCCACTCCCACACGTTCCCGCAGACGTCGCTCAGGCCGTATCCGTTCGGAGCAAACGAGCCCACCGGGGAGGTGCCCTCGTAGCCGTCGAGCTTCAGGTTCTGCCAGGGAAACTCGCCCTGCCAGGTATTCGCCGCCGGCTTGCCGCCCGGGAAGTGCTCGTTGCCCCAGGCGAACGTCTTGCCCTCGAGCCCTCCGCGCGCCGCGTACTCCCACTCGTCCTCGGCCGCCAGCGACTTCCCCGCCCACGCCGCATAGGCCTCGGCGTCCTCGAAGGCCACGTGAACGACCGGATGGTGATCGCGGCCGTTCGTCGTCGTCCGGGGCCCACCCGGCCGCTTCCAGTACGCGCCCGGAACGTACTCCCACCAGCTCCGCACGTCGTCGAGCCGAACGGGGCCTGGGGTCTTCCGGAAGACGAGCGAGCCGGGGACGAGCAGCGCCGGGTCCGCATCCGGGTAGTCGGCCGGAACGAGCGGCCGCTCCGCCAGCGTCACGTACCCCGTCTCCCGAACGAACCTCCGGAACTCCACGACGGTCACCGGATGCTCGTCGGCCCAGAACCCGCCGACCGAGACCTCCCGCACCGGCCCCTCTTCCGGATAGAAGGCCTCCGAGCCCATGAGGAACGTCCCGCCGGGAATCCATCGCATCCCCACCGGCGCCGGAGCCGTCTCCGAGGGAGGCGAGGCCGAAGCAGTCACGCGTTCAGCCTACTCACGCGAGCCGTAGGCGACGCCCGCGGGCCTTCAAACCTCCAGCGCCGGGGGGCCGAAGAAGCCCAGGCCCGAAACGCTTAGACCAGGGGACAGGCCCCTGGACATGGCCAAAGAAGCCGAGGCCCGCAACGCTTAGACCGGGGACAGGCCCCCGGACATGGCCAAAGAAGCCGAGGCCCGCAACGCTTAGACCAGGGGACAGGCCCCCGGACATGGCCAAAGAAGCCGAGGCCCGAAACGCTTAGACCAGGGGACAGGCCCCCGGACATGGCCAAAGAAGCCGAGGCCCGAAACGCTTAGACCAGGGGACAGGCCCCTGGACATGGCCTTCGAGGACGAGGCGAATCTAGGCGGGTTGCGGCTCTGGCTGGTGCTCCGGCTTCGGGGACGCCGGTTCGAGGAGGGAGATCGTCAGCCACGCTGCTGCAGCCGCCAGCACGACCGCCGGAACGGCGTCTGCGCCCTGAAGGCCGACGAGGAGCGAGCCGAAGAGGATCGAGGTGAGCAGGAGGCGCGTCGTCGCGCACATGCCGGCGGCCGCGCCGGCAGCGACTGCCAGGGTCGGTGAGACGCTGAACCAGTCGACGGCGAACGTCGCAACCGCGATCCCGAGGAAGATCGCCGGAAACACCGGGCCGCCCCTGAAGCCGCAGCCGAGGCAGACCGCGTACGCGAGCCCCTTCGCGACCACGAGGATCACGAGGACCTTCGTCGAGGCCGGCATTGCGAGGGCCGGAACCGATGCCTGCCCCGAGAAGAGGACGTCCTGTGAGCTCGCGCCGAGCAGCTCGGCCAGCTCGGCGAGCGCCCCGACCGCAAGCCCGCCGAGCAGGAGCAGACCCGCGATGCCGAGCCGCTCGACCCCGGCGACGAGCCGCCCGAGCCGCCGAATCGGAGCGATCAGGACCGCGGTGGCTATCCCGGTAGCGATCGCGACCAGCAGGTCGTAGATGTGCGTCCCGTGGTAGGGCGGCAGTCCGGGGACGGTCAGTCCCGGGAGGTTCAACCCGCCCCAGTGACCGAACCCGATGAAGATCACGTAGCCGACCGCGGCGGCGACGAACCCCGGCAGGAGCGCCGGGATCAGTGCGGCCCCGAGCGTCGGCGCTCCGGCCTCCACCATCATCACGCCGCCCACGATCGGGCCCCCGAAGAGGGCCGAGATCGCCGAGAACGATCCGGCGCCCGCCAGCGCCGCCCTCACCCGCCCCGTCACCCGGAGCAGGGGCGCGAAGGCCAGGGCCGCGACCGACCCGAGCGCGATCAGCGGCCCCTCCGGCCCGAGCACGGCACCGAACCCGAGCGTTCCGAGCGCCGCAAGCGCGACTCCGGGCCCGTGCGCGAAAGGGGTCGGGCTCGCGTTGATCCCTTCGATCGGCGGATGCCCGCCGTCGCCGGGAAGCAGCGTGCGGGCGAGGAAGACCACGACGGCGCCCACCACGGGAAGCCCGAGCACGAGAAACCACGGCGGCGAGGAGTAGCCCAGGCGACCCGGCAGATCGTCCCAGAGCCAGCCTTCGAGATCGTGGGAGAATGCGAGGAAGAGCGCGGCGACGAGCGCCGCCGGGATCCCGATCAGCGCCGCGAACCCGACGAGCCGCAGGTACTCCAATCCGCTGGGCGCCTCCTCCCGTGACGGTGTTGCTTCCGCCACACGTGCGTCCGGGCTCATTCCTCGCACGTTACGGCCTCCAGCGGCCGAACGCACCGCGAGCAGCGTTCGACAGGTCGTCTAAGCTCCGCCCATGAGCGAGCCGTCCGGCGCAGCCGTGTTGGCACCACCGACCGGACATAGCCCTCGTGCGAGGCGCCTCGCGAAGGTCGCCGCGTGGCTACTCGGGATCACGCTCTTCGTCCTGATCCTTCAGTTCGTCGGCGTGGACGTCAGGGGCTGGTTCTCGGATCTCTGGGATCAGATGAAGGCGGTCCCGCTCAGCTACATCATCGCCGCGCTCGTCTTCCAGTCGGGCCAGACGATCTTTGCCGGAGTCTCGTACTACGGGATCCTGAAGGCCGCCTACCCGGGCGAGGTCACGCTGCCGCCGATCGTGACCGCCTACGCCGTCGGCGTCGCGATGAACAACTTCCTGCCGGCCAACATCGGCACGTTCGTGACGCTGCTCATGTTCGTCGCGCTGATTCCGGCATGCACCGTCGGCGGCTCGATCGCGGCGTACCTCGTGCAGAAGATCTTCTTCGCCGTGGCGGGAGCCTTCGTCTATCTCTATCTCTTCCTCTCCGTTCCGAACTCGTTCAAGGACAACCTCGGCAACGTCTCCGCTCACCCTGCGTTGGCAGTGGTGATCGTGGTCGGCGGGGCCGTCCTGATCGTGATCGTCGCGCGGCTCTGCTGGCGGCAGGTGAAGAAGCTCTGGGCGCAGGCGAAGCAGGGCGGCGTGATCCTGTCGACTCCCAGTCGCTACTTCACCCGCGCCTTCCTGCCGTCGTTCCTGTCCTACGTCTGCAAGTTCGTGGTGATCGGGATCTTCCTGGCGGCCTTCGCGATCCCCGTCACCTTCGACTCGCTCATGTGGATCGTCGGCTCGGGCTCGCTCGCCAACGTCGCTTCGTTCACGCCCGGTGCGGTCGGGGTCACCCAGGCGACGAACGCGCTCGCGCTCGACATCTGCTGCAACGTCCCGAAGAACACGACAATCGCCTATTCGACCGCCCAGCAGCTGATCACGACCGCCTGGAACGTGGTCTTCGCGTTGGTCCTCGTGATCTCGGTCTTCGGCTGGACGGGTGGGAAGCAGCTCGTCTCGAGCTCCTACGCGGGCGCGAAGGACCAGGTCGCCGAACGCAAGGAGGATCACAGGCGCAAGAAGGCCGAGAAGAAAGCGGCGGCCGCAGGCGACGACTGACCTGGCGAGTTCTTGCCCGGTCACCAAGACGACCGGAGATATTCACCAGAACGACTCACGAGGTTCACCCCTCGCCCCCTACCCTAGGGCCGTGCGCCAGAGGAACGCTCATGACTGAAGCGGGGGTCCAGGACGAGTACCTCGCACTGCTGATGCGAAGCGGCGACGCGGAGACGTTCGCGGCCGGCGCGAAGATCTTCGACGAGGGCGACGCCGCCGACCGGGTCTATCTCGTCAGGAGTGGCGAGGTCGAGCTCACGACCGGCGCGAATCACGTACTCGAGATCGTGGGGCCGGGTGGGCTGTTCGGCGAGATGGCCGTGATCGAGCGCGACACGCGCTCCGCCACCGCGGTTGCCCTCTCCGACTGCGAGCTCGTCACGATCGACCGGCGCCGTTTCTGGTTCCTCGTCCAGGAAACGCCGTACTTCGCGGAGATCGTGATGCGGGTCATGGCGGACCGCCTCCGCCGCGAAACGTCGCGCTCCTAACTGATACCGCGCATCTGCGTCTGAGACGTACTACGATTCGACACGGATGTAGCGTCGATTTTTGACGGGGGAGCTGTGCGGCAACGGGAAAGGGGAGCGATGGTAGGTGCGTCCACGTACGGCTCCGATCGAGCCAGGGGAATGCTCGTCGGCCTTGTGCTCGTCGCGTTGCTCGCGGCCGGCCTCACCGGCTCCACAAGAGCTGCCACGCCGAGCCTGACGCTGACGGTGCAGCTTGTTCCCGGCGTCGTCTCGCCCGGCAAGCCGGAGCTCGCGGTCGCGACGTTCCAGAACCTCTCGCCCGTTGCCCTCTCGGGCGTGGTCGTCACGGTGCACCTCCCCCACGGCTTCACGATCGTGAGCCCCGGGAAGTGCCGGGTCATCGGGAAGACGGCCGGCACGATCGCCTGCCCACTCGGCGACGTCGCCGCCCATTCCACGACCAGGGCCAACGTGATCGCAAGGGCACCGAAGACGATCTCCAAGGAGACGAGCGTGAAGGCCACCTTCGCGCTTCGCGTCGGCTCGAGCAAGCCGTTCCCGATCCTGACCGGCACCTCGGCCAAGGTGCTCGCCTCGAACAACGACTCCGAGAAGGGAAGCTGCTCGGTGAAGCCGGCGCCGATCACAGCGACCCTGAATGACCAGGAGACCTCCCTCGTCGCTCCGTCTACGGCGGCGGCCTCGCTCCACCTGATCTGCACCCCGCTCACGGTCGGCGTCGAGGCCAAGCCCGCGTCCGGTGTCTACAAGACGCAGATCTCCTCGGTCGGGCTCCCGCAGCTCAATCATCCGACGGTCGTGAAACTGACCTTCCCGAACGAGACGCTTCCCGACGAGAGGTGGATCGACGACATCGTTCCCGGAACAAAGCCCGCGTTCGACAACCGGAACCCGCTGTGGATGTTCGATGCGAAAGCCCCCGGCGGTAAGCGGGTCGTGCCGAAATGCACGGCCGCGCACACTCTGCCGCGCGGGTGGCTGACCTGCGTGCTCCAGGTGCACGCGACGGACGTTCCCAACCCGAACGGGCCGTTCGACGACAGGGACGACTACGACCAGGGCTGGATCAAGCTGCTCGTGCAGGGAACCGGCTTCGGCGATCCCCGCTACATCGGCTAGCGGGAAGTCAAACCAGAGCGGGGGGTTTCGCGAGCTCGGCCTCGACACGCGCGAGCCCGACGAGGTGCTGCTTCTGCGCGTAGAGCGAGTGAGCCTCCTCGAGCGCTGCCGTCCGCTCGTCGCCTGAAACGAAGACCGAGGAGACGTCGAAGAGCGCGTCCGCCCTCAAGACCGGCGCATCGGTGTGACCGGCGAGCTCGATCGCCGACCGAGCCCTTGTCTTCGCCTCCTCCGGATGGCCGCGCGCCGCGAGCAGGCGCGCCTGCACCGTCTGGAGCAGAGCCTGGGCCTCGACGTCCTCGGGGTCGGAGAGCCCGTCGGCAACGGCGACGAGCTCATCCGCCTCGTCGAGCCGGTCGAGCTCGTACAGCGTCTTCGCGAGCAGCGCGGCGATGTTCGGAAGGAAGTACCGCTCGTCCATCGCGCTGAGGGCATCGTAGTCGGCACGCAGCTTCTCCTCCGCCGCCTGGGGCTCACCCGCCATCAGCTCGATGCGCGAGGAGAAGTCCGAAGTCCGCGCCGCAAGCACCGTCGCACCGAGGTCGCGAAGCAGCTCTGCGCCACGGGCGCTCAGCTCTCGCGCCCGCTCGAAGTCGCCGGACATCGCGTGCAACGGGGAGAGTGTGAGCAGCGCGATTCCCTCGGCCTCACGGCTCGCGAGCCCCCGGCCGAGCACCTCGCCCGCACGCTTGATCGCCTCCGGCGCGGGCGTCGAGCCCTCCGCCAGAGCCATCACGTAGGACGCCGAGAGGCGCGCGACCTGACGATCCTCGCCGGCAAGACGTGCGCTCCCGATCGCGTGCTCGAGCGCGTCGGCGGTCTGCTGCCACCGGCAGACCGTGCCGTGCACGAAGGCGATCATGCGCCACGCCTTGGCGAGGGACGCGGTCGCCTGGTTCTGCTCGAGCATCGGGATCAGGCGCTCTGCCTCGTACTGCACCTCGGACCGCCACGCATCGAGATCCTCCACCGTGTGATGCGCGACGAGAAGCCTCGTCAGGATCGCCTCGGCTTCGAGCGTCCGGTCGCCGAGCGCGGCGGCGCCCGCGACAGCCTCGTCGAGGAACTCCTGAGCGTGCCCGAACTCGCCGATCTCCATCAATGCCTCGCCGAGGTCCGGGAGCAACTCGAGCCGGGCGCGAGAGCCCTCGGGGAGCAGATCGACCGAGCGGCGGAAAAGATTCGAAGCCGCCCACATGTCGCCGCGGCCGAAGGCACGACGCCCCGCAGGGCCAAGCTGCGCGGCTGCGCGACGGCCGAGCTCGCGGCCGACGTCGTCGAGCGGTGCCAGCTCGACCAGGTAACGCCGCGCCTGCTCCAGGTGGTAGCCGACGATCTCCTGGAACTCGATCTCGCGGTCGCGCTCGCGGTTCACCCGCTCGGCCCAGTCGGCAAAACGCGAGTGCAGCGTCGAGCGCGTCCGCTTCGGCAGCCGGTTGTAGGCGGTGTCCTTGATCATGATGTGGTGGAAGCGGTGCAGCTCGGGCACCGCGTCGTCCACCGTCTGGATCAGGCGGCGCTCGACGATCCGCGCGAGCCGCTCGTCGAGCTCGGCGGCCGCGTCCGGCGAGAGCTCGGCCAGAGGCTCCTTCGAGAACTGGAATCCGATCACCGAGGCCGACTCGACGACCGTGAGCTCGGACATCGGCAGCAGGTCGAGCCGGGCCGTGAGGAGCGCCTCGATCGATGCCGGAACCGCCATCTCCCCGGAGAACTCGGCCGTAGTCACCCAGCTCTCGCCTTCCTGCCGGAGCATCCCCTCCTCGACGAGCATCGTCACGAGCTGCTCGAGGAACAGCGGATTGCCCTGCGAGGCCCGACTGATCTGAGCGCGCGCGTCCCCTGGCAGCGACCCACCCAGCACGTGCTCGACGAGCCGGTCGATGTCCTCGCCCTGGAGCGGCTCGAGCTGAAGCCGCTCGGCACCGGGAACGGCGGGCCAGTCCGGCTGCTTCTGCTCGAGATCCGGCCGCGAGGAGCAGACCAGCAGGAGCGGAGCCGGCCCGGCGGTCGCGCCGACGTGCGAGAGCAGATCGAGCATCGCGGTCTCGGCCCAGTGAACGTCCTCGAACACGGCGACGACCGGTTGCCGCCGCGAGAGCGACTCGAGGAACTTGCGAACGCCCCAGAACAACTCGTCGAGGGGGAACTTCCCCTCCGAGAGCCCGACCGTGACGGCGATCCGCTCGGCGACCGCACCGTCGTCTGCGAGCGCGGCGATCTTCCCCCGGGCGCTCTCGGGCGCGTCGTCATCGGCGATCCCGGCCGCCTGCGCGACGATCTCGACGAGTGGCCAGAACGTGATCCCTCGGCCGTAGGGAAGACAGCGCCCGCGGACGGCGAGACCGCCGCGTGCGGTCGCGAGCGACATCAGCTCCTCGATCAGCCGCGACTTACCGGTTCCCGCTTCGGCAAGAAGCGTGAGAAACCGCGGCGCGGACTCGGAGATCGCCGCCTCGAGCGTCTCGGTGAGCAGGCCGAGCTCGCGCTCGCGCCCGATCAGCGGCAGGTCGGTGCGACGCGGCGGGCTTCCCGTCTCGGTCACGGCGAGCAGCCGGTAGGCGGCCACGCGCTCCGCCTTTCCCTTCAGCTCGAGCGGCTCGACCTGCTCGACCTCGACGGCGCCCCGAAGCAGCCTGTAGGTCGGCTCGCCGATCAGCACCTCGTACGGCGGCGCGGCCTGCTCGAGCCGCGCCGCAGTGTTGACGGTGTCACCGGCGACGAGGCCCTGGCGTGTCGAGGCGTCGCCGGAGGCGATCACCGAGCCGGTGTTGATCCCGGTGCGGTTCGCGAGCGTGACACCCCACCGCAGCTCGAGCTCCTCGTTCAGCACTGCGAGGCGCGCCTTCATCTCGAGCGTCGCGCGGGCGGCCCGGAGCGCATCGTCTTCGTGCGCGACCGGCATCCCGAAGACCGCCATGATCGCATCGCCGATGAACTTCTCGACGGTGCCGCCGTGCATCTCGAGCGCGCCGCTCATCTCCTCGAAGTAGCGCTTCAGGATCTCGCGCACCGCCTCGGAGTCGATCCGCTCCCCGAGCGCGGTCGAGCCGACGAGATCCGAGAAGACGATCGTGACCGACCGGCGCGTCTCGTGAGCCGGCTCCGGCGGCGGGGCGGCCTCGAGCGGGCCGCCGCAGAATCCGCAGAACTTGAATCCCGCCGGGTTCTCGCCGGCGCAGGCCGGGCATGCGATCATCGACACGGTCTAGCCGGGGCCGTCATCCCCAGATCGTATAAGCCGCGACTTCCGAAAGCCTCTCCGGCGTCAGAGATCGGCGAACACCTTCTTCCAGTCGCTCTTCACGCTGACGACCGTCCAACCCTCGGCCGCCGCGGCCTCGAGCGAGCGTTCTGCACCGGTCGTGTAGTCGAACTCCCGCTCGGCGTCGTCGTGCAGGACGAGGAGCCGGAGGGCGTTCCTCGACGGCCCGCCGGCGTAGCGGAGCATCTCGATGTCGCCGTTCGAGTTGCCGCAGGCGAGGATCGGGCGCCGGCCGATGCGGCTCCAGATCCGCACCGGCTTCACCGGCCCGTCGTCGAAGAAGTCGGGCTGCGCCTTGTAGACGATCTCGCCCCCATGCTCACCGTCTTCGTAGCCGAGCGCATTCGAGCTGCCGATCACCCGTTCCGACGGGATGCCGTAGACCTGGTCGGTGACCGCTCTCATGAAGTCGCGGTCGCCGCCGGAGACGATGAAGCTCGTGAAACCGTTCGCGGTCAGGTGGTGGAGCAGCTCGACCATCGGCAGGTAGCTGCATTCGCAATATGACCTTCCGAGCGTCGGATGGTCTTGCCCCGTGAGGAACCCGTGCGCGGCTGCCGCATATGCCTCGACCGTCATCCCGGCGAACCCCTCGAGGATCCCGCCCATCAACACCTTCACGACGCTGTCGTCCCCGGCGTAGTGCTTCGCGACCGCCCCTCCGAGCCAGGCGTAGTCCCCCTCGTTCGCAGCCTTCCAGGGCTGACGATCGGCAAGCGAGGTGTCCGCCGCAACCATCTCGCGGAACCGCCGCAGGATGAAGGCGAGCTCGACGGGCATCGGCTTCTCGCACCAGAGCGTTCCGTCGTTGTCGAAGACGGCGATTCGCTCCGCGGGCGGGACGAAGTCGGGTGAGCTCTCGTCGGTGACGCGCTCGACGAACTCGGCGATCGCCGCCGTCGTCTCACCGTCGTGCCAGGAAGCGAGCGCCGCCACGGGGAGCGAAGGATATCGGCGTGCAGGCAGGAACGAGTTCACATCCCCGACCGCGCGACGAGCGAGGCGAGAGTGAAGTTCTGGCGTTTCTTCGAAGACGAGCCCGGCAAGGAGCCGGCTCGCACCGCCACCCGTGGTGGAGCACCAGACGACGATCGAGATCGACTCGGAGGAGCTACGGACGCTCTCGAACGTCTTCTCCGCTCCGAAATGGCTGCGCGATCTCGGGATCGCGTCGTGGCTTCTCGCCGGGGTGACGATCGTGCTCGTCGGGATCGTCTTCTTCGCCGCGCTGACCTCGACGATCGTCGACCCGGTGCTCATCGGCGCTCGTGGTCGCGACGGTCGCGTCGCCGGCGCGTCGGCTGGCTGCAGGGCCATCGCGTCCCGCGGGCGGCGGGCGCCGCGATCGTCCTGCTCGGAATCCTCGCGATCGTGATCCTGATCGTCCTGCTCGTCGTCGGCGGGATCACGAGCCAGTCCGAGACGATCAGGGATCAGGCCTCGGCCGCGGCGCCGAAGGTGCAGCGGTGGCTCCAGGGTCTCGGCGAGAGCCGAACCGGAGCCTCGGGTGCGACCGACAGCGTGAAGGCCGCGGCTCCGAAGGCGATCTCGACGCTCGTTCACGGCGTCGCGAACACGATCGCCGGGCTCGCATCGTTCGCCTTCGGAGTCTCGTTCGCCGCGCTCGCGATCTTCTTCCTGCTGAAGGACGGGCCCGGGATGAGAACGTGGGTCGGAGGGAGCATTCGGCGTCTCGAGGCCGGTCGCGCGCGTGATCACCGGCGGCGTGATGCTGTCACTGCGGCGCTACTTCCTGGGTGTGACGATGGTGTCGGTCTTCAACGGCGTCGTCGTCGGCCTCGGCGCGCTCGTGCTCGGCGTTCCCCTGGCCGGGAACGATCGCGATCGTCACCTTCGTCACCGCCTACGTTCCCTATCTCGGCGCGTTCGTGGCCGGCGCCTTCGCGGTCGTGCTGGCCCTCGGCGCCAAAGGGACTGCGACAGCCCTGATCATGTTCGCGATCGTGATCCTCGCGAACGGGCTCCTGCAGAACATCTTCCAGCCGATCGCGTTCGGCGCGACCCTGAGGCTCAACCCGCTCGTCGTCCTGATCGTGACGATCGGAGCCGGCTGCCTCTTCGGCATGCTCGGGCTGATCCTCGCCGCCCCGCTCACCTCGGCGGCGCGCCAGATCACGGGTGAGCTGCGGGAAGCTCGCGGCGCCGCGCGCCCCGAGCCACCGACGGAGGCGGCCGAGCCCGTCCCCGTCTAGCCTCGACTCCACAGCTGCCCGCGGGCGATCCGAGATCAGTCTTCGTCGAGTAGCTCGAACACGTTTCGCTGCTCTTGGACCGTGAGATCGTGGTTGAGATGCGCGACTCGCCGAGCCTCGCGCCCGATCGATTCGCTCGACCAAAGGCGTTGGTTGAATGCGTAAACCGCGGCCTTGTAGTCGAGCCAGGCTTCCACGAGCCGCTCGACGGCCAGACCCTCCGAGAACTCCGCCGGCACGAGAAGCTGGGTCTGAGAGGCCCTCGTGCTCTCGAGCTGAACCCACTCGCGTCCCACGAACCGCTGCGTTGCCGTCGAGAAGCGGACCAGCATTCCAGACCGATCCGCCGCCTCCACTTCGTCCCTGTGGGCAACTTCTATCTCCCAACCCTGCTCTGGAGAGGTGGGGCCTGTGGCGTCTGGATCGATCCGCCTGAGCCACGACATCACCACGGCTTTCTCACGTGTTCGTCGACTCCAGGAAAGTCGCGCAACGCGCGAGCCACTCGAACTCGACGGAGCCCGGCCGTTGTAGGCCGGGCGGGTGTCGTCCAGCACGACAAAACCTCCGTGCGGATCCGCGTACGCGGCGCGTGTCTGTGCTGATCGGAGGCAGGAATCGCATTGACCGGCCTCGGCGGTCCACCCCGTGATGTGAAAGCACTCCGAGCAGATGAGGACCGGATAGCTCCGGTCCCCCAGGGCCTGAACTCGTAGTTGTGCGGCCCGCCAGAGAAGCTCGCGCCCGATCGCACCGGTCTCGCCGGCGTTCAGCGCCTCGACTTCGAGTGCCTCGGCTTGCGCTGAGAGATCGCGATCTGGTGACCAGCCGGTGTCTGGCATCTTCACCGAGTTTGTACCGAACTCCGAACGCGCGCAACCCGCCTCGAGCGACGCCCAGAGCTCAACCTTCGCGATTGACCGGCGTGCTAGAGATAACTGCGCCGCTGGAGCCAGCGCAGCGCGAAGAACCCCCAGACCGGCGGCAGGTAGAACGTCGAGATGCGGTAGAGCAGCACGGCTGCCAGTGCCGATGACTCCTCCATTCCCGCCGAGGTCAGGCCGACTGTGAGCCCGAGCTCGGTCACGCCGATCCCGCCCGGGACGGGGATGAAGCTCGAGAGCAGCGAGACGCCGATGTTGATCACGAGGAGGTCGGTGAGCCCGACGCGCGAGCCGAGGCCGAGCGCGAAGAGGCCGAGCGCGACGGCGAAGAGGAGCTCGGTGGCGAGGCTCCCGAAGACGAGCAGGGCGAGCTTGTTCGTGGAGCGGAGGGTGCCGAGGGCGCTGCGGACCTGCGGCCACCACGTCTGAAACCGGCCGAGCACGAGCTGCCGCAGCCGGCCGACCAGGGCGACGGCCAGCACAACCGCGACGAGCAGGCCGATCAGGATCAGGATGATGGCGAGCAGGCCGCCCGACGGCGCGCTCAGGTCGAGGTCGAGGGTCGCCTCGCTGAAGAGGAGGAGCAGTACGAGCAGGATCGCCTGGATCACCATGCTCGCGAACGAGTCGATCCCGCCGGCGGTGACGGCCGCGGCCGGCGGGACGCCCTGGCGCTGGAAGAAGCGGATGTTGATCGTGAGCCGTGCGGCGACGGACGGGAGCGCGAGGTTCATGTAGCCCGTTGCGAGCTGCATCGCGTAGACGGGGCCGTATCTGAGGTTGGCGGAGACCGAACCGAGGGTCGAGGCGGATTGGGTCAGCCGCGGAGTCTGTGCAACGATCGCGCCGACGACGATCCAGCCCCAGACCGCGTCTCCGAGCCCCGTCGCGAACGCGTGCCAGTCGATCCCGGTCGCGAAGGAGAGCAGGGCGAGCGCGGCGAGCAGCAACAGCCCGACCTGGATCACCGAGCCCCAGGTGACCCGGCGCAGCCTGACGAGGCCGGGCTCCTTCGTGTCGACGAGCGCCGCGGCCGCCTTGCGCAGCTCGTCGATATCGATCCCTGCTGCCCTGGCGGCGGCCTTGAGCGGCCCCTCGAGCGCGGCCGACTGCAGGTACGGCAGGAGCTCGGCCACGCCTTCGGTTCCGTGCGCCTCGACCGCCGCGACGAGCGCCCGCTCTGCCCCGAACCGCGTGGCGGTGGCGACGAGGAGCTGGGTGCGGTCGGTGAGGAGCCGATCCTCGGTCGCTGCGGTCGTCGCGAAGCCGAGGTCGACGAACCCGACCGCGCCGTCGAAGAGCACGACCGTCGCCGGGTCGAGATGCCGGTGGACGATCCGCGCCTCGTGCAGACGGCCCAGCGAGCCCCAGCTCCGGGCGAGTAGGCCGTCGTCGAGCTCGGCCGCCGGAAGCGTCCCGAGCGGGCGGGCATCGCCTCGGAGGACGAGCACGCCGTTGTCTCCCGTCGTCGTCCCCGCGCGGAGCACCTCGTAGACGGGCACGTCGAAGCTGTGGGCGAGCAGGGTCACGAACGCCTCGTATTCGGCTACCTGCCCGCGGCTCAGCCGCAGCGGGGGACCGCCGTCCTCATACCAGAGGAACCGCCAGATCTTCTCGAGCAGCTGATTGTCGTAGGCGTCCCGGCCGTGCAGCTTGATCGCAAGCCGCCGGCCGTCCGCCTCGATCGCGTACGCGAGGACGACGCCCGCTGCCTGGCGCTCGGCGAGCTCCAGGTGACCCGCCTCGACCCCGAGCTCCGCGAGCGCCGCAGCGATCTCCGGGAGGCCCGGCCGGCCGGCCGCCGTGCCGAAGATGAGCCGGACGGCGGAGGCGGCGACCACCGCGACCATCAGCGCGGCGAGGTTGCCGCTCGGAGATGCGTGGTCGAGAAAGAGCCCGCCGGTGAAGCCGAGCACGAGAACGGCTCGGTTGACCCGCTGGGCGGGCCTGATCAGGTACGGACTGATCGTCAGGATCACCGAGGCGGCGAGCGCGACCCGGACGGCCGGGAAAGCCGGCGCTCTGGAGTTCTCCGCGAGCGCGTCGCCGACGTTCGGCCAGCCGCCGCTCGCCAGCCGCGCAGCAACGAGCGCGACGGCAAACGCCAGAACCGCCGCCATGAGCGCCTGGACGACCGCCGAGCGCCTTCGCGACACGAGAACGACGACCACGAGCAGGATCGCCCACAGCCAGAACAGGTCGAAGACGAAGCCCCAGACCGGTTCGATCCAGCTCGGCAGGGCGTTCAGTGCGGCGGCTACCGCCCGCTCGAACGGGCCGGGTGGGTACGCGGCCACGAGCACGGCGAGCGCAATGAGCGCCGGAACGATCAGGATCACGTCCGTCGCCCGGCGGAAACGCTTCCCACCGGGCTTGGAGGAGAAGACGCTCAGGCGGAGGCGCGCCGCCGGCGGGGGCGACTCAGACATCGGTGCCCACCGCCGGGACCTTCTCGGCGCGCGCTGCGCGGCGGGCCGCGAGCGTCGCATTGATCACCGCCGAGGCGACCACGAGCCGACCGATCAGGAACAGGCTGAGCAGGATCGCCGAGGCCGTGCCGAGTGTGCCGTAGCTGCTTCGGCGCTGCTCGTGGAGCAGGTCGAGCAGGTACGTGTCGAACCCGCGGACGGCGAGAAGCCCGACGCCGTAGAGGATCGCCCCAGGGATCAGCGCTGCCCACGGGGCGCCCGCGTGCGGCAGCCGCAGCGACATCCCGAGCCAGATCACGGCGAGCACCAGGCCGAGGCCGGTTAGCGAGAGCACGTATGCGAGCACGGATTCCGGCCGGAACCCCCCGAGGACTCCGAGCGCGACGAGCTGGGCAGCAAGGCCGAGCGCGAAGATCTTCCGCGAGCGGCCCGCCTTCGCCGGCACGGCGGTGTTCTCCCAGGCGAGCGCATGCACGACGGCGACCGCGCGGTGAAGCACGACCGTGACGTAGGCGAGCACGATCAGCGACACGAGCGCGACCCAGACTCCGGCGCCCTTCTGCGCGGTGGCCGCGACCTCGTTCGTGACCAGATTGACGATGCCGATGTCCTTCGAGACCTGAAGAGGCTTCGTGCCCGTCCAGTTCGCGACAAGCCCGAGTACCGCAATCAGGAAGAACCCGAGCGGCAGGAAGAAGAGAAACAGCCGGTAGGCGAGCGCACCCGCGAGGATGCCGCCTCCGACCTGGGAGTCGCGCTCGATCACCGCGAACGACGCATCGAGCATCGGCGTGCGTGTCCTCGCCCCCTCGATTCTCCGCCGCAGCACCTGCGTCTGGTCGATGGCGTGCCGGAGCCGCTGGACGGCCCCCGGCTTCGGCTCGCTCGCGGGGCGGGACATGCCGCTGAGCGTAGTCGGCCACGCGTTTCCGTTCCGGCAACCGTGCTCCGTTACGCTCATCGCGATGGCCGAGCATTTCGTCTCCACCGGGCATCTGCCCCCCGTCGACATGGTCGGCGCGCTCGTCGGGGAGGCCCTCGAGCGCTTCGGCACGAACACGGACGGCGCGCTCTCGAACGTCTACCCGGCACTCGAGCGGGTCGATCCGAGCCTGTTCGGGATCTGTGTCGCCGGCGTACGCGGCTCCCTCCAGACGGCGGGGGACGCCGAGCACGGGTTCACGATCATGAGCGTCTCCAAACCGTTCGTGCTCGCGCTCGTCTGCGAAGCGCTCGGTGCCGACGAGGTGCGCCGGCGGATCGGCGTGAACGCAACGGGGCTCGCATTCAACTCGCTGGCGGCGATCGAGCGGAGCCCCGACGGACGGACGAACCCGATGGTGAACCCGGGCGCGATCGCGACCACGAGCCTCATGCCGGGCGCCGATGCAAGCGAGAGATGGCGAGCGATCGAGGATGGTCTCTCGGCGTTCGCCGGACGGACGCTCGCGGTCGACGCCGAGATCTACGCCTCCGCCTCGGAGACGAATCACCGCAACCAGGCGGCTGCGCGGCTGCTCGAGAGCCTCGGCCGGATCTATGTCGACCCGGCGGAGGCGGTCGACCTCTACACCCGCCAGTGCTCGCTCACCGTGACCGCACGCGATCTCGCGGCGATGGGCGCAACGCTCGCCGACGGCGGCGTGAACCCGCTGACCGGCGAGCGGGTGATCGGCGAGACGGCCTGCCGGCACACGCTCGCCGCAATGGCGACCGCCGGTCTCTACGAGACCTCGGGCGACTGGCTCTATCAGGTGGGGCTGCCCGGGAAGAGCGGGATCGGCGGCGGGATCGTCACCGTGTCACCCGGCAAAGGCAGCCTCGGCACGTTCGCACCCCTCCTCGACAGCGCCGGCAACAGCGTCAAGGGGCAGCTCACCGCCCGTTTCCTCTCCCGCGAGCTGGGGCTCGATCTGTTCGCGTCAGAGCCGCTGCTCTGACGATTCCTTGACGCCGCTCGCGGGCGTGTCTAGGGTCGGCACCGGCGGGTCGTCCGGCCTGCCAACCCCAAGCCAGATGTCAACAGCCGCCTCCGAGCCGTCCCCAGCGCCCAACGGCGGTTTCATGGCGAAGATGCTCGACGGGATCGAGCGGCTCGGGAACCGGATGCCCGACCCGGCGATCCTCTTCCTCTGGCTCTGCGCGGGCGTGATCGTGCTCTCCCAGGTGCTGTACTGGGCCGGGGTCAAGGCCACCTTCGAGGTCGCGAGCCCGCCGCCGATCCCGACCGAGCAGGAGTACTACGGCGGATCGACCGAGCCCGTCGACGTCGGGCCGACCCAGCCGGCTCCCGCCCCCAGTTATCAGATCCACACCGAGACGGCGAAGGTCAAGGGCCTCCTGACAGGCGAGGGCATTCGTTACCTCTTCACCTCGTTCGTCAGCAACTTCCGCAACTTCTCGGCCGTCACGATCATCCTCGTGGTGATGATCGGCGTCGGGCTGGCCGAGGCCGCCGGGCTGATCGGGGCGCTGATCCGAAAACTTGTCGGGGTCTCGTCGAAGAGCTCGCTGACCTTCATCATCGTGCTGCTCGGGATCATCTCGAGCATCGCCTCTGACGCCGGCTACCTGGTGCTGATCCCGCTCGGCGCGGCGGCGTTCCTCAGCGTCGGGAGGCACCCGTTAGCAGGCATTGCCGCGGCCTTCGCGGGCGTAGCTGCGGGCTTCGGCGTGAACTTCCTGATCACCCCGCTCGACGGGGTCCTGACCGAGATCACGAACGACGCCGCGGGCTCGAAGGCGAATCACATCGACCTGGCGGCGAACCTCTACTTCGGGATCGGCTCGACGATCTTCGTCGCCATCGTCCTCACGTTCGTCTCGGCCAAGTTCGTCGAGAACCGGCTCGGGACATACAACCCGGCCGACGCCGGCAAGGGCGAGGAGCTCGACGCGAACCCGCCGCTCGAGATCTCACCCGAGGACGAGGCCCGCGGGCTGCGTTACGCGCTCTTCGCCACGCTGGCGGTCGTCGCGGTAATCGCCCTCCTGACCGTGATCCCGGGCGCGCCGCTCCGGAACCCCGTCACCGGCTCGATCATCGGCGACTCGCCGTTCATGGACAGCCTGATCGTGATCATCACGATCATCTTCTTCGCCGCCGGTCTCGCGTTCGGCTACGGCGCGAACACGATCAAGGGCAGCGCCGCGATCCTCAACTCGATCACGAAGTCCTGGTCGGGGCTCGCGAGCCTGCTCTTCCTGTTCCTGCTGATCGCCCAGTTCATCGCCTACTTCAACTTCACGAACATCGCGGAGATCCTGGCGGTGAAGCTCGGCGACTGGCTCGAGCGGGCCAACATCGGCACGATCTGGCTGCTGATCGGGCTGATCATCATCACGATCATCGTCGACCTGATCATCCCGGCGGCGATCGCGAAATGGGCGCTCCTCGCACCGATCTTCATCCCGCTCTTCCTGCGGCTGAACGTCGCGCCGCAGACGGTGCTTGCCGCCTACCGCGTCGGCGACTCGCCGGCCAACGTGATCACGCCGCTGATGGCCTACTTCCCGCTGATCGTGATCTTCACCCAGCGCTACCGCAAGGACGCCGGCATCGGCACCGTCGTCTCGATGATGATCCCGTACGTCGTGATCCTCTCGGTGGCGTGGGTCTTGTTCTTCATCGCCTGGTACCTGCTCGACATCCCGCTCGGCCCCGGCTCGCCGGTCCATCTGCACTAGCGAGGGCGCTTTTAATCGGCCACGCGGACGTCGTTTTCAGCCACGCCGTTCCGAGCCAGGCACGAGGGCCTTTTCGTCACACTTTCGTTCCAGTACCTGTCCCCTGCTTTCTGCCTGCTCGGTGCAGGAATTCAGCGTTCGGGCCCCCGTCGTTTTCAGGCGTTACCTGACCCCGGTTTTCAGGCGTTACCTGACCCCGGTTTTGACCCGGGTTTTGACGGCGCCTCGCGGGCCGATGCATCTCGGGGTCGAGCCCTAGCTGCGCTGCTCGGCGAAGAGCCGGAAGAACTCCGCCTCGGCGACGACCGTCTTCTCGAACTCGTCGAGGATGACGCGCTCGTCCGGGGCGTGGATGTTGCTGTAGCCGTCCGTCGCTCCCAGCAGGAGGATCTCCGCACCGGGGACCGCCTCTGCGAGAGCGTTCACGAGCGGGATCGAGCCGCCCGTTGCGACGATCGCCGTCTCCCCGCCCCAGGCCGTCTCCATCGCCTCTTTCGCGGCGACATACGCCGGCCCCGAGGTCTCGGCCAGAAAGCCGTTACCGGTCTCGAGCGCGGTCACCTTCAAGGGCACGCCGAACGGCTTCAGGCCTTGGAGGAAGCTCACCACGGCAGCCTGCGCCTCTTTTGCGTCCTGGGCGGGATGGACCCGCACGTTCAGCCGGGCCGCGGCATGCGGCTGCACGGCGTTCAGAGCGTTTGCGACCGACGGAGCGTCGATACCCGTGATCGTGATCGCGGGGCCCGACCAGAGGCGTGAGCCCAGGCCGCCCGTGCCCTGGAACGGGAGGCCGTCGTCGATCTCCGCGAGCGCGCGGAACTCCTCATCCGTGTAGTCGGTGCCCGGCCACTCCTCGCGCCGCAGCCCTGGCACTGCGACGTCGCCGTTCTCGTCGTGCAAAGCAGCGAGAGCCTGGATCAGGACGACGAGAGCGTCGGGCGCAGCACCGCCGTACTGGCCGCTGTGCTTGGCGCCCGCGAGCGTGCTGACCTCGATCTCGATCTGGGCCATGCCCCGGAGCCCGATCGTGAGCGTGGGGACGCCCGGCCGAACGCTGCCGGCGTCGGCGATGATCATCGCGTCCGAGCGGAAGGCGTCGGGGTTCGAGCGCGCATAGTTCATCAGGTCTCCGCCGCCCACCTCCTCCTGGCCCTCGATCACGAGCTTGATCCCGACCGGGGGGCTGCCGTCCCAGGCGCGCAGCGCGCCGACGTGGGCGATCACGTTCGCCTTCGAGTCGGAGGCCCCGCGGCCGAAGAGCGCACCGTCGCGCTCGGTCGGCTCGAAGGGCGGCGAGCTCCAGAGCGATTCGTCGCCGGCGGGAACGACGTCGTAGTGGCTGTAGAGGAGAACCGTCGGCGCGCCTTCCGGCGCCGGAATCTCGCCCACGATCACGGGCGCCGTGCCCGGTAGCGAGAGCGACTCGAGGTGGGTCACGCCGGCCCCGTGCAGGAGCTCGACGACGAGGTCGTGAGCCTGCAGCACCTCGTCGCTGACCTCGGCGGTCGACGAGATCGACGGGATCCGCGAGAGGTTGACGAGGTCGGACGTCAACTCCGGCATGAGGGCCCGCACCTTCTCCTGAATCGCCGCTCCGGTCATCTGCGTTTCGGTCATTGCGTGCTCCCTCCCGTTCGCTTCGTTGACGCCGCACCGCCAGCGTACTCATCCACTCGTTAGGTTTCCACCGAGCCTCGCGGCTCAGCCCTCCGTGAGCCATTCGACGATCACCTTCCTCGTGCTCGCCGCGGTCGTCGTGGTGTTCACGCTCGACCGGGTGCCGGTCGCGATCGTCGCGATCGGGACGGCGCTCTCGCTGTGGGCGACGGGCGTGCTCGATCTGAACCAGGCGCTCGCGGGATTCGGCGACCCGACGGTGCTTTTCATCGGGTCGCTCTTCGTCGTCAGCGAGGCGCTCGACGCCTCGGGCGTCACAGCCTGGGCGGGGCAGACATTGATCGGGCAGGTCGGGGAGAGCCGCACCCGCCTGATCGTGCTCATGTCCCTGCTCGTCGCCGGGCTCACGGCGCTGATCAACGTGAACGGCGCCGTCGCCGCACTCGTCCCGGTCGTCGTCGTGACGGCCGTGCGGCTCCGGCGCCGCCCGGCACAGCTCCTGATGCCGCTCGCCTTTGCCGCCCATGCCGGCTCGCTGCTCGCACTCACCGGCACTCCGGTCAACGTGATCATCTCGGAGTCCGCGAAGGACGCGGGCGTCGGCGCATTCGGGTTCTTCTCGTTCGCGCTCGTGGGCGTGCCGCTGCTCGTCGGGACGATCGCGATCATCCTGCTCTTCGGCGAACGACTGCTGCCGGACCGTCAGCCTCGCGCGAGCTCGCGGAACTTCAGTGAGCACGCCCGGACGCTCGTCGAGACCTACTCGCTCGACGACGAACCCGACTCGCTGATGACGAAGCGCTCGGGTGTGGCCGAGATCGTGATCCCGCCGCGCTCGGAGCTGATCGGCGAGCACGCCTATCCGGGGATGATCACAGACAGCGGCGACCTCGTCGTGCTCGCGGTACAGCGCCTTGGCGAGGACATCGAACCCGGCGAGACGGTGCTCGCTGTGGGGGACTCACTGCTGCTCCAGGGCTCGTGGGGCGCTCTCGAGCACCATCTCGACGATCCCTCCGTGCTCGTCGTCGACTCACCCGAGGCGGTGCGGCGACAGACGGTGCCGCTCGGGCTCGGCGCCTGGGAGTCGATCGCCGTCCTCGCGGCGATGGTCGTGCTGCTCGCCACGGGCGCCGTGCCGCCGGCGGTCGCCGGGCTGCTCGCAGCAGGGGCGCTGGTGCTTCTCCGGGTGCTGACGATCGACCAGGCCTACCGTGGGATCTCCTGGACGACCGTGATCCTCGTCGGCGGGATGATCTCGCTCTCGACCGCGATGACCGAATCCGGCGCCGCCGAGAAGCTGGCGAACGAGCTCGTGAAGATCGTCGGCGGCCACGGGGGCTACGCGCTCCTTGCCGGCCTCTTCGTGCTGACGGCCGTGCTCGGCCAGCTGATCAGCAACATGGCGACGGCGCTGATCGTGATCCCGATCTCGCTCTCGGCCGCCCACGACGTCGGGGTGTCGCCGAAGCCTGTGCTGATGTGCGTGTGCGTCTCGGCCGCCGCGTCGTTCCTGACGCCCGTCGCGACACCGGCGAACCTCATGGTGATGGGGCCCGCCGGCTATCGCTTCGGCGACTACTGGAAGCTCGGGCTGCCGCTGCTCGCGCTCTTCGGCGCGGTCGCGATCTTCCTCGTGCCGGTGTTCTGGTCCTTCTAGGAGGCGGCCGCCTCGGGCGACTTCACGTACTGGACGTAGCCGCGGACGTCGGCGGCCGGCTCCGAGTACGCGTCGCCGAGGGTCGACTCCATCCGGGTCAAGAAGTCCGCCGCCCACTGCGGGAACTCGTAGTCGACGGAGTGCAGGAACTCGAGCGTCGCGGCCAAACGGATGTCGGCGATCGACGGCGAGTCCCCGCCGATGAACGGCTTGCCCGCAAGGAAGAACGTGTTGAAGACCTCGAGCGGGCCGGCGAGCGCGGCCTGGGCGTCGGCCTGGGCCTTCGCCTTCATCTCGTCGGTCGCCTCCGGCGAGGTGCCGACCTCGCCGGCGTACTGGCCGAACGAGAGGGTCGGATAGGTGGCCCGCGCGACGAGCGGGTAGAGCGTCGCGAGGTGGTAGGCCATCGCGCTGTCGACCATCGCGCGCTCACCGGGATCGGTGGGGTAGAACTGATCGAGGCCGTGCTTGTTGCAGAGGTACTGCATGATCGCGCAGCTCTCCCAGAGCGCGCCGCGCGGTAGGCCGTCGCATTCGAGCAGCGGGGTGAGCATCGACGGGTCCTTCGAGATGAACTCGGGGCTCTGCTGCTGGCCCCAGACGTCGATCTCCTCGAAGTCGAGCCCGGCGGCCCGGACGAAGATGCGGGCGCTCAGGTTGTTGACGCTCGGCTTCAGGATGCTCAGGGTGTTGTCTGCCACGGGATCCTCCTACTTGGGGGTGGTCTGCCGGTACGGATTCTTCGGGGAGCGGTCGTCGGAGAGCGACTCGCGCGACCGCTCGACGAGCGCCTCGATCGCGTCGGCGAGGTGTCCTTCGTCGATGTTGTAGTCCCCGGCGGCTTCTCTGAGCTTGTGCGCCTCGAGCAGCACCTCGGCGTGGGTGAACCCGTGCGGTGGCTCGAAGCGATACGACGCGAGCTCGATCGTCAGCCCGAGCGGATCCTCGAAATAGATCGAGTCCATGAAGCCGCGGTCCCTGACCGCCGGGGTGATCCCGCGCTCCGCGAGCCGCTCGACGGCATGCGCGAAGGTGGCGTGGGAGACCGAGAGCGCGAGGTGATGGACGCAGCCGGGATCGGTCGCGGTGCGGGTCGGATCGGGAACGCGATCCTCGTTCGTGAAGATCGTGATCAGCCGGCCGTCGCCCGGGTCGAAGTAGAGATGGCTCTCCGACGGGTTGTCGAGGTTCGGCTGCTCGAAGACGAACGGCATCCCGAGCAGCCCTTCCCAGAAGTCGATCGAGGTCCGGCGATCGGCGCCGACGAGGGTGATGTGGTGCACGCCCTGGGACTGGACCTTGCGCACGCAGGGATCCTAGATGGTTGATGCCACGAGGTCGTCTGCTTCGGGGCGCGAGCTGGGCTGCCTGGGGCGCCGCGGCGGTGCCTCTCCGGTACATGACGTACCGGTGAGGTGCCGCCGCGGTGAAGCGCAGGCCTCACGGGGAGCCAGGTTTATCGGCTGCCCGCGAGGCCGGAGCGGCCCAGGCCGTCCAGATCGTGCAGCCGGACACGCGAGATCGTGGCATCGACCATCTCAACGCTGCACCAGGTGCGATTTGTACTCGCTGCGGGCGAGGCTGCCGAAGGGCACGAGCTCGACCCGGGTCTGAACGACGAGGGTGCTCCTGAGCCGTTCGCGGATCGTCTCGGCGAGGTCCGCGTCGATGGCGGCCTCCCCGGCCAACTCGACCACGACCGGGAGTGGAGGCTCCTGCTTCACGCCCTCGGCGGCCGGCTTCACGAGGATGTTGCCGCTGACCGCGGGCGCGAAGGCGCCGACGATCTCGCGGATTGCCGACGGGAAGACGTTCACGCCGCGGACGATCAGCATGTCGTCGGTACGGCCGATGCAGCGGATCCGGGGGCCCGTGCGGCCGCAGGAGCACGGACTCATGCGCACCTCGACGTGGTCGCGGGTGCGGAAGCGCAGGAGCGGGGCGGCGCGGTGTCGGAGGTGGGTGAGCACGAGCTCGCCGGTTGCACCGTCTTCAAGCGGCCGCGTGGCGCCCGTTTCGGGATCGATCAGCTCGGGGTGGACGAAGCCACGGGCGCCGAGGTGCATCCCGTCCCGGGCCTCGCACTCGCCCCAGAGCGAGATCCCGATGTCGCCGATCCCCATCGCCTCGGTCACCCTCGCACCCCAGCCGGCCTCGAGCCTGGCCCTGAAGGCCGGTTCGCCGCCTCCGGGCTCACCCGCCACGAGTACGCGCTTCACACTCGACCCGCGCAGGTCCCGCCCACGTTCGGCCGCCCATTCGACGAGGTAGGCCGCATAGGACGGGGTCAGCACCGCGGCGTCGGGCTTCAGCAGCTCGATCGCGGTGACGAGTCGCTCGGTGTTGCCGGTACCGATCGGGATGTGGCAGAGCCCGATCCGGTCGAACGACTGAAGCGCAGCGCCGGCGACGAACGGTCCAGCGTTGTAGGTCGAGACGATCCGCTCCCCGGGTTCGATCCCGGAGGCTGCGTAGCTGCGGGCGGAGCCGACGACCCAGTTGTCGAGGTCGCCGGCGGTGAGCGGGATGAAGCTCGGCGCGCCCGTGGTGCCGCTCGTCGAGTAGACGCGGACGATCTCCGCGGGCTCTGCGCAGAGATGAGCACCGATCGGGTTCTCCGGCGTGACGGTCTCGCGGAGCTCGCGCTTCTCCGTGAACGGGAGCTCGGCGATCCGGTCGAGGCCGCCGGCCGCTTCGGTCGAGTCGAGCCCGGCACGCGTGAGCTTGTCGCGGTAGAAGGCGGAGCGCTCGTAGAGGTAGGCGAGCTGGTCGCGGTAGCTCGCGCCGTCCAGCGCGAGCTGCGCCTCCCACGATCGGGTCTCGACCTCGGGCTCGAGCATCAGGCCTCGTACTCGACCGCGTCCTCGGCGGCGCCGGCCATCAGGAACCCAAGTGGGTGCTCGCGCTCCTCGGCGAGATGGGCGAGCAGGCCGGCGGTGCGCGCGAGGATCGGCACGGACTTCACGGCAGACGCCGGGAAGCCGAGGTCGAGCATCACGGCCGCGATCGGGAGCGAGACGTTCATCGTCAGCGGTTTCCCCCAGACCTCGGCGACGCTCTCGCGAAGGGCGCGGGCGAGCGCGACGTGCGGGCCGCTCACCTGCTTCTGGTCGGCAAGCTCGAGGATCCGCTCGGCGCGGGGATCGAGCGGCCTGTGCACGGGATGCCCAAATCCGGGCAGCCTGGCGCCGGCCGCATGCGCGGCGAGCGCGATCTCGTCGGCGACTGCCTGCGGATCGCCGCCCGCGAAGACCTGGGCCTGCCCCTCGGCGAGCATGCGCGCGCACGGCTCCGCCGTCCCCAGCAGCACGGGGCCGGCGCCGAGGATCCCGGCGGCGACCGCGCCCTGCAACGACTCGGGATCCGCCGCCAGGGTCATCCGCGCGGCGACGTTCGTCGGCATCATCCCGTGCTCGGCGATCGCGACGAGCAGCACGTCGAGGAAGTACGCCTGCCCCTCGGTCGGCTCGTGCCCGGTCAGGAGCAGATGGAAATACTGCGTGAAGCTCAAGCGGCCCATCAGCTCCGTGAGCTCGCGCCCACGCACCTCGACCCGGTCCGGATAGGCCTGGCTGATCCGCGTCACGGCCGATCCCGGCTTCCCGATCATCGGCCCCAACCTAACCGAAACCCGGAGCGAGGCACCGCTCGCGC
This sequence comes from uncultured Actinomycetes bacterium, assembly GCA_963758125.1. Taxonomy (GTDB): domain Bacteria; phylum Actinomycetota; class Thermoleophilia; order Gaiellales; family Gaiellaceae; genus PALSA-600. The sequence continues at coordinate 104,130 of CAVWUL010000011.1, forward strand.
CTTGCTGCGTTCGCCGATCAGCCCCAGACTTCGGCCGCGGTCTCGACGACGAGCCGGAGCTTTGCGAGCTCCTCCTCGATTGTGAGCGCGTTGCCCTCGACCGTCGAGGAGAAGCCGCACTGGGGCGACAGGCAGAGCTGCTCGAGAGAGACGAACTGCGCCGCCTCCTCGATCCGGCGCTTCAGGTCGTCCTTGCGCTCGAGCTCGCCGCGCTTGGTCGTCACGAGACCGAGTACGACCTGCTTGCCCGGCGGGACGAAACGGAGCGGAGCGAAGCCGCCCGAGCGCTCGTCGTCCCATTCCATGAAGAACCCGTCGACCTCGAGCTCGTTGAAGAGCGCCTCGGCGACGAACTCGTAGTCGCCCTCCGCGACCCAGGAGGAGCGGAAGTTGCCGCGACACATGTGCGTCGTCACCGCCATCCCCACCGGCCGTCCGGTGAGCGCCTCGTTCATGTGGCGGATGTACTCGAGATGCTGGCGGTCGGGATCGCCGCCGATCGAGGCCACGTACTCACGCTGCGACGGATCATTCAGGTAGGCAAGGCTCGTGTCGTCGAGCTGGAGGTAGCGGCAGCCGAGCTCGCCGAGACGCCGCACCTCGTCGGCATAGGCGGCGGTCAGATCCGCCCAGAAGCCGTCGAGCTCCGGGTAGACCGCGCTATCGATCGAGGTGCGGCCGCCACGGTAGTGGACCATGCTCGGCGACGGGATCGTCAGCTTCGGCGTGACCCCGTCGGCCGTCTCGCGCAGGAAGGCGAAGTCGTCGCCGAAGATCGTCCCCCCGAGGCGGATCCGCCCTTCGACGTGCATCGCCGCCGGGGTGAACTCGATCGTCCCGTCCTCGTTGCGGAACTCGACCTTCAGCTCGCCCGGTGCCTTGCTGATCCCGTCGAGCGCATAGATGAAGTCCATGTGCCACGACGCGCGGCGGAACTCGCCGTCGGTCGCCGAGCGCAGACCGGCCTCGCGCTGGAGCGCCACGACCGCACGGATCGCGTCGTCCTCGGCGGCGCGGAGACCCGGGGTGTCGAGCCGGCCCGCCGCGTGCTCGGCCCGCGCCTCGAGCAGGTCCGGCGGCCGGAGCAGACTGCCGACGTGATCGGCGCGAAACGGAGGTGTCGTTCGCTGGGCCACGGCGACGAAGTCGCAGGCTACCTGATTCTCGGGTCGATAGGATCCGCGTGTGTCCGGGATCGACCTCGACGGCGTAGTCGCGATCGACGTGCACACCCACGCGGAGGTCTCGCGCACCGGGCTCGATCCGCTCACGCCCGAGCTGCGCGCCGGCGCCGCGAGGTATTTCTCGAGCGACCGCCTGCCGACGGCCGAAGACGTCGCCTTGTACTACCGGGAGCGCAACCTCGCCGCGGTGATCTTCGGCGTCGACAGTGAGTCGGTCACGGGCATCCCGCCGATCCCCAACGAGGAGATAGCCGAGGTAGCGGCAGCCAACCCGGACGTGCTGATCCCGTTCGCCTCGATCGACCCGGCACGCGGCGCCGACGGCGTCCGGGCCGCCAGACGGCTGATCGCCGACCACGGAGTCCGCGGCTTCAAGTTCCACCCGAACTCCCAGGGCTTCTTCCCGAACGACCCGGCCGCCTACCCGCTCTACGAGGTGATCGAGGCCGCCGGGCTGCCCGCTCTCTTCCATACGGGTCACAGCGGCATCGGCGCCGGGGTCCGCGGGGGCGGAGGCCTGCGGCTCAAGTACTCGAACCCGATGGTGGTCGACGACGTCGCCGTCGACTTCCCCGACCTGAAGATCGTGCTCGCCCATCCGTCGTTCCCGTGGCAGGACGAGGCGATCTCGGTCGCGCTCCACAAGCCGAACGTCTACATCGATCTCTCCGGCTGGTCGCCGAAGTACTTCCCGGAGGTCCTCGTGCGCTATGCCAACAGCCTGCTGCGCGAGAAGGTGCTGTTCGGCTCCGACTTCCCGGTGCTCACCCCCGACCGCTGGCTCGCCGATTTCGCCGAGCTCCCGATCAGGGACGAGGTCAGGCCGCTGATCCTGAAGGAGAACGCGATCCGGCTGCTCGGGCTGCGGTAGATTCACCGCTCCGCTTCCTGGAGAGGCGGAACCCGGGAAGGCCGCGCGAGCGGTCTTCTTCGGCTCAGGGGCTAGGGAGCGAGCTGGGTGACGAGCTCGTCGCGGAGCCCGGCCTCGGCCGAGGGCTTCTCGAAGATGAGGCTCCCGAGCTTCAGCACCGCCACGGTGTCGGCCACCTCGAGGCTCAGATCGAGATTCTGCTCGACCATCAGGATCGTGCAGCCGTGCCGCTCGCGAAGGCTCTTCAGCGCGGAGCCGACCGTCGAGACGACTGCCGGCCCGAGACCGTCGGAGATCTCGTCGAGCACGAGCAGATCGGGCGAGCCGACGAGCGCCTTCGCGAGGGTCAGCATCTTCTGCTCGCCGCCGCTCAAGGTCCCGGCCCGCTGCCGCAGGCGCTTGCCGAGCACGGGGAAGTAGGAGAACACCTCCTCGCGAAGCTCGGCGCTGCAGCGCTTGCCCTTTCCGACGGTGAGGTTCTCCTCGATCGAGAGCTCGCCGAAGAGCGACTTCTCCTGCGCGGCGTAGGCGACCCCCATCCGCGAGATCCGGTAGGTCGGCCAACCCGTGACGTCGCGCTCCCCCAGCGACACCGTCCCGCGCGACGGCTTCAGGTAGCCCATCACCGCCTTCAGGAGCGTGGACTTGCCCATCCCGTTGCGGCCGACGATCGCGAGTGCGCTGTGCTCGGGAACGGAGAACCCGATCTCCTCAAGGATCACCGCCGAGCCGTAGCCGGCGCGGAGCCCTGCGACCTCGACCTTCACGTAGCCGCCACCGTCCCGACGTAGGCCTCGCGGACGACCGCCGAGGCAGAGACCTCGGCCGGCGTCCCCGACTCGACGACCTTGCCGCCGTGCAGCACGATCACGCGATCCGCGACCCGGGCGACGAAGTCCAGGTCGTGCTCGATCAGCACGATCGTCATCCCGGCGTCGACGAGCCGGCGGAACACGTTGCCGATCACGCCTCGCTCGTTGCTCGTGAGCCCAGCAGTCGGCTCGTCGAGGAGCAGCAGCTCGGGACGGACCGAGGCCGCGGCGGCCAGCTCCAGGCCCTGCTTGAGCCCGTGCGCGAGCGCGGGAGAGGGCACGTCCTCGCGCCCGTCGAGGCCGGTCGCCCCGACGATATCGAGCACCGACTGCGGCACCGCGACCTGCTTCGAGCGGCGCCAGAGCGAGGGGATGCGTCCCTTCCGGGACGCAAGGAGCAAGGTCTCGGCGACGGTAAGGCTGTCGAAGAGATGCGGGATCTGGAACTTCCGCGCGACGCCGGCCCGGGCGATCCGGTGGATCGGCTGCCCCTTCCGCACGAGCTCCCCCGCATGCATGAAGTACGAGATGTCGCCCTGGGCAGAGAGCTTGCCGTCGGTCAGCACGTTCAGCAGCGTCGACTTGCCCGCACCGTTCGGCCCGACGATGCAGAGGAGCTCGCCGGCCTTGATCTCGAAGTCGACCCCGCGCAATACCTCGAGCGCGCCGTAGGCGAACTGCACCTCCGAGACAACCGTGATCGGCTCGCCGCGCTCACGCAGCGGCGGCCGCGCCCGCGGCGCCGGAACGAGCTCCCGCGACGCCTTCGCAGGCCACCGGCGCAGGAGCACGCGCCGGACCTGGCGAACCGCCGGCGGAAGCACGCCGTCCGGTACGAACACGACCACCGCGACGAAGAGGAGACCGAGGAACAGCGACCACTCGGTCGGGTAGGACGCGCTCAGCTTGTTCGTGACGAAGCTGAGCCCGATCGCACCGATGACCGGCCCGAGGATCGTGCCTCGCCCGCCGACGGCGACCCAGATCAGGATCTGAGTCGAGAACAGGAACCCGAAGAGCGGCGCGGAGACGAACCCGACGATCGTCGCGTACACGCCCCCGGCGCCCGCGGCGAGCACGGCACCGAGCACGAACACCGCGATCTTCACGAGCTCGACGTTCGTCCCGAAGAAGCGGACTCGCCGTTCGTTGTCGCGGATCGACTTCATCACGAGACCGAAGTCGCTACGCACGAGCACGAGCGCCCCCGCAGTCACGACGGCGAGCAGCGCGGCGCAGATGTAGTACCAGGTCGTCCCCGAGAAGCGGTGCGAGGCGAAACCGAAGAGACCGCTGTCACCGCCGGTGTACGGCGTCTCCTGGCTGTACACCGTCGATGCGATCACCGTGAGGGCCAGGGTCACGATCGCGATATAGAACGGGTCGGACTCGCCCTGGGAGAACGAGAGCAGCCCGACGACGAGCGCCACCGCCCCGGCGATCGCCATCCCGATCCCGATCCCCGCCACGTGGCGGCCGAGCCCGCCGTGCGTACCGAGCACGAGCCCGGAGGGATCGACGGTCGTCGTCATCATCCCGACCGCGAGCGCTCCGAGGCCGAACCACAGTGCGTGCCCGAGGTCGGGCATCCCGGTGTAGCCCCAGACGAGATCGAGGCTGAGCGCCACGATCCCGAACAGCAGGGACTCGGCGAGCAGGCTCAGGTAGTACGTGTCGAGGAGGTGCGGCATCGCCGCGACGATCACGACGACCCCGACGCTCCCCACCGCCCAGACGGCGGCGCGGCTCCTGATCACGATCGCCGCAGCGCGAGCCCTTGTGGGCGGAAGCGCAGGACGACGACGGCGACCCCGATCACGACCACGTTCGACCAGATTGCGTTCTCGTACCGGGAGAAGAGCGTCATCGTTCCTGCGAGCAGGACGCATGACAGGACGAGGCCGACGAGCGTTCGGCCCGAGAGCAGGACGGCGAGGAAGCCCGTGGCGATCAGCGTCTGGCCGAAGTTCGGGTCGACGCCCTCGATCGGGCCGAGGACGGCGCCCGCGAGGCCGGCGAGTGCCGCGCCGGTGATGAACGTCAGCTGCCGGACGCGTACGGTGTTGATCCCGTCCGCGCGCGCGAGCGCCTCGTTGGCCATCACGGCGCGGATCGTGAGACCGAGGCTCGTGAAGCGGACGATCACCGCGAGCGCTGCGATCAGCCCGGCCCCGAAGGCGATCAGGATCAGGCGGTAGTTGGAATACGGCGTCCCGAACACGTCGGTGGCATTGATCGTCGGCAGGTTGAGGAAGCGCTGGCCCGGCCCGTAGATCTCCGTGATCCCCTGCACGAGCACGAGCGAGACGCCCCAGGTGGCGAGGATCGTGTCGAGCGGCCGGGCGTAGAGCCGCCGGATCACGATCAGCTCGATCACCGCCCCGACGACGCCGGTGACGAGTGCGGCGAGAACGAGGCTCGGCCAGAAGCCGACCCCGTGCCCACGGAAGCTGACCTCCGCGTAGACGCCCACCGCCATCAGGCCGGCGTTCGCCAGGTTGACGACGTTCAGCAGCCCGAAGATCAGGAAGAGGCCCGTGACGACGAGTACCAGCGTCGAGATCGCGACGAGAAGGTCCAGCGTCAGACTCACGGGCCTCTACCTTATGTCTCTTCTAGGTGGCTCGAATCAGCGTCAGCAGGTTGGGTTGGCAGGGACCGGGGTGATCCGCTGGGACTTCCCGACCAGCTTCGCGGTACCGTCCTTCTGCTCGTTGACGAGGTACGTCGTCATGCTCACGTAGTGGCGGTTCTTGAACGCCAGGTCACCGCGAGGCCCTGACGTCTTCGCCGTCATCAGCGCCGTGATCACGTCCGGCCCGCTCGTCGACTTCGCGGTCTTCAGGGCGTGGGCGAGGATGAAGACCCCGTCCCAGGCAGCAGCGGCGGCACCCGAGACCTCGGCCTTGTCGCCGTACTTCTTGTTCATCGCTGCGAGGAACTGCTGATTGCCCTTGCCCGTGTTGTCCTTGAAGTACCCCGTCGAGACGATCGTGCCGTTCAGGAGCGAGCCGCCGATCGACGCCGCGATCCCGTCGTCCATCAGGAAGCTTGCGGTCTGGATCCCCTTCGAGCGCGGGTCGGTCTTGAACTGCTTGTAGAACGCCGTCTCGTCGCTGCCGACGAGGATGTCGATCACGGTGTCCGGCTGCGCCGAGGCGATCTTCGAGATGTCGCTCGAGAAGTCGGTCGTCCCGAGCGGCTCGTACGACGTTCCGACGACCGTGGCCCCGTCGGCCGCCGCCTGCTGGGTGACCTCGGCCGCGCCGACATGCCCCGAAGAGAAGTCGCTGGCGACGATGTAGATCTTCTTCGTCCCGGCGTGCTTCGTCAGGTAGGTCATGAGCGGGTTCACCTGCTGGTTGCCGACGTTCGCGAGCGAGAAGTAGTTCGACAGGCACAGCGACCCGGAGGTCGAGGTCTGCGCGAGGATGTACGGCAGGTTGTTGTTCGTCAGATACGTGTTGCAGGCCGCCGTCGAGGGTGTTGACTCGAAGCCGATGATCGCGCTCACATGGTTCGAGTTGACGAGCCGGTTGCAGACGTTGCCGGCCGTGACCGGATCCGCTGCGTCATCTGCGTAGTAGACCTTGATCGTCCGGCCCGCCACGTTGTTCTTGTTGACGTAGGCGAGCGCGGCCTGGAGGCCCTGCGTCGCCGAAGCGGCATTCGTTGCCTGGCTGCCCGTGAAACCGGTGACCCAACCGATCACGTACGGAGCAGGTGTGGCCTTGCGGGCCGACACTGCCGTTGCCGCAATAACGCCGGCCAGGACCGCAATGCCCAGAACCGCCGTCAGCGTCCGGCGGCCCCGGAGTGAAACCTTGAGAGCCGACATGTACGTGCCTCCTCGAAACGTTCGTTGTCCGCGGTCCAGTGTGACCGGGTGGTGACACCGGCTTTTAACCGAGCCGGGGTTGATTGTCAAGTAGCCTGATACTCATCCTGGCGTACTGCTAGGTCATGGATGCCGTGATTCTTCGGGTTCCTGCCTCTCGGTCCCACGACCCGCTTTCCTGCGAGGACTTCGACTACGACGAGAAAACGCAGGCGTTAGATAGCGCCGGAGGCGCGAAGAGCCGTGACCCGTTCGGCCGTGTAGCCGAGCATTCCCTCGAGCACGAACTCGTTGTGCTGGCCGAGGCGCGGCGGCGGGCTCTCGTATCCGGCCCGCGTCCCGGAGAATCGAACGGGAAAACCGCTGCCGACGATGTCCTCGACGGGGCCGAGCTCGGGATGCGCGAGCGGGATCGTCTCGCCGCGCCGAAGCGCAAGCGGATCGCGCACGGCGGCGGCGGTGCCGCGCACGACGGCGGTCGGCACGCCCTGCGCTTCGAGCGCGGCCGTGGCCTCGGCGCTCGTGAGCTCGGCCGCCCACGCGGCGATCAGCTCGTGCAGCGCCGCCGAGTTCGCGACGCGGCGATCGCGATTCGCAAACCGCTCGTCCTCGATCAGCTCCGACGTCCCGAGCGCGGCGAACACCCCCCGGGCGAAGGCCTCGGTCGGCGCGCAGAGGGCGACGTAGCCGTCGCGCGTCTCGAAGATGCCGAACGGGGCGAGCCGCGGCACAACGTTGCCCGTCCGCATCGCAATCCCGGCGCGCTCCATCGTGTCCCACGGCTCGGTCGCGATCAGCGAGGTGAGCGCCCCGAGCAGCGAGACGTCGACGTGCTGGCCCTGCCCCGTGCGCTCGCGGTGGTAGAGCGCCGTCAGCGTGCCGATCACACCGAAGAGCGGGCCGACGAGATCGCCGAACGGCACCGCGTTCCTCACGGGGTCGTCGCCGTCGAGGCCCGGCGTCGTCATCAGCCCGCTCAACGCCTGGAAGATGGTGTCCATGCCCTTTCCCGGCTCACCGGCGCCGAAACCGCTGATCGAGACGTAGACGATCCGCGGGTTGATCTCCGACGCGAAGGCGTAGCCGATGCCGTTTCGGTCGGCCGTTCCAGCGCTGTAGTTCTCGACCACGACATCGGCATTGCGGACGAGGTCGGCGAAGATTCCCCGGGCCTCGGGATGCTTGAGGTTCAGGGTGGTGCTGAGCTTGTTCCGTCCGCGCTCGAGCATCGAGACAGACATGTCGCTCTCGTCGGCCCGAGCCATGTGCAGCCCGGTGTCGCCGACGTAGGGCGCGTTGTTTCGGGACGGATCACCGCCCGCAGGGTTCTCGACCTTGATCACCGTCGCGCCGAGAGCACCGAGGAGCTGGGTCGCATACGGGCCGGCGAGCGCGATCGTGAGGTCGATCACGGTGATGCCTTCGAGCGGGCGAGGCAGCTTCGCGTCGGACATGGGCGGGGAGGTTAGCGCAGGCCTCCGAACAGTAGGGTTGCCCTCATGGCGGTGCACAGCGAGCGCGTGCGCGTCGGCTGGATCGACACCGACGCCGGCGGCCGGATCCACTTCACGGCGGCGTTCCGCTGGGCCGAGACGGCGGAGACCGGCCTCTATCGCAAGCTCGGCTTGCTCGGCGAGGGCCGCGGCGACTACCCGCGTCGCCATGTCGAGGCCGATTACCGGCGCGTGCTCGTGTTCGACGACGAGGTCGAGATCACGATTCGCGTCGAGTCCGTCGGGCGAACCTCGATCCGTTTCGCGTGGGAGGTCGTGCACGACGGCGAGGTCGCGATCGGCGGCGGGCACACGATCGTGCGCGTCGATCCCGCAGGCCGCCCCACGCCGATCGACGATCGCACCCGGGCGCTGCTCGAAGCCTGACCGAGTATCAAGTAACCTGATACTCTCCCGCGCGAGGGAGGACGGCGACGGGCGACTGGGATCCGAATACTTCCTGGCAGGGGCTGATCACCGACGCGGTCCCGGGTGCTGGGCCGGCATACGCGGCGGCTCTCGCCCGCTGCCCGGTCGCACGGGTCGACGAGGTACTGGGCGGCTTCTGGGCCGTGCTCGGCCACGACGAGCTCGTCGAGGCGGCGCTTGCCACCGACACGTTCTCGAACGTCGTCCCGTTCTTCAAGACGCGGCGGCCGCCGCTCGAGTGCGATCCGCCGGAGCACCGGATCTACCGGCGGTTGTTGAACCCGTACTTCTCCCGCGAGCGCACCGCCGCGATGGACTTGCCGCTGCGCCGGGACGCGGCCGAGATGATCCACGCGCTCGTGGCTGCCGGAACGGGCGATTTCGCCGTTGAGTTCAGCCATCCGTTTCCGACGCGCGCGCTCTGCCTGCTGCTCGACCTTCCCCGCGACGACTGGCGCCTGATCAACGACTGGTCGCTCCGGGTCGACGAGATCGGCGGCCAGAGCCCGCCCGGCAGCCCCGAGCGCATCGCGGTCGGCGAGGAGCTCCGCCCGTACATGATCGAGCTGATCGAGCTCCGTCGGCGCGAGCCCGGCGACGACGTCGTCAGCCGCCTCGTGCGGGGAGATCCCGAGCTGCCGCCGCTCGACGACGAGACGCTCGTCGGGATCGTGATGATGTTCATCTCCGCCGGTCACAACACGACGACGAGCGCGATCGGCAACGTCGTGCTGCGGCTCGCGCGCGACGAGGCGCTCCAGAGCAGGCTTCGAGCCCGACCCGAGCTCGTGCCCGGGCTCGTCGAGGAGGTCGTCCGGCTCGATGCGCCCCAGCAGGCGATGCGGCGGATCGCAACCCGTGACACCGAGCTCGGGGGCCGGCGGATCGCAGCAGGCGACTACGTCTGGCTCGTGTTCGGCTCGGCGACGCTCGACGCGGGCCCGGCGGAGCTCGATCCGGAGCGCTCCCCGAATCGCCATGTCGGGTTCGGGCGAGGGATCCACCAGTGCATCGGGGCGCCGCTCGCACGGCTCGAGGTGCGGATCGCCGTGGAGGAGCTCCTCACGCGCACCTCCTCGTTCTCGGTGTCCGGGCCGGTCGCGCGGCCGGCCTGGCCGCGGCTCGGCGTCGACCGGCTACCGCTCGCGTTCTCCCCGGCGGATGCCGGGTGACAAGGACCCACGGCGCGCTCGAGCTCTCCCTTGGGCTCGCGCTCTCCTACCGCCAGCTCGGCGAGCCCGGCAACCCGGAGCTGCTGCTCCTGCACGGCGGCGGGCTCAGTGCCGAGGACTGGTGCGAGATCGCGCCGGCCTTCGCCGATGCCGGCTATCGCGTCACCGTCCCCGATCTCCGCGGTTGCGGCGAGAGCGACTGGGATCCCGAGGTGCGCTACGGCGTCGAGGACACGCTCTCCGACCTCGAGGAGCTGATCGCACACCTGACCCTCGGGCGGTTCGTCCTCGTGGGCCACTCACTCGGCGCGGTCACGGCGTGCGTCTATGCGGCACGGCACCCGGAGCGTGTGATCGCCTGCGTCATGGAGGACGGCGGCCCGGCTGACCACACGCGCCCTTCGTCGCTCGAGAGCCCGACGATCGTGTTCGAGTCCGACGAGCACGCGCTTGCGGCGCTCGGCAAGTCGCTGCCTCGCGGAGTGCCCGGCTGGGTGCTCGACTCCCGCTTTCGCCGGCTCGACGACGGCCGGCTGACCTGGCGCAGCGACATCGCCGGCCGCGTCCGCTGGTCGGAAGCGGGGGGTGAGCCGCTGATCATGGGGCTCTGGCCCTACGTCGAGGCGATCCAGTCGCCCACTCTCGTCGTTCGCGGCCGCGAATCTCCACTCTTCAAACGCGAGTACGCAGAGCGCATGGTCGAGGCGAACGCGATGATCCGGCTCGTGGAGATTGCCGACGCGGGCCACCTCGTCCACTGCGAGCAGCCGGAAGCGTTCACGGCCGAAGTGCTCGAGTTCCTCGCCGGGCAGCAGGCATGACGGCGCTCGACGCGCTCGTCGCAGCGTACGAGAGCCCAGCGACGGCGATTCGCCGGTGGCAGGAGGCGGGCGGGCTCGTCGCCGGATGCGTCGGCGCCGACGTCCCGCACGAGCTCGTCGCTGCGGCGGGTCTGTTGCCGGTGCGGCTGCAAGGGTCGGGTGCACTCTCCCCGCTCGCCGAGGAGATTCTCGGCCCACGCGTCGATCCGTCGGTGCGGCTGATCCTCGCCGACCTGCTCGAGCGCCGGACGCCGCTCGACTTCCTGCTCGTCTCACACGAATCCGACTCGACGGTCCGGCTCTTCACCTCGCTCCGCGTGCTCGCGCGCGACGAGCCTGCCCCGCCCCTCCCCGGGTTCGCGATCGTCGATCTGCTGCATCTCCCGACGGAGACGACCGCTTCCTACGACGTTGGCCGCCTGCGCGAGCTCGCCCGCGTTCTCGAAGCGTGGTCGGGACAGCCGCTCGACGACCCGGGCCTGAGGGCTGCGATCGCGAGTGCCAACTCGACGAGGCGGTTGCTGGCGGAGCTGGCCGAGCTACGAAGGTCGGATCCATCGCGGCTCTCCGGTACCCACGCACTCGCCGTGCTCGGCGCCGGAACCGTGCTGCCGGCCGAGGCGTACAACGCTCTTCTCGCGGCTCTTCTCGAAGCTCCCGGAGAGCCTCTACCCGCGCCCCGGCGCCGGATCTACCTCGCCGGAAGCGCGCACGACTCGACGGCCGTCTACCACGCGCTCGAGGCCGACGGGTCGGTCGTCGTCGGCGAGGATCACGGCTCGGGCGAAGCCCTCGGTGACGGGCTCGTCGAGGAGACGGGCGATCCCTTGGCGGCGCTTGCCGCCCGGTACCAGGCCGGCTCCGCGCTCGCCCTTCGCAACGACCCGGATGCGCGCGCCGCGTGGACTGCGGCCGAGGCCGAGGCAGCCGGGGCCGAGGTCGTCTGCTCGTGGATCCGCACCGGCGACGACCCGCTCGCCTGGGGCGTTCCCGCGCTGAAGGCGGCGCTCGCGGCGAAGGGGATCCCGCTCGTCGTGCTCGACCATCGCGGCCTCCAAGCGCCGGCACCGGCCGAGCTGGCGGCGCTCCGGTGAGCTTCCAGGGCGCACGCGGCGCCAGACGGCTCGCCTCGTCTGCGGCCGCCTCCCGCTACCAGCGCGAATGGTTCGCAGGCCTCGCACCGCGCGTCGCCGCCGGCGAGCCGCTCGTGCTCGCCGATGCGGACGTGCCGCACGAACTCCTGCGTGCGATGGAGATTCCGTACGTCGTGAACCAGTGGTGGGCGTCGATCTGCTCCGCGAAACAGCGCGGCCCCCGCTATCTCGGGCTGCTGCGGGAACGCGGCTACCCCGACTGGGTCGAGCAGTACTCGGCGATCGCGCTCGGCTCGACGCTCGAGGACGACCCGGCAGAGGCGCCGTGGGGCGGCCTTCCGGAGATCTCGATGTTCCTGACCCAGATCTGGACGGACTCCCATCTCGGGATCGCGCAGGCCTGGCGCCGCGAGCGCGGGGTGCCGTTCTTCGCGCTCGAGAAGGCGGTGGTTCCGGAGTTGCCCGACCTGTGGTGGGAGCGGATCCCTTGGAGCTGGGAAGAGGTCGTCGGCCCCGCCCGGCTCGACCTGATGACGGCCGAGCTCGAGCGCCTCGTCGGGTTCCTCGAGGCCGAGACCGGGCGTGCATTCGAGCGGGCGCGGCTCGAGGACGTGCTCGTGCTCGCAAACGAGCAGCAGGAGTGGAGCCGCCGCACACGCGACCTGCTCGCCGCCACCTCGCCGGCGCCGCTCGACATCGTCGACAGCATCCCCGCCGTGATGCTCCCGCAGTGGCACCGGGGCACGGAATGGGCCCGCGACGCGGCGCGCGCCTTCCACGAAGAGGTCGAGGAGCTCGTCGCCGACGGTGCCGCCGTCTGCGAGGACGAGCAACTGCGCCTGATGTGGATCGGGCGCGGCCTCTGGTTCAACCTCGGCTTCTACCAGCACTTCCAGGAGGCCTACGGCGCCGTCTTCGTCTGGTCGATGTACCTCGCGATCGCCGCGGACGGTTACGTCCGCTACGGCGGCGAGCCGCTGCGGGCGCTCGCGGCGCGCTTCGCCGCGTTCACCGACCTGATCGGGATGCCCGGCTGGGCCGACGCCTGGTACGTGAAGGAGGCGCAGTCGCACGGCGTGGACGGCGTGGTTCATCTCGTGACGGCGGAGTCTCGGAGCAGCTACTTCGTCACGCGCGCGCTCGAGCGGGCCGGGATCCCGGTGCTCGAGATCGACGCCAACAACGCCGACGCCCGCGAATGGGACGAGGCGGCCTTCGTGGCCTCTCTCTCCGGGTTCATCGAGACACGGGTCGTGAAGCGGAGATGAGATTGCTCCTGCTCGGCGATCTGATCCTCGACGAGCCCGATCCGGACAGCTTCTTCGCACCCAGCCGTGAGCTCCTGGGTGCGGCGGATCTCGTCGTCGGGCACGTGGAGGTGCCGCATACGAGCCGCGGCGTCCCGAGCTCCGTGGACATCCCGGCGCCGCCGGCCGATCCCGCACACCTCTCGGCGCTCGCACGCGCAGGCGTCGACGTCGCGACGCTCGCCGGCAACCACATCTTCGACTCGGGGCCCGCGGGGATCGAGGACACGATCGCGGAGCCTACGCGGGCTCGGGATCGCCACGGCCGGGGCCGGGATGAACATCGACGAGGCGCGGGCGCCCGCAATCGTGGCCGCAGACGGCCTGCGGATCGGCGTGCTGAGCTACAACTGCGTCGGCCCGCGCGAGTCGCGTGCCACCTCCCGCAAGGCCGGCTGCGCACCGCTCGACGTACTCACTCACTACGAGCTCGACTACGCGGGCCCGGGCGGCCCGCCGCGGATCTACACCTTCGTCACGCCCGAGAGCCTCGAGGGGCTGCGCACCGACGTGCTCGCGCTCCGCGAGGCCGCGGACGTCGTCGTCGTCGCGTTCCACAAGGGCATCGGCCACCTCCCGGTCGTCGTGCCGGCCTACGAGCGCGAGCTGGCGCGTACCGCGATCGACTGCGGCGCCGACGTCGTCGTCGGCCACCATGCCCACATCCTCCGCGGGATCGAGCTCTACCGTGGCAAGCCCGTGTTCCACGGCCTCGGCAACTTCGTCGCGGTCACCCACGCACTGACCCCTAGCGGTGCGAGCGCAGCCGAGCTCGACGCGTGGTCGAAGCGCCGCCGCGAGCTCTTCGGCTTCGCCCCCGACCCGGAGATGCCCTTCTATCCCTTCCATCCCGAGAGCCGGAACACGATGGTTGCCGACTGCCGCGTCGGGCCGGAAGGCGTCATCGAGGCGGGCTTCGTCCCGTGCTGGATCGACGACCACGGCCGCCCGGTTCCGGTGGGACCGGGGTCGGGAGGCGAAGCGGTCGCGGCCTATGTCGAGAGAATCACCGCCGCAGCGGGATTCCCGACGAGCTTCACCTGGGACGGCGAGCGCGTGCTCGTCGGCTAGAGGTTCGATGTGAGCCTTGCGGGCGACGACGAGGCGCGAAGACCGGGGTCAGGTATAGCCTGAAAACGACACGAGGAGAAAGGCAGAATTGCCGCATCCAGCAGGCGAAAAGCCGGGTCGGGTACGGGAACGAAAGTGCGACGAGAAACCTGCTGGCACGGCCCTAATCGGCAGCCCTGAAAACGACGGCCGGCGGATGGGAGCTACCGGCGCGTAGCCACGCACGCAAGCGGCAGCGTCTCGGGGCCGTGCACGGGCCAGCCGAGCATCACGGGCTCGCCGGCCCGCTCGAACGAGGCTGTGCGGGCGAGTAGCTCCTCGAGCGCGACCGTCAACTCGGTGCGGGCGACCGCGATCCCGGCGCACTTGTGCGGGCCGTGACCGAAGGCGAGATGCGGGTTCGGCGAGCGGTCGAGGACGAAGCGCTCCGGGTCCGCGAATACCTCGGGGTCGCGATTGGCAGAGGGCAGGACGAGCGCCGCCATCTCGCCCGCGCGGATCGTGCGGCCGCGAACCTCGACGTCGTGCGTCGCGGTGCGCGCGAAGCCCTGGTTCGGCGCGTAGAGGCGCAACAGCTCCTCGAGCGCCTGAGGAATGAGGCCCGGATCGCTTCTCAACTGCTGCTGGAGCCCGGGATCACGCGCCAGGTGGTCGACGGCACTCGCGAGGAGGGCAGTCGGGGCGACGTGGGCGGCGATCAGCAACTGCCGGAGGCTTCCCGCGACGAACTCGTCCTCGAGCGGCTCGCCGTCGATCTCCACCGCGAGCAGTGCGCTGACGATGTCCTCGGCCGGGTCGAGCGGGCTCACGCGCCGCTCCGCCACGAGCTTCCGGCATTCGGCGTAGAGATGCTGATTCTCACGCTCGGCGGTCTCGGTGTCGAAGTGCGCCTGGGCGTGCTCGAACCGCTCGCCACTCGCATTCAGCTCGCGGGCGTACTCGCGTGGGAGATGGAGAATGTCCGTGAAGACGAGCCCTGCATACGGTGAGCTGAACTCCATCACGAACTCCCCACCGCCCGCCGCAACGAACGGCTCGAGCAACTCGCCGGCGAGCTCCCGCATCCGTGGCTCCATCGCCGGCACGCGCTCGGCGGCGAACACGGCGTTGAGGGGCCGCCGGTAGCGCGGATGCTCAGGCGGGTCGAAATGCAGCGGGGCGCGGCGGCCCGAGACGGGGTTCTTCGGCACGACGATCCCCTGCGCGCTCGAGAAGTCCGCAGGCCTGGAGCTCGCGGCGACGATGTCGTCGTAGCGGGTGAGCGCCCAGAAGTCCCAGCGTGCGCCGCGCGCGACCGGACAGTCCGCCCGCAGCCGCGCCCACGTCGCGTGCGGGTCGGCGACGAACTCCTCGGCGAGCGGATCGAAGTCGGCGGGCGAGGCGGCCATCAGCCGAACCGGATCGGCAGCAGCTCGTACCCCGACTTGAACCCGACCGACGCGACGGGCTCTCCGGCGAGCGAGAACGATTCCGTGCGGTCGAGCAGCTCGTCGAGCACGACCCGGAGCTCGAGCCGGGCGAGCGGTGCCCCGATGCAGATGTGCGGGCCGATCCCGAAGGTCAGGTGCCGGTTCGGCTTGCGCGCGAGATCGCAGACGCTCGCGTCCGGGAACGCAGCTTCGTCGAGGTTTCCGGCGGCGAAGCCCAGGCCGACGAGGTCTCCGGCCTGGATCACGACACCTTCGACCTCGACGTCTTGCGTTGCCGTGCGCCCGAGCAGGTGCAGCGGAGGGCCGACGCGAAGGAGCTCCTCGACCGCGGTCGGGATCAGCGATCGGTCCTTGCGAAGCCGGGCCTGCTCGTCGGGATGCGTGGCGAGGCGGTGGATCGCAACCGTGAGCGAGCGGGTCGTCGTCGAGTGGCCCGCCGCAATCATCTGCCAGCCGACGGCGGCGATCGTCTCGTCGTCCAGCAGCTCGCCGTCCTGCCGCGCTACGAGGAGACCCGAGAACATGTCCTCGGCCGGATCGAGCGGCGTGCGGCGTCGCTCCGCCACGAGCTCGGCCGCCTTCTCGATGAACAGGGCAGAGACGGCGGCCTGCTCCTGCGGGACCGGAGCCGCCAACCGCCTGAACGGCCGCGCTCAGCCCCTTCATCGCGACCCATTCCGAGTCGGGCACGTTCAGGAACGCGCAGAGCAGGCGCGCCGGGAGTGGATGGGCGAGCGCGGCGTGCAGATCGCCTTCGCCGGCCGCCAGGACCGGAGCGAGATGCTCGGCCACGAGCGCCCGGACGCGAGGCTCGAGCGCCTTGATCCGGCTCGGCGTGAAGTAGGGCGCGAGCAGTCTCCGGAAGTACGTGTGCCGCTCTCCGTTCGTCGAGAGCGGGATGAACTCCGGCGTCCCGGGCCGCTCGACGAAGGGCTGCCGGCTCTCGAATGTGGCGGTGTCCCGCGCCGCGGCCTCGATCTCCGCGTAGCGCGAGAGCGTCCAGAAGCCCCCGTAGGCAGAGGTGTGGGCGACCGGGCAACCCTCGCGCAGATCGGCGTAGAGCGGGAAGAGCGCCTCGCCGTCCGATGCCTCGAGCGGCGCCCAGTCCTCGCGCGTCTCGGCCTCAGCCGGGGTCACGGGGCGAGCCTCGTGGGAACGCTCAACGTCCCCCACTCGGGCCAGCCGGTCATCGTCACCTCGCCGTCGAGCTCGATAGCCGAGGTTCGTGCGAGCAGCTCCTCGAGCGTGACCTCGAGCATCAGCGTCGCAAGCGGCGCGCCGGCGCAGCGATGCGGCCCGGCGCCGAAGGCGAGATGGCGCCCGATGTTCGGGCGGTCGAGCACGAACTCGTGCGGGTCGGAGAAGACCGACTCGTCGCGGTTGGCCGACGCGTAGACGAGGGCGACCGGTTCGTCCTTGCGGATCGTGCGACCGCCGATCTCGACGTCTCGCGTGGGGGTGCGCGCGAACCCGCGATACGGCGTGAGCAGGCGGAGGTACTCCTGGACCGCAGCAGGCACGAGCGACGGATCGTTCCGTAGCCGGGCCTGCAGCTCGGGGTGCTCCGCGAGGTGCACGACCATGCTCCCGATGAACACGCAGGGCGCGACCATGCCGACGACGATGAACTGCCGGATCGTCCCTAGGAGCATCTCGGGCGGGAACGGCTCGCCGTCGACCCGCGCCGCGAGCAGGCCCGAGACCGGGTCGTCGGCCGGATCGAGCGGCTCCGCCTCGCGCATCGCGATGATCGCCCGGGCGATGTCGTAGAGCGCGACGCTCGTGCGCTTGACGCCCTCCATGTCGAACTTCTGCACTGCATCCACGAACTCGCGCGTCGCCTCGCGGATCGCCATCCCGAGCTCGGGTGTCAGGTTGAAGAACTCGGCGAAGACGTAGCCGGGAAGCCGGTGGGTGAACTCGGCGCAGATGTCCGCGCCGCCCTTGTCGACGAGCGGCTGCAGCAGATCGGCGACGATTCGCCGTAGCTCAGGCTCGATCGCGGTCATCTTCTCCACGGTGAAGTACGGGTTGAGCGCGCGCCGGTAGGGCGTGTGCTCGGGCGGGTCGAGGTGGAGCGGCGGGCGGCGGCCGGTGAAGGCGAGTCTCGGCACGACGTTCTGGACGCTCGTCGTGAAGAGCGCCGGGTCGCCGGCCGCGGCGAGCACGTCGTCGTAGCGAAGGAGCGCCCAGAAGCCGTTCCAGGCATCGCTGCGTGCGACCGGGCATGCCCGGCGGAGCACGCTGAACTCCTCGTGGAAACTCGCGAACGACTCGGCCTCGAGCGGATCGAAGTCCTGCACGGGCCGCTCCGCGTCGACCGCCATCAGTCCTCCTCCAGCGCGATCGCGAGGTTCGGGCAGGCATCGACCGCGTCGCGGACCGCGGCCTCGTGCTCGGGCGCCGGGACGACGTCGTAGACGAGCTCGCCGTCCACGATCCGGAACACATCCGGTGCGGCGTAGGTGCACTCGGCGTTCAGCGAGCACACCTCGGCGTCGACGGCGATCTTCACGGCGCCACCAGGCGAAGCGGCAGGTACGAGACGCCCTGGCGGATGAACGTGGTGCGGATCGGCTCGCCCGCGAGCTCGAACCACGAGGTTCGGTCGAGGAGCTCCTCGACCGCGATCCGGATCTCGAGGCGAGCGAGGTCGATCCCGATGCAGCGATGGATGCCCCGGCCGAAGGTGACGTGCTCGTTCGGGCTTCGGTCGATCACGCAGCGATCGGGCTCCGAGAAGTGCCCGGGATCCCGGTTCGCGGCCGCCCACATCAGCATCAGCTGCTCGCCTGCCTCGACCCGGCGGCCGTGCAGCTCGAGCTCGTCGTTGGCCCAGCGCGGCATGCCCTGCACCGGCGTCTCGAGGCGGAGGAACTCCTCGATCGCGAGCGGGACGAGCTCGGGCTCGGCACGAAGGCGCTTCTGGATCTCGGGGTCGGCCGCGATCCGCAGAAGCGAGTTGCCGATCCCCCCGGTCGTCGAGTTGTGCCCGGCCGTGAGCAGCAGACGGATCAGCTCGATGCAGCTCGCCTCGGTGACCTCGTTCGCGCCGTCGGTGGCGCCGAAGATGCCCGAGATGAGATCGGTCTCGGGATCCCGCGGCCGCTCGATGCGCTCGCGGACGAGGCCTCGCGAGTACTCGTAGAGCGCGTCGTTGCAGCGCGCCCGCGCGGCCGGGTCGTTGCCGCGGCCCTCCTCGGCCGCGAAGAGCTCCTCGGAGATCGCCTTCAGCCCTGCCCACTCCTCGTCGGGCAGCCCGAGCCAGAGGCAGAGCGAGCGCGCCGGCAGCGGGTAGCTGAGCGACTCGGCCAGATCGGCCTCTCCGGCCGCAAGGGCCGGCTCGAGCATCTCGGCGACGAAGCCGCGCACAGCCGGCTCGAGCTGCGCGACCCGCTCCCGCCCGAAGTACGGCTGGAGCACGCGGCGATAGAAGGTGTGCTCGGGCCGGTCGACCTCGAGCGGCGGGCGCCCGGTGCCGAACTGGGGGCCGCCCGAGTTGTTGAACCGCTCCGACGCGCGGGCGATCGAAACGACGTCGTCGTAGCGGGAGACCGCCCAGAAACCGCCCATCCGCTCGGTCCAGGCGACCGGGCAGCGCTCGCGCAGGCCGGCCCACGACGCCGGGGGATCGGCGGCCGTGCCGGGCTCATAGGGGTCCCACTCGACGGGGCGGTTGACGGCGGTGCCGGTCATCGCGGCTCGAAGGTCTCGCCGATCGACTGCTGCTCGGGCTCCTCGATCCGCTTGAAGAGCCGGAAGGCCTCGAGCACCGGCCGATCGCTGATCACGAACAGGTCGGCCTCCTCGTTCGCCTCATGGTCGACGGCGGCCCAGGAAGGAACGACGAACGTGTCGCCCGGCCCCCACTCGTATGCCGTCTCGTTGATCACGGTGCGCCCCGAGCCACTGAAGACGACCCAGACCGAGCTGCCGGTGCTCCGCGTCGTGGGCGTGCGCGCGCCCGGGTAAAGCCGCGTCATCTCGCTCGAGAAGGTGCGGATCGCCGGGCCGCCCGTGGCCGGGTTCAGGTACTCGACCGTCACCTGGTGGCCGCCCTCCGAGGCGTGCAGTGCCTCTAGTTGGCGCACGGTGTTCGCACGGCTGTAGCGGAGGAGCGGCGAGTTGAGCGGGTCGGGATCGCCGCCCGCGGGCGCGACGCCCGGCCCCGAGTAGAGCTGCTCGGAGAGGTTGTGGCCGCGCACCTCCTGCGTCAGGTCGGGATGGTTCTCGAAGAAGATCGACTCGAGCGAGACCATCAACGGCAGATCGAGACCGTCGAACCACACCATCGGCTCGTCGCCGTAGTTGTTGTGGTCGTGCCACTTCCAGTTCGGGGTGAGGATCAGGTCACCGGCCTCCATCTCGCAGGCGTCGCCGTCGACCGTCGTGTAGACACTCGAGCCCGCCAGCACGAAGCGGATCGCCGAGGGCGTATGACGGTGTGCGGGCGCGCTCTCACCGGGCCCCAGGAACTGGATCGCGCCCCAGAGCGTGGTGCTCGTGAACGGGAGGCCGTTGAGCCCGGGATTCGCCAGGGCGAGCACGCGCCGGTCGCCGCCGCGCTCGATCGTGATGATCTCCCCCGCGCGTTTGGCCAGAGGCAGCACCGTGTCCCACTTCCAGAGCCAGGGCAGGGTGCTCGGAAGCGGGCACGTCCGGCATGATCTTGCGCTGGAGGCTCCACAGCGCCTGCAGATCGTGGGCGGCGAGCGCGCCGCAGAACTCGTCGTAGCCGACCTCGACGGTGTGTGCGCTACTGACGTCGATGCTCATCCTGACCTCCTGTCGCTTGTGCTCGGCGGCTCGCCATCCTCGAGCCGGTCGAAATGATCCTGCGCCGCCTGGCTCCAGGCGGCATGACGGCGGTGGAAGAACTCGTAGGCACCGCGCCGCGGCCAGTCGCGCGGCAGCAGCTCGTCCGGCAGATCCGGATCGAGAAACGCGATCCGGCGCCAGGCGTGGACGAGCTCGGTCTGCGCACGGAACGTGCCGGCACCGTCGCGCGGTCGTGCGCCGGCGAACCGTTCGAGGAAGCCCTCGTACTCCTCACGGAGCCCGTCCAGATCCCAGGCGTCGACGAGATCCTCCGCGCGGCCGAGTGTTCCGAGGCCGGCCATGAACGAGACGGCCTCGGCGCCTGCATCGGCGGCTCGAAGCGCGGCGGCGACGAGCGGCTCGCGGTCGGCGTGCGGCGCGATCCACACGCCGCCTCCGAGCGAGCCCATGCCGGCCCGCGCGAGCCGGGTGCGGACGTGGTGCCTGACACGCCTGCGCTCCTCGGGGATGCGGAGGACGACCACGAGCCAGCGCTCGTCCCACGTCGTTTCGCGGCCGAAGCCGAAGATCCGCTCGCGGCCCTCCTCGAGCACGTGGGCCGTCTCGCGCGTGACGCTCATCCGGGTGCGGCGCCCCGTGCGCTCACCCGTGAGCCAGCCGTCGCGCGTGCTGCGGGCAACCGCCTGTCGCGCCGTCTGCTCGGTGTGCCCGAGCGTGACGAGCGCCGCGATCAGCCGCTCCTGCCACACGATGCCCTCGCGGGGCATCACGTACTCGCCGAGGACGGTCATCAGCACCGAGCGGGCGGCGGGCGGGCCGACGCTGCGGCGGCGCATCGCGCTCGAGAGCGCGCTGCCGGGCGGAGGGCCGGCGAGGGCGGTCATCCGTCGACCTCGAGTACGAGCGCCGCGCCGGTGTCGCCGGCCGCGCAACCGGTGAAGAGCCCGACGCCGCCGCCGCGACGCAGGAGCGCGTGCATCAGCTCGACGACGCCGCGCGCGCCGGTCGGTGCCTGAGGGTGTCCGTAGACGAGGCTCGAGCCGAAGGGATTGAGCTCGTTCGCGTCGACCCCGAGCTCACGCGCGAACCACACGTCGTTGACTGCGAAGGGGTTGTGCGTCTTGATCACGGCGAC
The DNA here is from genome assembly GCA_963758125.1 of uncultured Actinomycetes bacterium. Taxonomy (GTDB): domain Bacteria; phylum Actinomycetota; class Thermoleophilia; order Gaiellales; family Gaiellaceae; genus PALSA-600. The sequence continues at coordinate 125,566 of CAVWUL010000011.1, forward strand.
GTCTCCGATCCCGATGCCGGCGTCAGCGAGCGCGGCGCGGGCGGCCGGGACGGGCGCCTTCGGCATCGCGCCGGGCTCGACGCGGGCGAACCCCGTCGAGCGGATCCGCGCGACGGGGCCGTCGTATCCGGTCTCCTCGAGCGAGGCCCGGCTCGCCACGATCATCCCGGCGGAGCCGTCGGCAGGATGGGTCTGCGTGCCGTAGCTGACGACGCCTCCATCCTCCACCGGCGCGAGGGCCGCGAGCTCCTCGCGGACGATCGGCCGGATCCCCCAATCCTCGGCGATCTCGACCGGCTTTCGCCTGGAGCCCGCGGCGATCGGGACCATCCACCCGCGCTGGAACGCGCGCTCGTCGGCGAGCGCGTCGAGGTACTGCTCGTAGCGGCGCACGGCCAGGTCATCGAGCTCGGACTTCTCGATCTTCCCTTCGGCCGCGACGCGCTCGGCGGTCGCGAGCATCGCCTTGCCGGTGACGGGATCGTGGCCGAAGTTGTCGAGCACCCAGTTCTCCGAGTCGGGCGTTGCCCCGGGCGCGCCGGTCCGAGGGTAGACGAGATGCGGACCGTTGCTCGTGCGGTCGGTCGCAACCACGAGACACGCCCCGCGGCCGTTCGCAGCCGCCCAGTTGATGCACGCAACCGATGTCGCGCACGCCTGTGCGAGCATCGGGCCGCTCGTGTGCCCGAGCCCGAGCCGGGCCGCGAGTGTCGGGGCGCCGTAGAACGACTCCTTCTGCGGGACGGTGATTCCGAGGACGAGGTCGGTCACGGGCCACTCGACGCCGTGCGGGCGAGAGCGTCACGCGTCACCTGGAGCGCGAGGTCGAGGCTCGAGATGTCCGCCGCCGGCCCCTGCCACCGCACGAACGGGCTCGACCACGAGGCGCTCACCGGAATGCACACGTCCTCGAACCTCACCTGGCGTCTCCTATCGCAGATTGCGTATCCGGCATTATTGACAGTTCTTTCGACTGCCGTCTAGTGTTCTGTCACATGACGATCCTATCGCCCACCTGCAGATGCGGCTCGTAACGGTCGCCGCCCCTGACGGCGCGACCGTCGCGGCCGTCCGGGAAGGCGAGGCGCTGCATGCGCTCGAGGACGCGGGCGGCGCGCTTACCGCGACCTCGGCGCTCTGTTCGCGGGTGGCTTCAGCGGCACGGCGCGCGAGCCACTCGAAGGTGAGTGGAGGATCGTCCGCCCTGTGACCACCCCGGCCGCGACCGTCTGCGTCGGGATCAACTACGGCGCCCACATCGAGGAGATGGGCCGCGAGCTGCCGACGAGCCCGACGCTGTTCCTGAAGCTCGCGCAGGCGCTGCTCGACCCTGGCGACGACGTCGTGATCCCGCCCGAGTCGGCGAAGGTCGACTACGAGGGTGAGCTCGTTGCCGTCGTCGGGCGCGGCGGCCGGCGGATCCCGCGCGGGGAGGCGATGGACCACGTGGCGGGTGTGACGCTGATGAACGACGTGACCATGCGCGATTTTCAGTACCGCTCGCTCCAGTGGTTCGCCGGCAAGTCGTGGCAGGCCTCGACCCCGGTCGGGCCCGAGGTGGTGACGCTCGACGAGCTCGACGAGCTCGAGTCCCGGCAGCTCACAACGACCGTCAACGGAGCGGTGCGCCAGCAGGCGGTGATCGGAGACCTCGTCTTCGACATCCCCTCGCTCATCGCCGACATCTCCCAGGTGATCGAGCTCAGCCCCGGCGACCTGATCGCGACCGGGACGCCCGGCGGTGTCGGCCACGGGATGGATCCGCCCTCGTACCTCGTCGCCGGCGACGTGGTCGAGGTCTCGCTCGAGGGGCTCGGGACCCTGCGCACGACCTTCGTCGCCGGCTGATGTTCCTCGAGCCGGAGCAGCTCGAGCGCCCCGTCCTGAACGGCCTGATGAACGGCCTCGTCGCTCCGCGCCCGATTGCGTGGGTCTCGACGCTCGGCTCGGACGGCAGGGCGAACCTGGCGCCGTTCTCGTTCTTCAACGCCTTCTCGTTCCATCCGTTCCCCACGGTCGGGGTCGGTCCGGGTGCCCGCGCCGGGATCGACAAGGACACGCTGCGAAACGCCAGGGAGACGGGCGAGCTGACGATCTCCACCGTCGACGAGAACCTGGCCGAGCGCGCGAACGCGACGAGCGCGGAGTTCGGGCCCGAAGTGGACGAGTGGCTCGTCTCCGGCGTGACCCGCGCTCCGTCCGGGCTCGTGGCCCCGCCTCGCGTGGCCGAGTCACCCGCGGCGTTCGAGTGCCGCGTCCACCGGATCGTCGACCTCGGAAGCGACGAGCTCCCGTCGAACGCTCTCGTGGTCGCGCGGGTCGTACGGATCTACGTTCGCGACGACTGCGTCGACGCGGAGCTGCGGCCGTTGTCGGACGCGCTGGCCCTCGTCGGCCGGATGGCCGGCAACGACTGGGTGCGGACGCGCGACCGCTTCGAGCTTCGACGTCCGGCGAGCATCGATCCGGACGAGGTTGCGCAGAGCCTCCAGGGCCAGGCCCTTCCGGGACACCGTTGAGCACCGGGCTCGGGCGCCTGTTTGCGCCCAAGTCGGTGGCCGTCGTGGGAGCATCCGCGACGCCCGGCAAGGCCGGCAACGCCCTGATGCACAGCCTCGCGTCGTTTGCCGGGCCGGTGATCGCGGTCAATCCTCGCGGCGAGAGCGTGGCCGGGCGCCCCGGGGTCGAGCGGCTGTCCGACCTGAGCGATGCCGTCGACCTCGTGCTCGTCGCGGTGCCGGCGGAGGCTGTGCCGGGTGTCCTGCGAGAGGCCGCGGGGACCGATGCCGGCGCCGCAATCGTCCATTCGGGCGGCTGGGCCGAGGCCGGCCCGGGCGGTGAGGCGCTCCAGGCCGAGCTCGTGTCGATCGCCGCGGAGACCGGGCTGAGGGTTCTCGGGCCGAACACGTCCGGGTTCTTCGCGCCGCCCGAGAAGCTGTGCGCGAGCTTCGTCCGGACGGCGGCGGGCCTTCCCGCGGGTGGCCTCGCGATCGTTGCCCAGAGCGGCGGCGTGAACCACGCGCTCGCGTTCCTCGCGGCCGGGGAGGGGCTCGGGATCCGGCTCGGCGTCGGGCTCGGCAACTCGGCCGACGTGGGCTTTGCAGACGTGCTGGATTCGCTCGCCGAAGATGCGTCGGTCGAAGTCGTCGCACTCGCGATCGAGGGCGTGGCCGACGGGCGCCGCCTCGTGGAGGCGGTCGAGCGCGTCTCCGCCCGCGTGCCGGTCGTCGCGCTCAAGACGGGCCGCACCGACGTGGATGCGTTCTCGCGCTCCCACACCGGGGCCCTGACCGGAAGCTGGCGCGTCACACGCGCGGCGCTTGCGCAGGCAGGCGCGGTCGTGGTCGACGAGATGACGCAGCTCATCGACGCGGCGCAGGCGCTTCGACTCGTCCGGCTTCCTGCGCGGGAGGTTGCAGGCGTCGGGGTCGTCACAGGCCAGGCGGGGCCGGGGCTGCTCCTCGCAGACGAGCTCGGAAGCCTCGGCGTCCCCATGCCCGAACTGACGGGACCTTCACGCGAGCGGCTCGGTGAGCTGTTGCCGCCGATCACCTTCCAGCGGAACCCGGTCGACACCGGCCGGCCGGGTGAGACGTTTGCCGCGGTGCTCGAGACCGTCGGTGGCGCGCCGGAAATCGATGCGCTCGCGGTGTACCTGCTCGACGAGCCCGACGCCGTCGATCCGGTCGCACTCCTCGGAGGCGTCGGCGCGCCCGCCGTGCTCGCGCTCACCGCAACTCCTCCGGCGTTTGCCGCCGCCCGTGACGTGCTCGCGGGCGCACGCGTTCCGGTGCTCCCCACTCCCGAACGCTGTGCACGTGCGGTGGCGGCGATTGTGCGGGACGCAGCTCAGAGAGCGCGGCGTCCGGCGGCGCGGCGCGCCGCGCGACGTGCCGGCCTTCGCGCCCGCGGGAGCCTGGGACGAGGATCTCGCGAAGCGGCTCGTCGCCGAAGCCGGCCTTGCGGTACCTGCCCGGATCGTCTGCGGCAGCCACGACGAGGCCTTCGCCGCACTCGGGCGGCTTCGACCGCCTCTCGTCGTCAAGATCCTTCACCCGGAGATCGAGCACAAGTCAGACGTCGGCGGAGTCAGGCTCGGGATCCGCGACGAGTCCGAGCTCGAGGCGGGGCTGGCCGCGATCGATGCGCTCGGGCGCGAGGACCACAGGTATCTGCTCGAGGAGACGGCGGCACCCGGGCCCGAGCTGATCCTCGGCGCCCGACGCGACCCGGCGTTCGGGCCGCTCGTCGCGCTCGGGGCAGGCGGGACAGCTGCCGAGGCGCTCGGCGACGCGGTGGTGCGGCTTGCGCCCCTCGAAACGGCGGAAGCGGAGACGATGCTCGGCGAGCTGGCGGCCGCCGCGGCGTTCCGGGGCGCGCGAGGAGCTCCAGCGGTCGACTTGCCTGAGCTCGCGAAGGCGATCGTGGCGTTCGGCGACCTGATCGCCGGGCGCGACGACATCGCTGAGGTCGAGGTCAACCCGCTTCGCGTCACCGACGGCGGGCTCGTCGCGCTCGATGCGCTGGTGGTGGCGCGATGACGGGCCGGACGATCGTCGTGGGTGCCGGGCCGGTCGGCCTGACGGCCGCGCTTGCGTTGCGCGCCGAAGGGATCCCCGTCACGGTGCTCGAGGCGGGTACCGCCGACCGTGTCCGTCCCGGGAGCCGCGCGATCTTCATCCACGGCGCCTCGATCCGGCTACTCGACGCGCTCCGCCCTGGGCTCGGCCGGGAGCTCGCGGATCACGGACTGATCTGGCTGACGAAGCGCACGTTCTACCGCGGCCGCGAGGTGTATTCGAAGACTTATCGGCCGCCGCCCGCCGACGTGCTTCCGGCTGCGACGAGCCTGCCGCAGGTCGTCACCGAGCAGTTGCTCCTGGCGGCGGCCCACGCCTCGGGCGTGGAGTTCGTGTGGGAGAGCCCGGTCGCCGGGGTCGAGGCTCGCGACGACGGCGTGACGGTCGTCACCGAAAGCGGGTCGCGATTCGACGCCGACTTCGCGATCGGGGCAGACGGAGCACGTTCGAACGTCCGCTCCTCGCTCGAGATCCCGCTCGAGGGCCCGAGGACGCAGAACGCGTTCGTGATCGTCGATGCCGCCGAGGATCCCGGCGCGCCCTTGCCGCCCGAGCGGATCTTCCACTACGAGCATCCGGCCGTCGACGGCCGTAACGTGCTCTTCGTCCCGTTTGCGGGGCACTGGCGGATCGACCTCCAGTGCCGCCCCGATGACGACTCCGATGCGTTCGGCGGGGAGGGCGTCAAGGACTGGCTGCCGCTCGTGATCGACGCGAAGTACGCCGAGCGCGTCACGTGGGTTTCGACCTACGTGTTCATGCAGGTTCTGGCCCGGGAGTTCGTCGACCCGAGCCGCCGCGTGCTCCTCGTCGGCGAGGCGGCGCATCTGTTCGCACCGTTCGGCGCGCGTGGGCTGAACTCGGGCATTCCCGATGCGGTCGTCGCGGCAGGCGCGATCCGAGCCGCTCTCGATGCGCCGACCGCAGGGGAGGCGCACGCTGCGGTCGACCACTTCGCCGAGTCCCGGCGCACCGCTGCCGAACGGAATCGGTCGGCCTCGAACGAGGCCCTCGCCCATCTCGCCCCGACCGAGGAGGCCGTCCTCGAGAGGCGCAGAACTGCTGCGGCCGCCGCACCGGCAGACGAGGACGCGGGCCGGTGGCTCGACTCGGCCCCGTATGGCCCGAGGCTCGGCCCGCCGGATTCGGACGGCATGCAGTACTGAGCAAGGCATCGACCCCGAGTCCCGTCCTCGGGCAGGCCATTCTCTCCGAGAACCGGTACGAAGTTGGTACAGACACGGCGCTTGGCAGCCCGTAGAATTGATCTCGAGGGTGGCGGGACGGCTTCCCCACCCTGGGTGGGGTGCGGGCTGCGAGGCCGAACCGGACAGGGCCGGAGAGACAGGCTGTCGGAGACGGTGGTCGCTGAACGGCGCGAAGGGCGGCCTCGGCGGGTGTCGGATCAGGTGAGGCTGAGCTCGCGGGCCAGGGCCTCGCGATCGATCTCCCGTTTCAGCACCTTGCCGGTCGGCCCCATGGGAAGTGCATCGACGACGACGACGTGCCGCGGGTATTTGTACGCGGCCAGCCGTTCGCGCGCCCATTCGCGAACCGCGTCCGGGTCGCAGCCGGCCCCCGGCCTCGGACGGACGAGCGCGACGACTTCCTCGCCGAGCTTCGGATCGGGCACCCCGATCACCGCCGCTTCGTGGACGTCCGGGTGGCCGTAGAGCACCTCCTCGACCTCGCGCGGATAGACGTTGTAGCCGTTGCGGATGATCATCTCCTTGAGCCGGTCGACGAGGAACAGGTAGCCGTCACCGTCCACGTAGCCAAGATCCCCGGTCGGAAGCCAGCCGTCGGCCGACACCGTCGCGGGAGCGTTTCCAGCTCCGCGCCAGTAGCCGGGAATCACGCTCGCGCCCCGAAACTGAACCTCGCCGACCTCGCCCCCGGCGACCGGGAGACCCTCCGGCGAGACGATCCGCAACTCGGTGTCCCCGAGCGGCAGGCCCACGGATCCAGGCTTGCGCAGCTGGCCCTCCCGGTAGGTGGTCGCGATCCCCGAGATCTCGGTCAGGCCGTAGCCCTCGTAGACAGCAGCTCCGAACACCTCCTCGAAGTCCCGCGTCACCTCGATCGGTACCGGAGCCCCGCCGACGTGCGCGAGGCGCAGCGGCGGCAGCGTCTGACCCCCGCGGGCCGCCTCACAGAGGGCGATACACATCGTCGGCACACCGAGCAGGACGGTCGTGCCGGTCTCGGCCATCTGCGCGAGCGTCGCAGCGGGCTCGAACCGAGGGACGATCGCGACGGCGCCGCCGGACATCAGCGTCGCGACCAGCCCTGTCGACTGTCCGAGGACGTGGGAGAACGGCGCCGCACCGAGCACGACGTCGCCCGGACCGAAGCCGAGCGCATCTGCTGCGTTCCGGGCCGCCGCTGCGATGCTGCCGTGCGTGAGCACAGCGCCCTTGGAGGCTCCGGACGTCCCGGAGGTGAAGAGGATCACGGCTGCATCGCTCCCCGCACGCTGCACCACCGGCACGCCGTCCTCCACATTTGCGTCGTCCAGCGAGATGGTGGGTACCCCACGCGCGGCGGCCAGCGGCGCGAGCTCGCCGACTCGCTCGTGATCGAGGACGAGCGCCGAGGCCGACACAGCCGCGAGCCGCTCGTCGATCTCGCGCCCGCGCAGCAGTCCGTTGATCGGAACCGCGACCGCCCCGACCCAGAGCGCCCCGAAGTACGCCGCAGCGAACGAAGGCGCGTTCGGGAGGACGATCGCAACGCGGTCGCCTGGGCGCACGCCTGCCGCTTCGAGCCGTGAAGCAGCCGCGCCTGCCTTCGAGCGCAGCTCGGCATACGAGCTCGGTGCACCGGCGTGGATCAGCGCCGTTTCGGCCGGATCATGGCTAGGCTCGCTGACGATGCATGCGAGATTCTCATTCACGGCCTTGCGAACAATGTCAGGTTGTCTGACACTATGCGGAGATTGCCCGGTCAAGCGATCACTCCACTCCGTCTGAGACGACTCCGATGAGCGAGCCCGTGATCATGGACCAGCGCGAGGAAGTCGAGCCGCGGATCAGCTACGTGATCGCCCGGCTGGAGCGCGCCGTTCGGGCCGCGATCAACGAGAGGGTCCGGCCGTATGGGCTGACGACGCTCCAGTACACGACGCTGAGTGTCCTCGGCCGGCGCGGCGGCCTCTCGAACGCCCAGCTCGCACGCCGCTCATACATGACCCCCCAGTCGATGAGCGAGGTGATCGAAGCGCTCGAGGGGAAGGGCCTGATCAAGCGCGACCAGCATCCGAACCACCGCCGCGTCTATCCCGCCCAGCTCACCGCCACCGGAATCAAGGTGCTCGAGGCCTGCGACGAGGCGGTTGGGAGCATGGAAGAGGACATGCTCCGCGAGTTGGACGCCGGCGAACGCGAGGCGCTCTACGGCGGCCTCGTCGCAGCCGTGCGGGCGCTTCACGCCGGACTTCCGGAAGGTTGAATATCAGGTAGCCTGACGCCCGTTCAGGTACGGCAGGTGTGAGGCAAGCTCTTCGAGGAGGTTCGCATGGGGGTGCTCGACGGCAAAGTCGCGCTGGTCACCGGCGCAGCGCGCGGGATCGGACGCGCAGCGGCCTCGCTGCTCGTCGAGCACGGCGCACACGTGATGATCGCCGATCTCGACGAGGACGTCGCGCGCGCGACAGCCACGGAGCTCGGCGAGACGACCGCGGTCTTCGCCGGCAACCTCACCGAGGACGGGGTCTGCGAGTCGCTCGTTGCCGCAACGGTCGAATCGTTCGGACAACTCGACATCGTCGTCAACAACGCCGGGTACAGCTGGGACGGGATCGCACACAAGATGGGTGACGACCAATTCCGGGCGATGCTCGAGATCCACACGGTGGTGCCCTTTCGCATCCTCAAGGCAGCAGCGCCGCATCTGCGCGAGCCTGCGAAGCAGGAGGCCGCCGAGGGACGCGAGGTGTTCCGAAAGGTCGTGAACGTGACGTCGATCTCCGGGACGCAGGGGAACGTCGGCCAGGCCAACTACTCGGCCGCGAAGGCCGGGCTCGTCGGGTTGACGAAGACCCTGGCCCGTGAATGGGGCCCGTCGAAGATCAACGTGAACGCCGTTGCCTTCGGCTTCGTCGAGACCCGCCTCACCGGAAGCCCCGGCGAGGAGACGTTCAAGGCAGGTGAGGTCGAGGTGCCGCTCGGCATCCCCGACCGCATGCGCGAGCTCGCGGCCCAGATCATCCCGCTCGGACGACCCGCGACCGCCGAAGAGGCTGCAGGCCCGATCTTCTTCCTCTGCTCGCCCTGGTCGAACTTCGTGCAGGGCCAGGTGATCACCGCCAGCGGCGGGCAGACGACCGGGATGACCTCATGAGCACCCAGGTCGAGCAGCTGAGCCTCGAGCGCCTCGGCGTCGCGGGGCCCGAGGTTCGCTACGTCGTGTCGGCCGAGGCGATCCAGGCCTACGCGGCCGCCACCGGGAACGAATCCGACGGCCGCACCGCGACCCCGGTGTTCGCGATCGTGCCGGTCTGGGAGGCAATCGCTCCCGCGTCCCGCTCGGTCGCGACGGAGGATGCGCGGAAGCGGGTCGTCCATTTCGGGCAGGACATGGTGCTTCACCGGCCGATCGAAGCCGGGATGACGCTCGTCTCAACGGCAACCCCCACCGCGCTCCTCCAGCGGGGCAGCGGTACCGCGCTCGTGATCCACACCCAGACGAGCACCGAGGCCGGCGAGCTCGTGAACGAGCAGTGGGTCACCGAGTTCTTCCGCGGCGTCGACACCCCCGAGAGCCGGGGCGAGCCTGGAGCCGACCACCGGCTCGCCGCCGAGGTGGCCGAGTCGGAGCCACTCGACGAGATCGTCCAGCCGGTTGCGCCTGATCAGCCGGATCGGTACGCGGAGGCCTCCGGCGACAGGTTCGTGATCCATCTGGACGACGAGGCCGCCCGCGCCGTGGGGCTTCCCGGCCGGATCCTGCACGGCTTCTGCACCCTCGCCTTCACGGCCCGCGCTGTGTGCGACGCAGCAGGCGGGGTCGACGAGTCGCAGCTGGCGAGGCTCGCGGCTCGCTTCTCGGCCCCGGTCTTCCCCGGCGACACCCTGACGACCCGCGTCTGGGAGCTCGGCGGCGGCCTCTTCGGCTTCGAGGCCTCGTGCGGACCCGATCGGATCGTGATCAAGGACGGGCTCGCGCGTCTCCGCTCCCGCTGACCGCGGCACGAACACGCCGACAAGCACAGGCGTCTGGCGCGCAACCCGTCCGATCCAGCCACGCCACACGGCCGCGCCCCCACCCAGGGTGGGGAGCCATCCCCGCCACCCTCGAGATCAAATTCTACGAGCTCGAATACCCTGTGTCTGTACCAGCTTCGTAACGGTTTCAGCCGTCCTGGAGCCTCTCGGCCAGAGGAGCGAGAACGGAGGCGACGTCGGATTCAGCGTCGAGGGAGAGGATCCGAACGGCGAGCTCGCGGCGGGCCGCACCGTCGAGGGGCAACGCAGCGTGTCCCATGCAGTCGAGGTGCTTGGCGAGAAGTTGCCTGTCCGAAATCGGGTTGCCGGGAGCTCCGAGTGCTACCGGAACCTCGCAGACGAGCACGCGTCCGTCGGTGGTCGTGACCTCGACGCTGCCGCCGGCGACCCCGAGTGCGAGATCGACCTGGAAGCGAATCCGCTCTGCGAGCCGGTGTACTCCGTCGGCCCCGAGCCGCTCCGGCACGAACGAGCCGAGGTTGAGCTCGCCGGCTTCGATCGCGAGCGCCACCGTGACGTACACGCTGAACTTCGCCTCGACCACCGTGCCCGGCCGGAGCTTGAGCTCGCGCGGCTCGGCGACGAGAGCGCGCGCCTGCGGTGACCCGATTAGCAGCACCCCCGCGATCTGATCCGGCCGGAAGCCGTGCTCGGCCCTGAGCGCCAGGGCGCCCTCGACGAACGGATGCGTCGCGCGGCAACTCGGCCACGGCTTGAAGCCGACCCGCTCGCCGGCATATGCAGACCCGAGATCGTCCAGCGCTCCCACGAGGTCGGCGTCGCCGCCCGCATACGCGTGGAGCAGCCCGCCGGCTCCCTCGAACGGCGCGTCGTATCCGCGGAGGCCGTCCCGTGCGAGGAGCGCCGAGACGAGGGCCGCGTGGGCGGGAAACGCGTCGCGAACGCCGCGCATCGGCGTGCCGCTGCTGCCGAAGATCGGCCCGTGGCTGCCGAGCTGCCCGAGCACGAGCGAGAACGCATCGAGCGTCCGCCGCTCGTCGAGACGAAGCAGGTTCGCCGCCGCCGCAGTCGCACCGAACCCGGCAACGAGCGACGGGGGATACCACCCACGTTCGACGAGTGCAGGCCCGAGCGCTCGCGAGAGCCGGCAGGTGAGATCGCAGCCCACCGCCATCGCAGCGAGAAAGTCTCGGCCGCTCACCCCGCCCTCCGACTCGGCGAGCGCGACCAGCACCGGAACGATCTGCGCGTTCGGATGGCAGAGCGAGTCGTCGTCTGCGTCTTCGAAGTCGAGCGCGTGGGCAAGAGCGCCGTTCACGAACGCAGCCCAGGCCGGCGACGTTCGCTCCCCGAACCCGAAAATGGTGGAGACCGGCGCCGACCCCTCGCTTCGCGCGAGCGACGCGAACGAGCGGCACTCGGGAGCGAGACCGCTCGCCGCCACCGACACGCCGATCGCATCGAGGAGCGACCGCCCGGCGGCGGCGAGGGCGGCTGCGGGGATCGCGTCAGCCCGAGTCTCCGCGACGTGGCGCGCGATCCGGGCCGAGACTTCCACCGGCCGGCGATTATAAGCTCACCTGATACTCATGGCAGAACTCGTCTTCGTCGGCGATCTCATCCTCGACGCGCCGGATCCGGTCTCCTACTTCGCCCGTTGCCGCGAGGCGATCACCGGGGATGTCGCCGTCGCCCAGGTCGAATGGCCGCACACGGATCGCGGCCAGGTGTGCGCGCTCGAGGTCCCGGCGCCGGGAGCGCCGCCCGAGAACCTCGCTGCCCTCCGGGAGCTCGGGTTCGAGATCGCAACCGTGGCCTCCAACCACACCTTCGACCAGGGGCCGTTCGGCGTGCTGGACACGATCGACGGGCTCCGGAAACTCGGCATCGCCACGACGGGTGCAGGCATGACGCTCACCGAGGCCCGGGCCCCCGCGATCGTCGAGGCCGCCGGCATCCGGGTCGGCGTGCTCGCCTACAATGCGGTCGGGCCGCGCGAATCCTGGGCGACCGGCGTGAAGGCCGGCGCGGCGTACGTGCGCATCTCCCAGCACTACGAGGTGGAAGGCGCCTCGCCCGGCTCCCCGGCCACGGAGTTCACCTCGCCGGACTACGCGACGCTCGAGGGGATGCAGGCCGACGTGCGCGCCCTCGCCGCGGAGGCGGAGATCGTCGCCGTGTCGTTTCACAAGGGCGTCGCGTTCGTCCGGGCAGAGCTTGCGCAGTACGAGCGGCCGCTCGCGCGCGCCGCGATCGACGCCGGCGCGGACATCGTCATCGGCCACCACGCGCACATCCTCAAGGGCGTCGAGGTCTACCGCGACCGCCCGATCTTCCACGGGATCAACCATTTCGTGGTGGCCTACTCGCCGGAGTCGAGCCCTGCGAGCCCCGAGACAGCCGTGCGACGCCCGATTCCCGGCCGCTCCCCGATCTTCAAGCAGATCGGGGAGCCCGACCGGTCCGTCCTCAACTTCCCGTACCGGCGGGAGGCGCGCCACACGATCGTCGCCCGCGTGTCGGTCGATGGCGGCGGCGTCGCTTCGGCGGGCTTCATCCCCTGCTGGATCGACGAGCGGGCCCGGCCGGTCGCCCACGGCGACGACGAGCAGGGACGCGAGACGTTCGAGTATCTCGCCGCGATCACGCGGGAGGCCGGGCTCGACACCGAGCTCCGCTGGCGTGACGGGCGCGGCGTCTTCTACGAACGCGGCTCGACGGCCCAGACGGCCGCCCAGCCGTAGAGCAGCAGACGGCCCGCGTTCCCCGAGACGGCGACGTACTCGCCGTGGGGGAACGAGAAGAGCTGCCGCCCGGTGCGCGCATCCGCTCCGACGATCCTGTGCGAGAACGTGCCGGCGTAGACGACGCCGTCGATCACGGTCGGCGACCCGGAGATCTCTCCGCCCGTGTCGAGCGTCCAGAGAACCGCGCCCGTCTTCGCCGACACGCAGTACAGACGCCCCGTGTACGAGCCGAAGTAGACGCGGCCGTGCCAGACGGCGGGCGCCGAGTAGACAAGGCCGCCGGTCGGGACATGCCAGAGGTACTGCCCGCTCGTCGTGAACGCGTAGAGCGCCCCCGCGTCGCGCGACGGCACGAACACGCGGCCGTCGGCGACGGCCGACGTCCCGTACACAGGGCTCTCGGCGGAGGCCGTCCAGAGCAGGCGCCCATTCGCCCGGTCGAGCGCGAACACGCGCCCGCAGTAGTCGCCGAGATAGAGAGCCCGGCCGACGACCGCGACGCTGGCGGTGATCTTGCAGCCGTCGTGATACGTCCAGCGCAGCTTCCTCGTCTTCAGATCGAGCGCGTAGACATCGCCCGCCCAGTCGCCGAGGTAGTCGATGCCGTCCTCCACGACCGGCGAGGATTCGACCTCGCCCGAGACGTCCCGGCTCCAGAGGATCCGCCCGGTCGCGCGGTCGAGGACGAGCACCCGGCCCGCCTTCACGTGGGCGACGAGCTCGCTGCCCACGACCGCCGGAGACGAGTCCTCCTCGCGCGTGTGCATGTCGACGTGCCAGATGACCTTCCCGTCGCTCATCGAGAGCGCGAACAGCTGCCCGTGGAGGTTCGAGAGATAGGCGACGCCGTCGTCGATGACCGCGGGAAACTCGAGGAGCGTGCCGAGGTTCCGGCCCCACACCACGCGGAACGGCGGGCGCAGCCGGATCGCCGGCTGGTACTGGTTGCGATCGGCGGATACGCCGTAGAGGAGCCACTGTCCGGCCGGGCGGTAGAGGCTGAGGGTGAGGCGGGTGGCCCCGGGGGCGAGGCGGCTCGAGACGGTGCCGTAGCCTGGCGCATTGCCGGTGACGACAAGCGGCTTCGAGCGGATCCGGGTGACGAGCACGGAGCCGTGTCCGTGCGCTCCCGGAGCACTCACCCGCGCACCGGCCACCGTCTTCCCCGTGTCGCCGTCGAGAACCGTCACCTGGATTCGCCGCGGCGGCGGGCCGTGATGAACCACCGCGGTCGTCGTCGTCGTCGTAGTCGTGGCGGCCTGCTGCTTTCCACCGCAGCCCGCAGCAACGAGAACGAGCACGCCGGCAATGACAGCCGCCGGACGCGCGCACCGGGACGCGAGCACCCATCGAGGGTAGCGCCGACGGCGGCCCTCTCCGCCAGACTACGGCGATGGTTTCGCTCAGGAGGGCCGGCGTGTCTGTGGCGATGATGGCCGCGTTCGCGGCGCCGGCGGCAGGAGCTCTGCATTTGCCGACACCGCTGCCGGCCCGAACGATCGATCTGCCGGTGCTGATGTATCACCGCGTCGGCCCGATCCTCGCCTCGCAGCCTGCGGTCACCCAGACCTTGACCGTGAGCCCGGCGGATTTCGCCGCGCAGATGACGTGGCTGCATGCGCACGGCTACCACGCAGTCACACCGCTGCAGGCATTCGAGGCTCTCGAGTACGGACGGGCCCTTCCGGCGAAGCCGGTGATGATCACCTTCGACGACGGCTACCGGGACATCCTCTGGCATGCCGCCGCGGTGCTCCACCGGCTCCACATGCCCGCGACCGCGTACATCATCACCGGGCGTGTCTCGGGGCCCGACCCGAGCTTCCTCACGTGGCCCGAGCTTGCGCGGCTCGAGAAGTTCGGGTTCACGATCGGGTCGCACACCGTGACCCACCGCGACCTCAGGCTGATGTCGAGTGCGGACGCCTACGGAGAGCTCCGGAACTCCCGGCAGGCGCTCGAGCAGCACCTCGGGCATCCGGTGCAGTGGCTCGCCTATCCCTTCGGGGGCGAGAACGCAGCCGTCGTGGCGCTCGCCGAGAAAGCCGGGTACGTGCTGGCGCTCACGACTCAGGGGGGAGTGATGCAGTCGGCCGCCCAGCCGCTCCTCCTGCACCGCTACGAGGTGAGCGACACGACGGGCGTCTCGGGGCTTGCCGGGATCGTCGGGAGCTGAGGCTCCCACCGGCCGTGCGAGCGTCGAGTGCGGCCGACCAGCCCGCCGAGGCCCTGGCGAGACGCTTGGAGAGGCGGCACTGATGCCGGGGCTTCTCGTCGACCTGTACGAGCTGACGATGGGCGAGAGCTATCTCGCCGAGGGGGTGGACGAGCGGCCGGCAACGTTCCAGCTCTTCTGCCGTACGCTGCCGCGAGGTTGGGGCTATCTCGTCGCGGCGGGAATCGACGATGCGCTTGCGTATCTCGAGGCGCTGTCGTTCTCGGAGACCGACCTCGCCTACCTCGAGACGACCGGGCTGTTCGGCGCGGCATTTCTCGAGCGGCTTGCCGGGCTGCGTTTCACCGGCGAGGTGCGGGCGATGCGGGAGGGGACGATCTTCTTCCCGGCGGAGCCGGTGCTCGAAGTGACGGCACCGTTGCTCGAGGCGCAGCTCGTCGAGACGGCGGTGATCAACCGTGTCCACCTGTCGTCGCTGATCGCGTCGCGGGCGGCCCGCTGCGTGGAGGCTGCCGCCGGGCGGCGGCTCGTCGAGTTCGGCTTCCGCCGGGCGCACGGCGTGGACGCGGGGCTCGCGGCTGCGCGGGCAAGCTACCTCGCGGGGTTCGACGCGACGAGCAACGTCCTTGCGGGGAAGCGGTACGGGATCCCCGTCGCGGGGACGATGGCTCACTCCTACATCGAGGCGTTCGCAGATGAGAGCGCCGCCTTCGAGGCATTCTCGCGCTCGTATCCGGACGGCAGCACGCTGCTGATCGACACCTACGACACGGTCGAAGGGGCGCGGCGTGCGGCCCGGGTTGCCCGGGAGCTTGCCGCTCGCGGCGGGAGCCTCGGGGCGGTCCGGCTCGACTCCGGCGACCTGCTCGAGTTGAGCCGGCGGGTGCGCGCCGTTCTCGACGAGGCGGGTCTCCCCGACGTGACGATCTTCGCGAGCGGGAATCTCGACGAGTACTCGATCGCGGCACTGCTGAACGCGGGTGCCCCGATCGACGGCTTCGGGATCGGCTCGCGGCTGTCGACCTCGGCCGGCGCGGCGTACCTCGACTTCGTCTACAAGCTCGTCGAGTTCGACGGCCGCGGCGTGATGAAGCTGTCCGCCGACAAGGCAACCCTTCCCGGCCCCAAGCAGGTCTGGCGGCAGCTGGAGGGCAACCGCTTCACGGGCGACGTCGTGACTCTCGCCGACGAGAGCTCACCCACCGGCGCCGAGCCGCTCCTCGAGCCCGTCATCTCGAGAGGCCGACGTCTGGCAGAAACCTCGCTCGACGCGGCGCGCGAGCGCGCCGCAGCCCAGCGTTCGGCACTTCCACCCGAATGCCGCAAGCTGGAAGCGGCGCCTCAAGCGGTCGCGATCAGTGCCGGGATCGAGCTCCTTCGCGAAGCCGTAGCCGAGCGCCTCGGCCGCTCGTGACCCTCGGAGACGCCCGACCAAGGAACCGTGTCCCGGCACGTCCAGACCCGGGACGGCCCCTGGACACATGGCCAAGGTAGCCACGTCCCGAAGCGCTTAGACCGGGGACAGGCCCCTGGACATGGCCGAAGCAGCCACGTCCCGAAACGCTTAGACCCGGGGACAGGCCCCTGGACAATGACCGAAGCAGCCACGTCCCGAAACGCTTAGACCCGGGGACAGGCCCCTGGACAATGGCCAAAATAGCCACGTCCCGAAACGCTTAGACCGGGGACAGGCCCCTGGACATGGCCCGCGCAGACGTGTCTCGGACGGACGGGCGCGGAGACTACGGGACGATCGTGACCAGGGTGCCGATCGGGGTGTACGGCCAGATCTGGCCGGCCGTGTCGATCGGGGCCTCGACGCAGCCGACGCTCTGGGGGAAGCCGTAGGAGCCCCGGTTGAAGCCGTGGATCGCCTCGCCGCCGTTGAAGTAGCTGATCCATTTGATCCCGGGATCGACGTAGCGGCTCCCGTCGGGATTCACCCCACGCATCGTTCCGACCGGAATGTGTTCGAACACGGCGTGCGTCCCGAACGGAGTCGGTGCGGCGGGAACGCCCGTGTTCACCCGAGCGGTGAGGATCGTCTCCCCATCGTTCCAGAGGGTCAGCGTCTGCGGGACGCTCCGATGCACGAGGACGTAGCTGTACGAATGCGCCGTCTCGTTGTGGAGGGCCGCCGAGATGAGGGTGTGCCAGACGATCGGCCCCGGGATCCCGTCCGTCGTGAGCCCGTGGTCGGCCTCGAATGCCATCACCGCGCCCTGCGTCATCCGCGTCCAGCCGTTCGGCTCCCAGAGCGCCTGGAGTTGCAGCGGCGTGTTCGGGTAGCGCCAGGTGAACTTGCCCCCAGGGGCATGAATCGCCGCCTGCTTCTGCTCGAGCGCGGTATCCGGCGGCGAGCCCGAGTCCGGCGTCCAGGTCAGCGGTAGGTAGCCGAGCTGGCTCAGGAGCTGTTGCAGTCGTAGAGTCGAGCCGACCGGCACGCTCCAACTGAGCGAGGTGACGGTCTGCGTCGACGAGGCCGAGAGGATGTCTGTCGCCGCCGGCAGCGTCACCACCACGTGCCGCCCGAGCGGGTACCCGGCCCCCCGGGGCTTGAAGGTCAGCACGTTCGGCGCCGTCTGGATCCAGGTGCCGGAGGTCGCCGGCTCGATCGTCGGCCGCACCCGTCCGAGGACGGAGGCGACCGGTTCGGAGAACGTGACCTGGATCGGCGTCGACGGTTCGATCACCGTTCCGGGCGTCGGCTTGACGACCGCCTGAAGGTGCTTGCCGGACGGAAACCAGCTGACCTTGACGGGCGGCGGAAGCGTCTCCCACGGCCGAGCGGCGGCCGAGACGGTCAGCACGCCGAAGCGGTTCGGCCCGGTGGCGAGCACCCCGGTCGCGAACGTGCGCCTCGGCTTCGCAAAGGTCAGATGCTGCTCGTGGTATCCGGGAAGCGTCAACCTGAGGACGCTCGCCCCGCCCGTGAAGTGAAGGACGACGGGCGCGTTCGGCGCGAGATGGAAGAACGTCCCGCGGACATTCGCCTCGGGAGTCGTCAGCGTCGTCGTGACGTGCTCGGTGCCGCCGACGAGCCAGCCGACCCAGGACGACCGGCGAACCGTCGCCCGAACCTGTAGCCGCTCACCGGCGGCGAGCTTCCCGGTCGGCCAGATCTTGCCCGCCCTCAGCGAAACCGCTACCGGCCTGCCCTGTGCGTCGCGCACCGAGACGGCGGCGACGTGCTCGCCGGTTCCCGCGACCGTGAGCTTCGCGAGGGCCTGTGGGTCGGCCGCGATCGAAGCGCTCGGCCAGGTCAGGCGAACCGCAAGCAGCCCTCCGCCGACGAGGAGGGCCAGCACGAGAAGCACCACGAGCACGACGGGACCGCGCGAACGTCTGCGACGACGACGGCGCGCCGGATACCGCGAATACGACTCGCCTCGCGCAGACACGCCCTAAGGGTGCCAGGCGCGGCCGACCGCGCGCCAGATCCGTCCGCCGCCGCCGCAAGAATCGTGCGGTGCGCGGACACCTAGACTCCGCTCCGATGAGCGAGCGCGAACCGGAGCCCGGCCTGGAGCTCGCCGACGAAGGCTCGAGTCGCCGGCCCGGCGTCCTGCCCGCCCAGGGCCTGCGCCAGGCGATCGTCGACGAGTGGATCCAGTCCGACCCCTACCGGATTCCGCCGGGCAGCGTCCAGCCCGCGAGCCTTGACCTCCGGCTCGGAGAGTTCGCGTGGGCGCTTCGCTGCAGCTTCCTGCCGGACACCTCCTCGACTGTGGAGGACAAGATCGCCGGGATCGCGTTCCAGAGGATCGACCTCCGCGACGGCGCGACCCTCGAGCGCGACCGCCCGTATCTCGTCCCGCTGATCGAGGGGCTCGCCCTCCCCGACGAGATCCGTGCGAAGGCAAACCCGAAGAGCTCGACCGGCCGCCTCGATGTCTTCACCCGCGTGATCACCGACGGCAATCCGTCGTTCGACGAGGTGCCGTACGGCTACCACGGGAAGCTCTACCTCGAGATCGTGCCGCGCTCGTTCGCGATCCACGTGAAGACCGGGCTCGCCCTGAATCAGCTGCGCCTCTTCACCGGCGATGCCCGCTTGCGCGACGCCGAGATCCTCGGCGTGCACGAAGAGTTCCCGCTCCTGTACCTCGACTCGCATGCACTCCGGGGGTGGGAGCTCACCGTCTCGGACGGCCTCTTCCTGAGCGTCGACCTGAGCGGGCCGACCGATCGGATCGTCGGCTACCGCGCGAAGCGCAACAGCCTGCCGATCGACCTCGGACGGATCCACGGCTACGGGTGGAGGGACTTCTGGGAGCCGGTCTTCCCCGAGGCCGGGTCGAGGATCGTGCTCGAGCCCGAGATCTTCTATCTCCTGCTCTCGGCCGAGGGTGCCTGCATCCCGCCCGCCTACGCCGCCGAGATGACCGCCTACGATCCGACCGCCGGGGAGCTCCGCACCCACTACGCCGGCTTCTTCGATCCCGGCTTCGGATACGACCGGCGGGGGCGCCGCCACGGCACGCGGGCTGCGCTCGAGGTCAGAGCGAGAGATGTGTCGTTCATGGTCGAGCACCGCCAGCCGATCTGCAAGCTCGCTTTCGAGCGGATGCTCGAGCCTCCGGACGTCCTTTACGGCGAGGATCTGGGCTCGAACTACCAGGGCCAGGAAACGATGCTCAGCAAGCATTTCGTCGAGCAGACCGCGGGCTCGGCAACTCCCCGCCAGGGCATTTCCAGCCCTTCCAAGGAGCCTGCGTAATCGAAAAAACGCGCCGGGGCGCGGTTCCTGGCTGCCGGGGAGCGCCGGCCCGGGTCTCGCGGCGTACCGAAACACGGTAACGGGGCCTCCGTCGAGAGGCGCCGAGGACGCCCCCGGTGAGTCAGGGCCGCCGGCGCAGCCCGAGCAGCGACAAGAGGAACGAGGTGAAGAACACCTGGACCCCGATCACGACGAACGTCATCGCAGTGATCGCGAGCCGTTCCTCACTCAGCGTCCCGAAGCCACGATCGATCCAGATCCCGAGCACGACACCGCCGAAGGCGAGCCCGACGAACACGACCCCAACGCCGAGCAGCAGACCGTGCTCGAGGCGGAAGCGACCCTGCATGCGCTGGAGCCACGGATCCCGCTCGCCCATCACGTAGACGGCATAGGCGCGGCCGCACAACCCGAGGCCGACCACCTGGGTCCCGACGATCGCGAGCGCCGAAGCGGCGATCAGCGTATGCACGTAGTAGGCCCGCCCGAAGAGACTCAGGTGGGCGAACACGGCGATGCCGATCAGCGCGCCGAGCGCGACCATCACGATCCCCGGGATGATGAATAGCGTCGTCGGGCTGTAGATCAGGATCAGCCGCAGGTGGCGCCAGCCGTCGCGAAACGGCGAGAGCTTCGACTCACCGCCGCGGACATGCAGCTCGATCGGGAGCTCGTGCACCTCGAGCCCGACCTTCGAGGCGCGGATCACCATCTCGGAGGCGAACTCCATCCCGGTCGAGCGCAGGTCGAGCTCAGGGAGCACGTCGCGGCGAAGCGCTCGCAGGCCGCAGTGAGCGTCCTTGGCCGGCGTCGAGTGCAGGAGGTTCAGGAAACCCGTGAGGATCGGGTTGCCGATGCGGCTCGTGAGGCTCATCGCGCCGGGGTCGATCGAGCCCATGCGGTTGCCCATCACGAGCTCGGCCCCGCCCTCGAGCTCCTTCACGAAGCGCGGGATCTCGTTGAAGTCGTAGCTGAGGTCGGCGTCGATCATCACGATGTAGTCGCCGGACACGGCCTCGAAGCCCGTGAGATAGGCCTGCCCGTACCCGCGCCGCGGCTCCTGGATCACGGTCGCTCCTGCGCTGCGGGCAAGCGCGGCGCTTCCATCCTCGGAGCCGTTGTCGACGACGATCACCTCGCCCTCGAGCCCGCCGTCCCGGAGCGCCGCGAACGCGAGCGAGACGCACTCCTCGATGTTCTCGGCCTCGTTCAGGCACGGGACGACGATCGAGACGTGCGGAACTGCGAGTCCTGCTTGCGGGAGTGAGGAGACCTTATTCATCGCCCACGAGTGCTGATGGTAGTCGGATTTCGTGTCGTTCCCAGCGAGCCGAATCGAGGAGCCGACGTCCTCGGACCGGGGCAGAATGCCCCATGTGGAGATACCCCTCGCCGCACTCGGAGACGGCTATCAGGCACTGCATGCAAAACGGGCTTCCGACCCATCGGCCGAGCACCGCCGCCGGCCTCGGTTGAGGGACTACGACTTCCTGGCGCTGACAACGCTTCGAGACGACGTCCAGTGCCTCCTCGACCGCGTCCAGGGACCGGGCCTCGCGCTCGACCTGGGCTCGGGCACGAGCCCATATCGCGCGTCGGTCGAGCGGCTCGGCTTCGAGCTTCGCACTCTCGACCTCACGCGTGAGACCGAGCCCGACTACCTGGGGACGGCAGAAAGCACGGGCTTGGAGGATTCGATGTTCGACCTCGTCATCTGTACGCAAGTGCTCGAGCATGTCGCCGACCCGTGGGAGGCGGGGCTGGAGATCCAGCGGATCCTGCGTCCAGGCGGCCGGGCGATCCTCACGATGCCTCACGTCTGGTTCTTCCACCCTCATCCGCACGACTACTGGCGCTTCACCCAGGAGGGAGTCGTGCGCCTCGTCGAGGCGAGCGGGATGCAGGCAGAGGTCCTGCTCGGCCAGGGCGGCAGCGTGCTCGCGCTGTGCCAGATCGTCAACTTCCTCGTCTACGGAATCGCCGGCAAGGCCGGTGCCCCGATCTACGCCGCAGTGAACAGCCTCGCCCGCGCCGATGCGAGGTTCCCCAACGAGCTCTTCTGTCTCAACTTCGCCTGCCTCGCACAGCGCCCCGGGCCCTGATGGTCGAGCCGACAGGGCGCCGGGACCGGTCGAGGAGACTGCACTATCCGGGCGTTCCCGGCTAGCCTGCGGCCTTTGCGCGTCCTCATCGTCACCGCGAACTTCGCTCCGCATGTGGGCGGAATCGAGCGCTTCGCGGAGAGCCTTGCAGGCGGCCTCGCGGCTCGTCAGCACGAGGTCACCGTGCTCTGCTGCCGCGCCGAGAGGGCCCCACGTCGCGAGCTCGGCACCTACGAAACCGTCCGCGTTCCCGCGACATACATCCTCGAGAGCCGCGTTGGCGTGCCGTACCCGGTCCCTTCCCCAACGCTTGTCGGGACACTCCGCCGCCTGCTGTCACGAGCAGAAATCGTGCACGTCAACGACGCGGTCTACGCGACCTCTCTGGCTGCGCTACTCGGCGCGCGGAGGCGCCGTCTACCGAGTGTCCTGACCCAGCATGTTGCGTTCGTCCCTCAGGCCAACGCCGCACTCGACACCGCCGAGCGTCTCGCCCTTGCGACCATCGGAGGCGGCGCCCGGCTGGCAACCGTGGTCGCGACGTACAACTCCGCCGTCGCAGACTGGGCCGCGAAGGCCTGGCGGATCGAGAAGCCACGGGTCCTTCCGGTCGGAGTTCCCGAACCACCGGGCGGCGGCACGGACCGAGCGGCGGTACGGCGCTCGTTCGGACTGCCGGAGGACCGCTTCGTGGCGCTGTTCGTCGGTCGTGACGTGCCGAAGAAGGGCCTCGACGTCTTCCTCGCGGCCGGCGGCCCGGCATACGAGCTCGTCGCCGTCACGGACCGCGCAGGGAGTGCGTCCGGCGCGAGGCTCCTGCCGTTCATGCCGGCCGCTCGACTCGGCGAGCTCCTCCACGCGGTCGATGCCTTCGTGCTCCCGTCGGAAGGCGAAGGGTTCCCGCTGACGTTGCAGGAGGCCTTCGCTACGGGGCTTCCGGTCATCACGACGATGCAGCCCGGGTACGAGCACTACCTCGATCCGGCCGACGTCCTCGTGATCGAGCGCACTCCGGAGTCGCTTCGGGCCGCACTCGGGCGCCTGTCGGGAGACCCCGCGCTGCAGCAGGCTCTCGGTAAGCGCTCGCTCGCGGTCGCGCACGAGCACTTCGGCCTCGAGCGGTTCGTCTCGGCCTACGAAGAGCTCTACGCCGAGGCAATCAGGCGCTTTCGGTGACAGCCTCGATCCAGTCGAGCTGCTTGCCGCAGAGCGAGCTCGCATCGGCGGGCGTGACGGTCACGAGCTTCGCCGTCGTCGCGGGAGAACCGAGCTCGAGCGGGCCGAGCCCGAACGGGTAGCTACCGCCGCCGGGCCGCAGCCGGTCGCGCGTGTAGGAGATCGTGAAGATGTGAAGTCCCTTCGAGAGCCTTACCGAGCCGAAAGGGACGGCCTGGCCGCTCTCGGAGAACTGTCCGGTTTGCGACCCCACGGGGGTGGTGTCGACCCCGATCGAGACCTTGTCCCTGAACGAGCCACCCAGCCACACCCCGTACGTACCCGCCGCGGGCATGTGGACGCGGACGAACATCACTCCCGAACGGTGGGGGACGACGGTTCCGTCGGGATCGGGCGTCCAGGTCGGGGGCCGGGCCGCCGTCGAGAGCGGCACGACGAGAGCCTGCGGACGTTCGGAGGCGAGCAGCGAGCCGTGAGCCGTGGCCGCAACAACTGCCAGCCTCTTCACGTCGCTGCAGGCCGGGACACCTATCGGCTCGGTCGGCGTCCCCAACGAGAGGTGCTGGAGGATCGTTTCGCCGGCCTCCGGCCGCTGCCAAACCTCGTAATAGGGCCCCTTCCAGACCGGCTGGTAGACCGACGGGGGACGACTCGCAACGGGTGAGGCCCGCAGGACGAGCGTGCGGTAGACGAGAACCGAACCGAGCTCGAACGCGTCGATGTCCGCTGAGGCTCCCTTGCCGAGCTCTCCCCCGGATTGAAGCAGCACGGGCCGCGCACGCCGCTCGGAGGCGCCCTCGGGATCGAGATTGCGCAGGAAGTGGCGTACGCCGTAGGGCTGATACTCCGTCATGAGCGTCGGCCCGTCCCCCGCGAAAACCTTGCCGATCGTCTCGAGCTCGGCGAGCTGCGCTCTCGGTGCGAGCCACACGTTCGCGTAGGCGAGTGCATTCGACCAGAGAACGCCGGCGGCGATCGCCGCGACGCCGACGCCGCCCACCACCCGCCACGGGATCCGTTCTTCGAGCAGGGTGGCCGCACCGACGACGCCGCAGGTCACAAAGGCCGGTGAGGCGGTGGCGAGAGCCTTGCCGTCGAGCCACGGTGAGCCGTGGCCGATCTCGCCGAGCACGCTCACGGCGAGCGCTCCGCTGCCGGCGGCGCCGATGTAGAGCGCGAGCCCCCAGCTTCGCCGACGAATCGAGGCGAGGAGCCCGGCGATCACGGCAAGCGCGATCACCGCGAGCAGGAGGTAGGTGATGGGCATGGACTGCGGGCGCGTCCGGAAGTCGCCCGTCGGCCAGATCCCGAGCACCTGCAGGTCGCTCAGCGGATGGAGCAGGTTGCCGAGCCCGGCGGTGCCGCTGCTCGTGAGGTCGTTGCTGTTCGCGACCTGAACGAACGTGCGCGCCTCCAGAAGCGCCGGAATCGCAAACACGAGACCAAGCACCGCGATCGCCGAGACCACGCGCGCCGCAGGCCACCGGTGATGGGAGACGAGCAGAAACGCTCCGACCACGGCAAAGCCGGTGAACCAGACGACCCCGACGATCGTGAGCACGTCCAGCATCGCCGCGCCCGCGATCGCGAGCGGGAAGACGTCCCGGAGACGTATGCCCTCACGTGGGAGCGCCGCCACGAGCGCCGCGAGCAGCGCGAGGAGAACTGCCGCGGTCACCTCCTTGATCCCGCTCCAGAACGCATAGCCGAAGAGCAGCGCCGCCTGCGCGCCGAGGAACGCGGCCGCGGCGCGGAGCGGCCTGCGACAGACGAGCGGCTCAGCCAGCGCGTAGAGCGCGAGCGACAGCATCGAGGCGAGAAACGCGATTTGCGGCTGGAAGAGCCAGGCAGAGTCGATGCGGGTCAACTGGTGGCCGATCCCGAGCGGGAGGAATGCGCCGAGCGCGTAGCCCCCGCTGAGGTAGTCGTGGAGAACGGTCTGGTAGGTCGACGGCGCGAGCTGCGAGAGATCGCGCCCGTGGACCATCGCGTTGTCGGAGAGCGCAAGCCACGTCGCGGTGTCGTCGAGCGTGATGTAGCCCGCAAACGTTGCACTCCCGGAGAGCACGATCGGCGCCGCGAACGCTGCAAAGACGGCGAGGCCCGCGAGGGAGGGCCAGAGTCGCGGGCGCCGGCGATCCCCGAGCGACAGCCCGATTCCGAGCACGGCGAGCGTGACGAGAAGCGGCGTCGTCAGCTGGGCTGTGCCGGAACTCGCGGTCGTGAGCGAGGATGCGACCACGACCACCGCGAACCCGGCCGGCGCGACGAGCACGCCGGGGAGCTGCCGCCCCGAGACGAGCTCGAGCAGGAGCCCGCAGCCGGTAGCCAACGCCAGGGCGACAACCGGGTAGGCGACCCAGGCAACGAGCAGCATCTCCGGCACGTTCTAGCTGACGGCGCGGATCAGATGCCCGGCGACCGCGCTGTGTGCGGCGGCTGCCGATGGGTCGAACACATCGATCTGCCCGTCCCCGCGCCGAGCGAATCCGGAGCTCCTTCACGCAGGCGGCAGAACGCCGCGACGACGTCGGGTCGAACTGCTCGACCTCGAGCTCGCCGCCCTGGAGCGGGATGAAACCTCCGCTAGGCCCGTTCGGCCGACGGCGGCGCCGTCCGCGTGACGGTCGGTAGGATCCCGGGCGTGAGCGAGGCAACGATCACGACCAATCGCGGCCCGATCGGGGTCGAGCTCTTCGACGAGGATGCCCCGAAGACGGTCGCGAACTTCGTGAAGCTCGCAGGCGACGGCTTCTACGACGGCGTGATCTTCCACCGGATCATCCCGGACTTCATGATCCAGGGCGGCGACCCGACGGGAACGGGGATGGGCGGTCCCGGCTACAAGTTCGAGGACGAGCCGAACCGGCACCGGATCGTGAAGGGCGTGCTGGCGATGGCCAACTCGGGCCCGAACACGAACGGCTCGCAGTTCTTCATCGTCACCGCCGACGCATGTCCCTGGCTCGACGGCCTGCACACTGTTTTCGGGCGTGTCGCCTCCGGCATGGAGCTCGTCGAGGAGATCGGGAGCACCCCGACCGACCATCAGGACCGGCCGCTCGACGAGGTCCGGATCGAGTCGGTCGAGCTCGCCGGCGGCGGCGAAGCCGCAGGCTGACGCCCGTCCGGCACGGCAAGAATCCCCGTCCCACGAGCCTTCGATACGCCGGTAACTTTGTGCCGGTGACGGAGGAGCACGTGCAGACCTCGAGGCCGGGGCTGGTTCTCGCGGTGCTGGCGCTCGCAGGCGCCGCCTACGCGCTGCTCCAGTCACTCGTCGTGCCGGCGCTGCCGGTGCTCCAGCACGACCTGCACACCTCGACCTCCGGCGTCGCCTGGGTCTTCACGGCCTACCTGCTCGCTGCGTCGGTCGCGACCCCGATCGCGGGACGGCTCGGCGACCTCTACGGGAAGAAGCGCGTGCTCGTGGTGGTGCTCGCCGGGCTCGCGTTCGGAAGCGGGCTCGCCGCGCTCGTGACGACGCTGCCGCTGATGATCGTGGCCCGGACGATCCAGGGCCTCGGCGGCGCGATCTTCCCGCTTGCGTTCGGGATCGTGCGCGACGAGTTCCCGCGCGAGCGTGTGGCGGGGGCGATCGCGCTGATCTCCGGGATCCTCGGG
Organism: uncultured Actinomycetes bacterium; assembly: GCA_963758125.1. Classification (GTDB taxonomy): domain Bacteria; phylum Actinomycetota; class Thermoleophilia; order Gaiellales; family Gaiellaceae; genus PALSA-600. The sequence goes on from CAVWUL010000011.1 coordinate 151,877, forward strand.
ATCGGCGGCGGGCTCGGGATCGTCCTCGCCGGGCCGATCCTCGAGAACCTCAACTATCACTGGCTGTTCTGGATCCCCCTCGTCGTGACCCTGATCTCGATGGTGGCGACGATCTTCCTGATCCCGGAGTCGAGCATCCGGGCTCCCGGCGACGTCCACTGGGTCGGAGCGATCCTGCTCTCGGGATGGCTCGTCGCGCTGCTCGTCGCGGTCAGCGAGGCACCGACCTGGGGCTGGGGCTCGCCGAAGACGCTCGGACTGCTGGTGCTCGCGGCGGTGATCGCGGTCGTCTGGATCTACGCCGAGCTTCGCTCGAGGCACCCGCTCGTGGACATGAACATGATGCGGCTGCGAGGGGTCTGGACGACGAACCTCTCCGGCTTCCTGATCGGCTTCGGGATGTACAGCGCGTTCATCCTGATCCCGCAGTACGTGCAGGCGCCGACGTCGACCGGGTACGGCTTCGGCTCGACGGTCACCGAGGCGGGGCTGTTCCTGATCCCGACGACGCTCGCGCTCCTCATCTTCAGCCCGATCGGCGGCCGGATCTCGACGTCGGTCGGCTCCAAGGTGCCGCTCGTCCTGGGAACGTGCGTCACGGTCGTCTCGTTCGTGATCCTCGCCGTTGGCGGCTCACCGGCGAGCATCTACATCGCGGCGGGGCTGCTCGGCGTCGGGATCGGCTTCGCATTCGCCGCGCTCGCGAACCTGATCGTCGAGGCCGTGCGACCCGACCAGACCGGCGTCGCCTCGGGGATGAACACGATCGTCCGCACGATCGGCGGCGCGATCGGCGCCGAGGTGGCCGCGAGCATCCTCGCCGCGAGCGTCCTCGCAAGCGGCTACCCGAGCAAGCACGGCTACACGGTCACCTTCGCGCTCTGTGCCGCCGTGCTGGCCGTCGGAGTCGTCGCCTCACTGCTCGTCCCCGGACGCGCGAAAGCCCGAGTCCGCGCCGCCGGGCCCGCCACGGCGACGGACTGACCCCACCCGAGCCCCCGGGCCGGCACCGGCTCCCGAAGCCCACGGCCGAAGCCGGGGCCGGGGGCTGCCGTCACCGCGAATGTAAAGGGGTCTGACCCCCTTCTGGTTTGCAGCGCCCGCTCCGATGCCCACGCCGGCCGGGTCGATCTCCCCCCTTTGCAGGGGAAAGCGACTGTAACCCTACGCGTTACGACTGTAAAGAGGTCTGGCACTGCCGCCGGCACCGCGGCCGGGCTATGACCCAGTCCCCCCGGGCGAGAGTCGCGGACCACGCTCCCGCAAGAAGACGATCGTGGGGGACCTCGCGCGGTTCCCCCACGATCGTTCCGACGTCAGTGTCCTACTGGACGCAGTCCTTGAGCCCCTGCGCCTCCGGCAGGGACTCGAGCTTCTTCAGCGTGTTGTTCTCGATCTGGCGAATTCGCTCGCGGGTGACGCCGAAGGTCTTGCCGACCTCCTCCAGCGTGCACGGCTGCGAGCCGTCGAGGCCGTAGCGGAGCTCGATCACGCGGCGCTCGCGAGCCGGCAGCGAGGAGAGCGCGTTCTCGATGTCTGAGCGGCGGAGCGTGAGCGAGGCCGAGTCGAACGGCGACTCGGCCTGGTCGTCCTCGACGAAGTCGCCGAGCTCGGAGTCCTCTTCCTCGCCGATCGGCTTCTCGAGCGAGATCGGATGCTGTGCCATCCGCAGGATCTCGCGCACCTCCGCCGTCGTCATCTCCAGCTCCTCTGCGATCTCCTCCGGCAGCGGCTCGCGACCGAGACGCTGGACGAGCTGGCGCTCGATGTGGACGACCTTGTTCAGCTTCTCGACCATGTGCACGGGGATCCGGATCGTCCGCGCCTTGTCGGCGATCGCCCTCGTGACGGCCTGGCGGATCCACCAGGTGGCGTACGTCGAGAACTTGAAGCCCTTGCGGTAGTCGAACTTCTCCACCGCACGAATCAGGCCGAGCGACCCTTCCTGGATCAGGTCGAGGAACGAGAGCCCGCGACCCAGGTACCCCTTCGCGATCGAGACGACGAGCCGCAGGTTCGCCTCGATCATCTGTGCCTTCGCGGTCATGTCGCCGCGCTCGATCCTCTTCGCGAGGTAGACCTCCTGGTCTGCCGTCAGGAGCGGCACGCGGCCGATCTCCCGCAGATACAGCCGCAGCGAGTCGAGCGAGGGCTCGACGGTGAGATCGAGCTTCGGCGAGTTCTTCTCCTCGGCGGCAAGCGGCTCCTCGTGGGGGAGCGCCTTGTTCTGCTCGCCCTCGACGAGCTCTACCCCATGATCGATCAGGTAGGTCGTAAAGTCCTCGAACTGCTCTTTCGTAAGCTCGATCTCCTCGATCCCGGAGATGATCTCGTCGTACGTGAGAAAGCCCTTTTCCTTCCCGGTCTCGACGAGCTTCTGCAGCTCCTCGACTTCTGGAAGGGCGATATCGACCGTGAGCATTGACCCCAACCTCCGGCTTGGCTTACCAATGACCTGACGAGCCGTCATCCCCTCCGACTCCCGACGCGCGCCGGACTTTACACCACGTTTGCGCAAATAGGGAAACTTCTTAACACGCATGGAAACAGGTCTCGAAGGGACACGCGTCCTGGTCACCGGTGGCTCAGGCGGAATAGGTGCTGCGTGCGTCCGGCACTTCGCCGCGGAAGGCGCGGAGGTCGTCGTGCACTACCACCGGAACCGAGCCGGCGCGGAGGCCGCCGGCGGTGCCGTCGTCGTCCAGGCGGACCTCACAGACGAGGCAGAGGCCGTCCGGCTCTTCGCCGAGGCGGGCGAGCTCGACGCCTGCGCGGCGGTCGCCGGCGTGTGGCCGGAAGACGAGGTCCCGGTCTCGGAGCTGACACTCGAGCGCTGGCGCGCGACGTGGACGCGAACCTGACGGCGACGTTTCTCACCGCCCGCGGCTTCCTCGAAGAACCTCGGCGAGCGCGAGGGCTCGCTCGTCCTCGTCGGCTCGACCGCCGGGCTCTTCGGCGAGGCGGGCCACGCCGACTACGCCGCCGCGAAGTCGGGCATCCTCGGCGGGTTGCTCCTCTCGCTGAAGAACGAGGTCGTACGGCGCAACCCGCGGTACGCGGGTGAACGCGCGTCGCACCGGGATGGACGGTCTCGCCGATGACGGCGGACGTCCTCGACGAGTCGCGGGTGGCGAGGATCACGCGCACGATGGCGCTCGCGAAGGTCGCGACCGCCGACGACGTCGCCGCGCAGGTCGTGGCTCTCACCTCGCCGCTCGATCTCCGGCCACGTGACGGGCCAGATCGTCACCGTCGCCGGCGGCATGGAGGGCCGCGTGATCCACGACTGATCGTCCGATCAGACGCGGGGACGACCGGAGGCGGCAGGCGGAAGAGCTCCGCGAACCGCTCGACGAAGGCAGGATCACCCTCGACGCCGAGCCCGTCTGCGACCGCCTGGTCCGGAGTCACTTCGCCGGCCATCAGCCTGCGGAGCGCCGGGCCCGCCTCGATCACGAGGTCCGGCGCCGGCACGGGGCCGTCGCCCGACCTCGAGCCGCCCGTCGTCGACGAGCGCATGGATCGTCGCCTCGCCGAGGTGAAGCTCGTAGCTCGCTTCGACCTCTCGCGCCGCGTCGGGCTGGAAGGCAGCCCGGAGCGCATCAAGCAGCCCGCCCGGGGTCGGGGTCTCTCCCTCGCGGGGATCGCTGAGCGAGCGTGCCCCCCAGAGCCCGAGGCTCAGCACGATCTTCTCGAGCTCCTGCCCGTACTCGGTCAGCTCGTAGACGACTGAGCCGTCGGGGCGCGGCAGCACGCGTCGGTGGACGATCCCGTTCTCTTCGAGCCCCTTGAGCCGCGCGGTGAGGACGTTGCTCGGGATGCCCGGCAGCCCACGGCTCAGGTCGCTGAAGCGGCGCGGGCCGAGGATCAGGTCGCGGACGATCAGCAGCGCCCAGCGCTCGCCGACGAGGTCGAGCGCGTAGGCAAGCCCGCAGTACTGGCCGTAGGTGCGAGAGGTCATGCACGAATCATACTCTACTTGCATAGAGCAAGTGAGACATGTTTATACTCAGCGATGATTGTTTTTCGTACCTCACACCGAAGGAGCCGAGATGCACGCAGAAGCCCCCGATCCACGACGCTGGTTTGCGCTGGCCCTCCTGTGCGGCGCGTTCTTCATGGTGATCCTCGACGCCGCGATCGTGACCGTGGCGCTGCCTTCGATCCAGAGCGATCTCGGCTTCTCGCCGGAGAGCCTCCAGTGGGTCGTGAGCGCGTATGCCCTGACCTTTGCCGGGTTGCTGCTGCTGGGCGGCCGGGCGGCCGACCTGCTCGGGCGGCGGCGGGTGTTCATGGTCGGGGTCGTGGTCTTCACGGGCGCCTCGCTCCTCTGCGGGCTCTCGTGGTCGCCGGGCGCACTGATCGGCGCGCGCGCGCTGCAGGGCGTCGGAGCGGCGATCATGACCCCGACGGCGCTGTCGATCATCATGACCACGTTCGCCGACGGGCCGGAGCGGAACAAGGCACTCGGGATCTGGGGCTCGCTCGGCGGGGTCGGTGCGACCGCCGCGTGGCTGATCGGCGGCCCGCTCGTCGACGGACCGGGCTGGCAGTGGATCTTCTTCATCAACGTCCCGATCGGCGTGATCGCGTTCGCGCTCTGCCCGGTGCTGCTCCGCGAGAGCAGGGCCGAAACGGCCTCGAGGAGCTACGACCCCGCCGGCGCGCTCACGATCACGGGGGCGCTCGGGCTGCTCGTGTATGCCGTCGTCGAGGCTCCGACGAAGGGCTGGGGTAGCGCGCAGACGATCGCGATGCTCGCCGGCTCGGCCCTGCTGCTCGTGGCCTTCGTCGTGATCGAGTCACGGCAGGCAAACCCGCTCGTGCCACTTCGCTTCCTCCGCTCGCAAACGCTCGTCGGCGCGAACAGCGTGATGCTGTTCTTCGGTGCGGTCGTCTACGGGATGCCGTTCATCCTCACGCTCTATACCCAGCAGGTGCTCGGCTATTCGGCGCTCCGGTTCGGGCTCACCTCGATCGTGTTCCCGATCGGTGCGGCAATCGGCTCGATCTCCGGGCAGGCGATCGTCCTCCGGGTCGGCTTCCGCCCCGTCGCAACGCTCGGAATGGCGCTGATGGCGGTCGGCGCCCTGCTCCTGACCCAGGTCTCGGTGAACGGCACCTACTTCGGGGACATCTTTCTTCGGGCTGCTCGTCTTCGGTCCGGGTGTCGGCTTCGCTTTCGTCACAGCCTCGATCGCGGCGCTCCACGGCGTCCCCGACCACGAGGCCGGGCTTGCCTCCGGGCTCTCGAACACCTCGTTCCAGATCGGAGCTGCGATCGGGGTCGCGATCGTCTCGACCGTCTCGGTCACGCGGACGAAGGACTTCCTCGCGGCGAACGCGCATGCCGGCAAGCTCGACGGGCTGACCCACGGCTTCCAGGCTGCGTTCCTGGCAAGCGGCATCCTCGCCGCGCTCGGCGCGGTCGCGGCCGTCACGCTGCTCGGCCGGCGGGAGAGCTCGCGGACGAGCGAGCTCCTGGAGCCGGTGCCCGCCGAGTAGGTCGCATGCTCAAAGCGGGACGGCGGCTCTCGCCGCCGTCCTCTTCTCTTACGCGGGAATGATTGCCGTCAGTTCCCGCGCCAGGGAGTCCTGGGTGTCACTACAGAGTTGGTCGAGCCGACCTCGCCACATCAGGCCTTCTCGACTCCTCAATAGTCGTCCCTCGGGCCCGGTTGATCCATCCCCGGAAAGGTGGTTCACCGCTTCACTTGACTGCCGTGGGCGGTCGGTTTGTCTAGGTTCCGTGCATGGCCGGCCGTTTCGAGACACGCCTGAAGGAAGGGCCCCCGATCGTCGCCGACGGCGGGATGGGCTCGCTCCTGACCGCCGCGGTGGCGCGGTCTGCGCTCCCCTGAGGAGGCGAACCTGCGGGCGCCCGAGGCGGTCGTCTCGCTGCACGTGAGCTTCATCAACGCCGGCGCGGAGCTGATCGAGACGAATACGTTCGGCGCGAACCGCCGCAAGCTCGCCTCCCATTACCTCGACGACGAGCTCGAGCGGATCAACTCGACCGCGGTGAAGCTCGCCCGTGACGCGCGGGAGCTCACCGGCCGCGACGTCTTCATCGGCGGCTCGATCGGCCCGCTCGGGGAGGCGGCGAGCTCGGAGAAGCGGCTCGAGCTCTTCGCGGAGCAGGCGGCCGTGCTCGAGGATCGCGGTGCCGACCTCTTCATGCTCGAGACGTTCTTCGACCTGGAGGAGCTCGTTGATGCCGTCGCGGCCGTGCGCAGCGTCTCCGCACTTCCCGTTGTCGCGCTCCTGACCTTCGACGAGGACGCGGAGACACTCGCCGGAGTCGGCGCGCGCCAGGCAGCCGAGCGACTTGCGGAGCTCGAGATCGAGGTGATGGGCGCGAATCACGGCGCCGGGCTTCTTGCGGCGCTCACGGCACTCGAGGAGATGCAGGCGCCGGGGCGTGCGCTCGCCGCGCTCCCGAATATCGGGCTGGCGAGCCTCCTTGCCGGGAGGGTGATCTATCCGCACGCGACACCCGACTACTTCGCCGAGTTCGCCGCGCACGCTCGCGACCTCGGCGCCCGCGTGATCGGCGGTTGCTGCGGAACGACCCCGACGGAGATCGCTGCGATCAAGGCGGCGATCGATGCGGAGCGGCCGGTACGCGCGCTCCTGCATGCCGACGCGCGTGAGATCGCAGTCGCGCTCGGGGAGGAGCAGCTCGAAACGCGGCTCGGCGCAGCGCTGCGCGAGGGCGAGTTCGTGGTCTCGGTGCAGCTCGATCCTCCGCTCGGCGGCTCCTCGCGCGGCCTGCTCGACGTGGCGCGCGAGCTCGAGTCCTCGGGCCTCGTCCGTTTCGTCGACGTGAACGACAACGCGACCGCGCGGGCTGGGATCAGCGCGCTCATGGTCTCGGGGGCGATCGAGCGCGCGACGAGCCTCGAGACGATCCCGCATCTGACAACCCGCGATTCGACGGTGCTCGGGATCGAGTCGCAGCTTCTCGGTACGCATGCGGACGGCGTCCGGAACGTCCTCGCGGTTACCGGCGACCCGCCCGAGGTGGGCGACTATCCCGGCTCGCAGGGCGTGTACGAGATCGACTCGATCGGGCTCACCGGCCTGATGACGCGGCTGAACCACGGCGAGGACTTCAACGGCCGGCCGATCGACGCGCCGACTGCGTTCTTCCCGGGTGTGGCGGTCAATCCGACCGCGGACGATCTCGAGCTCGAGGCCGAGCGCTTCCGGGCGAAGCTCGCGGCCGGGGCCAGGTTCGCGATGACGCAGATCGTCTTCGAGCTCGACGTCGTCGACCGCTTCGGCGAGCTCCTCGGTGGCTGGCAGGTGCCCGTGATCGCGGGGATCTTCCCGCTCACGAGCTATCGGCTCGCGCTGCGGCTCCACAACGAGGTGCCCGGGATCATCGTCCCGGACTCGCTTCAGGCCGAGCTCGACGAGGCGGGCGCCGGCGCAGCCGAGGTCGGGATGTCGCACGCGAAGCGCCTGCTCGACGAGGCCCGTGACCGCTGTGCCGGGGTGTACGTCGTCGCGCCGTTCCGGAAGCCGACGTCGGTGCTCGAGCTACTTTCCTAGCCGCGCCTGAACCTGCGATTCGAAGCGCACGAGCTGTTTCTGGACGCGGAGGATGTCGTGCGGGGAGGCGACCCGGTCGAGCCTTTGCAGCACCTCGGAATCGCGAACCTCGCGGCGGACCTTCGGCTGCCCCGGTACCTGGAGTGCAACCGCCCCGATCACCCAACAGAGTGCGAGCCCCCAGATCGCGCCGATCGCGAGCCCCGCGAGCGAGTCGAGTGTCCGCAGCGGCGGCAGCAGCCGAAGCCCGTTGCGGATCACCCCGGCGAGCAGCCCCGCAGCGATCTGCGTCAGCGCCACCCCCACAACCGCACCGACGAGCCCGACGAGCGCCGTGTAGCGCGAGTGCTCCCCCGCCGGCAGGAGGTGCGGCGCGATCCGCGCGCCGAGCACGGACCCGACGACGAGCCCGACGAGCGCGAACGCCGTTCTGATCAGCCCGCGCCTGTAGCCGCCGAAGGCGGCGAAAGCGACGACGGCGACGATGATCCAGTCGAGCTCGGTCACCGCCTGTAGTTCTGCGTCAGCCGGGGCTGCCCTGCGCCGTCGGCTGGGTCATCACGTGTCGACGTTGCACTTCTCGTGCTTCCCCTCGCCGGCCGGCAGCCCATCCGACCCGATGTCGACCGCCTCGCAGCCGAGGTCCTTCGTCCCGGCGAGCGTGAGCTTGATGAAGCAGTGATGCACCCCGATCTGCCCCGACACCTGACAGCAGGCAGAGAGCATCCGGATCGGGTTGCCTTGCTTGATCGCCTTCACGTTGTAGGAGTGCACCCACGTCGGCCCGAACGTGTCGCAGCCCGTGTCCGGCGTGCTCGTCCCCGTCGAGGTGGGCGCGCTCGTCGACGCAGCAGTCTTGCCCCCCGACCCGCACGCAGCCAGCGCGAGCACGGCCGCGACGCAAGCCACCCCGGCCGCGATCGACGCTCCACGCCCACGCAGCACGAAGCGCCTGGATACCGCCTGCCAGGGTTCGACCATCCAGAACGATGGTACGGGTTGTCACCGCTTGGAGCCTCCCGAACGGCTGTGTGCGGCTACACTGCGCTCCGCCTGGGGGCGTAGTTCAGCTGGTTAGAACGCCGGCCTGTCACGCCGGAGGTCGCGGGTTCGAGTCCCGTCGCTCCCGCTCTCCAAGTCCCTGGTAACAGGGACTTTTTGTTGGCCGTGTTGGCGCCGCTCCGAGTTTCCATGGGGTGTGGATGGGGTCGTAATCGCGTCGAGGGCGTCCAAAACGCCCCGATTTGCATCTGGGAAGAGGTGGCCGTAGAGATCGAGCGTCACGCGGATCGACGAGTGCCCCATCTGCGCCTGGAGGTACTTCGGGTGCGCGCCGGCCGCGACCATCAGGGCCGCGTAGGTGTGGCGGAGGTCGTGGAAGCGGAAGCCGCTGAGCTTCGTCCGGCGGACTGCGGGCGAGAAGACGCGGTGTCGGAAGTTGTCGTCCTGCAGGATCGCGCCGTCGGGTGAAGGGAAGACGAGCCCGAGGTCGTTCGGCTTGCGCGCCAGGAGCTGTTGTCGGAGGACTCGGAGTGCCGTCGCGGAGAGGTCGACGCGGCGGCGGGAGGCGCGCGTCTTCACCGGCCAGAACTCACCCTTGTAGACCCCGTTCTCGACCATGACGGTCTTCGCTTCGAGGTCAACGTTGCGATCGCGAAGGGCGAAGAGCTCGCCCTGGCGCAGCCCCGTGAGCGCCGCGAGCATGACCATGTTCCCGTACGGAGCGGCCGTGTTCGCGGCGAGCTCCTCGACCTCGTCCCATCCGAGGAAGCGCATCTCCTTCGGCTCGCGCCGCGGCGCCTTCACCCGGAAGACGCCCTCGTCGACGAGCTGCCCGCGCTCCTTCGCGTTGGCGAGGATCTGCTTCAGCAGCCGAAGCGCGAGCTCGGCCTGCCGCGGCGCGCGCTTGGCGATGCCGGCGACGTGGTCCTCGACGGCCGCCGGCCGAATCTCGTCGAGCGGATAGGCGGCGAAGACCTCCAGGTACTGGCGGACCTCGTGAGCCCGCGCCAGCGTCGAAGCGCGGACGCGCATCGCGTACCGATCGAGCCAGCCGGCCGTGAACTCGCCAAGCGTCTCGGGCGGCGCCTGGAAAAGCGCCCCAAGTGATAGGCGGCGCTGCTGCTCGAGCACGAACAGGTCGGCGTCCTTCTTGAGCGCGAAGGAGCGCGAGCGTTCGCGGCCGTCGATGCCGATCCAGCGAGCGCGGTAGCGCCTGCGGCCGTCTTTGAGCCGGTACGTCTCGACGTGCGCCATCGCTACTCGAACAGCGTAGGCTGCGTCGCCTCAGCTCGCCTTGTTGTTTTCGGACGGCTCGGCGTCCGCGGGCTGGTCGGGAGGCGCACGGGCTGACTACGTTCCGGCTGGCGGTGCTCGGCAATCCAGACGAGAACCTCCTCGCGGACGAAGCGGCGCGTTCCGCCGATCTTGTAGCTCGGCAGCGCACCGCTCGCAGCCTGGTCGTAGACCCAGTTCTCGTGCACCCCCAGCAGCTCGGCGACCTGGCGCACGGTCATCATCGATTCCATCGCTGCTCCTCTCGCTTGGAGACGTCAAGATAGCAAATATGGGTCATAGCGTAGAAACGGGTTTTAGACCGTGTCTGGGTTGTAGAATGTGGCATGGCAGGAGGCGAGCTGATCCGTGAAGCGAGGCTCCGGGCCGGCCTCACTCAGACCGAGCTCTCGAAGCTGACCGGCCGCGAGCGGTCCGTCATCGCCCGCTGGGAGCAAGGGGTGATCTCACCGCCGGTCGACAGCCTCATCGCGATCCTCCACGCTTGCGGCTTCGACCTCCCGTTCACGCTGCTCCCGATCGACAGGAGCAGAGACGAGGAGCTGCGCGAAGCCCTGCTCGCGACACCGAGCGAGCGTGTCGAGTGGCTGCTCGCTGAACTCGGGCCGAAGCGTGCGCGTGCGGGGAACTGAGGGGAAGGTCGTGACAGGCCAGGCCCACTCGGTGTTCGCGCCGTACGAGCTGCTGGGAGCGCTTCAGGGTCGCAACGTCGGCTTCGTCGTGGTCGGCGCCTTCGCCCGCGTCGTGCACGGCACTCGCGAGCTGACCGACGGGATCGACATCACCCCCGCGATGCGCGAGGAGAACCTGGTCCGCATGGATGCGGCCCTCGAACACCTCGATGCGCGACGCGTCGACGGGAGGCCGCTCGACCTCCGCAGCCTCGACGAGCCCGTGGTCGAACTCGAGACCCGCGCGGGCGAGCTCAGACTCGTCCCCGAGCCTGCCGGCACCGGCGGGTACGACGACCTCCGCCGGCGCGCCGACCGAGAGCCGATCGGCCGAGGCCTCAGGCCTCAGGTCGCGTCGACCGACGACCTCGCCCGCATGCTCGGAGCCCTCGACCTCGACCCGGACGATGAACGCCTCCTCCGCCTGCGCCGCCTCATGAACCTCGAGCGGAAGCTCACCCGCGAGCTCGGCCGCGACCGCAGCCTCGAGCGCTAGCCACCTGCCCCGATGAAGCCACGCGTACAGCAACCACTAGGGCAGATAGTCAGCGAGACACAGATGCATCATCGATGCCAAATCATCCATGATTCGTGTACGGTGTCCGGATGGCGAAGCATCGGAGACGCCGCCGGATTCCCAAGACGCCCCGCGTCGCACCACAGTCCGTCGAGCCTGGGTCGCCGCCGGAGCGCGATGTCATTCGCCAGGCCACGATCGTCGAGCGGCTCGCGTATACGCGCAGCCAGGCGGCCGAGGCTCTCGGCCTGAGCCGCTCCACCTTCGTCCGGCGCGTCCTCCCCTACGTCGAGACGATCGAGATGCCATGGGGTGCCAAGCTGATCCCAGTCGACGAGCTCGAGCGATTGCTCGCCGAACAGAGAGAAGCCGCCAAGCCACGCCCAGCCCCGCCGACTCGAGGCCGGCCGCCACGCGTACCCGCCGACGTTATCGAACGAATCCGAACCGAGCGAGCCGACGGCGCAAGCCTGCACCAGATCGCAGCCGGACTCAACGCCGACCGAACCCCGACCGCACACGGCGGCACACAGTGGTGGCCCTCGACGATCCGCTCCGCCCTCGCCGGGTCCGACCGGCCGGCATCCGCTCCAATATCCGCGTGAGAGGCGATTCGGTGGCTTTAGACGTGGACAACTCGGCCCGTAGACCTGGTTCTACCGCGGCTTGCTTCCAGAGATCGATCGCTTCGGTCACTGGTGTTGTCAGGTTCGCGAAGCCGCTATCCTTCGGTAAGTAGTTCTTATTGCTCCAATAAATAGTGTTTTGTATATTTGGGGCGGCGCCTCTTTGGCCGCGACGAGCGAGGGCAAGGGAGCAGAATCGCTCGACAAAGGGTGAGGGACGAGCGGCGCAAGAACACGTCATTTTGAATCGGTTTCCGAGAGCGATGTCGCACACATCGAGCTTGTCGCGCGGCCTGGAGACGGTTGTCGCTGGCGGGCGGTCCGTCCGTCAGCGCAGGAGAGACGGAGTGTGGGAGCACGTGGTTCCCGCTGGCTGAGTCGTTCACTAGTAGAAGCCCACGGGCGCTTGTCCTCGACCGTCTCCGACACGACAAGGTCGCGATCGCCTCAATCATGGTCATCTTCCTGATGACCGTGCTCGCGCTTGGGGCGCCTCTCGTCGCTCGACTGGTCGGGCACGGGCCGAACACGCAGTATCTCGAGACGGGGTTGACCCCGGCAGGGATCCCGAAGGGCCCGAGTAGGGACTTCCTGTTCGGGACTGACGACCTCGGACGTGATGTCCTCGTGCGGGTGGCCTACGGTGCCCGGATCTCGCTCCTCGTCGGCGTTGTCGCGACCGGCGCCGCGATGATTCTCGGGGTCGTGATCGGACTCCTCGCCGGCTATTTGGGGGGCTCGGTCGACACGTTTCTGTCCCGGACGATGGATGTCGTGCTTTCGCTTCCGTACCTCATTCTCGCGATCGCACTCGTCTCGCTTGTGGGGCCGAGCCTTTGGATCTCGATCGGAGTGATCGCGTTCTTCTCGTGGGCAACGGTCGGGAGGGTCGTGCGAGGCCAGACCCTTTCGGTCAAGGAGGGCGAGTTCGTCCAGGCTGCGCGGTCACTGGGGGCGAGCGATTCCAGGATCATGTTCCGCGAGATCCTGCCGAACGTGATGACGCCGGTGATCGTGTACGCGACGCTCCTGATCCCGTCGGCGATCGTGTTCGAAGCGACGCTCTCGTTCCTCGGCCTCGGCGTGCAGGCGCCGACGGCGAGCTGGGGCAACATGCTCGCGGAGTCGCTCCAGTACTTCGAGGTCGCGTGGTGGTTCGTCGTCTTCCCCGGCGCGGCCCTGCTCCTCACGACTCTCGCCTTCAACCTCCTCGGCGATTCGGTTCGCGATGCCCTCGATGTCTCGACCTGGAGCAATCGCTGATGCAAGTTGCCCGCTTTCTCCTCAAGCGCGTCTCACTCGGTGTCGTTGTGATGTGGATCGTCGCAACCATCGTGTTTGCGATGTATTTCGTGGCGCCCCACAACGTCGCCCGCCTTCTCGCCGGAAGGCAGGCGACGCCCGAGACGGTCGCAGCAGTCAGTCGAAGTCTCGGGCTCGACCGCCCCATCTCGTCGCAATACCTAAGCTTCGTGGGCCGTCTGCTGCATGGCAACCTCGGGTTCTCGTACACGAACTCGGAGCCGGTGACCCACCTGATTTGGCAGAGCTTGCCGGTCACGTTCTCGCTCGTGATCGGCGGCGCCGTGCTTTGGCTGTTGATCGGCATCGGATCGGGTGTGCTCGCGGCAACCAGACAACGTTCGATCCTCGATCGAGGCACAACGCTACTGGCGCTCGTCTTCTACTCGACACCGACGTTCCTCCTCGGCGAGTTGCTGCTGATCGTGCTGTTCTATCGTCTGCACCTGCTCGGGATCGACCTGTTCCCCGGCGGCGGTTACGTTCCGTTCACTCAGGATCCGATCGGCTGGGCGCAGCACTTGCTGCTGCCGTGGCTCACGATCGCCTTGGTCAGCGCCGCGACCTACTCTCGGCTGACCCGTGCCGGGCTGCTCGACGTTCTCGGCGAGGACTACATCCGAACCGCGACCGCGAAAGGCCTCTCCGGACGTCGCGTCACAGTGAGGCACGGTCTTCGCGCCACGCTCGGCCCCCTCCTTACCCAGTTGGGGCTCGATCTCGGCGTGCTCCTCGGCGGTGTCGTCGTCACCGAGGCCGTGTTCGGCCTGCCGGGTCTCGGTCAGCTCCTGATCATCTCCATCGATCATCAAGATCTCCCGACCACGATCGGGCTCGTCCTGCTCGCGTCGGCATTCGTCGTCGTCGCGAACATCGTGGTCGATCTCCTCTACGTCGTGATCGATCCGCGGGTCCGGCTCGAGTGAGCTGGGTCCCGGCCGTGTCGAGGCCGGAACCCAGCTCGCCGGTTCAGCTCGAGAGCCAGACGTTCGTTACGTCACCGACGCGTGAGTAGGGATCGATGAACCAGCCCTGCACGGCCGACGCGTGGTAGACGGCATGCTTGTGGACGTCGATCGGAACGATCGCCGCGTCCTTCATCGCCTGACGGTCCGCCGCAGACCAGGCCTCGTTCGACGCGGCGCTGCTCGAGGCGCTGAGCGCCTTGTCGATCAGCGACGTCTCAGCGGTGCTGTTGTAGTCGCCGTAGTCGCTCGAGCCTGCGCCGTAGGTGGAACCGTCGAGCAGCGGTTGAATCGTCGTGCGACCGTTGTTCCCGAACCAGTCAGGCCCCCAATCCACAAGCGCGAGGTCCCAGGCTCCCGAGGTCGCCTCCGACGGGGTCACGAGGTAGTTGCCGTAGAGGCTGCTCTGCGGAACCTGCTTGAGCACGACCTTGATCCCCGCCTTGCCAAGGCTCGATTGGATCACCTGCGCGATCTGTGGATCAGGATCGACGTCATCGTAGAGGAGGGTGAGCGAGACCCCACCCGCGTAGCCGGCCTTGGCGAGAAGCTGCTTCGCCTTGGCCGGATCCCCGTGATTGCCGGCCGAGGAGTAGAGGTTGAAGGGCTTATACCCGGCGCTCCCAGGAGTGATCACCTGGTTCTGCGGGGCATTCAGTAGCGGGCCGCCGTTGACCTGGATCACGCCTGCCTTGTCGACTGCGTACTCGACTGCCTGGCGGACGCCGAGCTTGGAGGTGGCCTTGCCCTCGTTCGGGCTCTGGAAGTTGATCACCATGTACGGGTCGAGCGAACCCGCCTGGTAGATGTCGAGCCCCGCAGACTTGGACGACTCCAGTCCGGGGAGCGACTGCGGCGGGACGTTCGTGTCCCACTCCATGTCGGCGGTTCCCGCCTGGAGCTGCTGCTGAACCGATTGCGAGGTGTCTCCTTCGGTCACGACGATCTTGTCGACCCAGGCCCGGCGGACGCTGTCAGTGCTCGAGTGCCAGTCGGGGTTGCGGACGAGCACGATCTGATGGTTCGGGTTGTAGGTCTGGATCTCGTAGGGCCCGTCGGAAAGGGTGTGGGCTCGGAACTGCGCCGAGTCGGGGACGTAATCGAGATACTCGGCCGGCGCAGGCGAGGAGAACGGGAGCGAGACGATGTTGTTGAAGTCGCTCGCGGGCTTGGTGAGATGGAACACCACGGTCGATGCCCCGACCGCCTGGACGCCAGCCAGCTTGTGGCCGGCGATGAACGACTTGATCGCGGCCACGCTCGGCTTCACCTTGAGAAATGCCTTGCAGTAAGCCTGCATCCCGACGATCGTGGATTCGTAGTACCCCGGGGCGCCGGTCGGTGAGGCCGGGTTGCAGAGCAACTCGATGCCGCGCACCTCGTCGAGAGCCGTCACGGGCCGTGCCGGACTCGTGTTCCAACTCACGCCAGTCTTGAGGTGATATGTGTAGGTCTTCCCGCCGTCGGTGACGCCGCCGTTGGCAACGGTCGGAACCGAGGTCGCAAGATCCGGGACGAGGTTCTGCGGCATGCTCGTCGTCCCCGTCGCGGGATAAGTCACGAGCTGGCGAGTAAACGCGCGCTCGATCGTGTAGGTCACCCCCGAGTAGATGCTGGAGGTGTCGAGGTGATCAACGTCACCCTGCCCGACGAGCGTGAGGGTGCCGCCCTTCTGCGGCGTGTTCCCCGACCGGGCCCCCATCGCACCGGCGCTCAACATGAGCGCGACGATCGCTGCGCCTGCAACCAGAGACGTGGCAAACGGGCGATTACCCACAAGACGCATCAATTCTCACTCCCTTTCGTTGGCGGCCAAGTCGCGTTCGAGCGAGACCGCAGTGACCAAGACAACTTATCTCTCATATAAGTGAACTAGCGTTCTCAGACATCTCCACCGATGCTGGGCCCAACCGCAGATGTGATCAACCCCAGGCCGAGGGGCGCTTCACCAAGCTCAAGAGAAACGAATCCTGGTCTGTTCGTCGTACCGCTGAGGCGATCCTCGCGCTCAAGCGACCGCAAGCCGTCGGCCGCTCCGGCAGTCGATCCAGTTGCGGGGCATGATTCGTCTCTCCAATCGTGGCACGTTGGGATCGGCAGTAGGAGGGCGGGGTGATCACACGGAGCCAGACGAACTGCAACAAACACATGCTCGTGAATGTGAGATCCGTTTGGGTGGACACCAGTGTGCCTAGGTCTGGTGAGTTGCTGGAAGCCACTGCAGAGTCTCGTCTGGAGATCTCAGGTCAGGTGCGGCGCACCCACCGCGCCGACAGCTTCGGTAGTACCTGGTAGGCGGGCCGCGGCCGGGGCTTGAGGGAGCAGCTCTCGTCCCGCACCGCCCGGCCCTGTTGACTGCGCCCGAGGCTAGTCAATCGTGAATAAGCCTCGAGACCGTCGAGGTCCGGAAGCTACGGCTGGAAAAGCGCGCTGACTGCGATTCGTGGGTCTTGCGCGCGAAGAGCTCCAAGCAAACAAATGTGTCGTTACACCTCCTCGGGCGTTACTCCTCGAGCGCCGGGATGAATGAGTAGCCGCGAGCAAGCCCTGTTTGGAGTTTCCGCCCATCCGTCGATCCCTCACGGTCGATGGTTCCACGCCAGCGGCGCTACAAGAGGACGTTCGGCTTTCAGCCACGCGGGTACCACGGTTACCTGGAACGAGCTGAAAAGGAGGTCTCAAATGGCAACAGTCGATATCTGGACATATCGGGAGCAGTCCCTTGGTTCTGCCGACCTGACCGGCTACAGCGTCGAGGCGCTGGACGGAGGGATAGGCAAGATCGATGAGGCCAGCAACGACGTGGGGGCAAGTTACGTGGTGGTAGATACCGGCCCCTGGATCTTCGGCAAGAAGGTGCTGCTTCCGGCCGGTGTGATCAGTCGTGTCGATGCGGCCGAGGAAAAGGTCTTCGTCAACCGGACCAAGGAGCAGATCAAGAACTCGCCGGAGTTCGACCCGGACAGCTACCGCGATCAGAGCTATCGCGGGCAGGTCGGGAGCTACTACGGCCCCGGCGGGTCAGGCTGGCAGGACTGGTAGCACGATACGGACGCGATCGGGCGGGAATGGAGGGCGAGCCTCTGTTCCCGCCCTCGGCGTATGAGTGCCTACTGGAACAACGGGAGGTAGACCTCGCGCCACTGCTCGTCACTCACGGCACGTCGGAAGTAGGTCTCGAGCACGGTGCGAGGAGACGTACCCTCAGCGTAAGCAAGTAGGGACGCCACGGCGGCGAACAAGTGGGACAGGAGCTCCGGGTCCCTCCGGGCGAGCGCAATCGTCTGCTCGAAGGCCTCGAACATCCGAGAAGCCTCCGAGGGCGCACACGACCGCCACAGGTGTTCGGCGAGCGGATCGAGGTCGAAGCCATTCCAATCCATCCCCAGTGATCGTAGATGTTGTCCCGGGCGGTGGTCTAGGTACCACGTGTTCGCCTCCAAGCTACGGGAGTCGCCCTCCCGGTCGCGCCGCGCGCTGACCGACCAGCTCGCGGTCGCGGCCTTCGACCCGATGACTCCGCTTTGTGGGAGCGGCTCGAGGAGGCGCTGCTCGGTGCCGTCGGCCTCGGTCGACGACGCTCCCTGGACTCCCGATGCGAACTGATCGCAAGTGTCGGCCCCGCCGTGGACGTGGCTCGGGGCTTGTCGGGGGGCCGCTGATCATCGCGACCGGGACGGCGATCATGGTCAGCGGAAACCACCCGAGCAGCATGCGCTCGCTCGGGTCGCCGATCCTGCCTCCCGCCTGACGTCGTCGACCGCATCCGATCCGCGCACGCGGACGGCCACAGCCTCGGGGCCGTTGCCCGCCAACTGAACCTCGACGGCGTCCCAACCGCACAAGGCGGCCGGCAATGGTGGCCCTCGACAGTCCGCGTCTTGCTCAGTCGCGATCAGGCGTAAGCACCGTCGCGCAGACTGGGCTCTCATGTGCGGCGAGTGCTGTGGCTTGTGGTCGATCGCGTAGTACGACGTCGAGCGCCTGGATCGCCTCTCGTACTTGCGGAGCTGTCTCTGCGGACAGACTAGACGTGTCAAGAAAGTTATGCTAAAAAAGTCCGGTATGTCAGATGGTGAGAACAAGCCGTGGCGCTTCTTGTCGAACCACACGCAGGTGCTCCTCTGCATTTCCCGAGACCCCGAGGTTCGCCTGCGCGAGATCGCGTCGAAGGTCGGGATCACGGAGCGAGCGGCGCATCGGATCGTCACCGACCTGGTCGAGTCCGGGTATCTGGAGCGTGTTCGAGTCGGCCGTCGCAACCGCTACCGGGTGAACGCCTCGATCGCGATGCGGCACCCCGCCCAAGACGGGCAGGACGTCGGGGCGCTCCTCGGGCTCCTCGGTGTCACCGACGTCGGGTCCGACTCGACCCTCGGCAGTGAAGGCCGCCGTAGCCGGCGGGCGACCACGAGGCTCGCCGTCCAACCGAAACGGATCAACAGGAACCGAGAGAACTTCCGGCTTGAAGGCGAACTGTCCGATGTCCTCATGTTCGAAGGAGAACTCAGATGATCCCCGATCTCCATGTGCTCCGGCCCAGGGTCGGAGCCGCCGTCGTCGAAGTGCATGGTGAGCACGACATGGCGACCAAATCTGACGTTCGAGAGCTCTTCACCTCGCTGGTCGAGACGAACGATCTCGTCGTCATCGATATAACGGACGCGCAGTTCATTGACTCGTCGTTCCTTCACAACCTTGCGCTGGCTGACGGGCTCGCCCGAAGCCGAGGAGCGCGGTTGCGTCTACAGCTCGGCACCCCCACCATCGTTCGCAGGGCCCTTGAAATCAGCGGTCTCCTAGAGCATCTCGACTGCGTCCCGAACCGTGAGCAGGCGTTGGCGTGACCGTGTTTGGTTTCGGCAACTCGCGGAACTAACCTACAAGTGGAGGTCTTCATCGCATCCCTCCCCTGCGAACTCACCCGGCTCGGTGAGCTTCGCCGTGACCTCGGCAGATGGCTCGACCAGACCGAGCTTTCCGACAAGCTGAGAAGCTCAGTCATTCTCGCCACCCACGAAGCCGCCGCGAACGCGATCGAACACGCCGAGCCGTGCGTAACCGTCGAAGTCCACGCAGCCATCGAGCGAAACAGCCTCTCGGTCGCGGTCACCGATACCGGCACCTGGAAGCACGCACGCTTCGACAACCACGAGCGCGGACGCGGCCTCACGATGATCAGCGCGCTCATGCCCCACGTCGAAATAATCAGCGAACCGCACGGCACGACAATCCGAATGAGAGCCCCCCTCTAACCGAAGCCCGCTGCTCGCTGAGTCAGCGCATCGCTGACACAGGTCAGACTCTGGCTGACGGCCGCGCGCCCACCCAACCTAGAAGCCGACAAACAACGAACAGGCGGGGCTGTGGTCGTCGAGCGCCATAGGGAATCATTCAACCTGCCGCGATTGGCTCACCCGTCCGATGAGAGGCCACCGACCTCGCCGCGCTTGTCACTTGCTGGCGCCGAGAGCTCGAAATTGGTCTCCTGACAGCGAAAGCTCGAGGGGCAACGAGCCCGTGTCTCTTCGCTCGTGAACGGTCCGTGCTACGCAAGCTCAGCGAGGCACTGCCTCGAGCTCCGGTGGCGATCGAAAAAGAACCACGCTTCCGGCAAGCAGCCAGATCGGCAGCGCAATCATCGGAATAAAGACGACACTGAAGAGCAGCGCCACGATCGCGACAAACCCGAGCCACGCAAACCAACTCGGGAGGATGCCGGTGCGCAGGCTCACGATCGACGTCGCGCCGATCAGAGCGATCGCCCCAAAAGCCGCGAACAGCAGGATCGCGCCGAACCCCAAACTCGGCACGATCCGCCCGATATCAGCGACCTTGAGCGGCGGGTTGCTTCCAAACGATTCCGACGCAGGAATCGCCGCAAGAGCCGCCCCACCGACCCAAAGCATCGCCACGAACAGAATCCCACCGCCGAAGCCGACACTGCTGACGCGCCCACCCCGGCCCTCAGCCGCGCGCAACCGCTCACGAAGCCCCGACGCGAACCAAAGAAAGAAGAGACCGCAAAACGCAAGCACGAACGCGCCCACGAGGATCCCGACCCGATGACTGTGGTCGCGTACCAGGCCACAACCTGAGCGTCGCTGTCCTTGCTACCCGGACTATCAGAGACAAAGATCAGACCAACGACAAAGGTCACTGCTGCAAGAACACCCGCGATCGGCGTCCAAACGTCCCGGCGCGGCTCCATTGTCCCTCCTCGCTGAGTAATGAGCCAGCCGACACTCGCACACAAGGCGCCCATTTGCAACAGGTGGCCTCGCCAGTGCGAGCACGCGAAACGACGCGGGGAGGTTCTCGAGGCCACAGCAGGGAGGAAACGAGAAGCGGCTCCTGTGCCGAAGTTGTGCTGTCGCGATCGGCCGGAGAACTTGGCATAGCGCTGTTAGCGGGAGATCGGGATAAGCGGAGCGGATGATGCGCTCGGTCGGCTCGGTGGGCTCGGGCGAGCTGCGCCTGCGGAACACTTATTTCCGTCGGGCGCGGCCGGGCCGGCGATGATCGCGTGCAGCGTTTTCGCCTCCAGCCGGCCAACCGGTCGAGACCCGGCCGTGGTTAGTCGACCAGCTTGCGGAATTGGAGTTGGGCTTCGACCCGGCGGCGGCCCTCTAGCCGATTCCGAGGTTGCTCATTCCAGCGTGGCGTCGGTCGGCCTCGGACTGCGCCTTCGTGGCGGATCTGCCCGCTTGGGCCCCAGCCCGCTGCGACGAGGCAGAGTTCCCGTCTGCGAAGAGGACGTTGATGCCGCCTGGTCTCCGACGATCGAGCCGAACCCGAAACCCGGGGATCTAACCGGGATCAGGTGATCGATCCCGCGTGGAGTTTCACGATTCGTGCGGAACCCGGGAGCTGATGAAGGTGGCGAAGGCCGTCGAGGAGAGCGGCGGCACGTTCGCTCTCGCAGCACCCTCACCGATCGTTGCTCGAGTCCTCGCGATCACGAATGTCGGTGAGGTCGTGGCAGTCGAGCCGTCGCTCGAAGCCGCGCTCCGACATGTTCGACCCGACCCTGCCTAGGTCCGCGATGTTGGCGGTCTGAGGCGCGAACCGTCAGGCGTGGGCGGGGTGGTTGCGTGTCGGAGGTCGGGTAGTACGCGTTCGGCGTAGACCTGGATCGAGGCTTCGATCTCGGCGCCGGAGCAGTTCATGACCGCGACGGTCGTGGCGCCCAGTTCCTCGACGGCTTGGAGCCGGCGGATGTGTTCGTCGGGGTCGGCGGAGATGATCGCCTGCTCGCGAAACTCCTCGTCGCTGATCGTTTGTTCGCCGTGGCGGTACATGGCGGCGGGGTCGTGCCAGTCATCGACGTAGAACTCGGGCGGCTGGGCGCCTTTCCAGACTCGAGCTCCTTCGAGCGCTGCGTCGTCATCGGGGCCCCACGCGACTAGAGCTTGAAGGATGATCTCGCCGTCGGGTTTGCCCTCTTTGGCGCGTTCGGCTCGGTAGACGTCGATCAGGTTGGGCGCCGAGTTGGGATCGGCGAGCGTCCAGAGGCCGTCGCCGTAGCGTGCAGCGACCTTTGCGGCCTCGGGATGGAACGCCGACACGTAGAGCGGAGGCGGCTGCTCGGGCCGGGTGTGCAGTTTCGCGTTCTTGGTCCGGAAGAAGCGTCCTTCGCCGTTCACGGTCTCGCCGGCCCAGAGCCTGTGGATCATCGTGAGCGCCTCCTCCATCGCGGCAAGCTGGGCCGTGCCATCGGGCCAGTCGCAGCCGAATGGGCTTTCGTTCAGCGACTCCCCCGAGCCCATCGCGAGGAACGCGCGGCCGGGGAACATCTCGGCCAGCGTCGCGAAACCCTGCGCGACCAGCGCCGGGTGATACCGCTTCAGGGCCGGGGTGACGGCCGGCCCGATCAGACAACACTCTGTTGCCTGAGCCGTGGCGCCGAGCCATATCCAAGCCTGGCCGGACTCGCCTGGTTCCCACCACGGCTGGAAATGGTCGCTGCAGTAGACGCCATCGAATCCGGCTGCCTCGGCGAGCTGCGCGTGGCGCAGTAACTCGCTCGGTTTGAACTGCTCGTGCGCGGCGCCGTAGAAGTAGCGCACGTTCAGCTCTTGGCCGCGGTCGCTTTGCCGCCCTTGCGGCCGGCCGCCTTCTTCTGCGCCGTCGTACCGCCCTGACTCGAATCGTTGCGGGTCGAGCCGGAGTGTGAGTGCTTCCCTCCTTTGCTCGACGCGTCGGGCGAGTTCGCGATCTTCGCCGCACGCTCCTTCGACATCCCTTTCTCCTTCAACGCCTCGTATTGCTTCTCGTTCTTCACGTGTGCGCTCTTGCCTGGCACCAGGTTCTCCTTCCGGATCGATTGAGCGGTTGATTGCCCGTGGCCAGATTCCGAAAACGTCCCGGCGTGGGATCAGCGGCGTTGCCGGAAGCCGCCCGAGCCGTCGCGGACAGGACGGCGAACTTCCGCGACCGATTCGACGACTTCAGCCGCTCCGTGGGGTTCGTCCGGGGAATCGGAACCGGCGCCTTGGTCAGGAGTTCTTGATGAAGCTGATGGTGCCGCTTGTTTCGAGGATCGCATAGCGGACCTCGGAGAGGTGAGCGATCTGTTGCTTGCGTGCCTCTTCTGCGATCTCGTCAGCGGTGAGCCGCTCGCGTTTGAGGCTTCGCTTGATCACGTGGCCGTCCTGGACGACGATGATCGGTTCGCCTCGAGAATCGGCCGAGCACGCGGGAAGCGGTAGCTGACCCAGGAGATGAAGACCTCAAGCACCGCGAGCGTACCGACGACGAGGACGGCGCCTGTGAGCGAGTAGTCGTCTTGTGTGAGTCCCTGCTGGAGGGCGTCGCCGAGCACGATCAGGATGATGAGGTCGAACGGCTGCATCGAGCCGAGCTCCCGTTTACCGATCACTCGGGTCAGTAGGAGGACGAAGGCGAACACGAAAAGGGCTCGGAGTACGAGGTCCGTCGCTACGGATAGATCGTGATAAACCGTTGGAGTCGCGCGATGAGCGTGTCGCCGTCGTCCAGCTCGACATTCTGGCGGCGGTGCCAGGCGATGTTGGTCGGTTCACCTGGAATTGCATGAACAGGATGTAGGACTTCCCTTTCGCGATATGGCCGAGCTGGAAGGAAAATCGGCCGTTGTCGCTGCCCTCGCTGATGGGTGAAGGCTCAACGGTGTTCATGCTCAGTCCTTCGCCCCAACCGGGGTCGAGGCGCAGGATCGCCTTCTTCAGGTCACGTCTGGCGGTGATGTGAAAGCTGCCCTCCATGAAATCGCCGAACCGGATTGCCGTTGGCGCATAGAGGGAAAGCGTTGCTGCAGAGGTCTCTGCGTACGCGGTCGAGGGGCGTTGTCCGAAAACGTTCGCCAAGCCCAGCGGGCAATGGCTGCCAGCAGAGCGAGCACCCCGCGCCGGATCCAGATCCCGCCGCGGAACTTCCCTTCGAGATCGCCATGGCGGACAACACCAACCTGTCGGGTACGTCATCCATATCGGCAGCCGCCTGCGTCGTTCCGACGGAGCGGCGTAGGAGTCGAACCTACGAAGCCGTGGGTTACACGGCCTGACCGGCTTTGAAGGCCGGCTGGGCCACCGGGCCCGGCCGCTCCGCGGGGGACAGTAGCCGGAGTCGCACCGAAGCCGGTGGAAGGGTCAGCTTCCGGGTGCATGGTCGAGGTGCTCCTTTGCGGTGGGGTCGCGTCTCCCAATGAGCGGCACTCGACGTCGCGGTCGGAGCAATAGCCGAGGCCATTCGCTCTGAGACAGAGCAGGCCTACCACGGCTCCCTCGCTGTCGACAGCTGCGAGTCGGCGCCGGCCGGCGTCTCGCATCGCCGTGAACGCCTCGTCAAGCGTTGCCCGTGGGGAGATCGTCCGGCCGGAGAGCCGGCCTATTAGCCGTGCAGGGATCTCATCGTCGATGGCGTGTGGCAGGTCTGCGCGCTCGACGGCGGCGATCAGGCGGCCTTCGTCCACCAGCAACGCCATGTGCACGTGGTCGTCGAGGAAGAGGCCTCGAATCTCGCCTACGCACGCTGAGGGCGGGTGGAGCTTGGGGTGCCTCAGCATCGTGTCGCCCACGGTTCTGGGAATTCAGGCGCCGTCGGTCGACGGTGGTTCCTGCCGGGCGGTCTCGTAGTCTCGACTATCCGGCAAGGCGGTCCTGCCGCCGAATCTCGTATCCCTCATTGTCATCCGCTTAGCTGTCGCGGCGTTCGAGGTTGATCTCGCTCGAGATCAGCTGCTTTTCTGCGCTGTATAGGTCGGCGAGCTGATCCTGAAGAACCTCGTCGAGCGTTAGCAACTGCACGATTGTTTCCCCTTGAGTCATTCTGCGACGGACTACCCAGCGTTGATCTGCGAGAAACTGGACGTGGCGAAGGTCCGATCCGCCGCTTCTGATTAGCCGTGCGCCTCGTTGGGCATCAATGCGCCTGGTGCTCCGCCGGACTGCCCTGGGTGTGGTCTCCGTGACCTTTGTCGCGGTTGTGGCCGGGTGCGGCGGGAATCAGAATGCGCTGGCGCCGCACTCGAGCGCACAGGCGGAGATCGATCGACTGTGGTGGGTGATGCTCGCCGGATCGTGCATCGGGTTCGGGGTGATCGCGGTGCTCCTCGGGCTTGGGTGGGCTCGGCGGAAGCGTCGGATCGAGGGGGAAACGCGACTGACCGCCCTCGTAGTGCTGCTCGGCGTCGCGCTCCCGATCGTCGTCCTGTCGGGCTTGTTTGTCTGGGCTGACATTTTCGTCGTCGCATCGACCGCCGCGCCCGCGGCGGGCTCGGCCCAGCTGACGATTAGGGTCATTGCCCACGACTGGTGGTGGCAGGTCGATTACCCCGGAACGGACGCGGTCACCGCGAACGAGATCCACGTTCCGACGAACACGCGCGTCGAGGTGATCGGGACGACGGCCGACGTGATCCACAGTTTCTGGGTTCCGGAGCTGAATCGGAAGATCGACCTGATCCCGGGGCGGACCGACGTCGGTGCTGCTCGATGCGACGAAGGCGGGGCGTCTATCGCGGCCAGTGCTCGGAGTTCTGCGGTGTCCAGCATGCGCACATGGCGGTGGCGGTGATCGCGGAGTCGCCGGCGAAGTTCCGCGCGCTGGCTCGCGGACATGGCCGCGCCGGCGCCCGCACCGACCGACGCGGTCGAACGTGCCGGGCTCGGGGTCTTCCTCTCGGAGCCGTGCGCGAGCTGCCACACGATCCGCGGCACCGCCGCGCGACGGGACGGTCGGGCCCGACCTGACCCATCTCGCCACGAGGTCGACGCTCGCCGCGCTCACGATCCCGAACGAGCCGGGCTACCTGCGCGGGTGGATCGCCGATCCGCAGCGCGTAAAGCCGGGCGCCGAGATGCCGGCCGTGCCGCTGTCGCCACGGCAGCTCGACGCGCTGACCGCCTATCTCGGACACCTCCGCTGATGGCCGTCGCCTCCCGCCGCCACTTCCGTCGGAGCTCGAGCGGCTCGAGCGGGTCTGGCTGCCGCGGCCGGGGGTGCTCGGCTGGCTGACGACGGTCGACCACAAGCGCATCGGGCTGCTCTACCTCGGCGCAACCGCGGTCTTCTTCGCCGCGGGCGGGGTGGAGGCGATGATCATGCGCACCCAGCTCGCCGAGCCCGAACGAGCATCTCGTCGGGCCATCGACCTACGACGAGCTGTTCACGACCCACGGGGTGACGATGATCTTCCTATTCGTGATCCCGATGTCGACTCGGCGCATTCGGGAACTACCTCGTCCCGTTGATGATCGGGGCCCGCGACATGGCGTTCCCGCGGCTGAACGCCTTGTCGTTCTGGCTCTTCGTCGGCTCGGGCTGCTTCATCTACGCCGGCCTGTTCCTCGGCACCGGGCCGAATGCCGGCTGGTTCGACTACGTGCCGCTCGCACTCCGACAGTACGACCCGGGGCCCGGCGTCGACTTCTACGCGCTCGGCCTGATCTTCAACGGGATCTCCTCGAGCATCGCAGCCGCCAACTTCATCGTCACGATCTTCAAGCTACGTGCGCCCGGAATGTCGCTGAACCGGATGCCGCTCTTCTGTTTCGCGAACCTCGCGGCGTCGCTCGCACTCCTCTTTGCGCTCCCGGCGCTGACGATGGATCTCGTCTTCCTCGAGCTGCAGCGCAAGTTCGGCTTCCACTTCTTCGACATCGCCCACGGGGGGCTGCCGCTCCTGTGGCAGAACCTGTTCTGGATCTTCGGGCATCCCGAGGTCTACATGATCGTGCTGCCGGCGTTCGGGATCGCGACCTCGATCATCCCGACCTTCGCCCGGCGGCGGATGGTCGCCTTTCCGCTGGTGGCGCTCGCCGAGCTGCTCGTTGCGTTCATCGCCTTCGGGGTCTGGGCGCACCACATGTTCGCGACCGGCCTTCCCACGACGACGCTCGTGCTCTTCGCCGCCGCCTCGATGATGGTGGTGATCCCCTCGACGATCCAGATCTTCGCCTGGACGCTGACGGTGCTCTCCGGCACGCCGATCTTCAAGGCGCCGCTCCTGTTCATCGGCGGCTTCATCGCCTTCTTCGTGATCGGCGGGCTCTCCGGGATCATGTTCGCCGCGATCCCCTTCGACCAGGCCGCGACCGACACCTACTTCGTCGTCGCGCACCTGCACTTCGTGATCTTCGGCGCCGCCGTGTTCCCGCTACTCGGCGGCCTCTACTACTGGTTCCCGAAGGTGACCGGCCGCATGTACCACGAGCGGGCCGCGGTCGTCAGCTTCTGGATCGTCGCAGCGGGGACGATGCTCACCTTCTTCCCGATGCACATCGTCGGATTGCTCGGGATGACCCGCCGCGTCTATACGTACGGGGCCGGGCTCGGCTGGGGGATCTACAACCTGATCGAGACCGTCGGGGGCTTCGTGCTCGCTTCCGGGCTCGTGCTGATCGCGGCGAACCTGATCTGGAGCGCCCGGCGTGGAGCAATCTGCCGGGCCCGATCCCTTCTTCGGCGCGACCCTCGAGTGGACGATCCCCTCGCCGCCGCCCTACTACAACTTCGCGGTCATCCCCACGGTCACGAGTGCCTACCCGAACTGGGACACGGGCGACCGCGACGCCGATGAGCGACGCCGTGAACGCGACGAGATCTCGCTACCCGAGGGGCACCTGTCGCCCGTCACGTCGCCGGCCGACGCATTTCGCGCCGGGACTGCCGAGATGCCCTCGGAATCGCCGTGGCCCGTGCTGCTCGCGGTCGCGACGACCGCGATCTTCGCGCTGCTCCTCACGTCCCATTACGACGCGGCGGCCCTCGTCGGGATCATCTTCGCCGTCGTCCTCGTCGCGTGGCACTCTGACGAGCCCGAGGACGAATGAGCGCCGTCGGCGCCGCAACCCCGTCGGGTCCCGTTCGCGATTCTCGCCCGAAGGGGTGGTGGGGGATGGCCCTCTTCGTCGCGGCCGAGGCGACGCTCGTCGGGACCGTCGTCGGGAGCTACGTCTACCTCGGCGTCAACACGAAGGTCTGGCCGCCGGCAGGCACGCCCGAGCCGGCGATCCTCGGCCCTGCCCTCCTCACCGCTGTGCTTCTCGGCTCGCTCCTGCCCTTCCATGCCGCCGTCGTCGCGGCCCAGCATGGGCTCCAAGGCCGCGCGACCGGTCTACTCGCGCTCGCCACGTGCATTCAGGTCGTCTATCTCGGAGGTCAGGTTCACCTGCTCGAGGCCGATCTGTCCAGATTCACGCCCCAGGCGAGCGCCTATGCGTCGATCTACTACGTGCTCCTCGGGGTCGCGCATGCGCACGTCGCGCTGGGACTCCTCTTCGATGCGTGGCTTCTTGCGCGGCTGGCATCGCGTCTCACCCGCTACCGGCTCGTCGCGCTCGAGTCCGTCGCGCTCTACTGGTACGTCGTCGCGGCGCTTACCGTCGTCTGTGCTCTGCACGGAGATCTCACCGAGGCTATGACCCGGAGGCATCTCGACGCGATGCAGTGGTTCGGCTTCCTCGCAGCGCCGCTCGCATGGGCGACCCAGCTCGTCCTCGCGTACTACCTAGCCGAAGCGCACTGCGAGGCAGCCCGTCTCGGCAGCGAGTGGTCGCCTGCCGCGATCGCCGTCACCGCGGCCGCAGCCTTGATCGCGCTGCTGGCCGAGTGCGCGGCGGCTGGCCGTCTTCGCCGAGGTGCGGCGCATCAGCCGCGACGCACCCGGGACCGCAGGGGCGACGGCGCCTCCTCGCCTTCGGAGCGTTGGTCGGCAACGCCATCTTCCTCGTCGCGATCCTCCTCGGCGGGATCACGATCGTCGCGACCCAGTCTTGCCGACCGGCATGAGGGTGGCGCGACCGCAGCCCTCGTGCTCGCACTGCTCGTGCCGGCTGCTGGCGGTCCCGGCGACGGGGCCGCCCGCAGACGGCGATCTTCGCCCGAACCGGGGCAGCGCTCTACGCCGCGAACTGCTCGAGCTGTCACGGGCCGAGCGGCCAGGGATCCGACTCCCGGCGGCCGTGGCGTCGCCGACATCCAGGGACTCGGGCCCTCCCTGCAGCACGCGGGGCGCTGCGGCCGCGACTTCTACCTTCGAACCGGGTACATGCCGCTCGCGAGCCCGCACGAGCAGCCGGAGCGGTCGCACGTCCTCTTCACCGACAGTCAGCTCGACGCGCTCATCGCCTACGTTGCCTCGCTCGGGCATGGCCCGGTGATCCCGAAGCCAGACCCGTCGCAGGGGAGCCTTTCCGCAGGGCTTCGCACTGTTCACCGACCACTGCGCAGGCTGCCACCAGAGTCGCGGCCCAGGGCGGGTACGTCACCGGTGCGCGCGTGCCGCCGCTCGAGCAGGCGACGGACGTCGAGATCGCGGAGGCAGTCCGGACCGGCCCATATGTGATGCCGAAGTTCTCGCCGCGAGCAATCGACACCCGCCAGCTCGACTCGATCGTACGCTACGTCGACTACACGAAGCACCCCGAGGATCCAGGAGGTCTCGGGATCGGACGGATCGGGCCCGTGCCCGAAGGGATCGTCGCTTGGCTGATCGCCGGAAGCGCGCTGATTGCGGCCTGTCTGTCTCGGTGAGCCGAAGGGCCCGCCATGAGTGATCGAAGCGAGCGGGCCGCAACCCCGCGCGTCGAGCTTGTCGTTGCTTCTCTCCTCTTGACGACAGGCGCACTTGCCTCCGGGTTCGTGCTCGTCTACGCGTTCCAGGCGATTCCGCACGCAACCCAGTTCCTCGGGCTCTCGCTGGGATTGGCGTTCATCTCCCTCGCCGTTGCTCTTCTCGTTATCGCCCGGCGGCTCGTCGCCAGCGAGGAGGCAGTCGAGGACTATCCCCCCGACGAGCATCCGGAGGACGAGCGGCAGCTCGAAAGCATCGTGTCCAGAGTGGAGCTCGCTTCACCCGGCGGCGCCTGGTCGGCGCCTCAGCCGGAATCGCAGGGCAGCGCTCGCGGCCGCGTTCGTCGCTCCCGTCATCTCGCTCGGCCCGGTCTTCGACCTCGGCCAGTTCACGCAGACCCCGTGGCGCCGCGGCCTTGGGCTCGTCGGGAAGACGGGCGTCCGCTCCTCCTCGACGATGTCGAGGAGGCCGACTTCTACACCGCCTACCCTAAGGGAGAGGAGCGGGAGCAGCTCGGTGCGCCGCTCATCGTCGTGAGGCTGCCGGTCACCGCGCTACGGCTCCCGCCCGGCAGGCAAGGCTGGGCACCCGAAGGCGTCGTTGCGTACTCGAAGATCTGCACCCACGCCGGCTGCGCGATCTCGCTCTATCGCACGCCGACGTTCCCCGAGACTGAGCCCGGCCCGGCGCTTGTCTGTCCTTGCCACTACTCGAGCTTCGACCCCACCACTGGAGGGACCGTGATCTTCGGCCCCGCCGGGCGCCCACTGCCGCAGCTACCGCTCGAGCTCGGGCCCGGCGGCGAGCTTCGCGCAGCCGGAAACTTCAGCGGCCCGTCGGGCCGTCGTGGTGGGGCGTTCGCTCACGGCCGGCCCGATGATCCGAGCCGCTATCCGCTCGCTCGATCGCAGACACCGGCTCGGCGCCGCGGCTTCGAAAGGCGCTGCGCTACGTGTTCCCCGACCACTGGTCGTTCCTGCTTGGCGAGGTCGCGCTCTATTCGTTCGTCGTCCTCCTCGCGACGGGCATCTACCTCCTCTTCTTTTTCCAGGACTCGTCGGCCGTCGTCCGCTATCACGGCCCCTACACGCCACTGGACGGCCAGGAGATGACCGCGCCTACGCCTCGGTGCTCCAGATCTCGTTCTCGGTCCGCGCGGGGCTCCTGATCCGGCAAACCCACCACTGGGCGGCCGACGTGTTCATCGTCACGATCGTTCTCCATCTGATCCGGATCTTCTTCACCGGCGCGTTCAGGACACCGCGCCGACTGACCTACCTGATCGGTCTCACGATCCTCGTGCTCTCGCTGCTCGAGGGTACGCGGGCTACTCGCTCGCCGACGACCTGCTGTCCGGCATGGGGCTCGCGATCGGATACTCAGTCGCCTCTCGATCCCCTTCGTCGGCGCGACCTTGCTGCGTTGATCTGGGGCGGCACCGTTCCCGGGCGCGGCGTCGTTCTGGCCGAGGATGTACATCGTGCACGTGCTCGTCCTGCCCGTCCTGATCGGGGCGCTGCTCGTCTCCACCTCGCGCTCGTTGCAGCGAGGCATCCACGCAGTTCCCCGAGAGCGCCCCGCACACCGAACGGCGCATCGTCGGGGCTCGAGCCTTCCCCGCGCAGGCCCCGCGTTCGCTCGCGCTGCTCTTCGCGGTCGCGGATGTGCTCGTCCTCCTGGCGGTCTCGTGCAGATCAATCCCGTCTGGCTCTGGGGGCCCTACCACGTCGGAGCCCTCGACGAACGCGCTCAGCCCGACTGGTACCTCGGCTGGTTGATCGGAGCCTTGCGGCTCGTGCCGGGATTCGACGTCGTCGTCGACCGCCGCACGCTGATCCCGAACCCGTTCTGGGGCGGCATCCTGCTCCCGGGGATCGTGTTCGGATTCCTGTTCTCTGGCCGTCTCTTGAACGGCGGTTCGCGGACGACAAAGCGGCGCACAACCTTCTCCAGCGTCCGCGCGAGAACCCATGGCGCACCGCCGTCGGCGCAGCGGTGCTCGAGCTTTGCCTTCCTGATCTTCGTGGCCGGCTCCGCCGATCGCGTCGATGTGCTCTTCGGCCTCGACTACGCGGCACAGATCGAGGTTTATCGCGTCCTCGTACTTCCTGGTACCGGCCCTCGTTCTCGTCGCGACCACCGGATCTGCCGGGAACTGCGGGAGGGCGAGAGAGTCTCCGCTCTCCGCGCCGAGGCGAAGCGACCCTCACCTGCCGCAACCTCGGCAGGAGCCTCCTTGAGCTACGCAGTCCGTCGAGGCCAAGGACCCTGAAGGTTTCACGGCCTTCCGAACGGGCATTGACAGGAGATCCGATCGTGCCTGGTCTTCCTGCTCGTCGGTGTGGTCGTCGCGGCCGGGTTAGCTTCTCGATGGCGGGGATCGTTGCCGCTGTACGATCGTGCTTGCCGTCGGCGTGCTGATCTGGCTGATATGGGCGCTTCTCGGCGGCCGTGCAGCAGGTCGCGTGGACCGTAGCTCCGGATCGCCTGAGCTTCTCGGCCCGGGTGGGCAACCGACACCCCGCGAACACCCCCAATCACGGCGTCGGCGCCGGTTCGTGGAAGCGACAACGGCAAAGCGGCGCCCGGCCGGCGATGTCAACGTCGAGAGAGGTCGAACTTCTGCGTCAACGGGGGCGGCGGGTTGCGGGTGCGCTGCTGCCGGCTTCGTCGCGGGAGTCGCACTGGACGGAGATCGCCGGCTACGCGTTCGTCGTTGCGGCAGGGCTCGCGTTCTACGTCGCGAGCGCGATGATGTTCGCCTCGGCGGCGGGGCGGATCATCCTCCCGTTGGGCAAGCGTGCCCCGCACGCGAACGTGCCGGGGGACAGGCTTCCGAGCCCGATCTAGCTCGCCTGGGCCGAGCCCGGCGTCAAGCATGGTCAGTGAGCAATACCGGATCCGCGGCCGTCGAAAATCGGGGCCGTCTTCGGACGGCCCCACCGGCGATGAGGACCTTCGGCTGACGTGAAGCAGGCGGCCTGATGGAGAAACCACAGCGTTGGGCATTGCTCCAGCAGTGGAAGAACCGTGACCCCTTACGGGCTTGATCGTTCGGCGCGCTCGAGCGCACGCCCGGGACCGGCGGCCACGGATCGACGAGGCCGACTCGGTCACGCAGTCGATCTGCCCCTACTGCGCGGTCGGCTGCGCGCAACTCGTCTACGTCAAGGGCGGAGAGGTGATCCAGATCGAGGGCGACCCGGCGAGCCCGATCTCGCGCGGTCGCCTATGCCCGAAGGGGTCGCCTCGCTCGGACTACGTCAACAGCCCGCTCCGCGAGTATGAAGGTCAAGTACCGGCGCCCGTACGGCACGGAGTGGGAGGAGCTGCCGCTCGACGCAGGCGATGGAGATGATCGCCGACCGGGTCGCTCGCGACGCGGCGGGAGACCTGGCAGGACGAGCGACGAGGAGGGCGACCCGCTGCGGCGCACGCTGGGGATCGCGAATCTCGGCGGGGCGACGCTCGACAACGAGGAGAACTACCTGATCAAGAAGCTGATGACGGCGCTCGGGGTCGTGCAGGTCGAGAACCAGGCCCGTATATGACACAGCTCCACGGTCCCCGGTCTGGGGACCTCGTTCGGACGAGGCGGGGCAACGACATTCCAGCAGGATCTCGCGAACTCGGACTGCATCCTGATCATGGGCTCGAACATGGCCGAGAACCACCCGGTCGGATTCCAGTGGGTGATGGAGGCGCGTGAGCGCGGCGCGCAGCGTGATCCACGTCGATCCGCGCTTCACGCGGACGAGCGCGATGGCGACCGATGGGTCGGCATCCGCGCCGGCTCGGACATCGCCTTCCTCGGCGGGCTCGTCAACTACATCCTCGAGCACGAGCGGTAGTTCCGCGAGTACGTCGTCAACTACACGAACGCGCCGGTCATCCTCGCGCGACGACTTCCGCGACACCGAGGATCTGGACGGGCTCTTCTCCGGCTGGGACGCCGGAGAGGCGAGCTACGACCCGAGACGTTGGCAGTACGAGGGCATGGACGTGCACGGCGCCGCCGGCGGGCGCGAGAACGGGCGTTCACGCGACAGGGGCACGCGGTCGGCCATGGCGGACGCGGCGCCGAATGAGCGACGGGGAGCCGACCGAGACGAGGATCCGACGCTGCAGCACCCCCGCTGTGTGTTCCAGGTGCTCAAGCGGCACTTCGCGCGCTACACACCCGAGCTCGTCGCGGAGGCCTGCGGCTGCTCGGTCGGAGCAGTTCCTCGCGGTCGCCGAGGCGCTCTGCGAAAACTCCGGGCGTGACCGCACGACCGCGTTCTGTTACGCGGTCGGCTGGACGCAGCACACCGTCGGCGTGCAGTACGATCCGAACGGCGGCGATCGTCCAGCTCCTGCTCGGGAACATCGGGCGGCCCGGGCGGCGGCATCCTCGCCTTGCGCGGGCATGCGTCCATCCAGGGCTCGACCGACATCCCGACGCTCTACGACATCCTGCCCGGGTATCTGACGATGCCTCACGTCGGCGCACTACGACGACCTGCGCACTACATCGAGGTCGAACAGGCTCGAGGCGGCTGGTGGGACAACTTCGGCACGCTACGCTGTCAGCCTGCTCAAGGCCTACTGGGGCGAGCACGCGACGGCCGACAACGACTTCTGCTTCGACTACCTGCCGCGGATCGACCAGGACAACTCGATCTACAAGTGCGTCTCGACATGTTCGATGGCGCGGTGAAGGGGTTCATCGTCGTCGGCGAGAACCCCGCAGTCGGTTCCGCGCACGGCGAAGCTGCACCGGCTCGCGATGGCCAAGCTCGACTGGCTCGTCGTGCGCGATCTCGTCGACGATCGAGATCGGCCTCGTTCTGGCTCGACTCGCCCGAGATCGAAACCGGCGAGCTTGACGCACCGAGGAGATCCCGCACCGAGGTGTTCTTCCTGCCCGCCGCCTCCCACGTCGAGAAGGACGGTTCGTTCACGAACACGCAGCGGCTGCTCCAGTGGCACCACAAAGCCGTCGAACCGAAGGCGACTGCCGCTCGGAGCTGTGGTTCTACTACCACCTCGGCCGTGTGATCAAGCGAGAAGCTCGCCGGACTCGAACGAGGCGCGCGACCGCCCGGTGCAGCAGCTGCACCTGGGACTACCCGGTCTCGGGCGCCCAGCAGGAGCCGAGCGCCGAAGCCGTGCTCGCCGAGATCAACGGCTCGGAACTGCGAGGGCAAGGCGCTCTCGGCGTACAAAGAACTAAAGGACGACGGCTCGACGAGCTGCGGCTGCTGGATCTACTGCGGCGTCTGCGCCGACGAGGTCAACCAGGCGCCCGCAAGAAACCCGCGCTGGGAGCAGGAGGATTACACCGCGCTCGAGTGGGGCTGGGCGTGGCCGGCGAATCGGCGCATCCTCTACAACCGCGCCTCGGCCGATCCCGACGGCAAGCCGTGGTCGGAGCGGAAGCGCTACGTCTGGTGGGACGAAGTTGCAGGAAAGTGGACAGGCCTCGACGTGCCGGATTTCGGCGCAGGACAAACGCCCTGACTACAAACCGCCGGAGGAGCCGAAGGCCCGGACGGCGATCGCCGGCGACCATCCGTTCATCATGCAAGCGGACGGCCGCGGGTGGCTCTACGTTCCCGCAGGCCTCGTCGACGGCCCCCTGCCGGCCCACTACGAGCCGCACGAATCGCCGATCCGAAGCAGGCTCTACCGCCAGCGATCGAACCCCGCCCGGCAGAGCGGTTCGACGGCCCGAAAACCCGCGCAACCCGCGCGGGCGCGGAGCGGATCGTACCCGTTCGTCGTCGACGACCTACCGGCTGACCGAGCACCACACGGCGGGCGGCATGAGCCGGACCGTGCCCTACCTCGCCGAGCTGCAGCCCGAGATGTTCGTCGAGGTTCATCCGGAGCTCGCGAAGCTCAGGGGGTTTGACACACAAGGGCTGGGCGACGATCGTCACTGCGCGATCGGCGATCGAGGCCCGGGTGCTCGTGACCGAGCGAATGAAGCCGCTCCAGCTCGACGGGCGCCGGATCCATCAGGTCGGCCTGCCCTACCACTGGGGCTCGCGAGGGCTCACCCGCGGCGACGCCGCCAACGACCTCAGCGGCGTATTCCTCGACCCGAACGTGCACATCCAGGAGGTCAAGGCGTTCACCTGCGACATCCGGCCAGGACGACGTCCCCGCGGCCCCGA
Source organism: uncultured Actinomycetes bacterium (assembly GCA_963758125.1). GTDB lineage: Bacteria > Actinomycetota > Thermoleophilia > Gaiellales > Gaiellaceae > PALSA-600. The sequence continues at coordinate 187,026 of CAVWUL010000011.1, forward strand.
GCTTCCAAGGTTCGTCAACCGGATCCGCCACGGTGAGGAGGGAAGATGACCGAGCACGAAGCGGCCGCATCGCTGAGGGCGAACCGTTCGAAGGACGCGACGACTGGGCCGCCGCTACGGCGAGGAGGCAACGACCCGAGTCGGTTTCTTCACCGACACGTCCGTCTGCATCGGCTGCAAGGCATGTGAGGTCGCCTGTAAGGAATGGAACCTCGTGCCCGAGGACGGCCTCGACTGGACCGGTGAGTCGTACGACAACACAAGCGCGCTCGGCGCCGAACACGTGGAGACATGTCGCTTTCATCGAGCAGCAGAAGCCGCTTCGGCTCGACGGCGAGCAGGCCGAGCTCGCCGGGGACTCGCTGCGCTGGCTGATGAGCTCCGATGTATGCAAGCACTGCACCCACGCGGCCTGCCTCGACGTCTGCCCTACCGGCTCGCTGATCCGCACCGAGTTCGGAACGGTTGTCGTGCAGGAGGACATCTGCAACGGCTGCGGTTACTGCATTCCGGCCTGCCCATTCGGTGTGATCGACCGTCGCACCTTGCCCGACCTCGAGGCGGGCCGCGCCGAGGACGGACGGGCGTGGAAGTGCACCCTCTGCTACGACCGCCTGAAGGGAGGGCACGAGCCCGCGTGCGCAAAGGCTTGTCCCACCCAGTCGATCCAGTTCGGCCCGCTCGACGAGCTCCGCGAACGAGCAAACGGCCGCCTCGCGAAGCTCCAGGGCGAAGGCTGGAACGGTGCACGGCTCTACGGCGAAGACCCCGGCGACGGGGTCGGCGGCTTCGGCGCCTTCTTCCTGCTCCTAGACGAGCCCGAGGTCTACGGTCTCCCGCCCGACCCGGTCGTCACGACGCGCGACCTGCCCCAGATGTACCGCAGCGCCGTGGTGGCCGCTGCCGCCCTCGTCGGCGGGGTACTCGCCGCGTTCGTCGGGAGCGGTCGATGAGCGAGTCCTACTACGGACGCCCGATCCTGAAGGAGCCCGTCTGGAAGCCTCAGATCCCCTGGTATTTCTTCACGGGCGGTCTGGCCGGCGCCTCCTCGGTGTTGAGCCTCGCCGCGCGTCTGTCCGGGCGGGAGCGTCTCGCGCGGACCGGTCTCGCGGTCGCCCTTGCCGGGGAGCTCGTGAGCCCGGCCCTTTTGATCAGCGACCTCGGCCGACCGGAGCGGTTCCTGAACATGCTGCGTGTCTTCAAGCCCACCTCACCGATGAACGTCGGCAGTTGGATCCTCACCGCCACGAGCAGCGCGACAGGTACCGCAGCCGCATGCGAGGTGCTCGGGATCCTTCCCCGGGTGAAGCGCGGCGCGGAGTTCGTCGCGGCGATGACGGGAGCGCCGCTTGCCGTTTACACCGCTGTGCTCCTCTCCGACACCGCGGTACCGGTCTGGCACGACGCGCGGCGCGAGCTCCCGTTTGTCTTCGCGGCCGGGTCGGCGGCGTCGGCTGGGGCGGCGGCGACGCTGCTGATGCCGCCCCGTGAGGCAGGCCCCGCGAGGCGGCTTGCGATCGGAGCAGCCATCGCCGGAGAGGCGAGCACGTTCGTGATGGAGCGCCGGCTCGGCTTCGTAGGCGAGCCGTACGCGACGAGCACGAAGACTGGGCGCCTCGGCCGGCTCTCGACGGCGGCCACCCTCGGCGGCTCGGCACTCCTGGCTCTGCGCGGGCGCAGAAGCAGAACCGCGAGCAAGGCCGGAAGCGTCCTTGTACTCGCGGGCGAGGCAGGGCGCCGCTGGACGATCTTCAGGGCCGGGTTCGACTCGGCTCGCGATCCCCGCTACACCGTGCGCCCTCAGAGAGCGCGCCTCCACGATGCCGCTGATCCTCGCTCGCCTACCGAAGACGAGAATCAGCCAGCCGGAGGCAGCAGACGCTCCCGGGCCGAGTAGACGTTCATTCGTCCGTTGCGGGCGAAGCCGCAGAGCGTGATCTGCTGAGCGGTGGCAAGCTCGACGGCGAGGCTCGAGGGCGCACCGACCCCGATGAGCACCGGCGCTCCGGCGCAGGCAGCCTTCTGCACGAGCTCGAACGAAAGGCGGCCGCTGACGCAGAGGATCGAGCTCTGAAGTGGCAACAGCCGCTCGCCGTAGGCCCAGCCGACAACCTTGTCGACGGCGTTGTGGCGGCCCACGTCCTCCCGAACGCAGAGGACGGTCCCGCCGGCATCGAGGAGCGCCGCGGCATGCAGGCCGCCGGTGAGCTCAAACGCGGGCTGCGCCTCACGGAGCCGGTCGGGAAACGAGGCGAGCAAGGCTGCATCGACCCGCAGCTCCGAAGCACACGGCGCGGCGTTCACCGCTACGGCATCAAGTGCGCCCTTCCCGCAGACACCGCACGAGGACGACGTGTAGAAATGGCGTCTGAGTCGATCCCGGTCGAACGACTCGACGACGAGCTCGACCGAGTTGGCCGCGAGATCCGGGGTCAGCGCCGCCGAGACAGGAGCGAGCCCCTCGCCGAGCGCGAATCCGAGCGCCAGTTCCTCGTCGTGGCCCGGGGTGCGCATCGTCACTGCGACCGGCTCGCCGTCAATCCTGAGCTCGAGCGGCTCCTCGACTGCGACGAGGTCGCGCTGCTCACCGCCCGGTACGCGAAGGATCTCGACCGCCGCCGCCGCATAGGGCGGGATGTCCGACCTCGAGTTCACGTTCGCGAGCACCGCCTCAGGAAGTTCGACAATCGCGACTCGCAGTTCGGAGAGCGCGTCGCGGAGCTTGAGCCGCCCGTTGTCGAGCTGCCGCCCGAGCACTTCGAGCGCCGAACGGCGATAGGCGCCGGGAAGCGGCCCGCTCTGCGATACGGCGGCGTCCATGCCCGCGCAGGCCTCGGCGAGCCGGCGGAGCGCAGCTGCGGTCAGAGCGGGGCAGTCGACCGGAATCACGAGGCAAAGATCGGTATCCGCCGCCAGGAGCCCGGCGACAAGCCCGGCAAGCGGCGCGCGCACATCGGTGCCATCGTCGAGGATCGCGAACGGCAGGTCGAGCGCGTCGGCCTGCTTGCCGACCGCCAGGCGATGCACACAACAGGAACCGAGAAGCTCCCAGGCACGTGCGGCGAGGGTCTCGCCTCCGATACGGGCCAGCGCCTTCGGCGATCCGAAGCGCGTGCTCGCGCCGCCGACCAGCAGGATCCCGGTCAAACCGAGCGCCGGGCTAGGCAAGGACAACGCCGGAGCCGGTCTCGATCGAACCGATCCGCTTCAGGTACAACCCTTCCCCAGCAGCGGCACGCCGGAGCGCCTCCGCCCTCTCGGGCGGAATTGCGATCAGCAGCCCACCCGCCGTCTGCGGGTCGAAAGCGAGCGCGGCGTCTGCCTCCGACGCATCGAGCTGGACCGCACCGGCCACATAAGCGCGGTTTCGACTATCGCCGCCCGTCCGGATGCCTGCCGCCGCGAGCTCGAGCGCTCCCCGGAGCGCTGGCAAGGAGGCGGCGTCGAGCATGACGGCGACACCGCTCCGCGTCGCCAGCTCATAGGCATGACCAAGCAGACCGAACCCGGTCACATCGGTGACCGCATTCGGCGCAAACGGTCGCAGCAGCTCCGCGGCCTTCCTGTTCAGTATCTGCATCCAGCGCACGGCCTCGTCGAGGTCGCCGGGGCTCGCGAATCCCCCCTTTTGGGCGTGCACGAGAAGCCCCGTACCAAGCGGTTTCGTCAGGAACAGCGCATCGCCGGGAAGAGCGCCTCCCTTCGTCCATACGTCTGCCGGCGGTGCCGTCCCGACAACGGCGAGGCCGTACTTCGGTTCCTCTTCGCGCAGGGTGTGACCGCCGGCGAGGATCCCGCCGGCTTCCGAGACCTTGGCCGCGGCACCTTCGATCACCGAGGAGAGAGCGGCAACAGGAAGAGACTCGGGAAAGGACGCGATCGAGAGCGCGAGCAGCGGACTGCCGCCCATCGCGAACACGTCGTTCAGCGCGTTTGTTGCCGCGATCGATCCGAAGGTCGTAGGGTCGTCGACGATCGGGGGGAAGAAGTCGAGGGTGAAGACGAGCGCGCGCTCGTCATCGAGCCGGTAGACAGCGGCGTCGTCGGAAGGGGAGAGGCCCACGAGCAGGTCGGGATCGGCGGAAGGCGCAAGCCGCCCGACCAGGTCCTGCAGGAGGGCGGCCGGGTACTTCGCGGCGCAGCCCCCGCACGAGACGAGCTCGGTGAGCCGGATCTCCGAGGTCTCCGCCGCAGTCACGTCCCTACACTCTAGGGATGGAGCGATCGGAGCTGCCGTCCGTCGATCGGCTGCTCGGATCCGCGGCGCTGACCGGACTGCCGCATCCCGCCGCGCTCGCGGCAGCGCGTGAAGCACTTGCCGACGCCCGAGTCGAGATCGAGGCAGGCCGCAATCCGGGTGACATCACCGAACGGGCCGCAACCGTCGCCGCGAAGCACGCCCGGCCGCGGTTGCGACGTGTGATCAACGCAACCGGGGTGATTCTGCACACGAACCTCGGCCGCGCGCCCCTGCCTCCGTCGACGCTTGCCCGTGTCGCCGAGGCGGCCGGATACTCGAACCTCGAGTTCGACCTCGACGAGGGCCGGCGCGGCTCTCGCCACGAGCATCTCGCCGTGATCCTCCGCCGCCTCACCCACGCCGAGGACGCGGTCGTCGTCAACAACAACGCCGCTGCTCTCCTCCTCATCCTCGCCGCGCTCGCGTCGGCTCGGGAGGTGATCGTGTCCCGCGGCGAGCTGATCGAGATCGGCGACGACTTCCGGATCCCCGACATCCTCGCGCAGTCGCGCGCACAGCTCGTCGAGATCGGAACGACCAACCGGACACGCGCCGCCGACTACGAGGCGGCAGTCGCGCCCGAGACGGGCCTGCTCCTCCGCGTCCACCAGTCGAACTTCCGCACAATCGGGTTCAGCGAACGCCCCTCGAGCGCCGAGCTCGTCGAGGTGTCGCGACGTCACGGCATTCCGTTCGTCGACGATCTGGGCTCCGGCAGCCTGCTGCCCGTCGCAGATGAGCCGCTCGCCCGTGAACGACTCGCAGCAGGGGTCGACCTGGTCGCATTCTCGGGCGACAAGCTCCTCGGCGGCCCCCAGGCCGGAATTGTCTGCGGGCGCGCCGACCTCGTCGAGCGCCTCCGGAAGCATCCGCTGCAACGCGCGCTGCGACCCGACAAGCTAACCCTTGCCGCACTCGAGGGCACGCTCCTGCTCTATCTCGATCCGGAGCGCGCACTGGCGGAGGTACCGGTGCTGCGCATGCTCCACGAACCGCTCGAGGCCATCCGTGCCCGCGCTGTCAGCCTTGCCGGACTGACCGGGGGAGACGTGGTCGACTCGAGCGGCCGTGTCGGCGGCGGCGCGTTGCCGCTCCACGAGCTTCCAAGCGCCGCCTGTGTGCTCGAAGAACAGCTCGCCACCGAACTTCGTGCGACCTCGGTCCCCGTGATCGCGCTCGTCCGCGACGGCCAGACCCTGCTCGACTGCCGGACAATCGCGGACGACGAAATCGCCGTTGCTGCCCAAGCGGTGGCTGCCGCACGCGCCGCGCGTTCATGAGACTCACCCTTGGCACCGCAGGCCACATCGATCACGGCAAGACGAGACTCGTCGAAGCGCTGACCGGAACCGACACCGACCGGCTCCCCGAGGAGAAGCGGCGCGGAATCTCAATCGCTCTCGGCTATGCCGAACTTGCCCTCCCGAACGGCACCCAGCTCTCGGTAATCGACGTCCCGGGCCACGAGCGGTTCGTCCGCACGATGGTCGCCGGCGCGACCGGTATCGACCTATTTCTGCTCGTCGTCGACGCCGGCGAGGGACCGAAGCCCCAGACACTCGAGCATCTCAAGATCCTCCGACTCCTCGGAGTCGAACACGGCGTCGTCGCGCTCACGAAGATCGATGCCACCGACGAGGATCGCCTCCGCGAAAGCACAGCCGCAATTCGCAGGCTGGTGGCTGACACCGAGCTCGCGAGCGTGAGCGCAGTGACGGGAGAAGGCATGGGGAGCTGCGTTTCGGCGCTCGAGCGCGCCTCCGCGAGGGTTGTGGCGCGCGTCGAAACCGGCCCTGCGCGAATGCATGTCGACCGCTCCTTCAGCCTCCCGGGAGCCGGGCCCATCGTGACCGGAACGCTCTGGTCGGGCACGGTGGACGTAGGCGATCGGCTCGAGGTGCTCCCCAAGGGATATCACGTGCGCGTCCGAAATGTTCAGGTGCATGGCGAAAGCGTCGAACGGGCCGAGGCCGGCCGCCGCGTCGCGCTCGCGGTCAGCGCCGAACGTCGCCGACGGCCGGAGCCCGGCGATTTGCTTGCAACCCCGGGGAGATTCAGGCCGAGCTTCCGCGTCGACGTCGCGCTCGAACGCACCTCTCTTCCCGATCGCGCTCAAGTCACGGTCTGCCACGGCACCTCCGCGATCCCCGGACGGTTTGTTCGCGTCGGCCACACGTTCGCCCAGCTCCGTCTGGCTCGACCGCTCATCACCGCTCCCGGCGACCGTCTCGTCCTGCGGCAGCAAGCGACCGTCGGCGGCGGACGCGTGCTCGACCCGGAGCCGCCCCGGCGACCCGACGAGGGGCGCCTTCGCCGCCTCGAAGCCGGACACCTCGAGGCCCTCATCGACGCTCCGGTAGCGATCGACGAGCTGCGAATCCGATTCCAGCTTCGCGAAGCCGACTTTGAGACGAGCTTCCCCAGTTGCGTGCAGACCCGCAGGTGGATTTGTTCCAAGGAATGGCTCCGGCGTCTCCGGACGGCGACCGAGGCCACTCTCTCCGCACGCTCAGCCGAGCTCGATCCCGGTCTCCCCGCGGCCAGCTTGCTCGGCCAGGAGGCGTGGGCCACCGACCTTCTGCCGTTACTGGGCCTCGACGCACGTGACGGAAAGCTCTACCTCCCGGGCCAAAGGCCTCGGCTTGGCGCAACCGAGGGGATGATCCCGCCGGGGCTCGAGCCGTTCCGGCTTGCCGACACTGCTTTGGCCCGGCAGCTCGAGCGCGAGCGGCGTCTCGTCGTCCTCGGCGACGGCTTTGCTCTCTCAGTCGACGCATACAGCCACCACAGGAAGCTTGTCGTCTCCGAGTGCGAGAAAGCCGGCACGATCTCGCTGGCCCGCTTCCGCGACGTCTCCGGCCTCTCGCGCAAACTCGCCCAACTCGTGCTCGAGCGCCTCGATCTCGACCGGATCACTCGACGTGTCGGTGACAGCCGCAGGCTGCGCAAGGCCACACTCTGATCTCGGCTACGCGTGACCGGGGCCGAACTTCAAGCGCGACGACCGTATCGCCGGGCGGGATCACTCAGGTCGGATGAATCGCGTTCTGCGGCGAGCTTTCGACGAGAACTGAGGTGATCGCCTCGGCGAGCGGTTTCGGTGCCTCTCCGGCGATGTGGTGGCCGCTTTCGATCGCGACCCCTCCGCGAACGTCCTCAAACCAATCGCTCCATACCGAGACCGGATCGCCGACTCATGCGATCTGAAATCGCCAACCCGCCCACCAAAACGGCAGCTCGGCGGCGACGGTGTGTCGCTCTACTCCTGACGGAGCATGCTCTCTGGGGCGCGGCAAGGGTGCCGTGCTCCGAGGGCCTGGAACCGTTCGAGGGCGGCGTGCGCGGCGCAAGCAGGAGACGAACGGGGGAGCGACTCCTCTTCCGCTCGCCGCCACAACGCGGACCACTCAGGTCGACATGGCTTCGGCCATCTTCAGGTGCATCTTCAGGATCGGAAGCGCCGCGGTTGCCGCGCTCCTGAGCGCGGGCGCCTGGCCGTGCTTCGACTCGCTCGTGAAGAGCGCGACCGCGCCCTTGTGAGCCGAGATCTCGCTCACGCGGTATTTCTTCAGGAAAGCGGCGCCGGTCAGTTTGCCGAGCTGGCTAATCGATGCCGTCTGGGCGGCGCTCGGCGCAGCCGGTGGCGTCAGTCCGGCGCTACGGGCAGCCACCTTGAGTTTTGCTGCGAGGGCGGTGTGATCGCGGATCATCCGTTTCGCGAATGCGACAGTCGAGCGGCTGCTCGTCTTGGTCAGGGCGAGCCTCGCGGCAGCGATCTCGGCGGCGCCGGCGTGACCTGCGCCCATCACGAACGTCCGGTCTTGCGTCGCCGACCCTCGGGCGGCTGCCGAGGTCGCAACAAGTCCAACCGCGAACGCGAGTGTAACTAGCAGTGGTAGTAGCACGCGCTTGCGCATCTCTCCTCCTCGGGTCGTCTCTTCACGGTCTACCCAAGCCGTGCGGGGGTTACGCCTCTGCTGGTGTGGGAGAGTGTTCAGCCGTCTTTGGAGACACTTCGGCGAGAGGGCGAGAGGCCGGCGGCGACCGACACCGGTCGGCGAGGGAGGTGAAGGGGTCGGCCGGCGGCTAGATCTTCCTCGGCGCAGGCCCCCATTCAGCTCGAACGCGTCAGTGACGACTACTCGCGCATCCGAGCCTCCGTCGCCTGATTGCTACGGCGTCGGCTCGCCGGACCCGTAGTCGGGAGCTCGCCGAGCTGGTGATGGCGACCGTTCATCCATCGGCAGTGCTCCGTGCCGAAGATCGCGACGCGGCCTATGCCGGCTCGTCGCTGACCTGCGCGCGTTGGGCGCGCTCCTCAACAGCCTCTGATGCCACGTCTCCGGCATGTCGACTGCAACAGTCCGGGGTTGACCCGACGCGGGTCGGGGCGTGGGTTTCGTCTACCTCGACGAGGACGGTTCCCGGATTCGCAATAGCGAGGCGATCGAGCGCATCCGCGAGCTCGCAATTCCCCCGGCCTGGACCGATGTCTGGATCTGCGCCGACCCGAGCGGCCACCTGCAGGCCGTCGGCTCTGACGCCGCCGGCCGGCGACAGTACCTCTACCACCCCCGCTGGCGCGCACCGCGACCGCCGAAAGTTCGAGGAGATGGTCCGCTTCGGGCAGGCACTTCCCGACCTTCGCAACCAGGTAACGCGACGTCTCAGACAGGACGGACTTTCCCGCGAGCGGGTGCTGGCAGCCGCGATCGGCCTCCTCGATCGCGGCCTCTTCAGGGCCGGCGGAGAGCAATATGTCGAGGAGAACGGAAGCCACGGTCTTGCGACGCTCGAGCGTCGCCACGTGACGCTCGCGCGCCCGGCCGCAATCCGCTTCGACTTCCATGCCAAGACCGAAAAGCGGCAAAGCCTTCGTGTCATCGATCCCGCTCTCTTCGAGGTGGCCGCCGAGCTGAAAAAGGTGCGCCGACGAAGCGCCCGCTTCCTCGCGTTCCGCACCGGTAGCCACTGGTCCGACGTGCACTCGGATGACGTCAACGACTTCCTAAAGGAGCTTTCCGAGCCCGAGTTCTCCGCCAAGGACTTCCGCACCTGGCACGCGACCGGCCTCGCTGCATTCTGGCTCGCCCAGACCGGGGAACACACCACCCAAGGCGAGCGCCGGCGCGCCGAGAAGGAGGCAGTCGAGCACGTGGCCAAATTGCTCGGCAACACCCCAGCGGTCGCCCGCTCCTCCTACATCGACCCTCGCGTCTTCGACCGCTGCTGCACTCGCGACCGAACGTTGGAGTCCCGAGTCGACGCTCACACCGCGACGTCGGCAGAGAATCGAGGCCGCTGTCCTCGAGCTCCTCCGCGCTGACCATTGAGCGAGAGCACGGCCGCCGTCAGCCGCCGGTACGCAAACAGGATTTCGGAGGCACGCTCATAACTCAGGCGAGCAGCCAGGGATCCTCACCGCCTCGAATACGTTCATGCCACCCGCGCACGGGCCGGCCGCAGTTGACGGATGTACCGCGCGGTCGACGGCCACCAACGTCAGCGAAAGGTGGGGCGCTCGACGCGAGACGCGTCGTGCTGTTACGCGGTGCGGTGGTGTTTCGGCTCGTCGAGCGTGGCCGCTGACTCAAGGAGCAAGGCGTGGACGAATGCTTGTGGAAGGTTGCCGCGGAGCTGTCGTTGGCGCACGTCGTATTCCTCGGAGAAGAGCCCAGGTGGGCCGCATGCGGTTCGGGTCCGGTCGAACCAGCGGGCGGCTGTGGCGGCGTCTCCCTGCTGGACGTGAGCGAGCGTGACGATGAACCCGCAGAGGAGAAAGGCTCCTTCAGCCTCGCCGAGCGGCCGTTCGTCGACGCGAAAGCGGTACGCGAAGCCGTCGTCGGTGAGCTCCGCGATGAACGATCGTAGTGTCTCCTGAGAGCGAGGATCGTCGGCGGGGACGGCGCCACGTACTGCGGCCAGGAGGAGGGAGGCGTCGTCGCGGGTGTCATCCGGGCTGCGCTGCCAACGCCCGGATGGATGCAGTGACGTTCGTGCTGTCTCGGCGAGGATCGCGTCGGCCAGGGTAAGCCACCGCGCATTGTGCGTGACCCTGGCTGAGGAACCGGCGATTGCCCGGAGCCCGGCGCTGCAGGTAAGGCGGCTGTGTGTCCAATGCTCCGGGTCGAGTTCCCAGATCCCCGCGTCCGGCTCGTGCCAGCGCTGCTCGATCACGTCAGCTGCGACTTCTGCGGCCTCCCAGTAGTCGGGGGTGAGGCGGTCGCGCTGGGCGGCTTCTGCGAGGAGGAGGAGCGCTTCCCCGAAGGCGTCGAGCTGGAATTGGCAGTTGGCCTTGTTGCCGGCGATGTCGCCGCCACCGGGGTAGCCGGGCAAGTTGAGCTGTCGTTGATCCGGAACGCGGGCACCTGTTGTGGTGTAGGCGGGCGCGAGATCGGGGCCATGTTCGAGCAGGCGGCTGCTCACGACTCTGACCGCGTCGTCGAGCAGCGTGTCGATGCCGGCTGCTGCAGCAGCGCGACCGCTGTAGCACTGGTCGCGAATCCAGACGTAGCGGTAGTCGTAGTTGCGTCCGGCGTTCGCGCGTTCAGGCAACGATGTTGTTGCGGCCGCGACCAGACCGCCGCCCGCGCTTGTAAGTCCTGTGAGCACCGCAACGCTGTGACGCGCATCACGTGTCCCGAACCCGAAGTCCAGCTCGGGCACGAGCTCCCGCCAGACTGTTTCCGTCTCCGCCCATGCGAGGCCAGGATCTGGTATCTCGAGCTCGTCCCCGTTCTCACTAAGAACAAGCATGAGGTCGTGTTCCTGCCCCTCGAGAAGGTGAAGCTCGACAGCGAGCGACTTGCCGCCGTTGCCATCGCCCGTTACCCGCACCCGGTCACCGGCGCTGAAAGCGACCTGGACTGCGTCTGTCTGCCCGCGCCAATGTCCATGCTCGTCGCATCGCAGCCTGCGGAATCCGCCTTCCCCGAACCGCGCGCGTGGATTCAACCGCACATCAACGAGCGCCTCGCCCGCGCACAGCTTGAGGCGCCTCAGGATCACCGCACGGTCTGGCCTTGACGGGAGCGCGAGCGCCTCCCGGCACTCGATGATCGCGCCGTCGTCGGTGACCCAGCGGCTATTCCAGATCAAGGTCCTGTCGTCGTAGTAGCCGCCCCACACATAACGCGCACGCGGCGTGACCGCAAAGACACCACGACCACCGATAAGCGTCGCGAAAACAGCGTCGCTGTCCCACCGCGGAAAGCACAGCCAGCCAAAATCCCCCCTCGGGCCGACAAGTACACCCCGCTCCCCGTCAGCCAACAACGCGTACTCACGCAGCACATGCGGCGGAAACCCGGATAACGGCGAATCAGGCACGATCATCCCGGTCCCCAAAAATCAAGGTTTGCGTCCTCTCTTTGGCGTGAACAGAATTTCCGCGAGCCGGTCGCGAATTCGCTCATCGGATACTTCCCGGATCGTCACTCAGGCAAAACGCGCCCCAGCGACCGGTCGCGCGTCTGCTGGAGCCCGAGGTTAGGTGCTGGTCAAGATGATTGGCTCGCCGGACCGGCAGTGACGACCCGTTCGCCCGAGAGGTTGCGGCAGGTAGAAAGCGCCTGCGGCCAGGGGCACCCTAGGCCCCACATTTCCCTACGCCACCGTCGTAGTGATCGTAAAGCGCGCTTGATCACACACCGCCTTAACGTGGACCGTCATCGACTCACACCTCCAGGAACGCCCGAGATGCGCGAGATCACAATCTCGTCACCCGGTGCGGGCAGCTCGTCAGCCTCGTAGCGCCAGGCCCCAAGCACGCCGAAATCGGCGGGATAGTCCCAACATGACCGGGTATTCGTGCATGCCGGGAAATGACTCCGGAATCTAGGGACGGGAGCTGAACTCGGTTGATTCGAGAATCAGTACCCGCGACGGCCTCCACACGCGACTAGAAGCACGGCAACGCGACCACGGCGGACTGAAGCGCGAAAGCGGTTTATGACAGCGGTTACGCGGTCCGGGCGTCTTCGGATCAGCGGACGCCGCAACTTCAAAAGCGCGCGGCGGTCGAGCCTCCGAGTCGCCACGCTCAATCGCCCGCATCGCGCTGATGGTCGCGTAGTCGAAACCGGCGCTCGCGTTGGCGGTATCGGGCGCCGCGATCATCCTGGCGCCCCGCCCGTCGCACGCCATGAACAGCCACAAGAGCTCACGCGCGTGCTTGAACGAAGGGAGCGTTCATTACCCTGCTATAGCGGGAAGTAACCCTAGATGCGTCCGATCATTTTCGCCGAGCACGACTGCTGCTAGCAACGCCATCGACAGTCGTACGTGGAGTCGCCGGTGAACGTTTGGCGCGTCCAGATAAGCCAGGATCGAAACGGCCGATGATTGCTCAGCCTTCTCCCAATCCCTCGGCACGAGCGTCTACCAATCTCCGAAGGCATACGCGACATCGGCGGCAGCTATGCGCGCCGCCGAACGAACTCGGGAGAGGATTGGCGGTTCAGCGATCGTAAAGGGTTAGTCGACGGCAGATGTCGCACGGGTGGGGTGTTCAAGGGCACCGTCGCAGCCTGGAGATTGGTCCCGAAAGCGCGCCGGCAACCTCTCAATGAACTCGCCAGTTGCGTCACTCGGCGTGGGATCCGCATGCGCTGTGACCGGCGCAATCCCTGCTGGAGCCCCCTGACGAGTTCAAGCTCGCGCTCGAGAATCGGCGCGCCTAGTCTCGAAGCTCGATCCAGAAGGTCGTTCAGACGAAGACGCCTCGCATCAAACGGGTCACGCGCCCGTTGCAGCCTGAGATGGAGAACCAAGCTTCGACCGCACGCCGTCCCGCCCCTGCTTCTCCTGTTTCGTGGCTTGAGCATTGGGGCAGCAACTGTTGCGATGGCGACCGGTTCTTCAGGGCAGCAGCAAGCGCCCCCGGGCGTGACCGGCCGGATGGAGCCGGTACCGGATCACGGTGAGGAGAGCTACCTCGGTCATGGGCGGTTGGCGGGGAAGAAGACGATCGTGACGGGCGGCGACAGCGGGATCGGTCGGGCGCCGATGTCCTGATCGCCTATCTCGAGGAGCACGAAGACGCACAGGAGACCGCGAACTGGGTCGAGCAGGCGGGGGCCCAGGCGCTGGCAGTGCCCGGCGATCTCGCCGAACCATCGCACTGCGCTGTGTCTTGATGCCGCCGTCGAGTGCTTCGGCCGGATCGATGTGCTCGTCAACAACGCCGCGTACCAGCTGTCCTAAACGCGGCCCTCGAAGAGATCCCTGATGAGGAGTGGGATCGCCACTTCGACACCAACGTCGGGGTGATGTTCCGGCTCTGCAAAGCAGCAGTTCCCCACATGCAACGCGGTGCCTCGATCATCAACACGGCGTCCGTGAATGCTGATCAGCCGAAGCCGACGCTGCTTCCGTGCGCGGCGACGAAGGGAGCGATCGCGAACTTCACCGGCGGCCTGGCACAGTGCTCGGCGATCGCGGGATCCGAGTCAACTCCGTTCTTCCTGGCCCGGCGGGAACCCGATCCTCTGAACGAAAGGACGCTGCGTGATGAAGGCGACTGTTTACCGGGGCCCGTACGCCAGCCGCCCGCCCCAGGACGAATCTGCGGGGCATTTCGTGACCGCGCCGACCCGCTCGTGCTGAGCGATCGGCAGGCAGCGTCTGCGCTCCGACGCCCGAGCGAATGCTGACCAACCACAGCGGCCCCGGGATGAGGGATGCCTATTGCCTGCCGCCTTGGGCGGTCGCGCTCGAGGCAGCCCTCGCAATGGGCCTCTCGTTCCATGCGCGTCAGCGGAGTGCGTTCCCATCGTGACTCGTGTGGGTGATCGTGACCCGGCCCGCTCCGCCGGGAGTGCTTCTTCAAGGGTGTGCACTCGGTTGAGGGCGGTGAGCACCCCGGTGATTTCGAGGGCGCGCTCGACGTCGGCGCCGTGCCGAGAAGGAGGTTGAAGCGGCGCCCGCCGCGTCTGCGCGACCCTTCGTCGCGATGAGGACGCGGATCGTGCTCGAGTCGATGAACTTCGTCGCGCTGAGATCAACAACAAGGTGAGAGCATTCCCTCGAGCGTCTGGGTGAGGACGGCGCTCAGCCGGTCGGCTGAGTCGAGGTCGTGTTCGCCGCCGAGGACCACCTGGGCGACGCCTGCCCGCGGCCAGCGGACATCCATCGTCGGCGGGTTCGAACCTACGGGCTCGTTCTTGCGTCATTTCGTTCCTCCTGAATCCGGTGGGGAGAAATCGGCTAGCCCGGATGCCCCGAGGCCGGGCATCCGGACCAGCCCGCCCCGGTCAATAAGGAACGCAATAGGCAATGAAGCGGCGCTTCTGTCAGTAAGAAGCAGCCTCGCTCTTTCGTCGCAGCGCGGGTCTGGCGTCGCGAACCCACTCACCCTACAGGCAGAATCACGACCCATGCTGCCCCCGACCCCGCAAAGCCCGACACCCCGCCCCGCCTACAGATCCTGATCGCCGAACGAGACGGACGAGCGACTCGACGCGATCACGGCGGTTGTCGAGAAGCTCGGCCACGAGATCGTCGCTCGCGTCCTCGACGTCGAGGACGTCGGCCCGCTGAGCCGTCAGCACCTGCCCGATGTCGCACTGGTCGGCCTCGGCCTCAACAGCGCCCATGCGCTCGAGATGATCGGCAGCATCGTCCACGAAGCCGCGTGCCCGGTGATCGCGCTACTCGACACGACCGACGAGAGCTACGTCAACGAAGCCGCAAAGCGCGGCGTCTTCGCCTACGTCGTCATGGACGGAGACTCAGGCGAGCTGCAAAACGCGCTCGACATCACCCTGCGACGCTTCGCCGAGTTCCACAACCTCGAAGGCGCATTCGGCCGCCGCGCGATCATCGAACAGGCCAAAGGAATCCTCATGGCCCGCAACTCAATCGACGCCGACGCCGCCCACCAACTCCTCAAGAAACACTCCCAGCAAACCGGCACAAGGCTCAGCGACGTCGCGCAAGCCATCACCGATGCGCACCTCCTTCTCATACGGATCTACCGCCCGCAGAGAACGTCGTCGACGATCGATTGGGTGCCTGATCGCTCGACGTTGGCGGTGGGGGGTTGGGGAGTCGCGGGAACGGGAAGCCATGACTTGTGAGTCGCATTGGCTGCCGCTTGATCAGGAGAAGGCGAACGAGGTACTCGAGCTCGCCGGACTCCCGGCTGGCCAGAGCGCTGTAGGAATGAGGAACCTCGGCGGCACCGAACGCGGGCAGCGAGGACGTGGGGTCGCTCTGCGCTTCGTCGGAGTCGTCGTCCCGGCCAATGACGAATCCGGGTCGATCGAAGCGGCGATTGAGTCCGTGGCCCGAGCTGCGGCGCACACCGCTCTTGAGGGAGTCATCGTACGCATCGTCGTCGTCGACGACTCATCGTCGGACTCGACGGGTGACCGGGCGGCCGCAGCGATCGGGTCGACGGGCGAGGTGGTCCGGGTCGAGGCCCGCTCGGCGGGCGCGGCGCGGCGCGCCGGGTTCGTCGCGCTCTGCGGCGCAAGCGAGGGGCTGGAACCCGATGAGGTCTGGTTGGCGACAACAGATGCCGACAGCCTGGTCTTCCCCGACTGGCTCGCCCGACAGCTTCGGTGGTGGCGGGAAGGCGCCGACGGCGTCGCCGGGACCGTGATCCCGATCTCGTGGGAAGAACAACCGGCCGTGGTTCGCCGCCGCTACGAGAGCAAGATGGGGCGGCTCGGGGGCGGGTTTGGGCATCCCCATGTGTATGGGGCGAACCTCGCGTTGACGAAGGCTGCGTATCTCGAAACCGGTGGGATTTCCGAGATCGACAGCGGTGAGGACCACGCGCTCTGGGACGCGCTCGAGGCGAACGGACGACGTGCCGTTCATGTCCCCGACGTCCGGGTGGCGACCAGCACACGTCGTGAGGGGCGCGCCCCGGACGGGTTCTCTGCCCTGCTGCGCTCGCTCGAGAGGGCCGAATGATCGACGCCGCTGACGCCGACTCGATGCTCGCTGCGTTGGGACGTGAGGTCACGGGCAACGAATCGCCGTCGTCGATCGCGGAACGGTTCGAGCGGTTCGTGACCGTCGAGGAGCTCGCTTTGCCGCTCCCGGGTGCCGGGGACACCCGGTTGCGGTTCTCGATGCTGCGTCGAGTCGGCGCCTGCGATCTGTCTCTTGCACGGCTCGTAGAAGGGCATTTCGACGCAATCGCGATCCTGGCGGAGGCCAAGCGGTCCACGCCTCGAGGGAAGCTTGGCGTCTGGGCGGCTGGCCCTGTGGAGTCCTTAAGAGCGATCCGCGAAAGCTCGGGCTGGCGTCTGGAAGGTGTGCGGCGCTGGTGCTCCGGTGCCTCCGAACTCACTCATGCTCTGGTCCGCGCCGCTGCCCCGGACGGCGAGCGCCTTTTTCTCGTCCCGCTGAATCTGGGCGGAATCGATCCGGACGCGAGCAGCTGGCCGGCGATTGGGATGGCCGACACCTCGACCCTTGACGTGACCTTCGAACGGGTCGAGCTTCCGGCGAGAGCCGAGGTCGGCGGCCCTGGCTTCTACGTGAACCGCCCCGGCTTTTGGTTCGGTGCGGCCGGTGTTGCCGCAGTCTGGCTCGGAGGTGCTGAGGCGATCGCAGCCATCGTGCGGGAGCGCGCAGGCGACAACGCACACCGTCTCGCGCACCTCGGGTGGATCACAGCGCGTCTCGAGACGCTCGACATCCTCCTCTCCGCCGTGGCCGACGAAATCGATTCAGCTGACGCGGCGCCGCTAACCGTTGAACGGAGAGCGAGGATCCTTCGTAGCGAAGTCGCCGAATCAGCAGCAAGCGTCATCGACCGTGTGGGACGCGCGACCGGTGCGGACCCGCTGGCACATGACAGCCGCCATGCCCGACGGGTTGTCGACCTCACCCTCTACATCCGCCAGAGCCACGCCGAAGCGGATCTCGAGCTGCTCGGCAGGCTCGAGCTCCGCCGGGACGGTCAACCAGTGCGGGAGCGATGATCACCGAACAGCATCTGATCGTCGTCGCTCCCCACCCCGACGACGAAACGCTTGCGCTCGGCGGCACGATTCACGACCACCTCCGAGACGGCGGCACCTGCGAAATCGTCGCGGTCACGGACGGAGAGGCCGCCGACGAGCTGGCCGCACCGGGTTCGCGGAGAACGATGGCCGGGCGCCGCCAATCGGAGCGAGCGGCGGCGATGGCGGCCCTCGGCGCAGGCGAAATCGAGATCACCGAGCTCCATCTCCCCGACCGCAACGTCACAGCCCATACGGCAGCCCTCACCGGAGCGCTGTCCGACCTCCTGGCACAAAGGGGTCGCCACCTGCGAAGCTTCCTCGTCGCAGCCCCGTGGCGGGACGACCCGCACGTCGACCACCGTGCGAGCGGAGCCGCGGCCGCCGAAGCGGCGAGGCTCACGGGCTCGGCGCTCGTCGAGACCCCGATCTGGGGTTGGTACAGGCCCGAGTGGCGACGCCGACTCCCGCGCGGCCGTACCCGTCGGCTCCCGATCAGCGAAGAGGCCGTGATCGCCAAGCGCGTTGCGCTTCACTGCTTCATGAGCCAACTCGAACCGTTGCCGGGAACGCGCGGAGCGGTGCTTCCGCCAGATTTTCTCGAAGCATTCACCGGCACCGAGGAGGTGATCCTCACGTGACTCTTTCCCCCGCCTACTTCGACGCGCTCTATGCCGCCTCGACCGACCCGTGGGGTCTCGCGTCGCGACGCTACGAGGCACGGAAGTACGCCGTCACGCTGGCCGCGCTCCCGCTCGCTCGCTACGAACGCGCATTCGAACCAGGCTGCTCGATCGGCGTGCTCACGCGGCTGCTCGCCGAGCGGGCTGATCAGGTCCTGGCAACAGACCTGTCGCTCGCTGCGATCACCGCGGCGAGACGAGCCGGGCTGCCGCGGAACGTGGACCTCCTGCACGCCGCGGTGCCGGAGGATTGGCCTGACGGTCGCTTCGACCTGATCCTATTCTCGGAGCTCGGCTACTACTTCGACGACTCTGACCTCGAGTCGTTCATCAGCCACGCCGTGGCTGCGCTCGAACCCCACGGCCATCTTCTCGCCGTCCACTGGCGCCAACCTGTCCGTGATTACCCCGGAACTGGAGCGAACGTTCACTCGCGACTGTTGTCGAGCAGCCTCGACCACCTTGCTCACTACGAGGACGAGCACTTCCTGCTCGACCTCTTCGGAGCCGGCCCGGCCTCGGCACTCGTCCCCCCGGATTCGCGAGGCACGGGCGGCCGGTGACGACGCCCCGTCACTCACCGCGCCGGGCCGATCGCTGGGTCTACCGGATCGAAGACTGGAAAGCAATCGACCCGCTCCTCGCGCGCGTCCACGAGCTCGCAACGGGGACCACACGCCGAAATGCCTTTGTGAAGAACGCGCTCTCGGGGACCGGTCTCGGCCACCCCGCGCACCCCGCGGTCGTGGCCGCGCCGCTCGGCTGCTGGGTCGGCGCCATGACGGCCGACCTCGCTGGTGAGCGCCGAGCCGCAACTCGACTCACGGCCGCCGGCCTACTCGCGGCGATCCCGGCCGTCGCAACCGGGCTTTCCGACTGGACGGACACAACCGGGGCCGAACAACGCGTGGGCTTCGTTCACCTGGCCGGGAACCTCACCACGATCGCGCTCTATACCGCCTCCTGGCGAGCTCGACGCCGACATGCGCACAAACTCGGGATCGCCTACGGGCTTCTCGGAGGAGCGACGGCAACGACAGCCGCGTGGCTCGGCGGCCACCTCACCTACAACCTCGGCGTCGGAGTCGATACCACAGCCTTCGACGGCGGCCCAACCGAATGGACGCTTGTCACCCGCGACGAGAGCAACCCGCACGCCGGCTCGGCCGACGGGGTGCCGCTCTTCATCGTCGAAGTCGAGACCGGCCTCTACGTGTTGGCCGATCGATGTACCCACCGTGGCGGCCCGCTCTCGGAGGGCACGATCACCGACGGCTGCGTTACCTGTCCGTGGCACGGCAGCCGTTTCTCTCTCGCGACCGGAGCGGTCGAGGAAGGGCCCGCTGTAGCCCCGCAGCCCGCGTACGAAACGCGATCGAGCCCCGAGGGGCTCTACGTCAGGCGGACAGAACTCCGGAGCCTGCGAACAAACCCCGTTCGCGCGGCTCGAGTACCTGAGCCGCGCGACACCAGCGCGGAGTGACCAGGATGCCGGAAGAGCCCGCTTGCGACTGAGTTCGCGCCGAAACGTCTCCGGACGGTCGCGGCTCACCTCGGCGTTTCCGTCCCAGCAGCTCGAGCCGGCCCATTATTTCGGTCGGGCGATTGGCCGGGTTTTCATGCTGATCGATCAAAGGATCTGAAGCTGGCTCAGGCTCGGCGTCTGGCGTGCGCCTTCATCGGTGGGCTACGCCTCCGGCGAGGATCTGGCGGAGCGACCTTCGAATCATGCCGCCGCGCTCGGGATCCCCGTGGAGGGCTGCCTGGGCGAAGTTCCTTGCCTGCTCGAACGTGATGTGGGGTGGAAGTGGGGGGATTTCAGGGTCGACCACTGCCTCGAGCACGAAGGGGCATTCGGCGGAGAGGGCCTGCTCCCACGCCTCACCAATGAGTTCGGGATCGTCGACCCGGATGCCGCGGAGGCCGATCATCTCTGCGTAGCGAGCGTAGGGGAAGTCCGGGATCGACTGGCTTGCCTCGTAGCGGGGATCGCCTTCCATCGCGCGTTGTTCCCAAGTGACCTGGTTTAAGTCGCGGTTGTTCAGGACAAGCACGATCAGGCGTGGATCGGACCAGGTTCGCCAGTATTTGGAGATCGTGATCAGTTCCGCGAGGCCGTTCATTTGCATCGCCCCGTCGCCGACGAGTGCGATCGCGGGCCGGTTTGGGTAGGCAAACTTCGCGGCTATCGCGTAGGGGACGCCCGGGCCCATCGTCGCGAGGGTTCCCGAGAGCGAGGCCATCATTCCCTGCCGAAGCTTCAGGTCGCGCGCATACCAGTTTGCCGCCGACCCGGAATCTGCGCTCAGGATGCAGTTGTCGGGGAGGCGTGAGGAGAGTTCCCAGAAGACTCGCTGTGGATTGATTGGATCGGCGTCCTCGTGGGCGCGGGTGTCCATCAGCTGCCACCAGTCCGCGACCTCACCGATGATTTGCTCCTGCCAGCTGCGGTCTTGTTTTCGGTCGAGCAGCGGCAGTAGCGCTCGGAGTGTTTCCTTCGCGTCTCCGACGAGGTGGACGTCCATCGGGTAGCGGATCCCGATCCGACGCGCATCGAGGTCGATCTGTATGCCGCGCGCCTGCCCCTCGTCGGGCAGGAACTCGGAGTACGGAAAACTCGAACCGACCATCAGCAGGGTGTCACAGCCGTTCATCATCTCGTCGCTCGGTTTGGTGCCGAGCAATCCGATCGAGCCGGTCACGAATGGAAGATCGTCGGGTACGACCGACTTGCCGAGCAGCGCCTTTGCGATCCCGGCTCCGAGCAGCTCCGCGACAGACAACACTTCCGTGCTGGCCAGGCGAGCTCCCTGCCCGACGAGAATCGCAACCCTTTCGCCCGCGTTCAGGATCCGGGCGGCCTCGCGCAGATCGCCGTCGACTGGCACGACGGTCGGGGCCGAATACCCGACGGAGGAGTGCACCGTCCCATGGGCGCGAGGAGGGTCGACGGCCTTCTCGGAGGCGAGATCGTTCGGCACGATCAAGCAGGTTGGGGTTCGCTCCGAGAGCGCGATCCTGATCCCCCGATCGATCAGGTGGCGCATCTGCTCGGGCACGGTTGCCATGTGGACGTACTCGCCGGCGACGTCTTTGAAGAGGGTCGTCAGGTCGACCTCCTGTTGGTAGTCGCCGCCGAGTGCGGCGCGCGCCTGCTGACCCACGATCGCGAGCACCGGCGCATGGTCGAGTTTCGCGTCGTAGAGACCGTTCAGGAGGTGGATCGCGCCGGGGCCAGAGGTTGCGATGCAGACGCCCACCTCGCCGGTGAACTTGCCATGGGCGCAGGCCATGAATGCGGCCATCTCCTCGTGGCGAACCTGGATGAACTCGGGGTCGCCTCCGGCACGGTCGAACGCGCCGATGATCGCGTTGATCCCGTCGCCTGGATACCCGTAGACCCGGTGGACGCCCCACTCACGGAGACGGGCGAGGATGTAGTCGGCGACGAGTTGGCTCATTTGTGACCTCCTTTGGCCGCGCTCGCGGCCGCTGTTGCGAGCGCGGCGGCGCCCGCGACGCCGAGGGAGCGGCGGTGCTTCGTCGCCCACAGCTGCAGCGAATAGGGTTTTGCGCGCGAACTGAATGGCCCGTAGACGCCGGGGTCGCCCGGTACTGGCTCGAAGAGATTCCCGGCGCGCTCGTGCGGGAGCGACGTGTCGGTCTGCTGGTCGCGGTAACCATCCGCGGCGAGGTAGTGATCCGCGACGGAGGGTGCGACCGCGTTCCCGAGAATCGCCTTTACTGTCGGCCACCCGACCATGAGCTCTCGTCGGGGGTTGTTTGCAGCGAATACGATCGCGTCGGCGGCTACCTCCGGCTGGAAGATCGGCGGTACCGGCTGGGGTTGATGCGGCATCTTGGCTCGGCTCCAGATGAACTGAGGTGTGTTGAGCGCGGGAAGCTGCACCATCGTCAGCCGGATGTTCGAGCCGTCGTGCTCGAGTTCGGTGCGTAGCGACTCGAGGAAGCCTTGCAGCGCGTGCTTTGCTCCGCAGTAGGCGGCCTGAAGCGGGATTCCGCGGTAGGCAAGGGCCGAGCCGACCTGCACGATCACGCCTCGGTCGCGCGGGCGCATCCTCTGCAGCGCCGCCATCGTGCCCCACACCGAGCCGAGGTAGGTGACCTCGGTCGCACGCCGGAACTCGTCGGGCTCGGTGTTCGAGAACGGGGCGAACACAGTCGCCATCGCGTTGTTCACCCAGACATCGATCGGCCCGAGCTCGTCCTCGACACGGTCGGCGGCGGCGTCGACGGCGTTGGCGTCGGCGACGTCGACCGGGACAACGGCTGCGGAGACGCCGAGTTGCTCAACGTCACGCTTCGCCGAGAGGAGCCGCTCCTCTCCACGTGCAAGCAGGCCTATCGACGCGCCTTCGCGGGCGAATGCGAGTGCGGTCGCGCGGCCGGCGCCGGCAGACGCGCCCGTGATCGCGACGACGCGCGGCTTCAACCCACTACCGCCGATACCGCCGTGTGTTCGGGCGCGAGCACTAGACAGGGGTTTCCACCGGTGAGCGAAGCTAAACTCGCCGCCCCCGCCCTGCCTGCCGGCCGTCGGGCCCAGGGGGCAACACGTAGGACGAGCGTTCCCTGTCTGCACGCGGGCTTGGCGAGATCGCGGGGCTCGCACTGTGCGACCGGCATGGGCGCGTTGTTAAGCGGGACGGGTAAGAGAAGGCCAGAATGGGGAGACACCCACTCGATGACTGTCCAGGGCACTGCCAGAAGGGTGCAACGCATCGAAAACGATCGGCGCGGAATCGATGTCGCAGTGGAACGGCTCGATGTCTCTGCCTACAGGGTCCCGACGGACCTCCCCGAGGCCGACGGGACGGCCCGCTGGGACGCCACCACGATCGTTATCGTCGAGGCGCATGCCGGCGGCCGGACCGGGCTCGGGTACACCTACGGGGACGCGGCGATCCGAGAGCTCGTACGTGCCACTCTCGCCCCGAGCGTCGAGGGACGCGATGCGTTCGGAGTCACAGCGATCTGGGAGACGCTCGGGCGAACGTGCCGCAACCTCGGCCGGCCTGGCCTCGCCTCGATGGCCATTGCTGCAATCGACGCCGCGCTCTGGGACCTGAAAGCGCGGCTGCTCGAGCTCCCGCTCGCGACGCTCCTCGATGCCTTCCGCGACGCAGTTCCTGTTTATGGCAGCGGCGGCTTCACCTCGTATCCCGACACCCGCCTGCGCGAGCAGCTCGAAGGCTGGGTCCGGCAGGGAATCCCCCGGGTCAAGATCAAGGTCGGCAGAGAGCCTCACCGCGACCTGGAACGGGTCCGCGTCGCCCGCGAAGCCATCGGCGAGACGGTCGAGCTCTACGTGGATGCCAACGGCGCGCTCTCCCGCAAGCAGGCGCTGTGGTTCGCCGACCGTTACCAGAGCATGTTCGACGTGCGCTGGTTCGAAGAGCCGGTCTCGTCCGACGATCTCGACGGGCTACGGCTGATCCGCGACCGGGCCCCAGGGGGACTGGAGATCGCCGCGGGCGAGTACGGCTACATGCTCCCGTATTTCGAGGCGATGCTCGCGGCGGGCGCCGTCGACTGCCTTCAGGCAGACGTCACGCGCTGTGAGGGGATCACCGGCTTCTTGCGGGTCGCGGCGCTTTGCGAGGCGCGTTCGCTCGAGCTCTCGGCCCACTGCGGCCCCTCGATCCATGTTCACCCGTGCTGCGCCATCACACCGCTGCGCCATCTCGAGTATTTCCACGACCACGCGCGAATCGAACGGCTGCTCTTCGACGGCGCGCTAGAGCCGGTCGACGGCTGCCTGCGCCCCGATCTCTCACTCCCGGGAAACGGGCTCACGTTGAAGCGCTTGGACGCCGAGCGATTCGCGATCTAACCGAAGGAGAACGATGAGAAGGCACAGCGGCCCCGCCGCACGATTCCTCGCAAACCTGCGCGCGGGACGAATGCAAAAGACGTTGGCCGCGGCCGCAGCGTCGAGCTCGCTGGCACTCGGGTTCGAGATCTACCTGGAGCACTACAAGGGTTCCTTCGGCGACAAGTGGATGTGGACACCCGTCCTGCTGACCCCGGCCGTGAGCGCAGCGGGGATAGCGGCGGTCGTTTCGGAACGCGCCGCAAAGACAGTGCTACCGGCAGTTTCCGCGCTGTACTTCCTCGACGGACTCGTCGGGATCGTCACCCACGTGCAGGGCGTTCGCAAGAAGCCCGGCGGCTTCTCCGAGCCGACCTACAACCTCGTGATGGGGCCGCCGCTGCTCGCTCCCGGCGCGCTGCTTCTCGTCGGGGGGTTCGGCCTCCTCGCCCCGCTGATGGAGCGGGAACGCTGAGAGATGGGACATGACTTCCGCAACCCGGACCACCTGCCCAACATCTCCGGAGGAGACGGCGCCGACCCGAGCCTGCTTCCCCGCCAACGTCGCGGCACGACCCCGCAACTACATGGACGCTATCCCGACTATGACTGCCTCCGCGAGGCCGACCATTGGGATGAGCAGACGCGCGCCGTGGTCTTCGACCGCGTCGAGAACGTCCCAGAGCATCGGTTCTTCGACGAGGCTCAGACGGCGACGCTGAACGCGTTCTGCGATCTCGTCCTCGCGCAGGACTCCGAGCCGCGGGTCCCGGTACTCGCTTTCGTCGATCGGAAGCTCGCGGAGGGTCGTCTCGACGGCTACCGCTACGTCGGAATGCCGGACGACCGCGAAACATGGATCGTCGTCGCCAGGGGACTCGACCAGGCCGCACGGCGACGCCGAGCGAAGTCGTTCGCCGCCGCGCCGCTCGAGAAGCAGCAGGCGATCGTCGACGCCTTCGCCGAGGGTCGGCTGTCCGCCGGAGCCTGGGATCGAGTCGACGTCAAACGAGCCTGGAGCGTGGTCCTGCGAGGCATCCTCGCGTCGTTCTATTCGCACCCATGGACGTGGAACGAGATCGGGTTCGGCGGACCCGCCTACCCTCGGGGTTACGCGGTCCTCGGGATCGGAAGCGGCGAACCGTGGGAAGCGGACGAATCCGGCGCGGCCGACCCCGCCTCCGAACCCCGTGCCCCGAGGACCAGCTGAGACACGGGCACGCCCAGTGCTGAAAGGATCGCTTCCGCCCCCACGGGAACGACTCGGCCTTCCTGCTCGATCCGAACCGGCGCGGAGTGCCGGGCAAGGACCGAATGCGCCGCTTCGGCGATGACGACGAGGTGGATCTCGTCGTCATCGGCTGCGGCGCCGGCGGCTCCGTCCTCGCTCAGCGACTGGCCCGTACCGGCTGGCGGGTCGTCGTGCTCGAACGCGGCCCCTTCTGGGAACCCGACGAGGACTGGGTCTCCGACGAAGAGGGATCCAGCCACCTCTACTGGACAGACGAACGGATCATCGGCGGCTCCGACCCGGTCGAACTCGGAAAGAACAACTCCGGCCACGGCGTCGGCGGCTCGATGATCCACTACGCCGGCTACACCCCGCGCTTCCATCCCAGCGACTTCCAGACCATGACCCTCGACGGCGTCGGTCAGGACTGGCCGATCTCCTATCAGGACCTGAAAGCCCACTACGAGCAGGTCGAGCGGGAACTGCCGGTCGCCGGTCAAGACTGGCCGTGGGGCGACCCGCACAGCTACCCGCACGCGCCCCATCCGATCTGCGGTGCAGCCGAGCGCGCCTGGGAAGGAGCCCGAGCACACGGGGTCGAGATGCGGGTCGGGCCTGTTGGGATCACCAACGGCGTCTTCGGCAACCGCCCCCATTGCATCTATCGCGGCTTCTGCCTGCAGGGCTGCAAGGCGAATGCGAAAGCAAGCCCCCTCATCACCCACGTTCCCGACGCGATCGAACACGGCGCTGAGATCCGCACCGGCTCGATGGCCGTTCGGATCACCCTCGAGGACGCGGGCACCCGAGCGAACGCCGTCGAGTATGTCGAGGTCGACTCAGGTCGAGAGCGACGTCAGCGAGCAGCCGCCGTCGCAGTCTGCGGCTACTCGATCGAGTCACCGAGACTCCTCCTCAACTCGCACTGCCGCCGGCACCCACACGGCCTCGGGAACGCCAACGACCAGCTCGGCCGGTACGTCATGGTGCAAGGCGCGCCACAGGTTGCAGGCCGATTCCCGGAGCTCTTGCGCATGTACAAGGGGCCTCCCCCCGAGGTCTCCTCCGAACAGTTCTACGAAACCGATCCGTCACGTGGGTTCGCACGCGGCTTCTCGATCCAGACCCTGAGCCCGCTCCCGATCGGCTGGGCCGAGCATGTCCTCGCCAACGGCCATCGAGGAGCAGCGCTCCGCGAGTACATGCGCGACTACAACCACTGGGCAGTACTTGGCGGCCTCTGCGAGCTCCTGCCGCTCCGCGACAACCGCGTGACGCTCGCAGCCGAGAACGACCGGTTCGGCATGCCGATCGCCCGTTTCGACTACAGCCAATGCGACAACGACCGCGCAAACATCGCCTACGCGAAAAAGACCATGCGCGAGATCTGGGAGACAGCCGGCGCCCAAGACTTCCTCACGATCGACCGCGACGCCCACCTCGTCGGCGGCTGCCGGATCGGAACCAAGCAGGAGACAAGCGTTATCGACTCAGACCACCGGGTGTGGGAAATCCCGAACCTCTTCGTCAGCGATGGCAGCGTGATGCCGACGCAAGGAAGCGCGAACCCCGCGCTCACGATCATGGCTCTCGCCTCCCGACTCGCCGACCGGCTCTCCCGGAAACAGATCCGGCCCTAGCCACGGCGTCCGCTGTGTCGTGCTACCCCCCCTTCACCGGCCTTTCAGCATCAGTTCTCCCCGCTCTCGCGGTCGGCGAGGCCGTGCCAAGACGGCCGCCGGGTTCCGCGAGCCAACTGAACGGGAATCAATCGGCTTGTGGGACGGATTCGGATTGGCTGCTCAGGCTGGAACTACAGCCACTGGCGCAACGGGGTGTTCTATCCGCCACGTCTGCCGGCACGATCCTGGCTCGCCTATTACTCAGAGCACTTCGACACCGTCGAGGTAAACGCGACCTTCTACCGCCTCCCTCGCGCCCCGACCGTCGCCCACTGGGTCGAGGTCACGCCCGACGACTTCACGGTCGCCTTCAAGGCAAGCAGGTACCTGACCCACGTCAAGCGACTCCAGGAGCTTCCGGGTCACGTCGACCTCTTGCTCGAGCGCATGGCGCCGCTCGTTGAGTCGCCGAAGCTCGGCCCGATGCTCTGGCAGCTGCCGCCGACGTTCGCGCGGGACGATGAGCGTCTCGCGCGCGCGCTCGAGCAGTTCCCGCCGGGCCTTCACCAGGCGATCGAGTTCCGCCACGAGTCGTGGTTCGCCGACCCGGTGTTCGAGCTCCTCCGCGACCACGGTGTTGCACTCGTGCTCGCGGACAGGGCGGCCGCCCCGCGTCTCCGCCGTTGCGAGCTGACCGCGGACTTCGCCTACGTAAGGCTGCACGGGGGAAGAGACGGGGGTAATTACACGCACGCAGACCTCGACTGTTGGCTTCCGAAGCTCCGACGGCTAGCCGAAGAACGGGACGTGTTCGCGTACTTCAACAACGACTGGCACGGCTACGCGATCGAAAACGCTCTCTACGTCAGGCGGTCTCTCGAGCGCGACCGTGACCCTCAGACGACGCCGCCCAAGAGCGGCGCCTCGGCGACGAGGTAAAACCGTCCACGACTCTCGCCCCCAGGAGTCACTCCCTTCTGCGGACGGAGCCTCCTCGGCCCACACCAGACCCAATCACGAAGAGAGCCGCCCGTCCATCGGCGTGGACTCGTCCGGCGCTGCCCCTACGGACGATAATGTCGCGCTCGTCGTCAGCCGGAATGAATCCCCTTAAGGCGTGCGGTCCCAGTCGGACGACAAGGCGCAAACGAGGATCGGCCAGTGGCCGGACGGTTCCCTCTACGTAATGCTGTTGGAAATCTCCAAGCCTATGCGCGGCGGACGAAGTACACGATGAGGACGACCAACAGAATGACAACCAAAATCCCGACCAATCCATATGCCATTATCCCTCCTTTTTAGATGTTCGGCTGACCGTCAAGTTCTGCCCGGGCCTCTGGATGCCAAACGCGAGCAGAAGACGCCGAGTGCAAGTTGTTTCCCACTGGCTAGGGCCGCGATCGTCTGGGATTCCTACTTGATGACGAGGTTCTTGGGGCTTGTCGCCATACCGCGCTGAGTTACGAGGCTGATCTTTCCGGTTCTTGCCTCTTTGGGGATTCGGATTGTGAGGCGGCTGTCGGAGAGCGTCTTGTAGTACAGGACTCTTATGCTGCCGATCTTGATGGACTTGATTGGGCCAAGGTTTGTGCCCACAACGGTGACCGTTGCCCCGGGCTGGGCGGTCGTTGGTTCGAAACTGGAGATCAGAGGCTTTCCGGTTTTGCTCGTGGTTGTGCCCGGTGTAACCTCGAAGACGCCGCCTGATGTTGCAGTTCCTCCGCTTGTCGAGACGGTAATCGCACCGGTGCTGGCGCCCTGCGGCACGATCGCGATCAGTTCGTTGTTATTTACGTCGCCAGGATTGTTGACAGTGGCATGTACACCGCCAAATGAGACCGAGCCGCCGACGAGGTTTGTTCCCATGATTTCCACCTGCGTGCCCGCCGCGCCGTGGTGAGGCGTAAAGCTTGTGATCACGGGGCGCGCTAGTGCAACCGAGTTCGAGGCAGCCAGGCCAGACGCCACCACAGCCATCGCGAAAGCACCAACAACCCCGACGATGACTCCACATCGGAAACGACGCGTCTCCTCCATGACTACTCCCTTCTTAGTCTGCTGTTGCCGATCGGCATAGATCTTCCCGCGCGGTTCGCCCACCAAACTTGTCGTGAGGTCAGTGTCCGATCAGAATCGAATACTCGGCGTGCACAGCAGGCCACGCTTGGCGCCACATCTTCCGATCGGCGGGCGTTCGTGAAATTGAGAAGCTCCATGCTTACGTTTGTGTTGTCCGAGCCGAACTGCTGAGAATTTCAAGAACTCCCTCGTCGCTCGCGTAGCCGGCCCTCAGGTTGGGTACACCATCCCCATATTTTTGGCTGGATTCGATTAAGAGGAGGAAGTGATGACACGATTCGCTTGGGTCGCCCGAATTGCCTGTGCACTTGCGCTTGGAACGGCTTCGTCCTCGGCGGCTCCTGCGGGCGCAGTCGTCGGGAAACCGACTGGCGATTCGTGTACCGCGAAGGCGAACGGGACTTCGTACGCCCTCACGATCACGATTCCCTCGGCGGCACAACCACAGTTCGGGTTCGCATTCGGAGTGCCCGGCGCCTCGGTTACGAACGCGATCGTCGCGGGAGTAGACGGAGGCACCTTCTCGACTCAGAACCTCCCGGCGAAAGCGTCCGGGTCGTGGATTACCCCAACCGCGCTTACGCCGGGCTCTGTCATCGCGACGCTCACCACAACACACGAAGGGACCGGCTCGATCACGGTCACGCCGGCCAGTGCCTCAACCCCGACCTATTTCAGCCCGATCAGTTGCCCGGTCGCCCACGTCGCGCTTCCCAGTCGCGCGTTCACGGTGAACCCCCGCCTCCGCTACGTGGCCACAACGCACTCCTGGCGTCTCGGCGTGAAGGTCAGCGGCCCCGGCGTGCTGAGCGCGGTCGAGCCCGAACCCACCGTCGGCACCGGCGGCTCAGCGCAAGTCACGGGCACACCGCTCGTTCAGACGAGACGGATCGGTCTAAAGAGCGCCGGAACAGTGACGCTCACGCTGCGGCTCACACCACGCGGAGAAAAGAAACTCGCTGGCGCGAACATCCTTCACGTGAGACTCGAGGTCACCTTCAACCCCAAGAACGGAGAATCGACGAGCAAGCTCGTCACCCTCACGCTGAAGAAGCCCTGATCCCAACAAACGCCCGTGGGTCGCTTCACGGCCAGGAGCCTTCGTACCGAGACCGCCCGTGGCCGCCTGCTTGCCAAACGAGTCGGAACGCAGCTCGAGCTGCTCCACGATCTCTCCGGGGTCGCGGCCGCCCTCGGATAGCCGGCGCGATAGGCCTCGATCACCCCCCAGGGCGACGGACGGGATCGACCCCGGCTCGCCAAATTGACCGGATCGTGTCAGTCACGTCCGAGGCGGACAACCGTACGTTGAAGCGGTGGAGCACTCCGCCCCCTTGAATGCTCCACCGCTTAGTTCCCTGACTGCGACGGCCGACGGGTCGACCGGGCAGCGAAGGGGCAGAGGCCGGTGGATCCGCAGCCGCGCCTGGCGCCTTTTTGGCGACGTCCGCACTCGGCCGAAGCCTTTTTCACAGCCCATAGCAACAGGCACTTTCCCTCCCTCTTGCGATGATGATGGCGCGACTTCAGGGCCTGGCAGTGGGCTGCTAGTGCCGTCTAGGAGTGCTCTCCCTGGGGCGCCTCTGTCGCTAGTTCGGGCTGCTGATCTTCGACCTCTGCTGCTGCTGCTTCCGATCGTTGGGCGGCGATCTTGTTGATGCCGCTACTGAACATTCCTCCGGCGGCGAGCTTCGTAAGTGCGTTGTTGGCCCGGCCTTCCTCGTCGATCGTGTCGCCCAGGAGCGAGCTCGCCTTGTTGAGGCCGAGCTCGTCAGCCAGCGCACGCGCGGTGCCGTATGAGGCGATTTCGTAGTGTTCGATCCGCTGAGCGACTCCAATCAGCGCGACGTCATGCGCCACCGGATCTCCGCTCGCGTTCGCGATCTCGTCGCCCTCTTCGATCAGTCCCTCCATTCCCGTGCTGGTCTTCGTTGGCGCGAAACGGATCCCCATATCGTTGAAAATCGCTTGCAAGCGCTCAACGTGCGCGCGGGTTTCATCAAAATGCGCTTCAAGCGCGTCGCGAAGGTCGTAAGAGTGAGCCGCGGCTGCCAACCGCGGCATTGCATCAACGAGCTGCTGTTCAGCACTGTAGAGATCGGCCAGTTCTTCAGCCAACACATCGGTCAACGAATTGAATTCCATGCTCGATCGTCCCTCCTCTACGAACATTAGGAAAACGAAAGCGCTGCAAAGTAATGCACGCCTCGTACCCGCCGAACTCGCATCCAAAACGAGCGCCGCGGACGCCCCGGAGGCACCCCAGGGCCGTCTCCGTGGCGGGCGGCCGCTGTGGCCGCACGGTTGTAGAACGCCAAGGCGTAGAGCGGTGGCAGCGACTCCGGCCGGGTATACAGCCACGCCGCCTTCATGCGGAAGCGGCGGCCGCCATCGAGGATCTCGCCGGACCACAGCCACCGGATTACCTCGTCTGCTGTGAGTGGTCGCTGCATGCGATCCCGTCGAACCGGCCTCTTCGGCGAGCCGGGCGAGGCCGCGCAGTTCGCTGAGCGCGAACTGCGCGTGTCCTGGCCCGTCGAAGACGGCGCACCTATGCCGCGTTCAGGCGGTAGCGGCCTGTTTGCCGCTCTCATTGCTGAGTCGGGTGGCGATCTTCTCGACCTCCCGCAGCGCGTCCTTCTCGTCTCTCAGGTTCGTGTCGAGCAGCTCGACGGCCTTCTCCTCGCCGAGCCCTTTCGCCATCCGCCGCAGCGACTCGTACGCTGCGATCTCGTAGTTCTCGGTGCGCGCCGCGGCACCGGCGTCGATCAGATCGATCAGCCCGCCCGCTGTTTCCTCGACCATCTGGTCATGCTCCTTCTTCAGCCCCTCGAAGCCGAGACACGGCTCGACCTCGGGCTCCTCGCCGAGCAACTCGAAAGCACTCTCGACGTTCGTGACGTGCTGCCGTGTCTGCTCGAGATGCTGCTCGAGACTTGCGCGGAACTCCCTGTCTGTGACCTCGCCGATCAGCTGTGGGAGTGTTTCGTCGACGAGCGCGCGTTCCACGTAGAGGATGTCTCCGAGCTCGTGGAGGAAGAGCTCTCGGGGCGTGGTGATCTCGGACATTGGTGCTCCTTTCGTTTGCTGGGTGGTCAGTTCGATGACTTCCGGGCGGTCGCTCGCCTTCTCTATTGCGCCACCAGATCCGAAACGACGCCCGACCTCACGTCTCTGATCGAGCCGGCGCTTGTAGTTCGCGCTGGGCGGGCTGTCCCTCGCGCAGTTCGCGGCTGCGCTCCGCTTCGGCGTTGAACTCGGCGCCGTAGAGGAGCGCGAGCGAGGTGACCCAGAGCCAGGTCAGCATGATGATCACGCCCGCGAGTGCTCCCCAGGTCTTGTTGTAGGTCCCGAACTTCGACGTGGAGACGGCGAACGCGGCTGACGCGATCAGCCAGATCACAAACGGCGATCGCGCTGCCGATCGTGAGGAACTGCCAGCGTGGGTGCTCGACGTCGGGGCCAAGCCACAGGAGCGTGGCGAATGAGGCCAGCAAGCCTGCGATCAGAATCGGCCATTGTGCACTCCACCAGACGTACTTCAGGACCGACTGGATGCCGAGCGCGTCGCCGACGGTCTTCTCGATCGTAGGGCCGAACATGAGCAGGCCGGCGATGAGGAAGAACGCGAAGCCGACGCAGACGACCATCGCGAGCGCGGTTACGCGCTTGGTGACGAACTTGCGACCTTCTTTGCGGTCGTAGGCGAGGTTGAGCGCGGTCATGTAGCTCGTCATCGCGCTTGTCATCGACGAGAAGGCGAGGATCAAGCCGACGATCGTCATCGTCAACCCAGCGGAGGGCTTCTGATCGAGGCGGAGGAGGCTGTCCTTGGTCGCCTGCGCCGGCATGACGTGTCCAAGGTGCTGCATCACCGTGTTGATCGTTCCCGGCCCGGTGACGAGCGTGAACACGCCTAGCGCGGCGAGCAGCACCGACGGGATCGCGAAGGAGGTGGCGTAGGCGAGCGCCGAGGCGATCATCGTCATGTCGTCGTCGAGCATCTCCTTCGCGGCGCGCTTCGCGATCGCGAACCAGTCGCGCGTCGAAAGATCGCCAACCCCTGCCGTCGCGAGCTTCGGCTCGTCGTGCTCGGGTTGCGGGGCGGGTGCGTGCTGGGTCTCAGTCCTCTGCGTCATCGTTCGTCTCGCATCGTTTGTCGGGGCCGGGGCTCCGCTCGGCGCCCCCGCCCCCTCCTCGCGCGTCAGCGTGGGTCCGGTGTCGCCCCCCGCGCCTTGTCCTGGATCGAGGAGGCCAGTTCCTCGCCGTGCTGCTTTCCTTCTTCCTTCACGGTCTCGACCGCAGTCTCTGCCGCTGCCTGGGCGACCTGTTTGCCGTGCTCGAGCGCTTCGCCGCCGACGTCGGCCGCCTCGGACTTGACCTCGTCGGCGATCGGTCCGATCTTCTCGTCCTCGAACCTTGTCGGGGGTGCGAGAAGGCCCGCGACGAAGCCCACTGCGGCGCCGGCGAGCGCAAGCCCGAGCGGGTTGCGCTCGGCCGTGTCCTTCACGCTCGTCGCTCCGTCGTGGATCTCTACGGTGCCCGGCGCCGCGCCGGACAGGCGCGAGATCATCGTGTCGGTCGCATGCGAGACACCGGAGAGCGCGGCTCCGCAGCGGCCGGTGACCGCGTCCTTCTTGTCTCCGATCCACCCCTTTGCGCGGGCGGGGGCGTTCGCTTTGTACTCGAGCGCGTCGAGCGTCTCGCCCATCTCGAGCCGCGTGCGCTCGATGTCGCGCCGAATCACTTCCGATGTTTCAGCCACTGCAGATCCTCCTTGACGGTTTCGAGGGTTTGCTCCGGGATCGGCTTTCCGACCTCGCGGGCACGCTCGCGTCCGAGATAGGCGAGTGCGCCTGCCACCGTTCCCCACAGCAGGGTCACAAGTAGTGCGGAGAGCCACGAAGGCAGGAAGAGCGCGAGCACGATGATCAGACACGCTGTCAACGAGCCGAGCATCAACACTGCCGCGAGCGCGGAGCCGGCGAACATGCCCGCCGCCAGACCGGCCCGCTGTCCCTTTTCGATCATCTCCAGCTTTGCCAGTTCGATTTCCTGGCGGACAAGCGTCGAACCCTGCTGCGTGAGCTCCGAGACGAGGTCGCGGGTCCGCCGCTGACGCAGAACGGCGCGCGTCCCGTTGCCGGCCGCCATCAGCGCGGTCCCGCCCATCCCGGCTGCGAAGGCTGGCTCGGCTGCACCGACGGGTCCCGCCCGTCGTACCGGCGCTGCGACGACGCGATCAGGAACCGGGATGCGACGAACCCCGCCGTCGTTGCGACCGCGCCCACCACCCAGGGCCGGCGCCGCGCGAAGCCCTCGAGATCACCGATGATCCGGTCGCCGTCAGCTTCGTGCAAATAAGAGGCCAGCTGCTCGGCACGTTCGGCCGCGTGCCCGACAACATTCGCGCCCTGCGCGTTGCCCTGCGAGTCGAGGTACGCGCCGGCACGTCGAAACGCTTCCGGGAAGGGATCGATCCGCTCGCCGAGTCGGTCCGACTGGTCGTTCAGCTGCTCGCGAAGCCGGTCGGTCGCCTGCGCCTTGAGCTGCTCCGTTTTCTCCTGCGCCTGTCCTTTCACCCCGGATGCGAGTCCCTGCCCCGTGGGAGTGGCCGCGTCGGGCGTTTCCTGGCGCTGTTCCTGTATTGGCACAGTTTTCCACCTCCTCATTGCTGACTCTTCTAGGACATACAGGACAAACGTGCACCGATTGTCTTGATTGTTAGTCAGTCCCTTGTTCCCCTTCTTGACTGCGCGAAACATTGCAATGTCAGCGCAAAGAACTGGGACACTGTTTGTCCGACTTATGCCGCGGGTAGGGTAGACAGATGGTGCAGCACGAGCAGGACCAGACGAGTGACGGTGTGCCTCACCTTCGCGTCGATGCTCGGGAGAGTCGGGCCCGGATCTTGGGCGCGGCTGCAAGGCTCGCCGCCGATCCACGCGCGAGCATGATCGAGATCGCAGCCGCGGCCCGGGTCGCGCGCTCGACGCTGTACCGGCACTTTCCGAGTCGCAGCGCTCTCACCGAGGCCCTGCGGGAGAGCGAGGGCAGCGAGGCGCCCGGCGAGGAGGACGGCGCCGGCTCCTACCGCGCGCCCGGACAGCTCGGCCGCGACCGGCCACTGGCGCTCGAGGTGACCAACATCCTCGACACGGTCCCGCCCCCGCTCGTACCGGACCAGCTCGTCGCGGAAGCCCGGCGCGCAGCCGGTGGCGCCGTCGCGCTCTACGTCGTCGACATCGACGGCTCGCAGCTGATCCGGCTCGCGGGGTCGGACGACTTTCCCGCCGAGCTCGACGGAGCACACGCGCTCGGGCCCGAGATCGCAGCCGAGGAGCTTCCCCGGCTGCAAGCGCACCTGCGTAGCCGATTTCCGCGCTGCGTCGTCGAACCGCTCTGGCTCCGCGGCCGGGTGCTCGGGATTCTCCTCTGCATTGGCAGCCCGATCGCGCCGCTGGGGGACATTGCCAAGCAGGGGGCGGCCGCGCTCGCGCTCGTCAACGACTACACCGACGTGATCGAGATCGCGCGCCGGCGCAAGCCGACCACCGCGGC
>CAVWUL010000012.1:0-121370 GCA_963758125.1 uncultured Actinomycetes bacterium
ACCACAACCGGCTGAGCCTCGCAGAGGCGAGAAGGAGGGGATCGGTCGGGCGCCTCGTGGACGAGCGGTGGTGCGCCTCAGCCTCGAACGACCGCTGTCACGCGCTCATCTCTCCTCGGGACGTGGCCGGGGATGGGCGGGCTCGAGCGGTCGTTGCAACTGCGACCCGGATTCCCGCTGTCCGGATAAAGGAAATGGACGTCTGGTACTACGCTTGAACAGGGGTCACCGATGTGTCCATGTTGGAAGTCATGGGCACCTGGAGTGGACCGCCAAGTAACGTGACGACGTTCAGGTTCAACCGGCAGTCCTTGCATCGGGTCAGTCCGAAAGGTCTGTGTGCTGGATGTGGCCTGAGAGCCACGGGCGGAGCCGATGTAGGAAGGAGCCAAAGTGATGCAGGACGCTGACGGGGCGAGACGGGCCTTGGGCCGCCTTTGGTTGCGTCTGCTCGTCGCGGCGCTCGTGGTGGGAGGCGTTCTGGTCGGGACGGGGGTCGCTACCGGTTCGGGCCTGTCGAGTTCGAAGCCCTCGGAGCTCGGGGCGGAGCGAGCCGTATACCAAAAGCTCGATGCGGCATTGGATTTCGTCGGGCCGTTACGGGTGGGGAGCGGCGGCTCCTTGGTGTGGGTTTCGGTTGCCGGCGATGATTCGGGAGAGATCGCCTGCTCCGCGAGTGGCGCGCGCGCGTTTGCGTGTCGCTGGAACGCGAAACTGATCCAGTCCTATCGCGGGAGGGCGCGAGTCGTGTTCGGGAGCCGTCTCCCCGCGGTCGAGTTCATCTCGACGACGTGTACGAATCCGAAGAGCCCGGGGGTAAGCTATCCCAATCTCTGTGCGCTGGATCCGGTGCCGGGGATGGGCGCTTGACCATGTACTGGCTGCTCGTAACTCTGCCTGGAAGGAGTGTCAGGTGAAAGGACTTCGCCGTTGGTTTGTTGCCGGGGGAGGGTCGGTAATGATCGTGGCGACGGCGTTGGCGGTCGCGGCCGTGGCGGCAGCCGGCGGGGAAGCGAGGAACGTGGCTTCCGGGGGGCGGTCATTGACGATCTACGCGAAGCCCTCGACGATCGAATTCATGAATCACGCCGACGACCGTGTTCGGGGGATGGCGGCGAATCCGTTTGCGGCGAACGCACAGGCGCTCGTACTGGTGACGAAGGGGGCCGAGAAGGGAAACGGTCCGTTCCCCGGCGACGACGTGTTGTACACGTTCAAGCTGTACCCGGACGCGGGCCTGTCGAAGAGCAACGGGACGGCAACGTTCACCTGCTACTACACGTTCGCGAAGCGCGCGACCTGCGAGGCCTACTTCCGGCTCACCGACGGGCTTCTGCTGGCTTCGGGCCAGATTCAGTTCGGCAGCTCTCACTTCACGCTGTCGGCGAGCGGCGGCACCGAGGCGTACCTCGGTCAGGGCGGAGCGGTCACGGCCGTGACGGGCACCGGCAAGCCGACGGCGGCGCAGCGCCTCCAGGTCGACCTCGTCAAACCGGTCGGCAGCGCAAAGACTCAGGCAAGCCACAAGCTGGCGATCTACAGCTCCGCGACCGCGGTGCAGTACCTCAACAACGCCGATGACGAAGCACGCGGGATCACGAATAACCCCTTCGATAGCGCGGTGAACAAGCTGAGGCCGAAGCTGACCTGGAAGGGCAATGGGCCCTTTGCCGGAGACGTCGTGATCTACAGCTTCAACCTGTACAACGACAGCGCCCGCAAGCACAAGACCGGGTCGGCGACGTACACCTGCTACTTCAACTACTCGAAGATCGCCTTCTGCGACGCCTACTACTCGCTCAAGTCCGGAGCAAGCACGGTCGTGGCGTCCGGACCGATCGATTTCAACACCAGCGGCTTCTCGCTTCCCGTGACAGGTGGCACGAGCAAGTATCTCGCCGCCCGCGGAGAGGTGAAAGAGACATCACTGCCGGCCGCGAATGCGCAACGGCTCGACTTCCAACTCCTCGGCTGAGGCCGGTAACGCGATGCGACCACACCTTTGGGAAGGAGCACCCTTGACACTCGCCAAGCAAGCCCGCCTCACTGTCGGCTCGGCTGTCCTCGCGTTCGCCGCCCTGACCATCACGCTCGCCCCGCATGCCTCTGCCGCCTCGGCCAACCGAAACCTCTCGCTCTACGCGGTCGCAACACGCGTGCAATACGTCGACTACTCCGACGGCATCACCCGCGCGAAATACCGGAACCCGTTCAACATCGACAGCAAGAAGTTCGCCCCGACGACCGGTAAGGGCGTTGCGTCGCCGGGAAACTCGGCCTTCTTCGCCTTCACCCTCTACAGCGATCCCAACCGCAAGCACACTCTCGGCACCGCCATCTACACCTGCAGCTTCAACTTCAACAACAACGCCACCTGCCAGGCCGAATACGACCTCAAGGACGGCATCCTCTTCGCGGCGGGCCCCGTCGACTTCAAGAGCTCTCGAACGCTCCTCGCCGTCACCGGCGGCACGGGCACCTATCTCGGCGCCGCCGGACAGGTCGTCAGCCTCGGCCCGACGAACGCGAAGAGCACAAGCCACCTCGACTTCGACCTTGTCAGATGACCGCCGAGAATGAAGGATTTCCCCACCGAGATCCCGGCGGAGCTCATCGCGTGACCCGTCTCGCCGAACGCTCCCCGTAGATCATCGGGCGGAGCAGCGTGTCTGACGCCGACGAAGAGACCGCACCATCCGTCAGAGTATTCTTGACCTGTGCCCGCGTCGCGAGAGGAGATCGAGGCCGTGTACCGGGACAGGTACCTCGGGTTTCGCAGGGCCCTCGCGGCGTTCACGGGAAGCTACGAGCTGGCCCATGATGTCGTGCAGGAGGCGTTTGCCCGAGCGCTCGCGCACTCGGACACGTATCGAGGCGAAGCCCCGATCGGTGCCTGGGTATGGGGAATCGCGGTGCGCGTGGCGGGCGAGGAGCGGAGACGGCCGGCGCCCTTGCCGCTCGACGAGATGATCGATCCCCAGCTCACCGAGCCGGCACATGACCCCGAGCTCAAAGAGGCTTTGCGTGGTCTCGCCCCGAGGCGGAGGCAGATCTTCTTCCTTCGCTACTTCGCCGACATGAGCTATCGCGAGATCGCCGCCGTCTGCGGCATCAGTGAAGGCACGGTCGCCGCATCGATCGCCCAGTCGCGCGCGGCTCTCGTGGAGGCCCTGAGCAAGACCCGCGCCGAGTCGAGGGCGGGCTGATGCCCCCGAACCGTGGCAGCGCCGACGAGCACCGGCGCAATCTGGCCGAGCTCGATCCAGTTCTCCGCGACCGCATACTCGGTTTGGACGAGCCGGTCGCGCGCTCCGACTGGGGAGTGGTCGTCCGGCGCTCGCGGGTACTCCGTCTTGCGAGCCGACGTTCGCTGGTAGTTGCCCTCGTCGCTGCATCCGCTTCCCTCCTCGCGGCCACGTGGGGGCTCGGCGACGCGCTGACCGGCGCAGGACCGGCGAGATCCACGACAGCTCCACTCCGGCTCGCACTCCGCCTGACCGACGGGAGCGGGGTCGTCCTCTACTCGAAAGCCCGACATGCTCCGTTCGTCGATAACTCCGACGGCAGGGCTCGGGGACGATCCTCGTCCGACGCCGAGGTGACGGCGCCCCTCGCGGCTGCCGGGATCAGGCACATGTTGGGCGGCGGCGGGCCGTTCGATCTCGAGGCAGCCGTCGTTCGCTCGGCGGTGCAACCCGCCGGCGGTCCACTGCCCGGAGATCAGGCCCTGCTCTCACTCAACCTCTACACGACGGCGAGGCTCGAGCGCGGGGCGGGGTCGGCTGTACTGACCTGTGAATACGGCATGCACGACAACGCCTACTGCGACGCAGTCGTCCATCTGGAAGATGGATCACGGCTGATGGCGTCAGGAATGCTGAATCCGGACGCGAGCCACGCTACGTTGGTCGTGACGGGCGGAGTTGACCGCACGGGCACGAGCCGGGGAGTAGCCCGGGGGCCGCGCGAAATCACGGCTTGACCCTCGGCGGAGAGCGGCTCCGGCTCGCTCGAGGGAGGGTCAGCGGCTGAGAGCCAGGAGAACGGTCTGTGCTACAACCATCTGCGTGCGGGGTGGGTCCCGTATCCGATGCGGCTCGTTGCTAGCCGCTGCAGCAACAGCCTCGCTTCTCGTCTGTGGAGTCGGCTCGGCTGCCTCCCGAGATGACGGGCTGACGATCAACGTCTTCTATTCGGCGACGTCACTTCAGGCGAAACTCAGCAACGGGACGGTTCTCAACTCCGGCGCCGTCGTTCCGCCCGGTCCGTACTCCGTCGTCGTGTACGACTCGGGCGCCGATTCAACCCCACAGTTCACGATGACCGGCCCCGGCGCCGCCGTGTCGAGCGACCTCGACCCCAGCGGAATGGAGATCGA
This sequence comes from uncultured Actinomycetes bacterium, assembly GCA_963758125.1. Lineage (GTDB taxonomy): Bacteria > Actinomycetota > Thermoleophilia > Gaiellales > Gaiellaceae > PALSA-600. The sequence continues at coordinate 4,379 of CAVWUL010000012.1, forward strand.
GGTTCCGATGATGTTCGGCCCGTTCGAGCTTCAGCCAAGCGCGAGCTACGCGATCTTCGACGCGAGCATGGGCGACAGCGCGGGTATCGCGTTCACGACGTCGGCGACCGGGAGCTCGATCACCCCGGGTGACAAGAGCCCCGCGTCGTCGAATGGCTCGGCTTCTGCTTCCGGGGGAGCGACGACCGCGGCTAAGCTCGCTTCGCTGGCGCTCACCGTCGGCGCGAACGGAAAACCCGTTCTCACGATCGCAAGCAAGCCCGTGCGGACGCTCAAGCCCGGCAAGTACTTGCTGGTCGTGGGCGACCTGTCGCGGAAAGCCGGCGCCTTGATCGGTCACGGGGCCGCGCCTCCTTCCACGTTGAGCAGTGCGGCCGCCGTCGGCGCGAGCTCGCGCACCCTCAAGCTGACCGCCGGGCGATGGTACGTCGAGGCTTCGAAAAAGGGCCCGAAGGACTACTTCACCGTCAAATAGCGCCGGAAAGGCACTTCGGCCTCTGGACCCGCTCCGGTCCGATCTCGCGTTGACCGAGGGTAGGGTGAGGCTCCCGTGAAGGCTCTTCTTGGAGCGCTGGCGATGACGGCAGCGTGCGTCTGTTCGCCGGCGACGAACGCGACCGTCGGGACCGGAGTCGGCGCGTTCAGATCAAGCGACCCGCTGCTCGACCGGATCTGGGCCGCGTCCGTCGAAACCGCGGGCGACATGATCGCGCCGGGCCCGCTGACGACCGATTCCGAGGGCCGGCCCTGCAGCATCGGGCTGACGACCGTGCTGCTCGACGGGCTCGTGCGCGACCGATGTCCCTACGTCGGCGATCAGGCGGTGACAGGGATGACGCTGCTCGTTTCGACGCCTTCGGCCGACTCCGTCCTGCGAAACATGATCGTGTGGTACGCGCAGAACCAGCACGACGACGGGTCGATCCCCGCCAGCCCGTATCAGGGCGCGACGACGACCCTCTTCGATTACAACGCCTACTGGGTCGAGGACATCTACGACTATGTGCTCTACACCGGCGACCTGGGCCTGGCACGTCAGGTTTGGCCGAATCTCGTGCAGCTCATGGACACCTGGTATCCGGCCCACCAAGGGCCGGCCGGCCTGCTCGTGAACGATCTCGGCCCCGAGGACTATGGCTACATCGATCGCACGGGGACAACGGTCTCCTACTACAACGCCGGGTACGTGCTTGCGCTCCGACAGGCCGCTCAGATCGCCAGGTGGGTCGGCCAACCGGACGCGGCGGCGGCGTGGGCTGCGCGGATCGCGCCGATCGCGGCTGCGTTCGGCCCCGCCTTCTGGGATCCGTCGGTCGGGGCGTTCAGGGACGCGACCGTGGGCGAGGTCGTGCATCCGGAGGATGGGAACGTCTTCGCCGTTCTCGCAGGGCTCGCGAGCGCCGAACAAGCACGTTCGGCGCTCGACTACCTGGGAGGTCACGAGTGGAAGCCCTACGGCGCAACGATCGCCGACAACGACGTCTGGGATGGATACCCGTGGGGTGATCAGGCCGACCTTCGCGTCTATCCGTTCATCTCGTACTTCGACGTGACGGCACGGTTTCTTTCCGGGCTCGACCATTCCGCGCTCGCGCTGATCCGCCGCGAGTGGGGGTTCATGCTCGAGCACGGGCCGGAGACGACGATGTGGGAGACGATCGGTCCAGACGGCTCGCCGATTCCTCCCGAACAGTCCTATGATCATGGCTGGTCCAGCGGTGCCGCCCCGGCCCTGACGAACTTCGCACTCGGCGTTCAACCAGCCTCCCCGGGTTTCGGCACCTACGTGGCGGAGCCTCACGCGGGGAACCTGCGTTGGGCGAGCGGCACGATGCCGACACCGCACGGCCCGATCTCCTTCCACTGGGTCTACGACGCAGGGCAGATGACGGCAACCGTCTCCTCGCCGGTTCCCGGCAGGATCGTCCTGCCTCTGTTCGGGACGGCGGAGCTCGACGGCAGGACACTACGGCTGAGGAAAAGCGAGCGAACGAACGTGAGAGTGAGCAGCGGCAGCCACACCCTGACGGTCAAGGTCGGGTCGACCACGCCTCGCTCGGCGTAAGGCCGGCGGCCGGGTCGCTCTCGGCTGAACCACCATGGCGACGGGTCCGCCGTGCCGCGGCAACGGGCACCCACAACCCGTCGAGTATCACGAAGAGCAGCGGAAGAAGGGCTGCCAGCGAGAAGTAAGGAGCGAGAGGCCGTGTGCTGATCGTCGTCTTCGCGGGACTGGTCGGACCGCGCCCAAGCGCGGAGCGGACTGCGTGGGCCACGGCCCCGAGATCGCCCTCCTCGAACACCTTGCCTTGGGCCGCTACGGCGAGGCTCAGCAAGTCCTCCTTGCTCGACGCGTCCGGATGGTAGGCCGACTCCGCCTGCCCGTCCGGATCGAAGACCTGGTCGTGCGAAGACCAGAACTGCACGAATATCGGCGTCACTCCGGGAACGTGTCGGAGCGCGCGTGCCGTCTGGCGTACGTCGAACGGCCGGGACTCGCCGTCCGTGAGCACGATCGCGATCCGGTGCTTGACGTTCGGCGCGAAGAAGTTCTGGGTGCCGAGTGCGCCGAGGGCGGAGAGATCCGTCGCGGTAACCGAATCGGTGCCGGGCGGCGGCTCGTTCACCTGTACCGCCTCCTGGACGGTTCGATCGAAGGCCTTGTCGTCCGAGATCGGCATGAGGTTCGGCAGCACACGGTCCGTCATCGTTGCCACGCCCGACGGGACCTGAGGCAGGTCGGCGCGAAGCCGGATCGCGGCCGCCCGGGCCCGGGCAATCCGGGTCGCCGCGCCGGGCGAGCGGGAGGCGAGCATCGATCGGGAGACGTCGATCACGTAGATCGCTGCGGCGTCCGTGCGTACGTTCACCACGGCGGTCGAATCGATCACCGGCTGGCTCGCAGCCAGTCCGAGGAGCGCGGCGATCGCCGCGATTGCCGCGGCCCGGCCCCACCGGCCGTCCCCTCCGGGAGCCCGAAGGGCCAGCGCGATGCGCGCTCGTCGCTCACGTCTCGAAGCGACCGCGAGGGCCGCCAGCGGCACGACGCCGAAGAGGGCGACCAGCGCCCATTCCGGTGTCAGGAAGGTGACCGAGCTCGCGATCAATACCCTCTCCCGGGGATCCCGCCGCCGGCGCCACGGTGGCCGATAGCCGCGCCGCCCGAGCTGTTGCTCGCACCGTGTCGGACGCCTCTCGCGACGAGCACGCGCAGGAGCAGCTCGAGGTTGTACTTCGCGTCCACGTCTTCCGGGTCGAGGCGGACGGCCGCCTGGAAGTCCGCCATGCTCTGGTCGGTCGGCGCCGGAGCGATCGGGCCGGACGCCGTCGCATCATCAAAGGCGAGGACGCCGAGGAGATCGTCCGCGGCCGAGGCGACGGTGTGGTTGCCGTCCAGCCCGAGCGTCGCGAGTTGCGCCTCGAGCAGTCCTCGTGTGCCTGTCTCGGAGATCCCGTTGTCGTACCCCTCGCCTGCGGCCTGGACGGCGACAAAACCCTGCGCCGCCTTCCGGAAGAGCAGTGCCGTCTGCAGGCCGAGCGCGCGGCGAGTGAGGCTCGCGGGGAGGATCGTGCCCGCCCGCCACGTCGGGCTCGAGGGGCTTCGGGCGAACTCCCGGTCGTTGCTCCGCATGGTGCTTTCCCATCGGTGCGCGTCCAGCGCGAGGAGGAGCAGCACGACGCCGACGGCGAGCAGCGCGAGAGCGGCGGAGATCCTGACCGCCTTCATCCCGTTCCTCCGAGTCGAGAAGCGTCCCAGCGCAGGCGTGCGGCATGGAGGACGTAGACGGCGAGGCCGATGGCGACGGCAATGATGGCCACCAGGAGCGAGCGTGGCAAGGCGGCCCGGACGGCGGTGTTGGCCGGGGAGGGCTTGGTCGGGAGGGGGGATGCGTCGGCCACGGCGGTGTCGGCGACCCTTGAGAAGAACGCCTCATTTCCCGGCTCCGCGTTCAAGGCGACGACGCGGAGAGGAGTGTGGTGGGGGCCGTACTCGGACAGCAGGACCTGGTTCAGGCGCTGGAGATCCTCGGGGTCGTCGTTGAGGTCGCTGATCAGGACGACGCGGGCGTGGGAAAGGCGGCGCGCCAGCAGGATGCGATGGGCGAGGTCGAGGCCGGCGGAGATATTGGTGCCTCGCGAGAACGACTCGATCCACGGGCTCGTCGGCAGCGCTTGCGCGCCACCAGGCGGTGGATTCGTCGAAACCGTGAAGTAGCGGATCAAGGGCTCCAGGGCCGAGGCCGGCGTCCCGGGCGGGAGGGCCTCGTAGGCCACGTCGGAGAAGACGACGAGCCCATAGCGACCGCCGGTTGCCACCAGCTTGTGCAACGTCTCGGCGATGCGGCTGAAGGTGTCGGAGCTGATGCTCGCGGACAGGTCGAGCACGATCATGTCGCCGGAGTGAACCGGCAGCGCGCTCGGTTGCCGGGTGCCGGGATGGCGCGCCGACTCGGCCGCGAAGAGCACGAGGAGCACGAGGGCCACCGCGAGTAGCGCCCTGACGAGAACGGTCCGATGGGCGGGCCTGGAGAGGCGGCGTCCGCCGGAAAGGGGCACGACGTTCACGACTGCTCCCCCGAGAGCGCTCCGGCTCGATCTGCGAAGGCTGTTGCATCCTCGGGTGTCGGAGCGCGCTTCGACCACGCCCCCTGGGCCGAGGCCGCGGCGAGGTCGGGATCGACGCCGCCGTTCTCGACGGTCTCCGACAGGAGCTCGAGCGCGCGGCGGCGTTCCGGGTCGGGGCGCGTGCGCGAGTCGCGGACGTAGGCGATCGCAAGCTCGAGCGCCGAGAGGTTCGACTCCCGGAGGGCTCGTCCGCGGACGCGCTTCAGCGAGGGCCGCACGAGCACCAGTGCTGCCGCCCCGCACAGTACCGCAGCGACGATCAGCACGATCTCCAGTTTTCCCGGCGTGATCCGGTAGCCAGGGGAGGGCAGAGCGGCGGGGACGCGGAAGCGGACCTTCCCGGAGAGAGCCGAGGGCGCCAGCCTCGACGAGACGCGCACCCCCGGCCAGCGACCGACGACGGAGACCGCCCTCGAGCGGGCCCGACCGGTGACGGTCACGGAACCGAGCGGGACGGGCCGCGCGCCGTGGGTCGAGAGACAGGCATCGGTGAGGCAGAGCAGCGAGTAGCGGACGCGAACGAGCCCGGCATGCACGAGCTGTACGGCCGGCTGCGATCGCTGCACGAAGGGGTCGAAGCTCGGGGCGACCCGCAGGCTGGAAAGCGCGATCGTCGCGGCGTAATGGATCTCCAGCACCGCCGTCACCGGATCCCCGAACGCGATCGAGCCGGGCGCGCGAGACGTGACGACCGCAAGCGGCGAGACGGCTGGGGTTCTCGCCGGCGCCGCCGCCGGGGGCGCGCAGAGCCACAGGAACCCGAGCGCGGCCGTGGCGGCCGCCGCGCGGCGCCGGGAGCCCAGGAATCCCGTGTTCGTTGTCGTGCTCATCGCCGGTGGTAGAGCGCGCGGCGCCGGGTCTCGGCCCAGTCGATGAACGCCTGCTCGACGCTACCCCGGTCGTCACGGTCGATGAGCACCGGATCGAGACCGAGCGAGGCCATTGAGTCGAGCAGGCCTGCTCGGGCCCGCTCGCGGCGTTGTCGCTCCGCCCGTGCCTCGGAACGGCGGAGGCGCACCTCGTGTATTGCACCACTGCGCGGGTCGACGAACGGGAGCGAGACCGGGCCGATCGACGGGAAGGACTGTTCCCAGACAGGGTCCTGGATCACGACGGGCACGGGTTCCCAGTGGCGTGCGAGCGCGGTCAGCCAGACCGAGGGAGGCGGCGCCTCGAGGAAGTCCGAGAGCACGAAGGCGAACGACCCCGCGCCGAGCCCTGTCGATGCCCGGGCGAGGTACTCGATCGCACGCTCGAGGGTGGCTTCACCGGCGTCGAAGCTCGCAGTCCGAAGGCGCTCTTCGACCAGCTCGAGCGGGGAGTGGCTCCGTGGCGCGACCCAGAACGACTCCGCGCTTCCGCCCGAGGCCGAAGCGAAGTCCAGGTAGCCGACCGCGCCGCGTGTGGCGATCGTGGCTTCGATGATCGCTTCCGTTGCCAACCGTGCCGCCCGGGGCTTCGAGAGCCAGGGCGACCATTCGGGGTAGAGAGCCATCGAGGCTCGCCGGTCGACGACAATCACGACGCGCGGGGCTTCTTCGGCGAATCGCTCGCGCACGACGAACTCGTCGTCGCCGCGCGCGGTCGAGAGCCGCGCGCTCGCGTGCCAGTCGATCGTCGAGATCGGATCGCCGGGAAGATAGGGACGGGAGCCCGCGAGGTCGCTCCCCCGCCCTCGCCGGACGCTTCGTGCAGGACCGAGCGGCAACCCGGTCAAGCGTTGCCTGGGGATGAGGGGGAAGACAGCCCGAGCTTGTGAGCTCACGACCGCGCCTTGCTAGGCGGAGCTGTCCTCGGCAATGGCCCAGTCCGGCCGCGGCGGCGGCACGAGCTCCAGGCAGGCGTCCCGGAGCTGCTCGAGCGAGGCCGCAACCGACAGGTGGCGGGTCTCAGCGAGGAACGTCGAGCGCAACACGAGTCGGTGGCCGAGGACGGGGATGAAGAGCGCCACGACGTCGGCAGGGAGAACGTGGCGGCGCCCGTCGAGGAGGGCGTGGGCACGCGAGGTCTTCGCGAGCGCAAGAGACCCGCGCACGGAGGCCCCGACCTCTACCTGCTCCAGCTCGCGTGTGGCCCGCACGAGGTCGACGATCCACTCTTCGAGCAGGTCGTCGAGGTAGACGTCCTCCGAGGCCCGACGCAGCGCAACGAACTCCTCCAGCGAGAGCACGGAGGAGAGCCGATCGAGCGGGTGACCGTGACGCTGCTCGCGCACGACCCGCAGCTCTTCGTGCTGCCCCGGGTAGCCGAGCGCCGCGCGCAGGAAGAAGCGGTCGAGCTGCGCCTCCGGCAGCGGGAATGTCCCCTCGTACTCGATCGGGTTCTCGGTCGCGATCAGCAGGAACGGATCCGGGAGCGGGCGAGTCTCGCCGTCCGCAGTTACCTGGTGCTCGGCCATGGCCTCGAGCAGGGCCGCCTGCGTCTTCGGCGTAGCGCGGTTGATCTCGTCGACGAGCACGACGTTCGCGAACAGCGGCCCCGGCTGGAAGATGAACGAACGAGCTTGCTGATCGAAGATCGAGAGCCCGGTCACGTCAGTCGGCTGGAGATCGGGGGTGCACTGGATTCGTGCGAACTCGGCGTCTCGCACGCTGCCTGCGATCCCGCGCGCGAGTATCGTCTTCGCGGTTCCGGGAACGTCCTCGAGCAGCACGTGACCGCCTGCGACGAGCCCCGAGAGCACGAGACGGATCTCGTCCCTCTTTCCGTGCACGACCGTCTCGAGGTTGGCGATCAGCCGCCGGGCGGCATCCGCCGCCACGTCGAGACGACGTTCCTCGGGTTCCATCTGGACGGGGGACGTCACGCCAAAACTCCGCGTCGCAGCTTGCTCTCCGGCTCGAGGAAGCCCACCTCCACAGAGCACCGGGCAGCACAGGCGGTTTGCAGCGCCGGGTTCACCTTAGTATTCTGTGCTACCACGGTTCACGGGATGCGATTGTCCCTCCAGATAACGGTGAGGGAAGGGGTTTGACGTTGACGATTCGCTTGGCGGTCTTACGCGCGATCGGCTTGGCCGCAATATCTGTGCTCACGTTACTCGTCGGCGGCGCCTCCGCGACAACTGTGGCGACCGGAACGTCATCGAACTGGCTGCTTTTTGGGAACACCCCCAATGAGAACCGGTACTCGCCGCTGACGCAGATCACGCCGAGCAACGCCTCTTCGCTCGGACGGGCCTTCACGTTCGACCTGAACAAGGTCGTGCCGGGTATCAAGAAAGGACAGCAGTCGTATCCGCTCGTCGTCAACGGCACGATCTATTTCACCTCTGCCGACGATCAGGTCTTTGCGGTCAACGGCACGACCGGAGCGTCGGTGTGGCACTACGCGCCCGACAACGTTGCGACGTTCAAGAACTACGGCATCGTCGCCAACCGCGGGCTTGCCTACTGCGACGGGAAGCTCTTTCTGCTCACCCTCGATATGACGATCGTCTCGATCGATCCCGCGACCGGCCAGCAGATCGCGCGCGTACCGATCGGACGGGCGGTGTCGGGCGCCAACTCGAGCTATGGGTACTCGGAGACGAGCGCCCCGATCTGCGTCAACCACACCGTCGTGATCGGCGCTGCCGGGTCGGACTACGGGGTCCGGGGGTTCGTGATGGCCTACCACACCGATCTCACCCCGGCTTGGCCGAACCCGTTCTGGACGATCCCGCCCACAGGGACCGAATGGCGCAGCAAGGCGTTCCTCGTCGGAGGAGCCACCAACTGGACTCCCGAGGCCGTCGACACGACCACGGACACGCTCTATTTCGGGACGGCGGCGGCGGCGCCCGAGTACTATCCGGCGCTGCGTCCCGGCTCGGATCCGCGTGAGGACTCTCTGATCGCTGTCGATCTCTCGACCGGCAAGCTCAAATGGTGGCAGCAGCAGCTCGCCTTCAACGAGTGGGCCTACGACACCTCTCAGCCGCCGATGGTCTACACGGCCGAGATCGGCGGGAAGCGCCAGCGGATCGTCTCGGTGGCGACGATGGAAGGAGAGTGGTTCGCCTACAACGCCGCGACGGGCGCACCGATCTACCAACGGGTCAAGGTGCTCGACAACGTCGAGCATCCGAACCTCGTGCCCGGAAAGCCGGTCGCTGTCTACCCGTCGTCCCTCGGAGGCCTCAACTACTCACCGGCGTCCTACGATCCCGCGACGAACTACGTCTACAACGCGGCCTCGGAGACGGCTTCGGTGCTCGAGCAGCAGACTCCCAGCCAGGAGCAAGGTCAGCAGCTTCTTCTCGGCAACACCTTCCTCGGTCTCGCGAACGGCGACTTCGGGCAGTACCTCCAGTCAGGATGGAAGGACTATGGCTCCGTCAGCGCCATCGACGTGAGCACCGGCAAGGTCGTGTGGAAGTTCGATACGCCCCAGCCGGAGCGCGGCGGCGTGACCACGACGGCGTCAGGCGTCGGATTCGTCGGCGGGGGCGACGGCAACCTGCGGGCTTTCGACGCCAAGACCGGCAAGGTGCTGTGGACGTTCCAGACCGGCTATCAGATCGCCGCGGGCCCGACGGTGTACTCGGTCGACGGCACGGAGTACGTCGCGATCACGGTGGGCGGTACCACGACCTCCTCCAGCGGCGGCACCGTCGCGAGCCAGCTCCAGGTCTTCAACCTCGGCGGGAGTCAGACCCAATCGCAGGGCCCGAGCTTCACGACGCTCCACCGGGCGAGCGCCTCGACCTCTCGGGGCGCCGCGACGGTTGCCCGTTCCCAGAGAGCTGCAGCCGTCTCGCGGACGGCGGCCGCCGATCGTCACGCGTCGATCGCGAAGATCGTGCCTCCGGCGCCCGTGCTGATCCAGCCCTGGAACCCCAATACCTCGAACACCGAGGACGTGCAGGGGCGCGTCCTCGTCGGCGGGAGTCCCGTCGCCGGTGTCGCGGTGAGGATCGACGGTTGGGTGGCCCCACTGACCGACAGTTCCGGCTTGTTCACCTATCCCGTCGACAACACGATGCCCGGACGCCACCTGGTCACGATCGCGAGCGTCGCCGGTGCGCGGGTCAACGGGCACAAGTTGACCGCGACGGAGCAGAGCGACCTCATGTCGGCGAAGACCGGCATCAGCGTCGGCTACTCGGTGGAGGACGTGACGACTAAGTCCGGGCCCGAGGGCACGATCATCGTTTCCGGTCGCGTTTCCTTCGGGCAGAACCTCGCCCCCCATCCGGTTCAGCTGTACAGCTACCAGCTGACCGGAACGGTCACGGATCCCAACGGGAACCCCGTCGCGGGGGCGATCGTGACGACGAGGACGAACGACCACAAGTTCTGGACGTTCTCTCGACCGACCGGAGCGTCCGGAAAGTACACCGCCTTTCTCGTGGCCGCCGATCAGGAGGGAGATAACCCCGTGCCGATGACAGTTGCCGTGGCGGTTGGAACGAACACGTACACCGAGCCCATCACTGACTTCGTGAACTTCCCGGAGCTGCGCAGCGCAAATCTCGACATCCAGCTTCCGTCCTCCCCGGGCACGACGCTCGTCAAGACCTCGCTCAACCCCGTGGCTGTCCCGGGTGCGATCTATCGCGGGCTTCTCGTCGGTGTGGTGGGAGGCAAGGGCCGCGTGATCAAGCCGCTGAGCGCGACCTGGCCGGACGCCGACGGTCGATTCTCGCTCGTGCTCCCGGCGTCGGCGCGGGGCGATGTCGCGAGATTCTGGGAGAGCGAACGCCAGTTCTTCTCGACCTCTCTGGCCAAGCCCGGCGGACAGGTCGGTTCAGCGGTCTATCCGCACTCCCTGGCGCAAGACACGCCTCAGGCGCTCGGGACGGTTCGCCTCCCGGGGTAGGGCAGAGCTCGAAGCGGCTACCAGCGCCGACCGGGCAGCCGGAAACTCGGCCTGCTGGAATTGACGAGCCTCTAGTACCCGCCCGGGAAGCTGATCTTCTCGGGCGCGACGAGCGGTCTGCCGACGTCGAGCTGGATCTGTGCGTGCGCGATCAGGGGAATCGAGCGTGGGCTCGCCGTCCACACCCTCCCGTTGACGAAGGCTGTGACGTGCCCGTGCGCTGAGCCGGCGACGTCGGGCCCGAGCGGCTGGCCCCAGACGTCGAAGAACTCACCGAGCGTGAACGCGCGTTTGAACGGCGCCTCGACGTGGATGATCCCGTCCGGGAAGTGCGTCGCGACCCAGGAGAGGCATTCCCCCTGGGTAATCGCGAACTGACCGACACGCCCGCTCTGAGCCTGCAGCGCGGGCCAGACCCCGATGCCGGCCGGAATCCGTCGCGGCTTGCCGTTCACGAACGCCGTCAGATGCACGTGGATGTGGAAGGCGAGTCGCTCGTTCTGCTCGCACTTGATGCCGTCTTCGCCCTTCGCAACGTGTGCTGTCGAGGCCGGAAGCCCGAGGGGAGGCGCATTCGGGATCGGTACGAGCTCGGGCCCGAGCTTGCCCGGGCTCGGCGCCGGGAGGAGGTGACCGGGCGCCGACGACGGCCTCGGCGGCTTACTCGTCGCGCCGCAGCCGGCGAGCATGACGCCGACGACGGCGACCCCTGCGACGAGAACCGTGTGCCCCAGGAGCCGGAACCGCATCGAGTCTGAGCCGCGCAGTCTCACCCGCAGCACATTTCAACACGTGCTCTATCCCTGCCGTCGAGTGTTGCTCCCGCCTTCCATCCCTGGTCACGACGGACGGACTGGTCGCAACGCGTTCGCGAGCTCCGTGAGCCGCAGCCCGGGGAACCCTGTTCCGTCCCCCGGGCCGTGTCGACTCTCTGCTCAGTTCACGTCATCAGCAGGTTTGCGTTCTTGAGGATCCCGCGGGTGACCGAGGGCGTCATCGGCGCCTGACGGACTCGTTGGCCGGTGGCGTCGAAGAAGGCGTTCGCCATCGCCGAGCCGACGGCCGAGGTCGGCGGTTCTCCCGAGCCGGTCAGCACCCAGCCTTGTGCCTGGGCCGCGGTGTTGCCGGCGAACACGTTCTGGCTCTGGTCGCCAGGGGTAATCGTCGTGTTGATGCCCGGGTGAACGTTCACCAGTGTCACACTCGGAGCGTCCTTGAAGCGGAGGATCGGGTAGGTGACCCAGTCGAGCGTCGTGATCCGCTCCTTGTTCCACGTTGCCTGCTCGAACATCGCCCGGGAGAGCCCCTGAATCGCAGCTCCGCTCATCTGGTTTCCGACGCCGTCGAGGCTGGCGGTGATCCCGTTGTTCTGGGCGACGGTCAGGTGCGTTGCGACCATCTTGCCCGTCTTCATGTTCACCTGGACGTTCGCCACCGTGCAGCATTGCGAGTTCGCGAACGTGCCCATTCCGATTCCGACGCCCGTACGAATGGTCCCGGTTTGAGCCACCGAGTTCGCAACTCGCGGCTTGTATCCGGCCCCCTGCACGGCCCCGTCGAGGACCGCGAGCCAGCGGGCACCGATCGTCGAGGTCGCATCGATGTTCTTCTGCCGGAACGTGTACGGATCCATGCCCATCGCGTGGGCGAGCTCGTCGACGATCTGCTCGCTTGCGAAGTACGACTGCGGCGCATTCGGCGCACGGAGCGCCGTGCTCTTCAAGGAGCCGCTGTAGAACGGCTGCGTCTTTGCCAGCACCCGCCGCTGGAACTGGTAGCCGGCGGCGTAGTTCGTGTTGCCGTACGGGGTAGCGGTCGAGCCACCGTCCGAGGGCGTCGGTCCGCCGCTCGGCGGCGTCGCCGGCCAGGTCACCTGTCCGAGAAGCTCCTGATCGGTGTCGATCGTGCTACCGGCCTGTCCGTACGACGTCCAGTCCGAGGCGACGATGACTCCTGCTGCGTTCGCGCCCATGATCACGTCGTACATCTGCGACGGGCCCCAGCTGTCCCAACCGGACTGGTCCCAGCGCATCCACTGCATCCGCACGGGCTTGCCGATCGTGGCAGAGATGATCGCAGCCTCCTCTGCGGCCTGCGGAAGCTGGCCGGTGCCGTAGTACCCGGAGCCCTCGTAGTTGATCATCCGGATCTGGTTCAGCGGGATGTTGACCGGCTTCGGCAGCGCCGCCAGGATCGTGCTGATCGGCGTCGTCGAGCCGCCACCGGCACCCATGCCGGAGGAGGGGTTCGTTCCCTGGCCGGGGTAGTAGATCGTCGCGCTGTTCTGGGTCGGGTCGTTCGGGTTGCCGACGCGTACGTCGGCGACCGCGCAGTGCGGCCCGATCGGCACGTAGGTGTTGTAGTGGTACTGGTACGTCGCAGAAACGGTCTTGGCCGCCGACGCCATCGCCGCGGGCACGTTCCCCGTGTCTGCCACCCAGCGGGCCGGGTTGACCGTGTTGGTGTCTCCGGCCTGGCGGAGCCAGGACCAATAGTTTCCCGAGCCGACGGAGAACTTGGGATCGTCCTTCCAGACCACCTTGAGCTCAGCAGCCGCCTGGATCGCGTCATACTCCTTCGGAGCAACGACGGCCAGGAAGTTGCCGATCTGCACGACCTGTGCGCCCGGGATCTGGGCGATCGAGCTCGCATCGACGCTGAGCGGATAGTGATTCTGCGACGCGTTCGCGCCTGCGCCGCGCGGACGCACCCGGCGAGCATGGATCATCCCCGGGACCCGCACATTCTGGACGTAGGTGTAGGTCCCCGCGATCTTCGGAGGGATGTCGATGCGGTGGACCGACTGGCCGACGAGCTGATACTGGCTCACCGGCTTGGTGTTGCCCTGCCCCGGGATGTAGCCGGTCGTGGTGGTGACCGCCGGGTTCAGCGTCGCCAGGTCGAAGTTGAAGTTCTGACCGCCGTACAGATCGCTGTACTTCACCTGCTGGCCGCTCCCCGTGATCACGCCGTTCGAGGCCGTGAGGCTCCCGACCGGCACGCCCAGCTTGGTCGACGCCGCCTGCAGCAACAGCTTCAGTGCCTGTGCGGATGCCGCACGGGCCACGGTCGAACGGCTCGCGATCGCTCCGCTGCCGCCGCCCCCGCCGATCGAGTTCAACCAGGACTCCGGATGCGCATAGACCATCATCGACATGTCGGTGATGTTCAGCTCCTCCGCGACGAGCATGAGGATCCCGGTCGTGGCTCCACTGAACTCGGTCTCACCGTGAGTGACGACGACCTTGTTCTGGGGTGTGATCGCGAGCCAGGTGTCGATCTGGGTCAGCCTCGGATCCCCCAGGGGGATGAAGTCGGCCGGAGTTCGCTGCGAGAAGGGCGTGTTCCCGGTCGCTTCGACCACCGGTGCGGCGCTCGCGCCTCCGGCCAACGAGAGCCCGGCGACGACAGCGCCGCCGCCCTTGATGAAGGTCTTGCGTGAGAACTCTCTCTTCATGACCTCAGTCATCGCTATGCACCTGCCTTTGCCATGACCTTGGCCGCCTGCTGGATCGCGGTCAGGATCCGGGGATAGGTTCCGCAGCGGCAGAGATGCCCGTTCATCGCCGTGCGGATCTGGTCTTCGGACGGGTTCTTCGTGGTCGCGAGCAGGTCTGCGGCCTGGATCATCATGCCGTTCTGGCAGTAGCCGCAATGCGGCACCTGCACGTCGATCCATGCCTGCTGCAGCGGATGGAGCGCCGGCGCCGCCGCCGTCGTTCCGCGCTGTGCCGCCCAGAGGGCCGGGAGGCCCTCGAGGGTCGTGATGCTCTTCCCGCTGACAGCCGCAACCGGCGTCACGCAGGAACGGATCTCCTTGCCGTCCAGAAGCACCGAGCAGGCGCCACACTGCGCAAGGCCACAACCGAAGCGGGGGCCGTGCAGGTGGAGCTCGTTGTGCAGGACGTACAGGAGAGGCGTATCAAGGCTCGCACTCACGCCGTGCGTGAGCCCGTTCACCTTGATCTTCAAACTGTTCGCCATATCCCCTCCAGTCGAGTACTTCGCGGTATGCCTTTAACGCGCCGTCGCATTCGAACTGGTGCCGCACACGGCGAGCACCAACGAGAATACCGGTCGGGAAAACAACAGGCAAACGGCTTGCAGCCCACGTCCTCGACGCCGCTCGTTCGCAACCGCAGGACTTGCCTGCCCCTGGACGCTACGAAACGGTGAGCGTCTGGGCCCGGGCGCCCGGCGCGGAGACAGTCCAGCGACCGGCGGAGAGCACCACGGTGGTCTTCTTCGTACCGACGAACGCCTCGCCGGAAAGCTGGGTGGCCGCGACATCCTTGACGTTAACCTGCAGGTTCACGCCGCCTTTCCTGTCCCGATCGGTGATCGTGAAGGTGTACCGGCCCGACTGCAGCTTCGAGACCGGCTTGCCTTTCAGCGTCAGCGTGAGCTTTCCGTTGGCCGCGAGCTTTCCCTGAACCGCGCCTCGTACCGGCGCGCTCGATCCGATCAGGTCCGTCGAGAGCGTGCCCTTCCCTGACGTCGTGTCGTACGGGCTCTGCGTCGGCTGTTGCGGCGTACCGCCGGCGAGCGTGGTGATCGCCATCTTCGTGGCCGCGGGCTGGTTCAAGTCCTCGAGCGTGTAGGTCGAGCTCGGCTGAAGTGTCCAGGTTCCGAGCACGTTGTCCGAGCTGCAGCCGTTGTCGAGGGTCGAGAACACGTTTACACCAGGGCCCGTCATCTGGAACTGAACCCACCCTCTGCAGCCGGTGAAGTCGTTCGGGTTCGCCGGCGGGCCGCCGGGAGCAAGCAACCTGAAAATGATCGGCGTCGAGACATCGAGCTCGTACGTCCCCGGTGCGATCGAGGTCACCGGCTGGCCGGCGTCGTTCACCACAGTGAACGTGCACTGGTTCGTGTAGTTGACGTACAGCGTCGGCAGCGGCGTCGTCGAGTGCGTCGCAAGCGCCGCCGGAACAACGGTCGCCGCGACAAGAACGATTACCGCCAGCAACATCGGGACGCGTGCATCTCTCATACCCCCGAACCTCCTCGATCTCAATGTACCAGGGTCATTTGGCTCGGCGTTGTCAACGGCTCACCAGCCGCGCATGCCTGTTGCGCGTCCGGATTGCCGTGACTTCGAACCGATGCGAACCAGGGCTCGTGCGAGCCAAGGGCCTGAACGCCCAGCGCAACTGAGTTCGCGGCCTACCGTCGGCGCGATCAGCTGGCCGCGCGGACGAAGAAGTAGCTCTTCTTGCTCGCAAAGCTCGGGTAGAACAGCGACTGGCCGGCCGAAAGAACGATCGTCGCGCTTCGCTTTCCCACGAACGAGATCCCGGTGACCGTCGTAGGAAGCCTGCTCGTCTGCTGAATGGTGAAGCCGTCGTGGCGGCTCTTGTCGACCACCTGAACCTTGTAGCGGCCCGCCGTGATCTCCGTGACGGGCTTCCCGTCGAAGGTGAGCGAGACCTTCCCGCCGACGCTGACGGCCCCCTCGAGCGTTCCGCGGTTCACGACCGGGTTGCTCTTCGACGCCTTCGTCGGGTCATCGCTCGTCGGCTTCGAGTTCGGCACGGTGCTCGAGGAGGGCGACGACGGGCCCGACGAGGCGGAGACGCGCGTGCTCGACGTGCTGAAGGTTATCGTCGTTCCGGGTGGGACAGTGCTGTCCGTGGCGACGTAGCTCGAGCCGGCGGCGAAGTTCTGGGTCGTGAAATCCTCGGTCTCGTCGCCCTCGCCGAGTTCCGTCGAATAGCTGACGCCGGGCCCGGTCAAGCTGAAGTTGACGAAGTCGCACCCCCCGAGGCCACCTGCGAACGGAACCGGCGTCGAGATGATCAACTGGTACTCGCCGTAGGGGATGGCGCTTCCCGTTGCGACCGCCGCGCCGCTATCGAGGGCCATCGTGAAGTGGCACTGCGAGTTGTAACTCACGTAGAGCGACGGGAGGGCCGCCGTGGATGCGCTCACGGGCGCCGAGCCCACCGCCAGCGCACCGAGTGCGATGAAAGCAGTCAGCACCGAGCGGCGAAGCGGGAACGGCACCACTACGATGATAGCGCGCGGTCGATGTACTCGCTCGGACGCTAGAAGCAGCCGTCCCCGTCGCTCGGGAAGCCGCTCTGGTTGTCGGCGTCTCCGTCCCCCTGATCCTGTGCGTCGCTTCCATCAGGGTTCAGCGGGCTCACGGTCCCCGGGGGGCAGCCGTCGCTTGGTAGGGCCGGGACCCCCGTATACGGCCCGGTGGCTGTTGTCGCCGGCCGCGGTTGAGACCGAGCGAGCGGCGTGGTGGTGGGGATCGTGATCGTGATCCGCACGGGGACGGCCTTCGCGCACGGCTTCGCTTTGGTGCTCTTCTGGCCCGGCTTGCACGGCTCGAGGCACGGCCTGGCCTTCGAGCTCTTCTGAGCCGGCCTACAGATCGGTGTCCGCGCCGAGTTCCCGGCGGTCGATGCCAGGGCCGTGAACGCCCCTGCCGCACCGAGGATCGTGAGAACGACAAACACCAGCAGTCTCTGGAGCAGGCGCGTCGTCAACCTGTCCCCATACCGCTCCATACGGTCACAAGCTACCCATGGCCGGCCCGGTCAGGGCGGCTGTCGACGGTGAATGCGGTCAGTTCGAGACGGGAACCGGCACCGGTCGGCACCCCGGCACCGACGAGTAGCCATCCCGAGGAGAGGGCGGGGCAAGCGTTGACGCCAGCGCGGAGCCGGGTACGCCAGAGCACCCGGCCGTTGCTCGTATCGAAGCCGTAGACGGTGCCGTCGAATGTCGCCGTGAAGACCACGCCGTTCGCGACGGTCGCGCAGCCGAAGTTCGCCTGAGGCAGGTGCCGCGTCCAGACCTCGCGGCCGGTCGTTGCATCGAGCGCAACGAGCTCACCGCGGCCGCGCGCGGCCACGTTCACCTGATCGAGCGACTCGTAGCCGACCGAGCTGCCGCGCATGCAGAGGTCCACGACCGGCACGAAGAGCCGCCCGCCGGCGTATGCCATCGGGGTCTCGACGCCGCCGAGCAGGCCGGGGCAGACCGAGACCGGCTGACGGGGCAATGGTCCTCGGTCGTTCCGGTGGACGCCGACGGCCGTCTCCCAGAGACGCTTGTGCGTCGAGCGGTCCCAGGCGATCACCCGCCCGGCCTTTCCCGCTCCGAACAGGACGCTTCGACCGCCGAGCGACGCCAGGATCGGCGGCAGCTGGAAGTCGTAGTCGCGCACGTCGTGCGGCGTCACCTGGTCGTACCAGTCGAGCTTGCCCGTCTCCGCGTCCACGGCCATCAAGCTGTCGGTGTAGAGAGCGTCTCCTGCGTAGTCGCCGCCGTTCGGGTTTGCCGGCGTGCCGCCGTAGGGGTAGGGGTTCGTCGTGCCCCAGTAGACCTCGTGACCCGAGACACTCGGCGTCTCCCAGGCCCCGCCACCGCCGGCTCCGGCAGGGACCCGCCAGGCTCCCTTGATCGTCGACAGCTCCCAGCGGATTCTCCCGGTGTCGGCGTCGAGCGCGTACAGGGCGCCTCGGCCGTCCGGCGGAAGGCCGATCGTGCTCAGGAAGACAAGCCCGTCGGCAACCTGCGGAGCGATGTCGACGTAGCGGGCCGCCGGGGTGACCAGGAAGTGCCGCCACAGCGGACGTCCCGTCGCGGCGTCGAGCGCGAAGGCGCTCGAGTCGGTTGCGCCGTAGACACGGCCGTCGATCACCGCAATGCCGTTCGGGCCAGGATTCGCGGCGTCGAAGAGGCGGCGCCAGATGACCTTGCCGGTGGCCAGTTCGAGCGCGAAGACGTTGCTGCGGGCATCCTGGACATAGACGACACCGTCGACAACGATCGGTGTCGCCGTGAACGCACCCGAGTCACCGAGGTGGCCGGGGAAACGGAAGCGCCACGCGACGTGGAGCCGGCCGACGTTCGAGGGGCCGATTCCGCTCGCAGACAGCGCGCGGGTCGAGGCGAGATCGAGGTTCGGCAGCGGCCAGTCGCCGCTCCCATGCCCGCCGCCGCAGCCGACGAGAACAGCTACGAGCAGAAGTGGCGCGACGGCCACGACCACGGCCCTACGGGGAATCTTCACGCCGTCGAGGGTGCGCCGCAGGAACGGGCTACCTGCCGGCGCCCGTCAGATGCAGGGGTTCAGCTTCGTACTCTTGTGGCCTTTCTTGCAAAGCGGCAGGTCCTGGATCAGGTTGAGCGACGACGGGATATGGTACGGGACCGGCGTCATCTCGGTGATCTGGAGCGTCGCCCCCACGATCCCGTAGTAGGTCCAGTATCCGTTGGCGAACGTGGGCTGAAGTCCCGCTGCCGTGAAGTTGACCGTCAGCTCTCCGCCCGCGAGGCACGTACAGGCCGGGGGACGAATGTTCCCATTGCACTCGATATTCCCACCGACGAGGGAGCACTTTCCGCCCTCCGAGCTCGTGACCGCAGTGATCGTCATCCCGATCGGCGGTGTCCACACGAATTGGTCGATGTAGCCGATGCCGCTCGTGTTCTGCACGTCGAGCTGGTAGGCGTTCGGTCCGAGCCAGCGCACGATCACGACGGCATCGCCGGAACCTCGCCCGAGCGTGTTCGGATTCGCCGGCTCCGGTGCCGCGGCGGAGGCGCGCGAAGCGGCGGAGGCGGTGTGACCGCCGACGGCCAATAGCAACGCCGAAGCCAGCACCAGAACCGCCCACCGGGTCAAGCGCAGAAGTCGATGCTCTACGCGCAAGGGGACTGAGTATACGGGAGAACGAACGTCGTGCAACAACTCGTGGCCACGTCGCTGCACGAGGGCGCGCACTCGAGGTCGGCGACCGCGTTGCATCCGTTCGCCGGCCGAACATTGGTGGTCTCGAAGAAGGTGCCTGGTAGCTTCCTCCCGCGTGAGGCGACGCCTGAGGAGAGGACGGCCGGGGGTGCCGAGCGGCCTGCTGGCCGCCTGCATCGTCGCCGCGCTGCTCGTCGCCGCGCCGGTTCTCGTGACCCTGGTGCAGGCCGCCCAGGGCGGCTTCGGCGGCGCTCGCACCGCGCTGCGGACGTCGTCGACGCTGACCCTCATCCTCCACTCGATCGAGGTCGCGGCTGTGGCTGCGCCGGTGTGCGGCGTGATCGGGGTGGGCGGCGCCTGGTTCATCGAACGCACGAGGCTGCCGGGCCGGCGGCTGTGGGCTGTCCTGCTCGTGACGCCGCTCACGATCCCGCCGTTCGTCACCAGCTACGCCTGGGCAGGCTTCGGGCCGTCGTACCAGGGCTTCCTCGCAGCGGCGGGCATCATCGCGTTCACCTACTACCCGATCGTCTTCCTGCTCGTGGCGGTGTCGTTGCGGGGCCTCGATCCGGCGCTCGAGGAGACGGCGCGGTCGCTCGGGCTCGGCGGCATTCGAACGTTCTTCCGGGTCGTCCTGCCGCAGATCAAGCCGGCGCTCCTGGGTGGGATGCTCCTGATCGTCCTGGATGCGCTGATCGAGTTCGACGCGTTCGTCGGACTCAAGTTCCACACGTTCTCCCTGGACGTCTATGCCCAGTACCAGCTGGGCTTCGGCGCCTCGGGTGCGGCCTCGCTCGCGATCGCCTCGATCGTCCTCTGCCTCGTCCTCCTGTTCGGCGAGGCAAGCCTGCGTGGACATGCGAACTACACACGCGTGAGCCTCGGCGCGCAGCGCGTCCCCGAGCGCCAGGCGCTTGGTTGGGCGACGATCCCGGTCGTGCTCGCCTTCGCAGGCGTCGTCGCGATCAGCGTCGGGATCCCGACCGGGATGCTCGTCAAGTGGTTCACCGAGAGCAGCCACGCGGCGCTCTCGAGCGCGAGCGGGAACCTGCAATACCTGCTTCCGGCAACGATCACCTCGGTCGAGATCGGCGCGGCAGCAGCGGTCGTCGCCCTCGTCTTCGCCGCACCGATCGCGTACGCCGCCGTGCGCTACCGGGGACGCTCGGTGACGCTCCTCGAGCGCGCGACCTACCTCTCGTTCGCGCTCCCCGACCTGGTCGCAGGGATCGCCCTCGCCTACGCGGCGAGCCACTACGCAAACTTCCTCTACGGGAGCTTTGCACTCCTCGTCTATGCGGAGGCAGTCCTGTTCGCCCCGTTCGCCGTCGTCGCCCTGCGCGCCACCTTCGGCCAGCTCGAACGCTCGCTGGAGGACTCCGCCCGCTCGCTCGGCGCGGGGCCGCTGGCCAGCTTCTGGCGGGTCACCATCCCGCTCGCCCGTCCCGGAATCGTCGCCGCGCTGGTGCTCGTGTTCGCGTTCACGCTCGGCGACCTCTCCACGGCGCAGGTGCTGCTGCCGATCGACCTCTACACGCTCGGCACCGAGTTCAACGCGAACAGCTCGACGGTCGCGTTCGCGGCCGCCGCGCCGTTCGCCGGCGTCCTCATGGGCCTCGCGGTTGTGGCGGCATACCTGCTGACGAGCCGGTTCGGCAAGGTTCGGACGCTCGCGGTTCGCTGATCATGGCCGACCTTCAGTGCCGGGGCGTCGTGAAGTCCTACGGCGATCGGACGGTGCTCGACGGCGTCGACCTCGCGGTCCCGCAGGGGACGCTGACTGCGATCCTCGGGGCCTCCGGAAGCGGGAAGACGACGCTCCTGCGGCTGCTGATCGGATTCATCGGCGTCGACGGCGGCGTGATCTCGATCGGTGGGAAGGTGGTCGCAGACGCCGACCGCATCCATATCCCGCCCGACAAACGCGCGGTCGGTTACGTGGCGCAGGAAGGCGCGCTCTTCCCGCATCTGACCGTCGCCGAAAACGTCGGCTTCGGTCTGCTCCGCTCCCAGCGGCGGGGCGGCGAACGGATCGAGGAGGCGCTCGAGCTCGTCGGCCTCGACCGGAGCTACGCACAGCGCCAGCCTCAGGAGCTCTCGGGCGGCGAGCAGCGGCGCGTCGCGCTCGCCCGTGCGCTCGCGCCGCGTCCCGACATCGTCCTGCTGGACGAGCCGTTCTCGGGTCTCGACGCCTCGTTGCGGACGGAGGCCCGGGCGGCGGTGCTCGACGCGCTCGAAACCGCGGGCTCGACAGCGGTGCTCGTCACCCACGACCAGGCCGAGGCGCTGTCGACGGGTCGGGAAGTCGCGGTGCTCCGTGACGGCCGGCTGGCGCAGGTCGCCGCGCCCGACGTTCTCTACCGCACGCCCGCCGATCTCGATCTGGCCCACTTCGTCGGCGAGGCCGTCGTCCTGCCCGGAGAGGCACGATCCGGAGTGGTCACCTGCGCGCTCGGTACCCTGTCGGTGCGCGGCAAGGGGCAGGGCACGGTCCAGGTGATGGTCAGACCAGAGCAGATAAAGATCGAGCAGGGTCGAGCCGGACGCGGGACAGCCGCCTGGGTGGTCGCGCAGAGCTTCTACGGTCCCGAGACGCTGCTGCGGCTCGAGCTCGACGGCTCCAGGACCGCCGTGACGGCGCGGACGTTCGACGGCGCCGGCGTGCAAGTGGGAGACGAGGTGGAACTGGTCGTCGAGGGCCCGGTCGCGGTCTACGAGACCGGGCCGGGGGTGGCGGCATGAGAGCGGCAGCCGTGCTTGTCGCCGCTGCCGTGGCCCTGGCCGCCTCCGGTTGCGGCGGCAGCGGGGGCGGCGACCACTCGATCGTCGTCTACAACGGGCAGCACCTCGAGTTGACGAGGGCGTTCGTCAAGGCGTTCAAGCAGGCGACCGGAATCACGGTGCGCCTGCGAACCGACGACAGCGTCGTCCTCGCCAACCAGATCCTCCAGGAAGGACACTCGTCCCCCGCAGACGTCTACATCACGGAGAACTCCCCGGATCTCGTGAATCTCCAGGAGCACGGGCTTCTTACGACGCTGCCGCCTTCCGTGCTCAAGGAGGTTCCCGCCGTCGACCGTTCGTCGGCCGGCAAGTGGGTGGGCCTGGCACTACGAGTGAGCAGCCTCGCCTGCGACCCGTCACTCATGCCGGCATCCCAGATTCCCGCCTCGGTCCTCGACCTCGCCTCGCCGAAATGGAAGGGCAAGATCGCGATCGCTCCGCTCGACTCCGACTTCCCCCCCGTCGTGGGTGCCGTCATCGCCACGCACGGCCAGAAGGCTGCGGCCGAGTGGCTGGCCGGCCTGAAGCGGAACGCTGCCATCTATCAGGACGAGGAATCGGTCGTCGCTGCGGTCAACCGCGGCGATGTCGCCTGTGGGATCGTCAACCACTACTACTGGTACCGACTGCGGCGCGAGGTGGGCGCCGCAGGCATGCACAGCACGCTCCACTTCTTCCCGAGTGGTGATCCGGGCTCGATCGTCAACGTCTCCGGCGCGGGCATTCTTGCCTCCTCGCACCATCAGCAGGACGCCGAGCGCTTCGTCTCCTTCCTCGTCAGCAACGAAGGTCAGAAACTGATCGGCAAAGGTGACGACTTCGAATATCCGGTGCGCCCGGGAGCAGCCGCGAATGCGCAGCTGCCGCCGATCGGCAGCGTGCCGCACACGACCCTCAGCGCCTCCAAGCTCGGCGACGACCGGGAGGCCGAGCAGCTGGTAGCCACGGCAGGGTTCGGGTCATGAGCCGAGCGCGATCGCCCAGAGCGATCGCGACGACGGCCTGAGCGAGTCGAGCGCGACGGTGGCCGAGGCGGGCAACTGCGAGGGTGTGAACTTCGCGGTGAAGCTCGAGAACGCGAACGTGGGCGTGCCGAGACCCGATCCCGGCACCGGTCCCTTGATCTTCCCGACGTAGCCGGGCCCGTTCACCCAGACCTCGAGCTCCACCCGCCCCGACCTGGAGGCGTGAAGCTCGTCCACGATCGCGGCCGCAAGCGCCGGCCGGCCCGCCCGCCTCGCCGCCGTGAGCGCCTTGGCCAGATCGACCGAGACCAGGTACCGGCTCATCGGCACATGGCCGACGACCGAGGACCCGGCCGGAGACGCGGAGCGGGCGCCCCAGACGATCTCGTCCAGAAGCAGCTCCGGGGCAAGTCCCGCGAGCTGCGCCGCCAGCGCCCCACGCGTCGCGCTCTTGGCCCCGAGCGGAACGGAGATCCACGACTTCCCCGGGGGGAACACCCCGGCCGGTGCCGGAGAGGGGGCGAGATAGGCGGCGGCAGGTAGGAAGTCGAGGTAGAGGGTCCGGGAGCTCCCGTCCTTTGCCACGAGGCTCAGCGCCTCGTAGCCGAGCCCGGCCCGGAAGTCATAGGCCGCGCGTCCACCGAGCACGTTCACCGCACCGTGAAAGGGCCGAGGCCCACCGAACGTGACCGTATAGGTGGTCCCGGGGAGCGCCAGGGTCTTCGCTGTCGCCTGGACCGCCTCGTGCAAGGGGTCGACGCTCGCGCCGCAGCCGCCCAGAACGATGGCGAGAGCCACGAGCACCATCGCACGCTGAAGGAAGAGGAGGCGTCGCGCGGGTCTCACTGGCACCATCATCTTCGCACCCGCCCGTAACTCGGTGACGGGAGCTCCTGACGCGATAAGCTCTTGTCCATGGTCCCGAGGTTGCTTCTTCCGGCGGCTCTCTTTGCCGCGCTCGCGGTGAGCTCGGTCGCCATTGCGTCGTCAGGGACGGCCGCATCCGGGAATCCGAAGATCGGGAAGACCCTGTTCCTCCGGGCAGGGGTCTTCTGTGGCTCGTGCCACACGTTGAAGGCTGCGGGAAGCACCGGTCGCGACGGTCCGAACCTGGACACCTCGAAGGCGAGTTACAAGGCGGTCGTCGCGGCGATCACGAAGGGCCATAACCCGAGCAAGCGGTGGCCGACCGGCATGCCGGGATACGGGGGTAAGCACGCCGTCCTCCCGCCGACCGACATCAAGGACGTCGCCGCGTTCGTGTACACCTCGACGCACCATTGAGGCGGTCGCTCGCGCAGAGGGCGAGCGGCGCGGTTGCTCTGGGCTGTGCCCTGGCGGTCGCCGCGGCCGGCACCGCGTCCTCGGCCCACACGACGAGGACATTCGGTCACGCCGCTCGACTGAAGGGGACGAAGGTCTGGTACGCGCACGGCACCGTGGTCGCGCCGAACGCGCTCTCGGCAAGAGTCGCGCCGGTTCCGCGCCAGCCCGTGAAGGTGCAGTGGTCGGTGGTTTGCCAGAAGACCAATCCGTCCGACCCGGCCGACCACATCGGAACCGGGGTGAGCTCGGGACAGTCCTCGGTGGACGGAGCCGCGGTCGTCAAGCTCGCGCTGCCGTACCCGAAGCCGCCGACCTGCGTCGCCACGGTCTATGCCACACTCACGAAGAACGGCGCGCTCACGCTTCAGCTCTTGCTGGCCTAACCGGGGCGAGCAGCCGGCGAGCGGTGTGTCGACTCCCCCCGGCGAGCCGGGTTATGATCCGCCTCGAGAGGCCGCTGAGTGATGCGTCGGACAAGAGCGCTTTTCCTTCTCGGCCTGTCCGCCGCAGGACTGTGGGTGGCCGTGGCGAGCTCAGAGGCGGCGAAGAGACCACAGGCGGTCGGAATCGAGCCAGTCGGCTCGACCGAGTGGCCCGCGGTTCCTGCGCAGCTTGCGAAGAACATCGCGCGGGACTCGTTCGCGCACGACTACAAGGGTGTCTGGAAGTACCTCCTTCCCGCCTACCAGAGCGCGGTCTCGCAGTCGCAATGGGAGGGCTGCCAGCGCTCACATCCGGCCGCCCCGCCCTCGGTGAGGATCACGAAGGTCGCGGTCGGAAGCGCGCAGGAGATCCCGATCGACCTCTCGCTCGTCGGCCGGAGGAACGTCCAGGAGATCGAGCTCCTGGTGCAGTACAAGAGTTCCGGCGCGGCGCAAGCGCAGTACGCCGTCGTCTACACGTTCTGGCTCCAGCAGGGGAAGATCTGGCAAGCCGTCTGGCCGGGCGAGGAGTACCAGGCCTACAAGGCCGGCAGCTGCTACGTCGCCCCGCAGGGCTCGACGATCTACTGATCTTCTCGTCGCGAGAGCCCTCTGAAAGCAGTAGCCCTTGCTGAAGGGAATCGCGGCGTCTAGTATCCGCCTGTGCACCAGGGTGTCCCATGGGTGGGGATCCGAATTTCATAAGGAGGCGTGAACGCATGCGTAGAGTCGTTCTACTAGTCGTTGCGGGGGTGACTGCCAGTGTGGTCCTGGTTTCGCTGGCGTCGGGAGCCGCGGCACCATCATGGGTGCCAACGGGAGTGACGCCGGCAGGCGCGAACTGGCTCAGCGGCGAGGGTGACTGGTCGAACGACCGCTATTCGACCCTCGGGCAGATCAACAGCTCGAATGTGAACAGCCTCCACGTGGTCTGGAACCAGCAGTTCAACGATCCGAGTATCCAGTTCAGCCCCGAAGGCCAGCCGATCTGCTGCGCGAACAACATGCTCTACCAGGCGTATATCCAGGGTGTGGCGGCGATGGCCCCCGACACCGGGCAGATCGCCTGGAACTACTCGGGGCCGTCGAGCCCGCAGCTGACGCAACTGGGGCAGCGACTCCGGGTCGACAACACCCGGACGACCTCCTATAGCCCGCAGCTGAACTACATCTTCGCCGGGCAGCAGGACGGCTCGATCGTCGCGTTGGACGCGAAGACGGGCCACCCCGTGTGGACGACGTCGGTGATCGGTGCGGGCACCTACGGTGATGTGACCGGCGCGGAGTCGGCCCCATTCACCCAGTACTACGACCCGTCGGGCACAGACGGGATCGTGCTGTCTGCACCGAACGGTGGAGAGAGCCCGTTCCGAGGGCATCTGGATGCCTACGACGCGAAGACGGGCAAGCTGCTGTGGCGGTCGTGGAACCTGCCCGACCCGACCCAGGTGCCGTACATCCTCACCTGGGGCAACCCGGCGGAGGCGGCGACCGGTGGGGCAGCCGACTGGTCGATTCCGACGATCGACCCGCAGTCGGGCGACGTGGTCTACGGGACGGGAAACCCGTATCCGGAGACGGGTCGCGCGCCCGGTTGGGACCTCTGGACAGAGAGCCTGATGACGGTGGACTGGAAGACCGGAGCGCTGAAGTGGTTCTTCCAGCTCACCCATCACGACTGGCTCGACTTCGACGTTCCGCACCCGCCGATGATCCTGAACGTCCCGATCAACGGCAAGAGCACCCGGGTCGTCGCCGAGGGGAGCAAGGGCGGCCTCTTCTACGTGCTGAACGAGAAGAACGGCAGTCAGGTGCCGAACTACAAGATCACCGAGACTCCGACCTATGACCCCTCCGGGCAAGGCGTCGCCACGAACGGCTTCGCCTCGACCCAGCCGTTCCCGACTGGAGCGTCGTACTGCATGGACGTCGTCGACTACTCGCCGGCGGGCCTGGCGAAGTGCAACTTCCCGGGTAACCCGCTCGTCGACGAGTACGCCACGAGCGCATCCTCGACGATCCAGGTGAACAGCCCCACCCAGCTCACCAACCTCACGAACAACCGACCGATCTTCGGAGCGCCGGAGAGCTCGGCGACCGATCCGGGGCGGTACCTCGTGTACGGAGGGGCGGGCGGTGGTGGCAACTTCGGCTATCCGCCTTCGGCCTACGACCCGAAGACGACCACCTACTACGCCTGCGTGCAGAACGAAGGCGGCGCCCACTCGAACACGACCCCGGGCTCCTACGTGCAGTCCAGCCTCAGCGCGTCGGCGACGAACGGGATCCAGGGGTTCATGAGCGCGATCAACCTCTCGAACAACACGATGCGCTGGCAGGTCCCGGGCCAGGCGACCGGTCTCGGTGACTGCTACAGCGGTGTGCTCGCGACCGCGGGCAACGTCGTCTTCACCTGGTGGAAGGGACGAAGCGACATGGCAGGCACCTTGCCCAACCAGGGAACGACCCAGCAGGGTGCAGGAACGCTGCTGACCCCCGGCGCTCAGATCGACGCCTATGACGCGACCACCGGAGCGACGCTCTGGACGTGGGGCATCCCGAATGACACGGGTATCTCGCCCATGGTCACGTACGAATACAAGGGGAAGCAGTACCTCGCGAGCTACCACGGCGTCGGGATCGCCGGTCTCCCGGGAGCGACCCCGTCCGGCCAGCGAGATCAGCTGACCGTCTTCTCCCTGTAAGACAGAGAGATCCGAGCAACATGGATGTGCGGAGGGAGCCCGAAAGGGCTCCCTCCGCTATTGTCGGGACGGAATGAGGAAGAGGAGGTGGCTGTTCGCAGTCGGCGCCGTTGTCCTCGTCGTGGTCGTCGCCACCGCTGTGACCCTGGCGACGACGGGCGGGAACGGCGGGCGCGACAGCACCTCGGCCGGCAGCAGCTCAGCGGTGCTCCCCGACGAGTCCTACGCGATCCTCTGGGCGGGGACGCGTGTGGGTCAGTCCGAGTCCTCCGTGCTCGCCCGCTGGCCGAAGAAGCCCTATCAGCACTACGGAGACGGTCTGGCAGAGGACTGCTACGAGTGGGAAGACGCGGCCGCGGGGCCCGGCAACCGGCAGCCGGAGCACCTGTACAATCTCTGTTTCAAGGATGGCGTCCTCCGCCTGAAGACCGTCTTCTGAGCGGGGGAGAGAGAAGGGTGGAAACGTGGTTCTAGCTCATCGGCTCGCAGCCCTCTCGGGTGTGGCGGTCATGCTGTTGCTCCTGGCCTCGCCCGTGGCCCCGGCTGCGACGAAGACGACGCAGCCCGGGAAGACGATTCTCGTCTACTTCATCTTCACCGACAAGAAGCTTCTGCTCGGCGTCTATCGCGAAGGGCCGAACGGCGTCAACGACCTCTACGTCGGGACCCCGCCCACGCGGGGTGACTACGCCATGTTTTACGTTCTGAACCGCGGCCACAAGACGCACTCACTGACGTTCATGAAGAAGAAATACACGGTCAAGCCGGGCCAGAAGGATCACTTCACTCGCGCACTGCTCGTCCGGGGCGCGTTTCCGTACTCGAGCCCGTCGAATCCCGGGAAATCATTCCGGGGCATACTGACCGTTACCTGACCGCAGTCCTCGGCCACCGGCTCCTGGCCGCCGGCAGCGCCGAACTCGTTGCACGGAAGCCCGCAGCGTGGTATTTTCCGTGGCCGTGCGACTAGTAGTCAACTCGATTTGGAGGGAGGACTCTCGACGTGAGACGTAGCGGTTCGCATCGTTTGCTGCTCAGGACGTCGTTCTTTGCTGCCCTGCTGGCTTCGTTCGGTCTTTCCGTCGCGGCAACCGCCGGTGCGGCGACGATCACGAGCTGGAGAGGGGGCAGCGCCTCGGTTCCGTTGATCGTGACCGCGCAGGGCACTTGCCCGGGCACCGTGATCCTGGTCACCGGTACCGGGTTCGTGAGCGACGGCGGCGGCGACCGCGTCACAATCGGGGGGACGCCTTCACCGACGGTGATCGTCGGTTCGGACACCATTCTCTACGCGCTGGTCGGACCGGGCACACAAAGCGGCCCGGTCGTTCTGACGACCGGGGCGGGCTCCGTGACGGCTCCCGGGGGAAGCGCGACCGTGTATCCCTGCCAGGCGACCGGCACCGCGACGGCGGCGCCGGCGATCAGCTCCGTCGCCAGCCATCTGAAGGCCAACGGCAAGAAGGTGAAGGTGGTCGGGAGCAACTTCGTCGGGACGACCTCGGTCACCCTCGACGGGGTCAAGCTCCAGTACGCGATCCCTTCTGACGGGCTGATGTACATCCTCGTTCCGAAGACCGCAAAGGCCGGTGCCACCGACCTGGTCATCACAAACACCCAGGGATCGGCCAAGGCCCCCGTCACCGTCGTCAGTAGCTGATTCACGATCCGACGGGCGCGGTGAACGTCCGACCGCATTTGCCGGCCCCCCGCAGTCCTTGCTGCGGGGGGCCGGTTCCGTTTGCTGGTATCATCGATGGGGTCAATGGCCCTGGTTGACTTCCTGTGACCTCCGGGAAAGACTGGGAGAGATCAGTGGTGACTAGCGAGTGGACAGCTCGCGAAATAAGGTGAAAATCCGAACGCGCGCCGAAATGGACGCATCGAAAGAAGGGGGTCACATGAGAGCACTCTCACGCCGTAAGTCAGCCCGTCTCCTCGCGGGTGTGGCGTTGGCGCTAGCCGCGGTTTCGGTGGTGGTCACGGGCGCGTCCGGGCACAGGACTGCGGCCGCGCCGGCAGGGCAAACGCTCTTCACCGCCTCGGGTTGCGGTGGGTGCCACACCTTCAAGGCACTCGGGGCCAAAGGCACGATCGGACCGAACCTCGACAAGGTGAAGCTGACCCTCCCCCTGATGAAGACAGCGATCACGAAAGGCGGCGCCGCGGTCATGACCAAGGCGCAGGTCGCGAAGTACAAGTTCAAGATGACTCCCTTCGCCGGTCGGCTCAGCGCGGCGAAGATTGCGACCCTGGCGGCCTTCGTCATCGCAGAGCGCAACAAGCCTCTGCTCGCATCCGCGAAGAGCCCGACCACCGGCTCCGGAAGCTCGAGCTCGAGCAGTTCCAGCTCGAGCAGCTCCAGCTCGGGCTCTGGGGGCGCGACCACCACTACCGGCACTACCACCACGAAAACCGGCGGTGGCGGCGGGGGCACCGTTAACCCCTGTCCTCCGGGACAGACCATCCAGACCGCGGGCAACAGCGATGCCGACGGTGACGAGCTGGGCACCGAGCCGGACGACAACGACGGCTGCATCTGAGAAGCGCTTCGTCGCCAAGTCCTGGTTCCTGAACATCTCGGTTCATCCGGGTCACCTTCGAGGCTGAGAGCTCGCGCGATCAGCCTCGAAGGTGAGGCCCGAACCGAGCTTCACGGCAACGCAGCTCGCTCGCCGGAGAGGTTGGTATCGGTCGGCCGGGGATGTTCCTCGATCCGTGGATGGCTGAGTGCCGCGGCTGTCGGGGGCAGCTGCGGGGTTACTGCGCGTGGATCGCAGAGTCGCTCGGACGACGCGGTCAACGGTCTCAGGGATCCAGTCGCCGAACCGGCAAGGGGCGGCTCGGGCTGTAGCAGCTGTCTGATACGGGCGCTCGCGGGCAGGCGACCTCGCCCATAAACGTCAAGAGAGGCTCCGGCGGATCAAGGCGGCGCCGGCCGAATCGGTGAGGCCGTGGTCGCCCGCCTCCGGAGCCACGCCATGAGCTTCGGGCGCCACTTCAGCCACGCGGGCGAGGGGCGAGAGCGGTCTCGACTGCGGGCGTGGGGGCGCGGTCGGAGAGGAGCCGCGACTCGCCCGTCAGACGCTCTTGATGAACGCGGTGACCGAGCCCTTGCCGTCGAGGTAGCTGTGACCGCAGAGCTCGAGCTTGACGGTCGGCGACGACAGGTAGGGCGTCGAGACGAGCAGGGTCCCCTTCGAGCCCGTCTTGCAGGCGGCATCGTTGGAAGCGGCCACGACGACCTGCGTCTTGAGCGCCGCCCCGTACCCATGGCTGAAGGCGATCGGCGACCCGAGACGGATCGAGAGTACGGTGCTCTTGCCGTGACCCGTCGCCCGAAGCTGGAAGTTCGGGGCGCTCAGGTTGCTGATCGCGCCT
Source organism: uncultured Actinomycetes bacterium (assembly GCA_963758125.1). Taxonomy (GTDB): domain Bacteria; phylum Actinomycetota; class Thermoleophilia; order Gaiellales; family Gaiellaceae; genus PALSA-600. The sequence continues at coordinate 35,100 of CAVWUL010000012.1, forward strand.
GCCGTTCCATCCGGGCCCACGGCCGTGCTGAACGAGCCGCTCGTGCTGCCGGTGCTCGTCACGCCGCCGCTCGTGCCATGGGCATCGAAGCTGAACGTCCAGAGCGACTTGACCGCGACCGCCTTGCCGCCGCCCGCGAGCGAGCATCCGTGGGCGAACGGCTGGACTCCCTTCAGCATCAGCTTCGCCATCGTCTCGAATCGCGGCACGTCGGTGGGCTTGAGCTGCTTGAGATTGTCGATGAACGTCGCGAGGCTCCAGGTGTGAACACCGATGATCCGGTACACCCGCTGACGGTCGTTCCACGCCTTCGCCGCGATCGAGGGCGCCGCCGGGGGGTGTGTCGAGGTGCAGCCGATGTCGAAATCGTTCCACGGGTTGACGTCGATCGGCAGGTCGTAGCGCACCCTGAGATCCATGTCCTTGCCGGCCGGAGTCCGGTACACACAGACGATCTCGACGATCGGCGCCGCAAAGTAGAGGATCAGGTTGCCGTCGGGGCTGATCGTGTTGGGCGTCAGAACGGACCTCGCGCTGGGAACGTTGGACCAGCCCTTCGGCGGGGTCGGACACGACACTTTGTCGGCCTGTACCGCGTAAGGATCGCCCGCGGCGTGGACGATCCCGGCGCCGAAGGCGAAAAGAACCACGATTGCTCCGACGGTGAAGCGGGCGCGCATAGCTACCACGAGACTACCGCACGTCGCAGCTCGGTCGCCAGGCCGCTCCGGTGTGTGCCGAGGGTTCGCGGGAGGATGGCCCTCGGAGGTGGGTATAGTTGAGGTCGATGGCGCAGGCGAGGAGAAAGCGCCGCGAGATACGGGCTCGCCGACAGGCGCAGGCGTCTCGTGGCCCGAAGGCGGCGCCCGAGGAAGAGGTCGGCGGCTCCGGGAAGGGTTGGCGCGTAGCACTCGTGGCCGGCGCGGTGGTGGTCCTGATCGCTGCCGGGGGCGTTGCCTACGCCCTTTTCTCCGGCGGTTCGTCTGCGGCGCCCCAGCAGGCCGTCGTCGTGTCGAACCCGATGGCGGCGCTTGCAGGCCATCCGTTGCAGGCGCCCGAGTGCACGCCGGTCAAGGGCCTGCGCTGGGTCTACCCCAAGGCACCGCCGGTCAGGGGCCTGCCGCCGGTCGTGGCCAAGATCAGCAGCAACATCTACGAGGTGTTCGCGATCAATTACCCCTGTAGCGAGGCGTCGACCTGGATCCACAAGCTCTCGCGAGCGAAGATCCCGATCCTCCATTCCGGCAACGTCACCGTGCTCAAGGGCCCGAAGGGCTACTACTGCTCGGCGTATCCCGACGCCAACGGCCTGGCCTATGCCGGCGCGTGCCAGTCGAAGGGCGGCGGAGGGTGCGTGGTGGGAAAGAACGCGGAGGGCCGCCAGTATCCGGAGGGCCACGGCTGCAAGCTCACGGGCGGCGACAAGGCGTTCGGCTGGAACTGGAACGTGGCCAATCGCAGGGTGGTGTTCCAGCCGAACCCGGACACGGGGGCGATCCAGCTGATCCACCTTTCCGGGTCGGATACGAACGTCGTCTTCCGGTATCTCAACGGCTCCTACCAGCTTCAGGTGCTGAACACGAGCGGCATCGGCTACCTGAACGGCTTCACCTGGGTGCCGTCGGCGGGTTGGAAGGTGACGAAGATCAAGAGCTCTAGCGGTGCATCGTGCACGCTCGTCGCCGGGAAGGTCACGTGCAAGGGCAGCGTCCAGCCGCCCACCTGCCTCTGCACCGATGACGGCGGTAGCGTCGTCGTCAACTTCACCGCCTCCCCGACGAGCAAGAAGAGCGGCTACCTGTTCGGAGGGGCGCCCTGGCAGTTCAAGATCACGAAGATGACGCCCGTGCCCTACATCATTCCAGGCTCCCCCGACGAGGCTCAGAAGCGCGGCGGGGTCTAGGCGGGGCGTAAGCCCCGAGCACGTCATCTGATTGACCGGGGCCCGGTCGGATGGATGGCTGGGTGTCGTAGCTCGTGGTCATACGTACAGGTCCCATCCGTCACGTGCGCGGGTGCGGTCGCGGCTCGAGCCGGCTACCGGTGTAGCTACCCCCGGTAGCGGTTCTCGTAGACCGTCGCACTCGGCCGATCATCCGAACCGGCGCAGCCTTCCGATCGCCTCGACCCTGCGCAGATCTGTGCGGTTCCAGGCGCCGGCGAACGAGCAAACGAGCCCTCCGGTACCGACCCGGCAACGGCCCGCCCGCTCCCGAGCACATCCACGCGGACACCGGCGGGCTGCACCGCCGGTGTCAGCGTCATTCCTCGGCAACAACCCGCGAAGCGAGCTGCCGCCTCCCATCGGAGGGCGGCCTCACCGTGCTCAGGAACCTCAGCTCGAGGAGTGCCGTCAGACGGTGCCGTCTAGAGGCATCCGTCCCCGTCGGTCGGGAACCCGCCCTCGTTGTCGGTGTCCTCGTCGCCGGCGTTCGGGCCGACGGGGATCAGCGTCCCGGCGGCACACGCGGGGTCGGTCGCCTGCCCGTTGACGACCCCGCCGGCCCCGCCTCCTCCGCTGCTGGGTGGGGCGGTCGTCGTCGTCGTCCCGGAACCCGACGAGCTTTCCGGATCCCGACGACGAGCTGGAGCTCGAACTCGAGCCAGAGCTCGAACTGGAGCCGAGCTCGAGCCGGCGCTCAGGGCGACTGTCACGATCCCCTTCATGCCCGAGGCAGCCTGCGAGGCGATCCCGGAGAGGTATTCGTACTTGCCGTTCGCGGAGAGCTTGACGGTCAGCGTCGCTGTTGCACCCGGCGCGAGCGTCTTGGTCGTGACGCCCGTGCACGAGTTCGCCTTGTCGTTGGGACTTGGCTTCGTGCAGACTTTGAAGGAGTGCGGGAGCTTGCCCTTGTTCGTCACCTTGAACACGACGGGTGACACGGTGACCCGCGCCGGGGAGATCTTGAACGACAGCTCTCGCGGCGCACCGGCCGTAACGGAGATCGTCCCGGCCGAAGCGTTCGGGCGGGCTTCCAGAGCGGCCGGCAGCACGACCGCCACGACGAGAGTACAGACCAACAACAAGCTCATCCGCGAGCAACGCATGGAACTCCTTTCGACGAATCTCGTTCACCGGACCCCGCCGAGCGAGGGGGCAAAGCCTTAGCACCACCGCGGCGCGCGTGGGCCGCCGAGGATCCGGTTTTACCGTAGCATCCGCCCGCCTTTGCCCCCCGGGGTCCGGTCGCCCCCAGGGATTTCGGTTTCAGGCGGCGGGGAGCAGCTTCAGATCGCCGCTCGTCAGAACCTGGCAGCGCGCCGACGGCTTCGAGAAGACGTCCCCGGCATTGGCAACGAGGATTCGGTGGGTCTTTCGCGCCTGCGCGGGCCCGTATCGGGAGAGCAGGGTCGTGTCGACACGTCCACGGGACGACGCTCCGTCCGTTCGCGCTCAGCTGGCCGCCAGGCAGGACGGGATGGGCCGAGCCGAGATGGAACTGATCATCCGAGCGCTTCTCGGCGAGTGTCATCGGTGAGCCAGGTGTAGTCCTCTCCGGCGAGCCAGGGGGTCCAGAAGAGGTAGACGTGGAACGTCCTCGGCTGTTCGGAGACAAGATGGACGCGGCACGCTGTCGGCGCCTCCTGGACGTTCTGCGAGATCGCGACGACCTGGAGCGGGATGTTCGAGCCGTGCAGGGCGTTCAGGGCAGCCTGGGCGGCGCTGCGGTCGGCGGAGGAGAGGCCGCCCGAGTCGACGCCGCCCCCGCCGCACGCGGCAACCGCCAGCACGAGCGTTCCGGCAAGCGCCGCCAGGGGTACCGCTCGAGCAACTCTGGCAGGGGACACGCTGCGGACTCCGCTAGGACGCGATGAAGGAGGGGATGATCTTCAGGGTTGGGCTCGCAGTGACGACACGGGCAGCCCCTGATGCGGTTGCGTCGGTGCTGAGCACGAAGGAGATCGTCATCGATCCTCCATCGCCCGTACAGGTGCAGGTCGGAGGCCTTAGCGCAACCCCGTCGCAAAAGATGTTCGGGTACAGCAGGACTGTCCTGAACTGGTCGCCGCCGAACCCGGAGAGGCCGGTCAGAACACAGTGACCCTCGCTGCTTCCAAGCACCTTGACGATCTGCACGCCGGTCGGCGGATACCACTCGAACGAGTTGATGAAGCCGATGTTGGAGGCGTTCGTCACCGTGGCCTGAGCACGGTGCTTGCCCGGCAGAGGCGACAGCCCCGAAGTCAGCCAGTCCTGGTCCTGCGAATCCGGCTCGTTCAGGATCAGGCCTCCATCCTTGATCAGAGGCGGTTTCGGGACGGTCAGCGGCGCGTTCGCGCCCGTCGTCGCGCCGTCGCCGTCAGACTTGCCGCCGCCGAATCCGACGACCGCAACTACGACCCCGATGCCCACCACGGCCGCAGCACAGACAAGCGCGGCGAGCGTTCGCTTCGACGCTCCACCTGATCTCACGGGATCCAGGTTACCGCACGGAGTGAGAGCCTGGCCCTGACGGTGCGGCCCGAGCGCAGTCGGCTGAGTGCCGGTCGCAGGGGGGAGCGCACGGGCGTGGAGGGCGAGATCCGGCCCTCCCGGACTACGTCGAGACCCGGCGGGCGTTGCCCTGGTCGGCCGCGTATCGGGCGGCCCGCGGCTTTACGACGAAGCGCCGGCGTTCGCCGCGAACTGGACGGCGAAGCTCCGTCCGTCCGTCGAGGCAGTGCTGGGAACCGCGCCCGCGGTGGAGTTGACGCGCCCTGCGAAGCGATCGGGGCCGGGGAAGTAGCCGCGGCCGTTCCCGTCAGGGACGAGCGAGATCGCGGTGCTCGTCCAGCCCGGGTTCGCAGTCAGCGTGCCGCCGACGTCGTTCCCGATCGCGGCGACCTTCGTGAAGGAGACGGTGCCGAAGTTCGAGAGCGGGACCTGGCTGCAGCGGTAGTTGTCGCAGGCCGACGGCGCCTCGGCGATCCACTCCGCCGAGGTGAGGTCCGGCGTCGCGTACGGCAGCTTCGTCGTGAACGACGTGCCGCGGGTGCGGTTCTTCACCTGGAGCTCGATCGTCGTCCCGCCGAGGACGTTCACCGAGGTCGTGATCGTGTCGCCGGGATGGACGGCGAGCTTGGTCGTCACGGAGTTGGCCGGCACGAGCTCGTACCAGGCGTAGTAGGTCGGGCTCCCCGTCGTTGGGTTGCAGTCGGCCGACGTGCCGACCTGCTCGAGTGCCTGGGAGGTCTCGGAGGAGCCGCCGAGACCGACCCAGAACGCCGACGACTCGCCCGCGTCCGTGGCGCCGCAGCTCACCTTCGGCTCCTTCCAGGTCGCCGTCACGCTCGTATAGGTCGTCGCGGTCCCGGTGACGACGTAGCCGGCCCAGTTGGCGCTCGTGCTCGTGTCCGCCGACCTGAGCGCTGCGAACGTGAGGTGCCCGGCGTGCGCCGTGGCCGCTCCGAACGCGGATGCAACCACCGCCGCGACCGACAGTGCTCCCACGGCGATCAGCCTGGGTCTGCTTGGGGGGTGCCGGAACATCGACCTGATCATTCGAGCATTGGTGCCTAAATCTGCACTAAGAAAGCCCTGAGATTCAGGCATCGGGTACCCCGGCGTGTTCCGCCACCGGCGAGGAGGCCTCTCCCTGAGGCGGCTCGGAGCTCTCGAGGCGCAGCCGCATCAGCGTGCCCCCGCCCGGGGCGTCCTCGGCGGCGATCGCGCCGTTGTGGCTCTCGGCCACCTGGCGGACGATCGCGAGGCCGAGGCCAGAGCCCGGCATGCTCCGGGCGGAGGTCGCCCGGTAGAAGCGCTCGAACACGTGCGGGACGTCCTCTGCCGCGATTCCGGGGCCGTGGTCGCGAACCGTGAGCTCGCCGCCCCGCAGGCGCACCTCGACCGGCGAGCCGGCCGGGCTCCACTTGGCTGCGTTGTCGAGGAGGTTCGTGATCGCGCGCTCGAGGTTCGCCGGCCGCCCGATCATACTGGTCGGCTCGAGCTCGGCCTCGATCGGGACGTCGGGATGGTTGCGCGTCGCGCGCTTGATCGCCTCTTCGGTGAGGAGATCGAGCCGGACGTCCTCGAGCGGCTCGGCCTGCTCCTCCCCGCGCGCGAGCTGGGTCAGCTCGCCGATCAGCTCGGTCATCTCGCCGAGCTGGGCGACGACGTCCTCCAGGAGCTGCTTGCGCTCCAGGGCCGGAAGCCGGTCGCCCATCGCGAGCACCTCGATGTTCGTCCGCAGGCTCGTCAGCGGCGTCCGCAGCTCGTGCGAGGCGTCCTGCACGAGCTGGCGCTGCCGCTGAGCTGCCTCGTCGAGCGACTCGAGCATCGCGTTGAAGGTCGACGCCAGCGCGCCGATCTCGTCCGTGCCCTCGACCGCGATGCGCTCGCTCAGGTCACGGGTCGCCCGAACACGCTCGGCTGTCTCGCTCAGGTCGCGCAGCGGGCGGAGCGTCGCACGCGCGACCAGGAATCCCGCGGCGGCGGCGATTCCGACCCCGGTGCACGCGAGCAGGAACAGCCAGAGCCGGATCCGGGCGAGCTCGTTGTCGACACCCGAGAGCTGCCCGACGACCTGGATCGCCACCGGTGGGAGCGTCGTCGCCGGCATCGTCAGGACGCGCGTGTCCTCGCCCTGAAGCCGCGTGTCGTAGAAGAACGCCTGCTCCTTGCCGTTCGCGACCTGTTGGACGTGCGCGGTGACTGCGAGGCGCGGCTTCGGCGAGACATAGCCGTTCGGGATGTAGATGTTCCCCTGCCGGTCGACGAGCTGGAAGTAGCCGCTGAAGAGGGGGGCGGGCACATCGATCTCGTAGATGTTCGGCGCGTAGGCGAGATAGGTCGTGAAGCGCGCGCCGTTCGCGATCTGTGCGGCCTCCGCCTTGAGGTTCGAGTCGACCTGGGCCCGAAGCTCCTTCTGCACGAGGAAGTACACGGCCATCGAGGCGAGCACGATCGTGACGGCGACGGCCGCCGCCGAGCCGAGCGCCAGCCTGGCGCGAATGGTCACTGCTCGCGCAGCGCGTAGCCGACGCCGCGCACCGTGTGAATCAGGCGGGAGCGTCCACCCGCCTCGGTCTTCTTGCGCAGGTAGCTGATGTACACGTCGAGCGAGTTCGATCCGTACCCGAAGTCGTAGCCCCAGACGCGGTCGAAGATCACGGAGCGCGTCAGCACCTGCTTCGGGTTGCGCAGGAAGAGCTCGAGCAGCGCGAACTCGGTGCGGGTCAGCGTCAAGTCCACGCCGTCGCGGGTGACCTCGCGAGTGCCCGTGTTCAGCATCAGGTCTGCGAACTCGAGGGTCGCGGGCTCGTCGTCGGAGCCGAGCCGACGCAGCAGTGCCCGCACGCGGGCAACGAGCTCCTCGAGTGCGAACGGCTTCACGAGATAGTCGTCGGCGCCGGCCTCGAGCCCTGCGACGCGGTCCGCGACCTGGTCGCGTGCCGTCAACATCAGGATCGGGAGCTCGCTGCCGTCGGCGCGGAGGCGTCGGGTCAACTCGAGCCCGTCGAGCCGAGGCATCAGGATGTCGACGATCGCGAGCTCGAAGGCATTGACGTTCGAGCGGAGCCGCAGCAGCGCCTCCTCGCCGTCGACGGCAAGCTCGACGTCGTAGCCCTGCATGGTCAGAGCGCGGCGCAGCGCATCGCGCACGGCCCGGTCATCGTCGACAACAAGAATCGCCATCCCCGTAATGGTGGACATTCGCGGCGAGAAAGGGAAGTCCTCAGTCGCAAAGCCGCTTGCCGCGGCTGTGCTCACCGAGTGGCAGTGGTTGTCCGGGCCGTCGCCCCCGCGGCACCGTGCGGTGAGGCGAGCGGCCCGGACAACCACTGCGGCCTGAAAGAAGGGTGCGGGCGAGCTGCGGGACGGCAGCTCGCCCGCGGGCGGGTGAGGAGAGAGCGCGGCGCCCGGCAAGCCGGGCGCCGCAGGTGATGCAAGCCGCGCGTCGGAGGGTGCGTGGTGGCCTGCGTCACAATGATTTGATCCTGGATGAGCAGTCTTAGAGCAGGGTAAGACCGAGGTTAGAAGTTGCTGAATCTGTTCGCCCGGCTCTCGGGGCATACTGTGCGGTCGATGAGACGCGTGCCCGTCGCCGCCCTCCTTGCCGCCCTCGTCGCGTTCGGGTGTGCGAACGCACTTGCCGCGACTCCGAAGCCGAAGCTCGCCGGGAACGCGAAGAACGGCAGGAAGCTCTTCATCGCCCAGTCGTGCGGCTCGTGTCATCTGATGGCCGCGGCGAATCAACTCGACGGCTCGGGCGCCGGTCCCGACCTCGACCGCGTGACGAAGACCTATGCGCAGATCGTGACGCAGATCACGAAGGGCGGTCACGGGATGACGGGCTACGCGAAGGTGCTCACAGCGGCTCAGATCGACGATCTGGCCGCCTTCGTCTACACGACCTCGCACACGTAGCGAGCCAATACTTTCCGATCGGAAAGAAATAATACTTTCCGATCGGTAAGAAATACGCAGTTCTGCGAAAAACCGCCCCCTTTGGGGTGGCTTTCAGCCGACGGGCCAGCTAGACTGGACCCGATGGCTGCGCGCAGGATGAACGAGGTCCACGACGGGAGCTGCTGCGCCGTCGCAGCGACCTCGGATCTGATCGGATCCAAGTGGACGGCGCTCCTCGTGCACGACCTCTCCGAAGGGCCGCGCCGCTTCACCGAGCTCGAGCACGCCTGCCCGGGAATCAGCCCGCGCACCCTCTCGGAACGCCTGCACATGCTCGAGGACCAGGGAATCGTGGAACGCCACAGCTATCCGGAGTCGCCGCCCCGCGTCGAGTACCGCCTCACCGACAAGGGCGATGCGCTCCTGCCGATCATCGAGGCGATGCGCGGCTTCGGCCACAGCTGGCTGATCGACGATCACGACCACGAGCACGTCGACCGCCGCGCTGTTCGCGTTTGACACGTCAAACAGCGACGGGCAGACTGACTCCAGCACCATGAGCTCCTCGATCGTCACCGGTAGCCTTACGCCGTCCCCGTTCTCGGGGATGTTCGTGGTGACGACCCTCATTCTCCCCCGCTAGGGGGGAGATTTTGCTCACGCGGCCGCAGACGCCGCACACGCCGACCTCAAGACAGGAGAGGTGCGTCGATGACCGGGCTGTGCGCCTTCTGAGGCGTCACGCCAGACCGAGGAGCGAAGAAGGATGCGAAGAATGACCGTGACAGGATCACCGAGTCAGCAATCGAGAAAGGGCGCGAGATGACGAGAATGCTCGGCAGCGACGCCATCCTGCGCTCCCTCGAGGCAGAAGGCGTCGACGTCATGTTCGGGATTCCCGGCGGGGCGATCCTGCCGACCTACGACGCGATCGCACGAGGCACGACCGTGCGCCACATCCTCGCCCGCCACGAGCAGGGCGCCGGCCACATGGCCGAGGGGTACGCCCGCGCCTCCGGCAGGCCCGGCGTTGCCGTCGCCACCTCCGGCCCCGGCGCGACGAACCTCGTGACGGCGATCGCGGATGCCTGGATGGATTCGACCCCGCTCGTCTGCATCACCGGCCAGGTGAAGTCGAACCTCATCGGCACCGACGCCTTCCAGGAGACCGACGCGACCGGGATCACGATGCCGATCGTGAAGCACTCCTGGCTCGTCCAGGATGCCCGCGAGCTCCCCCAGGCGATGAAGAATGCCTTCCACGTCGCCACCTCGGGGCGGCCCGGACCGGTGCTGATCGACGTCGCGAAGGACGCGCAGGAGGCCGAGCTCGACTTCTCCTACCCGAGCGAGCCCGACCTGCCCGGCTGGCGCCCGCCGACGAAGGTGCACGAGCGCCAGGTCCGCGAGGCCGCGATCGCGATCTCCGAGTCGCGCCAGCCGATCGTGTACGCCGGCGGAGGCGTGATCAACGCCGAGGCATCCGCCGAGCTGCTCGCGCTCGTCGAGGCTGCTCGGCTCCCGGCGGTCGTGACCCTCATGGGCAAGGGCTGCCTGCCCGACTCGCACCCGCTGAACTACGGCGCGCCCGGGATGCACGGGTCGAAGTACGCCAACTGGGCGCTGAACAAGTCCGACCTGATCATCGCCGTCGGCACCCGCTTCGACGATCGGGTCACCGGCAAGGTCTCGGCATTCGCACCGGGCGCGAAGGTGATCCACTTCGACATCGACGCCGCCGAGGTGGGGAAGATCCGCACGGCCGAGATCCCGGTGGTCGGCCCGCTCAAGCTCGCGCTCTCGCAGCTGACCCGTGAGGTGAAGGCGCTCGAAGCCGAGAAGCGCACCGATCGCACCGTCTGGCACGCGCAGATCGAGGAATGGAAGGCGCTCTACCCCTACAAGTACCGCAAGGCCGACGGCATCCTCAAGCCCCAGACCGTGATCGAGCGGCTCCGCGACCTGACGGCGCAGCGCGAAGGCGACCACATCTGGACGACCGGCGTCGGCCAGCACCAGATGTGGGCGATGCAGTACATCGAGTGCCAGAAGCCCCGGACGTTCATCACCTCGGGCGGGCTCGGGACGATGGGCTACGGCGTTCCCGCCGCGGTCGGGGCGAAGGCCGCGAGGCCCGATGCGACGGTCATCTGCATCGACGGCGACGGCTGCTTCCAGATGACCTGCCAGGAGCTCACGACCGCCGCACTCGAACGGCTCCCGATCGTGGTCGTGATCATCAACAACGGCTGGCTCGGCATGGTGCGCCAGTGGCAGGAGCTCTTCTACGCCGAGCGCTACGCCGAGACGCACCTGACGAAGCAGGTGCCCGACTACGCGCAGCTCGCCGAGGCCCTCGGCGGCGCCGGCTTCATGGTCGACAACGAGGATGACCTCGACGGGACACTCGAAGCCGCGCTCGACTGCGGCCGGACTGCCGTCGTCGATGCGCGCGTCGATCCGGACGAGAACTGCTACCCGATGGTTCCCGCCGGCGCGGCCTCCGTGGACATCATCGAACTGCCCGACGAGGAGCCCTCAGGCGAGAGGATCATGGGATGAGTCAGATGTCCCACCACACGGTCTCGGTCGAGCTCGAGAACAAACCGGGCGCGCTGGCCCGCGTCTCCCAGATGTTCGCGCGGCGCGGCTACAACATCCAGAGCCTCGCCGTGGGCCCGACCGAGCGGCCGGATATCTCGCGCCTGACACTGCGCGTCGACTGCAGCGAGCACTCGCTCGAGCAGATCGAGAAGCAGATGCACAAGCTCGTGAACGTCCTGCGCGTCGTCGAGCTGCGCCCCGGCGAATCGGTCGAGCGCGAGCTCGCGCTGATCACCGTCGGCGCGCCTGCAGACAAGCGGGCCGAGCTGATCGCGCTCGGCGAGGTCTTCGGCGCCCGCGTCGCGGACATCGGCCGCGAGGCGCTCACCTTCGAGATCGTCGGCAGGCCCGAGGAGCTCGACGCCTTCGAAGAGCTCGTGCGCCCGCACGGCGTCCGCGAGCTCGCCCGTACCGGCCGGATCGGCCTTCGCCGGCCCGGCCCACGTCCAGCGCGGTCGAGCACCGCGACCGTCTCGTAAGCGAAAGGGAATCCAATGAAAGAAGTGATCAAGACGGGCGACGTCGGTCTCCTCACGGGGAAGGTCGCGGTCATCGGCTACGGCAGCCAGGGGCACGCGCATGCGCTGAACCTCGCCGATTCGGGGGTCGAAGTCGTGGTCGGGCTCAAACCCGAGAGCACCTCGCGCCGGGCCGCCGAAGAAGCCGGGCTCCCCGTCCGGGACGTGGCGGACGCCGTCAAGGGGGCGCAGGTCGTCGCCGTGCTCGTGCCCGACGGGCCGCAGGCCGCGCTCTTCCGCGACGAGATCGCCCCGAACCTCGAGCCCGGCGCCGCGGTGCTGTTCGCGCACGGGTTCTCCGTTCACTACGGGCGGATCGACTTTCCCGAGGGGGTCGACATCATCATGGTCGCGCCGAAGGGGCCCGGCCACATCGTGAGGCGTCTGTACGAGGAGGGCTACGGCACCCCGGCGCTGATCGCGGTTGCCCAGGACGCGACCGGCAACGCGCGCGAGCTCGCGCTCGCCTACGCGACCGGGATCGGAGGCGCCCGTGCCGGGATCCTCGAGACCACCTTCGCCGAGGAGACCGAGACCGATCTCTTCGGCGAGCAGACCGTGCTCTGCGGTGGGCTCACCCAGCTGATCCAGGCCGGGTTCGAGACACTCGTCGAGGCCGGCTACGCGCCGGAGATGGCCTACTACGAATGCGTTCACGAGGTGAAGCTGATCGTCGACCTGATCTTCGAGGGTGGGATCGAGCGGATGCACTACTCGATCTCCGACACGGCCGAGTACGGCTCGATCGCCGTCGGCCCGCGTGTGATCACCGCCGACGTGAAGGCGAACATGAAGAAGGCGCTGACCGCGATCCAGGACGGCTCGTTCGCAAAGGAGTGGATCGCAGAGATGGACAAGGGCAGCCCGAGCCTCGTCGAGGCGCGGAAGGCGCTCGAGCAGACCGAGGTCGAGCAGGTGGGTGCGCGCCTTCGCGCGCTCGGCGAGCGAACCGTTCAAGGGGCGCATGGCGTCGGTTGACGTACCGGTAGCCCTCCTCGGGTACGGCACCGTCGGCGCCGCGGTCAACCGCCTGTTGAACGAGCAGGCGGACGACATCGAGCGTGCGACGGGCCACCGGCTGCGCCTCGTGAAGGCGCTCGTCCGCTCGACCGACAAGGAGCGGAGCTTCCCCGCGCCCCCGGGCGTGCTGACCACGGAGGTGCGGGAGATCCTCGACGACCCGCAGATCGCGGTCGTGGCCGAGGTGATGGGCGGCGTCGAGCCCGCCTGTGAGCACGTGCTCGAGCTGCTCCGGCGCGGCAAGCATGTCGTGACCGCGAACAAGCAGCTCGTCGCCCAGCGCGGGGCGGAGCTGTTCGACGCGGCCTCGGGCTCGGGCGTGCAGCTTCGCTTCGAGGCCAGCGTGTGCGCGGCGATCCCGGTGATCAAGGTGCTCCGCGAGTCGCTCGTCGTCACGAACGTGCACCGGGTGCTCGGGATCGTGAACGGCACGACCAACTTCATGCTCACCGAGATGGAGGGCGGCTCGAGCTACGAGGAGGCGCTGGCCGAAGCCCAGGCGCGCGGTTTCGCCGAAGCCGACCCGACCGCGGATGTCTCCGGGGCCGATGCGGCGGCGAAGATGGCGATCCTCGCGACGGTTGCCTTCAACTCGCGCTTCGCGCTCGACGACGTCGAGGTGGTCGGGATCGACAAGATCACCCCGCTCGACGTCGCCGCGGCACGTGAGCTCGACATGGTGATCCGGCTCGTCGGCGCCGCGCGGCTGCTCGACGGCAAGGTCGACGTTCGCGTCTCGCCGGCACTCGTCGATCGCCACCATCCGCTGGCGGCGGTCGAGGGCGCCTTCAACGCGGTGATGCTCCAGGGTGACGCGATCCGCGAGATCACGCTCGAGGGCCCCGGTGCGGGCGGCGTCGAGACGGCCTCCGCGGTGATCGCGGACATGGCGAGCGTGATCGGGACGATGGGAACCGGCTTTCTGCAGAACGACCCGGTCTGGCGCAAGCTGCCGCGGCTCGAGCACGGCGCGAACCGCTCGCCGTTCTACTTCCATCTCTCCGTCGACGACCGACCCGGTGTGCTCGCGCGGGTGACCTCCGCGCTGGCCGAGCGCGAGGTATCGGTCGCGCGCCTTCTGCAGCACGCAAACGGCGACGGCGCGGCGCTGCACGTCGTGACGCACGACACGAGCCAGGGCTCCCTCACCGAGGCGCTGGCCGCGATCGCGGCGATGGACGAGGTACGGCGCGACCCGCTGCCGTTCCCGGTCGTCTCCGAGCGAGGCGTGTCGGAGCTCGGATGGGCATGACCGTAGGCTCGACGGAGGTCTCGTGAACGGAGTCATCGAGAGCTTCCGCGACCGGCTGCCGGTGATCGGCCCCGACACGCCGGTGATCTCGCTCGGCGAGGGCGGCACGCCGCTGATCCCCTCGCGGAGGATCGGCCCGCAGCTCGGGATCGACCTGCAGTTCAAGTTCGAGGGGATGAACCCGACCGGCAGCTTCAAGGACCGCGGGATGGCCGTGGCCGTCTCGAAGGCTGTCGAGGCCGGCGCCGACGGGGTGATCTGCGCCTCGACCGGGAACACGGCGTCCTCGGCTGCGGCCTACGCCGCCCGTGCCGACCTGAAGGCCGTCGTTCTCTGCCCTGCGGGGGCAATCGCTGCGGGCAAGGTCGCGCAGACGCGCGTTGTCGGTGCGCGGCTCCTCGAGGTCAGGGGAAGCTTCGACCAGGCGCTCGTGAACTGCCTCGAGATCGCCGACCGCGGCACTTTCGTCCTCGTGAACTCGGTGAACCCCCACAGGATCGAGGGCCAGAAGACCGCCGTGTTCGAGATCGTCGAGCAGCTCGGCGGCCGCCATCCCGACGTGATCTCGCTGCCCTACGGCGGCGGCGGCAACACGGTCGCGTACGCCAAGGGGCTCGACGAAGAGCGCGCGCGGTCGCGGATCGTCTCGGCGCATGCAGCCGAGCGCGCGACGACGATGGCCTCGGCGATCCGGATCGCCGAGCCCGCACATCTGGCCGAGGTCGAGGCGCTCGTCGCCGACGGCCGCGTCGAGCCCGTTCCCGTCTCCGACGACGACATCACCCGAATGTGGCGTGATCTCGCAAGCTACGAGGGCATCTTCTGCGAGCCCTCCTCGGCCGCCGGCCTCGCCGCCCTCGAGAAGATCGAGCTCGAGCCGGGGAGCACGGTCGTCTGCGTCCTCACCGGCCACGGCCTGAAGGACACGGCGGCCGTCGACCTGATCACCAGCGTGCCCGTTTTCGTCGAGCCGACCGTCGAGGCCATTCTCGCCGAGGTGGCCCGATGAGCGCGACCCGTTTCGTCGTGAAGGCACCCGCGACGACCGCGAACCTCGGGCCCGGGTTCGACTGCGCTGGAGCCGCGCTCGACCTCTGGAACGAGCTGCACGTCGCCCCCGCCCCGGCAGGGAGCGGCGAGCCGCTCGTCACGCTCGAGGGCGAGGGGAGCGACGAGATCCCGCAGGACCGGACGCATCTGGCGCTCCGGGCGTTTGCGCTCGCGGCGCCACTCGATGGGCACAGCTTCCATTTCGTGAACCGGATCCCGCTCGAGCGTGGGCTCGGATCGTCAGCGGCGACCGTGGCAGCAGGGCTCGTGGCCGGGCTCGCCGTGGCCGGGCGCGACACCTCGCTCGAGGATGCGCTCGAGCTCGGGCTCGCGCTGGAGGGCCATGCCGACAACCTGGCCGCGGCGCTCACGGGCGGCGTCTGCCTGATCTGGAAAAGCGCCGAGCGCCACCGCGTCGAGCGGATCGCGACCGAGCTGCCGCTGGCGCCGATCGTGCTCGTCCCGGAGACGCGCGTGAACACGAAGGAGTCGCGCTCACGCCTGCCGGAGTTCGTCCGCCACGACGTGGCGGCGGCTGCTTCCGCTCAGGCCGCGCTTCTCGGCGCCGGGATCGCAGCCGCGAACGCTGAGCTGCTGGCTGCCGCCTTCGCCGACGTCCTGCACGAGCCGTACCGCAGCCAGGACGCCCCGCTGCTCGAGGAGCTCCGCGCGCGCCCGGCCGACGGGATGGCCGGAGTCACGCTCTCGGGCTCGGGCCCGTCGGTCATCGTCTGGGCACGCCCCGACGCTGTGGCCCGCGTCGCGGCCGAGCTCGAATCCCGCCTCGAGGGCGTGCGCGTGCTCCCGCTCACAGTCGCCGCGCGCGGCACCCACACAGACGACGAATCCCCGGAAGCCGCGATCGAGGTCACGGCTAGGTTAGGAGCAACCGCATGACCAGTATCTACGAGCAGCCCACGGATCCCGCCAAGCGCCGAAGCGCCGCGCTCACAGACGGCGTCGACCGCGCTCCGGCGCGGGCGATGCTGAAGGCGGTGGGCTTCACCGACGAAGATCTCGCGAAGCCGCTCGTCGGTGTCGCCACGACGTGGATCGAGACGATGCCGTGCAACTTCAACCAGCGCGTGCTTGCCAAGCACGTGAAGGACGGGATCCGTGCCGCCGGCGGCACGCCGATCGAGTTCAACACGATCTCCGTCTCCGACGGCGTCTCCATGGGCACGACCGGGATGCGCGCCTCGCTGATCTCGCGCGAGGTGATCGCGGACTCGATCGAGCTCGTCGTCGCCGGGCACCTGCTCGACGGGCTCGTCTGCCTCGTCGGTTGCGACAAGACGATCCCCGCCGGCGTGATGGCGCTCGCACGGCTCGACGTCCCCGGTCTCGTCTTCTACAACGGCTCGATCGCACCCGGCCGCTACGAGGGGCGCGACGTGACGATCCAGGATGTCTTCGAGGCCGTCGGCGCCCGCGCCGCCGGCCGGATGACCGACGAGGAGGTGCACGCGCTCGAATCCGTCGCGTGCCCGGGAGCCGGTGCCTGTGGCGGCCAGTTCACCGCGAACACGATGGCGCTCGTGATCGACTTCCTCGGGATCTCGCCGCGCGGCCTCTCCGGGATCCCGGCGACGAACGAGTCGAAGCCACGGGCGGCGCGCGCGGCCGGGGAGCTCGTGATGACGCTCGTCCGCGACGACATCCGCCCGTCCCAGATCCTCACGCGCGCTGCGTTCGAGAACGCGATCGCCGCCGTCGCCGGGTCGGGCGGCTCGACGAACGGCGTCCTGCACCTGCTCGCGATCGCCCGCGAGGTCGGGATCGAGCTCGAGCTCGAGGACTTCGACCAGATCGCCGCGAAGACGCCGATCGTCGCCGACCTGAAGCCCGGCGGCCGCTACGTTGCGACCGACATGTACGAGGCCGGCGGGATCGGCCTCGTCGCCCGCGAGCTCGTCGGCGCCGGCGTCGTCCACGGCGAGGCCCGAGGTGTCGACGGCCACACGCTCGGAGAGGTGGGCGAGAACGTCCACGAGACTCCGGGCCAGGACGTCGTCGTCTCGTGGCGCGAGCCGCTGAAGCCGACGGGCGGCCTCGCGATCCTGCGCGGCTCGCTCTCACCCGAAGGCTCCGTCGTGAAGCTCGCCGGCCATGAGCGCCTGCACCACAGCGGGCCCGCGCGCGTCTTCGACTCCGAGGAGGAGTGCTTCGCCGCGGTCAAGGCCCGCAAGATCGAGCCGGGTGACGTGGTCGTGATCCGCTACGAGGGCCCGGCAGGCGGCCCGGGGATGCGCGAGATGCTGCACGTCACGGCCGCGCTCGTCGGCGAGGGGCTCGGCGACGAGGTCGCCCTGATCACCGACGGCCGCTTCTCCGGCGCAACCCACGGCCTGATGGTCGGCCATATCTCTCCGGAAGCGGCGCGTGGCGGCCCGATCGCCGCGGTCAGGGACGGCGACACGATCGTGCTCGACGTCGAGAACCGCCGACTCGACCTCGAGATCGCCCCCGAGGAGATCGAGCGCCGCCTCGAGGAGTGGACGCCGCCCGCTCCGAAGTACTCCCACGGCGTGTTCGCCAAGTATGCCGCCGGGGTCTCCTCGGCCTCCGAGGGAGCGGTGACTTGAGGCGTCTACCGCGCGAGGAATTTGCGGATGCTGCGCGTCGCCTGGGTGATCCGCTGCTCGTTCTCGACGAGGGCGAAGCGCACGTGCCCGTCCCCGCCGGGGCCGAAGCCGATGCCGGGGCTGACGGCGACGTCGGCCCCGCGCGCGAGCATCACGGCGAAGTCGAGGGAGCCGAGCTCCCGGTGAGCCGCGGGGATCGGGGCCCAGACGAACATCGTTCCCTTCGGCGGCTCGACCGGCCAGCCGGCGCGGGCGAGCCCGGAGATCAGCGCGTCCCGGCGGCGGAGGTAGATCTCGTTCACCTCGTTCGGGTAGTCGGGAGCTTCGCGCAGGGCCACGATCGAGGCGATCTGGATCGGCTGGAACGTGCCGTAGTCGAGGTAGGACTTGAGCTTCGCAAGCGCCGCGACGACATCGGGACGGCCGAGGGTGAAGCCCATGCGCCAGCCCGCCATCGAGAAGGACTTCGTGAGGCTGTAGAGCTCGACCGCGCAATCGAGCGCCCCGTCGGCGGCGAGCACGGACGGCGGCTTGTGGCCGTCGAAGGCGATGTCGGCGTAGGCGAAGTCGTGCACGAGCACGAACTCACGCTCTCGCGCCAGGTCGACGAGCCGCTGCATCGTCTCGGGCGTTGCGATCGCGGTCGTCGGGTTGTGCGGGAACGAGACGATCACCACCCGCGGCGCCGGCTGCGCAGCACGGACAGCCTCTTCGATCCCCGCCAGCACCTCGCCGCCCTCTATCCGCGCGTGGATCACGGTCGCACCAGCGAGGCGCGGTGCGACGAGGTGGATCGGATAGGCGGGGCTCGGCACGACCGCGCTGTCGCCGCCCTCGAGCAGCACCCACATCAGGTGGGCGAGCCCTTCCTTCGCGCCGATCGTGCTCACGATGTGGACGTCGGGGTCGAGGGAGACCCCGAAATGGCTCGCGTACCGCTCGCAGACCGCCTCACGCAGGTTCGGCAGGCCCCGGCTCGCCGAGTAGCGGTGGTTGACGGGCTTGGCGGCGGCCTCGGCGAGCTTCTCGACCGCGATCGCAGGCGAGGGGATGTCCGGATTGCCGAAGCCGAGATCGATCACGTCGCGGCCCTCACGCCGAAGCTCGCGCTTCAGCTGGTCGACCGTCGCGAAGACGTAAGGGGGGAGATCGTGTATTCGCCTGAACTGCATCGGATTCACCATCGGATCCATGAGGAGGACTACGACCATGCCGGTTGACGTCCTCCGCTGCCGCATCTGCGAGAGCGACTACCCGGCGCTCGCGAACGGTATCTGCGTCCGCTGCTTCGGGCCGCTCGAACCCGTCTACGACTGGGACGAGCTCGCCTCGGTCGTGAGCCGCGAACGGATCGAGGCCGGGCCCGACTCGCTGTGGCGCTACGCCGACCTGCTGCCCGCGATTCCGCCGCCGGATGCGGCTTACGCCCCCGGGATGACACCGCTCGTCCCCGCGCCGCGGCTCGCGAGCGCGCTCGGGATCGGTGAGGTGTTCCTGAAGCTCGATCTGGCGAATCCGACACATTCGTTCAAGGACCGCGTCGTTGCCGTCGCCGCGGCGAAGGCCAAGGAGTTCGGGCTCGACACGCTCTCGGCCACCTCGACCGGCAACCTCGCAAACGCCGTCGGCGCGCGCGCGGCAGCGCTCGGGATGCGCGCGGTCATCTTCTGCCCTGCGGGGCTCGAGGCCGAGAAGTTCAAGGCGACCACGATCTACGGGGCGACGATCTACGCCGTCCGGGGGAGCTATGACGACTGCAGCCGGCTCGTCAGCGAGCTCGCGGGCGAGGTCGACTGGGGGATCGTGAACGTGAACCTGCGCTCCTACTATGCGGAGGGCTCGAAGACCCTCGCGTTCGAGATGAGCGAGCAGCTCGGCTGGGAGACGCCGAGTGCCGTCGTGATGCCGATCGGCTCCGGCGCGATGTTCACGAAGGTCTGGCAGGGCTTCCAGCAGTTCGACCGGCTCGGCCTCAGCTCCGGCGAGCAGCCGAAGCTCTTCGGCGGGCAGGCCGAGGGCTGCTCGCCCGTGGCGGCGGCGTTCGCGGACGAACGCCGCGTCTCGCCGGTGCGGCCGGCGTCGACCGTCTCGTCGATCGCGATCGGCAACCCCGCGGACGGCGACCTTGCGATCGCGACCGCCCGGAAGTCAGGAGGCGCGATCTATGCGGTTCCGGAAGACGAGGTCGGCGACAACATCGGACTGCTGGCGGAGACGGCCGGTGTCTTCGGCGAGGGCGCCACGGGTGTCGCGATCGGCGCACTGCGCGAGATGGCGGCGCGCGGGGATGTCGGCGAGCAGGATCGCGTCGTCGTGATCGTGAGCGGCACCGGCCTGAAGACGCCGCAGCTCGCAACTCCGAGCGGCACCGAGATCGAGATCGAGCCCGACGTAGATGCGCTGCTCGACCAGCTCGGGGTGACTGCATGACCGATGCGACGCTCGCCGAGGCGCGCGAGGCGATCGACCGGGTCGATCGCGAGCTGCTCGCTGCCTTCAACCACCGGCTCGACCTGGTCAGGGCGCTGCACGAGCACAAGCTCGTGAACGGGCTCCCGCTGCGCGATCCCGGCCGTGAAGAGGGGATGATCGAGTCGTTGAAGCAGGCAAACGAGGGCTCGCTCTCACCGGCGGGCGTCGCGAGCTTCTTCGGCCACATCCTCGAGCTCACGAGGAACGAGCTGCACGGTGGCTAGGCGGATCGTCTGCCTGCCCGGCGACGGGATCGGGCCCGAGGTGATCGCCGAGGCGGTGCGAGTGCTCGACGCGCTCCCGCTCGAGCTCGAGCTCTCGGAGCATCCCTTCGGCGGCGCCGCGATCGATCTGAAGGGCACTCCGCTTCCGCCCGAGACGCTCGCCGCCTGCCGCGGGGCCGATGCGATCCTCCTCGGAGCGGTCGGCGGCCCGAGGTGGGACGGAGGCTCGGTCAGGCCCGAAGCGGGCCTGATGGGCATCCGCAAGGAGCTCGACGTCTACGCGAACCTCCGCCCGGCGGTCGGCGAGGGCGTCGACCTGCTGATCGTGCGCGAGCTCGGCGGCGGCCTCTACTACGGCGCCCGCGGCACGCGCGAGGACGGCACGGTCTTCGACACGCTCGAGTACAAGCCCGAGCAGGTCGAACGCATCGCGCGGCGTGCGTTCGAGCTCGCGCGCGGCCGCGGCGGCCGCCTTCTCTCCGTCGACAAGGCAAACGTGCTCGACACCTCGCGGATGTGGCGGAGCGTCGTCACCGAGCTCGCACACGAGTACCCGGATGTCGAGCTGCGGCACGGTCTCGTCGACAGCGTTGCGATGCTGCTCGTGATGGATCCCTTCTCGCTCGACACGCTCGTGATGGAGAACACCTTCGGCGACATCCTCTCCGACGTCGCCGCCGGCGTCACCGGCGGGCTCGGGCTCGCGTCCTCGGCGAGCCTCGCCGACGCCGGCCCGGGCATCTTCGAGCCGGTACACGGCTCGGCGCCGGACATCGCCGGCACCGGCCTTGCGAATCCGACCGCGATGCTGCGCTCGACGGCGCTGATGCTCGAGCATGGGCTCGGCGAGATCGAGCTCGCCCGCGCGCTCGAGGGGGCCGTCGCCTCCGCACTCGAGAGCACGCCGACGACCGATCTCGGCGGCACGGCGACAACCTCCGAGTTCGGCTCGGCCGTCCTCGCTTCGCTCCTCTCGGCGGTGCAGGCGTGACAGTGGTCGGCTACCCCGGCCCCCCGGGCAGCCACAGCGCGGCCGCCACGGCGCTGCTGGCGCCGCCCGGCGCCGAGACCGAGCCGCTCGCGAGCTTCATGGCGGTCGTCGAGGCGACGGTCGGCGCCGAGATCGGGCTCGGCGTCCTCCCGATCGAGAACTCGCTCCACGGCCCGGTCGGTGAGACGCACGACCTGCTCTACGAGGCGCCGGTGTCGATCGTCTCCGAGGTGACGTTGCCGATCATCCACTCGCTTTCGGCGAAGACGATGCTGCGGCTCGACGAGCTTCACACGCTCCGCTCCCATCCGGTCGCCTTCGAGCAGTGCCGCGACCTGATCCGTTCGCTGGGAGTGAAGTGCATCCCGTCGGCGTCGACCTCCGATGCGGCCCGCGAGGTGGCCGAGTCCGAAGATCCGTACGAGGCCGCCGTCTCGAGCCGTGAGGCCGCCGGCCACCAGGGGCTGACGGTGATCGCCGAGGACGTCGGCGACAAGCCGAGCGCGTTCACCCGGTTCGTCGGGATCGCACCGTACACGAGCCTGCAACGGCATTCCCGCTCCCGGACGGCGCTTTCGTTCGTGACCGACCACCAGCCGGGCTCGCTGTACCACGCGCTCGGGCCGTTCCATCGCCACGGGTTGAACCTCGTGCAGCTTGTCTCGCGGCCGATCCCGCGCTCGACGTTCCGCTATCGCTTTGACATGGTGCTCGACGGTCACCCGCAGGACGCCGAGATCCAGAAGGCGCTCGACGAGATGCGCGAATGGACGCGCGAGATCCGCATCTTCGGCAGCTACGTTGCGACGGGGACCATTGAGCACGCTGTACGACAAGATCTGGGAGTCGCACGTGGTGGACGAGCGGCCGGGCGAGCCCGCGCTGATCTACGTCGACCTGCACGTCGTGCACGAGGTGACGCCACAGGCGTTCGAGTCGCTTCGGCTGGCAGGGCGCTCGGTGCGGCGCCCCGAGCTGACGATTGCGACGATGGATCACAACGTCCCGACCGAGCCCGGGCCCGTCCGCGACCTGATCGCGAAGGCCCAGCTCGACGCGCTTGCGCAGAACTGCGCCGACTTCGGCGTGCCGCTGAACGCGACCGGGAGCGGGGCGGAGGGAATCGTCCATGTGATGGCGCCCGAGCTCGGGCTCGTCCAGCCGGGGATGACGATCGTCTGCGGAGACTCGCACACCTCGACGCTCGGCGCGTTCGGGGCGCTCGCCTTCGGGATCGGGACCTCGGAGGTCGAGCACGTCCTCGCGACCCAGACCCTGCTCCAGGCGCGGTCGAAGACGATGCGCATCCGCTTCGCCGGCGAGCTTCCGTTCGGCGTGACCGCGAAGGACATGGTGCTCGGCGCGATCGGGAGGATCGGGGTCGCAGGCGGCGTCGGTGCCGTGATCGAGTTCGCCGGGCCGGCGATCGAGGCGCTCTCGATGGAGGGCCGGATGACCGTCTGCAACATGACGATCGAGGGCGGCGCGCGCGCCGGGATGATCTCCCCCGACGACGCGACGTTCGCCTATCTCGAGGGCCGCCCAGGGGCCCCCTCGGGCGCAGCGTGGGAGCAGGCGCTCGATGACTGGCGGACGCTGCGGACAGATGACGGCGCCACCTTCGACCGCGAGGTCGAGGTCGACGTCGCCGAGCTGATCCCGCAGGTCACCTGGGGCACGAACCCGGGGATGGTCGCGCCGATCGACGGCAGCGTCCCCGACCCTGCGTCCTACGACGACCCGGCGGATCGCGCCGCGGTGGAGCGTGCGCTGCACTACATGGCGCTCGAGCCGGGCACGCCGTTCACGGAGATCCCGGTCGATCGTGTCTTCATCGGCTCCTGCACGAACTCGCGGATCGAGGATCTGCGCGCGGCCGCCGCGGTCGCCTCGGGTCGGCGCGTCGCCGAGGGCGTCCGGGCTATGGTCGTTCCCGGCTCGGCAAAGGTGAAGCGCCAGGCCGAGGACGAGGGCCTCGACCGCGTGTTCATCACGGCCGGCTTCGAGTGGCGCGAGGCAGGCTGCTCGATGTGCCTCGGGATGAACCCCGACATCCTCGCCGCGGGCGAGCGCTGCGCCTCGACCTCGAACCGCAACTTCGAAGGCCGCCAGGGCGCGGGCGGGCGAACGCACCTCCTGAGCCCCACGATGGCCGCCGCCGCCGCGATCGCCGGCCGCTTCACCGACGTCCGGGAGCTGGGATGACCGACGTCCTTCGAGGAGCCCTCTATTTCAGCCATGTCCAAGGGACTGTCCCCCGGAGATGGCGCGAAAGGACGTGGCTCGGGTGGACGAGCTTCGGCGGGTGACCGCCCGCGCGGCCGTGCTCGACCGGCCCGACGTCGACACGGACCAGATCATCCCGAAGCAGTTCCTGAAGCGGATCGAACGCTCCGGCTACGGCGAGTTCCTCTTCTACGACTGGATGAAGGATCCCGCGTTCGAGTTGCGCCGGCCGGAGTACGAGGGCGCGCAGATCCTCGTGGCAGGCCGAAACTTCGGCTGCGGCTCCTCGCGCGAGCACGCTGCCTGGGCGCTCGAGGACGCCGGCTACCGGTTCGTGCTTGCGCCGAGCTTCGGCGACATCTTCCACCAGAACTCGATCAAGTCGGGACTCGCTCCGGTCGAGCTCGACGCCGATCAGCTCGAGCAGGTCAAGGCTGCGCTCGGAGAGCAAAACGAGCTGACGATCGACCTCGAGGCGCTCGAGATCTCCCATCCGAACGGCCTGTGCATCACCTTCGCGTTCGACCCCTTCGCCCAGCACATGCTCGTGAACGGCCTCGACGATGTCGCTCTCACGCTCGCCCGCGAAGAGAGGATCGCCGCGTACGAGGCGAAGACCCGAGCCCGGGTCGATACGCGCTCGCTCGCGTAGCGCTCGCAGGCGCCTCGGTTCGCCCTGCTCTTCCGGCAGGACGTGCGCTGCGGGCGGGGTGGAGGCTATCGCGGCGCGGCGGTCGAGCAGTGGGGCTCGACCGACGCCGCGAGCTTTCTTCCGATTCCGACCACGTCCCCGACGACGAGCAGCGCCGGGGATTCGAGGTCGACGGCGAGCCCCGCGATCGTCTGCAACTCGCCCGTGACCGCGGTTCCGTCAGCGTGCGTCCCGCGGGAGACGACCGCAGCAGGGGTCGACGGGCTCTTGCCGGCAACGATCAGCCCGCCGGCGATCTCCTCGAGATGGGCGAGCCCCATGAACACGACGAGCGTCCCGGGGGCCGAGGCGAGCTGGGCGTAGTCGAGCGCCTCGCCGGCGGCCGAGTGCCCGGAGACGAGGGTGACCTGGGCCGAGAGGCCGCGATGGGTGACGGGGATCCCCGCGGAGGCGGGAACGGCGGAGAGAGCAGAGACGCCGGGGACGACCTCGAAGGGGATGCCGGCAGCAGCGAGCGCCTCGGCTTCTTCGCCCCCGCGGCCGAAGATGAACGGGTCGCCGCCCTTGAGGCGGACGACCTCGAGGCCTTCGCGGCCGAGGGCGACGAGGAGCTCGTTCAGCTCGGCCTGGCGGATGTGCTCCCGCGGAATCACGAGTGCGTCCGCGGGAGCCTCCTCGACGAGCTCGGGTGCCACGAGGACGTCGTAGACCAGCGCATCGCAGCTCCGGATCAACTCGAGCCCGCGAACGGTGATCAGGCCCGGATCGCCGGGGCCGGCGCCGACGAGCGAGACGGTCACGAGAGCCTCTCGGTGACGAGCTCTTCGAAGTAGTCGCGCCGCTCCTCGTAGGTCGAGAAGCGCGCCTTCACCTCGGGGCGCAGCGATCGGAGCTCCTCGGCGAGGGCGGCATGCTCGGGCCCGACGAGCTCGGCGATCTGCGAGCGCAACCGCTTTGCGAGCGCCGGCGAGGCGCCGCCGGTCGAGACGGCGACGGCGATCGGCCCCTCGCGGTGCACCGCCGGAAGGATGAAATTGCAAAGCTCCGGGACGTCGGCGACGTTGCAGAGCATCCCACGACGCTCCGCGTCGCGCGAAACCTGTTCATTCACTTCGCGATCGGACGTCGCTGCGATCACCAGGAACGCGCCTTCCAGGTCGTTCCGGCGGTACCGGCCTTGCCGCCACTCGATTTCGAGCTCGGCGAACCGGCCGTCGAGCTCCGGGGAGACCACGGTGACCTGCGCCTCGCACGTTACGAGCCCAGCTGCTTTCTCCAGCCCGACGGTTCCGCCCCCCACGACCACGCAGCGCCGGCCCGTCAAGTCGAGACAGGCCATATAGAAATTCTCGCCGATTAATCCGCGGCGTCGGGGTCGGGGACGATCCCCTTCTCGTCCGCGTAGGTCTGGACGAGCGCGTTGACCTCGGTCTTGCCCTGGTCGGGCTTCTCGAGAGAGAAGGCGTAGTTGATCTTCACGAACGGCTCCCAGTCGTCCGGGATCGCGTCCTCGGGAAGGATCGCCTCCACCGGGCACTCGGGCTCGCAGGCGCCGCAGTCGATGCACTCCTCCGCGTCGATCACGAGCATCCGGTCGACCTCGTGGATGCAGTCGACGGGGCACACGCTCTGGCACGAGATGTCCTTCAGGTCGATGCAGGCTTCACCGATGATGTACGTCATCGTTTTTTCAGGCTCCTATGGTCGCTAGACGGGCTCCGGCTCGTCCGAGCCGAAGCACGACCTCGTAGTCCTCCGTCGAGATCGTCACTCCATATTCTCCAGGTCCGACGGCG
This sequence comes from uncultured Actinomycetes bacterium, assembly GCA_963758125.1. Taxonomy (GTDB): domain Bacteria; phylum Actinomycetota; class Thermoleophilia; order Gaiellales; family Gaiellaceae; genus PALSA-600. Next base: position 60,819 of record CAVWUL010000012.1, read on the forward strand.
TTGACCGAGATCCGATCGATCGTGCGGCCCTCGAGGGCTCCGAGCGCCTCGTTCAGATCGCGCGCCGACGCGGTCAGTTCCTTCCCGAGCGGCAGCCGGCGGAAGAGCGCCAGCGCGGCCTGTTCCCCCTCCGGCCCGTAGACCGCGCGAACCCGGCCGGTCGCGAGGCCCAGCTCGAGCAGCTCGGCGAGCGCGTCGGCGTCGTCGCCCTCGACCTCGCCGCCGTCAACCGCAGCGACGACGTCCGCCAGGCGCCCCCGGCGCGTCTCGTCCTGCACCATCGAGAGCACCGCCTGCGCCTCGGCGCGGGCGACCTCGGCAGCCTCTCCGCTGACCCGGACAGCGGTCGTCAATGCGCGTCCTTGAGGATCGCGTGCAGCTCGTGCTCGAGCCCGCCGCTCTCGATCGAGCAGTGGATCCCACACTCCTTCGGCGCGTTCGACTCCCACCACCAGCGGCCCGCGCGGCTCGGCTCGTCGGGCGCGGTCGCCCGCGTGCACGGGGCGCAGCCGATCGACTTGTAGCCCTTGTCGTAGAGCGAGTGATACGGCACCTCGCGCTCGCGGATGTAGTCCCATACCTCGTCTTCCGTCCACTCGGCGAGCGGGTTCAGCTTCACGATCGCGCCGTGGTCGTGGTCGATCTCGACCTTGCGGATGTTCGTCCGGCTCGCCCACTGGTCGCGGCGAAGGCCCGTGACCCAGGCGTCGAGGGAGTGGAGGTGCTTCGTGAGCGGCCGCACCTTTCGGAGGTTGCAGCAGAGGAGGCGCAGGTCGACGGAGGTCTTGAAGAGGTCGACGCCGTGCCTACCGGTCATCCCGGCGATCTCGTCGGCGTCGGGCTTGATCAGCTCGAGCTTGAGGCCCGGGTACCGGGCGCGCAGCCGGTCGGCCAGCTCGAGCGTCTCGGCCGGAAGCCGGCCCGTGTCGACGCTGAAGACCGGGATCTCCGGATCGATCTCGTACGCCATGTCGATCAGCACGATGCTGTCGTTCTGGAACGAGGTCGAGATCGCGATCCCCGGCGCGAACCGGTCGATCGCCCATTCGAGCAGCGCCTGGGGCTCCTCGCCCTCGAACTCGATCGAGAGCTCACCCGCTTCGAGTTCGTCAATCAGCTCATAGGTACTCACTCAGCCTCCTCCCGTTGTCTCAGCTTGGCCGGCTCGAGGCCGGCGAGCTCACCGAGCTCGTCGTCCGAGACGCGGCGGGTAAATGCCGTAAAGGTCTCTCCGTCCTCGCGACGCTCGAGCCACCCGGCGATCAGGCCCTGGACCGCACCGTCGAGCTCGTCGGTCGGGACGCGGCGGAAGAGCGAGCGGCCGATCTCGGGCTCCGGCCCGAGGCTGCCGCGGACGAAGATGTCGTAGGCCTGGCGCCGCACGCCCCCGTCGTCGCGGGCGGTCGTGCCCTGGAAGCCGAGGTCGCCGACCCAGTGCTGGGCGCAGGCGTGGGGGCAGCCGTCGAGGTGCAGGCGCAGGTCGGCGATCTGCATGCCGAAGCGCTCGTCGAGTGCGTCGATCAGCGCGCCGAGGCGCGTCTTCGTCTCGGCGACCGAGAAGTTGCAGTGGGGCTCCCCGGTGCACGCGATCGAGTTGCCGCGGACCGGGTTGATCTCGAGCGGGAAGCCGATCGACTCGAGCTCTGCCTTGGCCTCGTCGATCCGGTCGTTCGGGACCCCCGTGACGATGAAGTTCTGCTGGCGCGTCAGCCTGATGTCGCCGCCGAAACGGTCGGCGAGATCGGCGATTGCGATCATCTGGTCGCCCGAGATCAGGCCGAGGTGAACGGGAACGCCGATGTAGGAGAGGCCTTCCTGCTTCTGGGCGTGCACACCGAGATGGTGCGAGGGCTCGACGTCGATCGCCGGGAGCGTGTAGTCCTCGAGCCTGCGGCCGAGGCGCGTCTCGACGCGCTCGCGCATTCCCTCGGCGCCGATGTCGTCGATCATGAACTTGAGGCGCGCCTTCACCCGCGAGACGCGGTAGGCGAGGTCTTCCGACCAGACGGACGTGATCGCGCCGAGGATCTCGTTCGACTCCTCCTTCGGGATGAAGACATTCATCGTCTTCGCGATCCGGGGCACTGACGAGAGCCCGCCCCCGACGAGCACGGCGAAGCCTTCCCGGCCGTCCTTGATCGTTCCGACCAGTGAGATGCAGTTGATCTCGGGTGCGTTGCAGCGATCGGGGCAGGCCGAGATCGAGTACTTGTGCTTGCGCGGCAGGTTCGCCCAGTCGGGGTTCCCGTAGAAGAGGTCGGCGGCCGAGGTGACGATCGGGCTCGCGTCGAAGAGCTCGTCGGCGGCGATTCCCTGCACGGGGCAGCCGGTGATGTTGCGCACGGTGTCGCCGCAGCCGCCGGCGGTCGTGATCCCCGAGCGGTCGAGGTGCGCGAAGACGTCCGCCAGCTTGCCGAGCTCGAGGTAGTGGAGCTGGACGTTCTGGCGGGTCGAGAGCTCGCCGACCCCCTTGCCGTAGAGGTTCGAGACCTCACCGATCGTGCGCAGCTCGGCCGCGGACAGTTGCCCCGCGGGGACTTTGACGCGCAGCATGAAGGTGCCGATCTTCGGCTTGTCGTGGTAGAGGCCCCACCACTGGAGGCGGACGATGTCTTCCTCGGCCACACTCTCGTAGCCCTGCGCGATCAGTGCGGGGAGCTCGTCGCGGATCCCGAGCGGTGCCTTCTCCCGCTTCAGCCGCTCGACGGGATTGCGCTTGAGCACGAGGTCCCAGTCGGCCGGCGGCTTGGGTGCGGCGACGCGGCGGGCTCTCGGCTGGGCGCTCATGCGCGCTCTCCTGCAAGAAAACGAGCGTGGTCAAGCGTCCGGGAAGCCTCGCGGGCTTCCCGGGCGCCGGCCACTGGTCCAGTGCCAAGGAGGGTGATTTCCACCATCGACGGCCACTGTAGCCACCTCGGTACAGAAAGTAAAGTAATGAGCGGTGATGCGGGATCGAATCACTTCACTTGTTACAGATTTGTTTCTTCACTCTTTGCAGTAATGGGCGGCGCCCGGGAGGGCTGCTGCCGCTACGGTTGAGCCGTGAGCGACCGTCCCCGAGTCCTCGTTCGCGAGGAGATCGCCGAGCCCGGCGTCGAGCTGCTGCGCGCCCGCTTCGAGGTGGACGTCGACGGCGAGAGCGAGCTCGCAGAGATCATCGGCCTCTACGACGGGATCGTGATCCGCTCGGCGACGAAGCTCACGGCCGACCTGATCGAGAAGGGGACGAAGCTCAAGGTGATCGGCCGGGCCGGCGTCGGTGTCGACAACGTCGACGTCGAGGCGGCCACCCGTCGCGGGATCGTGGTCGCGAACGCGCCCGAGTCCAACATCGTCTCGGCGGCCGAGCACACCGTCGGGTTGCTCTTCGCGCTCGCACGGAACATCCCGCAGGCGCACGCGGCGCTGATCGACGGCCGCTGGGAGCGCTCGAAGTGGGGCGGGATCGAGCTCGCCGAGAAGACGCTCGGCATCCTCGGCTTCGGGCGGATCGGCCAGCAGGTCGCGCGCCGCGCGCTCGGGATGCAGATGCATGTCGTCGCCTATGACCCGTTCGTCTCGGCCGATCGCTTCCGTGAGGCCGGCGTCGAGAGCGATTCGCTCGAGGGCGTGCTCGCCCGGGCCGACTTCGTCACGATCCACCTGCCGCTGAACGACGAGACGCGCGGCGTGATCGGCGCGAAGGCGCTCGGCGAGATGAAGCCCGGCGCACGCCTGATCAACGCCGCCCGCGGTGAGCTCGTCGACGAGACCGCGCTCTACGACGCTCTCGAGTCGGGTCGGCTCGCCGGTGCGGCGATCGACGTCTTCCCGCAGGAGCCCTACTCGGGTCGGCTGCTCGAGGCACCGAACCTCGTCGTCACCCCGCACCTCGCCGCCTCGACCGACGAGGCCCAGGACCGCGCGGGGATGATCGTCGCCGAGCAGGTTGCGGCTGCCCTCGACGGCGGGCTCGTGACGAACGCCGTGAACATCCCGACCGTCGGGGCGGAAGATCTCGAGGTGCTCGGGCCGTTCCTGCCGCTCGCCGCCAGCCTTGGCCGTTTCGCCCTCGACCTTGCCCGCGGCGAGCCGAACCGGATCACGCTCGAGTACTACGGGGAGCTCGCCGAGCGCGACACGCGCCTGCTCACGGTGGCGGCGCTGAACGGCGCCTTCCGCGGTCGTGTCGACCAGCCCGTGAACTACGTGAACGCGCCGCTCGTCGCCGCCGAGCGTGGAATCGAGGTCGTCGAGCAGCGCAACCGCTCCTCCCGCGACTTCACGAATCTGATCGCCGTCTCGGCGGGTGAGCAGCGCGTCGCCGGCACGACGATCGGCCGCGACAACCGCCAGTGGCTCGTCTCGGCGCTCGGGTTCGAGGTCGAGATCGAGCTCGCCCCGCGGATGATCGTGCTCCGCTACGACGACGTGCCCGGGGTGATCGGCCGGGTGGGGACGCTGCTCGGCGAGGCGGGCGTGAACATCGCGAACATGGCGGTCTCGCGGAACCGCGAGGCGGGCAAGGCGCTGATGGTGCTCTCGCTCGACACGCCGGCGACGGCCGAGACGATCGAACGCCTCGGCGTCGGGGTCGACGACGCCTATGTCGTGACCGCGCCGAGCGTCTGAAGCCGGCCTTGCCGGCCGGGACGGTTCCAATTTGACGCGCCGGTAGACGCGCCGTATGGTTCGGCCACGCAGTCGGCAAAGTTGCCGGGGCGGAGGCATTGGGGCCTCAGGACTCTTTCGGGAGTCCTGGGGCCCTTTTTTTGTTGGAAAAAAGGGATCTTTTTTACAACCGAGGCGGCGAGTCGCGGAAGCTCGCTCGGAAAGGAGAGTCAATGCTGTTCGACCTAGCGCTTAACACGGCCGACAACTCGTGGCAGTTGACCGCGGCAACCCTGGTTGGCCTGATGAGCGTTCCAGGCCTCGTCGTTCTGTACGGGGGGGTGATGCAGAAGCGGTGGTCCGTGAACAGCATGATGCTGGCATTCATCGCGTTTGCCCTCGTACTGCTCGTCTGGGTTCTCTTCGGATTCAAGATGGCCTTCGGCAATCCGTGGCACGGCCTGACGGATTCGGGGTTCTTCGGCAACTTCATCGGCCAGCCCGGAGCCGTGCTCGGGCACGCATCGGAGCAGGGCGTCGGCAGCATCCCGCTGCTCAACCCGTCGCATTTCGACCCGACGAACAAGGCGCCGCTCGTCGACTTCCCGCAGTCCTCACTGGTCTACTTCCAGTTCGTGTTCGCGGCAATCACGCCGCTGCTCTTGCTCGGATCGATCCTCGGGCGGGTGAACTTCAAGGCGTGGATCCCCTTCGTCGTTCTCTGGTCGACCTGCGTCTACACCGTCAACGCGTTCCTGATCTGGGGTGGCGGCTGGTTCGCCCAGAAGGGCGCGATCGACTTCTCGGGCGGTTACGTGATCCATCTCTCGGCAGGCGTCTCCGGATTCGTCGCTGCCTGGGTCATAGGCCCACGACTTGCTCGAGACCGTGAAATCGACGCGCCGAACAACCTGCTGATGGTCGCCGTCGGCGCGGGCCTCCTGTGGCTCGGCTGGAACGGCTTCAACGGCGGCGACCCCTACAACGTCGGCCCGGATGCGTCCTCGGCTGTGCTGAACACGAACCTCGCGACGGCCGTTGCGTTCCTCGTGTGGGTCGGCTGCGACTACGCGACCAAGCGCAAGCCCTCGCTGCTCGGCAGCGTCAACGGCATGATCGTCGGCCTCGTTGCGATCACGCCGGCGGCGGGCTTCGTCAGCGGCTGGGGAGCGATCGCAATCGGAGCGATCGCCTCGGTGATCGTCTACATCGCCTACAACTACCTCGCGCTGCTTCGCCCGTTCCGGAATGTCGATGACACGCTCGGTGTGGTCTACACGCACGGCTTTGCCGGGCTCGCAGGCGGGCTGCTCACGGGCGTGCTCGCCGACAAGGCATTCGTCGCCTCGGACGCCCTTTCGACCGTCGGCGGATGGCACCTGCTGAAATGGCAGGCGCTCGCGGGCCTCTGGGTGATCCTCTTCTCCGGGATCGCGACCTTCATCCTCCTGAAGCTCGTGGGGCTGTTCGTGCCCCTGCGCATGAGCGACGCCGACATGGAGATCGGGGACCTCGCCGTTCACGGGCACGAGGTGTACCCATCCGACATCCCGTCTCTGGGCTACCCCGGCGGGATCTCCTCTCCGGCTCCGCCGGCCGGCGCGGGCGGGCCCGCCCCGGCGACGACCTAGCCTCCCGAAACGATCGATCCTGGGTCGCGGGCCTCGAGGCCCGCGACCCAGGCTCACCCCAAGACCCGACACGACGACGCTGACTCGAGAGGAAACCATGGCAACGAAGATCATCGTCTCCTACGACGGCACCGAAAACGACCGCGATGCGCTCGCATTCGGCGCGCTCCTCAAACGGGCTGGAGCCTCGCTCGAGCTCGCCTACGTTCGCCACATCCGGGAGGCGAAGGAGTCCGCGGAGCGGCTCGCCGAAAGCGACGCGGAAGCCCTCCTCGCCGCCGGCGCGCAGAGCCTCTCCGACCCGGAGATCCCCCAGCACGTCGTTCTCAGCAGCTCGACTCCCGCAGGGCTACGCGACCTGGCGATCAAGGTGCAGGCCGACATGCTGGTCTTCGGGTCCGCGTACCGCACGGCTCCCCGCTCGGTCGATCCGCAGCCTTCTGCCCGGGCGCTCCTCGACGGCGGCCCCGTCGCGATCGGGATCGCGCCGGCCGGATTCGCGGGGGTGGGCGATTACGCGGTGACGACGATCGCCGCCGTCGCGGAAGACGGCGACCCTTGCCCGGAAGAGACGGCCGAGGCACTCGCCACCCGCCTCGGCGCGACTCTCGCAGCGCGGGGCACCGGGGGCGGCGACCTGATCGTCGTCGGCTCGAAGACCGGAACCGTGACCGGCCGCGTGACGATCAGCGCGGCGGCGGAGTACCTGATCGAGCTCGCACGCGCTCCGGTGATCGTGCTTCCGCGCGGCGTCGCCCTGCCGTTCGGCTAGACCTCTTCGACGTGCCTGCAGAAAGCGCCCGGCTGACGAGGCGGCTGCGCCCGAGGGACTGGTGGTTCCTCGGGCTCGTCTCGCTCGCACTCGCCGTAGGAGTCGTCGCCGCGGCGATCTACGTGGCAGGGTCGAAGGAGAAGGTGAAGCCTGGCTGCATCGCGACGATCCGGGCGGGGATCATGGGCGGCCAGACCTACTCGGTCTGCGGAAAGCCTGCGCTCGCGTTCTGCAGGCTCCACGCCGGAGACAGCAAGGACCTGACCGCTGAGTGCGCGCGAGTCGTGGAGCGCTTCGGTGCCTAGGCTCTGAGGACTTCAACCACCGGCGACGGCGGGCAGCAGGATCACGGTCGCCCCGTCCCCGAGCGCGGTGTCGAGCCCGCCGAGCAGGCGCACGTCGGAGCCGTCGATGAAGACGTTCAGGAACTGCGGCAGATCGTCGCCGTCGAAGATCCTGTCCCTCAGTGCCGGGTAGGTCGCGACGAGGTTCTCGAGCGCCTCGCGCACGGTGGCGCCCGACGCGTCGACCTCGCGGTTTCCGCCGGCTTCCGGCCGGAGGATCGGGGGGATCCGGATCGTGCTCATCGCTCCCAACGTTACAGGGCGGCCTCGGGAGTCATCGTCGGATCAGGCCGCAGCTCCTCGAGCTCGTCGATTTTCGCCAGGTCGGGGAACACCCAGCGCCAGACGCCCGCGAGCACGATCGTGACCACGCCGCCCGCGACGACCGCCGGGACGGCGCCGAGCAGCGCCGCCGCCACGCCGGACTCGAACGCACCGAGCTCGTTCGAGGCGCTGATGAACACCGATTCGACCGCCGTGACGCGGCCGCGCAGCTCGTTCGGCGCGGCCACGATCGCGATCGTCGAGCGGATGTTGACGCTGATCATGTCCACGAAGCCGCCGACGGCGAGTGCGGCGAGGGAGAGCGGGAACGACTTCGAGAGCCCGAAGACCACGGTCGCCACGCCGAAGGCGCCGACGACGAGAAGCAGCGTCCTGCCCGTGTTGTTGACGACGGGCCGGCGGGTCAGCATCACACCCGCCGCGAGCGCCCCGAGCGCCGGCGCGCTGCGGAGGATCCCGAGGCCGAGCGGGCCCGTATGGAGGATGTCCCTGGCGAACAGGGGCAGCAGCGCGACGGCGCCGCCGAACAGCACCGCGAAGAGGTCGAGCGTGATCGCCCCGAGCATCACGGGTGTGTGCCGGATGAAGCTGATCCCGGCGAAGAGTGTCTTCAGCGTCGGCGCCTCGCTCGAGGCGGCGTTCGTTCCGCCGGCGGGCTCGCGAATCATCAGCACCGCGACGACCCCGAGCAGGAGGATCACGGTCGCGACCCCGTAGACGAGCTCGGCGTCGATCGCGAACAGGAGCCCGCCGAGCGCCGGGCCTGCGACGGTACCGCTCTGGAATGCGATCGAGCGCAGCGCGAGCGAGCTCGGGAGCAGCTCCCGGGAGACGAGTGAGGGGCCGAGCGCCCGGGCGGAGGGGTTCGCCACAGCGGCGGCGATCCCGTTTCCCGCTGCGAGCGCGAGGAACGGCCAGAGCTCGGTCGCCCCCCCGATCGTGACCGCGAGCAGGGCGACCGCAACGATCGCGTTCAGGGCGAGGGCGGCCGCGAACATCAGCCGCCGCGAGATGCGGTCTGCGAGCTGGCCGGCCGGAAGCGCCAGCAGAAGCAGCGGCAGGAACTCGAAGAGCCCGACGAGGCCGAGGTCGAAAGCCGAGCGGTTCACGGCGAAGACCTGCCAGCCGATCGCGACCGCGACCATCTGGATCCCGAAGCTCTCGACGACGAGCGCCACCCAGAGCAGGAAGTAGTTTCTCCCCTGGAGCGCGGCCGGAAGCCGGGCACGCAGACCTCCGAGTAGCCCGCTCGCGCCCATCGGTCAGTATCGCGGAGGCGGAGCGGCCGGGATTTCCGGCCGCTCCGGCTCCCTCCGATTACTCAGCCGGCTCGTCCTCGGCGAGGATGCGGTAGAGCGCCTTGCGCGTGCTGTCGAGTGCCTTGGCTGCGGCGGCCCGCTGGGCCTCGTTGCCGTGGTGGATGACCTGACGCGTGGCGATGCCGACCTGCATGGCAAGCTGGGCCAGCTCGCGCACGCCCTCGGGCATGCCCTCACCCGCCTGCTGCCAGGGATTGCCGAGCTGCTCGCGGTTCTCCTCGACGTAGGTGCGGCCGGCATCGGTGAGCTCGAAGACGTTGCCGCCGTCGCGCGCCTCCGAGCGGACGAGACCCTCGTCTGCGAGGAGCTGGAAGGCCGGGTAGACCGAGCCGGGGCTCGGGCGCCAGGCGCCCTCCGACCGCTGCTCGATCTCCTGCATGACCTGGTAGCCGTTCCGCGGCTCTTCCTCGATCAGGAGCAGGATCGCGGCGCGGACGTTTCCCCGGCGCATCCGCCGGCCGCGAGGGCCGCCGCGGCCACCCGGGCCGCCGAAGCCGCCGAAGCCGCGGAACTTGAAGAACTGTGGGTTGAACTGCTCTGGGCCGCCGGGGCCGAAGCCGCCGGAGCCTGACATGAACACGGTGTCGTACGACCCCGGGTCATGCCTGTGTCTATTACTGTGTCTGTGCATGTCACGATAGTACATCGATATATCGGTATATGTCAAGTACGGCTTTTCTGCGCGCGGCCGCAAGCGGCCTGGGGTGCCCGGCGGCAAGACACGCACTTGCCCAGCTGGGCGCCCGTATCCTTGCCGGATGAAGGTCGTTCTTCCAGACGGCAAGGAGCTCGAGCTCCCAGACGGCGCAACGGGCCTCGACGCTGCGCGCGCAATCGGGCCCAAGCTCGCAGAGCAGGCCGTGCTCGTGCGCTCGAACGGCTCGACGCAGGATGTGCGTGCGCCCCTGCGCGACGGGCAGCCGATCCAGTTCCTCACCATCCGCGACATCGACGACGCCGATGCTCTCTACGTCCTGCGCCATTCGAGCGCCCACCTGCTCGCCGAGGCGGTCCGGCGGCTCTACCCGGGCGTGAAGATCGCGATCGGGCCGCCGATCGACCAGGGGTTCTACTACGACTTCGACTTCCCGGAGCCGATCAACGACGCCGACCTCGAGCGGATCGAAGGTGAGGTCGGCAGGATCCTGGCCGAGGGGCGCACCTGGTCGCTCGAGCAGATCGAACGCGAGGAGGCCAAACGGCGCTTCGCGTCAGAAGGCGAGCCCTACAAGCTCGAGCTCGTCGACACCGCCGAGGGCGAGATCTCGCTCTACACGCAGTCGCACAACGGCTCGGACGAGTTCACCGATCTCTGCCGGGGCCCCCATCTCCAGGATTCGAGCCCGATCAAGGCGTTCAAGCTCACGGGTCTCGCCGGCGCCTACTGGCGGGGCGACGAGCGCAACAAGCAGCTGACGAGGATCTACGGGACGGCGTTCTTCCGCCAGGGCGACCTCGACGCGCATCTCGAGCGGCTCGAGGAGGCCCGTAAGCGCGACCACCGGAGGCTCGGGACGCAGCTCGACCTGTTCCATTTCTCGGACATCTCGCCCGGATCGCCGTTCTGGCACCCGAAGGGGATGGCGATCTGGAACGTGCTCGAGGATCTTCGACGGCGCGAGAACAGGGAGCGCGGCTACGTCGAGGTGCGGACGCCGCAGATCTACGACAAGGAGCTGTGGGTCACCTCGGGTCACTGGGAGAAGTACCGCGAGCACATGTTCGTCTTCGAGTCCGAGCACCGCGAATTCGGGCTGAAGCCGATGAACTGCCCCGGCCACTGCGCCCTCTACGCCGACGGTCAGTACAGCTACCGCGAGCTGCCGCTGCGGATGGCCGAGGCCGGGGTCCTGCATCGCGACGAGCTGACCGGCGCGCTGCACGGGCTGCTGCGGGTGCGGATGTTCTCCCAGGACGACGCGCACCTCTTCTGCACGCCCGAGCAGGTCGCCGACGAGGTGCTCGGCTGCCTCGAGTTCGGCTACGCGATCTACGAGAAGCTCGGGCTCGAGATCAAGGTCGAGCTCTCCACGCGCCCCGAGAACCGCCTCGGCACCGACGAGGAATGGGACGCGGCCGAGGCCGCGCTCGCGGAGGCGCTCGAGCGGCGCGGGCTCGAGTACACGGTGAACGCCGGCGACGGCGCCTTCTACGGGCCGAAGATCGACCTGCACATGCTCGACTCGCTCGACCGTGCCTGGCAGATCGGCACGGTGCAGCTCGACTTCCAGATGCCACAGCGCTTCGGCCTGCGCTACCAGGGCGCGGACAATGCCGAGCACACGCCGGTGATGATCCACCGAGCGCTGATCGGGTCGTTCGAGCGCTTCATCGGGATCCTGATCGAGCACTTCGCGGGTGCGTTCCCGTTCTGGCTCGCGCCGGTCCAGGTCCGCGTGCTCCCGGTGGGGCAGGGGCACGCCGACGCCGCGCACGCGCTCGCCGCCCGGCTCGGCGAATACCGGGTCGAGGTCGACGACTCCAGCGAGACCGTCGGCAAGCGGATCCGCAACGCCGAGGTCGACAAGATCCCGTTCACGATCGTCTACGGCGATGCCGAGAGCGACGAGTCCCTCGCGGTCCGCGAGCACGGCGGGGAGCAGTCGAAAAAGTCGTTTGTGGAGCTGCGCACGTTGCTTGCTACTCTGTCTGCCTGACAAGCAGGGGCGAAACTGTCTCTCACCTCCTGGACGAGACCTGCCTGCACTTCGGTGCAAGCCGGGAAGCGGCCTCGGAGGTTCAACCGAGTAGGTTGAAAACGACGGAAGTCGCCGCTTGTCAGTGTGATTTTCTGGAATTTCAGCCACATTCGGAGGTAATGACGAGCTTGGTAGTACACATTTGAGGCCGAGGCGGGGTTCATGGGAGCTGCCGCGCCGGCCGGAGCCGCAGGCGCGGGTCAACGAGACGATTCGCGCGCCACGGGTGCGGTTGATCGGTGAGGAAGGGCAGCAGCTCGGGATCAAGCAGATCGGCGAGGCACGCGCCTACGCCGACAGCAAGGGACTCGACCTGGTCGAGGTGGCGGCGCAGGCCGATCCGCCCGTGGCCAAGGTCATGGATTACGGCAAGTACCGCTACGAGCTCGAGCAGAAGGCCAAGGCGGCGCGCAAGAACCAGACACAGATCCACGTCAAGGAGATCAAGCTCAGACCCAAGATCGGAATCCACGATTACGAGACGAAGAAAGGCCATGTCGTCCGCTTCCTGAATCAGCGGGCGAAGGTCAAGGTCACGATCATGTTCCGGGGCCGCGAGCGCGAGCATCCGGACCGCGGGCGTGACCTGCTGATGCGGCTCGCAGAGGACGTGAAGGAGATCGGCCTGATCGAGACCCAGCCGCTCCTCGAGGGCCGCAACATGACGATGGTGATGGCACCGACGAAAAACGCGGGAGTGAAGAAAGAAGATGCCGAAACAGAAGAGGAACTCGGGAGCCAAGAAGAAGTTCAAGGTGACCGGAACGGGAAAGATCCTGCGTCGGAAGGCGGGCCAGAGCCACAACCTGGAGCACAAGTCGCCGAAGCGGAAGCGGGCGTTCAGTAAGGACCAGCCGGTCGCCGAGGCGAACGACAGGACCGTGCGCAGGATGCTCGGGATCGGGAAGCGCAGTCGCTGATGGCGGGCGATTCTTAATGGCACGGGTCAAGAGATCGGTTCACGCCCGTAAGAAGCGGCGCAAGGTTCTCGAGCAGGCGAAGGGGTACTGGGGCCTCAAGAGCACCAACTACACCTACGCCAAGGAGCAGGTCGAGCACTCGCTCACCTACGCCTACCGCGACCGCAAGAACCGCAAGCGGATGTTCCGCCGCCTCTGGATCACGCGGATCAACGCCGGCGCCCGGCTGCACGGCCTCTCCTACAACCAGTTCATCTCCGGTCTGAAGCTGCCGAGGTCGAGCTCGACCGCAAGGTGCTCGCCGATCTCGCGGTGCACGATCCCGAGCAGTTCGGGAAGCTCGCCGAGCAGGCGAAGGCCGCTCTCCCCCAGTAGCTTTCGCCGCGGGTGATCGTCTCCCGCGACAACGAGAAGCTGAAGCTCGTGCGCAAGCTGCGCGAGCGGCGCTGGCGCGAGAAGCTCGGTCTCTTCGTCTGCGAGGGCGAGGATCTCGTCGAGGCGGCGACGGCAGAGCCGGTCGAGCTGCTCGTGGCGGGCGAGAACGTCGAGCGCGAGCCTGCTGGCGGAGGTCTCGACAGCCGCGCATCCGCCGCGCGTGATCGGCGTGTATCGCCGCGCGGACCTGCCTGCGGCCGAGGCCCGGCCGGCGACGCTCGCGCTCTGGCGGGTCGCTGATCCGGGCAACGTGGGAACGCTGATTCGCACCGCCGATGCTTTCGGTGCTGCGGTCGCCCTCTCGGAGGGCTGCGCCGATCCGACCGGCCCAAAGGCCCTTCGCGCTTCGGCCGGAGCGATCTGGCGGGTGCCGCTGGTGCCCTACGACGTGCACGGCACTGGGACGAGGCGCGTCGCGCTCGTGGCTCGCGGCGGGATGCCGCTCGGCGAATGCGAACTAGCGGGCGAAGTGGTGTTCCTGCTCGGTGCCGAGCGAGAAGGGCTGCCGGAAGGTCTCGGGCCCGATCTCGAGGCTCGCATCCCGATCGAATCGGAGTCGCTCAACGTCGCCGCCGCCGGTGCGGTGGCGCTCTACGAATGGCGTCGGCAGAACGCCTCAGTTACGGCGCCTGCTCCTTCGCCTTGATCTTCGCCTCGTAGAAGTCGATCCGCTCGCGGAGCATGCTCATCGTCCGCTCGTGCCTTACCTTCCGCGCCGCACGTTCCTCAGGAGTTGTCTTCCTCTTCTTCATCGTCGTCCTCCAATAGCTCCAGAATGTGCTCGACGTTGTCCTTGATGTCGAACAACGCCTCGAACAGAGTTTGCAGGTCACGGTCGTCGATGTCCACGATCGGAGGCTGCCGGAAGTCGGAGTGGGGCGCAATCCGTTCTTTCAGCCACGTCTGCGGCAGACCCAGACCGCGTCCTCGTGGTCGTTCCACGCCGTGCCGTCGAACCAGCCGTAGAGGCCGTCGACGACGAACCCCTCGGCGCCGAGGAGCTCGCGCCACTCGGGGATCGGGAGCCAGGCGAGCGAGAGCTCTGACTCGGCTCCCCGGCCTCGCACGCGCAGGATCAGCGTGCGGCGTCGCTCGTCCCAGTCGGCCCGCTCGAAGATCCCCGGCTCGCGCTCGAGCCAGCGGCCGTGCGTCTGCGAGACGTCCTCGGGACCGGGGCAGAAGACGTCGAAGATGAACGTGCCGTCCGGTTCGAGCATTCGCAGCACCGAGCGGAGCACCGAACGGCGATCCTCGTCGGTCTGCATGTGGAGGAGCGAGCGGAAGGGAATGATGACGAGCGGCACCGTCTCTTCGACCGGGGGATCCCGGAAGTCGCCGTAGCGAAGGTCGAGCTCGAGACCGGGCCCGACGCCAACCCCGGCGAGCGCCGCCTGCTCCCGCGCCACCTCGAGCATTCCCTCGGAGAGATCGACTCCGATCACCCGGATCCCCTCGGCGGCGACCGGGATTGCGATCCGGCCCGTGCCCACCCCGAGCTCGACCACCGGGCCGCCCGAGCGGCGCGCCCGCTCCACGTAGAACGAGACGTCCTCTGTCACGCTCAGCGACCACGGGTCGTAGAGGCGGGCGATCCTGTCGTAGGCGGACATGCCGCTATGCTGCCTGGCGTGACCGCAGTGCTCGCGTGCCCCGTGTTTACCCCGCCCCGGCCGGAAGCCGGGGCAGCGGCCCGCGCCGTCTGACCTCGCGTTCTCTGACCGGGGCGCCTCCAACCGCCGCCCGCACGAAACTGGAGAACGAATGACGGAAGAGATCAACTGGGAGAGCTACAGGGACGAGGCCGAGAAGGCCTTCGCCGCCGCGGGCCTCGACACGATCGAGGACGCCCGGATCGAGTACCTCGGCCGCAAGAGCCCGCTCGCACTCGGCCTGCGCGGCGTGCGCGACCGCGAGACCGGGATGCGGCTGAACACGATCAGGACGCGGCTCGAGGAGGCCGCCGCCGCCCGCGAGCAGGCGCTTGCGGGCGAGGAGCTCGACCGGCGCCTCCGCGAAGAGGTGATCGACGTCACGCTCCCCGGCGAGGAGCTCCCGCTCGGGCATCTGCACCCGATCACCCAGGTTCGCCGCGCGGTCGAGGACGCGTTCCTCGGGCTCGGCTACGAGGTGCGCGACGACCGCGAGGTCGAGACCGTCGAATACAACTTCGACAAGCTCAACTTCCTCCCGACGCATTCGGCCCGCTCGCCGCGCGACACGTTCTTCTTCGACGAGACGCATGTCCTGCGGACGGAGACGAGCCCTTCCCAGATCCACATCCTCGAGGAGAAGCCGCCGCCGATCTACATGGTCTCGATCGGCCGCGTCTACCGCCGCGATGCGATCACCGCGACGCGCTACCCGATCTTCCATCAGTTCGAAGGGCTCGCAGTCGACAAGGGCCTGACGCTCGCCGACCTGCAGGGGACGCTGCTGCACGTGATGCGGGCGCTCTACGGGCCGACGCGTCGTGTGCGTTTCCGAACGCACTTCTTCCCGTTCACCGAGCCGTCGATCGAGCCCGACGTGTCGTGCGGCATCTGCGACGGCGCCGGCTGCCGCACCTGCAAGTTCTCGGGCTGGATCGAGATGGGCGGCGCCGGGATGGTCGACCCGGAAGTGCTCCGGAACGTCGGCCTCGATCCCGAGGAGTGGGGCGGCTTCGCGTTCGGCTGCGGGCTCGAGCGCACCGCGCAGCTGCGCCACGACATTCCCGACATCCGCGCGCTCTGGGAAGGCGATCTCCGCGTGCTGAGGCAGTTCTGATGCGGGTTCCCGTCTCCTGGCTGCGCGAGTACGTGCCGATCGAGATGCCGCTCGCCGAGCTCGCCGCGCGGCTGTCGGTCTCGACTGCCGAGGTCGAGGGGATCGAGCGTCGCGGTGTCGCCGACGAGGACGGGAACCTGGGGCTCTTCAAGGTCGGCAAGGTGCTCGAGGCCGAGAAGCACCCGAACGCCGACCGGCTCCAGATCACGAAGGTCGACCTCGGCGAGGCCGAGCCACGGTCGATCGTCTGCGGAGCCTGGAACTTCGGCGTCGGCGCGACGGTCGGCGTGGCGCTGCCGGGCGCGACCCTCCCGAACGGGCTCACGCTCGAGCGGCGCGAGGTGCGGGGCGAGGTCTCGGACGGGATGATCCTTGCGGAGGACGAGATCGGCCTCGGCGCCGACCACGCCGGGATCATGCTGCTCCACGAGGCGGAGCCGGGGACGCCGCTCGCAGACCTGCTGCCGCTCGCCGACGACGTGCTCCTCGTCGAGGCAACCGGCAACCGGCCGGATCTCCAGTCCATCTACGGCATCGCCCGGGAGGTCGCGACCCTCTATGACCTGCCGCTTGCCGAGATCTCGAGGGACAGTCCCCTGGACATGGCCCGGCGAGGCAGGTGGCCGTCCGCATCGACGACTTCGAAGGCTGCCCGCGCTACGTCGGGCGGCTGTTCGAGAACGTCGAGCTCGCCCCCTCGCCGCAGTGGCTGCGTGCGCGGCTGTTCCTTGCCGGGCAGCGGCCGATCTCGAACGTCGTCGACATCACGAACTACGTGATGCTCGCGCTCGGAAACCCGCTCCACGCCTTCGATTTCATGACACTGCACGGCGCCCAGATCATCGTCCGCCGCGCCGCAGCGGGCGAGAAGCTGACGACGCTCGACAGCATCGAGCGCACCCTCACCGCCGACGACCTCGTGATCGCCGACGCCGACCGTGCCGTTGCGCTCGCCGGGATCATGGGCGGCGAGGAGACCGAGATCGGCGATGCCACGAGAACCGTCCTTCTCGAGGCGGCCAACTTCGAGCCGTACGGCATCTACCGCACCTCCGAGCGCCAGCACCTGCGCACGGAGGGCTCGAACCGCTGGGAGAAAGGCGTCGATCCCTACCTCGCAGGCCACGCCGCCGGGGTTGCGACCGCGCTCATGCTCCAGCTCACCGGTGCGGAATGGGTTGCCGAGAGCGATGTTCAGGGTGAGCTCCCGAAACGACCGGAGCTCGTCTTCCGGCCGGAGCGCGCCGACGCACTGATCGGCGTCGAAACGGCTCCGGATCGCCAGTACGCGATCCTCGATCGTCTCGGCTTCGACCGGCGCGGAGGCGGCGAGGTCGTCGTTCCCACGTGGCGCGCGCGCGACATCACGCGCGAGGTCGACGTGATCGAGGAGATCGCGCGCTTCCGCCTCGAGGACGTTCCGTTCACCCTTCCCGCGCGCCGCGAGATGCACGGCCTGCTCAGCCGCGACCAGCAGCTCCGCCGCCGCGTCGAGGATGCGCTCGCGGGGCTCGGATTCGCGGAGATCTACACGCCGAGCCTGCGCCCGGACGACGAGACGGCGTGGAAGCTCCCCGAGCCGATCTCGGTGGAGCTCACCGCTCTTCGCACGAGCCTCATCCCGAGCCTCGTCGAGGCTGCGCGCAGAAATATCGACGCCGGAGCCAGGAACATCGCCCTGTTCGAGATCGCCCGTGTCTATCTGCCGGGCAGCGAGCTCCCGAACGAACGGCCTCGCGTCGCCGGAATCGCCGAGGGCGGCTTCCTCCACGTCAAGGGAATCGTCGAGACGCTCTACGCGGCGCTGAAGGCGGAGCCCAGCTTCGAGCGCACGACGAGCCCGCAGCTTCACCCCGGCAAGGCCGCGAAGACACCCGCCGGCGTTCTCGGCGAGCTCCATCCTCGCGAGCTCGACGGCGAGTGGGGCGCCTTCGAGCTCGACCTGGGCGAACTCTTCTCCGCCTCGCACGAGCCCGTCACCTACCGCGACGTGATCACCTATCCCGCGATCCGCCAGGACATCGCCGTCGCCGTCGCCGAGGACGTCCCGGCCGGGGCGCTCGTCGCCGCGGCGCGCGAGGCCGCCGGGGAGGAGCTCCGCGAGATCCGGGTGTTCGACGTCTACCGAGGCGATCAGGTGGGTGAAGGCCGCAAGTCGGTTGCGTTCTCGGTCGCCTACCAGTCGGCCGAGCGCACGCTCGCCGAGGAGGACGCCACCCGGCTCCGTACGAAGATCGTGAAGCTCCTCGCCGAGCGCTTCGGCGCCGAGCAGCGCTAGACCATCCGGCCGTCGATCTGCCAGACGGGCCCCTGCGTCCCGACGGGATGGGTGTCGGAGAGCACGCGCAGGACGGTGACCCGACCCGTCATCCCGGCAGCGTCGCACCGCTCGAGGCAGCGGCGGACCATGCCCGGCGAGGCGCCGTAACCGAAGCGGCTCGCGCTGCGGAACTGAAGCCGGAGCGTATCGCCGATTCGCCGGGGATTGATCGGCGCCATGTTCAGCGCGCCCGGCTCGAGGTAGTCGGAGGAGTCGAGCTCCACCTCGCCGAGGAGGTCGCTCCAGTCGGAAGGCACCGTCGCGAGCGCCGCGTCCCACGATGCAGGCAGGCTCGGTGCAGGGGGTGCCTCGGCTTCGGCCGTCCGCTCCTCGACCGTGCCGATCCACGAGCACTCCGTGGAGCCGCTCGGCGTCGAGGCGCCCGAGCCCGCGGCGCAGAGCCTCGGCTCCCGGCCCCGTGCCCGCCCGGACGATCCGCAGCGAGATCGCGTCACGCCCGGAGCGAACCGGCTGGAGCGGCGCCAGCAGCGCGATCGCGCGGTCGGTGTGAGCGGCGTCCTCGAGCGTGAGACCGACGCTCGCGTCGACCCATCCCGCCGGGAGCTCCGCCTCCTGGTCCTGCCAGTCCTTCGCGAGTGCCATCCGCCCAGAACGTACACTCAAAGCCATGGCGAAGGTCGAGAAGAAGCGCGCCCTGTCCGAGGACCGGCTCCGCGACTTCCTTCGCGAGATGCTCCTGATCAGGCGTTTCGAGGAGAAGGTCGAGGAGCGCTTCCGAGCGGGCGATCTGGCCGGGTTCCTGCACGTCGCGATCGGCCAGGAAGCGGCGGAGGTCGGCGTGTGCGCGGCAATGGAGGACGGTGACGTCTTCGGCTCGACCCACCGCGCCCATGGCCACACGCTCGCGCGCGGGACGCACCCGAATGCGCTGATGGCGGAGCTCTACGGGAAGCTCGAAGGCTGCTCGCACGGCTACGGCGGCTCGATGCACCTCTACGACATCGAGCGCGGCAATCTCGGCGCGAACGCGGTCGTCGGCGGGGGCATCCCCTCGCTCGTCGGTGCCGGGCTTGCGTTCAAGCTGCGCGACGAGCCGCGGGTCGCGGTCGCGTTCTTCGGCGACGGCGCCACGAACACGGGCACCTTCCACGAGTCCCTGAACCTGGCCCAGCTCTGGAACACGCGCACGCTCTTTGTCTGCGAGAACAACGAATGGGCCGAATCGACACCGGGCTGGCAGCACTCGCCGGTCTGGAACGACATGTCGAAGCGCGCACTCGCCTATGACATGCACTCGATCAAGGTCGACGGCCAGGACGTCGAGAAGGTCTACGAGAAGGCGAGCGAGGCGCTCGACTACGTGCGCTCCGGCGCAGGTCCCGTGTTCCTCGACATCGAGACCTACCGCATGCACGGCCACTACATCGGCGACGCGCAGGTCTACCGCTCGAAGGAAGACAGCGACGAGGCCGCGGGACGCGACCCGATCGTGCGTCTGCGCCAGAAGCTCGAGGTCTCCCCCGACGACTGGCAGGCGCTCGAGGACGAGGTGCACGAGATCGTCGAGGCCGCAGTGGAGTTCGCACGGAACGGCACCGATCCGCAGCCCGAAGACGCCCTGAAGAACATCTACGCCTGATGGCGGTCATGCGGTAATGCCCGTCATGCAATACAGAGAGGCGGTGAACGACGCGCTCGCAACCGCGATGCGCGCCGACGAGGACGTGTTCCTGATGGGCGAGGACATTGCCGAGATGGGCGGCTCGATGGGCGTGACCCAGGGGCTCTACGAGGAGTTCGGCGCCGAGCGGGTCCGCAACACCCCGATCTCCGAGATGGCGATCGTCGGTGCCGGGATCGGGGCCGCGATGCAGGGCATGCGGCCCGTCGTCGAGATCATGTACGAGGACTTCCTCACGCTCTCGCTCGAGCAGATCGTGAACCAGGCGGCCAAGCACCGCTACATGTCGGGCGGGCAGCTCAAGGTGCCGCTGACGATCCGTACCCAGGGCGGCGCCGGCTGGTCGCCGGGCGCGCAGCACGCACAGCAGCTCGAGGCCTGGCTCGTGCACGTTCCCGGCCTGAAGGTCGCATATCCGTCGACGCCGGCCGACGCGCGCGGGCTGCTCTGGTCGGCGATCTACGACGACAACCCGGTGATCTTCTTCGAGCACCGCCTGCTCTATCCGGTCAAGGGCGAGGTGCCTGAGAAGCTGGAGCCGGTGCCGCTCGGCAGGGCGCGCGTGATTCGCGAGGGCACGGACGTGACCGTGATCGCGCTGGGGCCGCTCGTCCATCGCGCGCTCGAGGCCGCCGAGCAGGCCGAGGCGGAGGGGATCTCGGTCGAGATCGTCGATCCGCTCACGCTTCAGCCCCTCGACGAGGAGACGCTCGTCGCGTCGGTGAAGAAGACGAACCGTGCCGTTGTCGCCCACGAGGCGGTCACGCGGATGGGCTTCGGGGCCGAGGTCGCCGCGATGCTCCAGGAGAAGGCCTTCGACTGGCTGGACGCCCCGATCGAGCGCGTCGGCGCGCCGTTCACGCCGATCCCGTTCGCGCCGCCGATGGAGAAGTTCGTCGTTCCGGGCCCGCCCGAGGTGCTCGCCGCGATCCGGAAGACCGTCGCGCGGGGCTGATGGCGAGAAACGTCATACTCCCGCGGCTCGGGCAGGGGATGGAGACCGGCACGATCGTCAAGTGGCTGAAGGCCGAGGGTGACACTGTCGAGAAGGGCGAGCCGCTCTTCGAAGTGGACACCGACAAGGCGACCCAGGAAGTCGAGGCGGAGGCGAGCGGCGTGCTGCTCCGCATCTCGGTCTCGGCCGGAGAGGTTCCGGTGGGGGCGACGATCGCCTTCATCGGCGAGCCCGGCGAGGCGGTCCAGCCGGCCGAGCCCGCCGAGTCGGAGGCGTCGGAGCCGACGGCGCCCGAGGTGGCGGAGACCGTCTCCGCCGACACCTCGACGACGGAGTTCCGCAGCGTGATCAACGGAGCCCGCGAACAGGCAGGCGGACGGGTCAAGGCCTCACCGCTGGCGCGCCGGATCGCCCGCGAACGCGGGATCGATCTGGGCCTGCTCACCGGAACCGGCCCCGACGGGCGGATCCTCGCCGAAGACGTCGAACGCGGCGCCCCCGCTCCGGCCGAGGTCGCACCGTCCGCGACCGTCCCGCACCTGCCTGCCGAGGTCGAGTCGGTGCCGCTCACGAGCATCCGCCGCACGATCGCGCGGCGTCTGACCGAGGCCTCGCAGGTTCCCGTGTTCCAGCTCACCGTCTCGATGGACATGACCCACGCAAACGCGCTCGTCGCACGCTCGCGCGAGCTCAACCCTGATCTCCGCGTCACCGTCACCGATCTACTCGCCCGGGTCTGCGCGAGTGCGCTCCAGCGTCATCCCGACGTGAACGTGCAGTTCACCGAGGAGGCGCTCCTGCGTTTCCCACCGTGAACATCGGGATCGCAGTCGCTGCGCCGCACGGGCTCGTCGTGCCGGTGATCCGCGCGGTCGAGCGGCTGTCGCTCGCCGAGGTCGCCGCGGGTCGCGCCGGGCTCGTCGAGCGTGCCCGGGCCGGGTCGCTTCAGCTGGCAGATCTCGACGGCGGGACCTTCACGATCTCCAACCTCGGGATGTTCGGTGTCGAGCAGTTCTCGGCGATCCTGAACCCGCCGCAGGCCGCGATCCTTGCGGTCGGCGCGACCGAGGACCGGCCTGTTGCCCTCGGCGGCGAGGTCGTGGTGCGACCGATGATGACCGTCACCGCCACCTTCGACCATCGTGCGGTCGACGGTGCGCCGGCGGCAGACTTCCTGCGTACCGTAAAGACGTTTCTCGAAGATCCTGCGCTCGCGCTCTAGGAGCAATCACATCCGCGTTTCCCGTCGTCATAGGCAGTGTGGGAACTGCGAGAGCCGAAAGCCTCGGTAGCTGGATGACCTCGGGTGTCATCGTCCGGAGGGGTGACAAGCTGGACGTCCCGTTCCTGCGGTCGCTTCTCGGTTTCGCCTACAACTGGCACGTCAACGCGTTCGACACCGACATCTCGCTCTCGCGCTACGTCGATGCCTGGGGGCGCAAGGGCGACACGGCGCTGATTGCGATGGACGCCGGCCACTCGGTCGGTGCCGCGTGGTACCGGCTGTTCTCGGACACCTTGCGGGGGTACGGCTACCTCGACGAGGAGACCCCCGAGATGACGATCGTCGTCGTTCCGACGAGGCAGCACGAGGGAATCGGGACGCAGCTTGCGACCGCGTTGCTCGAACGTGCAGCAGCGGACGGCTACGCGGCGATCTCGGTCTCGGTGGAGCGCGGCGATCCGGACGAGCGGCATTTTCTCGGGATCGGCTTCGAGCAGGTGCGCGAGGAGGGAAAGACCCTCACGCTGCGCCGGACGCTCTAGTGCGGTGTTGCGGCCCCACCTGGGTCGGCCGCTGCGTGGCCGGCGGCACCGGCTAGTCCAGCGCCGCCGCGATCCAAGGCACGAGCTCCGCAACGAATGCCGGGTCGATCGCGTGGTCGATTGGGTACTCGCGGTAGAGGACCTCGGCGCCCGCGGCCTCGAGTTGTGCCACCGAGCGGTGTGCGAGCTCGATCGGGATCACCGGGTCGTAGGTTCCGTGCGCCACCGCGATCGGCGGAAACGGCCGGCTTCCGTCGAGCTGCCAGCCCTCCACGGTCGGGACGAAGCCGGAGAGCCCGATCACCGCGAGCGGCCGCGGGCGCCCTTCGCCGAGGCCGACGGCGAGGCTCATCACGGCGCCCTGCGAGAACCCACCGATCAGCTTGCGCTCGTACGGGAGCGAGTCGACGAACCCGGCGAGCGCGGCGTAGCCCTCGGCGAAGGTCGCCGGATCGGGATACCCCACGCGCGGCACGGCATACCAGTGCGCGCCGCCCGGTGGTAGCGAGAGCGGCCCGCGCGGGCAATAGCCGTGGAGCCGGCGTTCCGGGTCGAGGGCGTCGAAGAGCCCGAGGAGGTCGTATTCGCTTGCGCCCCGGCCGTGGACGAGGACGAACGCTCCCTCGGCCTCGCCCGAGGCAGGCCGCTCGGTGAAGATCACGTCCGGCTCGGCCGCGGATCGGGAAGCGGTGTCAGTCGCCCTTCGAGCTGGCTCCTGAGCCGCTCGTAGTTCGGAGGCAGCGAGAGATGCTCGCCGAGCGTCTCGACGGCTCGTCGGAGGTGAACCCGGGCCCGAGCGTCGCGATCTCGAACAGCACCCCGCTCGGCTCGCGGAAGTAGATCGAGCGGAAGTAGAAGCGGTCGATCACCGGTGTCGGCTGGCCGCCGATCGAGGCGACCTTCGCGCGCCAGGCCTCGTGCTCCGCGATCGTCGAGGACCATGCGACGTGGTGGACGGTGCCGGCGCCCGGGATCCCGCGGCGCTCGGGCGCGTCGTCGTAGACGTAGAAGCTGCCGCGCTTCTCGCCGCGGCACTCCCATCCCGGCGTGAAGCCGAGCCCCCACAGGAACATCGCGCTCGCGCCCGTAGTCCGAGGAGTAGGCACGCACGCCCGCGAACCCGCGCAGCGCAAGCTCGCGCGGGACCTCCGGGTGGTCGGCGATCAGCGGGTCGTCGCCGGAGGTGTCGACGACGAGCTCGAGCTCGAGTCCTTCCGGATCGTGGATCAGCGTCGAGCCGTAGAGCCGCTCGCCGCCTGCGCGCTCGGCCCAGAAGTCGAGCGCCTCCTCGGAGGCGACGCGGAAGACGACGCGATGCACCATCCCGTCGCCGGCGCGCCCGTGGGGCGTGCCCGGGTACTCGAAGAAGGTGATGTCGGCGCCCGCGTTGCCCGTCTCGTCTGCGTAGAACAGGTGGTAGACGGTGGGGTCGTCCTGGTTCACCGTCTTCTTCACGAGACGCAGCCCGAGCGTGCCGGCGTAGAACTCGACGTTGGCCGGGGCGTCGCCCGTGATGCACGTCACATGGTGGATGCCTTCGAGCTTCACGACTGGCGCCTATTGTGCCCGCGATACGATCGGCGCGATGAAGTGCGATGTCGCAGTCCTCGGAGCGGGCCCAGGCGGGTACACGGCCGCGATCCGCGCCGCGCAGCTCGGCGCCAAGGTCGTCTGCATCGAGGCGGCGCCCGAGCTCGGGGGCACGTGCCTGCGGGTCGGCTGCATTCCCACCAAGGCGTGGGTACAGACTGCGCACTACCTCAACATGGCGCGCGACTCCTTCGAGAAGCTCGGCGTGGTGGTCGACGATCCCGAGCTCGACTTCATCGCGGCCGGCAAGTGGAAGGACGGCGTCGTCGCGCAGATGACCGGGGGGATCGCCTCCCTCTTCAAGGCGAACGGCGTCGAATGGGTGCGCGGCGGGCTCGTTCACCGGGCCGAACACGATCGCGGTCGAGGGCGGAGAGGACGTCGACTTCGACTCGGCGATCATCGCGACCGGCTCGTTCCCGATCCGCCCGCCGATCCCCGGCCTCGACTCGAAGCTCTGCATCGACTCGACCGGCCTGCTCGCGCAGACGGAGGTGCCGAAACGCCTCGTGATTCTCGGCGGTGGGATCATCGGCTGCGAGTTCGCATCGATCTTCAAGACGTTCGGAAGCGAAGTCACGGTGATCGAGATGCTCGACCGCCTGCTCCCGACCGAGGACGAGGACGCCTCGAAGGAGCTCGCCAAGTCCTACAAGACGAAGGGCATCGCGCTCGAGCTCGGCAAGCAGTGCACCGCGATCGAGGAGAGCGGCGGCGTGCTGAACGTCCAGTTCGGCGAAGGCGAGAGCGTCTCGGCCGAGCTGATGCTCGTCGCCGTCGGCCGCGCGCCGCTCGTCTCCCGGATCGGGCTCGAGGCTGCGGGCGTCTCCTTCGATACGCGCAAGGGGATCGGCGCCGACGATGCACGCCGCACCTCGGTGCCGCACATCTATGCGGTCGGCGACTGCGCCGGCTACTGGCAGCTCGCGCACACCGCCTTCCGCGAGGGCGAGGTCGCCGCGGAGAACGCCTGCGGCCACGATGCGGCTGTCGGCGAGCCGGCGGTACCGCGGCCGATCTACACGGACCCGGAGGTGGCCGGTGTCGGGCTGACCGAGGCGCAGGCACGCGAGGCCCACGGCGACGCCGTGGCGGTCGGCCGGTTCCCCTGGATCGCGAACGCGCGCGCGGTGATGCAGGACGAGACGGTCGGCTTCGTCAAGTCGATCCACGAGACGCGCTACGGCGAGCTGCTCGGCCTCGTGATCGTCGGCCCGCATGCGACGGATCTGATCGAGGCCGGCGTGGTCGCGCTCGACGCCGAGTCGACGGTGGAGACGGTCGCCGACGGGATGGCTCCGCATCCGACATTGTCCGAGGCGATCAAGGAAGCCGGTCTCGTCGCGCTCGGTCGGGCCATCCACCTGCCGAACCGCAAGCCCCGGGCCTGAGAAGAGCAGGCGGGGCGCGGCGCGCCCCGCGCCGCGCCCCGACGCCATCCGCTCAGGCGGCGAACTGCAGCTCGCCCTTCAACTCGCGCTCGGCGCGAAGCCAGTCGTCGAGCGGTCCTTCGCCCCCGCCGGCCTCGTGGATCTCGTAGGCCCGGACGGCGATCTCGTCGTACCCGGGCATCGGCAGCTCCGGCGGCTGCTCGACGACATCGACCTTCTTCCTTGGAGCCATCGTCACCTCCTGTCGGAGGCGGAGGTCGGCGCCGTTCACAGTCAAGTCGAGGCCGGACTCCGCCTCGTAGCGGTCACGGCACCTCGTAGCGCCGCCTTTTACGGTAGACGAAACCGGGGACGGATGTCAGCTGGGGTGGATCGATACGCCTTAACACACGGGTTGACCCGCCCCTGCGAGTATCCCGGGCGTGCGCCCGGTCTCCACCCGTCTCCCGCTCTCGCTGGTGCTCGGCGTCGTGCTCTCGGCGACAGCGTGCACGGCGGCTCTGGCCGCCGCCCCGAGCATCCACACGGTTTCGTGGAAGACGGTGACCCTGCCCGGCTCGGTATGCGAGGCGAAGGCGCCGATCCACCTGCAAGGCGGCCAGGCTGTCGTCTCGTCGGCGAGATGGGGGCGGGTCAGCGTCTCGACCGAGCCGCCCGTTTTCGGCGATCTCAGCGGGAGCGGCCAGGATGTCGCAGCGCTCGGGGTGATCTGCTCGACCGCCGGCGGCACCGCGGCCTCGCAGCTCGCCTTCGCGCGGGTCGTCTACGGGCTGACCGGCTCGAAGCTCGGGGTAATCGGGATCGTGACCCCGCGGCATCCGGTGGCGAAGGGCGTGCACGTGTCGCTCATCACCGCCAAGGTCGCCCTCGGAGCGGTGATCGCCACCGAGTACTTCTACGGGCCGCACGACAGCGACTGCTGCCCGTCCGGTCGTGCCACGACCTACTGGCTCTACATTCACGGCGGGCTCACGCCGCAGGTGCCGAAGGTGACGAAGCAGCCCTCGAGCTAGCCGGCGGCTCGCGACGCCGGCGACCGCGAGATCGACCCGCCTAGACTGAGGCCGTGAGCCTGCTGCGCAGAGCGAGTCGATCGGGAGCGGGGCCCCAGGTTCGGCGGCCGATCTTCTACACGGACATCGTCGTCTCCGACGGCGCCGAGCTCCGGGAGGCGCTGCGCGAGCAGGGCTTCTCCCCCGAGGACGTGATCCTCAAGTACTGCTGGCCCCGATTCGCGCCGTCGGCCGACTCGGGAATTCGCTCGGTGCTCAAGTCCGAGCACCTCGGCTTGCAGTTCGAGCGGCTGATGGCGATGCATCGCGTGGTCCCGGCGCACATTCCGATGCCGGCGGCGCGGGTGAGCAACCCGGAGGGAGAGTTCGCGGGCTACATCCTCGAGTTCGTGAGCGGCGAGACGCTGAGCTCGCTGATCTCGTTCGGGATGATCGAGGAGGCGAGGCGGCAGCTCGTCCTCGTCACTGCGACCATCGGGAAGCTCCATGCCAAGTCGCTCCCGCACGGCGACGTCAACGGCTCGAACGTGATCGCCGCCGACGACGGCCGGACACTGCTGATCGACCCGGTGCCGAACCCCGGAAGCGGTGCGACGCTGCAGGACGAGCTCTGCCTGGAGCAGCTCAGGAACGAGATCGAGACGGGCGCGACGCTGCGTTCCCAGCCAGACGACGCCGGCTGACAGGGCGCAGCGGCCCTGCTCGGTCGGGCTTGGTGAGGCCGCGGGGCCGCGAACCGCGCGCGGGCGGGGTCAGGCACTGCCTCAGAAGTGAGACAGCGCTGGAACGAAACTGTGAAATCCGACTCGCAGGCAACACCGAAGTCCCTGCAAGTCGGGCGGTACCCGCGGTTCGAGGAGCGGGGTCAGGTATCGCCCCTTCAAGTCCCTGCAAGTCGGGCGGTACCCGCGGTTCGAGGAGCGGGTCAAGTATGCCCTTCGGGACCAGGCTGATTCGAGCGGTGATCAGTCCAGGGCGGGCGGATCCCCACGGGTACCGTTCGTGGCGTGGAGGACAAGGTCAATCTCGCGGCCGCCCTCGCGACGTTCGACGAGCCGTTCCGGCCGCGCACAGTCGCGGCCCTGAACGACTACAAGGTCATGGTCGTGAAGGTCAAGGGCGACTTCGTCTGGCACTCGCACGCTGAGACCGACGACTTCTTCCTCGTCCTGAAGGGCAGGCTCACGATCCAGCTCCGCGACCGCGAGCTCGTGCTCGAGCCGGGAGAGCTCTTCGTCGTCCCGCGCGGCGTCGAGCACTGCCCGCGCGCGGACGAGGAGGTCGAGCTGCTTCTGATCGAGCCGGCCGGAACGCTCAATACCGGCGACGCCGAGCAGGGCGCGCTGACCGCGCCGGAACTCTCGATCTGACCCCGCGCGGATGAGTGTCTCTGCGAGGGAGCGGCTCGCCGGGCTGGCGCTCGAGTTGCCCCGGGACAATCTTCGAGGCCGCTTCGTGCAGCTCTACGCCGGTCTCGTGATCTACGGCCTGAGCTCGTCGCTGATGGTGCTCGGCCGGCACGGGCTCGTGCCGTGGGACGTGCTGCATCAGGGTCTCGCGAACCAGACCGGGATTGCGATCGGCACCTGGGCGATCCTCGTCGGGCTCGCGGTGCTCGTCTTCTGGATCCCGCTCGGCGAGCGGCCGGGCTGGGGGACGATCAGCAATGCGATCGTGGTCGGCGGCTCGATCGACGTCGTGCTCTGGCTCGTGCCCGAGATCCACGGCGAGTTGCTTCGCTGGGGGTGCTGCCTCCTCGGGGTCGTCCTCAGTGGGGTCGCGACCGGCCTCTACATCGGCGCCGGGCTCGGCCCGGGCCCGCGCGACGGCCTGATGACCGGCATCTCGCGCCGGACGGGCTGGTCGATCCGGCTCGTCCGCACGGCGATCGAGGCGACGGTGCTCGTGCTCGGCTGGCTGCTCGGTGGGACGGTCGGCGTCGTCACCGTCATCTATCTGGTCTCGATCGGGCCGCTCGCGCACGTCTTCGTGCCGCTCTTCTCGCGCCGCTAGCTTCCCTCCCGACCGAGCTCACGCGATCGTCGTGATGTACGCGCCGACGAGCGTTGCTGTCTGCTGTTCGACGGGGCCCTCGCGCCGGTCGGCATGGCCGTCCTGGAAGTGCGCGAACGCCGCCGCGGAGGCGATCGGATTCACCTCGTCCTCCGGATGGTCGTGAAACGAGACGTGCAGGAACGAGTCGTCGGCGAGCCGCAGGACGATGTAGCTCACCGTCTCCGGCTTTGCCTCCTCGAGCTCGGCGAACACGCCTTCGATCCGTCGCTGATTTTCGTCTGCCGCCTCTTGGGACTGCATCGCGTAGCGCGTGACCAGTCGCTTCTCCATCGTGTGGCTCCTTTCGCCGAGCCCTCGGGCTCGAACGGTCGTCTCAGCCCGGCCGGCGGAAGAGCCCGACGACCACGGAGATCGCCTTTCCCGCGATCGGCAGGAGGCCGATCACGACGACCGTCCACGTGATCGCCGGGGTCGAGTCCATGACGGAAGGCTAGATGTCAGATGCTCGCGGTGCCAGCCGGGGCTCTGCGAGGGGCTTGCCGAAGGCGGCGGGATCGTGCTCGGGCTCCCGGACCCGGGCATCGCGAAGGGGAAGAGCAGCGTCACGAGCCCGCCGACGAGCCCTCCGACGACGAGGGTCGCCCGCACGCCGACGCTGTCGGCGACGAAGCCGATCGCGACGAACCACATCGGCATCAGGCTCGTTGCGAAGAGCCAGTCGAGGCTCGTCACACGGCCGAGCACCTCGCGCGGCACGAGCCTGTGGATCATCGTCCCCCAGGTCGCCTGACCGTAGGCGAGACCGAACCCCCCGACGAGGCCGAGCGCGAGCAGCTGCGCGACGCTCCCGGCGATCCCGTAGCCCGCGATCACGAGCAGGCCGACCGCCCAGCTCGCGTACATGAGCAGCACGTATCGCCTCGTCAGCCCGATCTGGCCGTAGGCGACGGCCCCGATGATCGATCCGACCGCGGCCGCCCCGTACACGAAGCCGAGTGCACCCGCGGAGGCGTGCAGGTTGTTCTTGACGAGGTCGGGGAGCAGCACGTACCGCGCCGCCGGCCCGACCATGATGATCGCCGAGATGAGCAGTGTCGCCCAGAGCCACTTCCGTGCCCGGACGAACGCGAACCCCTCGCGCAACTCGCGCTTGGCCGAGCGCTCCTCGAGATGGTGGAACGGGCGCGGCGTGAGCGCGAATGCGGTCACGGTGGAGACGAGGAACGTGGCGGCGTCCGCGACGAATGCCGTTCCCACGCCGGCGCTTGCGATCAGGATCCCGGCGATCGCGGGTCCGATCACGTTCGATACCGGCCGCACGAACTGGTCGAGCGAGTTCGCCTCTACGAGCAGTTCGTTCGGAACGATCTCCGGCACGATCGAGCCGAACGCCGGCGCGAAGAGCGCGTCGCCGACTCCGGTGAACGCCGCAAGCACTCCGAGCTCCCAGAGCCCGAGCTGGTGCGAGACGGCGAGTGCGCCCATCGTGCCGACCGACACGACACGGATCAGATCGGCGACGATCATCAGCTTCCGGCGCTCGAAGCGATCGGTCAGCACACCTCCGCCGAGCAGAACGACCGCCATCGGAAGCGTGTAGGCCGCCGCGATCCAGCCGAGCGTCGACGGCGAGCCCGACAGCTCGTAGGACTGCCACGCGAGCGCGACGAGCAGGATCCCGTCGCCGATGAGCGAGACCGTCATCCCTGTCCAGAGCAGCGCGAAGTCGCGAATCCGCAACGGTACGAGCATCCGGGGCGCGCGCATCGATCGATTATTCCGACGCGGGGTGAGTCGGCGATCCGGCGGTCGGACGGGCCCAGCGCCGGAATCGAGAGCGGCGGGTGGCGGCCTCCGCCAGGCCCTCGTCGCGACGGCTGCGATCAGGAGGGGTTACGTGGATCGAGGTCCGGGCCCGCCCGCCTGGGTCTCGATGCGGAACACCGGGTGGTCGGCCGCAATCCGCGCGAGCTCGTCGTGAGGCGAGTCGGCCCCGACGCCGTCGAAGAACTGCCCGACCTCCCATTTCCATCGACGCAGGTACTCGCGCAGGATCGGCTCCTTCTCGGCGTCCGCGACCTCGAGCGCCGAGAACGGCTCGCTCCGCCGCCCGATCAGCAGCTTCCCGCGGCCGGCGACGCGAAGGTTGCGCACCCACTGCGTGTGCCCGCGCGGCGCCACGAGGTAGCGATTCCCGTCGAACGGGAGCACGTTGACCGGGGTCCGCCTGGGCTCTCCGCTCTTGCGGCCGGCCACCTCGAGAATCCGCGACCCGGCAACGCTGATCCCGAGCCGGGTGAGCAAGGCCACCGCGCGGTTGAACACGTTGCGGGTGAACCAGTCCGGCTTGCGATAGTGCGGCCCGGTCGCCATCAGGAGCACCGTACCGCCCGTCGCGTCTCCGGCGCGGACACTCGGGCCGCGATCCGGGTCAGTCGTCGAGGCGTACGAGTTCCCGGATTGGGGCGCCGTCTTGACAAGATAACGGCGTGGAACGTGTGCTCGGAATCGGTGGATACTTCATGCGGGCCGCCGACCCGGCGGCCCTGGGCGCGTGGTATCGCAATTGCCTGGGCCTGGACGCCGACGAGAACGGCCTGTGGCTCCAGGGCGCCGGGCCGACGGTCTTCGCGACGTTCGAGCCGGAGACCGACTACTTCGGGGCCCGTGCCCAGCAAACCATGCTCAACTTCCGCGTCCGCGACCTGGATGCGATGCTCGCGCAGTTGCACGCGAGGGGAGCGGACGTCGCCGAAGAGACGCAGGAGATGGAGGGCGTCGGTCGATTCGGCTGGGTCACCGATCCAGAGGGGAATCGCATCGAGTTGTGGCAGCCCGCCTGAGGTGGCTTCACGCAGGCGCTGCTCTTTCCAACCCCTCCGACCGTTCGCGAAAGCAACGAAATGCGTCTCACGCACAAGGCAAGTCGCTTGTGCAGCAGTCCGGCCATGCCACCTGAACGGAGCGGCCGGCGGCTCCAGCTAGGGCGAGCTCAAGAACACGCGGCTGCGCGAGCGTTCGGGCACGAATCTTGACCACGTGCTCAGCCAGAGCGGTGCCTCTCAACGTCTGAGCACCGGTCGGTTGACATGCCGGCCGTTCGGGCCTGATGATCCATGGCCACGACGATCACGAGAGGACGAGGTATGCGCATGCGCTTCAGCCTGTATTCCGAGCTCCAGCTCCATCCCGGAAAGGACGCCGAGCAGCTCTACGGAGAGGTGCTCGAGCAGATCGTCAACGCCGATCGTCTCGGCTTCTACGCATACGCGGTGATCGAGCACTTCTTCTTTCCCAAGTTCTCGGTCTCGACCAACCCGACAGCACTGTTCAGCGCAGCTGCGCAGCGCACGCGCGACATCCGATTCCGGACGATGCTCCACGCACTCCCGTACCACAACCCGATGGTCCTCGCGAGCGTGATCAACGCAACCGACATCCTCACGGGCGGCCGCTACGAATGGGGCGTTGGACGTGGTCACGGGTGGCTGCCGGTCCCTGCCGGCATGCCGCTCGACGAGGACGCGCGCCCGAAGTATGAGGAGGCCGTTGATCTGCTCCTGGAGGCGCTCGCGAACGAGCGGTTCTCTCATGAGGGCGCATACTTCAACGTGTCCGACTCGCACGTCGTCCCTTTCTCTGACCGCAAGTACC
This sequence comes from uncultured Actinomycetes bacterium, assembly GCA_963758125.1. Taxonomy (GTDB): domain Bacteria; phylum Actinomycetota; class Thermoleophilia; order Gaiellales; family Gaiellaceae; genus PALSA-600. Next base: position 92,928 of record CAVWUL010000012.1, read on the forward strand.
GCGTCTATCTCGGCGGGACCTCCGACCGTACGTACACGCTCGCAGCCGAGCACGGCTGGGGTGTCGCCGTGCCTCCGCTCCTCCCGTACGCCGCGCTCGAGACCCAGATGGACCTGTATCGCGAGTCGTGTGCCGAACACGGGACCGAACCTGACATCGTCTGGATCCACGCCTGCCACCTGGACGAGGACGCCGAGACCGCGCACCGCGAGGCGCGCAGCTGGATCAAGGGTTTCATCGACGGCAACGCCTCGCCCCTCACCGAGTGGCCGAAGCCACCGACCGACGATCTGAACAAGGCGGGCTACGGGTTCTACGCCGCAGGGATCATGGAGGGCCTCACCGAGATCCCCTATGACAAGCTGATCGAGGACGACTACGTCTGGGTCGGGACTCCGGCCGAGATCGTCGCGCGGATCGAGGAAACCCTGAAGGTCTGCGAGGGGATCCAGGAGATCGGCATCACCGTGAACGCGGGCGGCGCGCCGCACTGGATGGCGATCAAGAATCAGGAGCTGTTCGCCGGCCAGGTGATCCCGCACTTTTCCAGGTGAAGCCGACCTCCCGGCCTCCGGTGAACGAGACCAAGCGTGTGGCGTCCGAGCGTGTTGGCGCTCTCCGGTCGGGAGAGCCCTGAGGGCGTTCGCGAATCACGCCTGAAAAGGATCTGAAGACAGCTCTCAGCAGTCGGGGTGCCGCGCGTTGCGCGCTCGGGACGCTGTCCACGTCGCGACGACCTGACCGGCTGCATCCCGAGCGACGATTGACGTCTCGAAGGCGGCGCAAGGTCGCTCGACCGCAAAGAAGTCGAGATTGCCGGCAAGACCTCGTGGCGGGTGGATGGTTGGCGTTTTGATGACGCTGCCATTCGAGAGCGTGACCTCGACCGTGCGCGCGGTCGAGAGCACCGCTCCGATGTCGTACGAAACGCCCTGGTAGCCGGACGTGAAGGCCACACCGTAAGAACCGCCCGCACGGGTCGGCGCACGGCGAACGAGGCCACAGGAGCTGCCACCGGCTCGTTGCGCGGGCAGCGTCAAGAACAAGCAAACGTGGCCGTCAGCCGTATCGCTCGCACTGAACGTCCAGGCGATCCTTGCCCAATGACCGCTCTTCACGACAACCATCTTTCCGCCGGGCGTGATGCTCGCCGCGGTGCCGGCGAGCGCACCGGTGACTGATGCGGCCGCGAAGAGCGCCAGGACGGAAACCCCTGCCAATGGCAGCCGAGCTACTCGCACGTCACGCATTCTCGTGAGCGAGACGTTGTCCTGGTGTAAAGCCGCAGGGCTACGCGAGCGTTGCCGATGACGCCTAATTCGACGACCCCATGGTGCTCTCTGATGCCCAACGGGCGAACCACGTCACCCACTCTTCCTGCTCGGCGGTTTCCACGGCCTCGGGTCTGTAGTTCCTCCTGACCCAGGTGATGGACGACGGCGCGTCGAGCCCCGTGAGCGCTGCCATACATGCAAGGACGGTGCCTGTCCTGCCGAGGCCGCCGAGACATCCGACCTCGACAGCCTCGCCAGTCCTGGCGCGCACGAACGCCTCGCGAATCTGGGCCGCGGCGCGCTTTCCGTCAGACGGCAGTCCGAAGTCGCGCCAGTCGATGGTGTCGGACGGCCAGGTCGGGTCCCAGCGAGCGTCCAGGTAGAGGCCGAAATCGCGGGCGGGGTCGTCCTCGATGCGGTCGAAGATCGACGAGGCCCGAATCCGCGTGCCATCGGGAAGTATCACGTCCACGATCGGCTCAGGATAAAGCTCAGTCGGCTGCCCGAGAGTCTCACAGCACCCTGAGTCGCAGAGGGGGATGTGCCCCGGCGTTGCGATCTACTGCGTCAGTTTAGGTTGACACATCTCACATGTCAGTCTAAACTGACAGGCATGGACATCGAGAAGATCGGCGCCACTCTGTCGTCGGACGACCCAGCGACTGGGCTTCGTGCCTCCTTGGCGTTACACCGCCTGGCTGAGAGGGTCGAAGCGAGTCACGTCGCGTCGGCTCGGGAAAAGGGCTGGTCGTGGCAGCAGATCGGAGACGCGTTGGGCGTCACTCGCCAATCCGTGCACACGAAATACAACAAGGAGTCATCATGACCACCGAATCCGTGGCGCCGGAGGCGCTTCACGTCTGGGCCATCTATACGCAGGCCAGTGAGGAGGCTCGCCGCCGTGGTGACCGCCGAGTTGGCACCGATCACCTCTTGCTTGGCTTGTTGGAGGAGCCCTCGATCGAAGTCGTGTTGGGGGTCAGTCTGCAGCAAGCTCGCCAGGGCCTTGAGTCGCTCGATCAGGAAGCCCTGGGTGCTCTGGGCATGGGTTCCGGCAGCGACGTTCCCGCACTGCCGATGCGCGCTGTGCCGAAGAAGCCGAGGATCAGAGACGTCATGACGAAAGATCGCCTCCGCATGACGCCCGCGGCAAAGGAAGTGCTTGAGGAAACGGTCAAGCCCATGCGCCGGAAGACCCAGGTCACGGCCCAGCAGGTGCTGGCCCAGCTCCTTACTCTCCAACCACCAGATCCTGCCGCGGTCCTGCTGGGAGCTCTCGGCGTGAACGTCTCGGAGGTTCGGCTCCGATTGCTTGTCGACGGTGACCGGTGACGGCGGTCGGCTGCCCGAGTGTTGGGCAATGTTCGCTGAGTTGGGCGGTCCGCGACCGTGAGTCCGAGCGATTCCGTGGGTAGCCTGAATCCGTGCGTCGGATCAGACTCGTTCTAGTGGTTTCAGCGACTGCCGTGTTGGTGGCCCCGCCCATAGTTGGTGCCAGCGCGCACCCGTCATCCACGCCGCCCGCCTGTCCGCCGACACAGCCCGTTTCAACGCTCGTGAGCGAGCGCCCCGGAGCCGCAGAGGAACTTGTTCCTCCTGGCGCTACGGCACTTCGGCTCTGTTCCTACCAAAACCCTAGTTCGATCAGCACCTCCAAATCCGGCGATGCTGACCCGATCAGGCCAGCTAGCACTACGAGAGCGCTGAAACATGCCCTGGTAACCAGACAAGCCGAACTTAGATGGTTCGCTCACACTTTCAACGAGCTTCGTTCGTACCCCTCCGGCAAGGCAATCTCGTGTCCGGCGGACCTCGGAACGAAGGCCCTCGCGCTCTTTAGTTACGCGGCATCGCCAGGAGACCCCGTCACAGTCGAGCTGACCGGATGCACGGCTGCTAGCAACGGACACATCACCCGTTGGGCCGGCTCGGAGGTTCTCGACAGAATCACACATCTCCTCGGCTGATCAAACAAGAGCGCCCACACGTCAGCCCGGGAAGCCTCGGCTGGGCGACGGTGCCTGCGCCCGAACCGAGCCGGCGCTCAGGCAGGGATCTTCGCGAACGAGCGCTCGACGGCCTGCGCGCAGCGCCGGCCCTCGTTGATCGCCCACACGATCAGGGACTGGCCGCGGCGGGCGTCGCCGGCGGCGAAGATGCCGGGGACCGACGTCTCGTAGTTTCCGGCCTTCACGTTGCTGCGCTCGTCGCGCTCGACGCCGAGTTGCTCGAGCAGGCCGCCCTCGGGGCCGAGGAAGCCCATCGCGAGGAGGACGAGGCCCGCGTCGCGGGTCTCCTCGCTGCCGTCGATCAGCTCGAACGGTGGCGCGCCCCCGTTTGTGGCCCAGTGGATCTGCTCGACGTGACCGTTCGAGCCGGAGAAGTGGGTGGTCGAGATCGAGAAGTCGCGGGAGCCGCCCTCCTTCAGCGCATACGGGACACGGAGCTTGATCGGCCAGAGCGGCCAGGGGGAGAGATGATCCGCGCGCGAGCTGGGGGGCTCGCCGATCAGCTCGATCTGGGTGACCGAGGCGGCGCCCTCGCGGTGGGCGTTTGCGACACAATCGGCGCCGGTGTCGCCGCCGCCGATCACGATCACGTCCCTGCCGGCGGCCGTGATCACCGAAGCGCCCATCGGGGGCTCGGGGGCGCCGGGGGGAAGCGGGCCCTCCTCGCGGGCGACGAAGCGGTTGCGCTGGTACAGGTAGTCCATCGCGAAGTGGACGCCGGCGAGCTCACGGCCCGGCACCGGCAGGTCTCGCGGAACCCGCGACCCTGTCGCGATCACGACCGCGTCGAAGGCCTTCAGCTCCTCGACGGAGACCTCGACGCCGACGTCGACGCCGAAGCGGAAGACGACTCCCTCGGCGGCGAGCTGCTCGACCCGGCGCTCGACCACCGTCTTCTCGATCTTGAAGTCCGGCACCCCGAAGCGGACGAGCCCGCCGCCCGCCTCGTCGCGCTCGAACACCGTCACCGCGTGGCCGGAGCGCCGAAGCTGCTGCGCGCACGCCATCCCCGCCGGGCCCGCGCCGATCACGGCGACCGACCGGCCGGACTCGCGCGACGGAGGCTGCGGGCGAACCCAGCCCTCGTCCCACGCCCGGTTGATGATCGCGAGCTCGATCTGCTTGATCGTCACCGCCTCGCCCTCACGGATCTCGAGCACGCAGGCCGCCTCGCACGGCGCCGGGCAGAGCCGTCCCGTGAAGTCGGGGAAGTTGTTCGTCCGGTGGAGCTGCTCGATCGCCGAGGCCCAGCGGTCGCGGTAGACGAGGTCGTTCCAGTCGGGGATCAGGTTGTTCACCGGGCAGCCGTTGTGGCAGAACGGCACGCCGCACTCCATGCAGCGGGCACCCTGCTCGGCCAGCTCCGAGCCCGCAAGCGTCCGCACGAACTCGTGATAGTCGTTGACCCGCTCGGCCGGAGAGCGCTCCGGGTTCTCGATCCGGTCGACCTTCAGGAACGCCCCGAGCTCGCCCATCAGCCGGCAGACCCGCTCTCCACCTCGGCGGTCACGAAGCCTTCGCCGCCGCTCGAGACCACGCGCTCGTCCGGATACCGGATCGCGTCGTGTCCCGCAGCGATCGATTCGAGCGCCGCACGGTAGTCACGAGGCATCACCTTCACGAAGGCCAGGTCGTCGAAGCTCTCGAGCGCCCGCGCCGCGACCGGGGATCCTGTGCGCTCCAGATGCTCCTCGACGAGCCCGCGCACGAGCGCCGCGTCGCCCTCGTCGAGCTCCTCGAGCTCGACGAGCTCGTGGTTGCAGCGCGCCGCGAACCCGCCGTCGGCATCGAGCACGTAGGCGATCCCGCCGCTCATCCCTGCGGCGAAGTTGCGTCCGGTCGGGCCGAGCACGACCACGTGGCCGCCCGTCATGTATTCGCAGCCGTGATCGCCGACCCCCTCGACGACGGCGTCCGCGCCCGAGTTGCGCACCGCGAAGCGCTCGCCGGCGAGGCCGCGGAAGAATGCCTTCCCCTTCGTCGCGCCGTAGAGAACCGTGTTGCCGACGATCACGTTCTCCTCGGCGGCGAACGTCGCAGCCTCTGGTGGACGGATCGCGATCGTCCCGCCGGAGAGGCCCTTGCCCGCGTAGTCGTTCGCGTCGCCCCACAGCGTCAGCTCGATGCCCGGCGCGAGCCAGGCGCCGAACGACTGGCCCGCCGAGCCGCGCAGCGTGAACTCGACCGTGCCCGCCGGCAGCCCCTCGGCGCCGTGGGCGAGCGTGATCGCGTGCGAGAGCAGTCCGCCGACAGTGCGGTGGACGTTCCGCACAGCCACGCTGCCGCGCACCGGCGTGCCGTTCTTCAGCGCAGCCTCCGCGAGGCCGATCAGCTCCCAGTCGAGCGCCGAGTCGAGCGTCTGCTCCTGCGGCCGCGTCCGGCGAAGCGGTGCGCCGGGCGACACGTCCGGGGCGTGAAGGAGGTTGGAGAGATCGATCCCACGCGCCTTCCAGTGCTCGACCGCATCGTTGGCCGAGAGCAGGTCGACGCGGCCGATCAGGTCCTCGAACCTCGCGATCCCGAGCTCGGCCATGATCGCTCTGACTTCCTCCGCGACAAAAAAGAAATACCGCACGACATGCTCGGGGGTGCCGGCGAAGCGCCCTCTCAGCAAGGGATCCTGGGTTGCGATCCCGACCGGGCACGTGTTCAGATGGCAGGCGCGCATCATCACGCAGCCGGTCGCGACGAGCGGCGCGGTGGAGAAGCCCATCTCGTCCGCGCCGAGGAGCGCGGCGATCACGACGTCGCGGCCCGTCTTCAGCTGCCCGTCGGTCTGAACCCAGATCCGGGAGCGCAGGTCGTTCAGCACGAGCGTCTGCTGCGTCTCGGCGAGCCCGATCTCCCACGGGATCCCGGCGTGGTGTACCGACGAGAGCGGCGAGGCGCCCGTCCCGCCGTCGTGCCCCGAGATCAGCACGTGATCGGCGTTGCACTTCGCGACGCCCGCCGCAACCGTGCCGACGCCCATCTCGGCCACGAGCTTCACCGAGACCTGCGCCTTCGGGTTCGCCGAGCGTAGGTCGTAGATCAGCTGCTTGAGATCCTCGATCGAGTAGATGTCGTGGTGCGGCGGGGGCGAGATCAGGCCCACGCCCGGCGTGGTGAAGCGGATCTTCGCGATGTACCCGTCTACCTTGTGGCCGGGCAGCTGGCCGCCCTCGCCGGGCTTCGCGCCCTGCGCCATCTTGATCTGGAGCTGGTCGGCGTTCGTCAGGTAGTTGATGTTCACGCCGAAGCGGCCGGAGGCGACCTGCTTGATCGCCGAGCGGCGCGAGTCGCCGTTCGCGTCGGGCTGGAAGCGCACGGGATCCTCGCCGCCCTCGCCCGTGTTCGACCTCCCGCCGATGCGGTTCATCGCGATCGCGAGGGTCTCGTGCGCCTCCCGTGAGAGGGAGCCGAGCGACATCGCGCCGGTCGAGAAGCGCTTCACGATCTCCGAGGCCGGCTCGACCTCGTCGAGCGGGATCGGGGTGCCGGGCCTGAACTGCAGCAGGCCGCGCAGGGTCGCTCGCCGCACCGCATCCTCGTTCACCTGACGTGAGAACTGCTCGTAGGAGGAGTAGCCGCCGTGCCGCACCGAGTGCTGGAGCAGGGCGATCGTCTCCGGGTTCCACTGGTGGTACTCGCCCTCGTTGCGCCACGCATAGACGCCGCCGAGCGGGAGCAGGTCGCCGTTCTGCGGGTAGGCGCGCGCGTGCCGGTCGAGCGCCTCGCGGGCGAGCACCTCGGTGCCGATCCCGCCGATCCTCGAGGGCGTCCCGGTGAAGTGGCGCTCGACGAGGCCGGTGTCGAGCCCGACCGCCTCGAAGATCTGCGCACCGCAGTACGAGGGGATCGTGGAGATCCCCATCTTCGAGATCGTCTTCAGCAGGCCCTTCGAGATCCCCTTGATCGCGCGCTTCTGCGCCTCGCCCGCAGTCATCCCCTCGGGCAGCCAGCCCTCCGCCGCGAGCTCCGAGAGGGTCTCGAGCATCACGTACGGGTTGATCGCGGCCGCGCCGTAGCCGATGAGCGTCGCGAACTGGTGCACATCGCGCGGCTCGCCCGACTCGATCACGAGCCCGGCCTGGAGCCGCGTCCCCTCACGCACGAGGTGGTGGTGCACCGAGGAGACGGCGAGGAGCGCCGGGATCGCAACCCGGTCGAACCCGACCATTCGATCGGAGAGGATGATGATGTTCACGCAAGCGGCGAGCGCCTCGTCGGCCTCGCGGGAGATCCGCTCGAGCGCCCTGTCGAGCCCGGCGGTGCCTTCTGCCACCGGCCAGGTGATGTCGATCGTGCGTGCCTTGAAGCGGTCGGAGTCGATCTGGCGGAGCGACTCGAGCTCCTTGTCCTGCAGGATCGGCCGGTCGATCACGAGCTGGAACGCGTGCTCGGGCGACTCGCCGAGCAGGTTTCGCTCCGAGCCGACGCTCGTCGCCACGCTCATCACGACCGCCTCCCGGGTCGAGTCGATCGGCGGGTTCGTGACCTGCGCGAAGAGTTGCTTGAAGTAGGAGTAGAGGAGCGGCCGCTGATCGGAGAGCACGGCGAGCGCGAGGTCGTTGCCCATCGAGCCGATCGGCTCCTCCGCGTTCTTCGCGAGCGGCGTCAGGACCACCTTCATGTCCTCCTGCGTGTAGCCAAAGGCAAGCTGCCGAGAGCGCAGCGGCTCGAGGCGGGGAACGCGCGGCGCGCGCTCGGGCAGCTCCGTGAGGTTCACGATCCCGTCGCGGAACCATTCGCCGTAGGGCTGCGCGCCCGCGATCTCGTGCTTGATCTCCCTGTCCTCGACGATCCGTCCGCGCTCGAGGTCGACGAGGAAGATGTTCCCGGGCCGGAGGCGGCCCTTGCGCAGGACGTTCTCGGGGGCCTCGTCGAGCACCCCTGTCTCGGAGGCCAGCACGACCCAGCCGTCCTTCGTCTCCATCCAGCGCCCGGGGCGCAGGCCGTTCCGGTCGAGCGTCGCTCCGATCACGGTGCCGTCTGTGAACGAGATCGAGGCCGGCCCGTCCCACGGCTCGGTCAGGCAGCTGTGGAAGGCATAGAAGCCGCGGAGCTCCTCGGGCAGATCCTCGCGGCCGTCGTAGGCCTCCGGGATCATCATCATCATCGCGTGGGGCAGCGAGCGGCCGGCCAGCACGAGCAACTCGAGCACGTTGTCGAAGTTGGCCGTGTCCGAGCCGCCCTCGCGGACGACCGGCAGCACCTTTGCGATGTCGTCGCCGAAGAGCTCGGAGACGAGCTGCGACTCGCGTGCGCGCATCCAGTTCGTGTTGCCGCGAACGGTGTTGATCTCGCCGTTGTGGGCGATGAGCCGGTAGGGATGGGCGAGCTCCCAGCTCGGGAAGGTGTTCGTGGAGAAGCGCGAGTGGATCAGGACGAGCGCGCTCTTCAGCCGTTCGTCGCTCAGATCGGGGTAGCACGGCGCGAGCTGCGGCGCCATCAGCATTCCCTTGTAGACGATCGTGCGCGCCGAGAAGCTCGGGATCACGAGCTCGGGCCCGGCCGTGATCTCGGCGACCCGGCGGATCACGTAGAGCTTGCGCTCGAACGCGCCGCGGTCGCCCGCGAGCTCGGGTGAGGCGCCGACGACGAGCTGGCGCACGATCGGCGCCGACTCGCGGGCGGTCTCGCCGATCGAGTCGAGCTCCATCGGCACGTCACGCCACGCGATCACATGCTGGCCTTCGCGCTCGACGGTGTCCACGAGAAGCTGCTCGAGCGCGGCGCGTCGCGGCGCGTCGTCGGCCGGCAGGAAGCAGACCGCGACCCCGTATGCGCCCGCCGGCGGGAGCTCCGCGTCGATCACGGCCCGGAAGAACTCGTCGGGTAGCTGGAGGAGCATTCCCGCGCCGTCGCCCGTGAGGGGATCCGCGCCCGCAGCCCCGCGATGCTCGAGGTTCGCGAGCGCCCGGATCGCGCGCTCGATCGTCTCGTGGGTCGGCACTCCGTTCAGCCTCGCGACGAAGGCGACGCCGCACGAGTCGTGCTCGAACGCGGGGTCGTAGAGCCCAACCGGAGAGGTGGGACGTCGTCTTCTGGGATGTTGGGAGTGAGTGGCGCTATGCGTCACTTGGAGGCCTTTCAGACTGGTAAGGGCCCCCGCCGCTTCTTGTGTCCTAGCCGGCGGGGCGGGAGAGATCGCCGACTAGCGGGGTGCCTTCGAGCGCGCTGCCTTGGAGGCATCGTTCGCGTTCGACTTCACGTTCACCCGGCTGCGCACGTCCATAACTTTACCCAGGATAGGAACAGAAGCGGCCAACCGCAAGTTGAAAGAGCGCGCGACAGCCATAATCATCGTCTATGGAAGCGGAGCAGGTGCAGGTGGCGACCGCGGAGCGGGAGGGGGAAGACGACGTCTCCCGCTTCTACAAGCTCGCGAAGCGGGTCGAGTGGCAGCTCGACGACCTTCCGTGGTCGGACAAGCCGCCGATCCCCGAGCTGCGCGGCTCCCCGCAGCGCCAGGGCCGCCGCCGCGACGTGTGGCGCTCGGTGATCACGCAGCAGCTCCAGGCCGACGAGCTCGCGGTCGAGATGGCCGCACAGCTCTTCTCGCTCGCCCCCCACCACGACGCCAAGCTCTACTACACGACGATGGTTCAGGACGAGGCGCGCCACACCGAGGCGTGGCTCAAGCTCGTCGCCCTCGCCGGCGGGCCCGGGGAGCGCGACCCCAACCTCGACAAGATGGCGCGCCTCGTGATCAACGCCGACACGCTCGAGGAGAAGGTCTTCCTGATGCAGGTCTTCTTCGAGCGGCTCATCATCCCGAAGTTCCGGATGATCGCGAAGAGCTCGCCCGGCACCGTGCTCGAGAACCTCTGCAACCGGCTCGCGATCGACGACGGGATCCACCACGGCGCCGGTGTCGCCTACGAGCGCGTGCTGTTGCGAACGGCGAGCAAGAAGACGAAGGGGAAGCTCGTGAAGGCCGCGAACGTCCTGCTCCCGGTCTTCGTCGAGCACGAGCTCTGGCGCCCGCGCGAGCGCGCCTGGATCGGGAGCGCGATGCGAACAGCGGACATCGCCCGGCTGCGCAACGAGGTCGATCACGGCGTCCGCCTGGCGCGCTCCCTCGGCGTCGACGTCGGCGACGTGCAGCTGCCGTTCTAGCGCGCGCCTACTTCGTCTTCGTCATCGACGCGGCCAGGCCCTTGGGGAACTTGATGTGCTGCGGGGCGATCAGCGGTTTCCCGAGGTCGAGCTGGATCTGGGCCTCGCTCGTCAGCGGGATCGCGGAGGGGTTGCCCGTCCAGACCTTGCCGTTGTAGAACGCGGTCACCCTGCCGAGGTGCGTGCCGAGGCGGGCCTTCGAGAGCTTGACGCCCCAGACCGCGAAGAACTGGCCGAGCGTGAAGGTGTGGAGCTTCGGGGCCTCGATGTGGACGATCCCGTCGAGCGCGTGGGTATGGAGCCACATGAAGCAGCTTCCTGCGGTGACGAACGGCCCCACCGTCGTGTTCACGCCCTGCAGCGGCTGCCCGATCCCGACCCCGTACGGGATCCGGTACGCGCGGCCCGAGACGAAGATCGTCAGGTGCGCGTGGATGTGGAAAGCGATCTTCTCGCTCGCATCGCACTGCACCCCCTGGACCGTCTGGCCGAGCTTCACGGGCGCGGGATTCGCGAAGACCGTCGCTGTCGGAACCGGCACGCCCTCGGGCCCGAGCGGGCCCGGCGCCGGTGCCGGAGTCAGGCGCCCGACGCTCGAGAGCGGTGCGAGCGGCAACGCGGCCGTAGCGGCTGCTGCGGCGACGAGCGCGACGACACCGGCCACCGCCAGCGCGCGCCTGATTGAGCCAAGCCTCGGGGTCACGTGACGACCATCGTAGGCGCCTTCGCCGACGACGTCGCGGCGAGTTTCATGGTTAAGTTGACACTTACGTAAGTCTGTGCTTACATATCCCCGCATGGAGACCGCGCTCAAGGCACTGGCCGAGCCACGCCGCCGCCGGATCCTCACGCTCGTACGAGACGAGGAGCTGTCGGCGGGTGAGATCGCTTCGCACTTCGAGGTGTCGCGACCCGCGGTCTCGCAGCACCTGACAGTCCTGAGGGAGGCCGGGCTCGTGGACGAACGCCGCAACGGCACGAGGCGCCTGTACCGGGCGCGTCCCGAAGGGCTCGCCGAGCTGAAGGCATTCCTCGACGGGTTCTGGGAGGCGCGGCTCGAGGCGCTCAAACGGGAGGCCGAACGAGAGGAGAGGGAAAAGCATGGAAAGGACGACTGAACGGACGGCGGTGAGGCGGGAGGTCGCGATCGCGGCAAGCCCGGAGACGGTCTGGGAGCTCCTCACCGATCCCGAGAAAGCCCCCAGCTGGTGGGGACGGGCGCTGACGCTCGACCCGCGCCCCGGCGGCCTGCTGCGGATCGAGGTCGGTACGGGCAACATCACGAGCGGGGAGTTCGTCGAGGTCGACCCGCCGCGCCGCCTCGTCTACACCTGGGGCTGGGAGTCGGGCGGCGCAGGCCCCGAGCTCGTTCCCGCGGGCTCGACGACGGTCGAGATCTCGCTCGTCCCCGACGGGGCGGGAACGAAGCTCGAGCTGATCCACAGTGGGCTGCCGGCCGGTGAGCCGGCCGAGAGCCACGGTCTTGGCTGGGAGCACTACCTCGGCAGGCTCGCGACCGTGGCCGCAGGCGGCGACCCGGGCCCCGATCCGTGGAGCGCTCCACGCCCCTGACGACGCCCCGTCACTCGGGGGCCCTTTGACAACGGCAACAACGCGAAAAGGAGAGAGAACATGGCGAAGTACCTGCTTGCATACAAGGGCGGCGGCATGGCCGAGACCGACGAGGCACGCGAGGCCGCGATGGCCGCCTGGGGTGCCTGGTTCGGCCGGCTCGGCCCCGCGATCGTCGATGCCGGGAACCCGTTCGGCCCCTCGGCCTCGGTGAGCTCGGGCGGCTCGAACGGAGCGGCCAGCTCCGGCCTGACCGGCTACTCCGTGATCGAGGCGTCAAGCCTCGACGACGCCGCGAGCAAGACCGGCGGCTGCCCGATCCTCGCCGACGGCGGCAGCGTCGACGTCTACGAGACGTTCGACGTGATGTAGGAGGCGCTTGCCGGCGGGCCGGCGCGAGCCGGCCCGCCGGCACGCTATTCCGCGAGCAGCCGGAGGAGCTCGATCACCGTGGCGGCCGAGATCGCCATGTCCTGCACGCTGATCCACTCGCGCTCGGAGTGGTAGTCGTTGCCGCCGGTGAAGATGTTCGGGGTCGGGAGCCCGAGCTCGGTGAGGCGGGAGCCGTCGGTACCGCCGCGGATCGAGTCGAGTCGCGGCTCGAGGCCGGCGCGGCGGGTCGCCTCCATCGCCGCCTCGACCACGTGGGGAACGGCGTCGAGCGCCTCGCGCATGTTGCGGTACTGATCCCAGCGCTCGAAGCTCACGGTCGCGCGCGGCTCGTCGGCGATGACGGCCTCGGCGAGCTCGCGGGCGAGGGCGACATGCTCTTCGAGCTTCTCGCCGTCGTGGTCGCGGAGGTAGACGGCGACCGTGGCGCCGCCCGTGCCGCCCGAGATCTCGAGCGGGTGGATGAAGCCCTCGCGCTCCTCGGTGGTCTCCGGCGAGAGGCTGTCTGCGGGCAGCGAGGCGACGAAACGCGCTGCGAGCTTCACGGGGTTCACGAGCTTGCCCTTGGCCGAGCCCGGATGGATCGCGACGCCGGTGTAGGTCACCTTCAACTCGACCGCCGAGAACGTCTCGTTCTCGATCCCTCCGACCTCTGCGCCGTCGAGGGTGTAGGCGAAGGTGGCTCCGAACTGCTCGAGGTCGAGGTGGTCGACGCCGTGGCCCACCTCCTCGTCGACCGTGAAGCAGATCCGCGCCTTCGCCCGGGTGATCTCCGGGTGGGCGAGGAGCCACTTCGTCGCCGCCATGATCTCGGCGACGCCGGCCTTGTCGTCGGCGCCGAGGAGCGTCTTCCCGTCCGAGGTGACGATGTCGTGCCCGATCCGGGCGCCGAGCACCCTGCTCGAAGCGGGTGAGATCTTCTGCGTCGGGTCGCCCGGCAGCACGAGCTCGCCCCCGTCGTAGTCGCGCCAGACCTGCGGCTCGACGCCGGTGCCTGACGCGTCGGGCGCCGTGTCGAGGTGTGCGAGCAGGCCGACCGTCGGGCCGTCCACGACTCCGACCGCGGGAAGCGTGGCGAGCACGTAGCCGTGCTCGGTCAGTTGGACGTCCTCGAGACCGAAGCCGCGCAGCTCGTCTGCGAGCAGGCGCGAGAGCTCGAGCTGCTTCAGCGTGCTCGGGAAGGTGTCCGAGACGCGCGCGGCCTGGGTGTCGATCCGGGCATAGCGGACGAACCGCTCGAGCACATCGGACTCGAGCTCGGCGGCGAGCTCCGATCCGTAGGGCGCGGCCACCTCCCGAGTCTATTCAACCCGGAGCCACCGACTCGCTGCGCGTGGTCAGGCGCCTCGGTGGATCCGCGGTCAGCCGGGCGGGGCTCGAGGTGAGCCACCGCCCGGCTGTAGTTCCCGCTACCCGACGTTGATCATCCCGAGGAGACCGTGCGTCTCCCCGGTCGGGCCCGCCGCGTAGTAGAGGCTCGTCGTCAGCCCGGCCGCCGAGCCGTTGCCGAACGCGAGCGCCCAGAGGCCGTCGATCGTGATCGGCGTCCCGTTTGCGATCCGGAGCTGCCCCTTGTAGGCGAAGTGCGTGCTCGACACCGGCTGGTAGGCGTCGATCCGGCCGCTGCCGAAGTTGCCGACGAGGAGATCGTTGCTGTACACGCCGAACGACGCGGGCGCCATCGCGAGGCCCCACGGCGCGTTCAGCGGCGCGTTCTTCTTTCCCTGCGAGGCGACCGTGGCAATCAGCGTCCCGTTCGGGTCGTACTCGACCACGTAGCCGAGGCCGCCGCCGGCGACGTCGTCGTGCTTCGCCTTGTCCTGCATCGCGTAGGTGACGAAGATGTTCCCGTTGAGCGCCTGGATCCCGAATGGGGCCCAGCCCTTCGGGATCGCCTTGTCCTTGAAGGCGGTCGCCGCGAGCGGCACCGGGTTCCACGACGCGTCGAAGACATCGACGCGCCCGTTGTGGAAGTCGGTCGCATACAGGCGGTCATTCTGAGTTGCGAGGCCCTTGTAGACCGCTCCGACCGACGAGTGGTCGACGCCGGGGATCGCCGTCGTCGCGTTCACCGTCGGCGCCCAGCCGAGGATCTGCCCGCCCTCGGTTGCGAACAGAAACCGCGACGCAGCCGAGACGCCGTTCGAGCTGATCGGGAAATCCGTCGTGCTCGCATTGAACACCGTGCCCGTCGGGCCACCCGGAACGGTGACGACCGTTGCCGACTTCGTGCCGGCGGCGTTGTACAGGGTCGAGAGGTTCGTGCCGTTGTCTGTGACCCACCACGGCGTCGTCGGCCCGGCCGAGAGGCCCCAGGCGTTCACGAGGGACGTATCGGTGTTGACGGCGGTGAAGGCGGTGCCGTCGGACACCAGGTTCTGCGGGTTGAAGATCAGCGATCCGGTGCCTGCGTCGGCGGCTGCCGCCCCGAGCACCATCGCCGCGACCGCCACGAGGGCAGCCGCCATTCTCCTGCGTGAGGAAGCATGGTTCACGAGCTATACACCCCTTCCAATCGTTGCCTGCGTACTGGAGGGGATACGGAGCGCGCGCCCCGGCGGTTTGTCAGATCCGGCGGGCGCCCACGTAATGCTTGTGATACCAGGGCTCGGAGAGCGTGTCGATCCGGACGAAGGCGCCGGTATGCGGGGCGTCGATGAACTCGTCGTTCCCGAGGTAGATCCCGACATGGTCGAGCTTGTCGAAGAACACGAGGTCTCCCGGCTGGAGCTCCTCCACCGGCACCGCCACGCCGAAGCCCCACTGTGCTGCGGCGAAGTGGGGGAGCGCGACGCCGAGCTGGGCGTAGACGTAGCTGACGAGCCCGGAGCAGTCGAAGCCGGTCGGGGTCGAGCCGCCCCAGAGGTACGGTACGCCCAGGTAGGCGAGCGCGAGCTGAGCCGCCTCGGGATGACCGGCCGGGAGCGGGCCGGAGGGGATGTAGGTCGGGGTGGTGATCGTCGGGACCGTGACGTCGGGGGTCGGTGTCGTCGTCGTCGCGATCGTCGGCGCCGTGACCGGTGTGAGCACCGATGCGGCCGGCGGCGGGGTGTTCGCGCTCGGAGCCGGCGCGCCGGTCGCAGTTGCCGGTGCGCTCGAGCCTCCCGTGCTCGTCGGGCCGGCCGCCTCCTCGGAGTTCGTGTGGGTCGTTGCAGCGGCTTGGGCCTGCGCGGCCGCCTTCGCCTTCGCCGTGGCCGCGGCGGCGAGCTGGGCTCGGTGGGCGGCGGCAGCCTCGGCTGCCGCTTTTCGCTGTGCGGCGAGCGCGGCCACGAGCCGCGCCCGGGCCTCGGCCGCGAGCCGGGCCTGCCGGGCGCGCTCGACCGCCTCGAGGTGATCGACCTCCTTCTGCACCGACGCGAGCAGCCGCCGCCGCTCGGCGAGGCCGCCGAGGATCTCGGTGCGCGCATGCGCCAGCTGATGCAGCGCCGTGGCAGCGGCCGCCCGGTCGTGGTTGAGCCGGATCACCTTGACCGACAGCGAATGCTTCGCGGCCTCCGTCTGGTGCGCGATCTTCGTCGCCTGAAGGCTCACCTGATGCTCGGCATCCGAGAGCGCGAGCAGCTCGCCCAGGTTGTGCGCGCCGAGCAGCACGTCCAGGGACGAGGTGTGGTCCGAGGTGTACATCCAGACGAGGAGCTTCGCGGCACGGTGCTGGGAACGGTGGAACCGGATCCTGGCGCCCGCGAGCGCGATCTGCTCCGAGGCGAGGTTCTTCCGCAGCTTGTCCAGCCGGACCTTCGCTCCGTCGTATTTCTCGGAGACGCTGTTCAGCTGCTCGTCGATCGCCGAGATCTGCTCGAGCACCGCGCGCGCCTCGGCCTGCTTCGCCGCGATCTTCGGGGTGACGGCCCCGCCGCCGGCACGTGCGCACACGGCTGTCAGGGCTATCGCCCCGACAAGCGGGATGAGTCGCTTGATACGCATGGCGTGTCCTCAGGTCATCGCGTGCCCGAAGACCGCCTTTAGCCGCCGCGGGCCGGTCTCCTGCATTGCTGCACCGTAGACTGCCACGATGACGGACGGCGTGCGTAAACGTTTCGCAGAGACTGCGGATGCGATCGCCGAGCTTCAGGACCGGCGGGCGGCCGAGACCGAGGAGCGGGTCTCGCGCCTGCTCCAGCCGAACGGTGACGAGCGGGCGCTCGATGTGGGCACCGGCGCCGGCGCGCTCGCGCTTGCGCTCGCGCCGCTCGTGCACGAGGTCGTCGGGCTCGACCTCGTCCCCGAACTACTCGAGAAGGCCCGCGAACGTGCGCCCGAGAATGCCGAGTTCATCGAGGGCGACGCCGACGAGCTGCCGTTCGGCCCCGACAGCTTCGACATCGTCTCCACCGCGCGGACGCTGCACCACCTCGCCCGTCCTGAGCTCGTGCTCGCCGAGATGGACCGTGTGCTTCGGCCCGGTGGTGCCATGCTCGTCGTCGATCAGCTCGCGCCGAACGACCCGCTCGCGGCGATCGAGCTGAACCGGTTCGAGCACGCTCGCGACCCGACGACGACCCGCATCCTCGCCGATGTCGATCTGCGCGGGATCTTCGACTCGAACGGGCTCGTGCTGCTGCGCATGGAGACGGAGGCGGTCGACCGCGACATGGAGAGCTACCTCGATCTCGCCGGCTGCCAGGGCGAGGAGCGCGCCGCCGCCTACTCGCTCGCGCCCTCCCGCCGCACCGTCGATTACGGTTGGTACGTGCTCTCCAAGCCCAGCTTCTAAGGTGCGGCCTCAGCAAGCGTCTCGCCGGGAACTCCGTTGGCTGATCGGCTGCACTTGATGGGTGTCACCTCCGCCCCCGAATCGAGGTCGTTAGGGTACGGCGCCGTGGCGCCCAGGATCCTCATCCTCACAGCCAGCGTGGGCGAGGGCCACGACGCCCCGGCCCGCCGCCTCGCCGACCAGCTGCGGGCCGAGCGGCCCGACGTGATCGTGGAGACGGAGGACTGCCTGCCCGCGATGGGCCGTACCGTCTCGGTGATGAGCGAGGGCGCGGCCCGGGTCGTGTTCTTCCGCTTCCTCTGGCTCTGGGACGTCGGCTTCTGGGTCTTCGCGGGCTTCGCGATGACGCGCCGGATCACGCAATGGATGCTCACGCGCTTCGGCTCGCGGGGCCTGCTGCATCTGATCGCCTCGCACCGGCCGGACATCGTCGTCTCGGTCTACCCGAACGCGACGGAGGTGCTGGGACGCCTGCGGAGGGCCGGGCGCCTCGACGTTCCCGTCTGTGCGGTGATCACGGACCTCGCGGGCCTGCGTTACTGGGCGACGCCGGGCGCCGACCTTCATCTCGTCACCCACCCCGAGTCGATCGACGAGGTGCGGCAGATCGCCGGCGACGACACGGTGGTGCACTGCGTTCACGGCTTCAGCGCCCCCGAGTTCCTGATTCCGCGCGAGACCGACGAGGCCCGCCGCGCGTTGAACCTCGCGCCCGGAGCGAAGATCGTGATCGTCTCCGGAGGCGGTTGGGGCGTCGGAGATGTCGAGGGCGCCGTGCGCGAGGTGCTCGCGGTGAAAGGCGTGAACCAGGTCGTGTGCCTCTGCGGCCACAACACGGAGCTCCGGGAAGGGCTCGAACGCGATTTCGCCGGAGACCGCCGGGTCCGCGTCGAGCCGCTTCACCCATGAGATGCCGGACTGGCTTGCCGCGGCCGACGCGCTCGTCCACTCCACGGGCGGGCTGACGGTGCTCGAGGCGCTGATGCGGGGCTGCCCTGCGATCTCCTACGGCTGGGGTCGCGGGCATGTCAGGGCCCACAACCGCGCCTTCAGGCACTTCGGCCTCGCCGAGGTCGCCGCGAGCCCGGAAGCACTCAGAGCCGCCGTCGCCGATGCGATCGAGCGGGGCCGCACGTCCTTCGACTTCTCCGATCTGCCGTCCGCCGCCTCGTTCGTCCTCGCCGAGGTCGAAGAGGCACGCGCGGTCCATGCGGTCACGTAGCGCGGCCGCCGGCGCCGGCCTCGGAGCGCTCGGCGTCTGGTGTGCGCCCGCGGCGGCTCCCGTCATGCCGCCGCTCGCTGCGCTTCTTCACATCCCGCTCCGCGTTCCGCGGGGGCTGGCGCTGACCTTCGACGACGGCCCGCATCCCGAGGGGACGCCCGCGGTGCTCTCCCAGCTCGAGCGGGCGGGGATCCGGGCGACGTTCTACCTCGTGGGGGAGCAGGTCGCGCGCCGGCCGGAGCTCGCGGCCGAGATCGCGGCGGCGGGGCACGAGATCGGCATCCACGGTCACAGGCACGTGCTCCTGCTCCGTCGCACTCCGAGGGCCCTCGGCGCCGACTTCGACCGCGCCGCGGCCGTGATCGGCGAGGCGACCGGGGTCGAGAGCCTGTCCTACCGGCCGCCGTACGGCGTGTTCAGCCTTGCCGGGCTGCGGCTCGCCCGCGAGCGATGGTCGCCGCTCCTCTGGTCGCACTGGGGCCGCGACTGGGAACGGCGGGCAACGCCTTCGACGATCGCGGCGCGGGCGACCCGCGGCCTCGGGCCGGGCTCGGTGGTGCTCCTCCACGACAGCGACGCCTACAGCGTCGAGGGCTCGTGGCGTCAGACGGTGGCGGCGCTGCCGGCGGTGCTCGACGCCGCGCTCGCGACCGGTGAGCCGCTCGTCACTGCGAGCCAGTCGACGTAGCGGCGGACGCCGTCGGCGAAGCTCGTCTCGGCGCGCCAGCCAAGCTCCGAGGCCGCCCGGTCGGCGGAGGCCCGGCCGAACCTCAGGTCGACGGGCCGGTCGGGGCCGTACTCGATCGGAACATCCGCGACGAGCTCGCGCACGGTGTCTGCGATCTGGCGCACGGTGACGAGCTCGTCGCCGACCAGGTTGTAGATCCGGCCGGCACCGGCGGGTGCGAGCCCGGCGACCATTCCCGCGGCGAGATCCTCGACATAGACGAACTGCCGGGTTGCGCTGCCGTCGCCCGCGATCGTCAGCGGCGTTCCCGCCTCGGCCTTCGCGATGAACGCCGGGACGACCGCAGCGGGCCGGGCACGCGGGCCGTAGGGGATCCCGAAGCGGAGGATCGTCGCCGGGAGCCCGTACATCGTCTCGTAGGAGCGGCAGTACATCTCGCCTGCGAGCTTCGTCGCGGTGTAGAGGTGCGGGGGCAGGACGAGCGGTGTGTCCTCGTCGTGCGGCTCGGCGCCCGGCGCGTTGCCGTAGACCCAGATCGTGCTCGCGTAGAGGAGCCGGTCGAGCCCTTCGGCGCGCGCCGCCTCGAGCAGGTTGAAGGTGCCGCGGACATTGACGGCGTCGGTTTGCCCGGGAGCGCCCACGACCTGATTCACGTCCGCCATCGCCGCGAGATGGAAGATCGCGTTGCAGCCGGCAACCGCCTCGCGCACCGCGACGGCGTCGGTGAGGTCGGCGATCCGCGTCTCGATCTCGCCCTCGCGATGCCACGGCGACGGCGCGAGGTCGAGGATCACGGGCGTGTGCCCGGCCGCTGCCAGCTTGTCGACGACGTGCGAGCCGATGAAGCCCGACCCGCCTGTGACGAGTGCTCTCAACCGCCTACTGCCTGGAGCGCAGGCATGGACGCGGGCCGGTAGTAGAGCGGCGCGCACCAGTGGTTCTCCGCGACCCAGTCGGTGTTCGGGAGATCGACCGCGTGCCCCATGACGCGGTGGCAGGGCTCGTCGTAGACCTTCCCGGTCGAGCGTTCGAGCTCCTCGAAGACGATGTACTTGTAGAGCCCGGAGATCATCCCGTCCGGCAGCTCGATCCGCGCAGGGTGCTGCGGGTCGAGCTCGTTGCGGGCGATCCGGTTCTTCCACGCGACGATCTCGTCGAGCCGCTCGGCGGCCAGGATCCCGATCGCGGCGGTGAACTCGTTCATCCGGTAGTTCAGGCCGGTCTGCGCGTAGTCCGGCTTGCCGTAGTTGCGGAAGCGGCTCGCGAACTCGACGAGGTCGGGGTTCGAGGAGACGAGGATCCCGCCCTCGCCGGTCGAGATCGTCTTCGTCGGCGCGAACGACCAGAGCCCCACATCGCCGAACGTTCCCGGCTTGCGGCCGTTCCACGAGGCGCCGTGGGAATGGGCGCAGTCCTCGAGCAGGCGGATGCCCTCGGCCTTGCAGAGGGCGGCGATCTTCTCCGTCTCGAAGGCGAGGTGCCCGCCGATGTGGACGAGGATCGCCGCCGCCGGCCTGTGCTTCGCGACCTTCCGCTCGAAGTCGTCGAACGACATGCAGAGGTCCGAGCGGTTGCAGTCCACGAACTCGACCTTCGCCCCGACCTCGGCGATCGCGAGGGGGTCGGCCATGAAGGTGTTCGACGGGCAGAGCACCGTCTTCCCGCGCAGCTCGAAGAACTCGAGCGCGGCGAGTGCCGCCCCCGTCCAGCTCGAGGTCGCGACCGACGGCAGCCCGTTCCACGCCGTCCAGGTCTCCTCGAAGGCCTTCACGAGCGGGCCGTCCGACCAGACGTTGTCATCGAGGATCCCGTCCCAGAGGGCATGGAGCCGCTCGCGGTCGCGGTGATCGAAGCCGATGGCGAACTTGTCGAATTCCATGAAATCGGTGCGCCCGCGCTACCGCGGGAATGCTCCGGGGCGCCACAGGCTCCGGAAGGATTCAGAACCATATCTGAGCGTTTCTTCCCTGGACCGGGAGATCCGTTCCCGCCTACTCCCTGAGCAGACCGACGAGCCCGAAGCCGATCAACGCGAGCGCGACGAGCAGCACGAGCGCAGGCGCGAGCTTTGCGAGGAACACGTCGACGCTCCCGCGCGCGCGGGCGAGCCAGGCTCTCGCCCGATCGCCCGCGAACAGCCGGAACGCAAGTGCGGCCAGCAGGGGCAGGACGAAGCACACGTTGAAGATCACGAGCAGGAGCACCTGCGCGACCGCGGGCTTCCCGGAGCCGATCACGGTTGCGATCACTGCGAAGTAGGGGATCGCGGTTGGCAGCTCGACGAGCACGAGCCCCGCGCCGACGAGGAACGACGAGCGATCCATCTTCTCGCCGCCCGCGCTCACGTGGCCGGCGACGCGCTTGCGCTGGAACCAGAGCACCACGGCCAGCACCAGCAGCACGCCGCCGGCGCTGAGCTCCAGCAGATGCTTCGCGTGCGGCCCGGGATGAGGGACGAACGACATGATCGCCTCGCCCGGCCCGAGCGCGATCAGCACGCCCGCGGCGAGGTTCGCCAGGAAGACGCCGGCGATGAAGCCGAGGAGGCTCTTCACCCCGCCCGGCCCCGCGGCGAGGTAGAACGCCGGCGCGATCGTCGCCGGGTTCGCCGAGTCGACGAGGCCGACCCCGATCACGACCAGGAGCAGGTGCTGCATCTAATACGGCCTTCGCAAGCGCGGGATCAGGAGCCGGCGGCCCTTGCCGGGCGTATTAGAGATACGTCGGTCGCTTCGCGACCGCGGGGTTGGCCGGGCACCGAGCTCCGCTTCGCGGAGGGGCAAGCGGCCGGCGGTGCCAGGTTTCGTCGCCTTTGGGGTGGCGGTCCGCGAGAGGGGGCTCACCGAGCCGGTCACGTTTTCATCCCCTGCCTCCGTTGACCATCTGCTCTGGGCTCTAGCGGGGGTTCCGCACACGGTTCCCAGAGGCAGGATCGCCTTACTCACGCTCCGACTCGGTGAGGCCTCGAACATATTTCAAGCTGGCCTCGCGCGGCAATATGCCGCGGCCATGGATTCGCCGCAACGTGCGCAAAGTTCCGTCAGACCGTGTCGGGTGCCGCGGCGTGAGAGGTGAGAAGCTCGATCGGGACGACGTCGAGCGCGCGCCCGTGGGTCG
Organism: uncultured Actinomycetes bacterium; assembly: GCA_963758125.1. Classification (GTDB taxonomy): domain Bacteria; phylum Actinomycetota; class Thermoleophilia; order Gaiellales; family Gaiellaceae; genus PALSA-600. The sequence continues at coordinate 115,015 of CAVWUL010000012.1, forward strand.
CTCCCAGTACGACCTCGGGCGCCAGGCCCGCCGCGTGGGCCTCGAGCCAGCGCCCCGCGCAGAGACACCAGCGGTCGCCGGCGTCGAGCCCGTCGAATCCCCATTGCGGCTTCGGCGTGGAGAGATCGTTGCCGGCGGCCTTCGAGAACTCGAGGAACTCGTCGGTCAGGATCACGCAGACCGTGTGGCTGCCGGCATCCTCCGGCCCGGTCGAGCAGCAGCCGTTGCGGTAGAAGCCGGTGAGCGGCTCGGCCGAGCACGGAAGGAGCTGCCCGCCGACCACGTTCACGTCGGGCTCGATGCTCATCGGCCAGCCTTCGGGTGGACGCTCATCGCCGGAGCCTAACCCGGCAGCGCGCGGGGCGTGGGAAACGCCTCAGCGGCGGCGGAGCGCGGCGTCGGCGAGCCAGGGTGGCGTCCAGCCGGAATCGGCCGGGTTCAGGTTGGTGCCGGGCGCGACGATCTCGTCGATGCGGTCGAGGACGTCGGTGGAGAGCTCGACTGCGGCTGCGCCGAGCTGGCTTTCGAGCTGCTCCATCGTCCGGGGGCCGATGATCGCCGCGGTCACCGCGGGGTGCCGCAGGACGAACGCGATCGCGATGTGGATCAGCGGGAGCCCGGCCTCGTCGGCGAGCAGCGCGAGTGCCTCGGCCGCCTCGAGCTTCGCCTGGTTCCCCGGAAGGCTCATGTCGTAGCGCCAGGGAATCCGGCTCGAGCGGGTGCTCGCGGGCAGCTCCTCGCCTTTCCGGTAACGGCCGGTGAGCCAGCCGCCGGCGAGCGGGCTCCACGGGATCACGCCCATCCCGTACCCGGCGCAGACGGGCAGGACGTCGCGCTCGATCCCTCGGGCGAGAATCGAGTACGGCGGCTGCTCGCACACGAACCGCTCCCGGCTCCGGCGCTCGGCGGTCCACTGCGCCTCGACGATCGTGTGCGCCGGGAAGGTCGAGGAGCCGAGGTAGCGGATCTTCCCCGCACGCACGAGGTCGGTGAGGGCACCGAGTGTCTCGTCGAGGTCGGTACCGGGGTCGAAGCGGTGCACCTGATAGAGGTCGATCCAGTCCGTCCCGAGCCGGCGGAGGCTCGCCTCGACCTCCTGGATGATCCACCGGCGCGAGTTGCCACCCCGGTTCGGCTCCTCGCCCATCGCGAAGTGGACCTTCGTCGCGAGGACGATCTCGTCCCGCCGGCCGGCGAGCGCCTTCGCGACGATCTCCTCCGACTCGCCACCCGAATAGACATCGGCGGTGTCGATGAAGTTGATCCCGGCGTCGAGGGCGGCGTGGATGATCCGGACCGACTCGGCGTGGTCGGGGTTGCCCCACGCGCCGAACATCATCGCGCCGAGGCAGAGCGGGCTGACCTCGACGCCCGTACGCCCGAGCCGGCGCAGCTCCATCAGGCGTCCCGCCTCACGAGCATCACCGCGGCCGCCGCGATCGCGGCGAGGATGTAGGCGCAGAAGAGCCCGAAGCCGGTCCACGGCCCGAGATCGCTCGAGCCGTGCGTGAGCGACATGATCTCGGTGCCGGCGTTCGAGGGCAGGTACTTCGAGATCGCCTGCTCCCAGTCGAGCGGCAGGATGAAGAGCAGCGGCGGGATCACGAAGAAGATCGCGACGAAGATCGCGATCCCGCCTGCCGTGTTGCGGATCATCGCCCCGATCGCGAGTGTGAGCACGCCGACGCCGGTCGCATAGAGCGCGCCGCCGATCAGGCAGCGAAGCACGCCGGGGCTCGAGATCGAGAGCTCGAGGATGTTGTTCGAGCGGAGGATCGCCTGGCTGCCGACGAAGGCAAGAAGCACGGAGGGAACGATCAGCACGAACGTCACCGTGGCGAAGACGAGCAGCTTCGCCCAGAGGAACGGAAGCCGCCTGGGGACGGCGCCGAGCGAGGCGCGGATCATCCCGGTCGAGTACTCGCCGGTGATCACGAGCACGCCGAGCACGCCGATCGCGAGCTGCGAGAACCGGGCGCCCACGAGCGCGATGTCGAGCGGGTTCCGGCTCGCCTGCTCCGCGAAGCTCATGTGGCTCCAGCGGGCCGCCGTGATCGCAGCCGCGAGGCACGGGAAGCCGATCGTGAGCACGACCGCGACCAGCATCGACCATCGCGTCGAGCGGATCGAGCGGAGCTTCGTCCATTCGGAGACGACGACCCGTGCCTGGGTGACGCGGAGGCGGTCGCTCCAGCCGGCCGGCGCAGGGATCGCGCTCATCGCAGTGCCACCTCTGGCTCGCTCGCGAGGTCTGCCTTGAACTCGACGTCGTCGCGGGTGACGTCCATGAACGCCTCCTCGAGCGAGGCGCGCACCGGGCTCAACTCGTGCAGCACGATCCCGTGGGCCGCGGCGGCCTCGCCGACCTGCTCGGAGCCGAGGCCAGTCACCTCGAGCTCGCCGTCCCGGCCCGGCTCGACGCTCACGCCCGGGGCGGCGAGCACGGCTGCGAGCTCTGCGGCCTGCGGCGAGCGGACGTGGACGGCGTTCCTGGAGGCGCCGCGCACGAACTCGTCGACGTCGACGTCCGCGATCAGCTTGCCGCGCCCGATCACGATCAGGTGCTCGGCGATCAGCGCCATCTCGCTCATCACGTGCGAGGAGACGAACACCGTGCGGCCCTCCGCCGCGAACTCCTTGAGCATGTTGCGGATCCACTGGATCCCCTCCGGGTCGAGGCCGTTCGCCGGCTCGTCGAGCATCAGGATCTCCGGATCCGCGAGGAGGGCCGCCGCGATTCCGAGGCGCTGGCCCATCCCGAGGGAGAACTTCCCGACCCGCTTTCGCGCGACCTCGTGGAGGCCGACCCGGTCGATCACCTCGTGCACGCGCGCCTTCGGCACGCCGTGGGTCTGCGCGAGGGCGAGCAGGTGGTAGTAGGCCGAGCGGCCGGTGTGCACGGCGCGCGCCTCGAGCAGGGCGCCGACCTCGTGGAGCGGCGCCGGGAACTCGCGGTAGCTCTTGCCGTTCACCGCGACCGTGCCGGAGGTGGGCCGGTCGAGCCCGATGATCATCCGCATCGTCGTCGACTTCCCCGAGCCGTTCGGCCCGAGGAACCCGGTCACGATCCCCGGCCTGACGGTGAACGTGAGCCCGTCGACCGCGCGTTTGGCGCCGTAGTCCTTGGTCAGGCCGTTCGCCTCGATCATCCGTTTCCCCCTCGATCGCCGCCTGCGGCCAGCCTAGCCGCAGGATCCTGAAAGACGGGTTAAGTCCCTATGCGTCGAGCCCGAGCGTGAAGGTCGGCTTGGGCGAGGTGTCGGGCAGCTTGTGCTCGTCGGCGAGACGGCGGATGGAGGTGCCCGTGGCCAGGAACTCGGTGGCGTGCTCGCCCCAGACGTGGTTGTAGACGCCGACCGTGACGCCGACGACGCCCGATGCCTGCGCCTGGGTCGCCTCCGCCTGCATCCGCGAGAGCGCGAGCTCCCGGGCCTCGTAGATGCCCTGCGTGAAGGCGACCATCTCGGTGTTCTGCCCTATCTGCCGCAGCGACTGCATCACGCCCTGATGGGCGATGTGGTAGACGCAGGTGCCGAGCACGAACGAGACCGGGACGGCGCCCGCGGCGAGGAGGCGGAAGAAGTCCTGCGCCGAGAGGTCCGAGGTGAACGCGTGGCCGCCGGGAGCGCGATGCGCGCCGTTCGCCGCGAGAGCCTTGACGGCGGTGCCGGTGGCGATGAACTCCAGCACCTCCTGTCCCCACACGTAGGCCTGCATCCTGAGCTGGACGCCGACGATCCCGTCCGCACCGAGATGCTCGGCCTCGGCCTGCATCCGGGACATCGCGAGCTCGCGGGCGTTGTACATCGCCTGGGTCAGCACCCCGAGCTCCTGGTTCTGGCCCCACTTGCTCTGCTGCAGGCCGATGTGGTAGATCGACGAGCCGACGACGAAGCCGAGCGGCTCGAAGCCGGCTTCGCCGAGCAGGACGTACTCCGAGACGGAGAGGTCCGAGGTGAAGACCCCATCCGGGGTCGCACCGGCCGTCTGGGCGAGGCGCCCGTCGGCTGCCTGCGGCTCCCAGGTCGCGGTGGCGTCCGATGAGTCTCTTCCGAAGAGCGGCATGGATCCTCCTTCTCGGGGCGATGTGCGTACGGCTGACCCTACCCGAGCAGCTCGCCGCTATCCGAGCATCCGGCGCAGGGATTCGCGACCACGCTCGCTCTTCCCCGCCTCGGCGAGGAGCGAGCGGGAGAGCGCGTCGATCCACGGGCCGAGCTCGAGCTCCTCGCTTCGCAGCGCGATCCCGCGCACGATCGTCCTCTGTCGGCAGAGGACGGTGCCCGACGCGTGTTCGAGCTCGAAGCCGTCGTCTCCGAGCACGGCGGAGATCTTCGTCACCGGCCGCGGCCCGGGCTTGAGGCCGTGGCGCCGCTCCACCTTCACAAGGGCCGGGAACGAGTCGGTGAGCTTGACCGCGAGCGCCTCGACGAAGATCTCGAGATCGGAGCTGTCTGCCCGGAGCGAGGCGGCGACGAGGTCGAAGTCGGTGTCGTTCACCAGCGGATCCTAATGGTGGACGAAGGTGATCTCGAGCCCGACGAGGAGCAGTCCGAGGATCCCGTTCGTGAGGCCCGCGCCCACCGCTCCCCGCCAGCTCTTGCTCGCTCGCAGGCCGAGGAAGAAACCCCACCCGAAGAGCTGGACGATGCAGATCCCGATCGCGAGGTCCTCCGCGATGTTCTCGTTCATCAGGCCGGCCCAGCCGAGGAACAGCACGAACGACGGCGCGAGCCCGGACTCGACGAGCGGCCATTCGGCGCGGGCGATCGCGGCGATCCGGTGGAAGCTGAACCGGGTGCGGTAGTGGATCCGCTCCCCGAGGAACTCGGCCCAGATGTGGACGAGCCAGAAGACGATCATCGTCCCGAGCAGCGAGAGCGCGACGTCCTCCGGTGCAGCGCCCTCCTCGTGGAAGGCGCCGATCACCGCCGCGGCGATGATCGAGCCGTAGACGGCGGCGGCGTAGAAGTCGGAGCGGTCGAGTTCGGCTTCCGGGGTGTCCACGGCCCCGAGGATTCCACATCCGGGCCCTGACCGGCGTAGCCTTCCGCCGTGGATCCGAGCTCCTACCGGGACCGCTTCCCGATCCTCGGAGAGACGACCTACCTGATCAACCATTCGCTCGGGGCGATGCCGGCGGCGACCGCGGGGCGGTTGGCGGAGTACGCCGAGGTCTGGGCCACCCGCGGGATCCGGGCGTGGGGCGAGGGCTGGTGGACGATGCCGCTCGAGGTGGGCGACCAGATCGCGCGGATCGTCGGCGCACCGCCGGGCACCACCGTGATGCATCAGAACGTCGCGGTAGCCGAGGCAGTCGTGCTCTCCTGCTTCCGGCCGGTCGATCCCGCGCGGAACCGGATCGTCTACGAGGCCGAGAACTTCCCCTCGGTGCGCTATCTCTACCAGGCCCAGCCGGAGCTCGAGGTGGTCGTCTGCGAGAGCGCCGACGCGATCGTCGAGGCGATCGACGAGCGGACGCTCCTCGTGCCGATCTCGCACGTGCTCTTCAAGTCGGCCGAGATCCAGGACGTCGGCCCGATCGTCGCGCGGGCGCACGAGGTGGGCGCGCGCGTCGTGCTCGACTGCTACCAGTCGGCCGGGATCGTCCCGTTCTCGCTCTCGGAGCTCGGCGTCGACTTCGCGGTCGGCGGGTCGGTGAAATGGCTCTGCGGCGGCCCGGGAAACGGCTGGCTCTACGTGCGGCCGGATCTGATCGAGGAGCTCGAGCCGACGTTCACGGGCTGGCAGGCGCACGCCTCCCCGTTCGCGTTCGAGCCGGAGCTGCGGTACGCGCCGGGCATCGCCCGCTTCCTCACCGGCACCCCGAACGTGCCGGCGCTCTATGCCGCGACCTCGGGCTACGACCTCGTCGAGGAGGTCGGCGTCGAGGCGATCCGCACCAACTCGATCCGACAGACCGAGCTGCTGATCGGCCTCGCCGACGAGGCCGGCTTCGAGGTGCGCTCGCCTCGCGACCCGTCGGTCCGCGGCGGCACGATCACGGTGTTCGTGCCCGACTTCGAGGCCGTCCACCTCGAGCTCGGGGCGCGCGGCGTGATCTGCGACTTCCGCCCAGGCGCGGGGATCCGGCTCGGGCCGCACTACTACAACCGAGACGAGGAGCTTCGCTTCGCGATCGACCAGATCGGCGAGATCCTCGAAACCGGCGCTCATCGGCACGCGCTCGGCGCCGCTGCGCGCTTCTGAGCCGGCCGAAGAGCGTCACCGCGGATCGCGCTCTCGCCGCAGCTCGTGAACCCTCGATGCTCGTCCCCCGAAACACCTTCCTCAAACTGCGTTCGGCTCGGAAGGGAGCGGCAACCGGTTTGTACTCTGTCCCCCCGCATGCCCGA
>CAVWUL010000013.1:0-22363 GCA_963758125.1 uncultured Actinomycetes bacterium
GAGCTTCCTTCGAACGGCCAGGGGGCCGCAGTTCTAGTTGGGCTTGGCATCCTCGAGGACTTGGATCTCGGTCTTCACGGCGAGATCGAAGCGGTCAAGATCGCGCTCGACTGGGCCGCAAGAACCATCTCGGAAGACCGAGTCCCCTTCCCTCCCTTCGGGGCACTACGCTCTCAAATCACGCCCGACGCGGTGCTTGAGACTGAAGTCTGGCCCTCGACCGATACAACGTATCTTTGCGCTGTCGATGCTGATCGCAACGCTATCTCCCTCATACAATCGACGTTTGAACAGTTCGGCTCTGGTGTCTTGGCAGGCGACAGTGGCGTCGTACTTCAGAACCGCGCCGCATGCTTTCGAAGCGATCCGATGCATCCGAATTGTCTCGCTCCGGGCAAACGTCCTTTCCATACGATCATCCCGGGGCTACTGCTCGCCGACGGCTGTCTGCTAGGACCGTTCGGGATCATGGGCGGCCCAATGCAGGCACAGGCGCACGTCCAGGTCGTTCGGCGTCTGGTCGATGGTGGTTTAGATCCCCAGGGCGCGCTCGATGCGCCCCGCTTTCGGGTGGCAGGCGGGCGGCGTGTTCTCCTGGAGCCCGGGCTTGAGCCCGACCTTTCCAGCCTCCGAAAGCTCGGTCACGACGCAGCTCTCGACCTGACCCCGCACAGTTTCGGGGTCGGTCAAATGATCCTTACTCTCGGCGAGAGCCTTATTGGTGGCTCGGACGGCCGCGGCGACGGTTACGCCGCAGGCATCTAGACTAGGGTAGAAGTCTTGAGGGAGCGATGCGGCGGTTTCCCTCGTGTATGCGTGGGCGAAGTCTGAATCTCACGCGACTCCTAAAGGGTCAGTGCTGCCCGCCCAGGCGGCACGCATGATCCGTTGCAGAGTGTCAACTTCGAGCGGGCTCGGCAGGTTCGGGATGCCGCTGCTCTTCGGCGCCCACTCCATCGCCGCCTCGGCGGCAGACCACTCTAGCCCGGTGTCAGGGATGGCGGCGGGAAGCCCTGCTCGGCGCGGTACCCATCGATCAGGTCCGCCCAAGCTCGGGCAGTCGGCTCGACGGAAAGAATCCGCGCCAGCGGTGAGCCGACGATCACCTCGTCGCCCCAATAGCCTACGACAGCTGACCCGAGCATGAGGTTGTAACCGTCGTGGGAAATACCGGCAGCGATCCCGAGGGGGCGTGATAGCGCATGGGCGAGGCCAAGCTTGGTCGTGTCGAACGCGCGAGCTGCGTCGATTGAGGCAAGCACGAGCTCAGGCCGGGCGGGCGACTCTGTGTTCGCCTGTTCGGCGAAGACCGCCAACGCAGCGAGCGCGTGCCGCTCGGACACGTCGTTGCTCAGTGTCGTGAGCACCGACTCGACCGCATGGACGAGCGAATCGCCGGAGAAGAGCGCGACCGTGGCCGGATCGAGCTGCGCGAGGAGCTCGTGTACGACCGCGACGTCGGTGGGCCGAAGCCAGTCCCCCCAAACGCCCTCGCGGATGCCCGGCGCGCCCTCGTACATCGAGAACGGCGCAACGGCACGGTAAGGCTCCGGGCCGCACGGAATCGCAATATGGTCGAGGAGCTCTCCAGTCCGCTCGCGACGGCGGTAGACGGTGAGCTTCGCCGCGTCCATCACGAGGCCCGCGCCGGCCGACATGAGGCGGGTCACCCCGGTTGCCGACACGAGCTCGTCGACGGCGTCGGCGGCGTCGACCGTCGGTCTGTCCAGGAGCTCATACACGCCCTCAGCCCCGCCGAGGTAGCCCTGCATCTCGGCAAGGCCGTTTATCCATGGGTCGACGAGGGCAACGAAGGGGCCGTCAGCGGCCGGCCAACCGAGATGCACCGGGTCGTAAGCGGGCTCGTGTGTGCTCGCCATTGCCGTCAGCCGAGAGTGACGCGCTTGGGGAGAGTGGTGACCGACTCGAGCCCGTCGTCGCGGACAATGCACAGGTCCTCGATCCGAACACCGCCGATCCCGGCCAAGTAGATGCCGGGCTCAATCGTGACAACTTGACCGGCCTCGAGGCTGTCCGTTGAGATCTTGGACAGGAAGGGCGCCTCGTGGATGTCGCGCCCCACACCGTGGCCGAGGCCGTGGCCGAAGTCGTTCCCGTAACCCGCCTCCTCGATGACCGACCTGGCTACGGCGTCCGCCTCGACGCCGGACATCCCCGGGACAATCCGCGCGATCGCCTCGAGGTGCGCCTGCAGGCAGATGTCGAAGATTTCCGCCAGTTCGACGGGAACCTCGCCGACATGCACCGTGCGCGCGACGTCGGAGCGGTAGCCGCCGCTCAGCACGCCGAAGTCGACGACGACCGCATCACCCTCCTCGACCGCCCGGCTGCCGGGGCGCGCGTGCGGGAGCGCACCGTTCGGCCCCGAGCCGACGATGACGTCGAACGCCACATCGTCGCCGCCGGCCTCCAGCACGAGCACACGTAGGCGACGTGCAAGGTCGAGCTCGCTTCGCCCCACCCACTCCTCGGCCAGCAGCTGCTCGAATGACCGGTCGGCGATCAGCGAGGCCCGCCGGATCGTCTCGACCTCGTCCTCGTCCTTCACCGCACGCAGCGCCTCGATTACACCTCTCGTCGGCACCAGATCGAGCCCTGCCGAGCCGAGCACGCCGAAGCCGGTGTAGCTGACATGGTCGGCCTCAAAGCCGATCGTTCCCTCGAGCCGTGTGGCCAGGTCCGCGAGGAGGATCCGGCCGGTCTCGACGAACTCGACGCCCGGGACTGCTCGACCCGCCTCTGCGTAGCGCGAGTCAGCGAAGAGACGCACGCGTTCCTCCTCGACGAGAACGGCGGCATTCGAGCTCGTGAAGCCGGTCAGGTAGGCGACGTTCACGGCTCCTGTGACAAGCAGGGGCTCGCTCAGCGGCGCGCGGAGGCGATTCACCCTTGCGGAACTGTCAGCGGCGGACGAGCTCATCGCGCCGCTCCCACAGTCATGGCAAGGCCGTACTGGCGCTCCGCCTCCTCCTGTGAGACGTATCCGTCCTCCACATCGGCGTGCAGAAGATCACGGTCGCGCTCGCGCGGGTCGCCGTAGCCGCCCCCGCCCGCGGTGCGGAAGCTGACGACGTCGCCGGGTTCGAGAGGGTACTCGTTGACCTTGCGGAACTCGTCGGTCGAGCCGTCGGCACGAGTGACAACCACGGTGTTTGGCGCGCCCGAATGACCGCCGAAGAGTCCCCAGGGCGGGCAGTCGTGCCGGTCGTAGCCGGTCAGGAGTTCCAGTCGGCCCCGGCAGCGGTAGTCGCGCACGATCCCGAGCCCACCGCGGAAGCGTCCGGCACCGCCCGAGTCCTGACGGAGCGCATAGCGCTCGATCAGCACCGGGTAGCGCTGCTCCATTACTTCGACCGGGATGACGCGGATGTCGCCGAACAGGAGCGCGTTCTCGCCGTCGGTGAACGACCGGGCGCCCCAGCCGCCGCCCTCGGTGTCGGCAAGGATCGCGAACGACCCGTCATTGATGTTCCGGGTGGCGGCGTGCATGACGCAGCAGCGGCCATAGTCGGCCGCGGTCACGCGGTCAGGGATCGCGGGCGCGAGCGCCTTGCGGACGAGGTCGACCAGCAACTCGAGCGGGACGAACGCGAGCAGCGTCGGACTCGGACGTCGTGCATCGAGGAGGCAGCCGTCGGGGACGATTACGCGCAGCGGACGGAAGTGGCCCTCGTTGGCGGGCTCGCTGGGAGTTGTCAGCGTCTTGAACGCTAGCCGCAGCTCACTCTCGGTCATGTGGCGGTTCACATTGAGCGGGCCCGTGGCGGGACCTGTCGTGCCCGTGAGGTCGAACTCGATCTCGTCGCCTCGCACACGAACCGTCACCACCACCACGAGCGGACGGTCGAGCTCGACCCCGTCGTTGTCGAGGAACCCCTCGGCGCGATACTCGCCGTCGGGTATCACCCGCACCGCCGCTCGGGCTCGCTCCTCGCCGAGCTCGATCATCGATCCGATAGCGGCGTGGAAGACGTCGAGGCCATAACGGTCGATCATCACTGCGAGTCGGCGGACACCCGTGTGGCAGGCGGCGACCTGGGCGCGGAGGTCACCCGCGACGGCGGCTGGAAGCCGCGAGTTGCCCTCGACGATGCGCACGATGCTCGGATCGAGCTCGCCGCCGCGGCAGACCCGGACCGAGCGTAGAAACAGGCCCTCTTGGTAGACGTTCGTCGCGTCGGTGCTGCCGCTCGCGGACTTGCCGCCCATGTCGTGCCAGTGCGCCCTGGCCCCGGCGAAGGCGATGACGCGGCCGTCGAGGAAAAGAGGCTCGATCACGGTCACGTCGTTCACGTGGAAGCTGCTCGTGTAGGGGTCGTTCGTGAGGTACACGTCGCCGTCCTGGAGAGCGTCGAGCCCGCCGATGTCGGCGAGGATCGAGGTGATCGCATTCGGCATGTCGCAGAGGAACTGCGGCAGGCCGGCCGCCTGCGCGAGCGTCTCGGCTCGCTCCGAGAAGAGGCCGACGCTGAAGTCGAGCATCTCGTGGATGATCGGGTTATACGACGAGCGCATCAGGTCGATCTTCATCTCGTTCGTGACGGAGACGAGACCGTTGCGGATGATCTCCGTCACGATCGGCAGCTCACGTTCCGGTTGGGACTTCATCGCACCTCCTCTTTGTCGCGTGCCGTTATCACGAGGTCGCCGTAGGCGCCGACCGTCAGGGCGAAGCCGGGCGGGACGACCGTCGTTGCGCCGTCCTCGTCGATGACGAGCGGGCCGTCGAGCTGGCCGCGGGCTCCCAGGTCGTTGCGGGCGTAGATCGGAGTCGAGTGGAAAGCGCCAGCGAAGCGCACGGGCCGCTCGGCGCGCGGCGCAGGCGCGCTGGGTTCCTCGGGCAGCTCGGCCTGCTCAGATCTGAGGACGGCTCCGACTGCGGCGACCCTGAGGTGGACGACCTCCACCTCGTCGTGCTCGCTCGCATGGCCGAACGTTCGCCGGTGCGCGTCGTCGAAGAGCACCTTCAACGCCGCCGAAGCCACGCGCGCGGGTACCGGCACCGAGAGGGTGTGTTCTTGACCGGCGTACCGCAGGTCGAGCGTGCGGACGAACGTCATCCGATTGTCGCCGACGCCCTCGGCCGTGAGCGCCTCGCGCCCCTCCCGCTCGAGCGACCGGAAAGCCTCTTCGAGCCACGCGTCGTCGAGTCCGCTCGCCGCACCCACGACCGTCCGGACGAGCTCGTGGCGGACGTCGGCGGCGAGCATCCCCCACGCCGAGAACATCCCGGGGACCGGCGGCACGACGATCGTCCGGATGCCGATCTCTGACCCGATCTCGGCGGCATGCATAGGCCCGGCACCGCCGAAGGCGAGCAGGGCGAACTCGCTCGGATCGAGGCCGCGGGCGACCGTGAGCTCACGGATCGCGAGCGCCATCTTGCTGGAGACGACCCGAAGGATCCCTTCGGCAGCCTCGTGGATATCGAGGCCGAGCGGCTCCGCCACCCGTTCGCGGATTGCGTGCTCGGCGGCCTCGAGGTCGAGGGCGATCTCGCCGCCGAGCACGTCCGAGGCGCCGAGCCGTCCGAGCACGAGATTCGCGTCGGTCACGGTCGGCTCGACACCGCCGCGGCCGTAGCAGACGGGGCCGGGAACGGCGCCGGCGCTTTCGGGGCCGACGCGAAGCTCGCGGGCTCCCTCGACCCGGGCGATCGAGCCGCCGCCCGCTCCGATCGCGCTCACACGAACCGTGGAGGCAAGGAGCGGGTGGCCGGCGACCTCGGCCCGCGAGTCGACCTCGATCTCGCCGCCGACGATCAGACTGGCGTCGAAGCTTGTGCCGCCCATGTCGGCCGTGACGACGTTCTCAAGCGGCCCTGCGTTGCTTGAGAGGCCGCGCCGGGCGATCGCCTGCGCGCCGACCGCGCCGCCGACAGGCCCCGAAAGGAGGGCGTGGATCGGCCGGACAGACGCCGCCGTGGCAGTCATGATCCCTCCGCTCGAGCGCATGATGTTGACCTCGCACACGAGCCCGCGCTCGGCGAGCCGCCCGCGTACGTCGCCTAGGTAGCCCTGCATCGCCGGCAACACGTAGGCGTTCAGCACCGTCGTCACAGTCCGCTCGTACTCGCGCCACTCGTTCGCGATCTCGTGCGACATGGACACGAGCACCGACGGCCCGAGCGCGTCGTCGAGAAGGCGACCGATTGCCTGCTCGTGCGCCGGGTTGACGTACGCGTTCAGCGTGACGACCGCGACTGCCTCGGCTCCCGCTTTGCGCACCGCGGTCGCGACCTCCTCGACGTGCCCCGGCTCGAGCGCGGTGACGACATGTCCGGCGCCGTCGATCCGCTCGCGAACCTCGAAGCGCCAGCGGCGGGGCACGAGCGGCTCCGGCCGCCGGTAGAAGAGGTCATACATCTCCTTCTTGTCCATCAACCCGATTTCGAGCACGTCGCGGAAGCCTTCCGTCGTCACGAGGGCGACCTTCGCACCCCGCCCCTCGAGCACGGCGTTGATGCCGACGGTCGTGCCGTGGACGAGGAACTCGACCCGCTCGAGATCGACGCCGAGCGCGGTCAGGCCGGCGAGCAAGGCCGTCGGGGGGTCCTGCGGATTCGAGAGCAGCTTCCCGACGCGAAACGCGCCGGTCTGTCCGTCGAGGACGACGAAGTCGGTGAAGGTCCCGCCGATGTCGATCGCAACCCGGAACGATCCGTGTCCGTTCGCGCTCAAACTACGCCCGCCTCGGGGAGACGTGGAACGCCTGCCAGACGATGCCGTGCATCACTCCGAGCACGGCGGCAACGGTTTCGAACGGGATGCCGTCGTCCCCGGCGAACCCAGGACGGAAGGTGCCACCGTCGAGGCAGCCCTCGGCCATCGCGCCGGCGACCGCGTCAGCGATCGTCGGGACAGGCGGGAGGAGCGCCGCACGGCCGGCGAGCAGCCCCATCGCGGCAGCGACCGCATAGGCGCCGAAGTTCGACACCGCGACCGGGAAGAGGATCTCCGCGGCGGTCGACGTCACCAGGCCGTCTCCACACGGGCAGCCGCAGTCGGCGCCGCGCGGGACAGCCGCGCGCGGTCTCGTCGTAGAGTGCGCCGAAACCGATCTCGTTGCCGCCGTCGCCGAACCCGATCGTGAGGCGCCCCTCGGCGTTCATGCGCTCGAACAGGTCGTCCGCTACCGGGTCGAGTTCGAGCGGGGCCCCGAAGATCGTGTGGTGTTGTCCAGCTCGGTTTCGGCCGAGTCGCTCGACGGCCACGGCCGCGTCGAAGTCGCCGGCGTCGACGCTACCGTCCGGCACGATCTCGAAGCTGGCGTGGAGCCGGCTGCGCACCTGCCGCAGGACCCGCTCGAGCTCGGCCGGGACCATGACGGCTGCCGACTTCCCGAGGCGAACGAGCGCGTCGGCAAGGACGGCCGATCCGATCGGACCGTCGAGCTCGCCGCGCGGCACTGCGTCGAAGACGACGCCGGTAACCATAACGACCCGCTTGACCTCGGGCGCGAGTAGCCGCCGGGCGATCCGCAGGGTCATCGGCTCGCCTTCGCCGCGGGCCTTCATGTACAGACCTGGCATTAGGCCCATCGGCAGGCCGGCGGGTCGGAGCTCGACCTCGACGAGCCGGTCGAGGTTCTCGAAGACCTCAGGCCGCTCCATTGCCCTCATTCAGGTACGGCACCGAGATTCGAGTCAGGACTTCGGGCGGGTCGGCGACGCGGACGTCGTCCTCGATCCGCACTCCGCCATAGCCGGGCAGGTAAATGCCTGGCTCGACCGTGACGATCATGTCGGCCTCCAGCTCGTCGTCGTCGGCCGAGGTCAGCCATGGCGGCTCGTGGATGTCGAGGCCGAGGCCGTGTCCGGTGCGGTGTATGAAGTACTCGCCGTATCCTGCCTCTTCGATCACGGCCCGTGCGGCTCGGTCGACCTCGCGTGCCGGCACGCCGGGGCGGGCAGCGGCGATGCCGGCGAGCTCAGCGGCGCGCACGACTTTCATCAGCTCGAGCTGGCGCTCGTCGGGCTCGCGGCCTGCGACAAACGTTCGGGTCGCGTCGGAGAAGTAGCCACTGTAGGCGGCCCCGAAGTCGACGATCACGAGGTCGCCCTCGGCAAGCGCAGTGGGGCCCGGTTTCCCGTGCGGCAGGGCGGAGCGCGGACCGGTCAGCACGAGCGGGTCGAAGCCCGCAGTGTCGCCGCCGAGCTTGCGAACCAGCCGGGCGCACTCACCCGAGAGGACGAGCTCGGTGACGCCGGGCACGAGCTGCTCGGCGATGCTCCGCATCGCCTCGTCGAGGATCGCGCACGAGCGCCGGGTCGCGGCGAGCTCGTCCGCGTCCTTGCGGATACGGGCCGCCCCGACGATGTCCCCGCAGTCAACGAGCTCGGACAGGTCGGCGGTGGCGGCACGGACGAGCTTCGCCTGCGCGAGCGTCATCCGGTCGTACTCCACGCCGATCAGGCCGGAGACACCGGTGAGCGCCTCGCGCAGCGCAGCCGCGGGCCCGTCCTCGTCACGCCAGGAGAAGCGGCGTACGGCGGCCGAGACGGCCGCGGCCGCGGCGTCTTCCTCGAGCGAGGGTACGACAAGGCGCATGCCCTCGCTGCGCGTCACGACAAGCGCGATCAGCCGCTCGAATGGCGTCGGCCGGAAGCCGCAGCAGTAGGCGATCGAGGACGGCGCAACGAGCACGACCGCGTCGAGGTCACCGAGCTCGAGCCTGCCCGACCGGTCGATCACTCGCCCCGGTCCCCGTAGGCGCGGGCGGCGAACTCCGGCGAGTGCAGCTCCTGCACGAGGTCGGCCTCGACGGCGGTGCGTTCGCGCTGTGATGCATCGCCGAAGCCGCCTCCGCCGCCCGACAGGCAACGGATCACATCGCCGCGAGAGAGCCGCATTCGGTTGACCTTCTGCATCCGCCGCTCCCGGTCGGTGCCGGGGTTGAGGAGCACGTATGACGGCTCAGCAGTCTCGCCGCCGAAGAGGCCCCAGGCTGGTGTCTTTGAGCGCTCGAACCAGAGGCTGAGCCAAGCATCATCGCAGTCGATCACCCATTCGCGGACGATCCCGAAACCGCCGCGCCACCGGCCCGCGCCGGCCGAGTCGGGCCGGAGTCCGTAGTGTTGGATGCGCAGCGGGTAGCGCGACTCGACGACCTCGATTGGGAAGTCCTTGATCGACCCGTTGACCGAGTTGATCAGCGCGCTCTCGCCGTCGCTCCCCTCCCACGCGCCCCAGCCGCCGACGTTAGCCTCCACGTGCACGAACCGGCGATCGCGCGCGTCGCTGCCGGTAAGCAGTGTGATCATCGAGTCGCCGTAGCTTGCCCCCGCGACGCGGTCGGGCATGACCGGGGCGAGTGCAGCGGCGAGCAGGTCGATCAGGAGCCCGAGTGGGCTGAAGTACCACTGGCAGGCGGAGGGCTCCTCGGCCGCGAGCACCGACCCCTTCCGAACGACGACCCCGAGCGGTCGGAATGTCCCGCCGTTGATCGGCTTGTCGGGGTTGATCAACAGTTTGAAGGCGACGCGGCAGGCCGAGACGGCCTGTGCCTCTCCGCAGTTGATCGAGCCGCGGCAGGCGTCGTCGCAGCCGCTCAGGTCGATCTTCATCGTCTCGCCGTCGACTTCGACCTTTACGCGGATCCAGCACGGGTCGTCGCTGACACCGTCGTTGTCGAGGCAGCCCTCGGCCCGGTAGGTGCCGTCCGGGATCGCAGCGACCGCCTCGCGGTCGAGGCGCTCGGCCTGCTCGAAGATCTGGTCGCGTACGGCCTCGACCGTCCCGCGGCCGTAGCGGTCGAGGATGGCCTGAAGGCGCCGCTCGCCCGTGCGCGCGACGGCGATCTGGGCGTGCAGGTCGCCGAGCGTCGGGTACGGGAAGCGCGTGTTCAGGGCGATGATCTCGGTGATGTCGCGCCCGGATCTCGCCGCCGGCGACGACCTTCAGCGGCGGGATGCGTAGTCCCTCCTGGTAGATCTCGGTCGAGTCCATCGGGCCGCCGGGGTCCTTGGCGCCGATGTCGAGCCAGTGCGCCCGCGAGGCCGAGAATCCGGCCAGCTCACCTTCGAAGAAGATCGGTGCGTACACGGTCATGTCGTTCAGGTGTGTGCCGGTGAGGAACGAGTCGTTGACGATCCAGATGTCGCCCGGCTCCCAGACTTCGCGGCCGAAGCGCTCCTCGGTCAGCCCGACGCAGATCTCGAGGTTGCCGAGGAAGATCGGGAGCCCGGCCGACTGCCCGAGGATCCGGTGGTTCGCGTCCAGCAGGGCGACCGAGCAGTCCTTGCCCTCGTAGATGATCGGCGTGTAGGCCGAGCGGATCAGCGTCGCGTTCATCTCGTCGGCCGCGGCCACGAAGGCGTTGCGGACGATCTCCACTGTGATCGGGTCGACCCTGACCGCTCTCACGATCCCTCCAGGGTGACGATGAGCGAGCCGAGCGGATCGACCCGCGCCGAGGCGAACGGCGGCACGATCGTGGTCGCCGTATCCTCCTCGATCACCACCGGGCCTGGCACGAGCGATCCGGCGCCGAGCTCATCCCGGCGGAAGAACGCCGTGTCGTGGACTGCGCCGTCGAAGGTGACCTCGGCGCAGCGGTACGGCTCGGGCTCGCCGGAGCCCGCCGGGATCGGCGAGCTGCCGCTGTCGCCGAGCTCGCCGATCCCGGCCGCGCGAAGGATCACGAACTCGATCGGCGCGCCACGGTTCGCGTGACCGTAGCGCAGCTCGTGCGCGTCATCGAACGAGCGGGCTGATACCAGCGTGCGGTTCGGGGCCACGGAGCTGCTCGAGCGTGAGCGGGAGGTTGACCGTGTACTCCTGCCCGACGTAGCGCATCTCGGCGAGGAAGAGCGTCTCGACCGCCTCAACTGAAACCCCGTCCGCCTCGAGTGCCGCCCCCGCCTCGTCGGAGAGCCCCTCGAGCTCGGCGACGAGCGCGGCCGGGTCGACCTCCTCGAGCGTCACGTAGTAGGAGCGACTGAAGTCGTGCCGCAGCTTCGTCTGCAGCATCCCCCAGGCGCTGAACGCGCCCGGGTAGCGCGGCACGAGCACCTCGCGGATCTCTAACTCCCGCGCCAGGAAGGCAGCGTGCATGGGCCCGGCGCCACCGAAGGCGACGATCGCGAAGTCCCGCGGCTCGATCCCCTGCTCGACCGTGATCGTCCGAATCGCCTGCGCCATTTTCGCGTTGACGACGTCGAGGATCCCCTCGGCAAGCTGGACGGGCGGGAGGCCGAGCTCCCCGGCGAGCGCGCCAACCGCCTGCCGAGCCGCCTCCACGTCGAGCTCCATGCGACCGCCGAGGAACGACGCCGGGTCGATCCGGCCGACCACGAGGTTGGCGTCGGTCACGGTCGGTGCCGTGCCGCCCCGTCCGTAGCAGGCAGGGCCGGGGTCGGCGCCCGCGCTCTCCGGCCCGACCCGCAGCCCGCCGGCCTCGAGGTAGGCGATCGAGCCGCCGCCGGCGCCGATCGTGTGGATGTTCACGATCGGCATCAGCAGCGGCAGGCCGCCGAGGGTCGTCTCCTGTGCGACGTCGGGCTCGCCGTCCACGACGAGGCTGACATCGAAGCTCGTCCCGCCCATGTCGACACAGAGGAGGTTCCGACGTGCGGCTGCCTCGGTGAGGGCGACGCCACCCATCGTCCCGCCGGCGGGTCCTGAGAACATCGTCTGGATCGGGCGGCGCCGAGCGCTCGCGGCCGTCAGCACGCCACCGTTCGACTGCATCACGTGGAGCGGCACCGTCAGCCCGTCGCGCCGCATGGCGTCCTCGAGCGTCCCCAGGTAGCGATCGACCGCCGGGGCTATGTAGGCGTCGAAGACTGCCGACGACGTTCGCTCGTATTCGCGCCACTCGCGAGCGACCCGGTGGGAGAGCGACACGTTGGCGTCCGGATGCACGCCGCGGATGACCCGCTCGGCCTCGAGCTCGTGCGCGGGGTTGACGTAGCTGAACAGGAAGGCGACGGCGATCGAGCGGATCCCCTCGACCCGAGCGCGCTCGGCCGCAGCGGTCACGACGTCGACGTCGAGCGGCGCGAGCTCCTCGCCCAGGTAGTTCAGGCGGCCCGGGACGGCAACCGTGTCGCCGCGCGGAACGAGCGGCTCGGGCTTGCGAAAGTGGAGGTCGTAGAGCCTCGTCCTCGTACCGCGGGCGATCTGGTACACGTCGCTCGCGCCCCTGGTCGCAAGCAGGAGCACGCGCTCGCCCCGGCGCTGCAGGAATGCATTCAGCCCGACAGTCGTGCCGTGAACAGTGAAGGCGATGTCCGCGAACGAGCCGACTGTCTGGCCGATCGCCTCCAGCACGCCTGCCGATAGGTCGGCCGGCGTGGTGGCGACCTTGTTGCTTCGGTAGGCGCCTTCGATCTCGTCGTAGACGATGACATCGGTGAACGTGCCGCCGATGTCCATCGAGACGCGGTAACGGGTGGACGCCGCCCTCATCTCGGCGCGAACTCCACGGCGTGGTAGGTCCCGACCGGGACGACCGGCAGCTCCAGCCGGGACGGCGCCGCCTCGTCGTGCCGCACCGTCTGGGTCGCGACCCGGGCGTCGGCGTCCTTCAGGTTGTTCGGGGCGCCGCTGCCCATATTGCGCTCGAAGCGGGGAAACCAGCTGCTCATGATCTCGACCCCGACGCGGTGGCCGCGCCGGAAGCGCATCGCGGTCGGGGTCAGGGGGATCTCGAAGCGGTAGGTCTCGCCGGGCGTCAGGAGCGACGGCGTCTCACAGGTGTCGCGGTAGCGCGCCCGCAGCACACCGTGCGCGACGAAGCGCGCGGCGCCGTCCTCGTGGATGTCGACGAGCCGAACGTGCCAGTCGGTGTCGGGCGCCGACGACGAGGCGTGGAGCACGAGGACCGGGCGGCCGATGACGTCGAGGTCCTCGTCGAGCGGCCCGCCTGCGTAGGCAAGGACGTCCGGCCTCTGGGCGATCTCCCGGTCATCGATCGGTCCGGCGTGCATGCTCCACTCCGAGGTGACAGGATCGAGCGGGTCGTAGCGGCAGACGTTCGGCGCTTCTTCGCCCGGGGGCTCGGGCGAGAGTGCCAGCTGCCCGTCGCCGCCGCCGCGGAGGTACAGCGAGACGGGTTCGACCTCCGGTAGCGGCCAGGTCTCAGCCTCCCACCACTCGTTCGCGCCCATCACGAAGATCCGCACCGGCTTTGCGACCGGCTCGCCACCGCCGTTGCGCAGCCAACGGTCGAAGAAGTCGATCACGTACCCGTGGAGGTCGATCAGCGAGCCGGCGCCGAACTCGACGCCGTCGAGATCGGAACGGACGTTGACCCAGTGGGCCCAGGGCCCGACGATCAGCTCCTGGCCGCGACGGATAGCCTCGGAGGCGCCGTGCCGCTGCATGCCCGCGAAGTTGACGATCGCGCCTTCAACGACGAGGTCGTACCAGCCGGTGATCCCGAGCGCGGCGACATCCATCGCGCTCCAGGCGTCGGCGTAGGCCCCCTGGCGCCAGTACGCGTCGTAGTTGGGGTGGGCCATCATCTCTCGCCACCACGGTGGCTCGCCGACGCCCGCGGCGACGAACATGTCGGCGATCGGCAGCGTGTCGAAGTAGGGCTCGCTCCCGACCATCACGTTGCGCATGAAGTCGCGGATCTGGAAGCTGTGCCGTCCGCCCTTGATCCCGAGCTCGGCCATCGCGAGCAGGAAGACGCCGTTGATGAGCGGGTAGCCGTGGTACGGCTCGATCTGCGGGCTGATGGGCACGATCGCCTTGAGACCGCGGGGCCGGTCGGCCGCCGCCATCCACTGCGTGTAGCCAACGTAGGAGCGACCGATCATGCCGATGTTCCCGTCGCACCAAGGCTGCTCGTAGACCCACTCGACGCTGTCGAACCCGTCGCGACGCTCGTTGATATACGGATGCCATTCGCCGTCGGAGTCGAAGCGCCCGCGGACGTCCTGCACGGCGAGCGCGTAGCCGGCTGAGAGCAACGCTTCGACGAAGGCGCCGTCGTAGGGGATCCCGCGGGCAGGGTCGACGAGCGCGTCGCGCTGCTCGACCTTGTCGTACATCGTGCGGATGAGGACGACGGGATGGGGTCCGTCCCCCGCCGGCAGCCGGACGTCCATGGCCAGCCCGACGCCGTCCCGCATCGGCACCACAAGCCCCCTCAGCGTCCGCTCGCCGCCCGGGCCGGCGGCAGACTCCGCCCCGAGGCTCACCGGATCACCGACATCTCGTCAACGGGAGCGAAGCGCGAGACGACGCGCGGCGCAGCTTGGGTGATCACGACCGTGTCCTCGATGTGGTAGCGGGCATCACCGGCCTCGATGTGCGAAGGCTCGACGCAGACGACCATCCCCGGCTCGAGCAACGTGTCGGCACCGGCGGCGAACTCGAAGCCCTCATGGGTCGAGAGACCGATGCTGTGGCCGAGCGTTCCCCACGGATGCGTGAGTCGCGCCTCGGCGAAGGACTTCTGGGCTAGCTCGAAGATCTCGAAGGCGCAGGTGCCGGGGCGTAAGTGGTCGATCAGGCGCTGCTCGATCTCGATCAGGGCGGCGTAGATGTCGCGCTGTCTCGCCGTCGGGCCGATGACGACGGCGTTGCGCGAGATGTCGCTCACGTAGCCGGCGAAGGCGGCTCCGAAGTCGACATGGACGACCTCACCCGGGGCAGCTGGCCGCTCGATCGGCGGTGTGTGGACGACAGTCGAGTGGACGCCCGCATGAACGTGGGTGTGGCCGGTCGCGTCGGCTGCCGAGCTCGAGCGCGATCCCTTGCATCCTGGCCGCGAGCGTCTTCTCCGTCACTCCAGGCGAGCTCAAAGCGAAGGCGGTCTGGATCGCCTTGTCGGTGCAGTAGGCGGCGCAGGCGAGGAGCTCGAGCTCGGCCGGCGTCTTGACCAGCCGTGCGGCTTCGAAGACCTCGCCCGCCTCCACGAGCGAGGCCTGCGGCAACGTCGCCTGGATCTCGGCGAAACTCGCGTGCGAGATCTGCGCGAGCTCGAGCCCGATCGCGGGCCGGACGAGGCCGCGCTCGGCGAGTGTCTCGCCGAAGAGGGCGAGGGCGTCGGCGCCCGCCCGCGGGCCGAAGCGGAAGCCGCGGATGTCGTCGATCCAGGAGTACTCGCGGAGGTAGTACTCGTCCGCCTCGTTGACGATGATGCTCTGCTCGCCAGAGGCGGTCGTGACGACGAACGACAGCAGCAGCGAATGCGGCACCCAGGCCCCGCCCGTGTAGGTGACGTTCGCGGGCGATGTCGCGACGATCGCGTCGAGCCCCCGCTCAGCCATGGCCGCCAACAGCCGCTCTCGGTTGAAGAGCTCCCGGCGCGAGCGGCGCGCCTGGTCGATGAGCGCCTGGTATCCAAGCGCGGCGGCTTCGCCCGGTGCGACTGTCGTTGTCACGCCGTCGTTCTCGACCAGGCGTCGATGCCGACGGCGACGAGGATGATCAGGCCTTGGATGACCTGCTGGTAGACAGGGTTGACGTTGAGGAGGTCGAAGCCGTTCCCGATCAGCGTCAGGAGGATGATCCCCAGCACGGAGCGCCAGATGGCGCCCTCGCCGCCGAAGATGCTGGTGCCGCCGATGACGACCGCCGCGATGATGGTCAGCTCGATGTTCGTGCCGTCGTCGGCCTGACCGGTCTGGACGCGAGAGGTGAGGATGATCCCAGCGAGCCCGGCCGAGAGCCCTGAGATCATGAACGCGAGGGTACGGACCACGTTGACGCGCACGCCCGAGAGCCGGGCCGCAAGCGGGTTGCCGCCGCTCGCGAACACGTAGCGGCCGTACGTCGTCACCTTCAGGATCAGGGTGAGGATCACGCCGAAGATCAGCCACGACCAGGTGGCGTAGGTGACGCCGAACAATGAGTTCTCGCCCAGGATCGCGAACGACGGCGAAACGACGTTGATCAGGTTGCCCTGCGTGAGCACCAGCGCTATGCCCTCGATCACAAAGCCGCTTCCGATCGTCGCCATGAACGAGTTGATGCGCCCCACCGTGACCAGAAGTCCGTTGGCGAGACCGCAGATCCCGCCGACGAGGAGCCCGGCGGCGAGCGCCGCGCCCGAACCGATGTGCGGCTGAAGCAACGCCGCCACAACGCCGGAGAGGCCGTAGATGGCCCCGACCGAGAGGTCGAAGCCGCCGGCGATGAAAACGATCGTCTCGCCGCAGGCGATGATCCCGAGCGTCGAGGACTGGTCGAGGACGTTGGTCAGGTTCGTCGTCGTGAAGAACGGCGAACTCGCGAGCGTGAGCGTGATGAAGAGCGCGAGGAAGCTGACGACGATCGCGTAGTCGCGCAGGAATCCGAAGTAGCCGCCGTCGGGCCGCCGCAGCCAGCGGCGGCGTGCCGCGTCTGCGGCGCTCGTGAAAGTGCTCACTGGCGCCCCGGCCGGTCGCTGGTGGCGCTGGCCACGCTCACGCCGCCTCCGTGGCGAAGGCGGCCCTCATCACCGACTCCTCGGTCGCCTCGCGACCGTCGAACTCGGCCACGATCGCGCCGAGGCGCATGACCAGGACGCGGTGGGAGAGACCGAGTACCTCCTCGAGCTCCGAGGAGATGAGCAGGACGGCCATGCCGTCAGCCGCGAGGCGCGCGAGCAGCGCGTAGATCGCCTGCTTGGCCCCGACGTCGACCCCCCGCGTCGGCTCGTCGGCGATGAGGAGCCGAGGCGGTCGAAAGAGCCACTTGGCGAAGAGCACCTTCTGCTGGTTTCCGCCGGAGAGGCGGTCGACGGGGATGCCCGGGCCGGCCGTGCGCACGTCGAGGCGAGTGATGGCGTCAACAACCTCGCGCCGCTCGCGCCCTCCCTCGACGAAGCCGCCCCTGGCGAAGCTCTGGAGCTGGACGAGGCTCACGTTCTCCACGATCGACCGTCTCATGATGAGCCCCTCCTCCTTGCGCGACTCCGGCAGGAGCGCGATCCCGGCCTTGATCGCCTGGCGAGGGCGGCTGATGTTGACGGCTTCGCCGTCGATCGAGACGGTGCCGAGCAGCTTGCGGTCGGCCCCAAAGATCGCTCGCGCGACCTCGGTGCGGCCGCTCCCGATCAGCCCGGCGAGCCCGACGATCTCACCGGCACGGATTTCGAACGAGACCGGCGAGCTCGTCCCTGCCGGAGCAGCCCTTCCACGGACAGGACAACGGGAGCGTCCTCCGCCGGGTAGCGCTTCTCCGGGAAGGTCATCGCGAGCGGGCGGCCTATCATCGCCGAGACGAGCGAGGCCGGGGTCTCGTCCTTGGCGGGCGAGCTCCGGACGAGGGAACCGTCGCGAAAGACGGTCACCCGATCGCTGAGCGCCAGCACCTCCTCGAGGAAATGGGAGATGTAGAGGACGCTGCGTCCCTCGTCGCGCAGCGAGCGCACAACCTGGAACACGTGCTCGCTCTCCTCGGAGGTCAGCGCCGCGGTCACCTCGTCCATCACGATCAGCCGCGCGTTGCGCACGAGCGCCCGCATGATCTCAACGTAGAGCTGCTCCGAGATCCGTAGCGACCCCACCCTCGCGTTCGCCGGCAGCTCGAATCCCGTCCGTTCGCAGAGCGCCCCGTAGCCACGCTCGAGCTCGCGGTGGCCGCTCAGACCCCAGGCGTGGCGCTCCGTCCCTAGATAGATGTTCTCGACCACCGTGCGCTGCGGCATGATGATTCGCTCCTGGCTCACGATGGTGATGCCGCAGTCGAGCAGCGCCTCACGCGGCGAGCGGAACCGCATCTGACGACCGGCGACGGCCAGCGTCCCTTCGTCGGGCCGGTAGAAGCCGGCGACGATCTTGCCGAAGGTCGATTTGCCGGCGCCGTTCTCGCCGACGAGCCCGTGCACCGAGCCTTCCTCGACGCTGAGCGAGACGTCTCGCAGCGCCTGCACGCCCCCGAAACGTTTGGTGATGCCTTCGGCGAGTAGCAGTTCTGCCATCGTCCCTGGAGCGATCGTGCTCAGAGTCGCTGCTGGGCTCCGCCGCGACGGCGGAGCCCAGCAGCAGCCAGGAGGACGGGGCGGCCGGTCCCTACGCGCTCCACTGCGGAACGAAGTGGCTCTGCGCGAGGGTCGCCTGGGTCAGGAGTGGGCTGCGATGGGTGTAGGTGAAGGGGTTGATCCCCTGCGCCGCCAGTTTGGGGTTCAGGATGTGGTTGAGGAGCACCCAACCGGTCAGCCGTCCCTGGTCGAGCGGCTGGGTGATGACGGTGCCGTACCACTTCCCGGCCTTCACTTCGGCGACAGCCTGGGTGCTGCCGCCGAGGCCGATGATCTTCACCTGGTTCTGCAGGCCGGCGTGGTCGATCGCGAGCTGGGCGCCGACCATCATCTGGTCGCCGCTGCCGGTAATGACGTTGAGGTGCGGGTTCGCCGTCAACATGTCCTGGGCGACGGTCTGCCCCGGTCCCGGTATGTACCCCCCGTTCAGGGAGTAGGCGGCGAGATCCAGGTTCGGGTGCGCCTTCATCTCTTTCTCGAAGCCGGCCTTCAGGGCCACCTCGGCCGATTCGGCATTTCCCCCGATGAAGCCGATTTGGCACTTCGAGATTCCCTTGCACGCCTCGGCAGCGAGCTCGGCGAGCCAGATGCCGCGCTGGTACTGCGACTCCAGCACCGTCCCGGCCTCGCCCGGGATGTTTACCGCTGCGGTGATGTAGTTGTTGCCGACCGGGTTGTTGAAGTTCACGACCTGGATCCCAGCCGCGATCGCCTTCTTCACTGCCGGCACAACGCCGGTCGCGTCGAGGGGCAGGAAGGCGATGCCCTGGTACTCGTTGAGCGTGGTGATGTTCTGGATCGTGTTGTACTCGGTCGTCGGGTCGGGCGCGTTGAAGTTCGTGATCGAGACGTTCTTGCACGGTGCGAGATACGACTTCAGCCCGTTCTCGATCGCCTGCCCGTAGGTGTTCTCGAGCAGCGACACGAAGGCGATCTTGATCGGCTTGCTGCCGCAGTTGGTGGCCGCCATCGGCTCCGTGGCCGTCGTCGAGCGCAGCGCCGCGGGCGCGGCGGCGGCGGCTGCGACGACGGCCAGCGTGGCCAGGAGCCCCGTGAGCGCAACGGCGCCGAGCCAGGCCGACTGGACGCGGGGAGGTACGAGCGCGGACGCTCGCGGACACCGCCGACCTTCGCATACATCTAGGGGATCTCATTTTTCTCTCCTTTTGAACGTTGAGTAGTGGGTGCTGCATGCGCTTGGGGGTAGACGCCCTGCGTCGGACTCCTTCTGACGGCATCGTCACCGTCGACATTACAATGACCTTGTCGCGGCGCGTCGGCGCGCGCGTTTCCTGCACTCCGGACAAGGGCGGAAGCACGGAGCACCATGCGGCTGCCGGCCGATGCGGGGTCGAGGTCAGGGCCACGCGATCTGCCCCTCCTCCGATGCCCCCTCGGCGGTCATGAGGATCGCGGCGACTATGCAGTCGCTATCACCGCGGTTCTTCCAGCCGTGCGGCGCCGCCAGTTGCACGACGACGTCGCCGGGGTCGAGCGTGATCTCCCGGTCTTCGAGCACCATTGTTAGCTGCCCGGAGATGACGATGATGAAGTCGACCGTCTCGGTTGAGTGGATGTCGAAGCTCGCCCCCGGTACGTAGGTGGCGATGCGACAGACGCAGCCGCCCAACGGCGGCTCGACCTGGAAACCGCCGACAGTCGGATCCTCGCTGACCCGGAACGGCGCCGGAACGGTCGGCGTCGACCAGATCTCGTCCGAGGTCGCCTCGCCGAAGTCGAAGTGGCCCGGGGGCGGCCCCTCGAAGAGGACGGCCGGGTTGCCGTCTGCGTCGAAGCCGTTGACGACACGCTTCACAGCAGTCCCTCGACCGGGGTGGCCGAGTTCCATCGGCGATGATGAAGCCATAATCGCCCGGGTCGACCTTCGTCATCGGCTCGCGGACCAGCACGAGCAAGCTCGGGTCGTATGGCGTCTTGATGACTTCGAGGACCTCGAACGTCGCCGGGTCGATGATCGTTGCGAGCTGGAAGCCGCCGGGAACCTCCTCGCCTAGGCGGCTCGCTGTCACGTTCGAGAGCATCAGACCTCCCTGGTGGGGGCGAATGTAGGACATGCGGTCGACGATTACTTGCCTGTCTGGCACCTCGGGCTCGCCGTCGAGCATGCCAAGCAGCTTCATCACGTTTCGCGCTCCGCGCACACCCTTGGCGATGTAGTGCTCGTTCAGCTGCTGGCCGCCGCCGAGCTCGCTCACGACCACTTTGACCCCCTGCGAACGCGCGTAGTCGCCGAGACTGCCGGCGTACGACGCGGATCGGTAGAGGATCTCGCAGCCGAAAGCAGCCGAGAGCGGACCATCTTCGTGCATGTAGACGTAATCCACCGTCGCGAGATTGCCGCCGGAGTGGAAGTCGATCAGTACCTCCGCGCCGGGAAGCAGGTTGTCGACGATTGTCCGGGCGAGCTGCTCAGTGAGGACGCCATCGGGATCGCCCGGGAAAACCCGGTTCAGGTTCGTCATGTCGAGAGGTGTGTTACGGGTCAGCGTCTGAAACGCATAGACATTGGCGACCGGGATCGCGACGACACGGCCCTGTAGCTCGTCGTGCTCGAGGCTTTCAAGTAGCTGCCGAACGGTCTCAATCGAGAGTGGCTCGTCTCCGTGGATGCCGGCGATAATGGCCAGCGTCGGACCGTCTGCCGAACCCTGGATCTCGTGGACGACAACGTCCAGCTGGTGGCCGTTCGAGAGCCTGGCCACCGGAATCCGGTTAATTGTCCGCCTGTTGGTCACTGCGCTTGCGCTGCTCACGATGAGCCCTCCCGTCGGTCGGATGCGTAGCGGACGCGGACCGGGTAGCGGCTGACCGTCGCGGCCCGCTCATAGAGGGGCTCCAGCTCTCGCGGACAAGCTCGCGGGCCGGCGAGGCGATCCAGGCCTCGATGCCGGCCGACGAGGCCCACGAGGTGACAACCAAGAAGCGGGCGCCCTCCTGGACGAGCGACGCGTCGACCAGCTCCCCTCCGGCCGCCTCGGCGGCAAGCCGGAGCACGTCCAACTCCGCGAAGCGGGCGACGAACTCCTCCTCGCGCCCCGCAACGACGTGCAGCTCCTGAACGGTCAAAAGCTCCCCCTCAGGCCGCACCGGAAACGTCGACAGCACTCCGACGTCCCGCGGGCCGTGATCCACCGCGGGACATTCGCACCAAACTCCCGCAAAGTGCAAGAGCTGTATACGATCGATCGATACGTGGAACGCATGGATCCGGACACGAGGCTTTTGCGGTACTTCCTCGCTGTCGCCCAGGATCTGCACTTCGGGCGCGCCGCTGAGCGGCTACACGTCTCCCAACCATCGGTGAGTCGAGGCGTCCGCGCGCTCAAGGCGATGCTCGGGATCCCCCTGTTCGTTCGCGCCGGTCGCAGCATTAGCCTCACCCGCGCCGGCGAGGTGCTGCTCGAGCAGGCGCCCAGGGCGCTCAAGGGGGTCGTACGGGCGCTCAAGATGTCGCGTGCAGCCGCCCAGGGACAAGAGGGGCACCTCTCCGTCGCATTCCTGCCAAGCGCCCGCCCGCTGGTCCTCGCAGCTGTCCACCGCTACCACGAGCGTTTCACTGCTGTACACCTCTCGCTCGAGGAGGGGCTCGATGAGTTCCAATACAACGGCCTCGAGACCGGGCGCTTCGACCTCGGCATCGTCCGCGGCTACCGGCCTCTCCCGCAGCTTGTGCTCGAGAACCTGGTCGATGCCTACCTCTGCGTCGCGCTTCCGCGACGCATCGGCTGACAGACGAAAATGACCTCGTTTACGAGGACCTCGCGGAAGAGGACTTCGTCCTCTGGCCGCGCCTCGGTTCACCCGACGGCTTCGACCGCATCGTAGCCGGCTGCCGCCGTGCCGGTACGAGCCCCGAGTCGCCGCCGAAACGTCAAACGCCCCGACAGTGCTCGCGCTCGTTGCCGCAGGCGTCGGCGTGTCGATCCTCGGCTCCACCCTCGGCGGCTCGAGCACCCGAGCGTCACCTTCGTCCCGCTCCGGGACGAGATCGACCGGCTCTACGTCGCCCGCCGAGCCGACGACGACTCGTCAGTCCGCCGCGACTTCGTGAAGATCCTGCATGAGAGCGGAGCGGGGACGCCTGCTTGAACTCATCACGTGAAGACGAGACTGCAACGTGTGGTTCACCGCCTTAGCCCCGGGGAGCGGCCACGCCGGCCGCCTCGAAGGTACGCCCGGGGTCACGATCGACGATGACCGTCGTGCAGGTGGCGAGACGCGTCAAAGCGCTGGGCCGAGAAGGGCTCGCGGCATGCTGAAAGCAAGATCCGTGATCGGGAAGCAACGGGAAACCACCACGCTTGGCGCTGATCGGATAGCTCATGTACACGGTGGCTAGAGGCGGCGAACGGCGCGCTTGCTTGAGGAGGGAGAGGTCGAAGGTCTGTCGGGAGAAGAT
>CAVWUL010000014.1:0-178252 GCA_963758125.1 uncultured Actinomycetes bacterium
TGGTTACGAAAGTGTGACGTTATGGCATCCACCGTCGCGCTATCGTTGGCAAGAGTGTGAATTTCTGTCAGATTGGGTCGTCGAAATCACTGCAATCACCAAGAGGAGGATGATGTGAGGGTTCGTCTATCCAAACATACGCTCTGGTCCGCTTCGCACCGGGCTAGGCGTGTGCTAATCGCCGCCGGCACCATCGGCGCAACGGGGGTGCTGGCAACCGTGGCGCTGGCGTCGAGTTCAGTGTCGTCAGCGTCGGTCAACTGGTCCACCGTGCAATCCGCCAGCGCGGGCGGCGGCATGACGGCCCTGATCGCGGAGGCGAAGAAGGAAGGAACGCTGAACGTGATCGCGCTGCCGACCAACTGGGCCAACTACGGCGCCGAGATGAGCGCCTTCAAGAAGCTGTATGGCATCAAGATCAACAGCGAGAACCCGAGCGGCTCAAGCGCCCAGGAAATCCAGGCAATCAAGACTTCGCGCGGTCGTTCATCTGCACCGGACGTCGTCGACGTCGGTGGCGCGTTCGCGTCCGCCGGCGCCAGCGAGAACCTGTTCGCGCCCTATGAGGTCGCGACCTGGAAGGACATCCCGGCCAACCAGAAGGCCTCGAATGGCAGCTACTACCAGGACTACGGCGGGTTCATATCGTTTGGTTGCAACATGAACCTGCTTGGGAACACCCCGTGCCCGACCTCATGGTCGGCGCTCACGTCGGCCAGCTATAAGAACGACATCGCCCTCAACGGCAGCCCGCTGTCGGCCAACGCGGCGCTGTCCGGGGTCTGGGCCGCGGCGGTCAACAACGGCGGCTCCGCCAACAGCATCGCGCCGGGCGTGAGCTTCTTCAAGCAGCTCGAGAGTTCGGGGAACTTCAACTCGACCGACTGCAACGCGGCCTCAGTGATTGCGACCTCGTGCCCGATCACGATCAACTGGGACTACCTGAACACGGCCAAGGCCTGGGGTTTGCCCGGCAGCACCCACTGGACGGTCGTCGACCCGAGCGGGACCCCGTTCGGCGGCTTCTACAACCAGGCCGTGAGCAAGTACGCTCCGCACCCGGCGGCAGCCCGCCTCTGGGAGGAGTTCCTCTACTCGGTGCAGGGCCAAAACATCTGGCTCGAGGGTGGTGCGCGCCCGGTCGAGCTCGCCGCGATGGCCAAGGCCGGCACAGAGAACAAGGCGGCGTACAAGTCCCTGCCGACGGTCGGGAACCTCTCAAAGGCGGTCGTTCCAAACACAGCGCAGGCCACGACCGCGAGCGCGTACGTCACCAACAACTGGTCGTAGGGGATCGCAACACAGGACACAGCTTTCGCAGCAACCGCCGATCCCGCGGCGCCTCGGCGCCGCGGGATCGGCTCTAGCGTGGTGTCCGGTCTCGGCGGCTGGGCCGGCATCCTGCCCTTCGCGGCCTACATGATCGTGTTCCTCGGGATCCCGCTGTACGTGGTGATCCACGGGTCGCTGACAACCGAAAGCAACCAATTCACGTTCTCGAACTTCAAGATGACGTGGTCATCTCCCGCGTTCAGGCTCGCGTTCAAGAACAGCCTGATCCTGTCTTTCTGGACCTCTATCGTCGGCGCCGTCTTCGGGACGTGGCTTGCGGCGGCGGTCGTCACGGCAAAACGGGGGGGCATGCTGCACCGGATCACCCAGAGCGGCTCCGGCGTGCTCGCCTACTTCGCAGGCGTACCCCTGGCGTTCGCCTTCATCGCCGCGCTCGGCCAGGTGGGCGTCGTCACGGTGCTGCTCAAGCACCTCGGCATCAACCTGTACGCCGACGGCTTCACGATCTCCTCGATGATCGGCGTCGGCCTCTGCTACGTCTACTTCCAGGTCCCGTTGATGGTCATCCTGATCACCCCTGCGCTCCAGGGCCTCCGCTCCGAGTGGCAGGATGCCGCGCTGAATCTGGGCGCAAGCAAGCTCGGCTACCTGCGGCACGTAGCAGTACCCGTGGTGCTCCCATCCTTCGTCGGCGCCACGCTGATTCTGTTCGGCAATGCCTTCTCCGCCTATGCGACCGCGCTGGCCCTCGTCGGCAGCACGCTCTCGATCGTCCCGGCGCAGATCGACGATGCTCTCAACGGCAACGTGCTCGTCGGCGCCGACCGTCTCGGCCTCACGCTCGGCACGGAGATGATCATCGTCATCCTGATCGTGATGGTCGGCTACTGGCTCGTGCAGCGCCGCGCCCGGCGGTGGCTGCGATGACCACCGCCAATCTCGGCATGGACCCAGTCGGCGAGGGAAGCCTCGCCCGTGAGCTGGTCGGTGGTCCGCCGCCGAGTGTCGGCGCGAGTCGGCGGGGGCGGCCGCGCATCTGGCGACTCGTGATCTTCGTGCTCGCCGGGGTCTTCTTCATCGTCCCGCTGGTGGCCGCCTTCAAGTACAGCCTGCTGCAGAACAACGGCAGCTACGGATTCGCGAACTACGGCGAGATCATCAACAACAAGGCGGTCCGGTCGCCGCTTGTGAGATCGCTGGAGATCGCCGTGATCAGCGCCGCGATCGTGATCGTGCTGATGCTCCCGACTATCGTCTGGGTGAGATTGAAGAAGCCCCAGGCGACTGCCGCAATGGAGCTCGTCACGCTGCTGCCGATCGTGATCCCGCCGGTCGTGATGGCCGCCGGTCTGGAAGAGCTCGAGCTCAACGCGCCACAGTGGATGATCAAACTCGTCTTCAACCACCCGCTAACCGGGCTCATTCCCTTCTACGTGGTGCTGGCGATGCCCTTCACGTACCGCGCGATCGACAGCGGCGTGCGCGCGATCGACCTTCACACGTTGGTCGATGCCTCGCGGAATCTCGGCGCCTCATGGCTTACGACGCTAGCGCGGGTCGTGCTGCCGAACATTCAGACCGCCGTCCTCGGTGCGCTCTTCCTGACGGTGGCGCTTTGTCTCGGCGAGGTTGTGATCGCGACCCTCCTGCTGTACAACACCTTCCCGGTTGAGATGATCAACTTGAGTAAGCAGAGCGAGGTCGGCGTATCGGTTGCGCTCTCGATGATCACGCTCGCATTCACGTTCCTGCTCCTATTCGTCCTGTCGTTCCTCGCACAGCGCCGACGTGGTGGCGCCGCAGCCGGAGTCCTCTCATGATCCGATTCGAAGGCGTGCAACGCAGCTTCCCGGGGGTCACCGCGCTCGCGGGCCTCGACCTCGAGATCGAGAATGGCGAATTCATCGCGCTGCTCGGCCCTTCCGGCTGCGGCAAAACGACGGCACTGAAAATCCTCGGCGGATTTGACCGCCCAGACGCGGGCCGAGTGCTCGTCGACGACCGCGACATCACGAACGTACCGCCGAACAAGCGAGACATGGGGATGGTCTTCCAGGCATACAGCCTCTTCCCCAACATGGATGTTCGAACCAACGTCGCATTCGGCCTGCGAATGCGACGTCAGGACAAGGCAACGCGCTTCAAGCGCGCCGATGAGCTGCTGGCACTGGTCGGGCTCTCCGAGACCGCTAACCGCTATCCGTACCAGCTGTCCGGCGGACAACAGCAACGCGTGGCGATCGCCCGTGCGCTCGCGATCGAACCGACGGTCTTGCTGCTCGATGAGCCGCTGTCCGCGCTCGACGCCCTCGTCCGCGCCCAGCTGCGGGCCGAGATCCGCGCGCTTCAGCAGCGGCTCGGGATCACCACCCTGTTCGTCACCCACGATCAGTCCGAAGCCCTGTCGATCGCGGATCGCGTCGGTGTCATGCACTCAGGCCGCCTGGAGCAGCTCGACACGCCGGAAAACGTCTACCGCCGCCCCGCCACACAGTTCGTCGCCGAGTTTGTCGGCGCGATGAACCGGTTGCCTGGTCGCATCGGAGACAACCACGAGGTACAGGTGCTTGGTCAGAGCTTGACGCTGCTGAACCCCAACGGCCAAAAGCCCGGCGAGGTGGTTGACGCACTGCTGCGTCCCGAAGCGCTCCAGATAGCGCCCGATTCGGCTGGGTCCGGAACAGTCACCGATCGCACCTTCCTGGGATCCGCCGTGCGCCTGGAGGTGACGCTGGAGGACACCGGTCAGAAGGTGCTGGTCGAATCGTCCAGCCTGAGCGCTCATCTGAAACTCGGGGATCGAATCGCGATGCGCATTCTCGCCGATTCTGTGGTCGTCGCGCGGCGACCCGCGCCGACGGCGTGACGACCAGCTCTCCGTCCGGCCGCGGGTGCACGTCGAACTCGACGAAATCAGCGCCGACCTCGATCGCACGCTCGAACACCGGCAGCGTGTTCTCGGGCGCCTCCGCAGAGGCGCCACGGTGGGCGATCACGAACGGCCGCGTCACGACTCGAAGAGGGGCCGGAGGACGTCGACGCCGATCGCCTCGACCAGCTCCTCCGCCTTCGCGAGACGGCCGGGCGCCAAGGTTCCGCGCACGGCGATGCAACGCATCCCGGCGCCGATCGCCGAGGCGATCCCGGACTCTGTGTCCTCGAATGCCACCGTCTCTCCAGCGGGAGCTCCGAGCAGCTCGAGTGCTCTGAGATACCCCTCGGGGTGCGGTTTTCCTCGCGTCACGGCATCGGCCGAGACGATCGCCGCGAAGGCTGAATCGAGCCCGGCGGCTCGCACCACGGGGAGGATCTCGGCGAGCGCCGCCCCCGACACGATCGCGGTCGGGACTCGCGCCGCCGCGTAAAGGACAGCCTCGCGGGTCGCTTGGGGGATCGTCGAGCCGTCGGCGACGAGCTCGCGGTAGCGCTCGACACGCTCGGCGACCGCACCCGGGACATCCGGATAATCGTCCCCGAGCCACGTGGTCACGATCGCCTCATCCGAGAGCCCGGCCAGCTCGTCGTAGTACTCGCGCTCGGAAAGCGGCCGGCCCCGTGCCCTGAAGAGCCCCTGGAAGATGGCGCAGAGAATCGGCTCGTCGTTCGACATCGTCCCGTTGAAGTCGAAGGTGATCGCGGAGACGCGCGCCATCGGCAGTGCCGACCTTATCCTCGACCAACTTCCGCGGGACAGGGCGTCCGCCCGTTGCCAAAGCCGGCACGCACACCCGTGCACAAGAACAAACCCTAGTAGTGGCTGTTGTCCTCGAGCGCCTCGCCGCGACCGAGCTTGCGGCCGGAGGTGTCGCCGGTGTCGAAATACGGCCACATCAGGTTCGAGTCGTCGTCCTTGGCCGAGTTCGTGACATGGTCGAACTGGAGGACGTGACCGAACTCGTGCGCCGCGACCGTCTGGATGTCGTATGCGTTCGAAGCGCCGGTCGTCGACCACTTGTACCCGGTGTTGAACCGCAGATCCGACTCGACCGGGGCGCCCTTGTCGTTGTACCACGTGAAGGTGCAGGCGAGCGCCTGGCTGCAGTCCTGATCGTTCTCGAGGCTGCCCCAGTCGACGACGCTCTTGCCGTCGTCCTTCACCGCGTCATCCGACGTCGTCCCCTGATAGGAAGCCGGCGGGCTCGCCTGGTCCTTGATGCCGCACCAGTTGAGGTCGTTCGTCCACTCGCTCTGGGCGTTCCGGACCGCGTTGATCACCGCGTCACGATTCAACCCCGGAGCCGTCGCACCGATCCACCACTTCCTTGTCTTCGTCCAGTAGACGCTGCCGATCGACGCCTGGGAGGAGCTGCCGCACTTCACATCCGCGGGCGGCTGTGCCGCCGCTACGGCGTACGAGGAGTCGACGGCGCTGCGGAGCACCCCGGAGGGTCGGTAGAACGCGACCCCGAGGACACGATGCTCCGCATCGGAGTGGAGGAGGGCAAACCGGGTGCCGTCGCGGCGGACCAACGTGCAGAGCGCGAAGCGGCCGGCCAGTGCACGGCGGATCGCCCGGCCTCCACTCGGCACCCTGAACGGCAGCTCCCCTCTCTGCGGTGGCGGCAGGCGCAGGCCGCAGGGCCCCGCCGCGCCGACCGCGCTCTGCGCCGAAAGCACACCACCGCCCCCGCACCCATACGCAGCGACCAGGATCACGACGAGGATCTGGATCAGGCGGCGTTTCGGGATGTTGCTTTCCGTGCGAACGTCCGGGAACAGAGAACATAGCTTAGCGTCCGGGTCCCGGGACAAAACGGCCTTCGGGAGCTTGACTGCCTCCGCCGGGCGAGGAGTGACTAGCCCGAGAGCCGCTGCAGAACAGGGACGGCGCGGTCGAGTGCCTTCCGTTCCTCGGGCGTGAGCCCGGCCATTGCCGCCGCCAGCCAGCTCTCGCGTCCCTGCCTGTCCTCGCGCAGCGCGGCGAGGCCCGGCTCGGAGAGCTCGATCAGGACGCGCCGCCCGTCGATCGGATGCGGCCGCCGGGCGACGAAGCCCGCACTCTGGAGCTCCGCCACGGTCTGCGCCATCGACTGCGGTCGCACCCGCTCGGCGGCGGCAAGCGCGCTTGCCGTCTGCGGCCCGTCTCGCTCGAGCCGGGCGAGGACGGCGACCTGGGTCACCGGGAAGGTGTTCTCGGCACGCAGGCGCCGCACCAGCCGGCCCAGCACGACACGGAGCTCGCTCGCCGACTGACTCGTCTCGACAACCGCCATGAACGAGATTGTACAGGTAACCTGTACAGGTAACCTGTCGATTTCGGAGGATGCGTCCGGGGATGCCGGCGAACGACCGCTACAAGTGGATCGCGCTCTCGAACACCACGCTCGCCGTGCTGCTCGCGACGCTCGACTCCTCGATCCTCCTGATCGCGATGCCGGACATCTTCCGGGGGATCGGCCTCGATCCGCTGGCCCCCGGCAACAGCTTCTACCTGCTCTGGATGATCCTCGGCTTTCTGATCGTCACGAGCGTCCTCGTCGTCAGTGTCGGCCGCCTCGGCGACATGTTCGGCCGCGTTCGGATGTACAACCTCGGCTTCGTCGTCTACACGGCCGCGTCACTGCTCTTGACGATCGACTGGATGCACGGCGCTGCGGGTGCCGACTGGCTGATCGGCTTCCGGATCGTCCAGGGCCTCGGGGCTGCCTTCCTGATCGGGAACTCGGCGGCGATCCTCACCGACGCCTTTCCCTCGACGCAGCGCGGGCTCGCGCTCGGGATCAACAACGTCGTCGGGATCAGCGGTCAGTTCATCGGGCTCGTGCTCGGCGGCCTCCTCGCGCCGATCGACTGGCGGCTCGTCTTCCTGGTCTCGGTGCCGCCGGGGATCTTCGGGACGATCTGGTCGTACAAGATGCTCCACGACACCGGCGTCCGCACGCGCGAGCCGTTCGACTGGGCCGGCAATCTCACCTTCGCGCTCGGCCTGATCCTCGTGATGATCGGGATCACCCACGGGATCCAGCCCTACGGCGGACATCCGATGGGCTGGACCTCACCCTTCGTGCTCGGCACGATCGGGGCCGGGCTCGTGCTGCTCGTCGCGTTCGTCGTGATCGAGGGGCGCACGCCCTTCCCGATGTTCAGGCTCTCGCTCTTCCGGATCCGCGCATACACCTTCGGGGTCTTCTCGAGCTTCCTCTCGGCGCTCGCCCGCGGTGGGCTGATGTTCATGCTGATCATCTGGCTGCAGGGGATCTGGCTGCCGGCACACGGCACGAGCTTCGCCTCCACCCCGCTCCAGGCCGGGATCCACATGCTCCCGCTGACGTTCGGGATCCTCCTCGCCGGGCCCCTGTCGGGATTCCTCTCCGACCGCTACGGCGCCCGGTACTTCGCAACCGGGGGGATGCTCGGCTCAGCGCTCGGGTTCGTCCTCCTCGAATCGCTTCCGATCGGGTTCTCCTATCCCGAGTTCGCCGCGATCCTCCTCCTGATGGGCATCTCGATGGGCATGTTCGCCTCGCCGAACCGGGCCGGTGTGATGAACAGCCTCCCTGCTCGCGACCGCGGCGCCGGGGGCGGGATGAACCAGACGTGCCAGAACTCGGCGCAGGTGCTCTCGATCGGGATCTTCTTCACGCTGATGATCGTCGGGCTTGCCGGGTCGCTGCACGAGACGCTCGCCGCCGGGCTCGTTTCCCACGGCGTGCCGGCCCATACCGCCGTCAACGTCGCCGACCTGCCGCCGGTTTCGGTGCTCTTCGCAGCGTTCCTCGGCTACAACCCGATCGCGAAGCTCGTTCCCGCGCATGTCCTTCACGGGCTTCCGGCGGCGAGCCGCGCCGCCCTGACGAGCCACGACTACTTCGCGAACCTGATCGCCGAGCCGTTCAAGTCGGGGCTGCACGAAGCGTTCGCCTTTGCGATCGCGGCCTGCCTCGTCGCCGCCGCCTGCTCGTGGTCTCGCGGCGGGCGCTACGTCGCCGAGGAGACGCCCGAAACACCGGCACCGAGCCTCCGCACGCCGACGACGGGCGCGGGCGCGAGCCGCGCGGGCTGACCGCCCACCCCGGGCGCGCATGGTTTCATGGCCTCCGTGGCAGCTGCCGTCTCGGTAGGAGAAGTCGTCAAGCGCTACCCGAAGGCGCAGGTGAACGCGGTCGACGGGGTGAGCTTCGAGGTCGCGCCCGGCGAGGTCTTCGGACTGCTCGGGCCGAACGGCGCCGGGAAGACGACCACGATCGGGGTGCTCACGACCCGGGTACGGCCGACCTCGGGCTCCGCGTCGGTCGCGGGCATCGACGTCGTCTCCGATCCGGTGCGCGCGCGGAGCACGTTTGCCGTGATTCCCCAGCGCTCGAACCTCGACCGGGCGCTCTCGATCCGGGCGAACCTCGATCTTCCACGCCGCCTACCACGGCGTCCCTCCCGGAGAGCGGGCGCGGCGGGCGGACGAGCTGCTCGATCAGTTCGGCCTGCTCGACCGGGCGGGCCAGAAGCCCGACCTGTTCTCGGGCGGGCAGTCGCAGAGGGTGATGATCGCGCGGGCGCTCATGCATGCGCCGCAGGTGCTCTTCCTGGACGAGCCCGCCACCGGGCTCGACCCGGCGGCGAAGCTCTTCGTCTGGGACCGGCTCCGCGAGCTTCGCGACCGGGGTGTCACGCTCGTTCTGACGACGCACGACATGGACGAGGCGGCGGCACTCTCGGATCGCGTCGGGATCATGGATCACGGCAAGCTCCTCGCGCTCGACACCCCCGAGGCGCTGATGCGCTCCGTCCCGAGCGGTGCCACACTCGAGCTGACGACGCAGCCCCGCGACCCCGAGGTCGCCGAGCGGATCGTCGCCGAGCTCGGCGCTCTGCCCGGCGTCAAGCGGGCCGAACGGGTCGCAGGAGATGCCGCCGAGGGCCCGCCGGCAGTCGGCAAACGGCGACCTGCGCGTGCGCCTCTATGTCACCGACGACGCGCCGCTCCTCGTCGCCCCGGCGGCGGGCGTCCTCGCCGGCCACGACGCGACGCTCTCGGACGTCAAGCTCGGGATCCCCACGCTCGAAGATGTCTTCATCGACCTCACCGGCAGGACGCTCCGATGACGGAGATCGCCGTGGAGCGGGTCCCGGGCCAGGGCCGCGTCTTCATGGCCGTGCTCCAGCGCGACCTCTACGTGACCTGGGGCGAGTTCCCGGTGTTCCTCGCGCAGGTGATCCTGCAGCCGTTCTTCCTGCTCTTCGTGTTCGGAAAGGTGCTCGGCAGCCTCGGCTACACGCAGCCGGGCTATGCCGACCTGCTCTTCCCGGGCCTGCTCGCGCTCACGGCAGTGATCACCAGCATGCAGACGCTGGCGTTCCCGCTCGTGATCGAGTTCGGCTGGACGAAGGAGATCGAGGATCGCCTGCTCGCGCCGATGTCGACCCGGCTCGTGGCGGCGGAGAAGGTCGTGTTCGCGGCGCTTCGCTCCGTGATCGCAACCACGCTGATGATCCCGATCGGCATCCTCGTGCTCGGCTCGATCCCGTGGCGGTGGGCGGGTTTTCCCCTCTTCGTCGTGATCCTGCTGCTCGGGTCGGTGCTCGGCTCGGCGATCGGGCTCGTGCTCGGGACGCTCGTGAAGCCGAACCGGATCAACATCGTGTTCGCGCTCGTCTTCACCCCGCTCCTCTTCACCGGCTGCAGCCAGTACCCGTGGCCCTCGCTCGACACGCTTCCCTGGTTCCAGGTGGTCACGGCGCTGAACCCGATGACCTACGTGAGCGAGGGGATGCGGGGGGCGCTCGTGCCGTCCGTCCCCCATATCGCGCCGTGGATCTGCCTGACCGTTCTTCCCCTCGCGATCGCCGCGCTGCTTGCGGTCGGAGTCCGCGGCTTCATTCGCAGGGCGATCGACTGAGCCGCACCGGCGGCGCAAGGCGGCGGGTATACGCAGCGTGACTATTGCTAGGAGCGGGGCCGGTCAGTAGCGTATGCGGCGTCCACGGGGCCTCGTGCCCGATCCCCCGAGAGCGCGGCCTTCGCGGACTAGCTGGTTCGATGCTCCATCAGTCCAATGTTTCTCGATCCGGGAGGGCAGCATGGCGAACAGCCTCAAGATCAAGGTGAACGGGCTCACGCACGGCGTGAGTGCGAGCCTTGATACGCCTCTCCTCTACGTCCTGCACAACGAGCTCCACCTGCACGGCCCGCGCTTCGGCTGCGGCCTTGCGCAGTGTGGCGCCTGCTCGGTGCTTCTGGACGGCAAGGAGATCCGCTCGTGCGTGACCCCTGTGGCGGCAGTTTCAGGCAAGTCGATCACCACGCTCGAAGGGCTGCCGGCCCTCTGGGCGGCACAGCGCGGAACGACGGCGGCGGCGCCGGCGCTCCATCCCCTGCAGCAGGCCTGGATCGACGTTCAGGTCCCGCACTGCGGCTATTGCCAGAACGGAATGATGATCCAGGCCGCAGACCTGCTGGCCACCACCAAGAACCCGTCCGAAGACCAGATCCGCACGGCGATGAACGGCCATCTCTGCCGCTGCGGGACCTATCCGAGAATCCTGACCGCGATCCAGCAGGCGGCCAAGGTCATGGCAAAGGCAGGTGCATGATGACCGGACTGATCCCTGAGCCGAAGGCCGAGCGCCTGCACGAGAAGGCCTTCTCGCGCCGTTCGTTCGTCAAGGGCGGCGGGATGATGGTCGTCGGATTCAGCCTCGCGGGCGCGGTCAGCGCCGGCAAGGCCGAGGGTGCGATCAATCCGTGGGCGAGCCCCGGCCCGGGCAATCCGAACGCCGTCGACTCGTTCCTCGCGATTCACGCAGACAACACCGCCTCGCTCCGCTCGGGCCGGATCGAGCTCGGTCAGGGTGCGACCTCCGGGCTGATGATCCTCGCCGCGGAAGAGCTGAACATGGACTGGTCGCAGCTCGTGCACATCCCGTTCGACACGGGCGGAGCGACGCCCTCGCCGAACACGGGCAACACGGGCGGCAGCTCGTCGATCACGACGGGGGGACCGCTCGTCCGGATGGCGGCTGCTCAGGCCTACCAGGCGCTCCTCGGGCTCGCCTCTGCGAACCTCGGCGTCCCGGTCGCGAACCTCACGGTCAGCAAGGGTGTCGTCTCGGGCGGCGGGAAGACCGTCACCTACGGGCAGTTGATCGGCGACAAGCTGTTCAACGTCACCTACTCGGGAACGACCCTGACTGCGGGCCAGGCTCCGGCGAAGGCCGTCAGCCAGTACACGCAGGTCGGGATCGTCCGCCCGCCGCGGTACGACATCCCGATCATCGTCACCGGCGCGAAGGTCTATGCCGCGAACGTGCGCGTGCCCGGAATGCTTCACGGCCGGATCGTGCGGCCGCGCGGCCAGGGCGCCTACGGTGCCGGTTCCACTCCCGTCCCGGTGACCGTGGACGCGAGCTCGATCAGCCACATCCCGAATGTCCAGATCGTGCAGGTGAAGAACTTCCTGGGGGTCGTCGCCCCGCTCGAGTTCGACGCGATCCAGGCGGCTGCGCAGCTGAAAGTCAGCTGGCAGACGTTCCCGACGATCAGTGGCAGCGGGAACCTCTGGAAGAGCATGCGCGACTTCGACGCGGCCGGCCAGGTCCCGGCGAAGTTCTCGGTGAACACCGGGAACGTCGACTCGGCCCTCGCCGGTGCCGCGAAGACGTTCAGCGCGACCTTCAAGCACCACTACCAGATGCATGCCCCGATCGGCCCGAACGTCGCCGTCGCGGATGTGAACGACCCGATCCAGTCGGCGATCATCTACAGCCACGTGAAGGACGGCTACGGCACCTCGCGGCCGAAGATCTCGGCGCTGCTCGGGTATCCGGTCAACAACGTGAGGATCGTCTACTACGAGGGTGCAAGCTCCTTCGGCGGCGGCGCGATCCACGTCGACACCGGCCAGGCCGCCGCACTCCTGTCCCGTGCCGCCGGGAAGCCGGTGCGCCTCCAGTACATGCGCTGGGACGAGCACGGCTGGGACAACTACGGCCAGGCGATGATGTTCGACGGAAAGGGCGGGATCGACGCGAACGGGAACATCGTCGGGCTCGACTGGACCGGCTATTCGATGGCCGCCTACTCGGTCACGCCGTCCGAGTCCTTGATCGGAATGCCGATCCCCGCGCCGAGCCCGACCGGTGGGGCGTCCGACACGAACGACACCGGCGCCCAGTACCAGGTGAACGGCACGGCCCGTCGCTACAACCTGAAGACGGTCCCGACGTTGAACAACTACTTCAAGACGTCGACGCTGCGTGCACCGAATGCGCCGCAGGGCACGTTCGCCGGTGAGCAGATGATCGACCAGCTCGCCTACCTCGCGAACATGGACCCGTACCTGTTCAGGCTTCAGAACATCACGAAGCTCCAGGTGAACGACGGGTTCAACCAGTGGCGGGACGCGCTCACGAACACGGCGACGCTCGCGAACTGGAAGCCGAAGGTGGCGAACTCGGTCAAGCAGACGGGCACCACCCGGACCGGCAGGGGAATCGCGATCGGCGGCTTCGCCAGCTCGCAGGCGGGCACGGTCGCGGACATCTCGGTGAACATGAAGTCCGGCAAGATCACGGTCAAGAATCTCTACGGCGCCCAGGTCGCCGGGCTCTCGGTCGCCCCATCGATGATCGAGAACCAGATCTCCGGCAACCTGACGATGGGCACGAGCCGTGCCCTGTACGAAGAGGTCGTCTTCAACAAGACGAACGTGACGAGCCTCGACTGGGTGACCTACCCGCTCCTGCGCTTCGCCGATCACGCGGCCGTCCACTACCAGGTCGTGCAGCGCACCGACCTGCAGCCGACGGGCTCGGGCGAACCGCCACAGGCGTCGGTTGCCGCGGCAATCGCGAACGCGTTCTTCGACGCCACGGGTGTGCGCCTCTACGAGGCCCCGATGACCCCGGCACGCGTACGCGCAGCACTGAAGGCCGCGGGCGCCTCGTAGTCCCGCGGAGAGAAGGACGTTCGGATCGGGCCCGGCGACGGGCCCGATCCGTCCTATCCTCCAAAACGTGGATGCACGAGTCCTTCAGGGACGAAGGCCTCGACCCGGCGCTCCTTCCCGTCGAGGAGCTCGCCGAGTGCGCCGCGACGGCGCTCGCCGCCGACGGCAAGCGGATCCTCTCCTACGGCAACGGTGCCGGCTACACGCCGCTCCGCGAGCTGATCGCGGAGTGGTTCGGCGTTCGGCCGGGCCGTGTCCTCCTCACGAACGGCTCGATCGAGGGGCTCGGCTTGC
Source organism: uncultured Actinomycetes bacterium (assembly GCA_963758125.1). Taxonomy (GTDB): domain Bacteria; phylum Actinomycetota; class Thermoleophilia; order Gaiellales; family Gaiellaceae; genus PALSA-600. The sequence goes on from CAVWUL010000014.1 coordinate 13,470, forward strand.
TGGCGAGGCAGCTCGCGGACGGGCGGCCCGCCGTTGCGGAGTACCCCGTCTCGGACCGGGCGGAGACGGCGATCCTCGACGCGCAGACCGTCCTGCACAGCGTCGGGATCGACGAGTCGGGCCTGAACACCGACGAGCTCCGCCAGATGCTCTCCGAGTACCGCCGGCCGGCCCTCATCTACACGATCCCGAGCTTCCACAACCCGACCGGGCGCACGATGACGTTCGAGCGGCGGAGCGCCCTCGTCGAGCTCGTGCGCTCGCAGAACCTGCTCCAGGCCGAGCAGATCGTCCTGCTCGAAGACGATGCCTACGGGCTCACCCGGTTCGAAGGCGAGCGCATCCCGGCGCTCTTCGACATCTCGGCCAAGGCGGCCTCCTACAGCTCGTCGTTCTCGACGACGATCGCACCCGGGCTCCGGGTCGGCTTCCTGATCCTCGCCGAGCCGCTCGCAACAGCGCTCGCCGCGGATGCGAACGCGACCTACATCTCCCCCGCCCTGCTCGGCCAGGCGACGGTGTACGAGTTCATCCGCCGCGGGAGCTTCGAGGCTCACGTCGGCCGGCTGAGAGAAGGGCTGAGGATCCGCCGCGACGCCCTGCTCGAGGCGCTGGCAGAGCACTTCCCCGACGGGACCTGGACGCGGCCGGAAGGGGGCTTCTACGTCTGGCTCGAGCTTCCCGCCGGCACGGACAGCCGCACGTTCACCGGCCTGCCGGGAACCGCCGGAGCGGTGCCCGGGCACCTCGTTCGCCTGGACCGCGAGCGCGATCCGGCTCTCCTTCGCCTCTGCCCCGCCCGACGAGCTCAGGGGGCGGGTGCAGCGCCTCGCGGAGGCCCGCGCGGAGGCTGTCGCGCGATGACGATCGGGCCCTTCGAGGAGTACGCTTCCGGGGTGGCATCGGCACTGCGTTTCCTGCTTCGACGACGGACACGGATCTTCGCCCTTGCGACGCTCGCGGCGGCGCTGCTCGTCGCCGCGCCGGTCGCCGAGGGCAGGCAGTCGGCGAGCCTGACGCTCGACGTGACGTTCTTTGCAAACGGCCAGATCTCGGTCGCCCTGCCGGACGGGACGCCGGTGGGGACGACGAGCGGAGCGCCGACGGTGATCCCGGCCGGCGTGTACACGATCTCCGTCCTCGGCCCGGGTGGCTGTACCCAGCTTCCGCTCTTCGATCTGAGCGGGCCCGGCGTCCGTCTCCAGGACGACATGATCGGCGGTGAGGTGACGAGCGAGGCCCATCTGACGACCTTCCAGCCGAACTCGACCTACACCTGGCGCACGGACAACGACAGCGCCTCGCCGGTCCACACCTTCGTCACCTCCTCGCAGGTGCTCGGCACAGCGCCCGTCCCGACGAGCACGGCCCCGACGAGCACGACCCCGCTCTCCCAGGACATCGTCGGCTCGGCCGTCGATTCCGTTCCGCGGAACGCTCGACGGAACCGTCAGCGCCTCGGGGAAGCTCTCGCTCTCCTACAAGGGCAAGAGCGTGAGGCAACTGACCGCGGGGCAATACACCTTCAAGATCACGGACCGGAGCTCATCCCGCGGTTTCATCTTGGAGAAGAGCCCGAAGACGCTCAGCCTCACCGCGGCACCGTTCGTCGGGAAGCGGTCGGCAAAGGTCGATCTCACCGTCGGCAAGTGGCTCTTCCTACCGGGAGGCGGCAAGCCGGCGTTCACCATTTCCGTCGCCTCCTGAGCGAGGAGATACCGGAAAAGGTTCGGGTTTTCCGTGCGACTGTAAACCTTTCCCATTGCATGTTGCGAGACACCGGGGGCCCCTCGTACAATCCCCTCCGAATGATGAAGGCAACCGTGGTTTCGCTGGCTGTCGGTGCCCTGCTCGCAATCGTTCCGTTTGCAGGAGCCGTCTCCACGCACGTAAGCGCGCAGGCAACCGCGCAGCGCGCCTCGGGCTTCCCGGTCAGGGGGCTCGTGGTGCCGGGGCAGTCCATCGGGTCGCTCACCCTCGGAATGACCCAGAACGCGGTCACGACCCGCTGGGGCACGCAGTACAGGATCTGCGGCTCCGGTTGTGGCAAGAGCGTCCTCGTGACCTGGCTCTACACCTATAAAGGCCCCGAGCCACTCGGCGCTGCGGTGCGCTTCCTGAACGGCAAGGTCGTGGCGATCTTCACCCTCGGCTCGCCGGTCGGCTGGGGGCTCAAGGGCGTGATGATGGGCGACCCGATCTCGAACGTCTACAACGTGTTCGGTAGCCCCGGGACCGCGAACTGCATCGGCTATACGGCGCTCACCGAGCGGATCGGCAACTCGACGACCGCGATCTACTCCGCAAGCGGCGTCGTCTACGGGTACGCGCTGACTGCACCCACACAGTCGCCCTGCCAGTAACAGCGGGCGCGGCCTCTCCCCCAGTAGTCTTCGCGCCATGCCCGCATGGCCGGCGCTTCCCTACGAATCGTGGAGCGCCACACGCGACACGCTGCACGCGCACACGCAACTTCTCGGAAAGCTCTCCTCGAAGCTCGCGCCGCCCGAGCCGCAGTTCCAGCACGGCGCGCTCCGGCTGACGGCGCGCGGCTGGGAGACCCGGCCGCTCCCGGCGCCGGACGGTTCCGGGATCTTCGGGGTCGCGCTCGACCTCCACGCGCACGAGGCGATCGTCGAGCACGGAGACGGACGGATCCGGCACGTTCCGCTCACCCCGAATCGCTCGGTGGCCACGGTCACCGGCGAGCTTCTCGCCGCTGTGACCGAGCTCGCTGGGGCCGTCAAGCTGAACCTGAAGCCGCAGGAAACCGCCTGGGACACCCCGCTCGACGAGGACGAAGAGCACGCGACCTACAACACCGAGCAGGTCGCGGGCTATCTGGCTGCCGCCGACCGGGCGACGACCGTCCTCGGCGCGCTGCGCGCGCCATACCGGGGCCGTGCGACGCCGGTCAATGCCTGGTGGGGATCGTTCGATCTCGCCGTGAGCCTCTTCTCCGGACAAGCCGCGAAACCGCCGTCGGACGGCTTCATCGAGCGCAACGCCATGGATTCGCAGGAGATCGCGGTCGGCTGGTGGCCCGGCGACGGCCGGTACCCCCGGGCGGCGTTCTACGGGTACGCCTATCCGTCGCCCGAAGGGCTCTCGGAGGCCTCAGATCTCACCCGCCGCCGCAGGGTGGAATGCGACCCTCGGCGAGTTCATCCTCGACTGGGACGACGCGATCGCTGCACCCGAGCCCTTCCAGGCCGCGCTCGACTTCGGCCGCTCGATCGTCCACCGGGCCTGCGTCGCGTGCGAGTGGGACCCGGCGCTCGCGGCGAGCTTCGACAGCCGTCCTCCGCCGATCGTATGAGGGTGATGGGCGGCCGCCCGTCCGGGAGCTCGGCCGCCCATCATGGACCCCAGAGTTCCAGACGCCCCATCGGCGGTTCGGATAGCGGCCTCACGAAACCTTCACGAATTCAACCCCGCCGATCCAATCAGCCACGCCGTGTCTTCGAGAGACGCGGCCCGAAGGCCATCGGTGAGAACGGCCCACGACCGAAGGGCTCATGCCCGTTCAGCCGGCCTGGGGAGCCAGGCGGCGCAGCACGGGCAGCGTCCGCATCGCCCGCTCGGTCACCGTCTGCGCAGGCCCGACGAGGCCGGACTGGACCCGGCGGGCGGCGTCGAGATGGTCTCCCGTCCAGAGGATCCTGACAGCGATCGCGACGTCTTCGGTCTGTCCCCCGAGGTCGCGCCGAACTACCTCGACGAGACGTGCGTTCGCAGCCTCGTCGGGCTCGAGCGCGGCCGGCACCGCTCCGTGGCCCGCGAGGGAGACGGCGAGCGTCTCGTACCAGCTCTCGACCGCCGCGGTGCTCCCGAGCAGCTCGCCGCGGGCGGCGGTGCGATCCTCGCGCGAGTCGCTGCCCGCCCCGGCCCAGAGGTCGAGCACCGCCTCGGAGGTCAGGCGCAGGCTCACGACCCCGGCGAGGAGGCCCGAGACCTCGGCCAGCGAGACCGGCTTCGCACCTCGCTCGGCGAGGTAGCTCCGGAAGGCATCGTCGAGCCGCTGGGCTGCGCCCGCGGCGCGGAGTGACTCGACCGAGGGCGCGGGGCGGGAGGGCATCCCCGCGTCACAGCATCCGAGCGCGAACCCGACCGCGGCGGCGAGGAACCGTGCGCTCTCGACATATGCCTCGGAAAGCGCCTGGCCGAGCGCCGCTCCGCCGCCGCGGGGCCAGAAGAGCACCCCCACCGCCAGGCTCACCGCGCAACCGAGCGCGACGTCCTCGATCCGCACGAGCCCGACTCGCCAGCCCGCCGGCTGGATGATGTTGAAGAGCAGGACGATCGTCACAGTGAACGCCGCCTGGCCCGCGGCGAACGAGACCGCTGCGGGCGCGACGCCCGCGAGCAGGATCGCAAGCGGCAGCAGGAACCAGATGATCGTCGTGTCCTTCCCGATCGCCTCGAGCAGGAGCGCGCCGACGAAGAAGCCGATCGCGGTGCCGACGAGCCCGCGGAGGATGTTCTGTCCGGTCGCAAGCGCATTCGATCGCAGCACCGAGAGCGCGCCGAGCACGACCCAGAACGCATGCTGCACGCCCGAGAGGTCGGCGACGACGACTGCGATCGCAAGCCCGATCGCGCCGCGAACGCTGTTGTGAAGCCACACCGAGTGCCGCTCGAGCTGGGCGAAGGCCCGCCGGTGCGCGGCGGCGAGCGGGCCGGGAAAGCCCGCCGGCTGGCGCCCGAGCAGCCGATCGACGAAGCTCCGGCGCTCGGCGGCCGCAGCGAAGGCGGCGTTCGCCGCGATCTGCGAGACCGCGAAGCCGAGTTGCTGGGCGCGGAACCCCGGATCGAGTGAGTCGATGATCCCAGCCGCGGGCCCCGAGCCTGCCTCCGCCCAGCCCACAGGTAGCTCGTCCACCGCGTGCCGCTCCATCTCTCGCAGCGCGCGCCGCAGCCCCTCGCCGGCCCGTTCGAGCGCCTCGGAGGCCCCCGACCCGGCCTCGAGGAGGTCCGCGACCTGGTCGAGAACTGCGGCCGCGGCGCTTTTCACGCCGCAGACCGCGGGATCGACCGGGGCGCCCTCGGGATACGGCAGGACGACGATCTGGTTCAGCCAGATCAGCTCGTCGACGAGCCGCACGAGCGTGCGCGCGGCCGTCGTCAGCCCGGTCGGGCGGTACGGCAGCGTGAAGAAGACCCGCTGAACGCCGGCGACGGCCTCGGAGGCGGCGACGACGGCCCCCTCGTAGGCGAGACGGGACGAATCATCGGGCGCGAGCTGGTAGGCGGCGCCAGATCGAAGTCGCAGCGCGAGCCCGCGGCAGGCAGCGACGACGGCACTGCGGAGCGGATTGCGCACAGGCGAGGGCCACAGGAGCCAGATCGCGAGCAGCGCGGCAGCCGACGCGAGACCCCAACCGGCGAGCCTGTCCGGGATGGAGGAGGCCGGCCCCTTCAGGCAGACCGGCAGGATGAAGGCGAGCAGGAGCCCGACCGTGGCGCTCGCGAGCACCGAGCTGACCGCGCCGGCGAAGAGGACGCAGAACCCCGCGACTGCCATCGCCGCTCCGGCGAGCCACGCCGAGCGGGAGGCGAGCGTCCCGAGGCACACGAACACGGCTCCGACCCCGGCGAACGATGCCTGCGCCAGCAGGCGGTCGCTCATCGGCCCCCCGAAATCGACTAGCACGAGCGAGGCGAACGACCCGAACGCCGCGAACACCGCCATCGTCGGGTTCGAGATCGCCTTGTCGGTGAACGCGAACAGGAGCGGCATCAGGATCGCCGCGCGCCCTGCCCGGCGCAGCGCGGCGAGGCCCGGATCGTGCGCCCGGTACCACGCTCCGAACCGCTCGAGTGCCGCGCCCACGCCGGTTAGTGGCTGAAGCCGCCCGCCGTCGCATCCCGCACGGGCGCGGGCTGCTTCTCGAGGTGCGGCAGCTGACGCTCGATGTCGCTCACGAGCAGATCCGCGAGATCGTGGCTGAATCCCGACCGAACGACGACCCGGAGCGCGGCGAGATCCTCGCGGTTCTTCGGGAACGTGTACGCGGGCACCTGCCAGCCCCGCTCGCGGAGCGCGTTCGAGACGTCGAACACGGTGTAATTCTCGATCCCGTCGCGCAGCTTGAACGCGAACACGGGCAACTCGTCGCCCCGGGTGATCAGCTCGAACGGCCCGATCTGCTCGATCTTCGTCGAGAGCGCAGTCGCGACGTCGCGCGCATAGGCCTGCACCTTCCGGAAACCGTCGAAGCCGAGCCGGAGGAAGTTGTAGTACTGCGCCACGACCTGCGCGCCCGGCCGTGAGAAGTTCAGCGCGAAGGTCGGCATGTTGTCGCCGAGGTAGTTGACCCAGAAGATGAGATCCTCGGGCAGCGAGGCGGAGTCGCGCCACACGATCCAGCCGACGCCGGGGTACACGAGCCCGTACTTGTGGCCCGACGCGTTGATCGAGGCTACGCGCGGCAGCCGGAAGTCCCAGTCGAGGTCGGGATCGACGAACGGGGCGAAGAAGCCGCCCGAGGCGCCGTCCACATGCACCGGGATGTCGAGGCCGGACTCCCGCTCGAAGGCGTCGAGCGCGGCGCAGGTCTCGGCGACGGGCTCGTAGGAGCCGTCGAAGGTCGAGCCGAGGATCGCGACGACGCCGATCGTGTTCTCGTCGCAGAGCTTTACCGCCTCCTCCGCCGAGAGGTGGAAGCGATCGCCCTCCATCGGCACGAGGCGCATCTCGACGTCCCAGTAGTTCGCGAACTTCTCCCAGCACACCTGCACGTTGATCCCCATCACGAGGTTCGGCCTGTCCGCAGGCTTGCCCTCGGCCTTCCGGCGCTTCTGCCAGCGGCGCTTCAGCGCGAGCCCGCCGAGCATCGCCGCCTCGCTCGAGCCGGTGGTGGAGCAGCCGGTCGCCTCGTTCGCGTCGGGCGCGTTCCAGAGCCGCGCAAGGATGTTCACGCACCGCTTCTCGATCTCGGCGGTCTGCGGGTACTCGTCCTTGTCGATCATGTTCTTGTCGAAGCACTCGCTCATCAGCTTCTCCGCCTGCGGCTCCATCCAGGTGGTGACGAACGTGGCGACGTTCAACCGGGCGTTCCCGTCGAGCATCAACTCGTCGTGGATGATCTGGTAGGCGACATCGGCGGGCATCTCGCCGGAGGCGAGCTCGTGGCACGGAATTGTCGTTGCCTCGAGGCCGAAGAGCGGCGGCACGGCGAGCTCAGTACGGGGGCGCTCCGCCACCTTGGGGTGCTTGAGGGTCATGCTGTCCTTTCGGTCGGCTGCGCCCGAGTATCGCAGTAGCGCCGAAAAGGGCCGAAGTGCCCGCCCACGGCCGCGGGCGGGCACCGGCGAAGACGTCAGACGGTCGAGCCTCTGCCGATTCCTGCGAACAGCGCCACGATCAACACGAGGATCAGCACGAGGAACAGGAACTTCGAGACCACGATCCCGCCGGCAAGTGCGATCACGAGAAGAAGCAGTACGAGTAGCCAGAGCATGTCGGTTTCACCTCCCGTCCTTGACGACGGAGGGTTACCCGGCCGTGCACCAGCCGAAACGAGCGCGCTAGTACAAGCCCTCGCGCCGGGCGTAGCGCTCGGTGCGTGCGCGGTCGTACTCTTCGGCATCGAACCCGGGATCGTTGAGCGAGCGGAGAATCTCGCCCGAGCTCGGTAGCTCCGATCTTTCGACCTGCTTCTCCGCGTTCCAGAGGTCGGAACGGATGAGGGCCTTCGCGCACTGCGTGTAGGCCTCCTCGATCGAGACGAGAATCCCGAGGCGTGGAATGCTTCCGTCGACCGTGCTCGGCGAGAGCAGCTCGGGGTCGTCGACGATCCGAGCGCGGCCGTTCACGCGAAAGGAGTCACCGATCCCCGGGATGAGGAAGAGCAGCGCGATGCGATCGTCGTCGAGCAGGTTCGTCAGCGTGTCCCCGATCCGGTTTCCGGGGCGGTCGGGGATCAGCAGCGTCCGCTCGTCGAGGATCCGGACGAACCCGGCCGGGTCACCGCGCGGCGAGACGTCGAGCCCGCCGCCCGGACGCCCGGTCGCAACGCACATGAACGGCGAGCGCTCGATGAACTGCCTCGTCAGGTGGTTGAGCCTGTCGGCGATCTTGGATACCACGACATCGGCCGGCGTGCCCAGGATCTCGCGCAGCTCCGTCTCGTCCTCGATCTGTCTTCGGGCGGCCATCACCCGAAGTTACCAGCGACGGGATTCGGGTAGGTCGGGACCATGCCATCACGCGAGGTCGAGAACGGAGTCTTCGGAACGAGCGTCGAACGTCTCGACCGGCTTCAGCAGAGGCATTCCCTCCTCGGATTCCCGTACGCGGTCGCTCGCAAGTACTCGGACGACGGGGGCGGGTACCTGGCGGCGACGATCTCCTATTACGGATTCTTCTCGTTCTTCCCTCTGCTGCTCGTACTGGTGACGACGCTCGGCTACGCCCTGCGCCGCTGGCCGCACCTGGAGGGGCACCTCGTCGACACGGCACTCGGCCAGCTCCCCGTGATCGGGCCGGAGCTCGAACATCATGCGCTGAAGGCGAGCGGGCTCGCCCTCGCGATCGGGCTCGCCGCGTCACTCTGGACGGGAACCGGCGTGCTGCTCGCAGCAGAGGCGGCAATGGCGCGGATCTGGGACCTCCCGGCCACGGACCAGCCCGGATTCGTCGGAGCGAGGCTCCGTGCGCTCATACTCCTCGGGCTCCTCGGCGGCGGACTGCTGCTGGCGACGGTCACCTCCGGGGCGGCCGCCTTCGGGGGCAGTCTGGGCCCGGTGATCCGGGTGGCCGCGCTCGCAGTCTCACTCGGAGGAGACTTCCTGCTCTTCTGGCTCGCCTTCAGGCTTCTCGCGCCGCACCAGGTCCCCTGGAGGCAGCTACGCGGCGGGGCGATCGCCGCAGCGCTGGGCTACGAGGCGCTCCAGCTCGCCGGCTCGTACTACATGACCCACACGCTGCGGCGCGCCTCGGAGGTTACGGCACCTTCGCACTCGTGATCGGGATCCTCTCCTGGATCTACCTGACTGCGACGATCGTCCTGGTCGCGGCCGAGGCGAATGTGGTCGCGACCCGGCGGCTCTGGCCGAGGCCGATCCGCGAGCCCGAGAAAGCAAGCGAATCGCATCCCATGCCGACGGCGATCAGAGCTCGAGCCGCACGCTGACGCACGTCCCGAGGGGCCCGGTGTCGATCGACCAGGCGTCGGCGAGGGCGTCGACGATCTCGAGCCCGCGCCCGGCATTGGGCCGGCGCGAGCGGAGGCTCTTGATCTGGAGGCGACCGCCGGTATTGCGCACCTTCAGCTCCGCCCACTCCGGGTAGAGCTCTGCCTCCAGCACGATCGGGTCCTCCGTCTCGCCGTGGACGACCGCGTTCTTGACGAGCTCGCTCGCGATCAGCCGCAGGTTGAACCCAAAGCGTTCGTCGCCGCAGCGGCCCAGCAGGAGCTCGTCGATCGTCTGCCGTGCCTGCAACGAGGCCTCGAGGGTCGGCTCGATCCGGGCGCAGGCCGTGGCGACGACGAGCGGCCCGGGGAGCGCAAGATGCGCCGCGCCCGCGCGGACGCCGCGACTGACCTGAGCGCGGATCTGACGGAGAACGAGGAGCTGGTCGGAGTCGTAGAGCCGCTGGCCGTTCGGCCCGCGGCGCGGCACCACGAGGTTGTAGCGCCGCTCCCAGCTCCGGAGCGTGCTCGGAGCGACCCCGAGCTCACGGGCAACGGCGCCGATCTCGAGCAGCGAGGCGCTCACCGCGGATCTTCCGCCTCGGCAACGGCGGCGGCATCGCCGAGCTTCTCCACGATCTCGTAACCGGCGCGCCACGAGACGACGCGCTCGCAGCTCGTGTCCGAGTGCCCGGGCGCGACGAGGAACGTCTTCGGGTCGGAGCGGATCCGCTCGTACGCCGCGAAGGAGATCTCGATCCGCTCTGCACACTCCTCGCTTGCGCATTCGCAGACGGCCGCGAAGGCCGGTTCGGTCGCGGCGCTCACCGCCTTGTCCTCGAGGCGCTCGTTCACGTCGCGGAAGAAGGCCTCGTTCTGGCCCTTGCGGGCGTCCGACTGGCTCATTGCTCCGGATGATAACGTCGATTGCGCAAGTCTTGTTCAAAAATCGCACGATGACGACGACGCCCCCGACCTTCGCGCTCAACTCCTCGTTCGCAGGCGATGCCCTGATCGTCGAGTGCGTCGGAGAGGTCGATATGGCGACTTCGCCGCAGCTCTGCGAGGCGATCGAGTCGACGACCGATTCGACCCGGCGGGTCGTGGTCGACCTCGCCGCGGTGAGCTTCCTCGATTCCTCCGCACTGAACGCCCTCGTCCACTCGCAGCGGACGCTCGCCTCGCGGGACATCGTCCTCCGCGTCGTCAGCCCGACGGCCCATCCCGTCCGGCGGGTGTTCGAGATCACCCACCTGACCGAGTCCCTGAACGTCGTGGATTCGCTCGACGCCGCGCTCCGCTAGCACCGGAGCTCAGGGCCGGGTGGATGTCTGGCCGGAATACCCCCGCCTGGGGCCCCACGCTGCCGGCCGCAGTCGTGCAGCAGGCGCCGGAGCTGCTCGCGCCGTGGCGCCGCCGACCCAGCCGCGCCCGGCGGATTCGTTGAGAATCGCGGGGCGTGGGTAGCTGGAGCCTGGCGATCATGGCAATTTTGGTGCTCGGGTACGCCGGGGTCTCCCGGCGACTCGAGCGCACGATCCTGACCGGGCCGATCGTGTTCGTGAGCATCGGCCTGCTGGTCGGCGGCGAAGGCCTCGGCTGGTTCGGGCTGCGGATCGGGAGCGGCGCGGTTCGCACTCTCGCCGAGGCGACCCTGACGCTCGTGCTCTTCACCGACGCCTCGCGGATCGACCTTACCGTGCTGCGGCGCGAGGTCGGGCTCCCTGCACGCCTGCTCGGGATCGGCCTGCCGCTGACGATCGCCGCCGGCACCGGGGTCGCGCTGCTCGTTTTCGGGCGGCTCGACTGGCCGGAGGCGCTCGTGCTCGCGATCGTGCTCGCGCCGACGGACGCGGCGCTCGGTCAGGCCGTCGTCACCGACCCTCGGCTGCCGGTGAGGATCCGGCAGGCGCTGAATGTCGAGAGCGGGCTCAACGACGGGATCTGCGTGCCGCTGCTCTTCATCGCGCTCGCCATCGCCGAGGCCGACGACAACGCGATGACGGTCCACCATGCCGTCAAGCTGGTAATGGAGGAGATCGGATGGGGAATCGTGGGCGGCGTCGCGGCCGCCGTGCTCGGCGCGCTCGTGCTGCGGCTCTCGCAGAGCCGGGGGCTCATCGCCAACGACTGGGTCCAGGTGGTCCCGCTGGCCGCGGCGGCCCTCTCCTACGGGATCGCGACGCCGCTCGGGGGCAGCGGCTTCATCGCCGCATTCGTCGCCGGGCTCGTCTTCGGCATCCTCGAACGGCCCTCGACCGGTGAGGTCACCTACCTCGTCGACGCGACCGGCCAGGTCTTGAACGCAGTGACGCTCACCGTGTTCGGGGCGGTCGTGCTCGGGCAGGCACTCGACGTCCTCGACTGGAGGATCGCGGTCTACGCCGTCCTCAGCCTCACCGTCGTGCGGATGGCTCCCGTCGCACTCTCGCTGCTCGGCACCCGTGCGCGGCGGCCGACGGTCGCGTTCCTCGGCTGGTTCGGCCCGCGTGGGCTGGCGTCGATCGTCTTCGCGGTGATCCTGCTGGAAGGCTCCGCGCTTCCCCACATCGAGCTCGTGATCACGACGGTAGCCGTCACGGTCGGGCTCTCGGTGTTCGCGCACGGCCTGACCGCGCTGCCGCTCACCGAGGCATATGCCCGGTGGTTCCACGCCAAACCGGATCGACCGGCGATGGAGAGCGCGCCGGCACACGAGCATCGCCCGCGCCGGCCGGCGCGCGTTCAGCCGAGGGCGAGCTGATGCCGGAAGAGGCGGGACGCCGCCAGGAACCAGACGTGCCCGCCGGCGACCGACAGCTCGCGGTACTCCCCGCCGGCGAGCCGGGCAACCGCACGGCAGTGCGCGGGCGGAGTCAGCGTGTCGGTGTCGGCCGTGACCACGGTGCACGCGATCCCACGGCGGCGAAGCGCCTCGAGCTCCGGGCTCAGGTCGAGCACGCGCACCGAGGCCGCCAGACGCAGCGCCGCCCGCGGCGCGGCGAGGGTCGAGCCGATGCTTCTCGCCGCGGGGCGGAGCGGATAGATGCCGGTACCGAGCTGTGAGGCGAAGTCCGCGAGGCAGGCCCTGATCGGCTTCGAGAGCGGGAGCCCGGCCGGGTCGACGAGGACGAGCCGCTCGATCGGAAGCTCACCGCCGCTCGCGGCGAGGACGGCGAGCGCGGCCCCGAAGGAGTGCCCGCCGAGCACGAAGGGCCCCCGCCGGGAGTCGAGCTCTGAGCGCAGCCACGCCGGATAGGCGGCGAACGAGCCCCGGCTCGCCCTGAAGCTCGGCGGTTCGAGCACCTCCCAGCCCGAAGGCAGCGCCTCGCGGTAGAGCGAGGGGTGTGCCCCCCAGCCCGGGATGAAGAGCGCCGGCATGAGCCCGGCATTCTAGGGCCCGGATGCTCAGGCGGCGTGCCGCGTTGCGAGCTCGGAGGGAGTGCCATGCACCTCGACCGAGAGGAAGGTGTGCTCGAGGTGCGCGATCCGGAGCGCTCCCTCCACCGTGTTGTGGTCGGAGATCGTGACGAGATCCATCCCCCGGGCCCGGGCCACGCCGTAGATCCGCTCGGGCTCGGTGAAGGATTCACCGAGCCTCGCGCGCTTCAGCGCGTAGTTGCCGCTGTCGGTCGAGAAGCGCGAGTGGACGTGGAGGTCGCGCGTGCGCAGCCGGCCGGTGAGGCGACCTCGGGCATCTGCACACGATGTAGCTGATTTCCAGGGGCTTTCCTGCCCCGGCCGCGGCCAAGACACCAGGATCGGCGGAGGACGTTCACCGCCTTGACGCGAGGGGGTCGCGCCAGAGCTACGGAAGCTGCGCGCGCGTCATCCAGAGCTGCTCTTCGAGCGCACGCACGACGCCGACGAGCACGTCCTGCGAGGCGAGGTCGAGCGTGCCGAGCTTGTCCATCCGCTCCCGCGCATGCTCGGTGACGGTGTTGATCCGATCGACGAGATCCGCGAGAACAACGTGGTCCTCGACCGGGCCCCGCTCGAGGGGCGAGCGATCGCCGGCGGCGACGATCGCGTCGGCCTGGCCGTCAGGTGCATAGCCGATCGCGACGGCGCGCTCGGCGACGGTGTCGGCAAGGTCGTGCCAGGAGTCGACCAGCTCGTCGAGGCGCTGGTGGAGCGGGTTGAAGCGCGGGCCGACGATGCTCCAGTGGAGCTGCTTGCCGACGAGCGCGAGGTCGATCAACTCGACGAGCGTCGCCTGGAGCTCCGAGCCGGTCTCCTCGCGGACGTGCTCTCCGAGGGCCGGAAGATGTGCGGTAAAAGCGGTTGAAGCCATGTCGCCTCCGTTCCGTTCCGAGGTGGGGTCTGCCTGGATCCTACGGCTAGGGAAGGGTCGCCAGCTTGACGGTGGTCATCGCGCGTATCGACTCGACCACGCCCTCCTTGCCGCCGAGCCCGAGTGCTTGACTCCGCCGAACGGTCTCTCCTCGGTGCGGAAGCCCGGAACGTTGCAGACGTGCGTGGGTGCAGCACGCTCGCGTTCGAGGTGCGTCGTACCCCCGCCTGACCGCGCATCGTCGTCAACCTTGCGTCAGCGGAGGCCGAACCGCGGGACTGGAATTCCCGGCTTTGGGGGAGACTGATGGCCTGCGGCCCATGGCTCAACCCACTCAGAGGAGGGAACATGAGGTTGAAGGCACCAGGCCGCTTGACACTCTTCGCGACGGTCGCAGGCGTAACTCTCGCCGTCGTCTCGGTCGCAGGCGGCGTTTCGGCCGGCAGGCACGGAGGCCCGCTGGGCGAGAACCCGCTCCAGGCGAAATCGGCGGTGACGCCGTTCCCGACATCGGAGTGCCTCTCGATGTTCGGAATCCACTGCTATGCGCCGTATCAGTTCGAGAAGGCCTACCGCCTGGGGGGCCTGCACGCTGCCGGAATCGACGGGAGCGGTGAGACGATCGCGATCGTCGACTCGTTCGGATCGCCGACGATCGCAAACGACCTGCACCAGTTCGACCAGACCTTCGGGGTCGCGAACCCCTACGGCGTGCCGGTCGATCCGGCGATCGCAACGGATCCGCCGCTGACGATCATCACGCCGGCCGGAACACCGCCGCCGTTCGACCCGACCAACTCCGACATGGTCGGTTGGGCCGAGGAGACGACGCTCGACGTCGAGTGGGCACACGTGATCGCCCCGAACGCGAGCATCCTGCTCGTCGAGACGCCGGTGAGCGAGACCGAGGGCGTCCAGGGCTTCCCCGAGATCGTCACGGCCGAGAACTACGTGATCGACCACCATCTCGCGAATGTGATCTCGCAGAGCTTCGGTGCGACCGAGGAGACGTTCCCGAGCACCCAGTCGCTGCTCGAGCTCCGCTCGGCGTTCCAGAACGCGCAGAGAAACGGCGTGACCGTCCTCGGAGCCTCGGGGGACGACGGCTCCACCGACGCCGAGCTGAACGGCTCGGACCTCTACCCGATGCCGGTGACAAGCTGGCCGGCAAGCGACCCGCTCGTGACGAGTATCGGCGGCACGCAGATGAATCTCGACGATGCCGGCAACCGGCTCTCCCCTGACGTCGTCTGGAACGACGGCTTCGGAGCAAGCGGCGGCGGGCAGAGCGTGATCTTCAACCGGCCCACGTTCCAGAACGGTGACAGCTCCGTCGTCGGGAACACGAGAGGCGTGCCCGACATCAGCATGAACGCCGCGGTCGACGGCGGTGTCTGGGTGTATTACTCGTTCATCAACCCGACCTCGCCGTACCACATCTTCGGGGGAACGAGCGCGGCCACGCCCGAGTTCTCGGGGATCGTCGCGATGGCCGACCAGCTCGCGGGACAGTCGCTCGGCACGATCAACGACGAGCTCTACGAGATCCCCTACGGCGGCGGCCTTGTCGACGTGACCTCCGGGAACAACGACATCGGATCCTTCACGAACTCTGATGGCACAACCCACCACGTTCCCGGGTTCGACGCGCTTCCGGGCTACGACCTCGCAACCGGCCTTGGCACGGTCGACGCCGCCCGGTTCGTGCCGGCTCTCGCGGCCGGTGCGGGCGGACCGGGGTCGCCGCCGAGGCTTCCTTCGCTTCCAGGGATCTTCGGCAATGTCAACTGCAGCAGCCCGATGACGTTCGCCGCTGTTCGTGGTGACGTACACGTGAGCCACGGGTCGTCGTGCACGATCACGGACTCGACGATCGAGGGCAGTGTCATCGTCGATCCCGGCGGCAGCCTGACCCTGCAGGGCGTCACGGTCGGCAACGACATCCACTCCTACGGAAACGCCGTCTCGATCGGCCCGGATTCGAGCGGCAGCCCGACGATCGTCGGCCATGATCTCGAGATCGCCAATGGGATCGCGGGGCCGGCGAACGTGCTCTGCGGAGCGCAGATCGGCAACAACCTCAACGTCCACGGCAACAGAAACCAGACGGTCATCGGCGTCTCCGGTGCCTGCACGACCGGCAACTCGGTAGGCAACAACGCCTATGTCCTCGCCAACCATGTGAGCGGCGGCCCGTCCGCCGTGATCGCCGGCAATACCGTCTCGAACGACCTCGACTGCCTGGGCAACACCCCCGCCCCGACGGGCAGCGGCAATACCGTCGGACGCAACATCGGCCAGTGCGCGGCCTTCTGAGCGTGTGCTGACCCGATCCTCCGGCCCGGGCTCCTACGAGCCCGGGCCGGAGCAGTCGTCCAGTTCAGCGGCGGCCGGCGATCAGCTCGACGAGGCGGGCGCGTGCCCGGTCGAGTGCGTGGACATGCGAGGCGATCTCGCCGCTCGAAGCGCCTCGCTCCTCCAGTAGGTCGCGCACGAGCGCGAGCCCGCGGGCGTCGAGGAGCAGGTCGTCGATCTCGCGGTCGAGGAGCGCCTGTGTGTCGGGAGCGAGTGCAACTGCGGTCATGCTGCCTCCTTTACGAGTTCGAGGTCGCCTGCCGGGACAGGCTCGGCAACCGGGCGGGGAGCGGGCCTGACAAGCCCGGCGGAGATTCCGGCCCCCACGACGAGGGCGGCGGCGAGCACGATCAGGCCGATCCGGAATCCATGGTCGAGCGCCGCTGCGCTCGTCACCGCGGCCCCGTGAGCGTCGGCATAGCGGGAAGTGGCACCCGCGGCGATCGCGCTCGCTGCGGCGAGCCCGATCGCACCGCCGATCTGGCGGCTCGTGTTCACGAGCCCCGAGGCGATCCCTGCGTCGGCTCCGCGAACACCCGAGAGGCTGGCGATCGTGACCGGCACGAACGAGAGGCCCATGCCGGCGCCACCGAGCACGAAGGCCGGGAAGAGATCCCAGAAGTAGTGCCCGTTCTCCGGCAGCCGGATGAGCCACGCCACGGAGACTGCCGAGGTGAGCAGGCCGAGGGTGAGCGTGAAGCGCACGCCGAAGCGGCCGACGATCACCTGCGCGACGTTCGAGAGCACGACGACCGTGAGCGCGAACGCGAGGAACGCCACGCCGGACTGGACGGGCGAGTAGTGCAGCACCTCCTGCAGGTAGAGCGTCAGCAGGAAGAACTCCGAGAACGCGACGGCGCCGATCACGGCCATCGTCGCGTTCGCGGCGGCGAGGGTCGGGATGCGGAAGATCCGCAGCGGCAGGAGCGGCGAGGCCGTGCGGGACTCGATCACGAGGAAGAGCCCGACGAGCGCAACCGCGGCCGAGATCAGGCCGATCGTCGTCGCGGAGCCCCAGCCGTCCGTGGTCGCCCGCGTCATCGCGTAGACGAGCAGCATCAGCCCGCCTGTGATCGAGGCGGCGCCGGCGAAGTCGAAGTTGCGGTGCGGAAGGTTCGCGCGGCTCTCACGGAGCAGCCACGGCGTCACCGCGATCGCGGCGATCCCGACCGGCACATTGATGAAGAAGATCCACGACCAGTGCAGGTACGAGGTCAGGATCCCACCGAGCAGCACGCCGGCTGCGGCGCCGCTTCCCGACGCGGCCCCGTAGATGCCGAGCGCCCGATTGCGCTCGGTGCCTTCGGCGAACGTCGTCATCAGGAGCGCCAGGGCAGCCGGAGCAAGCAGCGCACCACCGAGCCCCTGGAGCGCGCGGAAGGCGATCAGGGAGCCCTCTGACCAGGCAAGTCCGCAGAGCAGCGAGCTTGCGGCGAACACCGAGAGCCCGGCGATGAAGACCCGGCGCCGGCCGAGGAGGTCGGCGATCCGCCCGCCCAGGAGCAGAGCGCCGCCGAAGAAGATGGCATAGGCCGTGATCACCCACTGCAGGCCGGCGGACGAGAAGCCGAGGTCGGTCTTGATCGAGGGCAGTGCCACGTTCACGATCGCCACGTCGAGGATCACCATGAACTGCGCCGTGACGATCAGGGCCAGCGCGGCCCACTTGTATGGTTTACGTCCGGTATCGTTTCCCGTTGCAATCGCAGTAAAACTCATTTGTTTCTCCTCAAGATCGTTTGGCTCGACAACGATATCACACGACAACCGTCGGTCGCGCTACACTTCTCGCACGATGTCCACTCATCCACCGATGTCCACTCCTCCGCTCAGCCCGGCGCCGTTCACGTTGGGCCCGTCCCGCGAACTGATCGAGAACACGGGCTTCCTCCTGAAGAAGCTGGGGTTTGCGATCAAGGAGCGCTCCTACGAGGCATACAAGGAGTCGGGGCTGACGCCGCAGCATCACGCGGTGCTCTCATTGCTCGAGGAGGGGAGCTGCGGCGCGCAGGGGACGATCGCCGACCGCCTCGGATATGACCGAAGCCAGCTCGTGGGGCTCCTCGACGAGCTCGAGGAGCGCGGCTATGTCGTCCGCAAGCGCGACAGCGACGACCGGAGACGGCATCTCGTGAACGTGACGCCGGAGGGTAAGGAAGCGCTCCGCGAGCTGCGCGCGATCGGCAAGGGGGTCGAGAAGGAGTTCCTCGCACCGCTCGACGCCGACGACCGCCAGGCCCTGCATGCGCTGCTCCTGCGGCTCGCCGCCTACCACGACGCCGGCTTTCTCACGCCGAAGGGCTGAATCACTACAGTCCGAGCGTGGGCAGGCAGTTGCTGATCCTGCTGCTCGGTGACGCGACCGAGGCGGAGCTCGAGACGGCAGTCGAGACATACGGAGACGGCATTCCGTCGGTCTACGTCGTCGCGCCTGCACACGTGAAGGCTCTCGAATGGCTCGCGACCGACGAGGCGAGGGCCCAGGGCGAGGCCGGCGTCCGCGCACTCGAGGCCGAATGGCTGCTCGCGGGCTCCGCCGAGATCGGGGGTGGTGAATCCGGGAGCCCGGACCCGGTTCAGGCCGTGGCCGATGCGCTCGAGCGGTTTCCCGCGGACGAGATCGTCGTCGTCGGCTCGGGCGAGATCGATCCCCACCTCCTCCCAGAGCTCTCGAAGCTCGGGCCCGAGGTGAGCTCGAGCGGCCTCACCGTCCGCCCCGAGAGCTGGCGCACCCGGATCCGCGCGGCGACGAGCGGGCTTTCGTCGGGACGCAACGAGAGCACGCCGTGGGTCGCCTTCATCGGCGCCAACCTCGGGCTGCTCCTGATCGCGGTGGCGATCGCCGGCGTCGGGATGCTGATCGTCTGGCTTGCCACGAGTGGCGATGCCACCGGGATCCCGCTCGCCTGGACGCTCACCGGCGGGAACCGCCATGACAGCACCCAGCTGATCCCGCTTGTCGACCGGGTGCGACCGGTCAGGGGCAAGGTCGGCCGGCCACGCCGTCGCCCCGATCGCGTCTGCGCCGACCGCGGCTACGACTACGAGGACCGCCGCCGCGAGCTCCGCCGGCGCGGCATCACACCGGAGATCGCACGTCGCAAGACCGAACACGGCTCCGGGCTTGGCCGCCACCGCTGGGTCGTCGAGCGCACCTTCGCCTGGCTCCACCAATTCAAACGACTGCTCGTCCGCTACGACCGCCGAGCCGACATCCACGAGGCGTTCCTCGCGATCGGCTGCTGCATCGTCTGCATACCGACGCCTCAGGAACACCTCATTGTGAAAGGAGCTCTTAGGGCCTATCCCGCTAGGCAGGGACCCGGGCTGCTAGGTAGCGAAGTCCGACCTCGTTGCTGAAATCGACGAGGGAGGCTTCGATGGGTCTTGTCTCGAGCGACGATGGTTGGCGGTTGCCGGATTGGCTGTGGGAGCGGATCGAGCCGCTGTTGCCGGTGGCGCTGCGGAGCATCCGTTGGGCTGTCACCGGCCGCGGGTTCCCGACCGGGACGCGATGGATGCGATCTTGTTGGTGCTGCGAACGGGGATGCAGTGGAACGCGTTGAACGCGACCGGGATCTGTAGCTCGTCGTCGGCGCACCCGGCGCTTCCAGGAGTGGGAGCAGGCCGGGGTGTTCCACGAGATCTGGCGGCAGGGGCTGCTCGACTACGACCGAGGAGATCGGGATCGACTGGGCCTGGTTATCGTGCGACGGCGCGACAGGGAAGGCGCCGTTGGGTGGTGAGGCGACGGGCCCGAATCCGACTGATAGAGCAAAAGGGGGGCGAAACGTTCGCTTCTCTGCGAGGCGCGCGGGGTCCCGATCGGGCTGGCGCATGACGGCGCCAACCGCCACGACTCAAAGCTCCTAGCCCCGACACTCGACTCGATCCCGATCCCGCGGCCCGAGCCGACCGCCGAGGATCCGCAGGCTCTCTGTCTCGACGGAGGCTACGGCTACCCGTGGGTCGATCAGCTAGCCGCGGGCCGCGGCTACACACCCCACATCCGTCGCCGGCGCGAGGAACGTCGAGCTCAAACGAGCAACGCCCGGCATGGCGCGCTCGCCGCTGGGTCGTCGAGGCCTGCCACTCCTGGCTCAACCGCAACCGCGCTCTCCTGATCCGCTGGTCGAAGAAACCCGAGAACCACCTCGCGCTCCTCCAACTCGCCTGCGGCCTGATCGCCTTCAAGAAAGCCCACGCCGCCCGACTCGCTCACGCCCTACCGGGATAGGCCTTTAGTAGGAGGCGCTAACTCCCGGGCCCGCACGGGTGCGAGCGGAGATATGTCGTGAGGTCGCGGGTCAGGTTGTAGACGTCCGGGGAGCCGAGACCGGTCGCGAAGTCCCAGCCCCGCTTCGCGCCGTAGAAGCGGTTGCCGCCCTTGCGGACGTCGTGGAAGGCCGGGTAGGGCTGATCGCCCCTGGCGAGCTGGTAGAGGATCGGCGCGAGGAAGCAGCGGCGTTTGACACCGTGCTTTGCCGCGTACTGCTCGGCGAGCAGCATCGAAGCGGCCCAGAACGGCGAGGCCGCGGAGGTGCCGCCGACCGACTCCCAGTTGCCGTAGTCGCGGACGATCCAACCGCTCGCCGGGCTCGCGCTGGCGGAGACGTCCGGGAGCACCCGATGACCGCCGCCCGGGAGCTGCGCGGCCCGCTGCCAGCTCGGTGCCGCGTCATGCGTGTCGATCCCCCCGCCGCCGCCTGCGTCGGAGAGCGGATTCTCCCATCCGGACTCGGAGAAGTAGCTCCCGTTCGTCGCAACCGACAGCAGCGTCCCGCCCACGGAGACGACCTGGGGCAGGTCGGATGGGAAATCGACGCTCAACGTGTGGTTCGAGAAGTTCTGTCGCTGACAGTCGTACGAACCGCTGTCACCGCTCGAGACGAACACGGTGATTCCGCGCGTGACTGCCAGCTGAAGCGAACGCTGGACGGCCTCCCTGAACCCCGGAGACAGCGAGGAGTCGCAGATGCCCCAGCTGAAGGTCACGATCCCGACCTTGCCGTCGGCGACGATCCGGTTGAAGACGTCCACCTCGCCGGCCGCGGTCTCGGGCGCCTCGTAGTTGACGATCTGGGCCCCGGGTGCGATTGCGCTGACGACGTCGAGGTCGAGGTCGTCCTCGCTCAGGTCGGACACCGTCCCGCCGCCGTCCACCTTCACGTCCTCGGGTGACGGGCCCCTGGCGCCGAACTGGTTGCGGAACGTCGCCACGTCGCTGCTCGTCTCGCGTGCGTTCGGCGGGAACGGCTCCAGCGACACGATCGCGATCGACTCGCCGGTGCCGTCGACGCCCTGCTGTCGCAGCGGCGCGAGGTCGTAGGCGATCGCGGCGTCGTCGGGCCGGAGCGCGTCGTGGGGCAGGTCGGCCGGGAGCGCGACCGGGCGGTTGCTGAGGCCGACGATTCCCGTGACGTAGGCGCGAAGCTCGCTCGGGATCCGGGGCGGGGCCGTCGGGACGTGGTAGCTGTGACCGTGCGCATCGGTGAAGTCGCGGAAGCCGATCCCGAAGAATCGCGTGAGGGTCGCGGCGCTCGCGCGGGCGTCGATCTCGGTGCGCTGCGGGTAGGTGCCGGTGACCGCGATCCCGCCGGCGCGGAGGACTCGCTCGACCTTGCCGATGTCTGCGGCCGGCAGGCCGTAGCGGGCCCCGAGCGCGCCGGCGCTCCGCGCGGCCCGGCCCGACGCCAGGTCGCGATCGAGGAGTCGCTGGTCGAGCTTCAGGCTGAGCGCGAACTGGATCTGGGTCGTACGCGGGGTCGGGCCGAGCGCCCCCGCGATCGCATGACTGTGGCCGCCTCCGCCGGCGAGCAACACCGCAGGCACCAGAGCGGCAACGAAGAGGAGCCGGCGCTTCACGATCCCGGCCACTGAAGGTCGTCGACCAGGAGATCGACGAGCTGGAACGAGGGGAACGGCGAGCTCGCGCTCTTGCTGTGGGGCTGTTCGTTCGTGACGCCCACGACAACAACCGTCGCGTGTCCGTGGCGGGCGGCCTCGAACGCCAGCTCCACCTGTGCGTCCGGGCTCGGCGGCTGGTCGATTGTTGCCGAGTACATCGCGGCGGTCGCGTGGACGAACCCGAGCTCGGGCGCGAGAACGGCGTGGGCGGACGACGAATCCCGCTCGACTCCGAGGAACTCGTCGCCGAGGCTCGAGACCCGGTCCTCGATCGCGGCATCGGGCGTGACGCTCGAGGCGAAGACGACGACCGCCGCGACGACGAAGACGCCGCCCGAGGCTTCGGCCTGGATCACGAGGCTGCGGTCGCCGCTCTGCTCGACCTTCCAGTTGTCGCCGTAGCGAAGGCTCACGCCCTCCTTGCTCGTCCAGGTGCTCCCCGACCGGAACACGCCGGCGACCAGCTGGGGCGCCGCCACCGGGATCCCGGGCGGCGGCACCCCGCACGGCACTCCCGGCTCGCAGGCAGGTTTCGGGGCCGAGGGACGTGTGACCGCGATCGCAACCGCGGCGAGCGCGACCGCGGCCGCGCCGATGGCGCCGAACGCAGCGAGCTTCGCGCCGATTCCGAGGCGCGCGCGCCGCGGCGCCCTCTCACCATGGGGGGCGGCGTCCTTGGGCAGCGCCTGCAGCGCGACGCCGCAGTGCCCGCAGAACGTGTGCGACGGCGTCTCGTGGTCGCAGCTCGGGCACTCGATCGGCGCTCCGATCGGTTTCTCGTTCGACTCCTCGCGCAGGCCGACGTGGATCATCCGGCGCAACCAGACGAGAGCAGCAGCCCCGAGGGCCGCCGTGATCGCGAGGGTCACCCAGACATCGAGGTAGAGGGCGGCGATTGCGGCGCCGGCGAGGGCCGCAGCCGCAAGCGGCACCGACGCGAGCGGGGAGCCGACGGGGCCGAGCACATCGCGGTCGCGCACGGCGCATCGGAACCGCAGCCAGAACGAGCCGGTGACCGCTGCTCCGGCTCCCGCCGCGAGCACCGGTGTCGCAACCCCGAGGGTGAGCAGCCGGGCGATCCACAGCTCCGCGTTCCCGGCAGGCTTGAAGCCGAGGTGCAGGAAGCTCGCGGAGTTCGTGATCGCCTCGGCGGCAACGAGCGTCGCGCCGCAGCAGGCGCCGAAGGTGGCGCCGTCGAGAAGGTCGTTGAACTTCCGGTAAGGGAGCAGGACGAGCGGCCCCGCAGCCATCAGCGCGAGCGCGGCGCACGGCAGGATCACCCCGAGCCAGACGACATCGTGGGTGCTCGGGCCGCTCTGGAGGATGGACGCGTGGCTCGAGACGTTCTTCGCCGCATATCCGAGCGCGATCCCGGCGACGATGCCCCAGACGACCGTGAACGCGACGACGACGAACGGCGCGTCCTCGTAGACATCTACGTCCCAGAGATAGAGCAGGAACAGGATCGGCACCGCCACCGCGGCCGCGACGAGCGCGAGGGAAAAGAGGTGCAAGAGGCAAAGGACGACGACGAGCGCCGAGGCGGCGAGCAGGGCGGCGCGGAACGGGCGCATGTCCGCCCGCGGGAGGTGCGGGAAGATCGAGGAGACGAGCCGCGGGTGGAACCAGTTCTCGTGAGGTGCCGCGGCGTACCCCGGCTTCGTAGGCGTCTCGGCGCCGAGCGGCTCCCCACAACAGACGCAAAACGGCTCCCGCGGCACCTCGCGGCCGCAGTTCGAACACGTGAACGGGCCGCCGGCCTCCACCACCGCCAAGCGAGTCTAACGCCGCCGCCCGCGACCGCCCTTCCGGACGTGCCCAAGAACGCTTAGACCCGGGGACAGGCCCCTGGACAATGGCCAACCCGGCCGCGTCCAAAAGCGCTTAGACCGGGGACAGGCCCCTGGACATGGCCGGCGAGGACAGGAGTGGAGCGGGCGGCCTCTACCGGGAAGGCTGATCGCCGACCGTGAGCGTGCGGGCGACGGCGAGTACCGCGAGGGCATGGCGGTGCGCCGCGGCCGGGGTCAGGGGCCCTCGCGGGAGCTCCACGACGAAGGAGGTCGTACCCGGGAACGCGTGGTTCGCCCAACTCGCGGCGCTGCCCGGATACCGCGGCAGGCGCTCGAGCGGGAGCCCGACGAGGCGGGAGTAGAGACCCTCGAGCGCCCGGTCCCCGCCCGACTCGTCAACCACCGCGAGCGACTGGTGGTACCAGATCACGAGCTCGGGGCGGACAGTCTCGAGGAGCGTGTACAGGATACGGCTCTCCGGCTCCGAGACCGGATAGGGCCCGGAGTAGTGCGGGTTGCCGGTCTCGGTGCTCGGCTGCCAATGCCACGGGAAGTTCCGGTTGAGGTCGACCCCGTGGCCGTTCGCCCGCGTCAGCGCCGCGCGGCCGTCAGGGTTGGCGTCGGGGACGAGCCAGAGATCGATCCGGGCCGGCAGCCGGGCCTCCTCCAGCGCCCGGACGACCCTGATCCCTGCGCACTCGTTCCCGTGGATGCAGCCGACGACGACGACCTTGACGGCCGCCTTCGGGCTGCCGCGTTCGATCCCGACGATCCACCGCCCGAGGACCGAGCTGCCGAGGACGGTCGCCGTGCCCGCCTCGGGCAGCGGGCCCACAGACGGCCGCGCCGTTGAGGCCGTCGCGAGAACCGAGGCAACGGCGAGCACGACAATCGGCATCGCCGCCGATCGAATTCGCGATCCCGGGAGTCGAGTTTCCGCCTGCATCTTCGAAGCTTCTCACCCTCGAGGCCTCGGCGCATCTCGGGTCGCCTGCTCCTCGGCGCACGAGGAGCAGACGCTTCGCCGAACCATCGATCAGTGGTTGTCGCCTACGAAAGCGGTCTCGTACGCCCTAGCTGACGACTCGAACCGAGAGATACGATCGCCCGGCGCGCGAGCAGGCAGAGAACGGGAACGGGACGATCTTCGACGCGGTCTGGTTCGGCGGGTAGACACGTAGCCCCGCCGCTTCGGTCATGTGGCACTGGGCGCTCGGGAAGTTGCCGGCCTCGACGATGCGCAGCGTCGCCGTCTTCGTGGCGCCGTTCGCGAGCGTCACCGTGCGAGCGGCCGTTGCCGGGTCGTGGCTCCCGGCGCTCCCGAGCTGATGTCCGCCCAAGTCGACTCCCGAGACGCCCGGGTAGCCGGTGAGCGTGCAGGTGGAGCCCGACAGGTTCGTGAACTCGAGCTTGTAGTAGATGCTGCCCGCCGCGCCGTCGCCGTCGGTGTTCACCCAGACGACGAGTCCCGAGGTCGGGCATTTCCGCGGGGACTTGACTGCTCCGCCGCTGACGGGCACGAGGAACAGGGCGACGACGAGGGCGGCGGAAGCTGCACGCGAACGCGGGAACCGGCTCACGGGGCCGGAGCCTACCCGCGGTCGATCAGCGATCGTGCAGGGCACGTTCACGCCGACGGAGCGTTTCGCGATTCTGCTCCTCGACGAAACGGAGATTCGCGTACTCGACGCGCTCCTCATGTCCGTAGCCGAGCTCGTCCTTTGCGAAGCGGTACCACGCGGTCCAGGCAATCGGGGCAGCCGGCGGCTCCTGCTCAGGATGCACGTGACGCCACCCGAGGTTCCGAAGGCCCGAGAACGGCTTCGCTCCGGGATCGCTGTTCATACATCCCGTATCGACAACTCAGGCCGCTCGCGTGAGGGTTTCAGGTTCGGGCTCGAGCCGCGCCAGGAACGCCGGTCGCGGGGAGCGGAGATACTCGACGACCGCGGTGGCCTCCTTCGCGCAGGGAAGCAGCGTCTTCCACGTCGCCAGGTGCGCGGGAACATGGAAGTCACCGCAGGCAACCGCCGGAAGGCATGCGTCGGCGACCCAGTGGAAGAGCGTGTCGCGGTTGAAGAGCTCGAAGCGGTCGACGAGCGGTGCCCAGCGCTCCGGCTCGGTCGCGAAGGCGGCGGTGTTCCTTGAAGCGCGCCGCGCTTCGGCGAGTGGATACGGGTGGGCGGCGATCAACGCCGCCCCTTGCGCGCGGGCGGCGCGCAAAGCCGGTTCGAGCCCTTCCTCGACCCCGACGAAGCTGCTCAGCCCCACCGCCACCGCGTGGCCCGCAAGCGCCGGGTCTTCGTCCTCGAGGGTCAGCTCGAGACCAGGGATCACGAGCAGGTCGTAGAGCCGGCGGGCGCGCTCGCCCTCGGCCGCGAGCTCTGCGAGGTACCCGGCGAACTCCGGCTCGCGGACATTCCCCTCACGCTGCGTGTGATCGGTGATCGCAAGCACGTCGAAACCGGCGCGCCCGTGAAGGTCGCAGAGCTCGCGAGGAGTCAGCGAGCCGTCACTCCAGGTGGTGTGGGAGTGGAGCTCGCAGAGAAGTGGTGCAAGCTTCGTCGCCATCGTCTTCAGTGTGACGTCAAAAACGGCACTTTTGCGGCTGTTTCCCGCATTGTCACCGGAACGCCATCGCCCTGACGCCTGCCCGCCGGAGTGTCTGCGAAGCTTTCGCGGTGTCGGCCGTGCTCCTGGCTGCCCTTGCCCTCGGTAAGTCTCCGTCGTGCGGAACCGCCGCCGCAAAAGCCGCGGTGAGGGCGACCCACCTCACGATCCCGGCCTCCCAGTCGATCTCGAGCGAGGCCTATCGGGTCTCGCCGAGCCAGGTGGACGCGGTGATCTGCGTCCCGCTGCCCGGCGAGCGCTTCGCGATGGCGGTCACGATCGCGAGCGGAGGCACCGCCGGCGACATCGACTGGGCGCTCTTCGTCGCGGGCCGCGGCGGGTACAAGCTCTCGCTCGTCCGCGGCGGCTACAAGCTTGGGCTCGTCCGCTCGGGGCCGGACCTCGTCGAGACCGATCCCGTCTACAAGGCGTCCGACCCGAACTGCTGCCCGAGCGGCGGGTTCGACCACACGCGCTGGAAGTGGAACGGTAAGCGGTTCGCCGTCGTCCGCAGGTGGCACGACTCGAGCTACAAGCCGTAGCTACTCGGGCCGCCGGCCCGTCATCGCCCAGACCGCATCGACCCCCAGCCCGGAGAGATCGACCGGAAGGACGATCGCGAGCCGGCTCGGGCTCTCCTCGACGACGACGATCTCGAGCGCGTCGGGAGGCTCGACCCCCAACTCGTCTGCCACGGCCTCGCGCGGGCTTGCGAGCAGGCGCTCTCGGAAGGCGGGCTCGGCGAGCGCCCGGGCGACGAGGCGGGACTCGAGAGCCTGCCGCTCCCCCTGAAGGTTGCCCGCCTGCATGCCTGTTCCCGACATCGCCTGGACGATAACCGTCAGTAGCCCAGTCTGGCCGCGAGCTCGGCGCTCCCGAGGGCGAGCCACGGGTCGACGAGCCAGCCGGCCGGCAGCTCGAACCGGTCCGGCAGCTCGGTCGGCCGAAGCACCGGATCGAGCATGAACCCCTGGTCCCAGCCCCCCGCGGCACCGTCCGGGCCGGGGCCGGCGTAGGGCGAGCGTTCCGGGTGGGTCATCGCCTCGACGGCGTCCGCATCCGAGCCGATCGCGAGCCAGTCGCAGATCCGTGGAAGCGTCGTGGCCGGGTCGTTCAGGACGTCTTCGGAGCGGACGCGCAGCGCGCGATCCGGCGGAAGCCTCTCGACGAACGCGGCGATGCGGGCGTGCTGGTGGTACCAGACGCCGAGGCAGAAATGATGGAAGAGCCCCGGCTCGATCTCCCAGTAACCGCGCTCCGACCAGGCGGCATGCATCGACGCGGCGGTCGTGACGGGATGGCGGGTCAGATGGAGGTAGCGAGCACGGGGATAGGCCGCATCGAGGCGGGAGAGGTACTCGTCGCGGCTCGAGTTCTCGGGAGACTTTTCGAGCCCGATCCGCGGGTGGGCGAGTTCGAGCAGGTGATCGAGGATGTCCCCCACGCCCCACGCGCGGCGATCCTCGATGAAGCGGCTGGCCGCGGCGATCGTTTCCGGCGTCTGGCGGCCGTCATGGTGCTCGGCGAGCGCCCGTAGGAGACCGGCGAGCCGCAGTCTCGCGGGCGCGCCCTTCCAACCGGGCGGGTCGGTGAGCAACTCGGCGACCGTTCCCTTCCTGAAGAGCGCGAGCTCGGGAAACACGCAGAGCCGGGGATGCTGGCCGAGCATCGCGGTCACCACCGAGGAGTTCGACCGTGCCGGGGCGAGCACGAACACCGGTGAGTGCCAGAGCGGGTCCCGCGCTGCCGGAACCGCGACCGAGAGCGGTACCGGAGAGCCGGGTGCGTCCGCTGGAGGCAACTCCGCTTGGCCGTCGGCGTAGGCGGGCGGTGCCATCAAGCGACGATAACGCCGGCGGAAGCACAAGTCCACGAGCTCCCCGCGCCGCCCGTTCCAGACGAGCCCCATCGGCCATGTCCAGGGGACTGTCCCCCGTCTAGACCTTTCGAGCCACGGCCGCACCGAACATGTCAGGGGACTGTCCCCCGTCTAGACCTTTCGAGCCACGGCCGCGGCCGAGATCTCCAGGGAAGCCATGCCCCGGAAGGCCAGGCGGTCGGGATCGCCTGGGTGGAGAATGAGGCGATGCTCGTACTCGCGGCGCCCGACAAGTTCCGTGGATCCCTGAGCGGGCCGGAGGCGGCTCGGGCGCTCGCGGAGGGAGCCCGGCGGGCCGGTTGGGAGTGCCGGATGCTGCCGCTTGCCGACGGCGGCGAGGGCACGCTCGATGCGCTCGGCGGCTCGAACCGGTCGAGCATCGTCACCGGGCCGCTCGGGGCCCCGGTCGAGGCCGGTTGGCGGCTCGAAGGCGGCGCTGCGGTGATCGAGGCCGCGCAGGCTTCAGGGCTCGCGCTCGCGGGCGGAGCCGAGGGAAACGACCCGGTCGCGGCGACGAGCCGCGGCACCGGCGAGCTGATCGCAGCCGCGCTCGAGGCCGGAGCGACGAGCGTGATCGTCGGTGTCGGCGGCTCGGCGACGACCGACGGCGGCCTCGGGGCAATCGAGGAGCTCGGATGGCGGCCGTTCGAGGCACGCGTGCGCGTAGCCTGCGACGTGCGCACTCCGTTTCTCGACGCCGCTGGCGTGTTCGGCCCGCAGAAGGGCGCGGGCCCCGCAGAGGTACTCGCCCTGGCCGGACGCCTGCAGGAGCTCGCCCTCCGCTACAGCGACGAGCTCGGGATCGACGTGACGACGATCGAAGGCGCCGGCGGCGCGGGCGGCCTCGCGGGTGGGCTCGCAGCGCTCGGTGCCGAGCTCGTGCCCGGGTTCGACCTCGTTACGGCGGAGCTTCAGCTCGACCAGGCGCTCGACGGCGTGGATCTCGTCGTCACCGGCGAAGGGAGGCTCGACAGCACCTCCTACGACGGGAAGGTTGTCGGCGGGGTCCTCGCGGCGGCAGCCCGGCGGAACATCCCGACGCTCGTCGTCGCAGGCGAAATCGCTCCCGGAGCCGCGACCGGGCCCGCGATCTCCCTGATCGAGCGCTTCGGCAGCGCACGCGCCTTCGCCGAGCCCGCCGCCTGCATCGCCGAGGCCCTCGGGGACGCCATCGCAGCAGGCGGCTACTGAATGACGCCGGTCTTCAGTGCCAGCGCGACCGCGTGGGTGCGGTTTCTCGCCCCGAGCGTTCGGACGACCTTCCGGACGTTCGCGCGCACGGTCTCGGCCGAGAGGTGGAGCTCCTCGCCGATCCGCTCGTCGGTCATCCCGTTGGAGATGAACGCGAGCAGCCGCTCGTCACGTGAGCTCAGGGCCGCACCCTCCTGCTGAAGCGCGAGCGCCCCGAGGAGCGGGTCGATGTACGTTTCGCCCGCGGCGACGGTCAGGACGGCGCGGACGAGCTCCGAGAGCGGCGAGCCCTTCGTGATCAACCCCTTCACGCCGACCGCCAGTGCCTGTCGCGCGAACCGCGGGTCCGCATGCCCCGAGTAGAGCACTGTCCGGGCCGGGGTCGCCGAGCGTGCGATCGCCTGCGCGAGCGCGATTCCGTCCATGTCGGGAAGCCGTAGGTCGACGAGCGCGACGTCGGCCGGCCGCCTGGCAAGCAACTCGAGCCCGTCGATCGCCGAGGATGCGGCACCCACGACCCGGATCCCGGCGCCGTCGAGGACGCGGGTCACTGCATCGATCATCGCGGGATGGCCGTCGATCAGCAGGCAACTCACCTGGTGTTCGCTCGTCACGGTCACGGGCAGGTCCATTCGCCCCGGCCGGGCGTCCTCCTGCGCGGCGCCGCGGGTGTCAGATCAGCCCAAGCTCGTCGGCCCCCGACGTTTCATTAGGCGCGTGTTTGGTTAGTCTTGAAAGCTAATACTCACCTAGGAGGGTATGGGGATGCGAGAGATTCGCCGAACGTTCCCGTCGACCACGGCCGGCCGGCTTCGGAGAGCGGCCCTGTTCCTCGTCGCTCCGGCCACGGCGCTTCTGCTTGCACTCGCTCTCGCCGGAGCGGTTGCGACGCCGGACTCACCCGCGGCGGACAACCCCGTCCAGATCGCGAACGCCGGGGTGCTCGGCAGCCTCGTGGCCGGGCTCAAGACTCTTGTGCCGGGCGTCACGATCACGAATACGACCGGCGGTTCGGTTGCGCTCGCACAGGCGATCGAGAACGGGACGCAGTCGCCCGCCCCGGACATGTTCGGCAGCGCCGACGCGAGCGTCAACGAGTCCCTGCTCGGCGATGCGAACCACAACAAGGAGCGCTGGTTCGCGGCGTTCGCCGGAAACTCGATCGTGATGCAGTACAGCACGAGCCCTGCGAACCCGCATCACGCCGACTTCGCCTCGCTCCAGGCGGGAACGGAGGCCTGGTGGCAACCGCTCGTCGACATCGTGAACACGGGCGGGACGGTGAACCTGTGCCGCTCGGATCCCAATGCCGACCCGAGCGGCTACTACACCCTGTTCGTCTTCCAGCTCGCGGAGGCCGCTGACCCGTCGAACGCCGCGGCATTGAAGAAGGTGCTCGGGAGCGACACGAATCCCGCCCAGATCACCTCGGCCTGTTCGACGGGCCCGGGCGGGACCACCAAGAGCCTCGCGAACGGCGGGCTCGACGTGAACTTCACCTACCTTAGCTCGGCCGCGTCGAGCACCACGGCCTTCGCGACGTTGCCCGACGCGATCAACCTCGGCAACCCGGACGACGTCGCGAACTACGCGACGGCGTCGTTCACGAACACCATGGGGCAGACATTCCACGGCGGCGTGATCCGCCCGAGCATCGCTCCGCTCGAGGGCGCTGCAGGCGCGACCGGCGCCGAGCAGGTCCTGCTCTACATGTTCCAGAACCAGGCGAGCCTCAATACGCAGTTCCATTTCAACTCGAGCGCCCTCTACGCCGGCGGCGACCCGACCTCGATTCCGTTCGAGCTCCGCCCCTTCTTCGACCTCCGCCGGATGCACGTTCTGGTGATGCTCGATCCTGTGTCGTGCTCGACCGACCGCCTCTCGGCCTCGGGCACCGGCGTGTCCGTGACGGGCGCGACACTGGTGGGACTGGGGCAGTGCGACGTCACCCTCGACGTGGCAACCGGCGCGACCGGGCTACGCGACCTGATCGTTGCTGCGAAGGGCCCGGGACTGCATCTCGGCCTCGGCCGCCCCGGCGCGGGGAAGACGTTCGCGAACGCGATCAACCTGCTCGACGCGGTACCGGTCGTCCCGTCGTTCCTGCCGGACACGACCCCGACGCCGCCCACCGGGCCCCCGGTCACGATCAGCGACTCTCCCGGCAACGGGATTACCCCGTTCGACCCGGTGACCTTGACGCCGGCGCAGCTCGCGGCGCTCCCCGAGCAGACCGTGAACGTCACGATCGACGGCGCCGCCACCACGGAACGCGGGCCGTCGCTCAGCACGTTGCTCACGAGAGCCGGCGTCACCTTCGACTCGGCCTGCAAGAACGACGAGCTCCGCTACTGGATCGAGGCGACGGGGGCGAAGGGCGCCGGGGCCGAGATCACCGCGGGCGAGAACGATCCGGGCTTCGGCAACGACCCGGCGGTGCTCTCGCTCTTCGAGAACGGCTCGGCGCTTCCGGCACCGCGCCTGATCGTGACGAACGATCCCACGAGCGTCCGTGACATCGACGGGGTCACCTCGATCGTGATCGGTCGCGCCGCACCGCAGCTCGCAGACACGGCAACTCCGACCTGCACGGCCGCTCCGTTCAAGGCACCCGTCACCGCCCCGGCTCCCGGCTCTGTCCTGATCAACGGCGACGTCGCCCACCCGGTGACGCTGACGTTCGCTCAGCTTCAGTCGCTGCCGCAGGTGACCCAGACGGACTCGTTCCTCGCGGGCTCGAGCTCGACGACCGACACCGAAACGGGCCCGACCCTGTTCGACGTCCTTGCGGCCGCAGAGCCGGAGTTCGAGTTCTGCGCCGACAACGACAACGCCCGCTTCTACATCGAGGTGACCTCGTCAGAGGACGGCTACGCATCGACCTACTCGTGGGCAGAGATCGACCCATTCCTGAACGGGAAGCAACTGT
Source organism: uncultured Actinomycetes bacterium (assembly GCA_963758125.1). Classification (GTDB taxonomy): domain Bacteria; phylum Actinomycetota; class Thermoleophilia; order Gaiellales; family Gaiellaceae; genus PALSA-600. Next base: position 45,544 of record CAVWUL010000014.1, read on the forward strand.
TGCTCTCGCTCTCCGAGAACGGCAGCTCCCAGGCGAGCGTCGGGCCGCGCCTGACGGCCCCGGGAGACGTCAAGGGCGGCCGGTATGTCTCCGGCAGCGCCGTGATCACCGTCTTCCGGGCTCCCAGCGAAGGCCCGTTCGCCGGCTGCCTCCCGGGGCTGCCGAACCCGCCGGGCCCACCGCACCCCTAGGCGGCGAGGCGAACAGGGGTGGGCGCCGCAAGGCGCCCACCCCTGTCTCGCCGTCGGCACGGACTCGGCAGAATCGCTGCGTGGCCGACGGCACGCTCCCGAAACGATCGTCGCCCTGATCGAGGAGTCGACGAGGAGCGGGCCCGAACGGCCTGCGATCCTCGGGCTCGACCGCGGCCCCTTGAGCTACTCGGGGCTCGGAGACCTGATCGGCTCCGTCGCTGCCGAGCTCGCCGAGCTCGGCATCGGTAGGGATGATCGGGTCGCGCTGCTCGTGGAGAACGGGCCCGAGGCTGCGACGGCGTTTCTCTCGCTGGCCTCCGCCGCGGCCTGCGCGCCGCTGAATCCGGGCTATCGCCGTCAGGAGCTCGACTTCTTCCTGGCCGATCTCGCGGCGGGCGCCCTCGTCGTCTCGTCGTCGCTCGACACTCCGGCTCGCGAGGCAGCGCGCGAGCTCGGCCTCCGGGTGATCGAGCTCGAGCCGCTGGCCGAGGAGCCCGCCGGCACCTTCAGCCTCGACGGGTCCCGATCGCCGGCGGGTCCCGATGCCGGAGCGGCAACCCGGTGAGCGGGCACTCCTCCTGCACACGTCCGGCACGACGTCTCGCCCGAAGCTCGTGCCGCTCGCACACGGGAACCTTGCCGTCTCCGCCCGAAACATCGCAGCGACGCTCGAGCTCAGCCCGACCGACCGTTGCCTGAACGTGATGCCGCTCTTCCACGTCCATGGGCTCGTCGCCTCGCTGCTCGCCTCGCTCGCCGCGGGCGGCTCGGTCTTCTGCACCCCGGGCTTCCACGCCTTCCGCACGCCCGACTGGCTCGACGGGTGCGACCCGACGTGGTACACGGCCGTGCCGACGATGCATCAGGCGCTGCTCGCACGGATCGAACCGGCTCACGAGCCGCCGGAACGCCTTCGCTTCATCCGCTCCTCCTCTGCCGCACTCCCGCGACCCGTGCTCGAGGGCCTCGAGCGCGCGTTCGGCGTCCCGGTCGTCGAGGCCTACGGGATGACGGAAGCGGCCGACCAGATGGCGAGCAACAGCCGACGCTGGCGGGACGCCGGCCCGGCTCGGTCGGCCGGGCAGCCGGGCCCGAGCTCGCGATCCTCTCCGCCTCCGGCGCGGAGCTCCCGGGCGGCACGCTCGGCGAGGTCGCGATTCGCGGCGCGAACGTCTTCTCCGGCTACGAGCGGAACCCGGAAGCGGACCGGGAGGCGTTCACGAACGGATGGTTCCGGACGGGCGACGAAGGGACGCTCGACGAGGACGGCTACCTGACCCTGCACGGCCGGATCAAGGAGCTGATCAACCGCGGCGGCGAGAAGATCTCTCCGGCCGAGATCGACGAGCGGCTGCTGGCACATCCTGCGATCGCCGAGGCAGTGGCCTTCGCACTCCCGGATGAGCGTCTCGGTGAGGAGGTGGCGGCGGCCGTCGTACTCGAGCCGGGCCACGAGACGGGTCAGTCGGAGCTCCAGGAGTTCGTCGCGGAGACGCTCGCGCCGTTCAAGGTCCCGAGGCGAATCGTGGTGGTCGACGAGATCCCCAAGGGCCCGACCGGGAAGTTGCAGCGGATCGGGCTCGCCGAGCGCCTCGAGCTCCGGAGCCCGAGTACGGCAGGGACCGGGCCGGCGGAGCCCCGGAACATGTTCGAACGCTCGATCGCAGAGGTCTTCGCCGAGGTGCTCGACACCCCTCCCCGGTATCGACGACGACTTCTTCGCGCTCGGCGGTGACTCGATCCTCGGCTCGGAGGTCGTCGCCCGGCTGCGGGAGCTGACCGGGCAGGGGCTTCCGCTCGTCTCGATCGTCCGCTCGCCCACGGTGCGCGGGATGATGGTCGAGCTCGACGCGGTCACGGCTCTCGAGCACTCGGGCCCGATCCTCCTCGGGCCGGGGCCGGGGCCGCCGCTCTTCTTCGTGCACGGCGGGGACGGCGAGGTCCTTCAGTTCGTCGCGATCGCCCGGGCGCTCGGCGGATCATGGGCCTTCTACGGGATCCGCGCCCGCGGAATCGACGACGGCGAGGAGCCGGCCGCGAGCATCGAGGAGATGGCCTCGGACTACCTCGGGCAGATCCGGGCGATCCAGCCGGAAGGGCCCTACAGGCTTGGCGGCTTCTGCCTCGGCGCCACCGTCGCGCTCGAGATGGCGCAGCAACTCGAGGCCGCCGGGAAGCGGTCCTCGCTCATCGTCGTCGACCCCCGGCTGCCGCAGCCGAACGACCCGCGCTACCTCCTCTGGCTTGCCCGCCGACGCGCCCGCGAGGGACGGCTCCTCAAAGCCGTGCTCGGACGCATTCGAGGGACGTCCGATCCCGGAGACGCGGGGCCGAACGTACCGCCGATCGTTGCGGCGGTGACCCGCATCCGTGAGCGCTACCGAGCGACGCCACTCGACGTCCCGGCTCTCGTCATCCTCGGCGATCAGCACGAGGCCTATTCGATCCCAGCGTGGCACGTCAGGCGGATCCTTCCGGCTGCGCGCACCCTTCGGCTCCACGTCTCCCACGCAGATCTGCTCCGGCCCGCCGGGGCCGCACTGGTCGCGGAAGAGATCGGCCGCGCCCGGTGATCGAGCTCTCGATCTTTGCGAACAGCCCGCTCGATTCGGACTCTGCGATCGAGCGGGCCCTCCACGGGATCAAGCACGAGCGCGACGGTCACGGGCGGCCGTTCGCACCGGATCGTCCCGAGCTGCGGATCTCCGTCAGCCATGCGGTGGACCTCGTCCTCGTCGCGGTCGCACGGGGTTGTCGCGTCGGAGTCGATGTCGAGCCCCTCTGCGATCGCGGGATCACTCGGCTTCCCGATCACGCGCTCTCGGAGCGGGAGCGCCTCGACTTCGCCGGCGATCCGCGCCTCGAGACGTTCCTCTCGTACTGGACGCGCAAGGAGGCGCTGCTGAAGGCGGTGGGCCTCGGGCTCGCGATCGAGCCGAGCCTGATCGAGCTACCCCGTCACGGCCCCCGGGTGGCCGCTCTGCCCGAGGTTTTCGGGGCAGCGGAGCGTTGGTCGGCGGCCGAGATTCCGCTCGCTGGATGCGTCGCGGCGCTCGCAGCCGAGATGCCGTCGCCGGCCGTGCGGGGGCGCCTCGCGACTCCCCGCAACCCCGAGGAAACCATCGCGGTCAAAGCCGTCCGGACGTGAGGTTAAACGCCGGGGACGCCGCAAGGGCGTCCCCGGCTCCACGGGCGGTGCGGACGAGGCTTACGAAGCGGTCGTCGAAGCTGCGTCCGCTGCGTCACTCGACGCCGGCGGGACGAAGCGGCGCGGCCAGACGTGGACGCGCTTGGCCGTGAAGGTTGCCGTAGTCGGGTCGAAGCCTGGTGCCTTGAAGAAGCCGTTCGCGGAGAACACGACGCCGACACCGTCGCCGACCGTCAGGTCGGAGAAGCCGAGCCGCGCGCGATGCGGGCCGCGGAGGTACACGGTGACGGAGCTCGCACCGAGCGTGATCGTCGTATTGTCCAGCACGGTGTCGTACGGGCCCGTCTGCTTCACGGCGACGGTGATGCTGCCGGTGCCCGGGGTGGTGCCGGGCGTGATCGAGGCAATCGTGCCGCCAACCCAGTGGCAGTTGCAGAAGTCGCGGACCTTCGCGGCCGTGAGGTTCGTCAGGTCGCTGCCGATCCCGACGCCGCGAACCGCGACGAGGTCGCCGACCTGGATCTGTGCGAGCGCGATCGGCCGGTGGTGCGGGCCGTTGATGCGGGTGTGGTCGGAGACGGCGGCGGTCACGGTCGTGCCGTTCAGCGAGCCGTCATTCGGGCCGGTCCAGAGGACGCCGACACTCAGCGAGCTCGCTCCGACGGCGGTGACCTGCCCGGCGAACCAGTGCTGGTGGGCCTTGAATCCCTTGATGCTGGGCGCGGTGTTCGTGCTCGGCGTGGGCCCGTTGTCGGCGGCTGCGATGCCGGCGACGGAGAGAAACACCCCGACCGCGAAGATGAGAATCACTCTGCGCATGATCTTCTCCGTTCGTTCGTTGGACAATCGATGGACACGAAGCAGTTGACTGCCGTCATTCTTGGACCGAACGGTTAGGCACACGTCCGCTCAATGTAAAAGGGGCGCAAGGTCGGATAGGCTTGCGCGCACACGCTCGGGGAGGTCGAAAAATGGCCGGTTTGATGGCCCGCACGTCGGAGATCACGAAGGCGAAGTTCTCGAAGCTGCTCGACAACGCCGAGAACCCGGAAGAGACACTCGACTACGCCTACGAGCAGCAGCTCCAACAGCTCCAGAACGTCAAGCGGGGGATCGCCGACGTCACTACCGCGAAGAACCGGCTGCAGCTCGAGGAGTCCTCGACGCAGCAGCAGATCGCGAAGCTCGACGACCAGGCGAAGCAGGCACTCGCAGCGGGCCGCGAGGATCTCGCGCGCGAGGCGCTGACCCGCAAGGCCGCGATCCAGGGCCAGCTCGACGGGATCGCGCAGCAGGAGGCGCAGCTTGCCGACCAGCAGCAGAAGCTGATCGCCGCGGAGCAGGCGCTCCAGACGAAGGTCGAGTCGTTCCGCTCCCAGAAAGAGGTGATCAAGGCCCAGTACTCCGCCGCCGAGGCCCAGGTGAAGATCGGCGAGGCCGCGACCGGGATCGGCGAGCATATGGCCGACGTCGGGCTCGCGGTCCAGCGGGCGCAGGACAAGACTGCCGACATGCAGGCGCGTGCCTCCGCGATCGACGAGCTCACCGCCTCAGGCGCGCTCGAGGATCCGACAGCCCAGGGCGATGATCTCGACCGCCAGCTCTCGCAGATCTCGCAGGGAAGCCAGGTCGACGACGAGCTCGCGAAGATGAAGGCCGAGCTCGGTCAGTCGGGTGCTCCCGCGGCGCTCGATCCGCCGGCGGCCGGAGGTGCAGCATGATCGTCAGGATCATGGGCGACGGCCAGTACCGGCTCGACGACTCGCTGGCCCCCCACCTCGCAGAGCTCGACGCGGCAACCGAGGACGCCTTCTCCGCAAACGACCAGGAGGCGATGCATGCCGCCCTCGAGTCCCTCGCCGCAGCCGTTCGCCTGAACGGCGAGCGTCTTCCCGACGGCGAGCCTCGACGAATCGGACTCGATCGTCCCTCCGGTCGATCTCACGCTCGATGAGGCCCGAAGCCTGGTTCACGGCGACGGGCTCGTACCCGACATCGATCCGGGCAATCCGGCCTAAAGCGTTCGGCCCCGGAGGCCGATGGCAGAAGAGTGGGACGGGTCGCCGTCATCGCTCTCGCGTCCGCGGTGCTTGCCGCGCCCGCGCTCGGGGCGCACTCGTCGACGCCGGCACCCCACGAGGGCTGGGCGAAGAAGGCGATCGCGACCGTCACGAGCCGCGGGATCTTCCCGGGTACGCCCCGGACATTCCGGCCGACCGATCCACTGACCGTGGGGTCGCTCGAATCGGCCCTCGGAGAGCTCGGCGGCTCCACCGACAGACCCGTCCGGAACCCGGGTGCACCCGTCTCGATCGAGGCGCTCGACGCTGCGCTCGTCGACGCGCTCGGTCTCGGGCCCGCCGCCGCCGAGATCCAGCGCATCGCGAGAGCGGCCGGGCTCGAGCCGCCGTCGCGGTTCGGCACCGAGGCCGTCGCGCGGTTCCTCGGCCTGCGCACCGACCTTCCGATCGCCGACGACGCGTACGAGCTCCAGCCGCAGCAGACCGCGACCCGCGCCGACGCCGCCTGGTCGGCCGCACGCGTGATCTCGCTCGGAAGCGAGACGGCCACCGGCGCTCCGGCACCCGGACTGACGCCTCTCGCGGCCGCGGAGGCGGCCGGCGGCGTCAACTACGTCCAGGGGCTCGCGACGGCATTCGCGCTGCCCGCGCTCACCCCGCTGCAGCAGGAGGTGCTCCGAACACCCGTCTCGCTGATCGGCTATCCCTACGTGTGGGGCGGCGAGGACGAGAACGTGGAGCCGGGCTTCGACTGCTCCGGCCTCGTCTGGCGCACGTTCAAGCTCGTCTCCTACCCGGACGCGCCCGGTCTCACGACCGTGTTCGCCGGCCGGACGGCGGCGGCGATGGCCGGCGAGGTCTCGCGAAGCAAGCGAATCGGGGCGAAGAAGCTCGAGCCGGGCGACGTGCTCTTCTTCGGGAGGGGGCCGCGCTCGAAGCCCGCGCAGATCGGCCACACCGCGATCTACCTCGGGAACGGCTGGATCATCGAGTCGTCCGGGCCAGGGCGTCTCGCTGGGCTCGATGAGCTGGTACACGAAGAGCTTCGCCTGGGCCCGCCGCCCGCTCGCCGAGGCCGGGCTCGAGCCGCGCTACGGGGGCGTGATCGTCCCGTCGCTCGCGATGTGGAGCCTCGGCGCGCTGAAGTCATCGTCGGAGAGGGTGCGGATGAACGAGATCGCCTGCCCAGAGCTGTCGTAGGTCGGCGTTCCCGCGCCGACGAGCTCGAGCGGGATGATCTGTCCGCCGAGGAACGCGCCGCTACCGCTCAGCTTCAGCGAGATGAGCGCGCTGATCGAGAGCGTGCCGTCGACGCTCAGGGTGTTGTCGCCGGCGAGATTGCCGAGGCTGTAGACGACGAGGTGGCCGTGGTACCACTCGATCCCGCGCAGGGTGTGCGGGCCGGAGGCGAAGACGAGGCTCGCGCCGGCGTCGATCATCGCGTGCGAGAAGGCGCGGACATCGCCTCGGTCCTCGCCGAGGAACGTCTCGTCGCCCGGCGGCACGTGGTCCGCAGCGGCGCCCTCGGCTCCGGCGTGCATGTAGACGAGGACGACGTCGGCCTCCGTGCGGGCCTTGCGGACGAGCGCTGCGGTCGCGGGGATGTTCAGCAGGCTCTGGGCCCAGGGGTAGGGGGCGCATCCGATCAGCGCGACCCGGATCCCGTTCGCATCGAGGAACGTGATCTGCCCCGGCAGGCCGTCGTAGGCGAGATGGACGGAGTTGAGTGCAGCGATCGTCTGGGCCTGCGCCTCCGGCCCGTAGTCGAGAGCATGGTTGTTGGCCAGGTTCATCACCGTGAAGCCGGCTCGCTTCAGCGCACCCACCGACGACGGATCGGCGCGGAAGGTGAAGCAGCCGTTGACACCGTAGGGCGAGCACTTCGGCGTGCCGCCGGTGGCGAGCGTGCCTTCGAGGTTGCCGAACACGATGTCGCCGTGCAGGAAGCGGGAGATGCCGGCGAAGGTCGAATCGTCGGCACCGGCACCCGACATCGCGATGTCGCCGCCGGCGACGAACGTGAACGACCCGCTCGCGACCTTGCGGGCGATGTTCGGGTGCGGTGCCGGCTTCTTCTTCGCCGCGGTGGTCGTGGTCGTCGTGGCGGCCGGGGCGGCGCCGCTCCGGGCCCAGGAGACGACGATCGTCGTCAGGAGCGCGACGGCCGCGAAGCCGAGCACCGCAAGCGCATATCTCTTCGCCACGGCGACGACCGTACCATCCGGCCCCTTCCGCAGACCGGTGACCTGGAGGCATCGCGGCACGATTGCCGAAGGGGGTCGTGTGCCCGAGAATCGGCAGTTTGCAGGGAGATCCAATCGTTAGCGATTTGTGTCGTAGCCGCCCGGCCTGCTACGGTGCTCGACCAGTGACGTGCCGGAACCTGTCAGCAGGCCGGTCTCGTACTCGAGCGGGATCCGTGACAAGCAAGTGGCGGCAGCTGTCGCGGCTCGGCTCCGCCGTACTCGCGACCGCTTTTCTCGCCTCCGCGCTGATCGCCGTCGGCATGATCGGGGCGTCCCCGGCGATCGGCAGCAACCCGATCGACGACAAGAAAGCGGAGGCCGAGCAGGTCTACGCGCAGATCATCACGCTCGACCAGAACCTGAGCGCCGCCGACGAGAAGATCAACCTCGCGGACGTGCAGCTCGCGCAGGTCAGGTTCGAGCAGAAGGTCAACCGCCACGAGCTCGTCGTCGCCCGGCGCAACCTCGGCCGGAGCCGGAAGATGATCGCGAAGCGGCTCCTCAACCTCTACACCACTTCACAGCCGACCTCGCTCGAGCTGATCCTCGGCTCGCAGAACCTCTCGAGCGTGCTCACCCGGATCGACGACGCCAACCGCCTTTCGAGCATCGACGGCCAAGTCGTGGGCCAGGTCCAGACCTTCAAGCAATCCGTCGTCGTGCATGCCCGGGCGCTCGAAGCACGATGCGACCTACGCGAGCGACCTGCTCGCACGGCGCCGGGCCGAGCGCGCGGCGGTCGCGGGCGAGATCGACCAGCGCCAGCACCTTCTCAGCTCGATCAAGGGCGAGATCGCAACCCTCGAGGCACAGGAGGTCCAGCGCCAGCTCGAGGCGGCCGCCGCGGCAAAGGCCCGCATCGCCGCCGCCCAGGCGGCGCAGGCGCAGCAGGTGCAGACGACCGCCGTCGGCGTAACCGCCTCGACGCCGGAAGGCGCGGCGGTCGTCCCGGCCTCCGGCTATTCGAGCCAGGTGGTGTCGATCGCGATGTCCTACATCGGCGTCCCGTATGTCTGGGGCGGCTCGACGCCGAGCGGCTTCGACTGCTCCGGGCTCGTGATGTACTCCTTCGCCCAGCTCGGGATCTCTCTTCCGCACTCCTCGTATGCGATGTGGAACTACGGGACGCCGGTGCCCTACGACCAGCTTCAACCCGGCGACATGGTCTTCTTCGACGGGCTCGGCCACGTCGGGCTCTACATCGGCGGCGGCGAGTTCGTGGACGCGCCCTATACCGGTGCATACGTCCGGGTCGACAGCCTGACGACAGGATGGGCGGCAGCCAACTACGACGGAGCGCGCCGCATCACCACCTGATGCGACGCTGAAACTGCACTCTCCGGCCCGAACACCGTGAGCGGGCCATCGCACGGGGATCGGGAGTGAACACGACCGGGGCATCGAATAACGTGAAAGTGGTGAGTCGCAGGCGTCGCCGGATCCTGGTCGCGCTGATCGCCTTCGGCGGCGTGTTCTGCCTGGTCGACGCGGGCTTGCTGGCGGTGCGCTACACGTGGCCCAAGGCGGTCGTCGTCACCGGGGGCTCCGGGCTCGGTCGCGTGACGATCGCAAGCCGCGGCGAGCACGTCGCTTCGGTCAGCGCCTTTGATGCCTCCGGCCATGCTGTCCCGGTGACGCTTCGCGGGCGCGTGATCGAGCCGGTGGCGAAGCTTCGGATCGGCGAGCGCATTCACCTCGTCGCCACCGTTCAGCGCTCGAAGTGGTTCGGCTGGCTGCTCGGCAAGACCGAGCAGGTCACGGCCGTCACCCGCACCCCCGGGGCGTTCCTCACCGCGACCATGGTCTATCCCCGGGCAGGCCGGCCCGTGTCGGTGCAGTTCTCGAGCCCGGTGAAGGTCGTCTGGGTGCGGACTGCCGACGGCAGGCAGAAGCAGGTGACGCTTCGCACCGCCCGCAGGACCGCTCCGATCGGCGTGATCGAGGGCGGCTCGAACCTCGCGGGCACCGCCCTCGTCGCGGGCGTTCCCCGACGCTGGGAGGTGCTGCCCGCGGCGCGCCGGATCTCGTGGTTCCCGCCCGGCCCCGCCCCGAGCGTGCTCGTGCGCCCGGCGCCCAAGAGCCAACTCGTCCCTTCGGCGCCGATCGTGCTCAGGTTCTCGCGCCCTGTCGACCAGGTGCTCCAGGGCGGGCACCCGACGATGAGGCCGAAGGTGCAGGGCTCGTGGCGGAAGCCGAACGAGTACACGCTCGTGTTCCAGCCGAGCGGCCTCGGGTTCCCGCTCGGCCGGAAGGTTCACGTGAGGCTTCCCGAGTCGGTCCAGGTGATCTCCGGCTCCGATCCTGCACGCTTCCGCACCCTCAGCTGGCAGGTGCCGCGCGGCTCCCTGCTGCGAATGAAGCAGATGCTTGCCGACCTCGGCTATCTGCCGCTTGCGTGGAACCCTTCGGGCACGCCGGTCCGGCTCACAGCCGGCGCGCAGGCCCGGGCCGCCGTCGAGCCTCCGGACGGCACCTTCGCGTGGCGCTATCCGAAGACGCCGGCGGCACTCAAGAACCTCTGGGCCTCGGGGAGCGAACGTCCGGTACTGGTCCGCGGCGCGATCATGGCATTCGAGTCGACCCACGGGATGACGACGGACGGCTTCCCGAGCATGAGCGTGTTCCGGGGGCTCCAGCGCGACGAGCTCTCGGGGCGGCGGGCGAAGGACGGCTACAGCTACGTCTACGTAAGCGAGACACTCCCGGAGACTCTGACCCTCTGGCACAACGGCCGAGTGATCCTCCGTTCGGCCGTGAACACCGGGATCCCCGGGCGCGAGACGGACATCGGCACCTTCCCGGTCTACCTGCACCTGACCGAGACGACGATGTCGGGCACGAACCCGGACGGCTCGCACTACAACGATCCGGGCGTCCCGTGGGTGAATTACTTCAGCGGCGGCGATGCCGTCCACGGATTCGTGCGCGGAAGCTACGGCTGGCCGCAGAGCCTCGGCTGCGTCGAGGCCCCGATCGACACCGCCGGGCAGATCTTCCCGTACGTGCAGGTGGGGACGCTCGTCACGGTCTCGCCGGGCGAAAGCACGTAGACGATCGCCCGCGGCTAGGGGTCGAGTGCGCGATCCCGAGCGCGGAGGGCCGGTCCGGTTCGTAGAGGCGGGTCGACGGCGTTGGCGGCGAACTCGCCGTTCATGATCGCGCGTCGGGTCGTGCCGTCGAGCTCGTCGGAGTACGTCCAGCCGAGATAGCGGCAGCGCGGGCACTCTCCGGTCTCGTGCGTCGCAAGGCCGGTGACGACGCGCGTTGCACCGCAGGCGAGGCATGCGATCTGGGTCGCCTCTCGCTGGATTCGCTTCCGCGGTGAGCTGGGCATCGACTGCGCTGATCCTCCACGCACGTCATCGGCAGGAGGGGGCACGTTCATGAGACCTTCCGGCAAGTGGGGACGGGTCGAAGGGTCCGTGCTCACGCGCCGTCCACCGCTCGGGTAGCTGCCGCCTTGTGCCGCAAGATCGGGCGACAATATCGGCTCGGGCGCGCTCGGGTGCAATGACCCGGCGGGCTGCGGCGCCTCCAGAAGGAGCAAGGACGAGAAAGCTCGTGGGGGAACCGCGCCGGTTCCCCCACGTTCAGGCGGAGAGAGAGGGATTTGAACCCTCGACGCACCTTTCAGCACGTACACGATTTCCAGTCGTGCTCCTTAGACCGCTCGGACACCTCTCCGAGGTAGATCAGGCTAGCCGGTGCAGGCTCGGCCCGGCAATCCTGGCGATCAGTCGTGGATGCGCGCGATCAGCTCTTCGCGCTTCATCACGCGGACGCGGTGGCTCGAGCGGACGAGCCTGACCTCGTAGCCGGCCTCGCGCGGGTAGAGCACTTTTTCTCCGGGCTCGACCGCAGCGACGTCCTGGCCGACCGCGACGACGATCCCGGTCGTGCATTGCGCCGCCTCGTTGATCGGGACGATCAGACCCGAGGCGGTCTCGGAGTCGTCCAGGGGCTGGACGACGAGATAGTCGTCGAGCGGTTCGATCGTCACCTCGAGGCGAGACGCGGGATCCAGCATGTCCAAAGCCTACTCTGGACACGGCGCCAAATGACGTCGCTACTTCGGCAGGCCGGGCCTTCCCGCCGGCGCTCTCTCGCTCCACGCGAAGACCGGTGCCCGGCGCCGGGGGTCGACCCGGAATCCGACAGGGACGAGGTGGTCGTCAGGGCCCGGGAGCGTCGGGCTTCGAGCCGCAATCAAGGTGCACGTCGACGCCGCCGACCGCCGACTGCGTCTTCCCGTGCTGGGTCTTCGCGTCGTAGTCCTGAGTCGCCTTGTCTATCGCCGCTTGCGCGTCGGCTTCGTACTGGTTGACCGCCGCCTGGAGGCTCGCGGTCGCGTCGGCCTTGTCGGAGCCGGTCGCCGAAACGGTCTTCGGGAGGGCCTTGATGATCGCGTCGGTCACGTCGAAGTGCATCACCTCGTGCGCCTGGATCGCGGAGCGGTACTTCGCGACGGCCGCGGTCTCGGCGGCCGTCATCTTCGGCCAGGCCGGGATCGTCATCTCGGCGCTCGAGGACGGGTCATAGTTCCAGGCCAGATCGATCTCCGCCTTGATCGTGCCGCCCAGCTGGTTCGTGCTCCGGATGCTCCCCGCCTTCGGCGCGTAGACCGGCTGAGCATCGCCCGCGTCGGCGCCGGAGTTGAGCCAGGCGACGGCGGCGTTGCAGTCGTCGAAGTTCTTGATGGTGGCCTTGACCGCAGGCCGCTGTCCCCCGACCGTGCCGACCTTCGCGGTGGTCGCAACCGGCTGTGCGACCTGGGGGTTCTGCCCTCCCCCGTCGCGCTGGAGCAGGGCGCGCCGCCCCAGGATCCGCGAGACGCGTGCATTTCCGACGCTCTGCTGCAGGGCGAGAATCATCGCTCCCGTCCCGCCGACCGAGAGCGGAACGGCGCTTGCCTCCGCCGAAAGGACACCCTCGGATCCGGGCTTCCGGTCGAGCGCCTCGTGGGCTGCCTCGCTCATCGTCCCGCTATTAAATCTCAGAGACGGCCCGCGGCGGTGATGCGCTGCAGGAACTGCTGCGTGCGCGGCTCGCGCGGGGCCCCGAAGATCTCCTCGGCCGTGCCCTGCTCGAGGATCGCGCCCGAGTCGAGGAAGCACACGCGGTTCGCGATCTCCCGGGCGAAGGCCATCTCGTGGGTCGCGATCACCATCGTCATCCCGCCGGCTGCGAGCTCGCGGATCACCTCGAGCACCTCGCCGACGAGCTCGGGATCGAGCGCGCTCGTGACCTCGTCGAGCAGCATCAGGCGAGGGTCCAGCGCGAGCGCCCGCACGATCGCCACACGCTGCTGCTGCCCGCCCGACAGCCGATCGGGATACTCGTCGTACTTGTCGCCCACGCCGAAACGGTCGAGAAGCTGATGTGCGCGCTGCTCTGCCTCGTCCCGCGAGCGGCCGAGCACCGAACGCTGGGCGAGCGTGACATTGCGGAGAACCGACATGTGCGGGAAGAGGTTGAAGGACTGGAAGACGATCCCGATCTGCCGCCGCACCCGGTTCTTGTCCACGCCCGGCAGGGTGATCTCGTCGCCCTCGACCACGATCCGCCCGGAATCGATCGGCTCGATCAGGTTGACGCAGCGAAGGAGCGTCGACTTCCCCGATCCCGATGCCCCGATCAGGCAGATCACCTCGTGCTGGGCGACCGTGAGCTCGATTTCGCGAAGGACTCGGTTCTGTCCGAAGGACTTCGAGACCCGATCGAGGAGGAGTGCGTCCGTCACCGGATCCCCTGCGCTTCGCGGGCCCGGCGATCGCGCGCAGCGAGCCAGTCCGTGAACCGGGCGAGCGGGATCGTGATCGCGACGAACAGCGCCGCGGCGGCGAGGTACGGCGTGAAGTTGAAGGTCGCATCGACATCGATGTTCGCCTGGTTGAACGCCTCGACCGCTCCGATCGTGGAGACGAGCGCCGTGTCCTTCTGCAGCCCGATGAAGTCGTTCAGCAGGGGAGGTATCACCCGCCGCACCGCCTGGGGGAGGATCACGAACCGCAGCGCCTGCAGCCGGCTCAGGCCGAGCGACCGGGCGGCCGCCTCCTGCGAGGGATGCACCGACTCGATTCCAGACCGGTAGACCTCGGAGACGTAAGCCGTGTAGATCAAGGTCAGCGAGACGATGCCCCAGAACGTCGCCGACGTCGGGAGGTGCTTCAGCCCGAGCGCCGGCGCGCCGAGGCCGAGGATCGCGATCACGAGAATGGTCGGCACGCCCCGGAAGAAGTCGGCATAGGCAATCGCCAGCGCGCGCACGGGAAAGAAGACCGGCCCCGGCAGGCTCCGGATCACTGCCAGCACGAGGGCGAAGACGAGGATCAGCACCTCCGAGATGCAGAAGATCTTCACGTTCAGCTTGAACGCATGGGCGATCCCGCCGAAGGAATCGCGGAACTGGTCCCAGCTGAAGAAGGTGCTCTTCACCTCCGGCCAGCCGGGCGACTGCGTGATCACGACGGCGAGGACCGCGAAGAAGACGACCGTGCTCACGAGCGCGATCAGGACGCCGCGCCGCCCGTCGCCCGCCCGCCAGCTGCCGAGGACCTTCGAGCTGCGGGCTTCTACTTCAGGACCGGCGCGCCGGTCGCCTTCGCTAGCCACTGCTGCTGGATCCGCTGGAGCTGGCCGCTGCGCTTCATTGCTGCAAGCGCCCGGTTGACGCACCCGACGAGCGGGTTTCCCTTGGCGAAGACCATGCCGAAGTGCTCGCCGCCGGCCGCCGTCGGGAACTGCCCGAGGATCGTCGAGTGGGGCACCTGTACCGCCGTGACGTAGAACGCGGTCGGCAGGTCGACGACGAGCCCGTCGATCTGGCCGTTCTTCAGCGACTGGATCGCCGCGGCGTTCTGCGGGAAGACCGAAGGCTGCTTCACGGGCTTGATCGTGCTCGTGATGAAGCCGTAGCTCGTCGTCCCGAGTTGCGCGCCGAGCTTGTAGGGCTTCAGCCCTGCGATCGTCTTCACCCTCGCGATCGGCTTGCCTTTCAGCACGACGAGCGCCTGGTTCACGTCGTAGTAGGAGTTGCTGAACGAGACGACCTTCGCACGTGCCGGCGTATAGGAGATCTGGTTGATGTCGAAGTCGAACGACTTCGGGCCGGGGGCGAACGAGCGATTGAACGGCACGTACACCCACTTCACCTGCCTCGGCTTGAAACCGAGGCGCGCCGCCACGGCGTAGGCGACCGCCGGCTCGAAGCCCTTCCCGGTGTCCGGGTCGTTGATCTTCCAGGAGGAGCCCTTCGGCGTTCCGCCCGCATACCACGGCGGGTAGGCCGGGTTGTCGGTGCCGACCGTGAGCGTTCCCGAGTTGACGAGCTTCAGGCTCGCCTTCGCGCAGGACGATGTCGTCGCGACGATGGGCGCGCCCGAGCCGTGGGCGGCGGTGCCCGCGAGGAGAGCGGCGAGTGCCACGAACGCGACGAGGGTCGTGCGCATTCCGGCGAGCCTAGCGCATCAGTAACGCTCCTACGGGAGGCTCAACCGGCCTCGGACGCACACTGGGCATCACCCTTCATCACGCCGTTCCAGATCTCGTCCGCGGCGGATTGGGCCGCCTTCTGAGCGTCGGTTCCGGACCACGGCAGGAGCCCGTCGCCCTCCCAGACGACAACGGGAGTCACCCCCGGGCCCATCACGCTCACCCGGTAGCTGTCGCCCGGCGCCGCGGGAACGGTTGCCCGGCTCGGGTACCCCGGCGGTGGGGTCTGTGGAACGAAGCTGTGGCAGAAGGTCCCGCCCGGATGGTGGAGCAGGATCCCGGTCTCACGATGCCAGCCTGCACCGTAAACCGAGTCGAGCGTGTCGATGTAGACCGTCCGCGAGTAGCGATCCTTCGGCACTCCCTTCGGCGTCGCCCCGAATCCGTACACCGGCTGCCCGTCGTAGGTGAGCCGCCCGAAGATGCCGATCGCCGAGTTGTCATAGGTCCAATGGACGCCGACCGCGAGCTCGGCGAGCGCGCCCGTCCAGTGCGAGAGGTGGAGCTCGTAGGCGGCCTGGAGCGGCGTGAAGGGGCTGAATCCGAGCACCGGGAGCCGCCGCTGCCAGCTCTGGAGGGCCCAGTACGAGCCGTCGGGCGCATCGCATGCGGCGACGAAGTAGGGAAGCGCAGGCCCGGTGTAGGGCCGGCAGCGGTTCTTGAACGTCTTCCAGTAGTTCACCTTCCGGTATTTCCCCCAGCCGCCGGCGTAGTCGAACTTGAAGCGCACCTGCGGCAGTCCGGATGTAGGTGGGAGCGCGTTCACTGCGCCCCAGGCGAGCACGTGACGCGGAACGCCCGATGACCGTGTGTAGGTGACGAGCGCCTCGCCTTTCGCATTCACTTCCAGGGTGGCGCCCGTCGTGTTCAGATCCGAGAACGCCTGACTCGCGGCCGCGGGTGCCGCGCCGACGCAGAGCCCGAAGAGCGCCGCCACCAGGAGCCCGGTACCGGCGATGAGTCGGGCTCGCGGTCGCATCGTCATTGACTGCTCCTCAACGCGGGAGTTTGCGCCTCGGCATGGAATCCTGCCGGTGTGCTCGTCGGTCGCTACGACGTACCGGTGTCGAACCCGGACAAGATCTTCTTCCCGCTCCCCGGCCTGACGAAACAGGACCTCGTCCGGTACTACCTCGAGATCGCTCCGGCGGCATTGCCGCACCTGAAACGCCGGCCGTTCCACATGAAGCGGTTCCCGAACGGGGTCGAGGGGGAGTTCTTCCATCAGAAGCGCGTTCCCGCCAAGCATCCCGAGTACGTGGACGAGGTGCCTGTCTCGTTCCCGAGCGGCCACTCGACGGTGTTCGCGGTGATCGACAACGCCGCGGCGCTCGCGTGGGTCGCGAACCTCGGCTGCATCGAGCTGCACACCTGGCACTCGCGGACTCCGGAGATCGAGCTCCCGGACTACCTCCTGATCGACCTCGACCCGACCACCGGCGGGCAGTGGCCGTTCGTGCGGGAGATCGCGCTCGTCGTGCGCGAGGTGATGGACGAGCTCGGCCTTCCTTCGTTCCCGAAGACCTCCGGGGCAACCGGCCTCCACATCCTGGCGCCGATCCGGCCCGAGCTGCGATTCCCGCACGTGCGCGCCTTCGCGAAGGCGCTCGCGGAGGAGGTCGAGCGCCGAATCGGCGATCAGAGGGTCGCGACGACCACCTGGCGCGTGGCCGACCGGATCGGCGTCTTCGTCGACTTCGGCCAGAACGCCCGCGACCGGACGATCGCCTGCGCCTACTCGGTGCGCCCGACTCCCGACGCGCGGGTCTCGGCTCCGCTCGGCTGGGACGAGGTCGCCGACGTCGATCCGGCCGCCTTCACGATGGAGACGATGCCGCGGCGGCTCGAAGAGGCCGGCGATCCGATGCGCGGGATGTGGCGGCGGGCGGTATCGCTCGCCCCGCGATTCGAGCAGCTCGGGCTCCCCTCCCCTTCGGACGATTGACGTGGAGATTCGAAGACTAGGCGAAAAGCGACTCGACGCCTTCGGCCGCGTCCACCCGGGCGGGTCGTAGCTCGCGCCACGTGCAGTCGGCGGGGGCCTTGTCGTCCCGCCAGCGGAGCAGCTTCGTCCCGTGGCGGAAGCGGTTGCCCTGGACCTTGTCGTAGCGCACCTCGACCACGAGCTCGGGCCTGACGCGCGCCTCCTCGAGCGAGCCCGTGCCCCAGCGGTTCGGCTCGGCCGAGGTCCACTCGGGGTCTTCCTCGACGAGCGGCAGCACCTTCGCGGCCACCTCGGCGCGCGACTTTGCCGCGACCGCACACGAGCCGACGTAGTCGAGCTCGCCGTCCTCGCCCCAGAGGCCCAGGAGGAGCGTGGCAACCTGCTCGCGCGCGCCTTTCCAGCGGATCCCGGCAACGACGCAGTCGGCGGTCTTGTGCTCCTTCACCTTCACCATCCCCTCGCGCGAGCCCGGCAGGTACGGCGCGCCGAGCCGCTTCGCGATCACCCCGTCGAGCCCGAGCGACTCGAAGCGGTCGAGCCAACCGCGCGCCTCGGCGAGCGCCCGGGTCGACGGCGAGAGCCGGAAGCCCTCGCCGACGCGCTCGAGCTCGGCCCGCCGCTCCTCGAACGGCAGCTTCCAGACCGGCTCGCCCTTCCAGACGAGCACGTCGAAGGCGACAAAGGACGCCGGGATCTCCGCGGAGAGCCGCCGGATCCTCGATTCGGCCGGATGGAGCCGCATCTGCATCGCGTTGAAATCGACCGCCCCGTCGCGCAGGATCACGACCTCACCGTCGAGGGCCGACCGTTCCGGCAGGAGCTCTCCGAGCGGGCGCAGCTCGGGAAAGTAGCGGAGCAACGGCCGCTCGTTGCGCGACCACAGGGCCAGTTCCTCGCCGAGATTCTCGAGCACGCCGCGGAATCCATCCCACTTCGGCTCGTAGGCCCACCCCTCGCCGACCGGCAACTCGCGGACGAGCTCCGCCTCCATCGGCGGGAAAGGCAGTTCAGGCGCGGGCACACCCGAAGCCTACGGTTAAGCTGCGCCGCCTATGACGCGTATCGCGGTAACCGGCATCGGCGCCGTCTCGCCGCTCGGCCTCGATGCCCCGACGACCTGGAGCGCGGCGCTCGCCGGGCAGAGCGGGATCGACTGGATCTCGGCCTTCGACACCGAGGGGCTGCCGATCCGGATCGCGGCCGAGGTGAAGGGCTTCGACCCGCAGAAGGTCGCCTCGGCGAAGGACGCGCGCAAGTTGGAGCGGAACGTGCTCTTCGCGCTCTCGGCGGCACGCGAAGCGCTCGACGACTCGGGCCTCGTGGGCTTCGACCCGACGCGGGTCGGGATCATCTTCGGCTCGGCGATCGGCGGCGTCACGCAGATCGCCGAGCAGGTGGCGATCCTGCGGGAGAGAGGGCCCGACCGCGTCGCTCCGAGCTTCCTGCCGAACGTCCTCGTCGACACAGCCTCCGGCCAGCTCGCGATCTCGCTCGGGATCAAGGGTGTGAACTACGCGATCGTCTCGGCGTGCGCGACCGGCTCGCACACGATCGGCGAGGGGGCCGAGCTGATCAAGCGCGGCTGGGTCGACGCGGTGATCGCGGGCGGCACCGAAGCCTGCGTCGATCCGTTGATCCTTGCCGGGTTCACCGCGATGCGCGGCCTTGCCGCCGAGGACGAGCACCCGCCGCATGCCTCGAGACCGTTCGATGCGACGCGTGCCGGCTTCGTGATCGCCGAGGGCGCCGGCGCCGTCCTGCTCGAGGACTGGGACAAGGCCGAGGCGCGCGGCGCCGAGATCTACGCCGAGGTGCTCGGGTACGGCGCCTCGAACGACGCCCACCATCTCGCGCAGCCCGAGCCCGAGGCCGAGGGTGTCGCCGCGATGATGAAGAGCGCGCTCGATCGCGCAGGCGTCGTGCCCGAACGCGTCGGCTACGTGAACGCCCACGGCACCTCCACTCCACTCGGTGACATCGCCGAGACGAAGGCGATCAAGAGCGTATTCGGCGCGCACGCCTACGAGCTCGCCGTCTCCTCGACGAAGTCGATGATGGGCCATACGTTCGGCGCCGCCGGGGCGATCGAGTCGATCATGTGCATCCTCGCTCTCCGCGACGGCGTCCTGCCGCCGACGATCAACTACCGGAACCCCGACCCGGACTGCGACCTCGACTACGTTCCGAACGAGGCGCGCCACGTGCAGGTCGACGTCGCCCTCTCGAACGCGATGGGGCTCGGCGGGCACAACGGCTGCGTCCTCTTCGGACGGGCGTAGCGCCACGGCTCAGAGCTTGCGGCCGCTCACGGCGAGCCCGACACCGAGCCCGACGAGGACGACACCGCCCGCTGCGCCGATCGCTTCGAGGCGGCGGGGAGACGATGCGAGCCGCTGGCCGGCGGAGCCGGCGACCAGCGCCCACACGCCGTCGCAGATCATCGCGATCGCGATGAAGACGAGCCCCAGCGCGAGCATCTGGAGCGGGACGTGGCCTGCGGCCGGGTCGGTGAACTGCGGCAGGATCGCTGCGAAGAAGACAGCAGCCTTGGGATTCGTCACTCCGACGACGAACCCCTCGCGGAGGATCCGGCGGTTGCTCTTCGGGACGACAGGCTGCCCGAGCGCCGCCGCGAGCGAGCGCCGCCTGCGGAAGGTCCGGATCCCGAGCCACACGAGGTAGCCGGCCCCGACCAGCTTGACCGTCGTATAGGCAGCCGCCGAGCGCTCTACGAGCACGCCGATCCCGAGTGCGACCGCGGCCACCTGCACGTACACACCCGCGCAGTTCCCGAGCACGGTCGCGAGCGCCGCGCGCCGGCCGAGGACGACACCGCGGCTGATCACGAACAGCACGCTCGGCCCCGGGATCGCGATCAGGACGAGAGCGGCCAGCGCGAACGCCGCCAGGTTCGAGGCGGGAATCACGACCCCGATCCTAGAGGCCGCCGAAGGAGACGATCCCTCTCCCGACAGCCGGGCGGGCTTGCCGTCACAGTTTCGGTCCAGTGCCTGACCCCGAACCGAACCGGAGAGTCCGGGGGGCCCGGCTCCTGGCGCGACGGATCCCGGATGAGCAGGCCTAAGCTGTCTGGAACCAACGTCTCGAGGAGGCAGGATGTTCAAGCTCGGTCTCACCGCCGCGGTCACTGCGGCCGTGTGTTTCTCGGTGGCCGCCGCGACCGGTCTCGGCGCCGGCAAGCCGAAGGTGATCGCGATCAAGGTCGGCGACATCACGACGCTGCCCTCCGACAACTTCCACTGCCAGGTGATCACAAAGACGCAGGTCGCGTGCGGCGCGAAGGTCACGCCGGGCTCGGTCCAGGTCTATTACGCGCCCCACCAGCTCGAGGTGCTTCAGTTCAAGTCGGCGACCAAGGCCAACGTGCTCCTGAACATCAAGCGCTGAGAGCTACTGGCAGACGGTCATCTTGGGAACGACCATCGCGAACCCGTAGATGACGCCGGCGGCGCTGTAGAACGCCATCACCGACGTGCCGATCTTCGTCGTGATCGCGTCGAACCCGATGCACCGCGTCGTGCCGACGCTCGGGTATTGCGAGTAGACGCTCGAGATCGGGTCGCCCATGTTCAGGCCGTTCGTCGTCTTCCAGCCCGCGGGCGAGCCGAGCGAGAACACGGCGACGACCCTGTTTCTCTGGAAGCGAACGGCGGCGCCGAGCGGTTCCGGGCCCCGGTACTCGTAGAGCCACGTTCTGTCCTTGCAGTAGCCGCAGACGTCGTAGTGGTGGCCCCAGACGGCCTGCACCTTCTGCTGCGTGTCTCCAAGATGCACGCCGGCGAACACCGCGCCCGGGACGATCACCCCGCGCGGCGGCAGCTGCCCGGAGGAGTGCGCCCCGAGCGACCCCGTGTGCGAGGCGAGTGCGATGACGGCTGAGAGTACGAGCGAGACCATGCCGACGGTCCGTGCACAACTGCGTCTGAGCTGTGTTTCCTTCTGATCTGGGTCTCGCCCGGTGCCTGCCGCGCGCTGGTCCTGCGACCCTCGTTCCTGCCGGGTCGAAAGGTAGCGAAGCGCCCGAAGGCGGTCAAACGGGAAGGCGCGCGGCTGCCCGAGGAGCGGCAAGCTGGACGACTCGGCCGGTGGGTCTCCCGGCTCGAGCGAGAGCGGCTACTCGATCGACGAGAGCTCCGCAGCCGTCGAGATCGTCTCGACGTAGACGCCGCTGCCGAACAGGTGCTTCCCCTGCTTCCAGAGCTCCGCCGGCAGCACGTTCCGCGGATCGAGCGGATCGAAATCGAACGCGGCTCGCCGCGCGAGGCCGGCCCGGTCTCTACGCGTCGCAGCTAGCGCCGAAGCCGCCACGCCCAGGCCAGAAGCGCCAGCCCGACGGCGAACATCACGCCGCCGATCACCGCCCACTGCGATTCGCCGGTCATCACCGAGCCGTGAATCGCACCGATCCCCTGCCCGAAGAACACACCTCCGACAAGGCAAAGGACGAGGCCGCTCGCTGCACGTGGCCACATCGCTCCGAGGATAATCGGACGATGCGCCCGTCCGCGGTGTCCCTGCTCTTGCTCGCGGCACTGCTCCTACCGGCCGCCGTGCAGGCATCGGGCTCTCCGAATGAATCCACGCTCGCGATACAGGTGCGCGCCGGCTCCAGGCAGGCCTGGACCTTCCACCCGAAGCACGTACCCTGCTCGAGCCATGTCGGCGGCAAGTGCCCCGCCTTCCGGCTCGGCGGGGTCAGATGCAAGCCGCGCCAGGGCTTCTCGCTCTGCAGCTTGACCTACCACAAGGTCTCCGATCCGTACGACAGCGGCATCGTCTGGACGACCCGGATCGAGGTCACGACCGCCCGCGGTGCATGGCACCGCACGAAGACCCTCCCGCCTACCTGCTCGGACGACGGCAGATACGAAGGCTGCCTCGTCGTCCTGTACACCTGAAGCTGCCGCCCGGCCGTCGTCGCATACACTCGGATCGGGTGTCGGGCGGAGAGGAAATTCGAGCGCGGCCCACCGTTTCCGATCGGCCCCACGGCCGCCTGGCACGCACCGCCGCAGCCGCCGTCGCGTTAGCGGCCGCCCTCAGCCTGGCAGGGACGGCCGGTGCCGTCCAGCCACCGAACCCGAAGGATCCCTGCGCAAAGGCCGGTCGCGATCTCTGCGGGACGACCGGCGTCGGCTTCTACAGGACCTATCAGTACGGGGTTCGCTGGTTCGGCGACTACACGGGCGTCATCGCGGGTGCGAACAAGAGCTTCTGCATCGATCTCGGCTACTGGTACCCGTCGGCAAAGGACAAGTACAGCCTGCAGGAGGCGACCAGCCTCGAGAACAGCCAGGGCAAGACGGTCAGCCTCCTGAACCGGGAGAAGATCGCGTATGCGATCTGGGCCTACGGCCGCAGCAGCAACCCCGATCGGCAGGCCGCGGTGATGCTCTACGTCCACTCGCTGATGGGCGATGCCCGTCCGGGCGAGGTCGACCCCGCGGCGATCGGCCCGGGCGTCGCCTCGATCGATCAGCAGCTCGCCGCCGACGCCGACCGCTTCCACGGCCCGTATCGGCTCTCGAGCCGGGTGGACGGCCCGCTCGAAGGCGGGGCAACCCGCCACCGCGACGCTCCGCATCCTCGCTGCGAGCGGCGCGGCGATGCCCGATCTCGAGCTGAAGCTCACCTCGAACGGCGTCACCGGCGCGCCGGCGTCGGTAACGACGAGCGCGCAGGGCGTCGCGCAGATCACCTTCCGGCCGACCGCCTCCTCCGGTGTCTCGATCGCCGTCGCCTCCGCGCCCGTCGCGGCGAACGTCCCCGTCGTCTACGGGGCGACGACGACGGCCGCTGCCCGGAACGCGCAGCGGATCGTGACGCCGGCGTCCCAGCAGGTCACGGGCACGGTCTCCGGTCACGTGGAGAAGGGCCACATCGCCGTCACGACGGCAGCGGCTCCGACCGCCCAGGTCGCCGGACATGTAGTTCGCGACCACATCACGATCACCGGCGCCACTTCGAGCTGGACGGCGAAGGTCACGGTCACGATCCAGGGCCCGTTCTCCTCGAGCGCCGCTGTCGCCTGCGGCAAGCCCGCCTGGACCGGAAGCTTCACGGCGCACGGGCCCGGGAGGTACACGAGCCCGGTCGCCGCCGTGGGCCGGCCCGGCTGGTACGGCTTCCAGCTGCGGGTGCCGGGCGACAGCGCGAACGTCGGCGTCCGGACTTCGTGCTCGGACGCCGTCGGAGCGGTTCTTCGTCCAGGCCCAGCCGACGCTCTGCCACGATGGCAAGCGCCCCGGCTACCACCGCCGGGCACGCCGATCTTCGATCGGGTCACGGTCGGCTCGCTCGCCGGCACCTCGGTGACCGCCGTCGTGGATCTGTTCGGGCCGTTTGCGAGCAGCTCCGCTGATCGACTGCGGCGGCCCACCCGTCTGGAGCGGCACGGTCTCCGTCACGGCGAACGGCTCCTACAAGACGGCGACCTTCACACCGACCGTTCCGGGCGTCTACAGCCTACCGGGCGCGGATCGACAGCACGTCGCTGATCCGCGGCTCGCAGGATACGTGCGGCGAGGCCGCGGAGACGACTGTCGTGTCGGCCAGACCCGCCGTGAAGACACACGCCAGCAGCTCGCATGTGAGTCCGGGCGGGCAGATCAGCGACGAGGTGGATGTCTCGGGCAGCGGGGCCTTCCACGCTGACGGTCATCGTGCAGCTGTTCGGCCCGTTCGAGACCCGCAGCGGCATCGACTGCTCGGGAACTCCGATCGGGACAGTGAAGGTGACAGCGAAGGGCGACGGCACCTACAAGACGCAGCCGGTCACGCTCGGGCAAGGTCGGCTACTACACCTTCCGCGAGTCGATTCCCGCCACTCCCGGGAGCACGGCCTTCACCGGCAAGTGCGCCGAGACCGCCGAGACGACGCTCGTCTCGGCGAGGCCGACGGTGACGACGCTCGTCTCGGCGGACGTCGTGCGCCCGGGCTCGGGGCTGTCCGACCACATCCGGGTTTCGGGGCTCGGCGAGACCGAGGCTGCCGTGCAGGTCGCGCTCTACGGCCCGTTCGCGACGAAAGCCGCGATCCGCTGCACCGGCAAGCCGTATTCGCAGACGGTCGTTACCGCGCAGGGCGACGGCGACTTCCGCTCACCGCCGGTACGGATCGCTGCAGGCGGGCTTCTACACCTTCCACGAGACACTCGTCGGCCGTCCGAACGTCGCGGGCGCCTCGACGGTCTGCGCCGACACCGCAGAGACGTCGCTCGGCGCTCCCGCGATCATCACCGGCCGGGGCGATACGACGCATGTGATCGCGGTCGAGGCCGCTCCTGTCGGGGGCGCCGGTGCGGATCCAGGTGCCTTCACTCAGGATCGACGCTCCGGTCGTCGCCTCCGCGATCGACGTGAAGCAGGGCGTCCTCGGCGTTCCCGCGGACATCCAGAAGACCGGCTGGTGGTCGGACAGCGCGACCCCTGTGGACGCCACCGGCACCGTGCTGATCGCCGGTCACGTCGACAGCGCTACCGCCGGCGCCGGCGCGTTCTTCCCGCTGAAACAGGCGCGCCGCGGCACGCTGATCGAGGTGACGACCGCCTCCGGCCAGACGAAGACCTACAAGGTCGCCTCGGTGCAGACGATGCTGAAGGAGGACCTGCCGACTCGGATCTGGTCGCAGAACGGCCCGAATCGGCTCGTCGTCGTGACCTGCGGCGGCCCGATTCGACCACGCGACCGGGCACTACCGGGACAACGTCGTGGTCACGGCAGTCCGGGCCTAGCACCGCTCTCGCACCAGTCGAGCACGGAGGCAAACCGATGTTCGGAGAGCACGCCGAAGAGCGGGTCGCGCGTCAGCTTTGCCCGGCTCGTCGCCGGGCTGCTCAATCCACAGAGGAACCGGGCGGCCTGCCGCGGCGAACCGAGCGCCTCCGGATGAGCCGCGCTCAGGCTCCCGAGCGCCCGCGCGTCCACGAGAGCGGCGATCTCGGGCAGCGGATCGGCCGGAGACAGCACCTGCGGCCTTTGCCCGAGACAGAAACTGCAGTGACCACACGGTTCGTGACGCTCCTCGCCGAAATAGGCGACGAGGGCGTTCACCTGGCAGCCGTCGTGTGTGACGAGCGAGACGACGCGCTCGATCCGTTCTGTCTCCACCTGCTCGCGCCGCTGCGAGCGCTCGCCAGCCGGTCGCGCAGCTCGGACGGAGAGTCCGGGCGGTTCACGACAGTGAACCGCTGCCGTGCCTCGGCCGCTTGCAACTCGATCAGCCCCCGCTCGTCGAGGTGCTCGAGCGCCGCGACGATCCTGCTCCTCTCTTCGCCAAGCGCCGCGGCGACCGCCTCGGGGTCGAGGGTCGTCCAGATGCGCCCGGTCTTCCCTGCGGCGACGACGCGCCGAAGGAATCCGGCGCGACGTTCGTCGAAGGCAGCGAAGACATCGTCGAACGAGCCGGACAACGGGCGAAGCTTGTAGCCCGCGAAGAACGGCGTTCCCTGGACGAGGAGCCCGTCGAGCTCGAGATAGGTCAGCGTGGTCTTCAGCACCAGGCCGCGGATGTCGTGACGGGTCGAGAGCTCGTACTCGGAGACGGCGAAGGCCGTGCCGAGCTCATGGTCGAAGACCTCGCCGAGCACGCCCTCGAGCGCCTCCCGGGTCGGCGTGTCGCCGTATGCGAAGTTCTCGAGCGTCGGGACGTCGTCGGAGCACGCAAAGAGCTCGCAGATGCTCGGTTCGCCGTCGCGGCCCGCGCGCCCGATCTCCTGCGAGTAGGACTCGAGCCCTTTCGGCAGGTTGAAGTGGTAGACGTAGCGCACGTCGGCCTTGTCGATGCCCATCCCGAACGCGATCGTCGCGACGACGACGTTGTCCGGGGCGCCCTTCCACCACTCCTGGACGGCGACCCGATCCTCCGTGCTCATCCCTGCGTGGTAGGCGCGGGCGGGGATCCCGGCTGCGGCGAGGAGCGCAGCGAGCCGGAACGCGGTGCGCTGGAGCGTCACGTAGACGATCGTCGAGCCGGCCGGCCGCCCGCGCAGCCGGTCGATCAGCAGCTGCTCGCGGGAGCCGGCGGGCACCGGCGTCGTGAGGATGGTCAGGTTCGGCCGGTAGAAGCCCGTGACGACCGAGTCGGCCGTCGTCGATCTCGAACCCGGCCTGGATGTCGGCGACCACCGCCGGCGTTGCCGTCGCGGTCAGCGCCAGCACCCGCTCGGCCCCGAGCTCCCGCGCCCGAACCGCGAGCTTCAGGTAATCCGGCCGGAAGTTGTGTCCCCACTCGGAGATGCAATGCGCCTCGTCGACCGCGAACATCGCGATCGGTAGGCCGCCGAGAAGAGCGAGAAACCGCTCGTTGTTGAACCGTTCCGGCGCGACATAGAGCAGCTTCAGCGTCCCCGCCCGCAGCCGCGCCGAGACGTCCCGAACCTCGTCGGGACCGAGGCTCGAGTCGACCCGGGCGGCCTCGATCCCTCGCGCGGCCATGAAGTCCACCTGATCCTTCATCAGCGCGATGAGCGGCGAGACGACAACCGTGACGCCGTCGAGCAGGAGCGCGGGCAACTGGTAGCAGAGACTCTTTCCCGCTCCAGTCGGGAAGACGGCGAGCGCCGAGCGACCCGCAAGCAGCGCCTCCACGACCTGTTCCTGACCGGGCCGGAAGCCGTCGAACCCGAATCTCGTAGCGAGCACCTCTTGCGCGCTCGATCTCTCATTGAGCTCCGGCATCGACGCCGGCCACGCTACCCGGTCACCAGTGTCTGAAACAGACCGAGTCGGAGACGTCAAAACGGCTCGAGGAGTCCGCTCGCCGGCGCTCCCGACGAACGAGGTCAGGCATATCCCCCCGGTCATCTCAACCTGAGACAGATCGCATCTCCGCTGGCAGACTCCTCTTGTGAGGAAACGCTGGCTCCTCTCGTTCGCGCTTGCGCTCGCCACGCCGGCGTCTGCTGCGAACAGTGCCGTCCCGACCGCACAGACCTGTAGGCCGGCGAGTCTGCCACTCACCTTCGTGCTCCCCGCCGACTGGTCGTGCGAAGGCGCTCCCCCGTTCGGCGACGTCACGCCCGGCGCGAAGGCCGGAGGCGTGGCGCCCGGGTACGTCGTTCAGCTCAATATCTACGAGGTCAAGGCGCCTGAGAATCAGACCATCTCTGGTTTGACGCCAGGGCTGCTCGCGGCTGTGCGGCGCGAGTTCACGAACGCACCGAACCTCGTCGTCGCCCATGCCTCGACGAAGGTCGGAGTCTCGTTCCCCGCCCTCCTCATCACAGTCAGCTACCGCGGCGCCTCGCTCCAAGGGCCCAGCACGATTTCCCACGTCGAGTATTTCTTCATCGCCGACGGCGAGCTCTACGAGTTCGATTACAGCGGGTCGAAGCAGTGGGTGACGAAGGGAATCGGCTCGATCAGAGCCTCTGCCAGATCGATCCACTTCCCGCTGAGGGCCTGATCCAGCGCGTTGCGTTTGTCGAGCGACTCCGACGAACCAAAGCACCCAAGAGAACCGGATGCGGTCTGCCGCCCGGCCAGCAAAACTATCCGGCGTGCCGGTGAACCTCGAAGACGAGCTTGATCGTCTTTACGGCGCGGAGCTCCCCGAGTTCGTGACTGAGCGAAAGCGGCTGGCCGGCGCGCTCAAGAAGGAGGGCCGGCGAGCTGAGGCAGAGCAGGTCGCGGAACTGCGCAAGCCGTCCGTCTCTGTCTGGGTGGTCAACCAACTCGCTCGCAGGCGCCGTAAGGACATCGACCGGCTGCTCGACGCGGGGCACCGCCTCGCCGCCACGCAGCGCGCGCTCCTGAGCGGCGGAGAGAGGCAGGCGTTCGAGAGGGCGAGCAAGGACGAACGAGAGGCGTTGAACCGGCTCGCCGCCGGGGCGCGGTCGATCCTCGGCGAACGGAGTTCGACGGCAACGCTCGAACGTGTGATCTCGACGCTTCGGGCCGCGGCCATATCCGATGGATCCCGGCCGGATCTCGCACGGGGGCGGCTCACCGCTGACGTTGATCCAGCCGGGTTCGACGCATTCGCCGGAGGCGCGACCAGCGCCGCGACGCCGCCGAGACCAAAGACGCGCTCGGCGCGCACCGACGGCAACCGAGCGGAGCGAGAGCAGGCCGTGCGGGACCACGCGGCGAAACGAGCCGCGATCGACAGAGCCCAGGCCGAGCTGAGATCCGCGAGGGAACGCGAGGCAACGCTTGCGAAGAGGATCCGCGAGGCCGAGCGTGCTGAACGCGCCGCCCGCAACGAACTTGGACGCGCAGAACACGCCGTCGAGCGTGCCCGCGTCGATCGCGAGGCGGCGACACGCGCGGTCGAGGCGGCCCACGCGAGGCTCGAAGAGGCGGAGCGATAGCAGAGACCATCTCGCGGTTAGACCAGGCACGACCGGCGATGAGTCGCCGGTTCCGATCCGCGGAGGCGCGCTACGGCTTCTCGGCCAGGGTCAACGCACCCTGGAGCGAGGTCAGCCAGGCCGTTGTCGTATTGGTCGCGCCGGTGACGTTCGCGAGCTTCGTGGCGGCGTTGGCCTGGAGCCGGAAGGTCTCCTGCTGGAGGATCGGCAGCGCCTGGGAGTTGATGTACTTCGACTTCGGCGCGTGATCCGGATAGATCGGCCAGCTCACGCTCGTGATCTTGATCGATACGGCCACCTTGCCGCTCGC
Organism: uncultured Actinomycetes bacterium; assembly: GCA_963758125.1. Lineage (GTDB taxonomy): Bacteria > Actinomycetota > Thermoleophilia > Gaiellales > Gaiellaceae > PALSA-600. The sequence goes on from CAVWUL010000014.1 coordinate 74,233, forward strand.
GCTTGTCGTCACGGTCTTCTGGACGACGAGCTGAAGTTGCAGCTTGCCCCACGAGCCGCCGTAGCCCCCGCCTCCGCGGGCCGTGATCGCCGGTCCCGTAACGGTCACCTTGGTGACGACCTTCTTCGCGGTACCGCGCGTCCCGCGGCCCGCTGCCAGGGCATTGGCGACCGGCAAGGCGAGTGCGACAACACACGTTGCGGCTGTCACCGCCTTGCGGAGCGACATGGGGCGGATTCTAGAGGCGGCCCAGTCGTCATCGAGCTCCATCGCGTCCGACGGAGGCTGATGTCCCGCCCCGGAGGGATCGAGGCACTGCCCTCCATGGCCAACCCCAAGCCCGCGTGCGTCGCGGATATCTCTCATAGCGGGGGCAGGATTTGAACCTGCGACCTCCGGGTTATGAGCCCGGCGAGCTACCTGACTGCTCCACCCCGCGACGTACCGTCGATGGTACCACTGCCAGGCGTGACGGAAGGGCTGCGAGGGCGAAGCCGACGGCCATCGCGAGGGCCCCGGCGAGGGCGTCGATCACGAAGTGGTTGCCGGTCGCGAGGATCGTGATCACGACTGCGAACGGGTAGATCAGCGCGGCCGCCCTGACGGCGCGGCTACTCGCGTAGATGAGCAGCCCGGCGGCGACGCCGAAGGCCCAGCCGGCGTGGAGCGAGGGGACGGCGGCGACCGGGTCCGAGAGGCCGCCCGAGCCCGGGGAGCCGATGTCGATCCCGGAGAAGCGGCGCAGCGTGTCCTCGAGCCCGAGGCCGGCGACGCGCGGCGGGGCGGTCGGAAAGCGCCAGGCGACGGCGAGGGCGATCGTAGTCGCGATCAGGAAGGCATTGCGGAAGAGCCGGAACCCGTGACGGGAGCGGCGGTAGAGCCAGAGGAAGAAGAGCCCCGTGATCGCGAAATGACCGAGGAGATAGAAGGCATTCAGGGCGTCGACGAGGCCGGGGGCGGCCAAGGCAGCGTGCTGGATCGGCCGCTCCCAGGCCAGATGGGCGATGCGCTCCCAGCCTGCGATCCGACGGGCATGGTCGAGTGCGAGGGGCCAATCGGGCCGAAGCTCGAGGCGCATCGCCTCGTACGCGCCGACCGCGACGAGCACGACGCCGAGCTGGGCTACACCGTCGTGACGTGAGACGAGCCTCCTCACGCCTGAAGTCTACGATGGGCTTGTGCACCACCTCGTGCTCTATTCGTTGATCTTCTTCGCCGTCGCGCTCGTGGCCGGGCTGGCATTCGCTGCGTGGCGTGGATGGATCGCGTGGCGAACGCTCCGGCGGTTCCAGCGGACGACGGATGCCTCGATGCTCGAGGTCGAGACGCTCGTCTCGCAGCTCGAGCTTCGCGCCGCAGGCGTCGCGGCGCAGACCGGGCGGATCGAGATCGCCCGCACCCAGCTCGAGGGGTCGCTCGCCACCGCGAAGGTCATCGCCGCCGGGGCCCGCGAGGTCTGGACCATGTTCCGGCTCGTACGCAGCTTCGCGCCGACGAAGTAACCGCGCGAAGCCCTCCGAAGTCCTCGAAGCCTCCAGGGGAATATCCTTGCGCACGCAACGTTTATGGTATATAGTTGCGTAGTCAATCTTATGGAGGTCAGAGACCAATGAGCACTACAGAACAGCATTCCGTTCAGACGCAGGCACTTCCGACCGGGACCTACGGCGCGGATCGCGTCCACTCCACGGTCGCCTTCGAGGTCGCCTACATGGGAATCGGCCTCTTCAGCGGCACCGTTTCCGACTTCGATGCCCAGCTCGTCGACGGCCGCCTCACCGGCGCCGCACGCATCGCAACGCTCCAGACCAAGGACGAGAATCTCACCGGCCACCTGATGTCGCCGGACTTCTTCGACGCCGAGCGCCATCCCGAGGTCAGCTTCTCGACCGAGGCAGGCAACGGTCGAGGGCAACGAGGTCACGTTCGAGGGCGAGCTGACGATCAAGGGCATCACCCAGCCCGCGACCCTGACGGGCACCGTCACCGGGCCCGTCGCCGATCCGTACGGGAACGAGCGCTACGGCCTCGAGCTCGAGACGACGATCGACCGCACGCAGTTCGGGATCACCTGGAACAACGACATGCCGAACGGCACGAAGGCACTCGCCGACGAGGTCACCCTCAAGGCGGACCTCTCGCTCGTGAAGGCAGCCTAGGTTGAAGCTCCTCGCCATCTCCGGCAGCCTCCGCCGCGACTCGCACAACACCCTGTTGCTGCGGGCCGCCGGGGAGCTGCTCGGGCCCGATGACACTCTGGAGCTCTGGGAGGGGCTGCGCGAGGTGCCGCCGTACGACCAGGACGACGATGTCGAGCCGGCGCCTCAGGCGGTCGCCGACCTCCGCGCCGCGGTCGCGTCGGCCGACGCCGTCCTCCTCGCCACACCCGAGTACAACTCATCGATCCCGGGCGCGCTGAAGAACGCACTCGACTGGGCCTCACGACCGATCGCGACGAATGTCTTCCGGGGAAAGCCGGTTGCGGTGATCGGGTCGAGCATCGGGATGTTCGGTGCGGTCTGGGCGCAGGCAGACCTTCGCAAGGTGCTCGCCGCGATGGGGGCCCGCGTCGCCGAGGTCGAGGTCGCCGTCGGTCACGCGCACGAGAAGTTCGACGAGGACGGCCGCCTCATCGACGAGGAGCTCCGGCAGCAGCTCGGAGACGCGGTGGCGACGCTCGCCGAGGCCGCCGACCCGGTCTCGATCGCGGCCTAGGTCTAGACCTCGATCTCTTCAGCCGGCGGAGGGTCGTCCTCCGCCAGGCGGCGCTGCACCGACGAGCGTGAGATCACGCCGACGAGCTTTCCCTGGTCGACGACGGGGAGCCGCTTGTAGTCGCCTTCTTCGAGGAAGGCGAAGGCTTCCGCAAGCGGCAGCTCCGAGTCGAGTGTCGCGTTCGGGATCTCGGCGATCTCGCGCAGGATCGTCGCTCGCGGATCGAGCCCGCGCGCGACCACCTCGCGCACGAGCGTCTTTCGGGTGATCACCCCGATGAAGCGGCCCCCGTCGCAGACGAGCACGGAGCGGACCTCCGGGCCGCATCAGCGCCTCGCCCGCCTCCTGCGCGGTCGCGCCGGCTTCGAGCGCGTGCGGGTCGGAAACCATCGCATCGCGCACGCGCTGCTCGCTCACGGGTAGATCCCCCTCGCCTCGAGCGCAGCCGCGACGTCGCGGATACCGGAGATGAGCGCCGCGCTGCGCAGCGAGACCCCGTCGGTCTCGAGAGAGCGCCCACACCCTGTCGAACGCGTCGGCGAGCTTCTCGGCGAGCCTGCGGCGGATCTCGTCGCGGTCCCAGAAGAGCCGGCTCAGGTCCTGCACCCATTCGAAGTAGGAGACCGTGACGCCGCCTGCGTTCGTGAGGACGTCGGGTAGCACCGGGATGCCGCGGGCGGCGAGGATCTCGTCGCCCGCGATCGAGGTCGGGCCGTTCGCGCCCTCGACGAGGAGCCGGCAGCGAAGCGCGGCGGCGTTGGCCTCGGTGACCTGGTCTTCACGCGCGGCCAGCACGAGCACGTCACAGGGGATCTCGAGGAGGGCTTCGTGGGAGAGGTGCGTGGCCGGGAAGCCGTCGAGCGACCCGTGCTCGCGGGCGTACTCGGCGAGCGTCGGCACGTCGAGGCCGGCCGCGTCGTGCACGCTCGTCGCGACGTCGCCGATCGCGATCACGCGTGCGCCACGCTCGTGAAGCTCGGCCGCGGCAACACCGCCGACGTTCCCGAAGCCCTGCACGACGAAGGTGAGGTCGGCGAGGTTCCAGCCGAGGCGCTGGCAGGCGCGGTCGATCACCATCACGACTCCAGCTCCTGTTGCCTCGCTGCGAAAGAGCGACCCTCCGATCGAGACCGGCTTCCCGGTCACGATCCCCGGAACGGCGTAGCCCTTCTGGGACGAGTAGGTGTCCATCATCCAGGCCATCGTCTGCTCGTTCGTGGCGATGTCCGGAGCCGGGATGTCGATCTCCGGCCCGATGAACGGCGCGAGGTCCGAGGTGAAGCGGCGCGTCACGCGCGACGAGCTCCCGCTGCGAGAGCTGATGCGGGCTGCAGCGGACGCCTCCCTTCGCGCCGCCGTAGGGCAGCCGCAGGAGCGCGCACTTCCAGGTCATCCACATCGCAAGCGCCGCGCACTCGCCGAGCGAGACCTCCTCGTCGTAGCGGATCCCTCCCTTCGTCGGCCCGAGCACCGAGGAGTGCTGCACGCGGTAGGCGGGGAACGAGCGGAGGTTGCCGTCGTCCATCCGCACCGGCAGCGTGAGCATCACCGCACGCTCGGGGTAGCGGAGGCGCTCTGCGACGTCGCGTGAGATCCGCGCGCGCTGGGAGCGCCTGCTCGAGCTGCGTGCGTGCCTGCCGGTAGAGCGGCGTGTCCCACTCGAGCGTGGTTACCGGATGCGCAACCTCGGTCACGAAAAGGACTGTACTGCGGGGAAAGAGTGCCGGGGGAGGGGCTCGAACCCCCATGCCCGCATTGGACACCCGGTTTTAAGCCGGACGCGTCTACCAGTTCCGCCACCCCGGCAAGGGAGCACTTCTCGAAAGGCTACGCGGTCTGGAGCTCCGCGGTGCCGAAGAACGCTGCCACGCCGGCGCGGTCTTCGACCATCGGGCAGCGAGGCAGAGCGGCCAGGAAGGCACGCCCGTACGGTTTCGTACGAAGCCGCGGATCGAGGATCGCGACGACGCCCTGGTCCTCGTGACTCCGGATCAGCCGTCCGAACCCCTGGCGGAGCTGGAGCATCGCGCTCGGGAGTGCATAGTCGCGGAACCAGTCGCCGCCGGCCGCCTCGACGGCTTCGCATCGTGCCTCGTGGAGCGGATCCCCTGGGGCCGAAAAGGGCAGCTTGTCGATCACGAGCAGCGAGAGCGACTCTCCCGGGATGTCGACTCCCTGCCAGAACGTCGAGGTGGCGAGCAGCACCGAGTCGACATCGGCCCGGAACTGCTCGAGGAGCCGCTCGCGCGGCGCCTGCCCCTGCACGAGCACGTCATAGGGAACGCTGCCCGCAACTCGCCGGCTGAGCACATCGAGGGCTCGATAGCTCGAGGTGAGGACGAGCGCGCGGCCACGCGAGAGGCGGAGCAGAGCGACGACCTCGTCGGCGGCGCGCTCGGTGAACCCCTCGGCGCGCGGGTCGGGCATCGTTTGCGGCACGTAGAGGAGCGCCTGTTCCCGGAAATCGAACGGGGAGCCGACGATGAGCTCTCGGGCATGGTCGAGCCCGAGGCGGCGGCGGACGAAGGTCGCATCCTCGCCGGTCGTGAGCGTGGCGGAGACGAGGATCGCGGTGGGGCCGTCTTCCCAGAGCCGCTCACGGAGCTGCCGGCCGACCTCGACGGGAGCCCACGCGAGCGCCTCGGGCTCGGCCCACACGACGCGTTCGAGCCCGGCGGGCTCGAGGCACGCCTCCACCTGGGCGGCGACACCGAGCGTACGGCGTGAGAGCTGGTCGAGCCCCTCGGCACGGCCGTCGAGAGCCGAGGCGAGCGCGGCGAGCGCGTCGATGAGGACGAGGGCGGCCTCGACGGGGATCTCTTTCAGGCGCCGGCGTCCCGAGGGCGGCGCGACTGCCCGGATGCAGTCGGTCGCCGGCGTAGGCGATCCGATCGAGGGCGTGTGCCGGGTAGGGCTCGTCCGCATCGCGGCAGGCGCGCTCGACGTCCAGCGCCAGGCGGTGCAGCCCGGCACGCGAGACCCGGCCGCCGAGCCAGGTCGCGGCTGTCTCCTCGAGCCGGTGGGCCTCGTCGAAGATCACGGCGTCGTGGTCGGGCAGGACGCCGCCCCCTGCCGCGATGTCGGCGAAGTAGAGCGCGTGGTTCGCGATCACGAGCTCGGCCTCGGCGGCCCGCGTGCGCGCGGCCTCGGCGAAGCAGTTCGATAGCAGGGGACAGCGGCGTCCCGAGCAGCGGTCGGAGCCGACGGCGAGCTCGGCCCAGAGCGCTTCGGACGGCTCGAACGGAAGCTCGGCGCGGTCGCCGGTCTCCGTCTCCGCGATCCACGGCTGGAGCGCCTCGTAGGCCTGCTCGTCGCGGGGGTCGCGGAGCAGCATCGGGCCGAAGCTCTGGAGCTGGCGGCGGCAGAGGTAGTTCTGGCGGCCCTTGAGAACTGCGACCGTCACCTCGCGCCCGAGCGCGCGAGCAGCGGCGGGCACGTCCTTGGCGAGGAGCTGTTCCTGGAGTGCCTTCGTCGCGGTCGCGACGACGACCGTGCGGCCCGAGACGAGGGCCGGGAGCACGTATGCGAGGCTCTTCCCGGTCCCGGTGCCGGCCTCGGCGACCAGATGCTCTCCGCTCGCGAGCGCCTCGGCCACTGCCGCCGCCAGCGCAGCCTGCTCGGCCCGGGCCTCGAAGCCGGGAAGGGTTGCCGAAAGAGCGCCGCCGGGGGCGAAGACATCGCTCACGCCGCGTAGCCTACGGATACGAACGGCTGTTCCCACCCGAACCAACCCGGATCCCCGGCTGACACGTCTCGATCGGGTCTTCGGACGGACCAAAGAAGACGGCAGCGATAAAAAATCAGCCCCGGCAAGTCCGAAGACCCACCGGAGCTGAGTGCCGGATCCAGCGAGCCCGAAGACCTACCGGATCCGACGCGCGGGAAGCTATCTGGTGAGAGACGGCGCCGTCAACGCCACTTTCGAACAAATTGTCGCAACGAGCGCAGATTTAGGAACGAGGAGGCTTCCGGGGACGGCCTCGCCCGGTCGTTCCGCGGCCCGCACCTCGGCAAACTGTTCCGGTCGGGCGTTTGGAGGAACGAAAAAAATCAGCCCCGGTAAGTCCGAAGACCCGCCGGAGCTGAGTGCCGGATCCAGCGAGCCCGAAGACCTACCGGATCCGACGGGCGGGAAGCTACCTGGAGGTTCGGCATCCGGTCAATGGCCGTCCCGGGCAAAAACCCGCAAAAAGCGGACAATTTCGTCGAGCTGGAGCACGGCAGGCCCGCTTCTGGAGACCCGGCGAGGCCGTGGTAGTCCGTCCGACGCCTGCTCTAGCGTTCCTTGGCCCAATGGTCGAGCTACTTGCATTCGTCGTCGGACTGTCCGCGGGAGCCCTCGGGCTCTGGCTGTGGGCGCGGGCGGGGATGGCGGAGGCGGCGGCACGGCTCGGGGCCGCCGAGGCGCAAATCGGGGTCGCCGAAGCCCACGCCGAGGCGGCCGAGGGGCGCGTCCGTGCCGCAGAGGAGCGTGCAGCGCTCGTCGAGAAGACCGACAAGCAGTGGGAGGATCACCTCCGGGCGGCCACGGGCGAGGCGATCGAGCGCAGCTCGTCGTCGCTCCTGAAGGAGACCGAGGCGCGGCTGGCGCCGATCAAGGAGACCCTCGATCGTTTCGACAAGCAGTCGCGTGCGCTCGAGCAGACGAGACTCACCGCCGTGGCCGGCGTCGTCGAGCAGCTGCGTACCGTTGCCGACGGGCAGTCCCGCCTGCAAAAGGAGACGGGCAACCTCGTTACCGCCCTCCGCGCGCCGCACGTCCGGGGTCGCTGGGGCGAGGTTCAGCTGAAGCGCGTCGTCGAGCTCGCCGGCATGCTCGCCCATTGCGATTTCGTCGAGCAGGCAAGCGAGCGCACCGACGAGGGACGTCTGCTCCGCCCGGACCTCGTGGTCAAGCTTCCCGGCGGCAAGAGCCTCGTCATCGATGCGAAAGCTCCCCTCGATGCATTCCTCGACGCCTCCGAGGCAGAGGACGAGGAGACACGCCGTGCCCACCTCGTGCGCCATGCCCGGCTCGTCCGCGAGCACATGACGAAGCTCGGTCAGAAGTCCTACTGGAAGCAGTTCGAGCCCGCGCCGGAGTTCGTCGTGATGTTCCTCGGCGACGAGTCGTGGTTTCGGGCCGCGCTCGACGTGGACCCGTCGCTGCTCGAGGCCGGGGTCGAGGAAGGCGTCGTTCCCGCTTCGCCCACCACGTTGATCGCGCTGCTGCGAACGGTCGCGTACGGCTGGCAGCAGGAGACAGTTGCCGAGAGCGCCCGGGAGGTCAGCAAGCTCGGGCGGCAGCTCTACGAGCGGCTGGGCGTCTTCACCGGCCACTTCGCCGGCGTCGGCAAGTCGCTCGACGCGGCAATCCGGAACTACAACAACGCCGTGGCGTCGTACGACTCGCGGGTGCTCGTCACCGCGCGGAGGTTCCCAGAGCTGGGCGCCGGCAGTGACGAGCTGCCCGAGGTCCCACCGATCTCCACGCAGGCGCGGCCGCTCCTGGCGGCGGCCGGTGACCCTGCTGCCGCGGAGACCGACGCGGTTCGCGAAGACGATGCTCGTGCCGGCGAGCATGCCGTTGCGAACGCGGACGCCGTCGTGGAACTGCCCAGCCGCAAAGCCGACGCGGCGTAGCCGCTTCCCTCACGGGGCGTACGCTGTGTCGACCTCGAGTCGATGGGACCCCGAGACCAGGAACGTTCACCGCTCCACTGACGTTTAATCGGGTGACGAAGTTCTTCAGGAGGCATGAGTTGGACGGCATTGACGAAGTACGCGATCTGATCATCATCGGCGGTGGCCCTGCCGGCTACACGGCCGCGCTCTACGCGGCGCGGGCCGAGCTCGCTCCACTCGTCGTCGAGGGTTTCCAGTGGGGCGGCCAGTTGATGGTCACGAGCGATGTCGAGAACTACCCCGGCTACCCCGACGGGGTGATGGGGCCGGAGATGATGCAGGACTTCCGGCGGCAGGCAGAGCGTTTCGGCGCGGAGTTCATCACCGACGACGTCACGAAGGTCGATTTCTCGGTCAGGCCGTTCCGGGTCACGATCCACAAGGACGAGTACCTCGCCCGCTCGGTGATCGTCGCGACCGGCGCCACGGCTCGGTGGCTCGGGCTCGAGTCCGAGCAGAGGCTCCAGGGCCGGGGCGTGTCGGCCTGCGCGACCTGTGACGGCGCGTTCTTCAAGGAGAAGAACATCGTCGTCGTCGGAGGCGGGGATACGGCGTTCGAGGAAGCGCTCTTCCTCACGCGCTTCGGGACGAAGGTCACGCTCATCCACCGCCGCAACGAGTTCCGCGCCTCGCCGATCATGGTCAGCCGCGCCCGGGCGAACGGCAAGGTCGAGCTCCTCACGCCGTATGCGATCGAGGAAGTGATCGGCGACACCTCGGTAACCGGCCTCATCGTCCGCAACACCGACACGGGCGAGACCCGCGAGATCGACGCGCAGGGCTTCTTCGTCGCGATCGGCCACGAGCCGAACACGAAGCTCTTCGTCGACCAGCTCGACCACGACGAGAACGGCTACCTGCTCACGAAGCCCGGCTCGACGCAGACAAACATCGAAGGCGTTTTCGCGGTCGGGGACGTCCAGGATCACACCTACCGGCAGGCGATCACTGCAGCAGGCTCCGGATGTATGGGCGCGCTCGACGCCGAGCGCTACCTCGCGGAGCTCGAAGCCGCGAGCGGCGCGACCGTCGCGGCCTAGCTTGTCGATCCTCGACGGCTGGCGCCTCTGCCCCCGCTGCGGCGCCGAGCTCGCAGACCCTTCCGCCGGGCACCTGCACTGCGGAAGCTGCGGCGCCGACTACTGGGCGAACTCGATCCCGGCGGTGCAGGGGCTCCTCGTCCGAGACGGCAAGGTTCTGCTCGGGCGCCGCGGGATCGAGCCGGCGCTCGGGTCGTGGGACCTCCCCGGAGGCTTCCTCGAAGAGGGCGAGGAGCCGCTCGACGGCCTCCGCCGTGAGTTCCTCGAAGAGACCGGGCTCGAAGTCGAGCCGCTCGGGTGGATCGGCGCCTACGTCGATCCCTACCTCGGCCGCAGCGTTCTCGGCCTCACCTGGCTCGTTGCGGCCGAGGGCGAGCCTCGCGCGGCCGACGACGTCGACGAGCTCGCCTGGTTCGGCCCCGACGAGCTGCCCGCGCAGATGGCGTTTCCACATCAGCACGTCGTGCTCGAGGTCTGGCGAAGCCGGACGCGCTGAGCCGCGGCAGCGGAGCGGCCTCGTTCGAACGATCATCTACTCTGGATTTCATGCCGTTCTTCATCTGCCCCCGCTGCAAGACCAGGCGGCTCGACCACGACGGACGCGAAGGGCTCTCCCAGCAGCCGCCCTCGTGTCACCACTGCGATTTCGGGTTCATGTTCGAGCTGCTCGAGGACTACTACCCCGCTCCCGCGACGGGTTTCGTCGTCTGCGACCAGGAGGGGCGGATCCTCGCGAGCGGGCACGGCGTGTTCGAGCTCAGCGGGTACGAGGAGCCGGACCTGATGGGCCGCGAGATCACCGAGGCATTCAGGTTCTCCGATTCGGCGGCGATCGCGACGGTTCGTGAATGGGGCGTTCGCCAGCTCGGCAAGGAGCTCACCGTCCGCACCCACGCCGGGATCGAGAAGAAGGTCGTCGCGGACTTCTTTCCCGCCTACGACGATGACGGCGGCCTGCTCGTCGCGCTGACGCCCGAGTAACGCGGTCAGACCCGGCTCGACGGGCACAGGTCGGAGAGCACGCAGCCCTCGCAGTCGGGTCGGCGAGCGTCGCAGACACGTCTCCCATGCCAGATCATCAGGTGCGGGAACCGTGCCCAGTCGTCGCGAGGAACGAGCTTGATCAGATCGCGTTCGATCCGCACCGGGTCCTCCTGCCGCGTGAAACCGAGCCGCTGCGAAAGCCGGCGAACGTGCGTATCGACGACGATCCCCTGGGCGCGGCCGCGCTCCGCCGAGACGACGTTCGCAGTCTTCCTCGCCACGCCCGGCAGTCGAAGCAGCTCGTCGAAGCTCTCGGGCACCTCGCCCCCGTGCTCGGCGATCAGGATCGCCATCGTCCCTCGAAGCGCCTTTGCCTTCTGCCGGTAGAAGCCCGTCTGGAAGATGTCCTGCTCGAGCTCCTCGACCGGAACCGCCAGGTAGTCCTCGGGTCGCCGGTACTTGCGAAAGAGCCGCTCGGTGACCCTGTTCACGCTCACATCCGTCGTCTGCGCCGACAGCATCACCGACACGAGCAGCTCGAGCGGAGTTCCGAAGTTCAGGGCGATCCGCGCGTCTGCATGCTCGAGCGCGAGCCGGTCGATCACCGGCCGGATCCGCCCACGCTTCGGCCCCACCTTCCTCCGAGCCTCCCGCACGTAGCTCCGTGCCACGCCGGCGACGCTACCGCAGCCGGAACGATCGGTGGTTACGGCATGGCCCACCGGGGCTGCCGAGGGGAATCGCTCTGCTCGTTCAGGCCTCGTACGACCCGACGAAAGCCTCGTGCCCCCCGGGCTCCCCGCCCCGAATCCGGGGGCCCGCGCACACCAGGTCGAGCGCCGGGCACCCGGAGCAGGTGAACTCGCCGGGGCTCGGCACGAACCGGCCCGCATTGATCGCGGCGATCGCCGCGGAGAGCTCGACCTCGAGCGCCGGCTGGTCGGCGCGGGTGAACGTCGTGCTGACGACCTCATCCGGCCGCTCGAGGAACTGGTAGGCGACCTCGACCTCGTCATCTCCGGCGCGGAGGCAGCCGAGCCCGTAGACGAGCCGCTGCAGGCGATAGTCCGCCGCGATCACCTCGTCCGGCGACCGGTCTCCGAGCACGTTCGTCTTGAAATCGATGACGAACGCCCGTCCGGCCGCACGGTGGAGCACATCGAGCCGGCCGCGCATCAGCACGCCGTCGTGCTCGAATGCGAACGGCACCTCCGTGCGAGGCCCGTCCAGCGCCGAGATCCGCGCTGCAAGCCCGGACTCGCAGAACGCCTCGGCGAGTGCCCCGATCCGCTCGAGCTCTTCCTCTGTCACGTGCGGGTACCAGCTGCGCACCGGATCGAGCCCCGGCAGCCGCGGCGTTGCGAGGTCGACGGTCTCGAGCAGCGCGATGGACCGCGTCGCCGATCTCCGTCGCCGTCAGCCCGCCGCCGGACGGACCGTCGCCGCGGCGTTCCGGAAGGCGCGCGACCCGCTCGGCGTAGTAGCGATAGGAGCAACGCCCGAAGAGCGCGAGCGCCGAATACGAAAGCTGCCGCACGCGATGGAGCGGCGGCGCGGGGACGGGAACGAGCTCCGGCAGCAGCCAGCCCCGGACAGGCGGGGTCGACGGCAGCTCGGTGAACAGGCTGAGCTGGGCCTCGCCCTCGCCCTCGCCCTCGGCGGCCGGCGCCGGCTCGGTCGCAAACGGAGCCTCCTCGGCCGGCCTGTCGACGCGGACGAGGAACGACGCGCCCCCACGCTCGAGCTCGAACATCCCGCTGCCGGCGGCGAGCTCGGCCTCGCAGTCGAGCTTCGAGAGCACCCAGCCGATCGGAGTGTCGCGACCCTCGCCGACCGCCCCCGAGACGAGCAGGCGGTCGATCGCCCTCGTCATCGCCACGTAGTAAAGGCGAAGCCGCTCGGCTCTCGCCGCCTCACGCCCTGCGTCGGCGACCTCGTCGTAGTCGAAGACCGCCTTGCGATCGCCCGAGATCGGATGCACGATCTTGAAGCCGAAACGCCCGTCGGCGAGCGCCAGGATCTCGTCGGAGGGCGGCGGGCCGCCCAGGTCACGCCCGGCGTCGGCAACGACGACCACCTTGAACTCGAGCCCTTTCGCGGCGTGGATCGTCAGCAGGCGGACGGCGCCCGAGCCCTCCTCCTCCGATACCGCCTCGAGCTGCGCCGCGCCGAGCGACTCCTGATCGCGAAGGAAGACGAGGAACCCCTCGAGGTCGCGGCCGCGTACCTCCTCGTAGCCACGCGCAAGCCGCATCAGCTTGCGGAGGTTCGCGTACCGGCGCGACCCGTCGAAGCGCGCCAGCACCGCGAGGTCGTAGTCGTGCTCGGCGACGACGAGCTCGCAGAGACGTTCGAGCGACACCCGGGACGACGCCGAGACGAGCCGTTCGTAGCGCTGCTTGAAGGCGCGCACGAGCCGCTCGTCCTCGGTCGACAGCGGCTCGGGCAGGCTCCGCTCGATCCCGGTGAAGAGCGGCCGTCGACCCGCATGCCTCCGGATCAGGACGAGCGCGTCGTTCGAGACGCCGATGAACGGTGAGGCGAGCACCGCCGCGAGCGCCTCGTCGTCGTAGCGGTTGCGGAGCAGGCGGAGGTACATCAGCAGGTCGACGACCTGCTGCTGGCCGAAGTAGCGACGCCCGGTCGCCCTGTAGGTGGGGAGCCCGAGCGCGCGGAGCTCCTCCTCGTACCACTCGGCATCGGTGCCCGCCGCGAACAGGAGCACGATCTCGCCCGGCGTCGCCGCGCCCGCATCGACGAGCTCGCGGACGCGCCGTGCGACGTGCTTCGCCTCCGCCCGGCGCCAGTGCACCCCGGAGTCCTTGTAGGCCTCCTTGTCGGTGACGAGCAGCTCGACCGGGTGTCCGAAGACCGGATCGGGGAACTCGCCCGAAGCAGCCAGCGGCTGATACTCGTCTCCGAACTCCTCCCCGAACACGTAGTTCACCGCGGCGAGCACCTCCGGCCGCGAGCGGTAGTTCTCGGTCAGCGTCAGCCGCTGCGCCGCGGCCGCCCGCCGCTCGCGGAAGACCCCGACATCGGCGTGCCTGAACGCGTAGATCGACTGGAACTCGTCGCCGACGAAGAAGAGCTCCTTTCTGGCCCCGCCCGCGATCAGGTCGACGAGACCGCACTGGAGCGCGTTCGTGTCCTGGAACTCGTCGACCATGATCGTGCGGAACCGAAGCTGCTCTGCTTCACGCACCCGCTCGTCGGTCGCGAGCAGCTGACGGGCGAGGATCTGCAGATCCTCGAAGTCGAGCGCCGACTCCCGCTCCTTGGCCACCTGATACTCGGCGGTGAACAGGTCGAGGAGCTCCTGGAGCAGTTCGCGATCCTGTGCCGCCGCAAGCTCGAGCGCGGCCAGCTCGAGGTTCTTCCGTGCCTCGTCGAAGCTCGCGGCGCGGTCGCCGCGCGTACGGAGCGCGGCGAGGTCGATCAGGGTCTCCGGGAGCGACGGAAGGTCGAGTGCGGCCTGCGCCGCGGCGAGGTGGTTCGGCGTCGCACCCGGGTCGGCAAGAAGCAACTGCGCCGCGTCACGGAAGGTACCGAGCCGATCCGCAAGGTCCGCGGGCTCGCCCAGCTCGAGCACGAGCTCGCGCCCGGCAGAGCGGAGCGTGGAGTACACGCCCGTCAGCATCTTCCGCAGGCGAACGCTTCCATAGGTCGCGAGCAGGGCCAGCCTGCGCTCGTCCGGGTCCGCGCAGAACGCCTCGAGGGCACGGGAGAACGCCTCGCCGCGGAGCACGGCGCCGTGCTCCTCGTCGAGCTCGTGGAAGCTCGGGTCGATCCCGACCTCGAAGGGGTGTGCGCGGAGCAGCCTGGCGCAGAAGCCGTGGACCGTCGAGATCCATGCACCGTCGAGCTCGCGGGCGAGCTCGGGCCGTCCGCGCGCGACGAGAGCAGCGCGAATCCGCGAGCGCAGCTCGGCCGCGGCCTTGCGGGTATAGGTGATCACGAGCACCGACTCGACGTCGAGCCCCTCGTCGCAGACAGCGCGCACGAATCGCTCGACGAGCACCGAGGTCTTCCCCGTGCCCGCTCCCGCCGGAGACGAAGACCTCACCGCTCGCCTCGACCGCTTCGAGCTGGCTCTCGTTCATGCCCGCGAGATCCTGCACATCGTCCAGAGGTCGCACCACGCCGGGCATTCGCCGCCCTTCGGGTCGTGGGCGACATCCCGGAGCGGATCCGGCGGGCAGCGCCGAGAGCGTGGCCGCGCGCTGCCTCTACCTGCCCCCAGAAGGCGTCCTCGTCCAGATAGTCGTTCCCGGCGAAGCCCGGAAGGTCGTCGCGCGCCTCGGCCCGGAGCATCCCGCGCGCCGCCCGTGAGCCCGAGAGGGCCCGGTAGACGCCGCCGAGCGGCTCGATCCCGGCGAGGTCGCGAAGCACGAGCATGTACAGCGGCACCTGAAGCCGCCGTTCGAGATCGATCTGGCGCGCCGAGAACGACCCCTTCCCCGACTTGTAGTCCTGCACGACCCCGCGCGCGCTCCCGGGATCGATGTCGATCCGATCGATCTTGCCGCTGACGAAGAGCCCGTCGCCCAGTTCGAGGCCGCGCTGCAGCTCCGGCGCCGAACGGTCGGTGCCGAAGCCGAGCTCGAACCGCCTCGGCAGGAAGGGGAGCTTCGACTCCGCCTCGGAGCGGACGAACCGCTCGAGGTCGCGTCGCAGCCCCTCGCGCAGCTCCGCCGACTCGACCTCGCCGAGCTCGATCCGCACTCCCGAGGCAAACGCATCCTCGAGGCAGCGATCGAGGAAGTGCAGTGCCGGCTCGAGCGTCTCGGGAGTCACGCGATCGGCGCCGAGCTCCTTCGGGAGGCGCGAATAGAAGGCATAGAGCGTCTGGTGGGCGACCTTGCCGCGGAGCAGCGCATCGGCCTCGGCATCGATCGTCTTCGGGTCGACGACGCGCTCCATCAGCCAGGCAGACGAGCAGTCGACGAACCGCTCGAGCTCGGTGGCCCCGAAGACCGAGCGTCCGCCGAGCTGAGCGAGCACGGCCGCGTTGCGGAGCTTCGTGTCGCGCTGGAACGCACGCCGCGCCCGCTGGAGACGCCGCGTCCAGCCGTTCGACTCGGCAAGCGCCAGAGCGAGCGAGACCGCATCCTCGTCGGCCGTCAGCCGCGCGAGCGCCCGCAGCCGCTCGCGCTCGGTCGGCGCAGCCTCGATCGGGCGGGTGAGCTCCGAGAGCGCGCGGCGGACGGTCGCGCGCTCGACCTCGTCCGGCAGGAACGGCGCGGCCGCGTCGTGCCAGAAAGGGCTCTCCTCGAGCGGGGAGCCGTCATCTGTCGCCGCCTGCCGGACGAGGAACAACCGCCGGGTCGCACGCGTGCAGGCGGTATAGAAGAGGTAGCGGTCCCGGCTGACCGAGTCGGGCCGCTCGAGTCGAGCGCCGAGCTCGCGCCGGCGATCGTCATCGAGAAACGGCGAGCTTCGCCCCCTTCGCGGCAGCGCGCCCTCCTCGAGCCCGAGGATGAACACCGTGTCGAACCGCCGTGTCCGCGCCCGCGAGAGGTCGAGCACGACGACGCGCCCGGGCTCGCCCGATCGGGGCGGAGGGAGCTCGAGCCGGGCGAGGGCGTCGATCGCATCGTTCGTCCCGAGCGGCTCCCCGAGTGCCTCGAGCACGGTCAACTCGTCGAGCAGATCGGCTGCGGCGCCGAATGCGGCAAGATCGAGGCGGGCCTGGTCGCCGGCCGGCGGTGCCTCGAGCCCGTACGCGGAACGCACCATCGCCTCGAGCACGACGCGGATGCCCTCGAGCGGCGACGGCGCATCACGAAGATCGCGCAGCGCGACAAGGGGCGCCTCTCGCAGGCGCTCCGTCTCCTCTTCGACCCTCGCGGGCGAGTCGATCGCGCGGCCGCGGAGCCGTCCTTCGACGTAGTCCACGCTTTGCCGCGAGATCCCGGAATACGGCGTGCGCAGGAACGCAAAGAGCTCCCGGCGGCCCCCTCCGGCCCACGCGAAGCGCAGGAGCGAGACGAGGGCGTGGCCGAGCGGGGTGTCGGTGAGCTTCGTCCTGGCCTCGATCGCATACGGGATCTCGAGCGTGCCCATCACCGTCTCGAGTGGTGCGCGCCAGCGCTCGACCGACGGGACGACGATCCCGATCTGCTCGGGGGCGACCGCGTCGCGAAGCGCGGCGAGCACGTGATCGCCCACGAGCTCGAGCGTGCCGCGGACGCCGGCGCCGGCCAGGAACCGCATGGCCCCGCCGATCGGCTCCTGCTTCGGCTCGGGCTCGAAGAGGGAACGCTCGAGATGGGCGAGCGCCGGCGCCACGAACTCGGCGGAGCGAGGCGGCAGCTCCTCGACCCGGCCGGAGGCGAGGGCGGCCAGGTCGGCGGCGGTGCGCGCGAGCGAGGCGAATGCAGGGCGGCCCGGTTCGTAGGGCAGCGACACCTGGACCTCGGAGCGTCCCGCAAGCGCCTCGAGCAGAGACCACTCGGCCGCGGTCAGGTCTTCGAACCCGTAGGCGAACACGGGCTCGCCGCTCCAGGCACCGAGGTCCGATCGCAGGCGCCCACATGCGCTACGGCGAAGCAGGTCGCGATCCCAGAGCCGGAGGCGGTCGAGCTCGGCCCGGTAGGCGGCATAGAGGGCGGCGAGGTCGCCGTCGAGATCGGCAGGCTCGAGGAGGCCGCCTTCGAGATCCGAGAGCGCAGCGAGCAGCGAGTCGGCGAAGCCCGAGAACCTGGACGAAGCAGCCAGCGACATTCCGTCGCGAAGCGTGGAGGCCACGGCCCGGCGGGCGAGGAGTGCGCGCTGTGCCCGAGTGGCCACGTTCCGGCGCCCCGGATCGCCCGCGGCGATCCGCTCGAACAGGTCGTCGAACGTACCGATCGTCCCGCCGAGCAGGCAGCCGGTGAGCTGGAGCAGCTCGCTCTCGACTCTCGCGACGTCCGGTCCGTTCGGCACGATCAGAAACGGCTCGTCGGCGAGACGAGCCAGATAGCGCTCGAGCAAGAGCGCGACCTTGCCCGCGTTCGCCGGGCCGGAGATCAGGCGCAACCCCTGCGACGTCGTGGCTGGGGGAGCCTGGTTCGGTGTAGAAGCCGCGGAAGTCACGGCTCCATCGTAGTTTTGCGCCCCGACGGCGGCGCAGAGCGGAATCCCGGCAGTTCACGCTCGGTGCGGGATTTCGGGCGCGGCTCGTCTCCCGGGGAAGGAACCGCCCTCGTTCCCGCTCCGCAGCTATGTGCGCAGAGACAGCGACGCGCTCTAGGCGGCGGCTGCCGACTTGGGCCTGCGCCCGCGCCTGGCTGCCGCCCGGCCCGGATAGTCGCCCGCACAGGTGTCACACAGGTCGGCGACCTTCGAGCCGCGGCGTGCGTCGTCGAACGTGATCCGCATCGCGGCGCCCTTGTTCTCTCCTACTTCCTTCCCGCAATTGTCACAGACGAGAACCGTTCTCCGTGCCATTGATTTACCTCCCTCGACGAAATCTGTTGCACGTAAGTGAAGCAAATAATCTCTGGTTCCGGAGCGACAACCATTGACCTCATGTATCGCCGACGGTCGTGGGCTCTTCCTCGTCGTTCTCCACCAGATCGTGGGATTGCGTTTCTTCGTCGGATTTCTTTGAAACCATCCCGGCCTTGGCCTCCATCCGCCGGGAGAGAATGCGATGTCCCAAATAGACGAGTATCCCGACCCCGATGATCGCGATCACGGCGAAGAACCCATATTTCTCGACGGCATCGACGGCCGCCTGGCCGAAGAAGTAGGCGGCGAGCCCGTATGTCGTGGCCCAGAGGATGCCGCCGGCCGCGTTGTAGGCGAGGAAACGAAGCCACGGCATCTTGCTCAGGCCGGCCAGCCACGCAATCACGATTCGCAGCCCGGCGACGAAGCGGGCGATGAGGACGGTCTTCGGCCCGTGCCGCTCGAAGAACGCCTCGCCCCTCGGTAAGAGCCTCTTGGCCGCATCTCCGCCGAAGGGGATTCTGTCGATCACGCGGCGGCCGCCGAGCCTCGCGATCCAGTACCCGATCGTGTCACCGATGATCGCCGCGACCGACGCGACAACGATGACCTCGACGATGTTGAAGCGGCCGCTGCCCGCGAGCACCGCGGCCGTGATGAGTGCCGTCTCGCCTGGAAGGGGGATCCCACAGCCCTCGAGCATCACGAAGAGAAACAGCAAGATGAGGCCGTAGCTCTCGAGTTCGTGGGTCATCTCGGGCGAGTCTAGGGTGACGACCGTTCCGGTGCGGCAGCGCTGAGCCCGGTCCTTTTCGGTAGGGTCGCGCGCGCGGATGAGGGTAGGCGTTCCCAGGGAGATTGCAGACGGCGAGCACAGGGTCGCGGTGATTCCGGACGGGATCGCACGGCTCGAGGGCTCCACCGTTGTCGTCGAGCAGGGCGCCGGCGCCGCGGCCGGGTTTCCGGATTCGCTCTATGCCGAAGCGGGCGCCGAGCTCGTCGCGGACGCCTTCGCGGACGCCGATGCGGTCGTCAAGGTCGCGCCGCCCAGCGATGCGGAAGTCGAGCGCCTCCAGTCCGGCCAGGTCCTCGTCTCGTTCCTGCAGCCGTTGACCGAGAAGGCGCGGCTCGAAGCGCTCCGCAAGCGCGGCGTTCTCGGTTTTGCGATGGAGTCGATTCCGAGAACGACACGCGCGCAGGCGATGGATGCGCTCTCCTCGCAGGCAACGGTCTCGGGCTACAAGGCAGTACTGCTCGGCGCCGAGCGGCTGCCGCGCTTCCTGCCGATGCTGACGACGGCCGCCGGGACGATCGCGCCCGCTCGGACGCTCGTCCTCGGCGCCGGCGTGGCCGGGCTGCAGGCGATCGCGACGGCCCGCAGGCTCGGTTCGGTCGTCTCGGGCTTCGACGTCCGCCCGGCGGTCAAGGAGCAGGTGCAGTCGCTCGGGGCGACGTTCCTCGACCTCGGCGTCGTCGGAGAGGAGACCGAGGGCGGCTATGCACGCGAGTTGACGCCCGAAGAGCAGGAGCGGCAACTCGAGGCGCTCGGTGAGCGCATTCCCGAGTTCGACCTCGTGATCACGACCGCCGCGATCCCGGGCCGCCCCGCCCCGCGCCTGATCCCGGCCGGGGCCGTCGAGCGCATGCGCCCGGGTTCGGTGATCGTCGATCTCGCCGCGGAGACCGGTGGCAACTGCGAGCTGACGCGCCCGGGCGAGATTGCGGATGTGGGCGGGATCACGATCATCGGGCTCCTCAACCTGCCGAGCACGATGCCGACCCATGCGAGTCAGCTCTATTCCCGCAACGTGACCTCGCTGCTCGAGCTCCTCGCGCCCGGCGGAGAGCTCAATCTGGACTGGGACGACGAGATCATCGCCGGCACGTGCGTCACGCGGCCGGACGGCGACGCATGACCAGGCCGGTTTCCAGGCGTTCTCCCCGGAGTGATGTAGACGTACAGCAGCGCCACCTGACGACCACCGAACCCGATCGGAGAAGCGGATGAGCCATTACGCGCAATTCGTCGTCGAGCTGACGATCCTCGTGCTCGCGATCTTCCTCGGGATCGAGGTGATCTCGAAGGTGCCGACGCTCCTGCACACGCCGCTGATGTCGGGGACGAACGCGATCCACGGGATCGTGATCGTCGGCGCGCTCGTGATCGCGGGTGCAGCCAGTAGCGGTCTGCTGGTCGGCTGGATCGGGTTCGTCGCGATGATCCTGGCTTCCGCCAACGTGGTCGGCGGCTTCGTCGTGACCGACCGGATGCTCGAGATGTTCAAGCGGCGCGAGCCACCGAAGAAGAAGGACGACGGCGGGACTGCATGAGCACTGCCACGAGCAACCTGCTCTATCTCGTCACGATCGTCTGCTTCATCCTGGCGCTCAGGTTCCTCTCGTCTCCGACGACCGCGCGGCGCGGGAACTGGGTCGGCGCGTTCGGGATGGCGTGGGCGATCGGGGTGACGCTTGCGCGTCCCGGCGTCCACCTGAACTGGCAGATCCTGGTCGGCGCCGCGATCGGCGCCGCGTTCGGAGCAGTCGGGGCGCGCAAGGTGAAGATGACCGCGATGCCGCAGATGGTGGCGCTGTTCAACGGCGTCGGCGGCGGCGCGGCGGCCCTGATCTCGCTGGCCGAGCTTCACCTCCACCTCCAGCTTCCGCACCACGTCGATCTGAAGCCGGACATCTCCGTCGCGATCGTGCTCTCGGCCCTGATCGGATCGATCTCCTTCGCGGGCTCGATGGTCGCCTTCGCGAAGCTCCAGGAGCTGCTCTCGGGCCGTCCGATCACCTACCCGGGCCAGCAGTTCGTGAACCTGATCCTGATCACGGCCGTGATCGGGTGTGGCGTGGCGCTCATCGCCGGATACGAGCATCAGTGGGTGCTCGTCGCGCTCCTCCTCGGGTCCCTGCGTCTTCGGCGTCCTCTTCGTGCTGCCGATCGGCGGCGCCGACATGCCGGTCGTGATCTCGCTGCTGAACGCGTTCACGGGCCTCGCGGCGGCCGCAACCGGCTTCGAGCTCGACTCGAACGTCCTGATCGTCAGCGGCGCCCTCGTCGGCGCGTCGGGAACGCTGCTCACGATGATGATGGGCCGGGCGATGAACCGCTCGATCGGGAACGTTCTCTTCGGCGCGTTCGGGCAGGTTCAGGTGGGCGCCGGGGCTGCGAGCACGGTCGACGGCACGGTTCGGGCGCTCTCCGCGGAAGACGTCGCGATCCTCCTCTCGTACGCGCAGAAGGTCGTGATCGTGCCTGGGTACGGGATGGCGGTGGCCCAGGCGCAGCACGCGGTGCACGAGCTGGCCGAGGTGCTCGAGGCGAAAGGGATCGAGGTCACGTTCGCGATCCATCCGGTCGCGGGCCGGATGCCGGGCCACATGAACGTCCTGCTCGCGGAGGCCAACGTGCCCTATACAGCGTTGAAGGAAATGGACGAGATCAATCCAGAGTTCGCGCAGACCGACGTGGTGCTCGTGATCGGCGCGAATGACGTGGTCAATCCCGCTGCACGGAACGAGCCCGGAAGCCCGATCTATGGAATGCCGATCCTGAACGTCGACCAGGCGAAGCAGATCGTCGTCAGCAAGCGCTCGATGGCAACCGGGTTCGCAGGGATCGACAACCCGCTCTTCGTCGATCCGAAGACCGGGATGCTGTTCGGCGACGCCAAGGAGTCGGTGCTCAAGCTGGTGGCGGGCGTCAAGGCGCTGTGAGCGCAGGCGTCCCGGTATTCGGCCCCGCAGACGTCGAGCGTGCGGTGCCGCCCGAGGCGGCGGTCGAGGCCGTTCGCGCCGCATTCATCGCGCATTACCGGGGCGAATGGACGATGCCGCCGAAGGTCTACGTCACGAATTACCCGGCAGGCGATTTCCGGGCGATGCCGGCGCTCGGCGGCGGACATGCACTACTCAAGTGGGTGACGTCGTTCCCGGGCAACCCTGCGCGCGGCTTGCCGACCGTGTCGGGGCTCGTGCTGCTCTCGAATGCGGAGACGGGCGCGCTGGAGGCGATCTTCGACGCCGGTGCCGTGACGGCCCTCCGGACCGGCGCCGCCGCCGTTCTCGCCGCCGAGACCCTTGCCCGGGAAGACGCGCGGACTGCGGCCGTGATCGGAGCGGGCGTCAACGGGCGAGCCGCCGCTCGGACATTCCTCGCCCGAGGCCGCGAGGTCTCGATCTGGGACCTCGATCCGGAACGGACGCGCCGCGCCGCGGACGATCTCGGCGCGGCGGCCGCAGAGTCGCTCGAGGAGGCGCTTGCCGCGGACATCGTGGTCACGGTGACTCCCGGGCACGCCGTGCTCTTCGAGGACGGCTCCCTCGCGCCCGGGCAGCACGCGAGCCTGATGGGCGCCGACGGCCCCGGCAAGGCGGAGATCGCCGCCGCAGAGCTCGCGCGCGGGGCACACCGGCCCGGAGCCGGCGAGGAGCACGGCCCGCGCGTGCGCCTCTATTGCGACGAGTGGGAGCAGGCCAGCCATTCAGGCGACCTGTCCCAGGCCGTCGAGGCCGGGCTGGTCGCGCGCGAAGACGTGACGCAGCTCGGGGCGGTGCTCGGGGGCGAGGCGGCGGGAAGGCAGCTCCGGGACGAGATCACGATCTTCGACTCGACGGGCCTTGCGATCCAGGACCTCGCGATCGCGACCGCCTGCATCGAGAACGCCGGCGAGGTCGACGTGCGCAGGGTCATCCTGTAGCGGGCCGGCCCGCCCCGCGCACAGACGTCAGGTGGCCTCGGATGCCCGGCCGTCCCGAGCGGAGTTCGTCACTGGGGTTGCGAGACCCGACGTGCCTGCTCCGGGGCCACTACTCGTGGACGCGCGCGGGATCGAAGAGGCCGAGCTCCGGCGTCGGCGCTCCGAGGATGGCTCTCGCGACCAGATCGCCGCAGGCGAAGCCGAGCACGTTGCCGTGTCCCGAGTAGCCGCCCGCGACCCAGAGCCGATCGCTGCCCGGAAGACGGCCTGCGAACGGCAACAGATCGAACGTCTGGCCCCAGATGCCGGCCCAGCGGTGGGCGATCGGTACCGGTCGCCCGATCAGCTCGTCGGCAAACGAGTCGAGCTGATCCTGGATGAAGGTGGTCGTCTCCTCCGCGGCCGTCTGCTCGGTGCCGAGGCTCGTGTCACGGCGGCCACCGAGGATCAACGTCCCATCCGCGAGCTGCTGCCAGTAGTCGTAACCCCCACGGGAGTAGTGCGGCCGGTCGTAGATCCGCTCGGGGAGCGGGTCTGTGGCGATGACCTGCCCGCGCATCGGTGCGACCCAGGGCGAGAGCTCGGGAGCGAGCACGTCTGTCAACCCGTCGACGGCGAGCACGACCGCGTCTGCCTCGAGCGCGTCGACGGCTTCACGGTCGACCGTGTGCCCGAGGGCGATCTGCGCCCCGGCGGCGGCTGCATGGCCCGCGAGTCGCCTGACCCAGTGGGCAGGATCGAGCGCGCCGTCGCCGGGATGGACGAAGCCGCCTGCGAAGAGCGCCCGCAGCGGCTCCGGCACCGGATCGAGCCATTCGGCCTCGAAGCCGTCCTCACGGAGGGCCTCGTACTCGCTCCGGAGCTCCGCGCGCTCGGCCTCATCGACGGCGAGACGGAGCGAGCCGACCCGCCGGAACGCATCGCCGGCCAGCGCCTCCATCGCGTCGAGCCCGCGCTCCGTCAGCTGCCAGGCGGCCCGCGCCTCCGCCGCCCCGAGCTTCTCCCGGGCCTCGTCGTACCCGAGCGCAAGCCCACGGAGCGCGAAGCCTGCGTTGCGGCCGCTGGCACCACCGGCGATCTCACGCGCCTCGAGCAGCCTCACTCGCTTTCCACCTCGGGCGAGGGTGAGAGCGCATGAGCAGCCCGTGACTCCGCCGCCAACGACGACGACATCGACAGGACCCGAGACCGAGCCCTCGGGCACCTCGGGCAACGGCTGGGCGAGCCAATATGAAGTTGAAGGAGACGCGAGGTTCTAGAGTACGGAAACGGCATCAATAGCCGTTTCAGGTGACGCGAACGTCATCTGAAGTCACGTCAGACGGGTAGAAGGTTCTACCGCCAGTAGACGCTGCTCGAGCGCATCAGCCTCGGGCCGGAACACTGTCCGCGAGCAAGTGCAGGTAGATGCGGGTAGTCGCCATCGATGAATGACTGCTTTCGTCATCAACGCGATCGGGTTCGAGCCCGCCGCGGCCTCGTTCCGTCAGGCTCGAATGCCGGAGATCGTGGAACGGACGCACGTACTCATCGATCCGCGGTCTTGAACGCCGCGCGGAGTTCCTTCGCGAACCACACAGGGTTGAGCCTCGAGCTGATCTTCGGGATAGACGAAGACGTACTCGCCTTCGCCCGTGAAACGCCGACCGCGGCGATGTTGCCAGAGCGTCTCGGCTGCTGTCTTCGACAGCGCGATCAGCCGCTCATCCGCTCGTGCTTCGAGTTGCGCACCCGTAGGACGTTCTCGACGAGATCGACGTCGCTTCACACTTCAAGCCGCGAAGCTCGAAGTTACGGACGCTGTCAACATCAAGACGAGGAACACGGCGCGGGCTCGGTCATCGGTGAACGCCTGCGAAATGTGTGCGACCTCAATGGTCTAGAGGATCCGTGACGCTTCGCTTCGTCTTCGGGCGTTCCATCGCTCTCGCACGGGCTCGAATAGATCAGCTCCTCATGCTTCGCAGCGTCCATCACGAGCCGTGAGGCACCGTCAGATCGAGGTTCACCGTCTTCGCGCTCAACGGTCTTCCGCCGTCCTCTGCCGCTTTGCGGTCATCGAGTACCGGACGTACTCGGCAACGTCACGCGGACGGATCTTCTGCATCACGACGTGCCGAAGCTCGCCTCGAGCCGGTCGCAGCTAGACGTTCCTGTAAGCGCTCACGTATGGGACTTACACCGGCGGCGGCTCTGGCTCTTCCAAGAACCATGTCTACGCGTACTTCTCGAACGTGAGAGGAGACGGCTTGCGCGAGCCCCTCCGTATCCACCTTCACGAGGCGCTCGCGGAGCTCGGCCTCAGCTAGCGTCTTCCGCGAGCAGTCAAGCCATCCCGGGCCGCGCCGATCGTCTCCATGCACGCTTCCCGTCGTTGTCGCTGTACTTCACCCGGTAGACGATACGCGTGCTCCGTGGTACGCAATCACCGCCGCTCCGCTAGGCATCATCGGCCGCCAAGTCTCGGTGAGCCTGTTGAACGCTGCCCCGAACACGTCAGGAGGAATCCATCGCGTGGAAACTCGGTGAACGCAAGCCGCCTTCGAGACTACGCGCCTTCGGCGTGACTCCCGCAGTTCGGAGCGTTCTCCATTTCGGAGTTGAGACAGAATAGAACCCAGATCGAGGGTGACGTCGTCCATGGCTTCGAGTTCTTGCGCTGCGCCTCGCACTACAGCGTCTGTAAGCACAGCTGCCATCGAGTCGGCCCCGACTATCGAGTCAAGCGCCAACTCCTGAGCCATCTTCTCGATCTCCTTCACATCGACGTTGATCGAGTCAAGGTGGAGGCGAAGTCGCGCCGCGAAGCACACAACGCGCCCAGTTCCGCGAGAGTCGCTGGGTCGTCCTTGTTCCTCGTGCATGGCGCAACGCCGAAGTCGATGAGCCGCGCGTACTTACACTTGACGGTCTCGACGCATCGAACGCATGAGCTATGTGGCCGAAGACATGCTCGATGTCTCGTAAGCGGGCCACGTCCTGGTTGGAGTTGCCATTTCTGGCTCCTCTCCTGCACAGCGGCCCTCGTGGTCGAGAACGGCGATTAAGGCGCGAACCCGATTCCCACGAGGGCCGTGCGCAAGCTTATGGATGTACGGTGCGTAACGTGCTTATTGAACCGCTGCGCGGAGACGACGCCGATCATCAGTCGCGCGCAAGTGACGCGACGTGACGCGATTGATGTCACTTCCGGGACATGGCGGCGCGATACGAGAGCGATCTCGCTCGACTTCTGGAACTAAACTTGATGCACGGACGTCGGCTCGTCGTAGCGCTGATAGCGCTTGATAGTGATGGTCGGTAGCTGGCCGGCGCGGTCTCGCTTCACGCACGCACGAGACGGGAACTGAGAGCATCGCGGCGACTTCGCCGGCCTCGAGGAGACGGTCGCTCACGACGGCAAGATAGCCTCGAGGCGCCTCCGCCAATGAGTGCGCATCCGCACGGTGGGTACCAGTCGGGAAGATGACCGTCACGCTCGAGCTCAACGGGCAGCGCGTCACGCTGCACGACCACGCTGCCAAGGCTCTGGGCCACCTCGCAGCCAGCCGCGGAACCGCTGACGCTATGACGCTCGCTGACCAGCTTCTCTTCCACAGCGAACGCGGCGCCGTGACCCTGAACGTCCCCCAGCAACTCGCACTGATGAGCGTGGCGGCCGAAGCACCGCCCGACAGCGCGAAGCCGGAGCTCCGCGACGAAATCACCGAGCTCCGTAAGACGCTCGAAGCGATCTTCGATCCGGAATAGCGCCACCGGACTCACGGCTGTAGGTTCGGCCGCGCTCATCGGGCTATCGGGTCGATAACGGTGACCGAATGGAGCGCGACGAAGTGGCTGCAACGTGACCGCGCGGAACAGGAGCATGACCACCCAGCGCTGGCGAGCCATCTGACCGAGTGGAGTTCACCGGAACCGCGGCACGTCGCGCGGATGCCTTCTCGCTCACATGGGTGATGACCAGCCGGCCTTGGGTCAGGTATCGGAGACCTTTCGCCTCGGCGTTCTCACGCGGCGTCATCGCGCCTGCCTTCTACGAGCTCTTCGAGGAAAGACCGCTCGGATTCCTCTGAGAGACGCTCGTGGTTCGAGGCGTCCGCGTCGATGTGCTGACGTACCGCCTCGTCGACGAGTTCGGTGAGTTTGTCCGGAGGGATCGCGTCGAGCTCGACGCCTCTGACCCGAACTTGTGCGCCTCTGGATCCGTGGCCTTCGCCGGTCTGGTCGGTAGCTCCCACTCGTCAATCTGGTCGGATGTGAGCGCGAGCAACTCGAACGTGACTGGTGCGTCCCCTCGGTGTTCTCGAAGGCCGGCCTCGATCGTCCTTGCGGCGCGAGCGCCGGCGGCGTCGAAGTCGTAGAGGGCGTAGACGATCGTCTCGGTCTGATCACGCTCCCACGCGTTCTGAGCGGCTTGTCCGGCCGAGTGGAGGAAGTTGCCGACGAGGTACGACGGGAGACCATGAGCGGGATATCGCAAGCGCTCGTCATCGGCGCGACAACCCGGGCGAGCGCGTCCTTCTCGAGCCAGACCTCGATCCGGACGTTCTGGTCCGGCCATAGGTTCCTCCGGTACGTCCTGTGCATCGAGACGATCGCGTCGTCGACCGAGTCGTAGGAATCCGGCTTCCGCATCCACCGGGTGCGGTCGGCGATGAAGCTCCATGGCAGGACGCCCTCGCGGCGCATCTTCAGTACCTGCTCCTGCACAGGGCGGTAGCCGCCGTTCTCGGTCTTCGGGACGACCCTGAGCGAGACGAGTTGGTAGAAGACCTGGCGCACGGTCATCGTGGTGAAAACCGTCGTGAGCTCGAGGACGCACTGACGGATCGTGGTCGCCTTCTCGCCGAGCTTGCCGTGAGGCCGCCCGAGTTTCTTCTCGTCGACGACACTTAAGACGGGACGGTCCTTGAAGAACGTCTGGGCGCGCGGCGTGTCGTAGAAGTCCGGGTTCACTCCGGCGGAGGGTCCTTCATGAACAGCCTGAGCGGCCGGCGAGTCCTCAGTGATCTCGGCCGCTATCAGCATCTCGAGGGTCGTGTGCTCGTTCTCGCTCACGACGCCTCCTCTGCGAGATTGGCGAGCTCGTCCCATCTGGCTGTTCCGATCGCCTCGAGAGGGTCAGTCGCGCCAGTCGCGCCGTCAGTCGTGCCATCACCAACAGTTGGCGCGACTGTGTTCTCAGCATCAGGTATTTGGCTTTGTTGAGCTGTTCCTACAGTCGCGCCATCCTCGGTGGTAGAAGCGTGGCGCGAGTGAGGTAGCCGCCACCACGTGACCGACGGGAAACTGCGTCGATCCGTCTCAACACGAAGCTCGTTCGATGCTCGTTGGAGCGTCCGCTCCGGGAAACGAAGCCAGCTTCTTCAGCCCCTGGGAGTCGTGCCAGCCACCGTCGGCAAGAGCGAACTCGAGCCAGTCCTCGGCCTCGCCTGTCTACCGGCCTGATCACGGTCAGAGCTGGAGCCAGAACATCGGCGCCGTCTACGTCGTCGGCGATCTCGACGAACACCATCCGCGAGGTCTCGATCGGCTTCTCGCTCTCAGCGTCGAGCGTGTCGGGGAGGATCACGCTCTCGAGTCTGTGACGCTCGACCGCGCGCATCCGCGACGAGTTGCTCTTCCTCTGCGCGATCAGCTGGAGCTCGTCCGGGTCGTGCTGGTCTTCGGTAGACGAGCACGACGCTCCGGCTCGCGTTCCAGAACGCGACCGAGTTCGCCACCCGAAGGTAGGCGTCCTTCGATGGCGCCTTGTTCAAGTGACCGACGATGCACACGGCGCAGGTCGCTTCCTCGGCGAGCGCCGCGAGCTGACCGAGCACGCCTCTCGACATGCTAGATCCTTATGGCTGTCGTATTCGGTCTCGATTGCTGCGACGATCGGGTCGACGATCACGAGCCGCGCCTCGCACTCACACACGAGCCGCGCCAGGTCCTCCGTGTCGGTCGGGAGCCGCAACGTCTCGTAGCCGTCACCGACGACGAGCTCATGCACATGGGCCAGGTCGCCCTCGCCGCCTCGACACGCGGACGCATCACCTCGGCGGCGGGATCCTCGAGCGAGACGAAGATCACATCCGCTGGCCTGCTGAGCTTCCTGCTCGACACCTGAGCCGCTATCGCGGCGAGCCAGGTCGACTTCTGGAGTCCGCCAACGCCGGCGACGAGCGTCAACGTCCGGAGTGGGATCATCCCGGGAACAAGCCACTTCACCTGGCGCGGCATCACGTCCACGAGTGCGCGAAGCCGTAGCCCGTATTCGGCTCTAGCTAGGTCGGGCGAGAACACGATCGGCTCGTCGCTCATTACGCGGCCCTCACGAGACTTGGGATCGAGTAGACCGGCGAATCGCCGAGCTCTTGATGCCGTTTGAACCGACTCACAGCACGGTCGACATCGAGCGTCGCCGCCAGCTTGTTCGCTTCGTTCGCACGCCGCACGTTCCGACGTGCCCGAGATAACCTCGCGTCTCCGGTTTTCACCCTGGACGAGTTGCTCAAGCGCCGATTCGACCTCGGCGACGCGCGCCTCGAGCCTCGCGACGACCTTCGGATCGGCGTTCATGCTGCAACCGGCCACGCCTGCACGATCCGCAGGAACGCGTTGTCAGGGTTTTCGTGCCCACGACGGATCAGCTTCCACAGGGCCGACTCGGCCTCCTCGAAACCCTGGAGGCCATGCTGCGGACTCGATCCGCTCTAGGCGTTTCTTACAGAGATCAGAACACGTCCTGACGCGGCGGCCGGTAACGGCCTGCTCGCAATCCGGAGCCTCGCAGGAGCGAGGACTTGGTGGCTCTGGGTCGTTGGAACTGGAGCGACCTGAGGAAGCCGAGCGTCTACGGCTTCCGGACCGTTCGCGGCTTCGATAACGGGGCGATGCTGTCCTCGCAGATACGGACGCGGTGGAAGCGCTCGACGCGGTTCGCGTTCTTCGTTCCTTCTGCACGGCACGAACTGCTTTCACGATCGCGCGTCGACGTGCGTTCCGCGGCGGCTCGAACCAAGCCTCTATGTTCATTCCGGTGCGCTCGCGTTCGGCCTTGCGCTCGGTCAGAATCGTCATCTGGTCGAGGTCATCCGTGGTCAGCTCGTCCTCGCATGCCTTGAGGGCATCGAGGTACCACTCCTCCCGAATCTGATTGGCGAGCACAAGGTTGCCGTGCTCGTCCTTGGGAAGCGATGCAACTAGCGAGTCGCCCTCAAGGATGGGCGACGAAGGCATGGCAAGTACGAGCCCACGTGGGGGCCTGAGGCCTTCTGTTTGAGAATCGATTGCGTCATCGAGTTCCTTTCAAAATCGAGGGAGGCGGGATGCGGTTCGCTACGTCGTCCCCACCGGAGAAGTGTGCCGGGCACCGGACACAGCATATGCCTGATGCCTGGCAGGAACGTCTCGATGACGACGGACGCCCTTTTAGTGAATCAAGCGCCTCGTCGGCGCGTGTCGCGGCATGAGAACCGGGACACGCACTCGCGATCCGACGAGCGAGCATTTCTGAATGAGTCAGAACACAGCAGAAATCTGGCCGCTCGTCAGTGCCCGCGTCGAACAAGAGCTCGCCGAGCGGTTCTTCGAGTTGGCCCAACGTCACGATCGAAGCGTCAGCGGCGAACTCCGCTACGCGATGCGTAGCCATCTCGAACGAGAACTAGAACTCGAGGAGAGCGCGTGAGACGTCAGCCGTTCCTGAGCGACCTTCCGCAGATATTCAGCAAAGGTGACTGCTCGGTCTGCGGTGTCACCGGAACGGTCTGGGCGCGCGATGACCTCGATATCCGGGATGCCATTGCGAGCTGGATCACGTGGTTCTGCGGCGGCTTGCGCTCACAGGTTTCAGCGTCGGAGCGAAGCGGCGTGACTAGGTGTGGCGATGTGTCAGTCGACCGCGTCGCTGCGGTGAGGGGCGGTCTGGTCGGGCTGACGTCCGAGCGTGAAAGGGTGAGCGTGCCGGTAGTGCCGCTTGCCTGGAACCGCTGCGTGACGTTGGGGCACCTGTCCGAGACCGTTGGATCTGGAGCCGTCCGCGGCCACGACTCCGACGTCGCGACTCAGAGGCAGGGCGGCTCGCGAGTGTTCATTACTCGCTCGTGGGTTTTGCCAGAAGTCACCTGGGCGCGCTCCCGTTCGGGCTGCTCGGGTCGTGGCGGCCCTCCGCTACCACGGAATGGCCACTGTGAACGACGACGAACCACCGAGGCCGGCGAGCGCCTAGCCGAACTCGAGGAGTGGATGCAGCGGGAGCGGCTCCGGGTGGCTCTCGATGAAGTGGGCGATGCCGCCTGCCACTACTTCTTCGGGGCGCGTATCAAGCTCGTCTCGATCAGGCCTGGCAAGACCTACAGAGCGATCGCGACGCACGTTCCGAACCGGAGAAAGCTGCGGTCGCCGACTCTCGCGAACGCGATGTATCCGCCTCTTTGGCCGGCTGCTACACGGAGAGCTGTTGAAAGGAAGGCGATCTGCGCCTCGCCGGCCCGCGGCCGAAAAGCGCATCGACGAGTTCCTCGGCGCCTATCCCGCATCTGGGTTTTATGGGGTACCGGCTGATGAACTCGACGCGCAGCGGATCCTCGACGCTCCGCTCGCCGCACAGAGCGCGAATACCTCGGCGAGCTTGAAGCCAAGGAGGAGCGGGGCCTACCGACCTTGACTTCGCGACTGAGGGCGCCCGGATTCTCGCTGGGCCACGAGTCGCGCATGCCTAGTTCGTCTTTTGCAAGGGACTTGCGGTCGAAATGGTTGACAGTGATCGGTTCGACGTATCGGTATCCTGCTCGTTGAGGAGCTGCTGCCGATGACGTAATAGGCGGTAAACGGGTTCACGAGATTTTTGCTGAGTACGATGACTCTGATTGGACAACGAATAACCGAAGAAGAACATGATGGAAGCTGAAGAACTAGCGGCACAGATACAGGAGAATGGGATGTGGTACTTTGCCGAGATTTGAGGCAGTGATGAGTCCCGCGGATTCAAGCTGCGGCGAGTCTTCAGCGATGATGACAAGGACGTTTCCGCGATGCTGGGGAATAGGTGAAGATTTGTGGTGAAGTTAAGTATGTGAACGATGTTTGTAACGTTGTGGCGAAATGCGTTAACGATGTTGACGCTAGGGACTTCGAGGTTGTTGACGAGATGCGCGAGTTTCGAACGCGACGACGTCGGTATGTGTTTTGATTGCTGCTGTGCGTTCGAGGATACAGGTTTGACTTCTGCGTCAGCGACGATACTTAGCGGTGATTTGTGATTTGTTATTGTCGATGATGGGCTGTTTGGGATTCCGAGATAACGCTGCTCGAGGTGCGCGAGAAGGCGCTGGATGAGACGATCAACGTTTTGTTTCACAGACGACGGCTTCAAGGTGTTCGACGTTTGAACGTTGGACATTTTGACGTTCACGATCGGTGACATGATCTCATTTATGGATGAGAACTATTTTTTTGAGTGTTTTCTAGTTGTTCGACATCTTGACCTATACAGCTTTGATTTGTTTTAAGGTGTTAGTATCGTTGTGCTTGTCGAGGATTTGACGACTCGGCGACGAGAATGCACGGAACGTATGGGAAGCGCGACGCTCTAACTTACAGCGTGAGGTTATGTGCTCAACGTTATCTTCGATAAGAGTGACGTCATCGACATATATTGATCAGTGGCGCTGGGCGTAGTCTTAAACGCAAGCGCATCGAGTACGCGTGCTCATTGTCAACGTGTGAGCGTTGTCTGACGGGAACGAAGACGGACTGAAGGTTGTAGGCACATACGGTAAAAGAGCGTTCACAGGAACCCATCACAACACGTTGTGAGATAATGATATCATCGTCAGGTTGAGGTATCTTCTTTATCCGCAACGCACGGCGACGATTGAGAGATTTGCTGATTTTATCGGGATTTTATCGTCAGCATGCTGACAGCTTCAGCGAGATAATCGTACTAGGCCGCCGCACGCGCGTTTCGTAGTTCATACGACACAGTGACGTGTCGAGGACTACACTGAGGTTTACGACGGAGCACGTTTACGTACTCGTGTCGATACCAAGTGCGTACATAGAGAAAAACGATCAAGGAAGATTTCGACTGGAGCGATTAGAGCGCAACGAGGTATGGGGAGGTATGCTCGAGCGGTGGCGCGAGACTCGATCGAAGACGAGCGATTAGTCACTTAACGGTCGTAAACGGCTCTCTGAGTGCGTGAAGACGTGTTGGCGTGCGTCGACGTGAAGCTGGTCGACGAGGTCCGCGCGAACGGCGTCTCGCAAGGATGGGTTGGACGACTCGTGCGTGAGCGCGATAACGCGCTCTCGAAGGTTAGGGCAAACATGGCGAACTTGAGACGTTGCTAGGCGCCGAGCTCGATGCGCGAACCGCGGTTAAGCGACGCGCGAGGAGTGTGGCGAACACGTCGAGCTTTCGAGACGCTAACGGGCTCGCGCGTGACCTGCGTGCATCGACGCCGGATCGACGACTACATCGACGCGTATGGGTGAAACAGCACGTAAAGTACTCAGCGCGCTAAGCGGGCGCTGGAGCTATTACAGTATTGAACAATGCATTTTTAATCTTGCTGAACGATTGGGGCAAGGGGTAGAACTGGGTTTGACGCTTCATGCGAAACTGCATTCAACACACGAGCTTGTAAACTAGGGGACTGTCGCCTCTCGACGTGGCGAGTAAAGTTGATTATAGGGTCTGCGTCTGGACTCGCGTTTCGCAGAAGACACGCGCTGGGGGAAGGACGAGCTGGGAGCCGGAGCTGAGCCTCTGCTGAAGCGACAACATCGTCGATCGATCGCGTAAGAACGTCAGACGCTTCTCAACGAACTGCTTGTTTCAAGCTTGGACTCGGCATGTCGAA
This sequence comes from uncultured Actinomycetes bacterium, assembly GCA_963758125.1. Lineage (GTDB taxonomy): Bacteria > Actinomycetota > Thermoleophilia > Gaiellales > Gaiellaceae > PALSA-600. The sequence continues at coordinate 107,629 of CAVWUL010000014.1, forward strand.
CGTCGAGGATCTACTCCTACTGGTTGCATCTTAGACGCGATGAGAGTTTCGAGCTTGGGTTTTGCTTTCGGACTCGAGCTTTGCAATGAATGGTTGGTTGGTTTGTAATTTTTAGCAGTCCCTTCGTGAGAGGTCTAGTCAGCGTGAAGTTATGAGGTGTGCTTCGACGATGTATGTGACTGTTTTATCTTCTGATTACTGACGTTATTCTGGGTCTCGTTTGACTTCTTCCTCAAAGAGAGTTCTGTGTCTTCGTATGCGCTTTTATGATCTTTATCTCTTTCGTCGATCGTTCTTTAGTTTCTTTTTGCTGCTAGCGTTCGAGCTCGTCAACACCTGATATCACGAGAACGTGATATTTATTGTGCTTCAATAGGGACGAGATAATCGATACTGTCGTAACGTTTCTTTCCAGCGTGGGCATTAGAGATAGTCTGCGCCTGCTTATCCGGTTCAAACAGAGCGAAGAATCGAACTAGGAATGCTGCAGCGCTGATATATCAGTGAACGTGAGATTTATGCTTCGACTGTATTTTCAGCAAGCTAAACTCCTGCAAAGGACGCGCACCTGCCGGAGGATCGTTCCAGGACACGTAGCTTCTTGATGACTGCGAGTATGCCTTACGAGATCGCGTCGATTAGGGACTCGTATTCAACTACTGGATCTGGATCTTTGAAGAACGAGCACATCGACTGAGCTTATAGGTGAGTAAATTATTATCTTTCGAGATGTCGACTTGGGACAAGCCGTAAGGAATTACTCGATGACGAAGAGCGCGACGCATCATGTTCGACGACGACGAAAAGGGAGCGCAGACGACAGAGGCTGCTGCAAGTTGGAGACATGTTGAGGACTGCGACTAGCAAGACGCCACGACCATCGTAACGCCGACTGAGACGCCGGCGTCTCTCACGCAACGGCTCAACGTCCCTCGCCTCATTCAACGCTGGGCGTTGAGAGTCGTAAGCTCAGTCGGGCAGGTGATCGATGGAAAGACGATGTGACGGACGCCGGCGTGCGACGGGATGAAAAATCGATAGTCGAGGAGGAACCTTTGAAGCTGCAAAAGTGGATCTTTGTAATCGTGCAAGCCTGCTGCTGTTTGCGTTCGCAGGAGTTTCGTCGGTGAGCGCCGAACCGTCAGGGATCGCGATGAGCCGAGCGGAGGGCCGATCGACATTTTTGTGAAGGTCGGTAACGATACTAGAGGCACGATCGTGATCGGCGGCGCGATCTGTGACCATGGAAAGGTGCTGTACTGTCCGGGCGAATGGGAAGCCGAATCTGAAAGGCCACTTCGTCGATGTGACGTTGAACAAGGGAATGTTCAAAGTTGAGCAAGAGAGGGCTCGACAAGGCATCGAACAACGCTCGACCTACGGTAGAGAGCGACGTAACCTGCCCAGACGGATATTCAGCGCTACCGGGCCGATCACCCTCTCCGACGGCACCGGAGCCTACACAGGCATCAGCGGAACCCTTACCACTACGCTCACATTCGGCGGCGTCGGCCCCCTCTATACAACCTGGAACCTGAAGAAAGGCAAATGCAACATGAGCAAGAACGCCCCACTGGTTGCCCAGTTCGGAACAGCGGTGGGACACGGAACAATCAAGCTCGCGTAAAGGGAGAGAGGAAGAGAAGCGGAGACAGCGCGCACTGGCGACGCGCCGTCTCTCGCTAGAAACTGCTGTCGTGCTCGGACGGTTGAGGCTACTTCGATCGACGAACAGTTTATATCGCCGCGCGGCGTGCTTCCCCTTGAGTCGCACTGCGCACGTGGCCGCGAGCGTGAGACGAGATCATCCCGGTATCTGTCTCCCGCTTGCGCCTTGAAGCGTGTGGCGACGGTTAGACAGAGCGTGTGTGACGGCGATTACGGACACGCCCGCCGAGTCGCTCTACGCTGCCCGCAGCGGCACAGGGGGAAGGGAGCAACGGCAGTCTGGGGGACGGCGCATAGCGCCGTCCCAGCGCGGTAGCCTCCGACATCGTCCGGCCTCAGGACAACCGAAAGGGGAAACCGGGGATGCCGACCTACAAGCTTCTGACCGAGACCGGCGATGACCTAGGCCCGTTCCGAGTCGGCACGCCAATATGGGCGCCTGGTGACCGGATACATCGCGGCCACGACACGCTCGAGGTCGTCAACGTCATTACCGCCGAGGTAGGCACGAGGTTGACGGGTAACTCGTCGTCCGCGTGAGCGAACAGGCGCATGCTGCTTCGTCAGCGGACGCGGTCTCGGTTGGGGACGCCGTTCAGATAGCGGAGTTCCCCTCCCGAGCCTCTTAGTAGGCGTCCGGTAGTTCGGTATTCCGCGCGAAGACTATTTGCAAACTGAGGAGTGTCCGAAGGGGGTGCAACGCGCACGAGAACGTGTTGTGGTCAGCTCCGGGAGATCATCGCCGGCGAAGCAAGGCGCCCGCGTGTCGCCTATGCTTAGAGCTCCTTTCGGAATGAAGGGACCTGCTCGCTGGTGACGAATGCCGTCGGTATCCGTCGTCAAGCTGAGAGGGGTGCCGATGGCAACTGCGCCGTGGATCGTCTCGGACGAGTTGTGGGGGCTGGTTGAGCCGCTGTTGCCGGTGAAGGAGCGGCGCTTTCGCTATCCGGGCCGGAAGCGCTTGCCTGACCGGCAGGCGCTTCAGGGGGTCTTGTTCGTGTTGTACACGGGGATCTCGTGGCCCCATCTGCCGCTCGAGCTCGGTTTCGGGTCCGGGGTGACCTGTTGGCGGCGGATGGACGAGTGGCAGAAGGCCGGTGTCTGGGAGCGGCTGCACGAGGTGCTGCTCGCGCGTCTGCAGGCAGCGGGTGAGATCGAGTGGTCGCGTGCGGTTGCTGACGGCAGCCATGTGCAGGCGAAAAAGGGGGCTCCGAGACGGGCCCGAGCCCGGTTGATAGAGCCAGAAACGGGTCGAAGCATCATCTCCTCGTCGATGCCACCGGGATCCCGCTCGCCTGGACGCTCACCGGCGGGAACCGCCATGACAGCACCCAGCTGATCCCGCTTGTCGACCGGGTGCCGCCGGTCCGGGGCAAGGTCGGCCGGCCACGCCGTCGCCCCGATCGCGTCTGCGCCGACCGCGGCTACGACTACGAGGACCGCCGCCGCGAGCTCCGAAGGCGCGGCATCACACCGGAGATCGCACGTCGCAAGACCGAACACGGCTCCGGGCTTGGCCGCCACCGCTGGGTCGTCGAGCGCACCTTCGCCTGGCTCCACCAATTCAAACGACTGCTCGTCCGCTACGACCGCCGCAGCTGAGATCCACGAAGCGTTCCTCGCGATCGGCTGCTGCATCGTCTGCTACCGACGCCTCAGGAACACCTCATTGTGAAAGGAGCTCTTAGGCCTTGGCCGACGACTACGCGAGCGGTACGCACTCGCGCGTCGCCTCAACGAACTCGTACGGAGCTTCTCCGACCTCGCTCGCCACCGGCCGCTCTCGAACACCCAAGATTCGCAGCCACGACGGCAGTGGGGACAAACGCTGTGTCGTGTCTCATCGGCTCCTTGCAGAACGGGCATTCGCGTGTTGCGAGCGCAAGGTTGGGCTGCACGGGCACGACCTGCGCGGGAACCGCAGGGAGGACGGCGACGATAAGGACTCTGAGCGAGCCGAGGAAGATCCGATAAGCCGCACCGGATCTCCGCTTAACTTTCTAGATCTCGTGCGCGACGAAGATCGGTACGATCGAGAAAGGGACAGCGAAGAACAGAAAACGAAACGGCTGGAGTTCCCCCGCTTCGGTGGACATCTGCTGACTGAGCGCCGTCTCGGTCGGGAAGGATGTCTGTCATGCCGAAGATCCCGCCGTATTCACGGGAGTTTCGTTTGGAAGCTGTTCGGCTTGTTGCGCAGCAGCGACCGCAGTCGATCGCGAGCTCGCTGCGTGAGCTGGGGGTGTCGCAGCAGACGCTGCGGAACTGGTGCGGTCCAGCTCGATGTCGACGAGGGTAAGGCCGAGGGGCTGACGCTCGAGAGAGCGGGAGGAGCTGCGTCGGCTTCGTCGTGAGAACCGGGTTATCGACGGAGGAGCGGGAGATCCTAAAAAAAGCGGCGGCCTTCTTCGCCAGGGAAGGCGGGACCCGGTGAGCACGTACCGGTTCATCGCCACGGAGAAGGCCTCGCATTCGATCGCGATCATGTGCAGCGTGCTCGAGGTCAGCCGCTCGGGCTATCACGCCTGGACGAGACGGCCACCTGGGGCCGCGCGCGGTCGAGGACGCGAGGCTGACCGAGCGGATCCGGGAGCTCCACAAGAAACGCCGTGAGGTGTACGGGTCACCGCAGGATCTGGTCCGACCTCGTCCTCGACGACGGCGAGCGGATCGGCCGCAAACGGGTCGAGCGGCTGATGCGTAAGGCAGGCCTCTCCGGCCTGATCGACGAAGAAGTGGAAGGCAACGACGATCCGGGTGCCAGGTGTCAGAGTCGCGGACGATCTCGCTCGATAGGAACTTCGCCGCCGGAGCACCGAACGCTGCTGGGTCGCAGACATCACCTACCTGCGCACCTGGGAAGGCTGGCTCTACCTCGTCGCGGTGCAAGACTTGTACAGCCGCCGGATCGTCGGCTGGGCGATGGCCGACCACATGCGAGCAGAGCTCGTCACCGACGCGCTCGCAGATGGCGCTCGCACACCGCAAACCGGAGCGAGGGCTTGATCTGGCACTCCGACCAAGGCAGCCAATTCGTCAGCCTCGCCTTCGGGCAGAAAGCCCGCGCCGCCGGCATCGCCCAATCGATGGGCTAGAAGAGGCGACTGCTACGACAACGCCGTCGCCGAGAGCTTCTTCGCGACTTGAAGAAAGAGCTGATCAACCGCCGCTCCTGGCCGACCAAGGCCGAGCTCCGCACCGAGGTCTTCGACTACATCGAGGTCTTCTACAACCGCGAACGACGCCACAGCACCCTCGGACAACGCTCACCCGCCGACTACGAAAAGATACAACCACCCGTGAACGCTGAAGAGAAAGCCGCCTAATGAAAACCTGTCCACGAAAGCGGGGGAATTCCGAGTGGAGGAGATGGTTCTCATGACTTATTCACGTGCTGAGATCGGCTGAGCTCGCGCCTGACTTAATAGGGTTAAGTCTAGCGTGGCTTAAGAGTCGGGCTGGGCGGCTTTGAGGGTTCGCCACGCTGATGCGCAACTGCTCGCTGAAGAGCTTGTCGGATCGCTGCGTCTCGCGCTAGTGGCTAATAGGGACACTGCTTTAACGGTTGCTGTCGCTTCGCTCGGCTGAGCGGTTTACGATCGCTGTGCGGAGTGCTTCTCTCTTATGGCTCTGATACGTGGCTGCGGGCGGGAGACGATGACTATCTCCGAACTCGTTCTCGCTTGCGCCTTCGGGCGCTCTACTTCTTCTCGCTCTGTGGCGGCAGCGCTGGTCAAGCTCGCGGCGAGCTTGCGCGCTCTTGCGTTCCTTCGCACGACGCTTCTTCTTGTGTGTGTCACTCATAGACAAAAATCGAACCTCTACACGGGCATCGCGAAGTCGTTGGGGAACCTCCAGACGACGCGCTCGACACGGTTCGGCTCGGTGGTCTCGAGGTACACGGGTCGTGGTTCTAGCTAGGCGACTGGTCGGCGCTCTCGATCGGCTGCCACTCGTCCGACTCTTGTCTGACTGGCTCGCGTAGCTCTGCGCCACACGCGGGGCAGAAGGCCTTCTCGAATTTCGGGCTCGTCGAACGCAGTTGAGTAGGGGGTGAGAGCGAGATTTTCGCCGCTGATCGTCGTCGTGTCGACACTCTCTGGCACATCCTCGCCGCACTGCCAGCACTTCGATAGCCGGAGCTGCCGCTCCGAGTTCCGGCAACTGCCAGCGCCTGGGCGCAACTCGGCTCGCGATCGAGCGTACGCTTAGCTTCGGGAGTTCGAGATCATCTGTTTGGACACATACACGGCGCGCGTCGAGGCTCTGGTTGGGTCTGGTCATCCGCAAAGGGCGACGGCTTTGGCGTTCGTCTGGTAGGAGCAACGGTTCTAACGCATCGACTCGGCGCTGTTAGGCACTATCGCGCGAGTCGCGATCGTGACGTAGTGGTAGGACTTTCTGAGAGTCGGATGGTTTGACTGAGCTGTGCTGGTCGACTTGAACGTGACCTTCACCTGCCAGTCCGTTGTTTGCAACACGGAGGTACTGCCCGCACGTAGCGCACAAGGTCGCGGTCTCAGTCGAAGGTGAAAAAGTCTCGCTCAGTGTGAACTCCTTTCACGTCTCGGTAATTCGGTTCGCAACGTCTCGCATCACAAAGATCTGCGCGGGGCTCGGATTACTCGCAGGCACATACATCAGTTAAATGTCGCTCATGTTCGGAGCAGGAGCAGCACCAGTCACGTTACTCATCACAGCAAGCACGAACAACAACGCAGAACAGCAAACCGTCACCACAACACCAAGCCGCATTGATGCCCTCATGATCCCCTCTCGTAGTTAGCGCCTGCCCGACACACAGAACCACACAACTGCTCGAACCAGAATCTAGGCTAACTCAGATCTCGAGCTGAGCCGCTTTTAATTTTCTCACTTCTGACGAAGAGTCTCACATAACGGATGGGGTTATTGCAATTTCGGTGTTTGGATTGCGAAGTGGTAGAAGATTGTAGTAGAAAGAATGGTTTAGTTGTTTAGCTGAGATGTTTTTGTAGAAATATGAAGTTGTGTTCACGAACCGATCCTATGACTGCGGCATCACCTCCGATAGATCCCCGCGCGAACCTCGACGAGACCGCCGAGCTCGAGCTCGACAAGCCCGCCCGCGGCCATGCCTGGCGTCATTCCTGCGACACGCGCGATCTCGTCGACGGTGGAGGCCCCGGACTCGAGGGCCGCGAGCACCTGTGCGGCGGCCGTTCCCGGAGCGGGACGCTCCGGTCCGGAGCTCGGCGGCTCGACACCGATCGCCTCGAGCACATCACCCGGCGAGGTGACCGGGGTCGCGCCGAGCCGGAGGAGCGCATTCGACCCCGCCGAGAGGGCAGATGTGATCTCGCCTGGGACGGCGAGCACCTCGCGCGCCCTCTTCGAGTGCGAGATCGGCCGTGATCAGCGCCCCGCTCCTTTCGCGCGCTTCGACCACCACCGTCGCAAGGGTGAGGCCGGCGACGATCCGGTTCCGCGCCGGGAACCGCCACGGGGCCGGTGCGACGCCGGGTGGGTATTCGCTGACGACGAGCCCCTGCTCGCCGACGTCCCGTGCAAGCCCGGCGTGCGCACGCGGATAGTCGCGGTCGATTCCGCAGCCGAGCACTGCGATCGTCTCACCGCCGGCCTCGAGGCACCCGCGGTGCGCCCAGCCGTCGACGCCGCGCGCGAGCCCCGACACCACGACCACAGCCGCTGCGCCAAGCTCCCTGCCGAGTGAGCGCGCGACATGAGCCCCGTAGTCGCTGCACGCCCGAGCGCCGACGATCGCGACCGAGGGCTGAGCGAGGAGAGACTCGGCGGCAAACCCGCGAATGAACAGCCCTGGCGGCGGATCGTGGATCGACTTCAATCGCGCAGGGAAGCCCGCGTCGGACCGGCCGAGCCACCGGAAGCCCGCGGTCCGGCGAGTCGGCGACGTTCGGCCTGTTCGTCGAAGGCCGCGACGAACCCCGCAAAATTGCGCGTCGTGCGATCGCGATCGGTGGAATGGGCATCGCGTGACGCGGCGTACATCGCCATTGCCAGCTCGGTCATCGACCGGCGAGCTCTGCGGGAGAGCGATAGGAGAGCGCCTCGGCGATGTGCTCGGATCGGACGTCGACCGACCCGGCAAGGGCCGCGATCGTGCGGGCGACACGGGCGATCCGCGCGCGCCCGCGACCCGAGAGCGGCAGCCGATCGACCGCGCGAGCCAGGAGCTCCGCTGCGTCTGCCGTCAGCTTCGGGCCGACCGCAGCGAGTGCCCCGCGACTCGCGACAACGCGCTCGCGGACAGCTTCCGAGCTCTCGCCCGGCGCGGCCGCGAGCTCGCTCGCGCGTGGCCGGGGCAGCGCAACTACCAGGTCGAAGCGGTCGAGGAGAGCCCTCGAAAGCCTGTCCCGGTATCGATCGAGCTGCTGGGCGCTGCACGAGCAGGCCGCGCTCCCGTCGCCTCGCCCTCCGCAGGGGCACATGTTCATCGTCCCGACGAGCTGAAATCTCGCCGGGAAGACGCAGCGGCCGCCGACCCGCGCAATCGCGATCGCACCGTCCTCGAGCGGCTGGCGCAATGCTTCGAGCACGGGGCGTGGGAACTCAGGGAGCTCGTCGAGCAGCAGCACTCCGAGGTGGGCGAGCGTCGCCTCACCGGGGCGAGGTGTCGAGCCGCCGCCGACGATCGCCGCCGCAGAAGCAGTGTGATGCGGTGCCCGAAACGGCGGGATGCGGATGAGCCCCGCACCCGCCGCGAGCACGCCGGCGACGGAGTGGATCCGCGTCACCTCGAGGGCCTCCTCGTCGTCCAGGGAAGGCAGGAGCCCCGGGAGGCGCCGCGCGAGCATCGTCTTGCCGATCCCCGGTGGGCCGGCAAGGAGAAGGTTGTGGCCTCCCGCAGCGGCGATCTCGAGCACTCTCCTCGCGCGTTCCTGACCGCGGACATCCGCCAGGTCGGGTGCCGGAGGAGAACGATCGGCCGGTGCCGGGTCGGGACCAGGTGGGTCGCGATGTCCGCGGAAATAGGCAACGGCTTCCGCGAGGTGCCGCACCGGAACCGCTTCGATGCCGGCGAGCGCGACCTCCGGGCCGGACTCGGCCGCACAGACGAGCCGCCGCGCGCCGTTCCTGCGGGCGCCCTCGGCCGCAACGAGAGACCCCGGCACGGGACGGAGACGGCCGTCGAGGGCCAGCTCGCCGACGGATGCGTGGCCGATCAGGCAGCCGGGCGGGATCTGATGCGATGCCTCGAGCAACGCCAACGCGATCGGAAGGTCGAATCCCGAGCCTTCCTTGCGCAGGTCGGCCGGCGCGAGGTTGACGATGATCCGATGCCCGGGCCATTCGAGCTCAGCCGCGGTGATGCCGCTGCGGACGCGTTCCTTCGCCTCCTGACAAGCGCGGTCAGCGAGCCCGACGATCGCGAAGACGGGCGCACCGGACTCGAGGAACGCTTCGACTTCGACCCGACGCGGGTCGAGCCCGACGAGGGCGTGGGTGACCGTCTTGGCGAGCATCTGTTGTCAGTATAGACAACAACGAAGCCGGAGGGTCACAGCTTTGTAACGGTGTCGCGGCTGCGGCCGGGCTCTCCGAGCGCGACAAGGATCGAGAGGTTGACCGCAGTCAGGAGGAACAACAGCGCGCCGAGTGTCTGTTCTCCCCTGCTCGCGAGGGCAGCCCACCCCAGACCGAACAGCACGAGCTGAAGGACGACCCACGGCACGGTCGGTAGCGGTCGGGGCGCACGCGGAGCCACGAAGAAGCCCCAGAGAACGCAGACCAGGAGAGGCGCAGCGATCGCGAGTGCGACGTTCGCGACCGTGCTGCCCGTCGCCCCGGCACCCCAGTATCCGAATGCCGCCAGCAGGAACAGCTCGAGCAGGAACCGAAGCGCGAGATTGGCCGCGCGCACTTATTCGCGGCGAGCGACGAGCACGTCCTCGAAATACTCTCCGGCGCGAAGCCCCGTTCGGCGGTTGACGTGACGCCGATAGCGTCCATCGAGCCTCAGGCCGGCCCGTTCGAGTATGTCCGGGTACAGCTCGCGGCGGTCGTTCACGACGACGAGGAGCGGCGCTCCAGGGTCGAGCGACTCGGAGGCACGCGCGAGCACGGCCGCGATTCCCTCCGTATACCGAGCGAGCGCCTCCCTGCTCGTCCCGCCGGCGGCGGCCCCGAGCTCCTGCCCGCGCAGATCATCGAGGCCGAGCAGCTCGTAGGCGTAGCGGTGCTGCTCGTGGTAGTCGATCAGGCCCGGGTAGGGCGGCGAGGTGACGACGGCGTCGAAGCCCGTCCCGGCGCCGACCTCGCGGGCGTCTCCGTGCAGCACGGTCGCCTCGCCCCTCTTGCGGATCCGGGCGAACTCCTTCAACCGCTCGAGCGTGTCGAGCGTATAGCGGCGGATGAAGTGCGAGGCGCGCTCGACGGGCTTGCATTCCCGCTTGTGCTTGTGGCACCAGTAGGGCCCGGACTGCGGGCGGCTCGGGAAGTCGAGGTCGAAATGGGTCGTGAGCCTCGCCGAACGTGCAGCACGGGCGAGAACGATCCGCAGCACGTCGGCGTGCTCGTAGCCATCGAGCACCGAGCGAAACCTGAGCAGGTCGGCGGCGGCGGCGGGCGCGAACCAGTCGCGGAGATACGGGGTCGCCTCGCCGACAGTGCCTCCACCTCGCTCGAACCGCGCGAGCGCATCGCGCAGATCGTGCTCCAGGATGAACTGGTTGTAGTGCGCAGTCTTCACGCGCATCAACAGGCAGTTGAACGCGGCCAGATCGATGCCGGTCGCCCCGCGGCCGCTCTCGAGCGCCTGGACGAGCGTCGTACCCGAGCCGGCGAACGGGTCGAGGACGGTTCCCCCCGGGGCCACGTGGCGTCGGAGGAGCTCCTCGACGAGCTGCGGAATGAACTTGCCGAGGTACGGGTGGAGCCGATGGACGTGCTTCGTGCGCTCGCGTTCCGGGAGCTGCTGTTCCGACCACGAGAGCTCGACGTCGAGGTCCGCGTAGAGAGCATCCTGTGTCGCCGCCACGTCTCTCGAGTTCGACGTGCAGCGGCTGCGGTCCTCGCGACGGCAGGAACCTTGGAAGAGCCGAGAACGCGTCCTGCAAAAGGAATTACCCCGCCCTGGGTGGGGAAGCCGACCCGCCACCCTCAGTGCAAATTCTACCGACGTCGCGGCCCGAGGTCTGTGCCAACTTCGTGACGATCGTTCCACAAGCCCCGACCGTCCCACCATGGCCCATCCGGCTTCGCACGTCGTGCCGGAAGCTGCCGCGAGACAGCTCTCGCCGAGAGCTAGAACGCGCGCGCGAATACACCGGAGCCGCTGCCCCTGCACCGTGATCACGTCGTAGCGAACCATGTGGCCGCTGGTAGCTCCGACGCGAGTCGAGCCATGTCTCGGCCGCCCTTCGGATGCGGCGTACCTTCTCTGGCGTCACCATCTCGATCGGGTCGCCGAACGCGTACCCGCTCTTCGACTTCACCTCGCAGAAGACGAGTGTCCGGCCCCGGCTCGCGATCACGTCGAGCTCGAACCCGGCGATCCACAGGTTCGTCGCGACGATCCTGTAGCCGCGGAGGCGGTACCAGCGCGCCGCCCGACGCTCCGCCTCGTTCCTAGGCTTCGGCCGCTGCGAGCTCGACCTCGACATCGGGCAGCCCGCCGTAGCAGCGCGCCCGGAACGACATGCGATGGATCTCGCTCGGGCCGATCCGCCTGACTGCGGCGCTGTGGGACGGCGTGATGTAGCCGACGTGCGAGGCGAAGCCGTACCCGGGATAGCAGGCATCCATCGCGTGCATGTAGCGGTCACGGGTCACCTTCGCGACGATCGACGCCGCCGCGATCGCAGCGCTTTTCGTGTCACCGTCGACGACGGCCCGGTGCGGCGGAGCGAGCGGGCCGAGCTTGAATCCGTCGACCAGGCACATGCTCGGCCGGCTGGCAGGCCCAGAGCGCCTCCCGGAGCCCGCGCAGGTTCGAGCGGTGAAGCCCGTCGCGATCGATGACGGCGGGCGGGAACACGCGGACCGAGACGCGCGAGGCGCAAGCGAGCACGGCTCGGTAGAGCTCCTCCCGCAGCTCGTGCGCGAACCTGCTTCGAATCGTTCAGGAAGGCGAGCGGCCGGACTCGATGGTCGCGCAGGCGATCGAGATCGAGCAGCACCCCCGCGACGACGAGCGGCCCCGCCAGCGGGCCCCGCCCCGCCTCGTCGGCGCCGGCCACGAAGCGGACTCCGAGCCGCCGGTCGAACGAGAGCAGCTTCTTGCCGGTTCTCTGCGCCACGAGATCGAGGATAGCCACGAGCGCGGCTCGCGCCCATTGCCGGAAACGGCCACCGAGCCGCTGTTTGCACGATTCCGCCGGGCGATTCCCGCGATGAACGCGCCGGGGCGCCTAGCGCTGGCGAAGCTCGCGGACGCGAGCCTTCTTGCCGACCTTGCCGCGCAGGTAGTAGAGCTTGGCGCGGTGGACGTCGCCGATCGCGGCGACGTCGATCTTGTCGATCTTGGGCGAATGCAGCGGGAACGTGCGCTCGACGCCGACGCCGAAGGAGTTCTTGCGGACGGTGAACGTCTCGCGCGCCCCGGCGCCCTGGCGCTTGATCACGATCCCCTCGAACACCTGGATTCGCTGGCGCGTGCCCTCGATCACGCGAAAGTGCACGCGGACAGTGTCCCCCGCCTTGAAGCGCGGGACTTCGCGCAACTGGGCGCGCTCGAGTTCCTGGATGATCGTGCTCATGGGAAGATTCCGCTCAGGGCCTCATGCCCCGGGAGGCGTGAATGGTAGCGCATGCGGGCGGCTCTGCCGGGGCGTGAACGGCGCGGCGGCTCAGAGCCCCGCGAAGATCGCCTGGATCGAGACCCGCTGCGGTGGCCAGTAGGTCGCCACCACTTTTCCGATCAGGTTCTTCCGCGGCACTGTCCCCCACTTGCGCGAGTCGCACGATCCGATCCGGTTGTCGCCCATCATGAAGTACTGGCCCGCGGGGATCTTCAGCGGCTTCACGGTCAAGTTGTCACGGTATTCGGGCTTGATGTACGGCTCGTCGAGCCGCTTGCCGTTGATGTAGACGTAGCCGTCCTTCTCGGACCAGACGTCGCCCGGCAGCCCGATCAACCGCTTCACGTACACCCCGCCCGTCCCGCAGGCGAGGAGGGCGCGCGGCGGTGTGTTGAAGACGACGATGTCGCCTCGCTTCGGGACTCGAGATGTCGTAGCAGATCCGGCAGGCGAGCACGCGATCGGACCCGCTGAAAAGGCCGCCCTTTGCCAGGCAGCCCTGCCCGGGAAGCGCGCAGTGGAGCGTCGGCTCCATCGAGCTCGAGGGGATCCTGTACGGATTGATGATCCACTGCTTGATCGCGAGCACGATCAGGATCGCCCCCAGGATCGTGACGAGCCAGTCGATCGTGACGCGCAGGCCCTGCGGGAGCCCGACGGTCAGCCGGTCGATGGGGTTTCTCAACGCACATGCTCCTTCCGCCAGCTCTCGATTCTTCCGTGGTCGCCCGACAGGAGGACGTCGGGTACCTGCCAGCCCCTGAACTCCGCGGGGCGTGTGTAGTGCGGATGCTCGAGCCCGCCTCCGAGCTCGGGCGAGAAGCTCTCGAGCTCGCCGGAGCCTGCCGCGAGTGCGCCCGGCAGCCGCCGGGCGATCGCGTCGACGACCACCATCGCAGGCAGGTCGCCGTTCGAGAGCACGTACGGCCCGATCGAGATCGAGTCGTTCGCGAGATGCTCGACGATCCGCTCGTCGAAGCCTTCGAAACGGGCGGAGAGGAGCGTCAAGTGGTCCTCTTTCGCCAGTTCCTCGACGACTTCCTGCGTCAACTGGCGGCCCTGCGGGCTGAGCGCGACGACACGATGGGCGGGACGCCCGCCGTAGGCCGCATCGAGCGCGGCGGCAACGACATCGACGCGCAGCACCATCCCCGCGCCGCCGCCGTAGGGCGTCGTCGTCGACGCTGCCCGAGCCGAGCGGGGTCGTTTCGCGGTAGGAGTAGAGCCGCAGGTCGAGCTCGCCGCCGAGAACGGCCGCGACCGGACGTTGCTCGGTGAGCCAGGCGAAGGCGTGCGGAACGAGGGTGAAGACATCAAGGCGCAAAGGGATCAGTCGGGCTCGGCGAAGCCGGGAGCGACCAGGATACGTCCTGCCTCGAGGTCCACGGCCTGGATACACGCTCCGACGAGCGGAAGCAGCAGCCCGTTGCCGAGATCGAGGGAATCGTTCGCAGGCCCCGGCTGAACGTCGACGACACGCCCGAGGCTCCGGCCGCCGTCCTCGATCACCTCCAGGCCGATCAGCTGGAAGGTGTAGTACTCGTCGGCCTCCGTCTCGGGCAGCGCCTCGCGTGAGACCTCGAGCAGCGTTCCGCGCGGGACCGGCCGATCGAGCTTGATCACCGGGCGGCCGCCCGCGCCGCGGCGGGCGGCGATCACCTCGGCCTCCGCTCCCCCGGCGAGGAAGCGCGCGCCGCGCTCGAACCAGCGCGAGTCGTCGCTCGGCTCTTCGACGAAGAAGGCGCCGTCGAGACCATGGGGCCGGCCGACCCGGCCGATGGGCACGCGATCGGTCAGTGTCAAGCGGCGATCTCGACCAGCACGCGGCGGCCGTCCCTGGCAGAGCTCGCCCGGACAACCGTCCGCAGTGCACGTACGATCCGCCCGCCTCGGCCGATCACCTTCCCGACGTCGTCCGGGGCGACGTGCAGCAAGAGGACGAGCGCACCGTCGCGCTCCTCGCTCTCGACGCGCACGGCGTCGGGATCGTCGACGAGCTCGCGCGCGAGGTACGCGAGGAGCTCGGCCATCGCCGCTAGCTGATGCCCTGCGTCTTGATCAGACGGGCGACAGCCTCTGTCGGCTGAGCGCCCTTTCCGAGCCAGCTCTTGATCTTCTCCTCGTTGAGGACGATCGTCGAGGGATCGGTCTGCGGGTTGTAGCGGCCGACGATCTCGAGCACCTTCCCGTCGCGGGGAGAGCGGGAATCGGCCGCGACGACGCGGTAGATCGGGTTCTTCTTGGAGCCCACGCGGGTGAGCCGGAGTTTGACTGCCATGCCCGTAGATTACCGACGGCCGCTACGCCGCTTGTTGGCCTTCCGTTTCTTCCCGCCGGAGCGGCGTTCGAGCGGGGTGACGGCAGGAGGCCCGCCGGGGATGCCTCCCGGCATCCCGCCTGACATTCCGGGCATTCCGGGGAGCGACGGCATCTTCCCCTTGCCGACCTGGCCCATCATCTTCTCCATCATCTTTCGAGCCTCGAGGAGCTGGTTCACCTCCTGCACGGCGACGCCCGATCCGGCCGCGATCCGCTGCCGGCGGCGGCCGTCGATCACGTGAGGAAGCGAGCGCTCGCGCGGGGTCATCGAGAGGACGATCGCCTCGACGCGCTTCAGGCGGTTCTCGTCGATATCGGCGTCGGCGAGCTGGCCCATCCCGGGCATCATCTTCAGCACGCCCTGGAGCGGCCCCATGCGGCGGAGCATCTTCTGGGCCTGCAGGAAGTCGTCGAAGGTGAACTGCCCCTTCCGCATCTGCGCCTCGAAGCGGGCGGTCTCCTCCTCGGAGGAGGCCTGCTCGGCGCGCTCGATCAGCGTGAGCACATCGCCCATGCCGAGGATGCGCGAGGCCATCCGGTCGGGGTGGAAGACCTCGATCTGGTCGAGCTTCTCGCCGGTCGAGGCGAACATGATCGGCCGGCCGGTGACGGTGCTGACCGAGAGCGCCGCGCCGCCGCGCGCATCGCCGTCGAGCTTCGTGAGGACGACGCCGTCGAACGCGATCTTCTCCTGGAATGCGGTTGCGACTGCGGCGGCCTGCTGGCCGGTCATCGCGTCGAGGACGAGCAGGGCATTCGTGGGGCTCGTCGCGTCGCGGACATGCTCGAGCTCGTCCATCAGCGCCTCGTCGACCTGGAGGCGCCCGGCGGTGTCGATGATCACGGTGTCCCTGTGGTCGGCGCGGGCGCGCTCGAGGCCTTCCCGCGCGGCGACGACGGGATCGGTCGTGTCGGTTCGGTACACGGGGACGTCGATCTGCGCACCGAGTTGCTCGAGCTGATCGATCGCGGCGGGGCGTGCGAGGTCGGCCGCGACGAGTGCCGGCTTGCGCCCCTGCTCCTTCAGCCGACGGGCAAGTTTCGCGGCGGCTGTCGTCTTGCCGGAGCCCTGGAGGCCGGCGAGCAGGATCACTGAGGAGCGGCCGAGGTCGAGCTCGGCGGTTTCGGAGCCGAGGAGATCGGTGAGCTCGTCGTGGACGACCTTCACGACTTGCTGGCTCGGGCGTGAGGCTCTTCAGCACCTCCTCGCCGAGTGCGCGCTCGCGGACGCGCTCGACGAAGCTCGAGACGACGCCCAGCTCGACGTCGGCTTCGAGGAAGCGCCAGACGGATCTCGCGCATCGCACGCGAGATCGACTCTTCGTCGAGGCGGCCGCGCTTGCTGAGGCCGCCGAGCGCGCCGCCGAGACGGTCTGAAAGGGTGTCGAACACGGGGACTCAGTGTACGGGGCGGGCGGGGTGCTCTCGTCGCTCCGCATGAGGTGGCTCGGCTTCGTGGCCGACGGCGCAGGCTGGCGGTCAGCACGATGCGATTCCTCAGCCGGAACATGACGGGCTCCAGGTGTGACGACACTGGTACGACGTGTGACGGCATTGGTACAGACAGACGGCCCTGAGCGTCGTAGACTTGATCTCACGAGGGTGGCGGAGCTTCCCCACCCGGGTGGGGGAACGAAGGAACGAGCTCGAGCTTGTCGAGCCGGGGGTTGCGTGAGCTCCTCGACGCGCGGCGGAGCCGGGCTGTCAGCCGGAGACGAGTGCCCGTGCAAAGTCGCCGGGGTCGAACGGGCGGAGGTCGTCCAGTCCCTCGCCGACGCCGATCAGCTTCACCGGGAGCCCGAGCTCGTAGGCGATCGCGACCGCGACGCCGCCCTTCGCCGAGCCGTCGAGCTTCGTGAGCGCGACGCCGGTCACGCCTGCCGTCTCCGAGAAGAGCCGCGCCTGCTGGATCCCGTTCTGGCCGGTCGTCGCGTCGAGGACGAGCAGCGTCTCGTGCGGCGCGCCCTCGACGCGCCCTGCGATCACGCGCCGCACCTTCGCGAGCTCGTCCATCAGGTTCGTCTGCGTGTGCAGGCGGCCGGCAGTGTCGACGATCACGACGTCGCCGCCGGCGCCGACTGCGTCGTAGGCGACCGCCGCGGGGTCACCGCCCCGCTCTCCGCCGACGAACGTCGCGCCCGCGCGCTTCGCCCACACCTCGAGCTGCTCCTCGGCCGCCGCGCGGAACGTGTCGGCGGCGCCCACCGTGACCGAGCGGCCGTGCTCGCGCAGCTTCTGGGCGAGCTTGCCGATCGTGGTCGTCTTCCCGGTGCCGTTGACGCCGACGACGAGGATCACCGACGGACGGGCCTCGAGCGACAGTGACGGCGGCGGGCCGAGGAGCGCCGCGATCTCCTCGGCCAGCGCCGTCGACAGCTCGGTGACGTCCTGGCGCGCCTCGAGCCGCGCGACGAGCTCCGCCGTCGCGGGCACGCCGACGTCGGCGCCGAGCAGGGCCTCCTCGAGCCGCTCCCACGACGCCGAGTCGCCGGGGTCGAACGCCGCGACCGCGAGCTGGTCGGTCAGCGCGCGGCGCGAGCGGGAGAGCGACTCCCGCAGCCTGGAGGCGAACCCCCGCCGGGCAACCTCGCTCTCGTACGGTCCCTCGGCATCGCCGAGGAACTCCGCCCAGCTTCTCGCCATGCCGGGAACGCTATCGGTCGCCGCAGCGAGCCGACGGTTCCAGCTCTCAGCGCCGGTCGTCTCCCGCGACCTGGTAGCGGTCGACCGAAACGCGGTTGCCCTCCCACTCCTGGAAGATGTGGCCGAGCTTGGCCGGCATCTCCTCGTCGAAGGTCGACTCCGCCGCCTCGGCGTTCTCCAGTCGTGTCGAACAGGGCGATCGAGAGGAACTTCCCGTCCTCCGCGACGAGCTCCAGCCCGCCGCCGTAGCCGGGAAGCCCTGCGAGGATCGGCCGGATGATGGCCTCGGCCTCGTCCATCGATGCCTGCGCGGCCGCGACGTTGACGCCTTCGAAGCTTGCGACACGAGCGATCATTTGCTCCTCCTTCGGTTGGCCAGCTTGGAAACCCGACTTTGCAGGAACCGGTGCACCGGAGTCAAGTCCGTGGAATGATCCCGACGATGGCCGGGGGTCGAACCGCCGAGCGACGGCACGCGCCTGGGCGTTCGCCGCGATCGCGGGCACCGCGGTCTACGTCGCGATCGACATCGCGCTCGTCTTCCTCCGACCCGAGTTCAGCGTGCTCCACAACGCCGAGAGCGACTGCGGCAGCAACGGCCGCTACGCCTGGCTGATGGACGCGAACTTCCTGCTGCGCTGCGCGCTCAGCCTGGCGGCGATCCGTGCGCTCGCGCTCACGGTGCCCGGCGGCTGCGAACCGGCCTCGTCCGTGCTCGCCGTTTGGGCGGTCTGCTCCGGGCTGCTCGCCTTCTTTCCCGACGACCCCGTGGGCACGAGGACCACCGGGCTCGCGAAGGTCCACGTCGCACTCGCCGGGATCGCGTTCCTCGCCGTCGTGGTCGGCACCCTGCTCGTGACGCGCGTGCTGAGGAGGGAGCCTGGATGGAAGCCTGTCGCCCGGGTGCTCTCGTGGGCCGCGCTCGTGCCGATCGTGCTGCTCGGGAGGACACACTTCCGCCCGCACTCGCTCGGCGGGCTCTGGGAGAAGGTCTTCCTCGGGATCGAGCTTGCCTGGTTCCTCGCCGCCTGTCTCGGGGTGCTCGCCGCGACCCCGGACGGCGTCGGGATCTGAGCGAGCTCAGCTGGGCGGGTCAGCGGTTGAGCGGGCTCATGTCGGCGTAGCGGTCGCCGGCCGGCGGCTTGATCGCCGTCAGCCGTTCGAGCTGATCCGTCGGTGAGCTCGACCGTGTCGGCGGCCGCGTTCTCCTCGAGGCGCGAGACGCGCTTGGTTCCCGGGATCGGCACGATCTCGTCTCCCTGCGCGAGCAGCCAGGCGATCGCGATCTGCGCCGGGGTCGCCCCCGCCTCGGCGGCGATCGCCTCGACCTCGTCGACGATGCTGATGTTCTCATCGAGGTTCTGGAACCGCGGGTTCGTCGCGCGGAAGTCGCCCTCGGCGAAATCCGCGGTCGACCGGATCTGGCCGGTGAGGAACCCGCGTCCGAGCGGCGAGTACGCGACGAAGCCGATTCCGAGCTCACGCAGGAGCGGCAGCACCTCGGCCTCGGGATCGCGCGTCCAGAGCGAGTACTCGGACTGGACGGCGGTCACGGGATGGACTGCATGCGCGCGCCGGATCGTCTCCGGTGCCGCCTCCGAGAGGCCGATGTGCCTGACCTTGCCCTCGGCGACGAGCTCGGCGAGCACGCCGACCGTCTCCTCGATCGGGCCTCGAGGGATCGACTCGATGCTGGTAGTAGAGATCGACGTGGTCGGTACCGAGGCGGCCGAGCGAGCCCTCGATCGCCGTGCGGATCGTCGCCGGCGAGCTGTCGATCTTGCGGACGCCGCCGCTCATCAGCCCGAACTTCGTCGCGATCACGACCTCGTCGCGCCGGCCGGCGATCGCACGGCCGACGAGCTCCTCGTTCGTGTACGGGCCGTACACCTCGGCCGTGTCGATGAACGTGATCCCGAGCTCGAGCGCGCGGTGGATCGTGCGGATCGACTCGTCGTCGTCCGAGCCTGCGCCGGTGTAGAACGCCGACATTCCCATGCAGCCGAGCCCGATCCGCGAGACGTCGAGCTCGCCGAGAAGTACGTGATGCATCCTTGAACCCCCTCGAGTAGCGACAAGAACTCGAACGCCGGTCTGCGGCCCGTTATGCCCGGGCCGTCAGACGTCCAAGCGCTCGAGCAACTCGGCGAGCTGCTGCTCGATCCGCGCTACGCGTTCTTCGAGGTCGCCGCCGTGCCCGTCGTGCGGCCGGAGCCAACGACGGCGCGGCGGTGGCTCCGAGGAGCTGGACCCAGCGCTCCTCCCGCTCGCCGGGCCGCCTCGGCAGCCGCTCGACGAGCTCGCGCTCGGCCAGCTCGGCGAGGGCGAACTCGACATCTTCGGTCGAGGAGAACGCGTAGAGCCGCTCGCTTCGCGTCCGGAGCTCGCCCACGGTCTGCGGCCCGCGCAGCATCAGCACGGCGAGCACGGCGAGCTGTGATTTCGTCACGCCGAGCG
The DNA here is from genome assembly GCA_963758125.1 of uncultured Actinomycetes bacterium. Lineage (GTDB taxonomy): Bacteria > Actinomycetota > Thermoleophilia > Gaiellales > Gaiellaceae > PALSA-600. The sequence goes on from CAVWUL010000014.1 coordinate 127,476, forward strand.
CCTCGTCGAGCAGGTGGCGGAACTTCGCGACCCGGCTCCCGGGCCCGCTCGCAAGCCGCGTCCAGCCGCGGCGGCCGAGTTTGTCCAGCGCCGCCCGGATCGTCGCCTCGTCGTAGTCGACGACCGGGTCGCGGTTCGTCGCCTGGTTCGCCGCGAGCCGGAGCGCGTTCAGGGTGAGCGGGTACTGCTCGGGCGTCGTCCGCTGCTTCTCGAGCAGGCATCCGAGCACGCGGATCTCGACTGGATCGGCATCCACGGGGGCGGATCCTACGCCGAGTGGTCGATCGCCTGCCGCGCGAGCTCCTCGTCAGCCTCGCCGGCGAGGCCGCTGACACCCACGGCACCCACGCGGACGTCTCCCTCGAACACGGCCACTCCTCCCGAGAAGAACGTGAAGAACGGGTCGAAGCTGGCGAGCTCGGCCCCATCGCCACGTACCTTCGCGGCGAGCTCGCGGGTCGTACGGGCGTCGGAGCGTGCGGCGGTATACGCCTTCCGCAGCGCATTCAGGCGCGTGTCGGGCGCCGCGCCGTCCATCGTCGCGGCGGCGACCAGCTCCCCGTGGGCGTCGGCCACGAAGACGGACACCGGAGCGTGCTCGCCCGAGATCACCGAGTCGACGATCCTCAGGGCGCGCTCGAGCTTCACGAGTGCCCGGAGGTCGCGTGCGGCACGTAGGGCGCCTCGAGCCGCGCGATCTCGTCCGCCGAGAGCTCGAGCTGCTCTCCGGCGAGGGCGTCCTCGAGGTGGGAGAGCTTCGTCGCGCCGACGATCGGCGCGGTCACGCCGGGCTTTTGCAGGAGCCAGGCGAGCGCGATCTGAGCGTTGGGGACGCCCCGCGCCTTCGCGACCTCCGTGACCGCATCGACGACCGGGATGTCGACCTCCGGCGTGTAGAGCGTGTCGCCGAACGCATCCGTCTGCGCACGGGTCGTCAACCTCTCGCCTTCCCGGCTCCGGTTCCCGGCGAGCAGTCCGCGCGCGAGCGGGCTCCACGGGATGATCGCGACGCCCTGGTCGATGCACTGCGGGATCATCTCCCGCTCTTCCTCGCGGTAGATCAGGTTGTAGTGGTTCTGCATCGAGACGAAGCGCGTCCAGCCGTTCTGCCCGGCGGCATGCTGGGCCTTCGCGAACTGCCAGGCGAACATGCTGCTCGCCCCGAGGTACCGGGCCTTTCCGGCCCGCACGACCTCGTTCAGAGCAGCCATCGTCTCCTCGATCGGCGTGTGCGGGTCCCAGCGATGGATCTGGTAGAGGTCGACGTAGTCGAGCCCGAGCCGCCCGAGCGAGGCATCGATCGAAGCCAGGATGTGCTTCCGCGAGAGGCCGCCGCCGTTCTGCGCCCGGCATCGTGTGGCCGTGCACCTTCGTCGCGACGACGTATTCCTCGCGTGTCCCGAACAGCCGCCGAAGCAGCTCGCCGGTGATCTCCTCGCTCTGACCCTCGTTGTAGACGTCGGCCGTGTCGAAGAAGAAGATCCCGCCCTCGACGGCCCGGCGCACGATCGGCTCCGCAGTCTGCCGCCGGCAACGCCCATTCACGGCTCGGGGACGGCCCGTAGCTCATCATCCCGAGACAGACCCGCGACACCCGCAATCCGGTGTTACCGAGGTTCACGATCTCCATGGGCCCGACGCTACCGATCGCCGGCGGGTTGGCAGCGCGATATCTGCGTCGAGCGTGAGCTTCTACGCGGGCAAGCTTGCCGAGGGCGACCGAGCAGCAACGAATCGAGACCATCTCCTTCGGCTTCGGATGGCTCGATGCCTGAGGCGAGTCGGCGAGGCACTCGAGCGTCAGTGCCTCGCCTACCCCACCGGTTCCGCTACCGCATGATCATGTTGTGGATCTCACAGAGCTCCGGCGGGCCTGCGAGCTCGACGCCCTCCCTCCTGGAGGATCGGCATCAGCCGCTCGCCGAAGGCCTCGAACTGCTCCCGCGAATCCCAGATCTCACTGACCCGGAAGCTGCCAGCGGAAGTGAACGCAACATGGAACGCGAGGCCGTCGGGCGGCCAACCGGCTGATTCCTCGAGGCGGGGCATCACGGCGTCGTACTTCTCGTCGTTCATGCTCGGGGCCCCGGTAAAGCGGACAAGGATGCTCAAGGTGATCCTTTCTGGTGGGATCCGCCGACTCTACTGCGGCCCGGATCGGGCCGCGGTGGCACCTACGCCTCGATCGAGGATGGCCAGGGTCTCCGGCAGGGCTCCGGCGACGTGATTCACGTTCGTAGGATCGACGAACCTCCGGATGTTCGTCACTCCGAGCGGAGGGAGGAACGCCTCGCGCCTCGCCGAGGCAGCCCGGTGGCCGGGAGCCACCTCAGTCCGCGAACGGCCGCAACTCGAGAATCCCGAACGACGCCCCGGGGTTCGTCGACGCCACTTCGAGCGCCTCCTCGAGATCCGCGCATTCGAGGATGCTGAAACCGGCGATCTGGATCGACCCCTCCACCACGGGCCCGTCGTCTGCGAGCAGTTCTCCGTTGCGAATCTTGATGCTCTTCGTTTCGCCGACCGCGCCGAGAACATGCCCCTGAAGCCGCACGCCGCGGCCGTCCATCTCGTTACACCACGTCTCGACGGCGGCAGGGATCGAAGCCCTCTGGTCTGCGTCGAGCTGGATGCCCGGGTCCCGGTAGGTGAACAGCATGTATTTCACCGCACACTCCTCTCAGTTGGCCTTTCCGGTGTATCAGACGAACACCCAAGGGCTCGAACTCATCGCCCGACGTTCGTCGGCGTGGCTCGGGCGGCCATATGCTTTCGGCGGTAGACGCGTGAAGGAAGAAGGAGATCAACCGGATCGCCCCGTGCCGAGCATTCCTGTCGAGGACGGCGGGAAGCGGTGGCGGCTGGACGAAACCGAGCCGCGTGCCCTGGGGCTTCCGCTCAGTTGGTTCCGGACCACCGAGCCGATCGATCTCCGCTGGGCTCGACATCCCTACCGGTGGCTGAGATGGCGTTCCGAGGTTCGACGACGGGGTCCGTACGCGCCACGCTTCGAGGACTTCCGCCCCAGATAGGCGATTCAGGACCTCCGCGGCACGTGAGCGCCGAACCCGGCGGGCCCGGCACGCGACGTCAACCTCGTGATCGCTACCCCGTGGCCGCGGCCGGCACTTCGTGCGGAAGGCGGCGCGAGACGATCTGCGAGACGCCCTCTGTTGCCATCGTGACCCCGTAGAGGACGTCGGCCGCCTCCATCGTGCGCTTCTGGTGGGTGACGACGATGAACTGGGCGCGGTCGGCGTACTGTCGCAGGAGCGCTGTGAAGCGGCCGATGTTCGTGTCGTCGAGGGCTGCTTCGACCTCGTCGAGGAGGTAGAACGGGCTCGGGCGGGAGAGGAACAGGCTGAACAGGAACGCGAGGGCGCCGAGGGCCTTCTCACCGCCCGAGAGGAGCGAGAGGCGCGTGACGCGCTTTCCCGCGGGACGGAGCTCGACCTCGATGCCGGGGCTCCTCGCCCTCCTCCTCGGGCTCGGTCAGGAGCAGGCGGCCCTCGCCTCCTGGGAAGAGGCTCGCGACGACCTCGGCGAAGTTCTTCTCGACCGCGGCGAAGGTCTCGGCGAAGCGGCTCTCGACGGTCTCGGTGAGCTCGCGGCGGAGCTTGTCGATCTCGGCCAGGCTCTGCTCGAGATCCTCGCGCTGGACGGTGAGCTCGTCGAGGCGCTCCTTCTCTGCGTCGTACTCCTCCTTCGCGAGCGGGTTCACCTGGCCGATCTGGTCGAGGCGTCGCCGGGTGCGGTCGAGGCGGATCGCGAGCTCGGCGCGATCGTCACCTTCGGCCGGCTCGGCGCCCGCCGGCCTCGAGACGGCGAGCGGCGTCCTCGCGCTCGGCCTCGATCCGGGCGAGCTCGACCTCGGTCGCGGAGAGACGCTCGACCGCGGCGGCCGCGGCCGAGCGGAGCTCCACCTCCTCGGCACCGAGCTGCCGGAGCGTTCCGCCGAGCTCGGCGGTGCGGGCGACATCGGCGTCGACGCGGGCGCGAAGCTCGGTTTCGAAGCGGCCTGGATCGACGCGAAAGGGCCCCTTCGAGCCGCACGCCGAGCGCCGCGAGCCGCTCGAGGACGAGCTTGCCGACCTGACGCGACTCGGTGCTTCGCGACTCGGCCAGCGCGCGCGATGCGGCCGACGCACGCTCCGAGGCCTCGCCCGCCGCAGCGGCAGCCTCCGACGCGAGCCCGGACAAGCCGCTCGGCCTCCGCTGCGGAGCTCAGCCGGATCGCCCGAGTCTTCGAGAACCCGTCCGCCGGCGGCGCGCTCGGCTGCGCGGGCGGCCGCATCGCGATCGCTCAGCGCCCGGCGAAGCTCGAGCTCGCGGGCCGCGACCTCGCCGATGCTCCTCGCGGCCAGCTCGACACGCTCGGCAAGCGGCTCCTCGAACCGCGCAGCGACCGAGGCTGCGATCCGCAGGGTCTCGTCGAGGCGGTCGGCGCCGCGCGCAATGCGAGACAAGACCTGCGGGTCGCACTCGGGGCGGGCGCGCAGATGCGCCACCGGGGCGAAGGCGGCCGCGGTCGAGGCGGCGCGCTCCGCGGCCGCTCTCGGCAGCGGCAACGGCCTCCTCGACGACGCGGTCGAGCTCCTCCAGCTCGACGATGTGAGCCCGGCGCCGCGCCTCGAGCTCGAGCAGCACGGCCTCGGCGGTCTCGCCCGCGAACCAGAGCTCGCCGCGGGCGGGATCCCAGCCGATCCCCTCGCGGGTGACGGCAGCTCCCGGCGAGTCGAGCAGGTCGGCCGCCGCGACCACCGGCAAGCCACCGACGATCTGCGCCGGGTCGCGGCCGACGAGGACGACGAGCGAGCCGAGACCGCCCGTCCGGGCGCGTTCGATCAGCTCGAGGCCGCGGGTGGGGTCGTCGGCGACGACGGCCGAGGCGAGCCTTCCGAGCGCTGCTGCGACCGCGCGCTCGTCTCCGGCCGGTACCTCGAGCGCCGACAGCGCCAGCTGCTCGCCGTCCTCCACGAGCGCGCGGGCGGCGGGAGGGAGGCCCTCGCGTTCCGAGAGCGACTGGTCGAGCGCCGCCAGACGCCGAGTCGCAAGCTCGGCCCGAGCCTTCAGATCGTCACGCTCCCTGATCGCGGCGCGGGCCGCGGCGTCGGCCTCGTCGGCTGCGCGGCCGAGCGTGGCCGGGGAGGGGCCTCCACGGCCCGTCTCTGCGAGGTCGGCGGCGAGCTCGGCCCGGCGCGAGGAGAGCGATTCGAGGGAGTGGCCGATCCGCTGAGCGGCATCGCGAAGTGCGAGAAGCGAGTCGCGCCCTCCGCCGAGAAGATCGCGCTGGATCTCTGTGCGCGCCAGCGCAAGCTCCTCGAGCTCGGCCGCGAGGGCCGCGTGTCGCGCCCACTCCGCACCGGCGAGGCGCGCCCAGCGTTCCTCGGCTGCGAGCTGCGCGGTGGTGCGGTCGGCGACGGCAGCCTGCGCTGCCGAGGAGGCTTCTCGGGCCGTTTCCAGGAGGCCGTCGGCCTCGTCGGGGTCGAAGGCCTCGGCCGCGGCGAGATCCGCCGCGAAACGAGCCGAGAGGCCTGCGGCGGCCTCACGGCGATTGGTGAGCCGCTCGGCGTCGGATCGGAGCCGGTAGAGCGCGGCCGTCGTCGCCTCGCGGGCTCCGGCGGCGTCGGTGAGCTCCTCCTCGGCCTGCGAGCGCGCGGCGATGAGCCGTTCGGTCTTCACGTTCAGCTCGGTGCGCGTGGCCAGCTCGGCCGTCCGGCGCGCAGCCGCGCCAGCGCGGCGTTCGTCGAGCCGGACGAGATCGAGCGCCGCGATCGCAGCTTCGAGGCCCGGCGATCTCCTCGCGGAGCTTCTCGGCCCGCTCGGCGGCGGTTGCCTGGAGCGCGAGCGGACGCAGGCGCTTTCGAACCTCGGCCTCGACATCGCGGGCGCGGTCGACCTGGAGCGACACGCGATTCAGCTTCAACTCGGCCCGGTGCCGGCGCAGCTTGAAGCGCCCCAACCCCGCGGCCTCCTCGACGAGCGACCGGCGCTCGGCCGGTTTGGCGCCGAGGACGGTCTCGACGCTTCCCTGTGAGATGATCGAACGCAGCCCTCCGCCGAGGCCGACGTCGGAAAGCAGCTCGATCAGGTCGAGCCGGCGGACCGCCGCACGATTCACGAGGTACTGCCCCTCGCCGCCGCGACTGAGCCGCCGGGAAAGCGACACCTCGGCGAACGGAAGCTCGGGCCAGGTGGCGTCCTCGTTGTCGAAGATCAGCTCGACCTCGCAGAAGTCGACCGGCCCGCGGTCCGCCGAACCGGCGAACAGGACGTCGTCGGGCTTCTCGGCACGCAGCTCGTGCGGGCTCAGCGAACCGGTTGCCCAGAGGATCGCGTCGGCGATATTCGACTTCCCCGAGCCATTCGGGCCGACGACGACCGCAACACCGGGCTCGAGGCGCACCTCGACCGGGTCGACGAACGATTTGAACCCTCGGAGCTTGATCGCCTTCAGGTGCATGAGGCGCGAAGTTTGCCCCTCGCAGCGGACAGTGCCTCCGGCGCTCGAGCACAGGGCCTGACGCCTTTGCCGGCGTCAGACCCTATGCGCACCGCGCTTTCCCCCCGGTGCGGTTCCTATGACCAGTGCAAGGTGACGGTGTCGGCGTTCGTGGTCTCGTTCTCGGTCACCGAGTGGATGCTTCCCGTGACGCCCTGATAGACGCCGGTACCGCCTACGATCACGATCTCGGTCGGCGAGTCGCCGTAGAACTTCGTCTGTGCCATCGCCATCAGCGTGCCGCCCTTGAGGGCATATACGCCGTAGCAGGGGCCCTCTGCCCGCTTACCGCCGAGTGCGACCATGCAGGTGGCCTCGAGCATGCCGGCGTGCGCGCCCGACCTGGTCGTCAGGTTGGAGCTGAACGCCAACTGGTCGCCGATCAGCGGCGGCGCCTTGAAGCCCTGCCTCGGCGGATTGTCGATGAAGTTGAAGCCGAGGTCCTTCTCGAAGATGTGAAAGGTAACGGTCTTCGGTGCGGCCGCTGCGCTCGAAGCAGCGACGGCGGCCAGCACGAGCAGCGCGGCCGCAGCAGCGCCGAGTGTGCCGAACCTGAACGTTCTTGTCATCTCGTTCTCCTTGTCGATTGATCCGGCAGGGGGTCACCGGTCTTGCCGGGCTGCGCCACGCCGAGAAGGATCCGAAATGGCGCTTAGACGCGCTTAACGCGCCAATTCTCGGAGCCGCCGCATCGCCGTCCGCTGCGCTGAGGCCCTCGAGGGCCTCCCGTGCAGCCTCCTGCTCGGCATCCTTCTTCGAACCGCCCTGACCGACGCCCGCCTGCATCCCATCGACGAGCGCGGCGGCGGTGAACCTGCGCTCGTGCGCGGGCCCCTCCGAGGCGAGGAGCGTGTAGTTCACGGACTTGCCGCGGCGGGCAAGCTCCTCCTGCAGCTCGGTCTTGTGGTCGATCTTGTGGGTGAGCGCGAACTCGATCGCGCTGTCGAAGGCGGCCACGATCGGCCCGCAGACGGCGGCGAAGCCGTGTTCGAGGTAGATCGCCGCCATCGCCGCCTCGAGCACCGCGGCGAGGACGTTGCGGTTCACGGCGAGCCGGGCAGGCTCGCTCGACTCCGGATCTGGATGGGCGGCGAGGAGCTGCTCGCCGAGCCCGAGCTCCTCCGCGATCACGGCGCAGCTCGCCCGCGAGACGACCTGGGAGCGGAGCTTCGCCATCTGTCCTTCCTCGAAGTCGGGGAACCGCGCATACAGGGTGTGCGCGATTGCGAGCTCGAGCACGGAGTCGCCGAGGAACTCGAGCCGCTCGTAGGACTCGGTGCGCTCGGACGCCCAGCTCGCGTGCGTGAACACCGCCGCCGACCGCTCGGGCGGGAGCTCCGCGATCAGGTCGGCGAGCGACCTATTGGTGTGAGAAGACGTAGTCGACCGCCTGGCCGACCGTCGTGATCTTCTGCGCGTCCTCGTCCGAGATCTTGATTCCGAACTGATCCTCGAGCTCCATGATCAGTTCGACGAGGTCGAGTGAATCGGCGTCGAGATCCTCCTGGAAGGAGGCCTCGATCGTGATCTCGCTCTCGTCGACACCGAGCTGCTCGACTAGGACTTCCTTGACGCGTTCGAAGATCTCTTCCTTGGACGCTGCCATGTCACCTCGATCGGGTTGGTTACAGGGGTTGAAGCGCGCCGATCATACACAGCCGGGAGCGGGCACTAGCGCGCTTGTACCGCCGGCTCCCGTTCGGGCAGGCGCTCGGCCAGCCGTTCGACCACGCGATGCTCCGCTCCCTTCGCAGCGACCTGGATCGCATTCGCGATCGCCCGGCGGCCCGAGTTGCCATGAGAGATGACAGCGAGCCCGCGTAGCCCGAGCAGGTAGGCGCCGCCGTAGCTGTCGGGGTCGAGGCGCGAACGCAGACGGCGCGCGGCCGGCTGAATCAGGAAACCGCCCACCTTGCCTCTCGCCGTCGAGACGATCTCCTCGCGGAGCATCTCGAGTAGCTCCTTCACTCCGCCCTCGAGCAGCTTCAGCGCGATGTTCCCGGTGAACCCGTCCGTGACGACGACGTCGGCCGCACCGTGCAAGAGCTCGCGCGCCTCGAGGTTGCCCTCGAACCGGAGCCCTTCGAGCTCGCGGAGGAGCCCGTGCGCCTCGATCGTGAGCTGATTGCCTTTCTCCGGCTCCTCGCCGATCGAGAGGAGGCGCACCTTCGGGTCGGCGACTTCGAGCAGCTCGGTGGAGAACACCGAGCCCATGACGGCGAACTGGGCCAGGTGCTCGGGCCGGCAATCGGCGTTCGCGCCGGCGTCGAGGAGGAGCGAGACCCCCGAGCGGGTCGGAAGGGGGATCGCGATCGCGGGGCGCATCACACCGGGCAGCCGCCGCAGATGGAGCAGCCCGGCCGCGAGCATCGCGCCGGTGTTGCCGGCCGAAACGACTGCGTCGGCCTGGCCCTCGGCCACCGCGAGGACGGCGCTGACCATGGACGAGTCCGGCTTCGACCGGACGGCCTCTGCCGGCTTCTCGGCCATCCCGATCGAGGTCTTCGCGACGACGAGCGGGAGCCCGCCCGTGTCGAGCGCGGCCGGGCCGTGGAGCGTGACCTCGATCCCTTCGGCTGCCGCGGCGAGCGCCCCGGCGACGATCTCCTCCGGCGCATGGTCGCCACCCAGAGCGTCGACCGCGACGCGGGTCATTTGCCTACCCGAAGCGAAGCGGCTCGACTTCGCGGCCCTTATAGGTACCGCAGGTCGGGCAGACGCGATGTGCGAGTTTCGGGGAGTTGCACTGCGGGCAGGTGTTCACCCTCGGGGCTTCGAGACTGTGCGTTGCCCTGCGCTTGTCGCGCCGGGACTTGGACGTTTTCCTTTTCGGGACAGCCATGAGCGGGAGACAGCGTAGCTAATCGTCCTCGCGCAGCGCTTCGAGCGCGCCCCACCGCGGGTCGAGCGAGACCTCTTCGTGCTCGTGAGGCTCGTCGTTCAGGTTCTTGCCGCACTCCGGGCAGAGGCCGGCGCAGTCGGCACGGCAGAGGATCTTGTCGGGCAGCGCGAGGACGACGGCGTCGCGCGCCCACGCCGAGACCTCGACGGTGCCGTTGTCGATCAGGTAGGGCGAACGGAGCTCGTCGTCGTCGGGCGAGGTCGCCTCGTACTCGGTCGCATAGATCGGGACCTCGAGCATCGCGTCACCGAGGCAGCGGTAGCAGGGGCCGAAGAGCCGGGTCGTGAACTTCAGCCGGAGCAGGGTGCCCGTGAGCGCGCGGGTCACCGTCAGCTCGGCAGGAACGAGCTCGGGCACGGGAAGGTAGCGCTGGCCTCCGAACTCGAAGGCGGGCAACTCGACCTCGAGCGCCTCGCGGTGCTCGTCGCCGGGCCTGAGCTTCAGCCTGCGAAGGTCGAAGCTCGTCATGGGTTCAGACTAGCGCGGTACCTACCCGACGCCGGCGTGCCGTCCTAGAGCTTACGGCCGGCCGGCCCCCCGAGCTCCAGATGAAACGATCGGGGAGACGCGCGCTAGTACGAGAGGTCGTCCGGCTCGCTGCCGCCGATCCCGATGTCCTCCTGCGAGCGCTCGTGCAGGCGTTGGCGGCCGCGGCGAACGGCGGTGAGGAACTTGTCGAGGTTCGACTCGAGGGTCGCGAGGATCCCGTCGGCCCAGTCCTCCATCTCGAGCCTCGTCTCGCGAGCGTTGCGCCGGGCCTCGTCGATGATCTCCTGCGCCTGGCGCTCGGCGAGCTTCACGATCTCCGTCTGGGAGGCCTCCCGGACGGCCTGCTCGCGCGCCTCCTGCAGCAGCCTGTCCTGCTCGCGCTTGGCTTCGGCGAGCATCTCCTGGCGCTCCTTCACGATCCAGCGGGCCTGCTTGATCTCCTCCGGGATCGTCGCGCGCATCTGGTCGAGGATGTCGTAGATCTCCTCGCGGTCGATCCGCACCTGGTCGGTGAGAGGCATCGCCTTCGCGTTGTGCACGAGGTCGTCGAGCTTGTCGATCAGAACGAGAACATCCATCAGCTGCGGATCCTACTCCTGGGAGTTGAGGGGAGCGCCGCCTCTGCCTTCCGGGAACAGCTCCTTCAGGCGGCGGGCGACGGTGGCGGGCACGAGGTCATCGACATTTCCTCCGAAGGCGGCGATCTCCTTCACTCCGCTCGAGGAGACGAAGCTCACCTGCGGGCTCGCCATCACGTAGACGGTCTCGATCTCGGGCGCGAGCGTGCGGTTCAGCTGGTTCATCTGGAACTCGTACTCGAAGTCGGAGATGACGCGGAGGCCCTTCACGATCACCTTTGCCTCCCAGCGGCGGGCGTACTCGACGACGAGCTCCTTGAAGACGTCGACCTCGACGTTCTGGTGCATGCCGAGGGCGTCGCGCAGGAGCTCGACTCGCTCCTCGACCGGGAAGAGGGTCGTCTTGTGCTGCGGGTTTCCGACGACTCCGACGACGACGCGGTCGAAGATCCTGGCCGCGCGGGCGATCACGTCGACGTGGCCGTTCGTGACGGGGTCATACGACCCTGGGCAGATTGCGGTGATCATGGCTCGGCCGTGGTCATAGCTCGAACAGGGTAAGGCGCGCGGAGCCGTAGCGGCGGGAGGTGCGGATCCGGAGGCCCTCGAGCTCGGGCTCGGCGGCGGCCGGGGTCTGGAGCACGGCGACTCCGTCCGGGGCGAGGAGCCTCACGAACCCGGAGGCGAGCCTCTCGTAGGCTCCGAAGTCGTAGGGCGGGTCGGCGAGGATCAGGTCGTAGGGGCCGCGCTCGGATGCGAGCGCACGGACGGCGTCATGGCAGAGAACGGTGGCGCGGAGGCCGAGCTTGTCGAGGTTCGAGCCGATCGTGCGGCAGGCCTCGCGGGTGCTCTCGACGAAGACGCAGCGCTCCGCGCCGCGGGAGAGCGCCTCGATTCCGAGCGCACCCGAGCCGGCGTAGAGATCGATCACGGCGGCGCCGTCGACCGGGCCGATCAGGTTGAAGGCGTTCTCGCGGACGAAGTCCGAGGTCGGCCTCGTCGCAGACCCCTTCGGCGCCTCGATCCGCCGTCCCTTCAGCTCTCCTGCGATCACCCTCAAGGACATGAGCGTAATCGGCGGTCCAGTGGATCGTTCGTTCGCAGTTGGGAGGCGATACCTGACCCAGCGTCCCGGAGCTCTGCGAGGTGCGGTTGTGCAGGGGCTCCTGTGTTGCCGGCGCTGCTCGCAGGCGCGCCAGGCGAAGATTTCTCGACCGGCCTTTAAGCCTATACCTGACCCCGCCTTTCCGAAGATTTCGGGACCGACCTTAACGCCGATACCTGACCCCGCCTCACCAGCGGGGGACACGGCCGGTCAGGCCAGGGCGGACGGATCGGCGCCGGCTTCGACGGCGTCGGCCTCGTCCTGCCACGGGCCGTCTTCGCCGACGAGCCTGGCGGCGAGCTCGCGGGACTGCGCGAGGAGCTTGCGGTCGGAGCGCAGGCGGGTGAAGCGCAGGTCGCCGAGGCCTGACTGGCGCGTGCCGAGGAGGCGGCCCTCGCCGCGGAGATCGAGGTCCCGCTCGGCGAGCTCGAAGCCGTCGTTCGTCTCGACCAGGGCTTCGAGGCGGGCGGCGGCAGACTCGGTGAGCTCCAGTTTCGGGCGCGAGATCAGCAGGCAGTAGGACTGCTCGGCGCCACGGCCCACGCGGCCCCGCAGCTGGTGCAGCTGCGCGAGGCCGAAGCGGTCGGCCTCCTGGACGATCATGATCGTCGCGTTCGGGACGTCCACGCCGACCTCGATCACCGTCGTCGCCACGAGCACGTCGAGCTCGCCCTCCTTGAACGCCCGCATCACCTCACGGCGCTCGGCGGCCTTCAGTCGACCGTGGAGGAGCCCGACCCGGTAACCGCGCAGCTCGGCGCGCTCGAGACGCGCAGCCTCCTCCTCGGCGGCCCGCGCGAGCCGGGTCTCGGACGCTTCGATCAGCGGGCAGACGACGTAGGCCTGCCGTCCTGCATCGAGGTGCACGCAGAGCCGTGCGTAGGCGTCGCTCGAGCGCTCGGCCCCCACCCACGCGGTGATGATCGGCTTCCGGCTCGCGGGCGGCTTCGCGATCTCGGTCACGTCGAGCTCGCCGAAGACGGTCAGCGCGAGCGTGCGCGGAATCGGTGTCGCGGTCATATGCAGCAGGTGCGGCCGGAGGCCCGCCAGTACCTGACGCTGCTCGACGCCGAAGCGGTGCTGCTCGTCGACCACTGCGACCGCGAGATCTGCGAACTCGACGTCGCGCTGGATCAGCGCGTGGGTCCCGACCGCGATCTGCGCCTCGCCCGAGGTGATCTCGCCTTCGAGCGTGCTTCGAGCCTGCACTGCCGGTCAGGAGCACTGCGCGAACACCGAGCTCTGCGCAGATCCCCTCCACCGTCAGGAAGTGCTGCTCGGCGAGCGTCTCGGTCGGGGCCATCAAGGCCCCCTGCCGGCCCGCCTCGACGGCGCGTAGAAGCGCATAGAGGGCGACGACCGTCTTGCCGGACCCGACGTCGCCCTGGAGCAGCCTCTGCATCGGCCGTTCGAGCGCGAGATCACGGTCGAGCTCGGCGATCGCCTGCTCCTGATCCGCGGTCAGGACGAACGGGAGCACGCCCCGGTAGCGAGCCACGAGCTCGCCGGGCTCGGGAAGCGGGCGGCCGACGGCGCCCTCGACACGTGAGCGCAGCACCGCGAGCTGGAGTGCGAGCAGCTCGTCGAGCGCGAGCCGCTGCCGGGCGCGTTCGGCCTGGACGAGATCGGCGGGGAAGTGGAGCGCCGCCAGCGCGTCCCGCCTGATCGGCAGCTCCAGAGTCCGCGGGAAGCGGATCGACGACGTCGTGGGCGTGCTCGTCGAGCGCACCGCGAACGAGCTCCCGCAGCCGCGCGGCGGGGACCTGCTCGCTCGCCCGATACACGGGAGCATGGTCCGCGGTCGCGCGAGCCTCGCCGAGGTCATAGGTCTTCACCTCGAATCCGTGCTTCGACAGGCGCCCGCGGAGGCGCACCGTCGTTCCCGGGTTTCAGCCGGTCGCGCCAGCCAGGGCTGGTTGAACCAGTTGGCGGAGATCGGACCGGTCGCATCCGCAATCCGGGCCGTGACGATCGAGCGCCGGCTTGGGAGCCGCCGCAGCCGGACGTTCTCGACGACGCCCGCGATCGCGACTTCCTCGTCGCCCCAGAGCTCCGAGATCGCGATCTCGTCGGCCGCGGCCTCGTAGCGGCGCGGCCGGCGAAGGAGCAGGTCACCGACCGTCAGCAGGCCGAGCGGCCGGAGCTTCCGCGCGAGCGACGGCCCGACGGCAGCGAGCGACTCGAGCGGGAGCTGGAGCCGCTCCGGTCGCGCCCAACCGCGCGGCCTCGGCCAGTCGCCGTCTGTGCGCGACGCCCGGAAACGGCGCATGCGCGAGGGTGGTCACTCCCTGTCGTCGAACCAGCACAGACCAAGCGTGCCCGGGCCGGCGTGCGTCCCGACGACCGCACCGAGGGAGCCGGCGACCTCGACCTGCGCCTGCGGGCGCGCCTCCTGCACGAGCCGCTCGAGCGCCGCCAGCCGTTCGGGGGCCGCCGCATGCACGAGCCCGAGCCGGAGCGAGGGCGAGTCCTCGGTCGCCGCCGAGAGCAGCGAGACGAACTCCTCGAGCGCCTTCTGGCTCCCGCGCACCCGTCTTCAGCGGCACGACCTCGCCGTCCGAGATCCCGAGGATCGGCTTGACGTTCAGCAGCGTCCCCGCGAAGGCCGCGCCGCGGCCGATGCGGCCGCCGCGCGCGAGGAACTCGAGCGTGTCGACGGTGAAGAGCAGCCCGTGCGTCGTCGCGGAAACGCTCGAAGAGGGCGTCGATCTCCTCGTCGGTCGTGCCGCGTTCGAGCCGGCGCTGCGATCGCGAGCCCGAGCATCGCGACGGCGACCGAGACCGTTCGCGTGTCGATCACCCGCACCTTGTCCGCCGGCCTCGGCCGCGGCGGCGACCGCGCTCGCGTAGGTCCCCGAGAGCGTCGAGGAGACCTGGAGCGAGAGGATGCGCTCGTACTGCGGTGCGAGCTCCTCGTAGACGGTGAGGAAGTCCCCGGGCGAGGGCTGCGACGTCGTCGGCGGCTCGGGAAGATCGGCGAGCTGTGCGTAGAGCTCGTCGGGGCCGAGCTCGACGTAGTCGCGATGGCTCGTCCCGCCGAGGTTGACGTAGAGCGGCACGATCCGCCAGTTCGGGAAGCGCTTCGGCGCGTCGGGGAAGTCGGCGGTCGAGTCGAGCACGATCGCGGTGTCGGCGGCCGTCAGCTTCACGCGGCGGCCTGCCCCAGCTCGAGGATCGCGTCGATGATCGTGTCGAGACTCTCGAGCTTCGTGATGCATGCGACGGCCCCGGCGGCGAGCACGAGCTCGCGCTCCTCGGGCGACACGGACGCGGTCAGGCAGATCACGCGGGCGTTGGGACAGGCCTGAGCACGGCCGCCGTCGTCTGGGCGCCGTCGAGCCCCGGCATCCGGTAGTCCATGACGACGACATCGGGAGCGAGCTCGGTGCAGACGGCGATCGCCTGCGCGCCGCTCTCGACGGAGCCGACGAGCTCGATCTCGCCTCGCAGGCCGAGCAGGAGCTCCATCGTCTCGCGAAAGAGCCGGTTGTCCTCGACCAGGACGAGTCGGATCGCAGCCATCCGCTGAGCTTACGAGAGCGCTCGGAGGCTATTCGGCGGCGAGGAGCAGCGCGTAGTGCGGCTGGCCGCCCTGCTGAACCTCGAGCTCGAGCTCGGGATGCGCGGCCGCGAGCTCCTCGAGCAGCCGTTCGAGCGGCTGCGGCTCCTCGCCGGTGAGGAGGGTGAGGATGCCTCGAGGCTCGGCGAGGAGCTCGGCGACGACGGCGAGCGCGACCTCGTCGAAGCTCTCGCCGCCTGCCACCGGCACGCCGCCTGCAAGGCCGAGCCAGGCGCCCTGACGGATCGCGACACCGTTCGAGTCGACGTCCCTGGAGGCGATCGTGACCGCGCCGGTCGCGACCTCGTGCAGCCGCCTCGGCCATCGCCGCTGCGTTCTCGGCACGGGTGAGCGCCGGCGTCGAACGCGAGCGCCGCGGCGAGCCCGCTCTGGATCGTGGTCGTCGGGATCACCGAGACGGGAACCTCGGCGACCTCGGCCGCGTGCTCGGCCGTGAGCACGACGTTGCGGTCGTTCGGGAGCAGGATCGCCTCGCGGGCACCGGTCGCCGCGACGGCCGCGAGCAGCTCGGCGGTGGACGGGTTCATCGTCCTGCCGCCGTCGACGACCTGCGGCGCCGAGATTCTCGAAGAGGGCGCGGTTGCCCGCCCCCGACGCGACCGCGACGACCGCACAGCGGAAGAGGCGGCGCCGTCGGGCACCGCATGGAGCAGCCGCGCCTCGGCGGTCGAGCGTCTGCTCGTGCATGTCGGCGATCTCGACGTTCGCGAGGGCTCCGCGGGCGACGGCCAGCGAGAGCGCCCGGCCGGGATCGTCGGTGTGGACGTGGACCTTGAGCGCGGTCGGGTCGCCGACGACGAGCAGCGAGTCGCCGAGCGGGTCGAGCTCGCGGTCGAGCTCGTCGGCGTCGAGCCCCTCCCCCTCGACGACGAACGCCGTGCAGTAGCGGTACTGCGAGAGCTCCGCGTGGAGCGACTCGACTGTCGGCGGCGGCCTGGCCGGCGACGCGGAGGCTCGCGGCAGCGGCTCGCCGGCGAGCACGCCGCGCGATGCCGCGGAGGATCTCGACGAGCCCGGCGGCGCCCGCATCGACGACGCCGGCTTCGGCCAGGACCGGGAGCATCTCGCGCGTCCGGACGACGCAGTCGTCGCCGCGCGCGATCACGGCGGCGAGGTCGCCGCCCGCCTCGGCAGCCTCGGCAAGCTCGCGGATCGCGGTCAGCATCGTCCCTTCGACCGGCTTGCGGACGGCGCGATAGGCGGCATCGCTCGCCGAGCGGAGGGCCGGGGCGAGCCCGTCCCGGCCTGCGAGCGAGTCGGCGGCGCCGCGGACGATCTGGGAGAGGATCACCCCGGAGTTGCCGCGGGCGCCCATCAGCGCCGCGCGCGAGATCTCCTTGGCGAGCGAGGCACGGTCGTCCGCGTGGGAGACCTCGATCGCCTCGACGACGGCGCGAACGGTGAGCGCGAGGTTCGTTCCGGTGTCGCCGTCCGGAACGGGATAGACGTTGAGGTCGTCGATCCGGGCCCTCGCCGCCTCGATCGCGGCGAGCGCGCCGCTCGCGGCCTCGAGCACCCGCGCTCTCATCCGGTGACCCTGACGTCGCCGACGAAGACCTCGACCGACTCGACCGGGAGGCCGGTGAGCCGCTGCAGGTCGTAGGCGACCTGGGAGCGCACGGTCGCGGCGACCTCGGCGAGGTTCAGCCCGTACTCGACGACGACGCGCAGCCCGATCCGCATGCCCGACGCGTCGCCGCCGACGGTGATCCGCGGGCGGCGCAGGAGCTTCCCCATCCTCGAGCCGGGTGTCAGGCCGACGACGCCGTAGCAGCGCGCGGCGGTTTCGGCGACGAGCTCGGCGACGACCTCACGGGAGATCGTGATCGAGCCCCGGGACGAGACGACGGTGAGGTCGGACACGGCGTCGCGTTAGACGCCGGCTCGGCCGCGAGGGTTGCTAAGAGCCGGGAGCCGGAAGCAGGTTCGCCCGGCGACTCAAGGCTTCCTTCGGTTCCGGCTCTAAACGGCCTTCTGGACTTTGCCGGCCTTGAGGCAGCGCGTGCAGACGTACGCGCGGCGGGCAACGCCGTTCACCAGCATCCGCACCCGCTGGAGGTTCGGATCGAAGCGGCGGTTCGTGGCCACCATCGAGTGGGAGCGGTTGTTCCCGAACCCGGGGCCTTTCCCGCAGACTGAGCAAACCTTCGACATCGGCCGATCAGTGTAGCGACAGACCTATGCCCGGGCGCTTGCCCGGAGCTGAGCGAAGACGTCGGCCATCTCGAGCGCCGTCCGCACCGCTTCGCCTGCACGGTCGATCCTCGCCTCGGCCTGCTCGACCGTCTCGGTCGTGAGCACACCGAAGGCAACCGGAACGCCGGTCTCGATCGCCGCGAGCTGCAGGCCCGAGGCGGCTTCCGATGCGACGAAGTCGAAATGCGGCGTCTCGCCGCGAACGATCGCACCGAGCGCGACGACGCACGCGTAACGGCGTGTCTTCGCGAGGGCCATCGCTGCGAGCGGGAGCTCGAACGCGCCGGGCACCGGCATGATCGTGACCGCGTCGGGTGCGACGCCCGCATGTTCGAGCGTGTCGATTGCCGAGGCGAGCATCCGGTTCGTGATTCCACCGTTGAAGCGTGCGACGACGATCGCGACGGAGCGCCGGTGACCGCTCGGGGTGCCCTCGAGCACGGTGTAGCCGTCGGGGACGTCGATCTCCCCGGCCACGTGCTCGATCGAATCGGGATCCGCGGGGACGTCCTCGATCACCTCGGCGCTCTCGGCCTGGGGCCAGGCGGCGAACGGGTCGTCGCCGGCCTCGGTCTCTGCGGCGGGCTCGGTCTCTGCGGCGGGCTCGGTCTCTGCGGCCGAACCTGCCTCGGCGGCGGTATCGGGCTCGGGCTCGGTCGCTGTCTGCTCCTGCTCGGACTCGGGCTCCTCGGGCGACTCGGCCGGCTCCTGCTCCTGCCTCGCGAAGGCGGGCGGAGTGATCACGGCCGCGGGGGTCTCGACAGGGGGCTGGCCGCCGACCATCGTGGGAGCCGGGTCGATGCG
Source organism: uncultured Actinomycetes bacterium (assembly GCA_963758125.1). Lineage (GTDB taxonomy): Bacteria > Actinomycetota > Thermoleophilia > Gaiellales > Gaiellaceae > PALSA-600. Next base: position 145,632 of record CAVWUL010000014.1, read on the forward strand.
CGGAAACTCGTCGTGCTCGTCGCTACTCATTGTTCTGCTTCCTTCTCTGTGTTTTCTTGCGGAGGCTGTTCCGGGCCGTCCTCCCCCGGCATCCCCATGGCTGTCCCGTTCTTCGGGTCCCAGTCGGGGTTGCGGACGTCCTGGTGGTGAAGCTTGTGACCGAGCTTATCCCGCTTGGCGGCCAGATACCGGCGGTTCTCGTCGTTGGGGACGACCTCGATCGGCACCTGCTCGACGACCGTGAGCCCGAAGCCGTCGATTCCGGTCAGCTTCTTCGGGTTGTTCGTGAGGATGCGGATCGTGGTCAGCCCGAGGTCGGCGAGAATCTGGTTTCCGATCCCGTAGTCGCGTGCGTCGGCCGGAAACCCGAGCTCGAGGTTCGCCTCTACCGTGTCGAGCCCCTTCGCCTGCAACTCGTAGGCCTTCAGCTTGTTCAGGAGGCCGATCCCGCGGCCTTCCTGCGCCATGTAGAGCAGGACGCCGCGCTCCTCGCGGGAGATCTGGGCGAGCGCCTGGTCGAGTTGCTCGCCGCAGTCGCAGAGGAACGAGTGGAAGACATCGCCGGTCAGGCATTCCGAATGGACCCGCACGAGCACGTCCTCGGCGCCGTCGACGTCGCCCCGGATCAGGGCGACATGCGCCTTCCCGGTGAGGAGCTCGCGGAAGGCGATCGTCGTGAACTCCCCGTAGGGCGTCGGCAGCCGGACCGAGGCGCCGCGCTCGACGAGCTTCTCGGTTCGGCGGCGGTACTCGACGAGGTCGGCGACCGTGATCATCTTCAGGTCGTGGCGCCGGCAGTAGCCGACGAGGTCGGGCACGCGGGCCATCGTTCCGTCGTCGTTCATGATCTCGCACACGACGCCCGAGGGGTTGAGCCCCGCGAGCCGCGCGAGGTCGACTGCGGCTTCGGTCTGACCGATCCGTTCGAGCACACCGCCCGCCTTCGCCCGGAGCGGGAAGACGTGGCCCGGCTGAACGAGGTCGGAAGGCTTGGCGCCGGGGGCGATCGCGACCTGGATCGTGTGGCTGCGGTCGGCGGCGGAGATCCCGGTCGTGACGCCTTCGCGTGCCTCGACGGAGACGGTGAACGCCGTGCCGAGCGGCGCTTCGTTGCGCTCGGTCATCGGCCGGAGCTCGAGCTGGTCGGCGCGCTCCTCGGTGAGACAGAGGCAGATCAGGCCGCGGCCGTGCGTCGCCATGAAGTTGATCGTCTCGGGGGTCGCGAACTGCGCGGCGATCACGAGATCGCCTTCGTTCTCGCGGTCGGCATCGTCGACGACGATGATCATCCGGCCCTCGCGAATCTCCTCGATCGCATCCTCGATCGCGGTGAACGGCGTCGTAATCGCCATCCCGGAAGGCTACTCCCCGCCGATCAACAGCCGTTCGACGTACTTCGCGAGCACGTCCACCTCGAGGTTCACGAGGTGGCCGGGCTCGAGCTCGCCGAGGGTCGTCGCGGCCAGCGTGTGCGGAATCAGCGCGACGGCGAACCCGGCGTCGTCGAACGCCGCGACGGTGAGGCTCGTCCCCTGGACGGTGATGGAACCCTTCTCGACGGTGTAGCGGACGATCTCTCCGGGCGCGTCGAACCAGACCCGGAGACCGCCGCCTTCGTTCTCGACGCTGCGAACGACGCCGACCCCGTCGACGTGCCCCTGGACGTAGTGGCCGCCGAGCGGCTCTCCCACACGCAGCGACGGCTCGATGTTGACCCGCGCGCCCGCGGCGAGGCTGCCGAGCGAGGTGCGCGCGAGCGTCTCGGGCACCGCTTCGAAGGCGATCCTTCCCCCGTCGAGCGCGACCGCGGTGAGGCAGCACCCGTTGACCGCGACCGAGTCGCCGACAGCGGTCGTCGCCGCCGTCTGCGGCGCTTCGATCTCGAGCCGGATCCCTGTTGCCTGGCCCGTGATCGACGCAGCCCGCCCAACCTCCCTGACGATCCCCGTGAACATCAGCCTAGGCTAGCGGCGCCCCCAGCGGGACACGACTCGAACTGCAGTCACGGAGAACCGACGGAGCCAGGCGGCCGGGCTCCGAACGCCGCCCGATACGCACCCCGCCCACCCGGGGTTTTGTCCCACCGGAAACGCTAACGGACGTCGCGGCGATTTCTGTGACGGAACTGGAGCAGCGCGGCGAAATGTGCCGGACGGCTGACGGCGGAACGGCCCGGCCCGGAGGCGTGTCTCGAGGGGACGAGCCGTGCCGTTCGCCGGAGTGCGAGCGCTTCCAGAACGCCCTGCCTCGATGGGACGAAGCCGCGCTATTCGCCGTAGGCGAGCGATTCGACCGTCTCGCGGACGACCATCTCGAGGTCGCCTCGCTCACCGGGGAACGCATTCGCAAGCGCAACGAGAAGCTCGTTCACCGCCGTCCGCTGACCGGGGGCGAGCTCGTCCGTCCCGATCTCCTCGACCCGCTTGCGAAGCTCGTCGTTCCCGAGCGAGACCATGAGCCACTGCGAGAGGAGGCTGACGATCTCGTCATCGGTGCGCTGGGACTCGTTCGCGGTCATCGTCCTCGCGATCAGGGCTCGTGGACATAGGCTTCGAGCAGAGTGTCAGCTCCGACCTGCCGGGCGCTCAGGTGGAGGAGATCCACGGGCGATGCTAGCCGCGGCAGCAACAGGGGCCCGTCGCCTCCCGACAGCAGAGGCGCGACGAAGACCAGGATCTTGTCGACGAGGCCGGCGTCGAGGAACGCTCCGGCGAGCGTCGGGCCGCCTTCGAGCAGGAGCGACTGGACGCCGTCGGCGGCGAGCAGCCGAAGCTCGTCCTCGAGCGAGCCGGAGCGCAGCTCGAGCGCTGAGCCCTCCGGGAGGGGCCCACGCCCGAACGCGAGCCGACGCGGTTGGCCGCGCGGCACGGCGACCTCACGGGCGTCGAGGCGCGGCGCGTCCGCGCGCACCGTTCCCATCCCGACGGCCACCGCGTCCGACGCGGCGCGAAGCTCGTGGACGAGGCGGCGGCTCTCCTCGCCGGAGATCCAGCGCCGCCCGGGCACGGCGACGCGCCCGTCGAGGGTCGCCGCAGCCTTGTAGGTGACGAACGGCCTCTGCCGGGCCACGAACACGCGCCACGCCTCATTCTGCACGCGCGCCTCCCACGCGTCGACGAGCTCGACCTCGATCCCCGCGCCGCGAAGCCGCTCGATCCCGCCGGCGGCCTCGGGATTCGGGTCCCGCGCGCCGACGACGACCCGAGCGATCCCCTCGGCGATGATCCGGTCGGCACACGGCGGAGTCGTTCCCTGATGCGAGCACGGCTCGAGCGTGACGAACATCGTCGCCCCTCGGGCGGCAGGCCCGGCGGCGTCGAGGGCGACCGTCTCGGCGTGGCGGCCGCCGCTCTCGGTGACGCCTTCCGCGATCACCTCGCCGTCGCGCACGATCACAGCGCCCACCGTCGGCTTCGGATAGGCACGGCCCGAGGCATCGCTCGCCAGCGTGAGCGCGCGAGCGAGGCTCACGCGGACGCTTGCACGAGCGCGAGGCCGGCAGCCAGGTTGTGTTCGCGCGGGCCGATCACCGCGATCGATCCTAACGAGCGACTCGATCGAGCCGCCCTTGGCGCCGGATAGGCTCCCTGCGATGAGACCACGGTTCCGACCGCAAGAGATCGTGCGCCTCATCCGCGCACCGGGAGAGGCAGGCTCCCCTGAAACCGAGGCCGTGGTCGCCGAGCTCGCGGGCCCGGATGAATCGGGAACGGGATGGAACGTGACGCTGAGGCTCGGCAGCACCGCCGACGGGGACAAGCTGATGACCATGTCCGAGCTCGAGCTCGAGCCGACCGGGCTTGCCGAGGACGAGCGCGGCAGACGGGTGCCGCTCGGGACCGTTCCAACGCCGGAGGAGCTTCGCGACCGGCTCGAGGTTCGGCTGTTCACGGAGATCACCGACGGGATCGACGCCGCCCGGATCGCGGAGACGATCGAGCACGAGCTGACGACGCTCCTCGGCGGCGCAACCGTCACGATCGAGGCGGAACGACACTGGGCCGAGCCGTTCAACTACGAGCTCGCCGTGAGCATCCTCCCGCACGATGATCCGATCGAGGCGCTCGAGATCCTCGCCGAGGCGGGCGGTCACGGCTGGCTCGCCTGCCGTGACGACGGCTGGCGTTACGACCTCTGGTGGAGCTCCTCGCGCGACCTCGACGCGATGCTGATCGTCCCCGAGGTGCATGCCGCCGAGATCGCCTTCATTCCCTGGTCGAGCCCGGCCCGGCGCCCGGCCGACGAGCGCCCGCTCGTGGCGGTGGCGGTCGCCGATGACGAGCCCGGGGAGCAGCTCGGCCTCGATCACGACTCAGGGGACGCGGAGGCGGGCGACGAAGAACCCTGACGTGCCGTGCCGGTGCGGCGTTGTCAGTAGGAACTCGGGCCGCTTCGGATGGGCGAACCGGGCCCATTCCTCGCCGAGCGGCTCCGGCTGGAGGCCGACGTGGTCCACGACCGCCTCGTTCTCGTCCGAGTTCAGGGTGCAGACCGAGTAGGTGACGGTGCCGCCCGACCTCGTCCTCTCTGCGGCGGCCTGGATCAGCTCGATCTGGAGGCCCGGGAGCGGGGTCGCGCGCCAGCGCAGGTCGGGCCGCCGCGCGAGGACGCCGAGGCCGGAGCATGGCGCATCGACGAGTGCGCGGTCGAACCCGGACTCGTTCAGCTCGCGAACGTCGGTGTTGACGACGCGGACGTTCCTCGCACCGACGCGCTGGATGTTCTGCTCGAGCTCGCGGGCGCGCCCGGGGTGCAGCTCGACCGCCGTCACCTGGCCCTTGAGCATCGTGGTCTTCGCACCCGGCGCCGCACATGCGTCGAGGATCCTCTCGCCGTCGCGAGAGCCCACCGCGAGCGCGGCGAGCTGCGATCCACGGCTCTGCCAGACACGGGTTTCGTCGTCGCCTTCGACGTTCCCGCGTTCGAGCCGGTAGGCGCCCGGAACGTCGGTCGGCTCGCCCACGGGAACGGCCGAGCGGACCACCAGCTCGGCCGGCTCGTTCTGCGCCCGCATCAACTCGAGCGCCTCTTCCTTCCCGAAATCCCGCACCCACGTCTGGTAGACCCAGTCCGGGTACGACTCGGCGAGCGGTCCCGGGGGCAGGCCTGCCACGAGCGCCGGAAACCCTTCCACGAGTCGCCGTGCCACGGCATTCGTGAAGCCCGTAGCGTGCTGAAGGCCTGCATCCCGGACGAGGTCGACCGCGTCGTTGACCGTCGCATGGGGCGGTGTCTCGCTCCACGCGGCCTCGTAGCCCACGATCCGGAGAGCTGCGAGGACGGGCGGGTCGAGCCCGGCCGCCGGGCGGCTGCCGAGCGCGTCGATCCCGTGGTCGATCGTCCGCATGCGCTGAACCGTTCCGTAGGCGATCCTCTGGGCGAGCGCCCGGTCGCGCGTATCGAGGCCGTCGCTCGCGGAAGCCATCGCGCGATCGGCGTAGGCTCCGTCTTCGAAGACCCGCCGTACGACCCGGAAGGCGGCAGCTCGTGCGGGCGCGGTCACGCTCGCACGCCGCGCAGGAACTCCTCGTAGCTCATTCGCCGCCGCCCCTCCGGTTGCACTTCGAGCGGAACGAGTATCCCGTTTCCGAGCTCAGCGCGCCAGATGGTCACCCGACGCCCGTGAAGCACCGCCCAGGCGCCGATGTGGGGCGAGAGCGCCCGCACCCGGCGCCACGCGTCGAGCGGGTCGGAGAGGTCGAGCTCGCGATCGGCCGGCGTGATCTTCTCGGCGTAGGTCACCCCTTCGTCCGGCTGAGGCGTGAAGAGCGGCGTGGGCAGGACACCGGCGATGAGATCTGAGGCGAGCTCTGCGGATCGCTCGAAGACGGCGCCGGCATCGTCGCCGGGGTCGATCGCGAAGGCTTCCTGCGCCGCGATCGGCCCGGCGTCGAGGGCCTTGACGGTCTGGTGGATCGTGACGCCGGTCGTCTCGTCGCCCGCGAGGATCGCCCGTTCGACCGGGGCGGCGCCGCGCCAGCGGGGAAGCAGGGACGGGTGGACGTTGAGCCAGAGCGACCGTTCGAGCAGGTCGTCGGGGATCAGCAGGCCATAGGCGCAGACGACAACGGCATCGACCTCGTCAGAGGGTAACTCCGGCCTCTCCGGCTGAATGACAGGGATCCCGAGGCGCTCGGCGGCCTCTTTCGCCGGAGGCGGGGCGAGCCGGCGGCCGCGGCCTCTCTCGGGCATCCGGGCGGGTGAGCAGAAACGCGAGCTCGAGCTGGGGCAGGCCCGCCAACCGTTCGAGGAGGTCGGCACCGAAGGACGCCGTCGCAGCGACGGCGATCCGCATTACCTCAGGACTGTCTGCGGACGAAGCTCTCCGAGCGCCAGCTTGCGATGCTCGGTGTCTGTCCGGTCGATGATCAGCACCCCGTCGAGGTGGTCGATCTCGTGCTGGACGACGCGCGCGGGCAGGCCTTCGAGCTCGAAGTGCACAGGCTCTCCCGCCGGGTTCAGGCCGTCGAGGGCGACCCTGGTCGAGCGCTCGACCGGGACGCGGATCTCCTCCAGCGAGAGACAGCCCTCCTCGTCGGTCTCCTTCTCGTCGGACAGTTCCGTGAGCGTGGGGTTGACGACCGCCTGCAGGCCTTCACCCTCGAGGTCGAAGACGAAGACTCGCTGGAGGGTGCCGACCTGATTCGCGGCGAGCCCCACGCCCTGGGCGTCGCCCATCAGGCTGAACATCCGCTCGACGAGCTGCATCAGGAACTCGTCGAACTCGGTCACTTCCCTCGCCCTCATCCGGAGGGCCGGGTCCGGGTACTGGCGGATCTGGGAGAGCGCGTAGCGGCGGACATACTGGCGCTCACGCTCGAGGTCGGCCTCCCCTGGCTCGTCGCCGTGGTCGTGGTCGTGATCCGAGTGATCGTGCGCGTGGTCGTGATCGTGACCGTGCGAATGATCGTGATCGTGCCCGTCGTCGTGCGCGTGTTCGTGCTCGTCGGCCATCTCGCGAACAGTCTGCCAGGACGAGGGCTCGCGAGCGTCAGCGGCGTGCGAGCGAACGCGGCTGCCCGGCGGGGAAGCGCTCGAGGATCCAGCTCGCGTCGAGCGGTCGGCGCCGGTAGTCGCGGCCGCCGACCTTCACGAAGTCGCGCGACCTCGGATCCATCGGCAGGCGGGCCTCGATCGGATACCAGCGATTGTGGCGCTCGATCAGCTCGTTGAGTGCGCCGAAGTCCCACCGCTCGGCCAGGCGGCGCCAGGCGTCGGGATCGACGCCGTGCTCCGCGTAGGCCGTCTCGAGCCGGGCCAGCTCGGCCTCGATCTCGTCGTCGATCGCCCGCGCGCGCTGCATGTAGGGAAGCGGGCCGCCGAGGGAGGCGATGTAGGTGTCCGCTTCGGGCCGGAACCGCCGGATCCGCCTCGGGAGCGGCTCGCCGATCAGTGCGTTCAGATCGCGGTCTCGCCGGACGCGTTCGCGCTCGGCAGCCGACGGCGGCGTCACGTCGCGGACGCCCCATTCTCCGAGGATCTCTTCGGCCCGTGTCCGCTTCAACGCCACGGCCGAAAGTGTGCCGAACGGGCATGTCTCGCCACGAGATCTCTCCGCAAGCCGGGACGGGGGACAGTCCCCTGGACATGGCGAATGCGGCCGCGGCCCGAAAGGGTTAGTCCGGGGACAGGCCCCTGGACATGGCCAGAGCGCCCGACTGCCGTGAGGACAGTGCTCGTTTCGGCTACTGCGGATCGACGTCGACGACCGCGGTCAGGCCGGCGCGGCGCATCGCGGGCGCGGCGGCGGCAAGGAGGGCGGCGGCGCGGGTCGCGACTGCCCGCGGTCGGTCGGTCTTCGCGGTGAGCTGGCCGCGGTGGCGCCGACGGAGGCGCATGAGCTGGGCAGGGCCGAGCAGGTCGAGCTCGGGCATCCCGGCGGCAAGCTCGGTCAGAGCGCGCTCGACGGGCTCCCAGGTCGACCCCGAGACGACGATCTGCACGAGGTGGCGCTCGGGCGGGTAGCCGAGCTCGCGGCGGCGCTCGAGCTCCTCGTCGAGAAATCTGCGCACGTCGTGTCGCGCCGCGTAGGAGATCGGCCGGGCATCCGGCTGGAACGTCTGGACGATCACCCGCCCAGGGGCGTCGCGGCCGCTTCGGCCGGCGAGCTGGGTGATCAGCTGGAAGGTCCGCTCCTCCGCACGGAAGTCGGGCATCGAGAGCGCCCAGTCGGCGTCGATCACGGCCGCCAGCTCGACGCCGGCGAAGTGGTGCCCCTTCGCCACCATCTGCGTGCCCAGGAGCACCGCGCCAGGCGTCTCGGAGAATCGCCGCAGGGCATCGGCCATCAGCCCGGGGCTGGAGGCGGTGTCGGCATCGAGCCGGATCGGCTCGAGCTCCGGGAACTCGCGCGCGAGCGAGCGCTCGAGCCACTGCGTCCCCGCTCCGAGTCGCGCCAGCTCGACCGAGCCGCACTGAGGACACGCATCCGGCTCCGGCTCATGGTGGCCGCAGTGGTGGCAGTAGAGAACGCCGTCGCGGTGGAGGACGAGCGCGACATCGCAGTCCGGGCAGCGGATCGTGCTCCCGCACGCGCGGCAGTGAAGCGCAGGCGCGAGCCCTCGGCGGTTCAGGAGCAGGATCGCCTTGCCGCCGCTCTCGGCCACGGCGCGCAACTCGGCGAGCAACGGAGCCGAGAGTGGATACCCGGCCTCGCGCCTGAGATCCACGACCCGCACCGGCGGCAGCGCACCGCCGACACGGCCGCCGAGCTCGAGCCGCTCGAGCGTCGCCCAGCTCTCCGGCCGCGGCGTCGCCGAGCCGAACACCGCGACCGCTCCCTCGAGCGCCGCCCGCTTCACGGCGAGTGTGCGAGCGTCGTAGCGGGGGTCGGAGTCCTGCTTGTACGAGGCGTCGTGCTCCTCGTCCACGATCACGAGCCCCAGACCGCGCAGCGGGGCGAACACTGCGGAGCGGGCGCCGACGACGATCCGCGCCTCCCCGCTTGCGATCCGCTCGCGCTCGTCGCGGCGCTCGGCGTCGGTCAGCCCCGAATGCAGGATCGCGACGCTGTCGCCGAACCGCGCCCGCACGCGTCCCACGGTCTGCGGCGCCAGCGAGATCTCCGGCACGAGCAGGATCGTCCCGAGGCCGCGCTCGAGCGCTGCCGCGCACGCCTGGAGGTACACCTCGGTCTTGCCCGAACCGGTCGGCCCGTAGAGCAGGAACGCACCGCCGGCACCGTCGTCGAGCGCCGAGACGATCCGGTCGGTGGCGGCCCGTTGCTCGGGCAGGAGCGACGCCGGTTCGTCCTCGCCGGGGAGCGACTGCCTCTCGGCAGGCGGCGACTGCTCCTTGCGCCGCTTCGGCATCTCGGGGGCCACGAGCGCGAGCGCGCGGGCCGGGGTCGAGCCGTAGTAGTCGGCGAGCCAGAGCGCAAGGTCGACGAGCGCCGGGGGCACCTGACCGACGACCTTCTCGACCGGCAGCGCCTTGAAGCCCTCGGGCGCTCCGTCCTCGAGCCGGACCACGATCCCGCGCGCCCGCCGACGCCCGAACGGCATCAGGACGATCGCGCCCTTCCCCACGCCCTCCTCGACCTCGTAGGTGAACGCCCGCGCGACCGCGCGGGCCGTCACCAGCGGATAGATCGAGGCGTACGGCACCCGCGCAGGGTAGAGCGCGGTCAGGCCGACTCGGGCGACTCGGCGGCACGCTCGGCCTTGAGCCGCCTCCACGATACGGTGCGCGCCATCATCAACATCGCGACGCTGCCGAGCGCGAGGTTGAACGCGACGATCGCGATGTTTGCGCCTACGCTGAAGGCGAGGAGCAGCGACTTGGAGATCGCCTTGTTGCCATGGAACAGGAACACGATCAGCCCCTGCTTCGTGCCGGCGCCTCCCGGCGTGGCCGGGAAGAGCGTCGCGAGCGAGTCGACGACGAGGGCGAGCATCGCGTTGTGGATCGTCGCCGGCACGTGGAACGCCTCGAGGAAGTAATAGAGCGAAGCGATCCGCAGCACCCAGGAGAGCGCCTGCGGGAAGATCACCCCGATGAGCGCGCGGCGCGGCCGATGGATGATCGCGAACCCTCGCATGATCCGGGCGCGCGTGTCGCCGCCCTTCTCGACGAAGACGATCACACCGATCAGCACTGCTGCTCCGAGCAGCGCAAGCGCGATCTCCGTCCAGCGGAAGTGCTCGAGAAGGAAGCCCCAGTCGACCGAAGGCAGCCGCGAGTAGACCTGGTGGGTCGGCAGCGCGCCGATCGCGAGCGCCCAGATGATGAACCCGGCGGCCACGAACGCGTCGAACAGCGTCTCGGCGACGAGGGTGGGAGCAAGCGTGGCGTAGGTCGAGCCCTTGATCCGGTGCTTGATCAGGTACAGCTTGACGACGTCCCCCGCACGGGCCGGGACGATCGAGTTGATCCCGACTCCCGCGACGTAGGCACCGAACACGCTGAGATAGCGGATCCGCTCGCCCGGGTAGGAGGCCCGCAGGATCTCGCGCCATGCGATCGCGCGCAGCGCAAGCCGGGCCAGATGGAGCCCGAGGGCGATCGCGATGAACTGCCACCGGACAGCCGCGAGCTGATCGCCGAAGACCCGGACCGCATGGAAGAAGGCTCCCACTCCTCGTAGCGTACGAGCCCGGGGGCCGGAGGGCGCCCGCGGCTAGGATGCGGTGAGTGAGCTCTCCGGCGACATCCGCCCCCAAAGTCAGGCACCCCTTGGCCGCCTGCGGCCCCTCCGCGAAGCGGAACAAGGTGCCCGATACGCTGCCGGGCGCGAAGTGCCCGACCTCCTAGTGCGGGCGACCGGATCAACAGAGGTCCCGGCGAAACACCTGAGGAGGCCGCACTGATGGCTACGGGGCACTCGGTCGACGAGTACCTCGAGACGATCTACTTCCTCGCGTTCCCGATCGGCGAATACCACCCGCAGGACACGGCGCTTCCGACGCTCTCCTCGCGCGTCGCCGAGATGCTCGGCGTCTCCCGTGCCTCGGCCGGCGAGATGCTGAAGCGGCTCGAGGCAGAGGGCCTCGTGGAGCGCGGCGAGCGGAAGGAGGCGATCCTCACCGAGGCAGGCCGCGAGCGGGCCGAGCGCGCCGTTCGCAAGCACCGGATCATCGAGCGGCTCCTCACGGATTTCATGGGCTACACCGCGGCGGAGGCCCACGTGCACGCCGACGAGCTCGGCGACACCTTCAGCGACGAGATGGTCGAGCGGATCAACACGCGCCTCGGAAACCCCGAGCGCTGTCCCCACGGCTGGCCGATCGACACGGTCTTCGAGCAGGCGGAGAACCACGAGCTCGAGCCGCTGACGGCGCTCGAGCCCGGCTCGCGGGCGACGATCGTCCGCCTGGCCGAGCACGACGGCGACCTGCTCGAGTGGTTCTACGACCAGGGCCTCGTGCCCGGAGCGACGATCGAGCTCGACTCGGCGAAGCCGGCGGCAGGGCAGCTCCACGTCCGGGTCGAGGGCGAAGACCGCGCGATCGCCGACAAGGCGGCCGCGGGCCTGTTCGTCCGCCCGTCGTAGTCGACCACCCTCGTGGATCCGCTGGCACGCGCCCTGCGCGGCGAGAACCGGATGGTGCTGGCGTTGAGCGTTCCCAGCGATCCGGTCGGTGCCGAGGCGGCGATAGCATCGAATCCGTGCGGGAACGGTTCGCCCTCACGGCGCACGGCCTCATCTACCGGCTGCTCCTGGGCGCGATCATCCTCGCGATCGTGATCCTGGCTGCGGCGAGTGGGTATCAGCCGGTGTGGCCGGTCGTGCTCGCCGCCGTCGCGATCGTGGTCGTCGGCATCCTGGTGGCGCGCCGCCCGAGCCTGCGCGCGTGGTTGCGTCAACGATGACTGGAGGAGTATCCGATGGCTGAGAAGAAACCGGCGAAAACTGCGAAGACGCCGACGCGGGCCGCCACCGGCGGGAAGTCCAAGGGATTCACCGCCGAGGAGCGCGCCGCGATGAAGGAGCGCGCCCAGGAGCTGAAGACCGCGTCTCGCCGCGGGCGCGACACGTCGAAGCCGGACGGCGAGCAGGACGTGCTCGAGAAGATCGCCGAGATGCCGCCAAAGGACCGGACGATGGCGAAGCGGCTCCACGCCATCGTCAAGTCCGCAGCGCCGGACCTCTCGCCGAAGACCTGGTACGGGATGCCCGCCTACGCCCGGGACGGCAAGGTCGTCTGCTTCTTCCAGAGCGCGCACAAGTTCAAGACGCGCTACGCGACGCTCGGGTTCAACGCCGCTGCGAGCCTCGACGAGGGCGACATGTGGCCGATCGCCTTCGCACTGGAGAAGCTCGGTCCGGACGAGGAGGCCAGGATCGCCGCGCTCGTGAAGAAGGCGGTGAGCTGAGGACACGAAGGAGATGCGGTGTCCGAGTTGCCGGTGCATCCCCGGGGCGTCGAGACCTTGATGCCGGGCGCCGTGTGGGCCGGTCAGAAACGAATCAGCGAGACCAACGACCCGTCAACGAAGCGCATCGGGCGTAGGCAACTTCGCGTGCGCCGGCGCCGTGATGCCGGAACCGCGGAACCCCGCTACCGAGCCGCGCGTGCGGGGACGCCGGCGGCGGCGGCGAGTGCTTCGGCCTTGTCCGTTCGCTCCCACGTGAAGTCGTGGTCCTCGCGGCCGAAGTGGCCGTAGGCGGCGGTCTTGACGTAGATCGGGCGCAGGAGGTCGAGGTCGCGGAGGATCGCGGCGGGGCGCAGGTCGAAGTGCTCGTGGACGAGCTCCTCGATGCGGGTGACTGCGATCTGTTCTGTGTCATAGGTGTCGACGAGGATCGAGAACGGGCGGGCGACGCCGATCGCGTAGGCGACCTGGATCAGGCAGCGGTCGGCGAGACCGGCGGCGACGATGTTCTTCGCGACGTAGCGGGCGGCGTAGGCGGCCGAGCGATCGACCTTCGTCGGGTCCTTCCCCGAGAAGGCGCCGCCGCCGTGGGGAGCCGCGCCGCCGTAGGTGTCGACGATGATCTTGCGGCCGGTGAGGCCCGCGTCGCCCATGGGGCCGCCGATCACGAACTTCCCGGTCGGGTTCACGTAGACGAAGCCCTTCTCGCCGAGGCGGCGCTCGTCGTACATGTCCTTCGGCAGGATCGGGTGGAGCACGTGGTCGATCAGATCCGGCTTGATCATCGTCTCCGGGTCGAGCCCCTCGCGGTGCTGTGTCGAGACGAGCACGCGCTCGATCTCGACCGGGCGGCGATGGCCCTTGTCGTCGATCTCGTAGCGGACGGTGACCTGCGTCTTCCCGTCGGGGCGCAGGTACGGGAGGATGTCGGCCTTGCGCACCTCCGACAGCCGCTTCGCGACCTTGTGCGCGAGCATGATCGGGAGCGGCATCAGCTCCGGCGTCTCGTCTGTCGCGTAGCCGAACATGAGGCCCTGGTCGCCGGCGCCGACACGGTCGAGCGGATCGTCGTCACCCGCCTCGTGCTTCTGCTCGAAGGCGTGGTCGACCCCCTGCGCGATGTCGGCTGACTGCTCGTCGAGCGCCACGATCACCCCGCAGGTCTCCGCGTCGAAGCCGTACTTCGCGCGGGTGTAGCCGATCGCCGCGACCCGTTCGCGAACGAGTCTCGGGAATGTCGACGTACGTGTCGGTCGTGATCTCGCCCGCGACGACGACGAGGCCGGTCGTGACGAGCGTCTCGCACGCGACGCGCCCCGTCGGGTCGGCGGTGAGCACGGCATCCAGGACGGAGTCCGAGATCTGATCGGCAACCTTGTCGGGATGCCCCTCGGTGACTGACTCCGAGGTGAAGGAGAAGGAACGCGCGGCGATCCGGGAAGCCTAGCGGTCGCGCCGGCCCAGCCAGATGGGCGAGCGATGAGTTTGCCGTTGCGAACCGGTCCAACTCGCACGATGGCCGCTTCGCCGCGAGGGACGCTGACGTTCTCTGTCGAGGGCCCGATCGGCCGAGACGACCTCGCGGGGCTCTGCACCCGGATCTGCGCCCTCCTCACCGAGCACCGGCCGGCGACCGCGATCTGCGAGATCAGAGGGGTCGAGCCGGACGCGGTCACGGTCGAGGCGCTCAGCCGCCTTCAGCTCGGCGCCGCGCGCTTCGGTTGCAAGATCTACCTCCGGGACGCCTCACCCGAACTGGTCGAGCTCGTCGCGTTCATGGGCCTCGCGGATGTCCTGGCGCTCGAGGCCGGGCTCAGGAATCGAGCCTCGGCGGTAGCCCGAAGAGCGGGAAGATCCGCTCCCAGTCGAGGAAGAACGTGAGCTCGCTGATCCGGCCGCCCGAGAGCTCGATTACCTGGAGCCCCTGCGGGATGTAGCCCTCGCCGTCCGGGTCCGGCTTGTACTGGCCGAAGGCCGGGGAGCCGTTCGCGGTGCACACCGGGATCACGCGCGAGCCGCGGCAGCCGTTGCCGGGACCGACCCACCAGGCAAAGATGTCGTCGCGGCCCGAAAGCCACATGTCGAACGGCGGCATCGACTGGATCGCGTCCTCGCGGATCAGCGAGGTCAGCGCGTCGAAGTCGTAGGCCTCGAAGGCGGCGACGTAGCGCTCGAGGAGCTCGCGATCGACCTCGCCGGAATCCGTCTCGGGGATCTCCGTCTGGGCGAGCGTTGCGCGCGCACGCTGGAGCGCGCTGTTCACGGAAGCGACGGAGGTCTCGAGCAGCTCGGCGACCTCGGTTGCCTGCCACTTCAGCGCCTCGCACAGGATCAGGACCGCGCGCTGCCTCGCAGGGAGGTGCTGGAGCGCCGCCACGAACGCGAGCCGGATCGTCTCGTGCTCGACGACGAGGTCGGCCGGATCGGGCATCGGCTCGAGCCAGGTCACCTCGGCGGGGATGTTCAGGTTCTCTGCGATCGGCTCGGCCGCAGGGCCGAAGTCCATCGGCCGGGCGCGCCGCCTGCGCGCTTCGATCATGTCGAGGCAGACGTTCGTCGCGATCCGGTAGAGCCACGAACGGAGCGCCGAACGGCCTTCGAAGCGGTCGAGTGCCTTCCACGCGCGGACGAAGGTGTCCTGCACGGCGTCCTCGGCATCGAACGGCGAGCCGAGCATCCGGTAGCAGTAGCCGGTCAGCTCCGAACGATGCTGCTCGAGCTCTGCCAGCTCGCGTGAGGAGGTCGCGGAGCCACTTGCCATTGTCCGGGATGCTACGTCCCCGAGAAGAGTCGGCGTCATGTCAGGTAGACGTCCCGCGCACACGAAACTCATCGGTCGGCGCGCGGCCCATCAGCCCGGCGGCGAGCTCGAGCAGCGATTGGCCTTCGAGCACCGAGCAGACGCTCTCGGTGATCGGGAGCTCGACGCGCATCTCGTGCGAGAGGTCACGAAGCACGGGCGCGGTCGCGAGGCCCTCCACGACCTGGCCGATCTCGGCGATCGCCTGGTCCGGGGTCCGTCCGCGCGCGATCAGCTCACCTGCGCGGCGGTTCCGGCCGGTCGGATGCCAGCAGGTGACCACGAGGTCGCCCATGCCCGGCGAGCCCGAAGAAGGTGTCCGGATCCGCGCCCGCGGCCTCGCCCAGCCGGGCGATCTCGGCGAGCCCACGCGTGATCAGCGCCGCCTTCGCGTTGTCGCCGACCTGGAGGCCGTCGCAGGCACCGGCGGCGAGCGCGATCACGTTCTTCGCCGCCGCGCACAGCTCGACCCCGATCACGTCGTCGTTCACGTAGATGCGGAAGACCGTCGAGTTCAGCGCCTCCTGCAGCGTCCGCGCGAAACCGGGGTCCTCGCTCGCGATCACAGCCGCGCCCGGAAGGCCCGCCGCGACCTCCTCGGCGAAGTTCGGGCCCGACATCACCGCGACCGGTCGACCCCGGACGAGCATCGAGAGCCGGTTGCCGGTGGCAGGGTCGAGACCCTTCGTCAGGCTGAGGAGCGGCGCGCTCCCCGGCAGAGCCTCCACCACCGAACGGAAGGCGCGGCTCGGGAGCGCGACGACCACGAGGTCGGTCTCCTCGAACGGCGCGTCGGCGATCGTCGTGGCGACGACGCCTGCGAGCTCGACCTCCCGCAGGAACCGCGGGTTGCGGCCCGTGGCATTGATCGCCGCGGCGTCCTCGGCATTCCGCGTCGCGAGCGTGACCTCGAAGCCGCGCTCGACGAGGAACCTCGAGAAGCCCGTTCCCCAGGAGCCCCCTCCCACGACGACGGCGCGGTTCACGAACGGCGGCGGAAGTCGATCGCGACCGGGATGCCCTCCATTGCATAGCGGGCACGCAGCTCGTTCTCGACCCAGTAGGCGTAGTCGCGCGTGACGAGGCTCGTGTCGTTGACCGTGAACCGGAAGCGCGGTGGGCGGGTCGAGACCTGGGCGCCGTAGAGGAGATTCAGGTGCTTGCGTCCCTTCGAGGGCGGCTGGCGGGCCTCCTTCAGCTCGCCGAGGAAGCGGTTCAGCTCGCCGGTTCCGATCCGGCCGGAGTGCTTCTCGAAGAGCTCTGCGGTCTTGTCGAGCACGCGGGCGATCCCGCGACCGGTCTTCGCCGAGGTGGTCACGATCGGCGGTCGCTGGCGGAGGCGCCGCAAGAGCTCGGGGCGGACATCCTCGATCGTCACCGTCGAGAGATCCCACTTCGACAGGACGATCAACGTCGAGCACTGCGCTTTCCTGGCGACGTCGGCAGCCTGGAGGTCGCCCTCGACGATCCCCTCGCTCGCGTCGATCAGGACGAGGGCGACATCCGCCCGCTCGGCCGCCTCGAGGGCGCGCAGCTCCGAGTAGTACTCGATCCCCTGGCGCTGCTTGCGCTTGCGCCGCAGCCCTGCCGTGTCGATCAGCTGGAAGGCCTGGCCGTCGCGCACGAGAAGCGTGTCGATCGAGTCGCGCGTCGTGCCCGGCACCTCGGAGACGATCGTGCGCTCCTCGCCGATCAGGGCATTGAAGAGCGACGACTTGCCGACGTTCGGCCGGCCGAGGATCGCGACTCGGATCGCCTCACCGGTGAGTGCCGGCCGCGATTCGCCGACGTCTTCGAGCCGGGAGACGATCTCGTCGAGCAGATCGCCGGTGCCGGTTCCGTGCATCCCGGAGATCGGCAGCGGGTCGCCGAGCCCGAGCCTGTGGAGCTCGAGCGCGAGCGACTCCTGTGCAGGGTCGTCGATCTTGTTCGCGAGCACGAGCACCGGCTTCTTCGAGAGACGGAGGATCGTCGCGAGCTCCTCGTCACCCGCCGTGACCCCGGCGCGGGCATCGACGACGAACAGGACGAGGTCCGCCTCGGCCACCGCGACACGGGCCTGATCGACGATCGAGCGGGCGACGGCGTCCTTGCTCGTGATGTCGACGCCCCCGGTGTCGATCAGCAGGAACCGCTTGCCCGCCCAGTCGCAGACGAGCTCCTTGCGGTCGCGGGTCGTGCCGCTCGTCTCGTGGACGACCGCGGCGCGCGTCGAGGTGAGCCTGTTGATGAGCGTGGACTTGCCGACGTTCGGGTAGCCGACGATCGCAACCGTCCCGAGCAGGTCGGGATCGTCGGCGACGAGGGTCTCGGGCCCGTCGCTCACAGCGGGGGCACCAGGTCGCGCGGGCGGCCGCGCGCGTGGACGTCTGCGAGCCAGTCGAAGAGGAGGTTGATCCGCCGTTCGATCTCGGTGCTCGCCTCCTTGTAGCCCCTGCCGCCCTTCGGGAACCCTTCCAGCAGGAAAGGCTCGCCGAGCGCGATCGAGCACGGTGCGAAGTTCCAGCCCTTCCAGAACTGGGTGCCGTAGACAGCGATCGGTATCACCGGGACGCCCGCCTGGATCGCGACCATCGCCGCACCCGGCTGGGCGTGCCCCGGCCTGCCGGTCTTCTGCCTTGTCCCCTCGACGAAGACGCCGATCACCCGGCCTGCTCGGGCGAGCTCGACCATCTTCCGCACCGCGTCGCGATCGGACTCCCCGCGGCGGACGCTGATGATCCCGTGCCAGTTCAGGAACGCGCCGAACCCCGGAACCTCGCGCATCTCCATCTTCGTCACAAAGTTGATGTTCCGGGGCGACTGGGCGCCGACGACAGGGATGTCGACCCAGGCGAGGTGGTTGATCGCGAGCACCAGGCCTCCCGTCTCCGGCATCCGGTCGGCGCCGTAGATCTTCGAGCGCGTGAGGAAGAACGTGAGCGGCGAGAGCCACAGACGCGAGATCTTCCAGGCGGAGTCGCCGTAGGCCATCAAACAGCCGCGTGCGCGCGGACGAGCTCTTCGATCCGCGCGATCACGTCCTCGATCCCGAGGGTCGAGGTGTCGATCTCGACCGCGTCGTCGGCGCGCTGCATCCGCACCTGGTCCGAGGCGTCACGGAGCCGGAGATCGGTTGCGAGCGCATCGACGCCGATCTCGGGGCGCTCGGCCTGCCGGCGGCCGGCCCGGATCTCCGGGTCGGCGACGAGGTACACCTTCACCTCGGCCTGGGGCGCGACGACGGTGCCGATGTCGCGGCCCTCGATCACGGAGCTTCCCTCGGCACCGAGCTCGCGCTGGCGCTCCCGCATCACCTCGCGAACCTCAGGATGGCTCGCGACGATCGGCACCATCCGGTCGACCCGGAGCTTGCGGATCGAGTCGGTCACGTCGATCTCATCGATGAAGACGCGCCCGGCGCTGTCGATCACGACCGGGTGCTCGCGGGCGAGCTCGCCGAGCGCCCGCCCGTCGCCGAGGTCGAGGCGGCGCCGCATCGCCAGCCAGGTGAGGCTGCGGTACATCGCGCCCGTGTCGAGGTAGCGGAAGCCGAGCCGCTGCGCCAGCATCCGTGCGACGGTGCTCTTGCCCGCTCCGGCGGGCCCGTCGATCGCGATGATCATGCGCTCTCCTGCATCGAGTTACTCCGTCTCGCCGATGTCGCCGTCGACCGAGATCTCGGACAACAGGTCGTAGAAGCCGGGGAAGCTTATCGCTGCGCATTCCGGCCCTTTGATCGTGACGCCCTCTCGGGAGACGGCACCGGCGATCGCGCCGAGCATCGCGATCCGATGGTCGCCGGCGGCGTCGATCGTGCCTCCGCGCGGTCTCGAAGGAACACCGCGGATCGTGAAGCCGTCGGGCCGCTCGCGGATGTGGACGCCGATCGCCCGGAGCGCAGAGGTGACCGTCTCGACGCGATCGGTCTCCTTGGCGCGGAGCTCCTCGGCCCCGGTGACCTCGGTGGTCCCGTGCGCGAAGGCGCCGAGAAGCGCCACGAGCGGCAACTCGTCGACGAGGCGCGGAACCTCCTCGTGCTCGACTCTCGTTGCGACGAGCGGCGTCGAGCTCACCTGGAGGTCCGCGACCGCCTCCCCGCCCACCGTCCGCCGGTTGAAGACGGCGATCCGGGCACCCATGCGGCCGAGCACGTCGAGCAGCCCGGCCCGGGTCGGGTTCACGTTCACGCCCTGGATCACGAGGTCCGAGCCCGAGAGCAGGGCTGCGGCGGTGATGAACGGCGCCGCCGAGGAGAACTCTCCCGGGATCTCGAGCTCGAACGCGTCGAGCCGCTCGACCGGCCAGACCGAGGCCGAGCTCGAGGTACGGCTGATCCGCACCCCGAGCGACTCGAACATCCGCTCGGTGTGATCGCGGGTCGGGAACTCCTCGACGACGGTCGTCGGGCCCTCCCTGGCGAAGAGCCCGGCCAGCAGCACGGCCGACTTCACCTGGGCGCTCGCAACCGGGAGCTCGTACCGGATCGGGTGCAGCGCGGAGCCGTGGATCACGATCGGCGCGTGGCCGTCGGTGGTCCGGACGTCACCGCCCATCAGCCTGAGCGGCGCCGCGACCCGCTCGTGCGGCCTCATCGTCAACGACTCGTCGCCGACGAGCTCGAAGCGGCCGGTCTGGCCGACGAGGATGCCGCAGGAGAGCCGCATCACGGTGCCTGCGTTCCCGCAGTCGATCGGGCCTTCGGGGGCTCGCGCTCCGCGGAGGCCGACGCCGCGGACGCGGATCTCCTCCGGGCCGTCCTCGCTGACCTCGGCGCCGATCGCGCGGGCGACCGTGAGCGCCGACTCGGTGTCGGCGGCGCGGCCGAAGCCGGTAATGCGGCTCTCTCCGTCTGCGAGCGCGCCGAGCAGGACGGCGCGCTGCGAGATGCCCTTGACGCCGGGGACGGCGATCGCTCCCCGCAGGGCGGCGGCGGGCTCAACCTTCATCGAGTACCGCTGAGACGACGACGCTGTAGCCCTGGCTCTCGAGGAGCGCCCCGGCCCGCGCAGCCTCGGCCTCACCGCTGACGATGATGATCAGCGTCCCGCCCTGCTCGGGTGAGACGTGGTCGAGCTCGAAGTCGCCGATGTTGATCCGGGCCGCCCCGAAGGCCTGGGTGATCTCGGCGAGCACGTTCGGCCGGTCGGCGACGTGAACCTGGATCCGGAAGAGCGCGCCGGCATCGCCGTAGGCGACCTCGAGCATCCGGCGGCGGTTCTGCGCGGCCTCACCGATCCAGGCGCCGATGAACTCGCCGTCGCGGCGATCGAGGGCATCCTCGACCTCCTCGATCCGGCGGCGGTGCTCGGCAAGGCTCGCCCGGACGGCTTCGGCGTTGTCGAGGAAGATCTCACGCCAGAGCCGCGGATTCGCGCCGGCGATCCTCGTCATGTCGCGGAGCGAGCCGGCCGCGTTCGCGAGCGGCTCGTGACCCTCGACGCGCGTGGCGCCGGCCTGGTTGACGACGACGTTCGCAAGCACATGGGGCAGGTGGCTCGTGAGCGCGACGAGCTCGTCGTGCGCTGCCGGCTCGATCGCGTGCGGGAAGGCGCCGAGCTCTGCAACGAACCCGTGCACGAGCGCGTACCGCACGGGGCTCGTCGCCCCGGTCGGCGTGAGGAACCACGTGGCGCCCTCGAAGAGGCCGGCCGCGGCGTGCTCGGCGCCGTGCGCCTCTTTGCCGGCGAGCGGATGTCCTCCGACGAAGCGGGGCGAGCCGGCGGCGGCTTGCACCACGCCGGACTTCGTCGAGCCGACATCGGTGACGGTCTGGCCCTCCCCGGTCCCGGCGAGCACGGCCTTCACGAGCTCCGGCAGAACGGCGATCGGGGCGGCGATGACGACGAGCTCGGCCCCGACGAGCGCGTCACCGAGCGACGGCTGCGGCTCGACCGCGCCGTGCTCGGCGGCGGCCGCGAGGGAATCGGGCTCCGGGTCCCAGCCCCGGACGCGGGCGCCGGTGCTGCGCGCGGCCATCCCGACGGAGGCGCCGATCAGCCCCGTGCCGACGATCGTGAGCTCTGTGACGGCCACCTAGCGCCGCCTCCTTGGACCTTGCGTCTCGGATCGTGTGAGCCGGTCGGCCGCGCCAGGAGGCCGGCTTTTCGGGCCGAACGTCGTGAGGGAACGCACTACGGGCGCCGCATCAACTCGGCGAGGCGGAATGCGAGATCGAGTGACTGGCGGCCGTTCAGACGGGGATCGCACAGCGTCTCGTACCGGGCGTCGAGGTGCTCCTCCTCGAGGGCCTCGGAGCCGCCGAGGCATTCGGTGACGTTGTCGCCCGTGTACTCGAGGTGGACGCCGCCCGGCCAGACGCCGCCGGCACGGCAGCAGCGGAAGAAGCCTTCGATCTCGGCCATGATCGCGTCGAAGTGCCGGGTCTTGCGCCCGCCCGCCGTCGTGAAGCCGTTCCCGTGCATCGGGTCGCAGACCCAGACGACAGGGTGCTCGCTCTCCTTGACGGCCGTGAGGAGCGGCGGCAGCAGCTCCTCGACCCGGTCGGCACCGAGGCGCGCGATCAGCGTGATCCGGCCGGGAATCCGGTTCGGGTTGAGCCTCTCACAGAGCGCGACCGCCTCGTCGGTCGTCGTTTTCGGGCCGAGCTTGACGCCGAGCGGGTTGTGGACGCCCGAGAAGAACTCGACGTGCGCGCCGTCGAGGGCGCGCGTGCGCTCGCCGATCCAGAGCATGTGGGCCGAGCAGTCGTACCAGTCACCCGTGAACGAGTCGCAGCGGGTGAGGCCCTCCTCGTAGTCGAGCAGCAGGCCCTCGTGGCTCGTCCAGACGTCGACCTGATGGAGCTGCGGGGTCGCCGCGAGGTCGATCCCGCAGGCGGCCATGAAGCCCAGCGCCCGCTCGATCTCGGAGGCGAGCGCCTCGTATTGCTCGCCCTGCGGCGAGCGCGCGACGAAGTCCTGATTCCATGCGTGCACCTGGGTGAGGTCTGCGAACCCGCCCTTCGTGAACGCCCGCACGAGGTTGAGGGTCGCCGCAGAGAGGTGGTAGCCCTCGACGATGCGGGCAGGGTCGGGGATCCTGGCCTCGGCGGTCGCGGCGTCGTCGTGGATCATGTGGCCTCGGAAGACGGGGATCTCGCCGAGCGCCGTCCGCTCGAGCTCGCTCGAGCGGGGCTTGACGAACTGGCCGGCGATGCGGCCGACCTTCAGCACTGGTAGCGCTGCGCCGTAGGTCAGCACTGCGGCCATCTGGAGCAGGATCTTGAGGCGCTCGCGGATCGCCACGGCGGAGTAGGCGGCTCCCGTGTCGGTGAGCCGCGAGAAGTCGTGGAACGATTCCGCGCAGTCGCCGGCCTGGAGAAGGAACGCCCGGCCGGCCGCGACCTCGGCGAGAGCCGCCCTCACCTGGCGTGCTTCTCCGGCGAAGACGAGGGGTGGAAGGGAGTGGAGGCGTTGCTTCACGCGGTCCGCCGCGGCGGGATCCGGCCAGACCGGCTGCTGGAGCGCTTCGAAGTCCCGCCAGGACGACGGGGACCACGTGGAATCGACGACCGCCATCGTTCAAGTGTAGGCGCGGGCCGGGGGTGAGCACTACACGGCGGCTAAGCTCGAACCATGAAGATCTTCTCCGGGATCCAGCCGACCGGCGCGAAGCATTTCGGCAACTGGTCGGGCGGGTTCCGGCAGTACGCGGCAACGCAGGAGCGGGCAGCCGACGCGGGCGGCGCGGCGTTCTTCTGCATCGTCGACCTGCATTCGATCACGGTCGACTACGTCCCGGCCGACCTGCACGAGCGCACGCTCGACCTGGCGGCGCTCCTCTTCGCGACCGGTCTCGACCCGGAGCGCTCGACGGTGTTCGCCCAGAGCCACGTGACCGCGCACGCCGAGGCCGCGTGGCTGCTCTCGGCGGTGACGAGCTACGGGCAGCTCGGGCGGATGACCCAGTTCAAGGAGAAAGGCGGCCGTCAGGAGCTCGTGACGGCAGGCCTCTTCACCTACCCGATCCTGATGGCGGGCGACATCCTCCTGTACGGCACGGACTTCGTCCCGATCGGCGACGACCAACGCCAGCATCTCGAGCTCTCACGTGACCTCGCGGAGCGTTTCAACGCCCGCTTCGGCGAGACGTTCAAGATCCCGGACGGCATCTACCCGGAGATCGGCGCCCGGATCATGGACCTGCAGGAGCCGACGAAGAAGATGTCCACGACCGGCGGGACGCCGCAGGGGACGCTGCTGATGCTCGATCCTCCGGACACGATCCGGAAGAAGGTCCGCTCCGCCGTGACGGATTCGGGAAGCGACGTCCTGCGCGGTGAGGACAAGCCGGGAGTCACGAACCTGATCGACATCATGAGCGTCGCGAGCGGCGAGTCTGCAGAGGCGATCGAGTCGCGCTACGACGGCAGCGGCTACGGGCAGTTCAAGGGTGATGTCGCCGAAGCGGTCGTCGCCCTGCTCGGCCCGATCCAGGGCCGGTACGCGGAGCTCCGCGGCGATCCCGGCGAGCTGACGCGGATGCTCGCCGTGGGCGCGGCGAAGGCACGGGACACGGCCGCGCCGACGCTGCGCACGATGTACGAGCGCATGGGGTTCGTCGTTCTCCCCCCCGAGTAAACGGTCGCGGGCCCCGCGGCGCCCGTTCAGGTCCAGCTGCTTCCCCTTAGCGGAGCGGCCTACCGGCTCCCGTTCTCAGGAGGAAGCAGCTTGTAGAGGCTCACGGAGCGTTCGACGTAGCCCATCCGGTCGCGCCAGAACGGGAGCGAAGCCGGGCTCCGAAGGAACGTGTCGGTGAAGGCAAGGGTCGCGCCCTGCTCGCGGCCCCACCGCTCGGCGGCTTCGACAAGCGCACTCGCCATCCCGCGACGGCGCTCGGCTTCGCCGGTCGCGAGGTATTCGATCGAGAGCCGGTTGTGCGCGAAGGCGGGGCTCCACTGGTAGCGCGCCTCCTCGAGTGCCGGCACGATGCGCGCGAAGACCGCGGCGGCCGGCCGGCCCTCGAGCTCGGCCACGAGCACGAGCGAGCCGTCGGCCGGCTCGAGCTCCCCCGCGATGTAGGCGACAAGGCCATCCTCGTCCGGCATCTGGAAGTCGTTGGGGGCGAACGCGAGGTAGTACGCGGCGCCTTCGAGGTGGATCCGGGCGAGCGCAGCGGCGTCGCCCGCCCGGCCGGGACGAACGACGAGATCGCCTGCGCCGCCGCTCGAGCTCATCGCGCCCCAGTATCCCGCAGGGCGGCAAGCTCGTCACGGGTCAGCTCGCGCCACTCGCCGGGAGCGAGGCCGCCGAGCGCGAGTGGCCCGTAACCGCTGCGGTGCAGGCGCAGAACAGGGTGGCCGACGGCGGCGAGCATGCGCTTCACCTGGTGCTTGCGGCCTTCGTGGATCACGACCTCGACGCGTCCACGACCCGTGCGCCGCGCCCTCGCGGGGGCGGTGCGGCCGTCATCGAGCTCCACCCCGTTCTCGAGCCTTGCGATCTCTGCGGGGCCCGGATCGCCTTCGACCTCGGCGAGGTAGACCTTGTCGACCTCGTAGCGGGGGTGGGCGAGTCGATGCGCGAGCTCGCCGTCGTTCGTGAGCAGGAGCGCACCGGTCGTATCGGCGTCGAGCCGGCCGACCGGGACGATCCGGGCGGGATGGCCGACGAGGCCGACCACCGTCGGCCGGCCGTGCGGGTCGCGTGCCGTCGTGACGACACCGCGTGGCTTGTGGAGCAGGACGTAGGCGAGCTCCTGCCGCTCGAGCAGGCGCCCGTCGAGCTCGACGCGATCCCGCGACTCGACGAACGTGTTCAGGCGCCCGGGCTCGCCGTTCACCGTGACGCGGCCTGCCTTGATCAGCTCGTCCGCCCCGCGCCTCGAAGCCACTCCGGCTCTCGCGAGCCACGCGTTCAACCGCATGCCCGTAAGTCTCGCGCCTGCCGGCGGCGAGGCGTCGTCGAGCCCACGCGGCCGACCGGGCACCGAGCTCCGAGGAAGACGTCTGGAGCGGCGGCGTTAGTAGACCTTGTGGCGGAAGACGCGCTTCGTCGTCCGGCCGCTCGTGACCTGGACGATCGTCACGAAGTGGTTGCTGATCCCGACCGTGTAGCTGCCGACGATCGGATCCATCTTGGAGTCGATGTAGAGGACACCGATCGCATTCCCGCCGCCCGAGGCACCGGACTGCACCGAGACGGCCATGTGCGTGCCGCCGACGAGGACGCCGTCACCCGGAGCGAGCTCGAGGATCTGCTTCTTCGCCGATCCGCCCGCGATCCGGGGGATGTGCGCGAACGAGGGCTCCCTCGCGTACTGCGCCGGTGTGACGCTTCCCGGCGCATCCACTCCGACGAGGTCGTCGAGCGTGACGATCGCCCATCCCTTGCGGACGCTGGAAGTCGGGCCGCCCGGATCATGGAAGCACGCGACGCTGGGCCCCTGTGATTCCTTGGTCACCGTGCAGTAGATGTCGCTTCCGGCCATGTGCATGAAGGACGGCGCGCGAACGGTGATCAGGGCGCTCGTGCGAGTCTCGCCGCCGATGGCGGCCGGAACGACGGCCATCGCTCCGAGAAGCGCCGCCGTGGCACCGAACCTCGTCAGCCAGCGAGGAGACATGCGCCTCCGAGTATCGCAGAGGGCCGCGCGAGCCGCCGAGCCGATTTCGCTCCTCAGAAGAGGAGCGCCGCGAGGCGCTTGCGGTAGGCGATCGAAAGCGGGTGAGACTGTCCGAGCTCACCGAAGAGCTCGATCATCGTCTTCCTCGCCTGGTCGCGTTCCCCTGGGTTCCCGGCGCGGGCGAGGAGCGTCGCGAACGCTCCCTCGTAGTCCCGAGCGCGGAGCGAGGCGGCGAGCTCCTCGTCCTCGAGCGTCTCCGAGAGCGGCGGTCGCGTCAGCTCGTCGAGGAACTCGTCCACGGCAGGTCGCGAGCGCGCACCCGTGAACTCGGCGACGACCTGTCCGTTCCGGAACGCCTTGACGGCCGGGATCCCGGAGACGTTGTAGCGGCGCGCGAGCTCCTTGTTCGCGTCGACATCGACCTTGGCGAGCACGACGTCGCGCCCTTCGACCGCCGACTCGAGTACGGGAGTGAGCCGCTTGCACGGACCACACCACTCGGCCCAGAAGTCGACGAGCACCGGCTCCCGCTCGGAGCGGTCGATGACCTCGCTGGCGAATGTCTCCTCGGTTACGTCCACTGTGCTCAGAACGCCGCCGGCGCGGCAACCCTTCCCGGCCGGCCCACGAGCGCGCGACGCGGCTGCAAAACACCATTGTCACTTTGGCCCTGTCCCTTTGGCCCTGTCCCTTTGGCCCTGACCGCTTGGGCCATGCCCCGGGGCGCACCCCCTCCACGGGGGGACGAAGGATCCCTTCCGGAACCCTACCGGCCGTCGCGTAACGCGCGGGTACCAGCTCTGGAACGGTTCGCGCACACTTCGCCGGGCCGTCGAAACGGGCAACGGCACTCGGCGTCGGCGGTTAGGCCGGGCGGAGGTCCGCGACCGCTTCGAGGCGCTCGCGGATCTCTGCCTCGCCGGCGCCGACGTCGTCGAGCCGCGGGAGCTCGGCGAGCGACTCGAGCCCGAAGACGCGCTCGAAGAGCTGCGTGGTCGCGTAGCGGACAGCGCCGAACTCGCGGTCGCGGCCGGATTCGGCGACGAGGCCTCGCTCGACGAGACCGGCGACGGCGGCATCGGCGCTGACGCCGCGGATCCGGGCGATCTCCGGCCGGGTGCAGGGCCCGGTGTACGCGACGATCGCGAGCGTCTCGAGGGCGGCGCGGCTGAGGCCGCGCTCGACCGGGTGCTCGTAGAGCCGCGCGCACGCGGCGGCGGCCTCGCGTGAGGCGTGGAACGCAAACCCGCCCGCGACGTGGCCGAGGACGATCCCGCTCCGGCCCTCCCGGTAACGCTCGGAGAGGAGCTCGAGCGCCGCTGAGACACTGCCGGCGTCGTCGCCGGCAGCCTCGGCCAGCTGCTCCTCCGAAAGCGGCGCGGAGGCGACGACGAGCAGCGCCTCGATCGTGCGAGCGAGCTCCTCGACCGGGTTCGAGACGACTAGCCTGAGTGGGCGGTCCACGAGAGGCTCCTTTCGGCGGCTGAACGGGCGATCCGGATCGGGGCGAACGGGGCCGCCTGCGCGACCGCGAGCTCCTGCTGCTTCGCCAGCTCGAGCACCGCCAGAAAGGCGACGGCGATCTCGATCCGCGAGAGCCCGGCGACCTCCTGGTCGAAATCGAGACGTGCACGGCGGCGCAGCAGCGACCGCCACCGCTCGAGGAACCGGGCGACCGGCGGGAACTCGAGCGCCATGTGCGAGGTCGAAAGCGCAGGCGGCTCGGCGGCGAGCGAACGGATCGCCTCGGCGAGCCGCGCGGGGCTCTGCGAGGCGGGCGCCGGCGCGGGTGGCGCCGGTGCGAGCGGCGCCGGGCCGACACGGAAATAGACGTCGCGCGAGGACTCCAGGCGCTCCGCGAGCCACTCGGCTCCGACCTTCGCCCGCCTGTACTCGGCAAGCCGGCGCGCGAGCTCCTCGGCGGCCGCCTCGGGCTCGAGCTCGGCGAGCTCCGAGGCCTCCTCGGGGAAGAGGCCCCTGGCCTTCAGCTCGAGCAGCGCGGAGATCAGAACGAGGAACTCACCGCACGCGTCGAGGTCGAGCCGCTCACGCTCGGCGAGATGCCGGACGAACGCGACGACGATCTCCGCGAGGTCGACCTCGCGCAGCGGAAGCTCGTCGCGGAGCACGAGCGAGAGCAGGAGATCGAAGGGCCCCTCGAACGCGTCGAGGTCGAGGTCGAGCTCGCCCACAGGTGCTGCCACGGCCATCGGCCGCAGGCTAGCCCTCCGATCGGACGCGGCAGCCGGGCCGGGGCTAGCGGGGCCGGCCCTTGGGAACGGCCATCTTCGGCCGCGCGGGATCGGGCTGCGGCCGTGGCTTCACCTTCGCCGGGCCCTCCCGGCCGGAGCCTCCGCGCCCGAGCAGCTGCCACCAGATGAAGAAGCCGGTTGCCCCGACGAAGCAGATCACGGACACCCAGGCGTTCAGGCGGAGCCCGAAGATGTGATGGGACGGGTCGATCCGGATCAGCTCCTCGAAGAACCGGCCGAAACAGTAGTAGGAGACGTAGAGCGCAAACAGCGCGGGCGGGCGGAACGTGTAGCGCTTGTCGAGCCAGAGCAGGAGCGCGACACCGGCGAGGTCCCAGATCAGCTCGTACAGGAACGTCGGGTGGTACGCCTTCGCGTTCAGGTACTTCGCGGGAAGCCCCTCCTGGTGCAGCGAGTCGATCTTCGAGACCCCACGGCAGGCTCGTCGGCTTGCCGTAGAGCTCCTGGTTCCACCAGTTGCCGATCCGCCCGATTCCCTGGGCGAGCAGGAGGCCCGGTGCGACCGCGTCCATGAACGCGGCGCCGCTCACGCCCGCGCGCCGCACGACGATCACCCCCGCGATCGTTCCGAGCAGGATCCCGCCCCAGATTCCCAGGCCTCCCTTCCAGACCTCGAAGACCCCCTGCCACTTCGGCGAGGGAACCTCGTTCCAGGAGCTCAGGTCGTGGTAGAGGCGGGCGCCGATCACACCGAAGCCCACGCCCCAGACCGTGACGCGGATCACGAGATCGGAGTCGCCGCCCTGCCGCTTCCAGCGGACGGTCGTCATCCAGACGCAGGCCAGGATCGCGACGAGCAGCGTCAGCCCGTAGAGGTGGATCGAGAGCGGCCCGACGTGGATGACCCCGCTCGAAGGCGAGGGAATGAATCCGAGCATCGCCCCCATCAGCCGGGATTCTGCCCGACTCCGCCGACGCCCGCCGAGGTCAGGTCTCGTGCGGGGGCGCGCTGCCCGAGGAAACCGCTAAATCCCGCCCGCTCCGCACCCGTTAAATATCCGTAAATCATGGCCATGAGCGGGAGACGAAAAACCCTCTAATGCGTTTAACCGAATACACCGATGAAAGACACAGAGGAGACCGACACGATGGCCGCTACAGAGCTCAATCCCGTTGAGACCGAGACCGAGAAGGTCGAGCGCTGGCGTGCTGAGGCGCTCGAGAAGGTGGGCTACGACATCGTCTCCGCCTACGAGCTGGCCACCCGCTCGGACGTCGACCTTCATCGTGCGATCGAGCTCGTCGAGTCCGGTTGCCCGCCCGAGGTCGCCCTGCGGATCCTGCTCTAGCGCGGCACCGCGCTAGATCCTTCAGGCGAGCGCGGACTCGCCGAGGAGCGCCCGCACCTCGGCGAAGAAGTCGGGGTGCGGCTCGACCTTGTAGCCGCTTCCGAACCTCAGGACGACGGGCCCCTGTGAGGTGGAGCACGCAGCCTCGACGAGGCTCTCGCCGGGGAAGTCGCTGACGATCGCCTTGAGGTCGCCGATCGTCCCGGCCGAGGCGCGGGAGGCGTCGATCTTGATCCGGACCGTGCGCTTCGCCGCCACCGACTCGAACGCGCGAGATCTCCTGGGCGAGCAGCTTCGTCTCGCCTTCCTTGTGGTCGACCCGGCCCTTCACGATCACGATCCGGTCGGTGACGCAGAGCTCCGAGGCCGCCGCATAGGCGGTCGAGAAGACGACGCAGTCGACGCCGCCGGTCGCGTCGTCGAGCCGCAGGAACACCATCTGCTCGCCGCGCTTGGTCGTGAGCTGCCTGACCTCGCTGATGATTCCGCCGACTGTGACGTTCTCGCCGTCGCGGCGGCGCTCGAGCTCGGCGAGCGTCGCGTCGGTCTTGGCGCGTAGCTCACCGCGCAGAGCCGAGAGCGGATGCTCGGAGACATAGAGACCGAGCGTCTCCTTCTCGAGCCGGAGCAGGTCGGGCTTCTCGAACTCGTCGCCCGGCACATGCGGGTGGTGCTTCTCACGGGTCGCCTCGACCGAGTCGAAGAGGCCGTCGAAGATCGAGCCCTGGCCGGCCAGCCGGTCTGCCTGCTGCTTCTGCCCGTAGGCAAGGGCCTGCTCGAGCACCTTGAGCATCCCCATCCGCGACCCTGGTAGCGCGCCGCATTTGACGAGCGACTCGAGCGCGCGCTTGTTGACGACCGAGGGATCGACACGCTCGGTGAAGTCCCAGATCGACTCGAACGGGCCGCCCTCCTCGCGCGCGCGGATGATCGTGCGGCACGCGAGCTCGCCGACGCCCTTCACCGCGTTCAGGCCGAAGCGGATCTTCCCGCTGACGACGGCGAAGTCGGTCTGCGACTCGTTCACGTCGGGCGGCAGCACCTCGATCCCGAGCTCGTGGCAGGCATTGACGTAGAACGGGACGCGGTCCTTCGTGCTCATCACCGAGCTGATCAGCGCCGCCATGTACTCGCAGGGGTGATGGGCGCGCAGCCAGGCGGTGCGATAGGAGATCAGCGCGTAGCAGGCGGCATGGGACTTGTTGAACGAGTAGTCCTGCGCCTTCTCCATGTCCTCCCAGAGCTGGCGCGCGACGGAGTCGCTCGTCGAGTTCGCGATCGCGCCCTCGATGAACTTGTCCTTCAGCGAGGCCATCAGCGCATGGATCTTCTTGCCGATCGCCTTGCGGAGATCGTCCGCCTCTGCCGGGCTGAACCCGCCGATCTGCTTGGCGATCTCCATCGACTGCTCCTGGTAGATCGAGATCCCGTAGCTGTCGCCGAGGATCGGCTTCAGCCGGGGGTCGAGGTAGGTGACGGGCTCCTTGCCGTTCTTGCGCGCCGCGTAGTTCGGGATGTACTGCATCGGGCCCGGCCGGTAGAGGGCGACGAGCGCGATCAGATCCTCGAACTCGGTCGGCTTCACGAGCCGCAGCGCCTCGCGCATCCCGGACGACTCGAACTGGAAGACGCCGTTGGCCTCGCCCTTCGCGAGCATCTCGTAGGTCTTCTTGTCGTCCATCGGGATCGTCGTGATGTCGAGGTTCCCGATCAGCTCGACGGCCTTGTCGATCACGTCGAGGTTGCGCAGGCCGAGGAAGTCGATCTTCAGCAGGCCGACCGCCTCGACGTGGCCGCCCGGAGTACTGGGTGACGACCTCCTGGTCGGAGCCCTTCTGCTGCAGCGGGCACGACGTCCATCAGCGGCTGGGCGCCGATCACGACGGCCGCGGCGTGGATCCCGTCCTGGCGCGGTGAGGCCCTCGAGCGGCCGGGCGAGCTCGACGATCTCCTTCGCGATCGGGTCGGAGTCGACGGCCTTGCGCAGCTCCGCGCCCGGCTTCAGGCACTCCTCGAGCGTCTGGCCCGGGCCTTCCGGGATCAGCTTCGCGATCCGGTCGACCGTGCCGTACGGGATCTCGAGCACGCGGCCTGCATCGCGAACGACGGCGCGGGCGGCCATCGTGCCGAACGTGATGATCTGGGCGACGCGGTCGCGGCCGTACTTCTCGGTCACGTAGTTGATCACGTGCTCGCGGCCGGCGACCGCGAAGTCGAGGTCGGCGTCGGGAAGCTGCTTGCGGCCCGGGTTCAGGAACCGCTCGAACAGCAGGCCGTAGCGGATCGGGTCGACGTCGGTGATCTCGAGGCAGTAGGCGACGAGCGAGCCGGCGGTCGAGCCGCGGCCCGGGCCGACGCTGATCCCGTTGCCCTTGGCGAAGTGGATGATGTCCCACACGATCAGGAAGTAGTCGGTGAAGCCCATCTCCTTGATCGTCTTCAGCTCGAAGCGGAGCCGGTCGCGGAGCGTGTCGTCGATCGTGCCGTACCGCCTCGCAAGGCCCGTCTCGCACAGCTCGACGAGGTAGTCGAATGCGTCGCGGTCGTTCGGCGTCGGGAACTTCGGCAGCAGGATCCGGCCGACCTCGATCTCGACGTTGCACCGCTCGGCGACCTCGAGCGTGCGCCGCAGCGCGTCCG
This sequence comes from uncultured Actinomycetes bacterium, assembly GCA_963758125.1. Taxonomy (GTDB): domain Bacteria; phylum Actinomycetota; class Thermoleophilia; order Gaiellales; family Gaiellaceae; genus PALSA-600. Next base: position 177,494 of record CAVWUL010000014.1, read on the forward strand.
TCGTGGCCGGGGAAGTCGCGGCCATCTCCTCGGGCGTCTTGAAGTAGAAGTGGTCGGTCTCGAACTTCCAGTGGTTCGGGTTCTTCAGCGAGTCGCCCGACTGGATGCAGAGCAGCGCCTCGTGGGCGCGCGCATCCTCGTGGCGGAGGTAGTGGACATCGCCGGTGGCGACGGTCGGGCAGGCCGGTCGCACCGGCGAGCTCGGCGAGCTGCGGCAGGAGCCGCGCCTGGACGTCGAGGTGCGCGTTCTGCAGCTCGACGTAGACCGAGTCGCGGCCGAACACCTGTGCGAGCCGGTCGAGCTCGGCCCGCGCATCGCCGGGGCGGTTCTCCTCGAGCGCCTTGCAGACACGGCCGGAAAGGCAGCCGGAGAGCGCGATCACCCCGGCCGAGTGGCGCTCGAGCAGCTCCCAGTCGACGCGGGGCTTGTAGTAGTAGCCCTCGAGGTAGCCGAGGCTCGAGAGCTTGACGAGGTTCGAGTAGCCGGCGTTGTCGGCGGCGAGCAGCGTCAGGTGCGCGTAGCCCTTCTTCTGGACGCGGCGATCCTCGGCGACGTACACCTCGCAGCCGATGATCGGCTTCACGCCGGTTCCCTTCGCCTCCTTGAAGAGCTGGACGGAGCCCGCCATCGAGCCGTGATCGGTGAGCGAGACCGCCGGCATCTCGAGCTCGCGGCCCGCTTGACGAGGTCCGGGAATCCGGCAGGCGCCGTCGAGGATCGAGTACTCGCTGTGGACGTGAAGATGGACGAAGGGTGCT
>CAVWUL010000015.1:0-154496 GCA_963758125.1 uncultured Actinomycetes bacterium
TGTGTTTGTTGGGGCGCGAGTAGGCGCGGAGGACACAGGCCGGGATCAGTGCGTGCGTTGCGGCGGGCGGGAAGGCGGCCCGGTAGGCGCCGGGCGGCATTCCGTACGTGCGGGTGAAGCTCGAGGTGAACGAGCTGACGCTGCGCAGTCCGACGGCGAAGCAGATCTCGGCGATCGAGCGGTCCGTGTTTCGCAAGAGCGCCGCGGCTCGCTCGAGCCGCCGGGTCAGCAGGTAGGCGTGCGGCGGCTCTCCGAACGCTCGCCGGAACTCCCGGCTGAAGTGCGTCCGCGAGAGACCGGCCGCGCGTGCCAGATCAACGACTTCGAGGGGCTCGGGATACCGCGCATCCGCCAGGTCCTTGGCGCGTTGGAGATGCCGGACAGGCGGGACGAAGCTCACAGGTCAGTATTGCCTTCGCTCGTGCCGCAGGCGCGATTGCCCGAGTTTCCCGTTCGGGGTCCGGGACCTACGCCGCCGGCGCCGGCTCCTTCAGCCCGAAGAGCTCCTGGTAGCGGTCGAGGAACATGTGCTCGCCCTTGATGCTCGAGGTCGTCTCGGCGCCCGCGATCTCGTCCTGGCCGGGGAGCTCCGAGGCGCCGCCGCCGGGGCCGAGCGGGATCACGATCGCGGGGGGCATCGGCTCGTAGGGCTGCAGCTCGCCGCCCTCGGTGAGCGCTCGGATGTTCGCGACGGCGAGCTCGGCCTGCCGGCCCGCACGGCCTGCGGTCTTGAAGTCGATCGAGGAGCAGTCGCCGATCGCGAACACGTTCGTCTGGCCCGCGAGCTGGAGGTACTGGTTCACCGCGATCCAGCCGTCGGCCGTCCGGTCGCCCGAGAGCGCGCCTCCCACGTAGTCGCTGACCGGCCGCAGCCCGTTGCAGCGAAACCAGATGTCGGCCGTAATCGTGCGGCCGGCCGAGGTCGTGACCGCGAACTGCCCGAGCGTGACGGGCGGGCTCTCCGGCTCTCCGCTGAGCGACTCGCCGAGGACGAACTCGACGCCGCGCTCGAGGAGTTGCCGGCGCACCTCGTCGCGGAGCTCCTGCTTGTAGGGCCCGGCGAGGATCTCGGGCTCGGGCTCGAGGATCGTGATCTTCTTCTCCGGCCAGCGTGAGCTGATCTCGCCGGCGAGCTCGAGCCCGGTCGGCCCGGCGCCCGCGATCAGGACCCGCTCGGCCCGCGCGAGCTCCTCGTGGCTCTGGCGGTAGCGGCCGATCGCAAGCGCGGTGTCGTCGGTGCCGCTCTTCGCCGGATAGGGGTAGGTCGAGCCGGTGGCGAGCACGATGAAGTCGGGCGTCAGCTCGGCTCCCGATGCGAGCGCGACCCGTCCGGCGTCGACCTCGACGGCACGGTCGCGGAGCACGCGCCCGTTCGTGAGCAGGTGGTCGTAGGGCAGGAAGATGTCCTCCAGCCAGTCCGGCTCGACGAGCGCGCGGAGCGCGGCGACGTTGTGGACGAACGCATCACGCGGCTCGACGAGCGTCACGTCGGCGAACTCGTCGAGCCCTTTTGCGGCCGCGTAACCGGCATAGCCCCCGCCGATCACGGCGACGGTCGGGCGCGCGGTTTCAGTGTCTGTGGACATCTCGGACCCCCTCTGGTGCGGCGCCCGGCGATAGCTGAGCGCACAAGTTGTTTCGTGCCGGAACCCTAGCGGCGGCTCGCTTGTGCAGTCAAGTGTCGCTATCCTATAAGGGAAACCAGAACCGAAAGGATCATCTATGAGGCAAGGAACAATGAGCAACTCCCGCGAGCACGACCGGCTCCTCTTCCTCGTCGAGCAGTTGCAGCGTGAGGGGAAGAGCGAGCAGCAGATCAAGCAGGTACTCGACGCGGCGATCGCCGAGGGTGCCGCCGCTCGGCAGTCCGCCTAGCTTCGAGCGAGCCGCCGGTCGGGGATGAACCAGATCACCGAGACCGAGGCGTAACAAGCATAGGCGAGGTACGGGCTCGACGAAGGCGAGCCCGATCCCGGCGAGGTAGATGAGGACAGAGGCGTTCCCCTTGGTGTCCCTGCCGAGGGCGGCTCTGATCGCTGCCTTATCGGGATTCGCGCCCAGGATCGCGCGGACGAGCGCGGAGTAGGCAAGGGCGGCTCCGACGGCGACGGCGCCGTAGGCCGCGGCGGGGAACGAGCTGCGATGCGAGGTCCCGACCCACTCGGTCGCGAACGGGATCAGCGAGAGCCAGAAGAGCAGCAGCAGGTTCGTCCACATCACGGCCCCGTTGATCCGCGGCGTCGCCCGCAGCAGCTGATGGTGGTTGTTCCAGTAGATCCCGACCATCGTGAAGCTCAGGATGTAGACGAGCAGCGAGGGAAACCGGCCCTCGAGCCCGTGGAAGTCGGGCGTGTCCGGGGTCCGCAGGCCGAGCACCATGATCGTGATGATCACGGCCATCACCCCGTCGCTGAAAGCCTCGAGCCGGTGCGTGTCGATGAGGTCGCGCTCGACCTCTGCCGCCTCCGCGATCGATTCGGATGACGCCTCGCTCACCGGGGCAAAGCTACTGGCTCAAAAGTCGATCCGCGAGCCCATGATCACGGTGCGCTCCGGCGGGAGCCGGAAGTACTCGGCGGCGTCGGCCGTGAGCTGAGAGGTCGCGAGGAAGAGGTTCTTGCGCCAGCGGCTCATCCCGGGCGTCGAGCCGGGGTGGAGCTCGATCGTCGAGAGGAAGTACGAGACCGTGTTCTCGTCGAGCCCGCAGTCGACGCCGGCGGCCCGGATCAGCGGGAGTAGCCCGGGCACGTCGGGCTTGTCCATGTAGCCGAAGCGCGCGGTGACGTGGGTGATCCCGTCGTCCGAGTAGTCGAGGTCGTCGATCGCGAGCCGTTTCTCGTCCGGGATGTGCGGGCGCGGCTTCGTCTCGAGCGAGACGATCAGGACGTTCTCGTGCAGGACGTGGTTGTGCTCGACGTTCGCTCTCAGCGCGAGCGGCGCGGTCGACTTTCCGCGGTTGAGGAAGACGGCGGTTCCGGGAACCCGGGGTAGGGGCGGGTCGAGCTCGTGAAGCTCCCTGATGAAGGCCCGGAGCTGCCCCTCATCGTGGCTCCGCAGTTTGGTCACGAGCCCCCGTCCCTTCTGCCAGGTCGTGAGCACGGTGAAGACGGCGATCGCGATCACGATCGGGAGCCAGGCGCCGTGCAGGATCTTGATCGCGTTCGCGGCGAGGAAGAGCAGGTCGAAGCCGATGAGCGCAGCGGCGCTCGGCAGGACGATCCACAGCGGCTTTCGCCAGTGCCGATGGACGAGGTAGAAGAAGAGGAGGGTCGTGATCGTGATCGTCCCGGTCACGGCCACCCCGTAGGCGAACGCGAGCGCATTCGAGGACTTGAAGGTGACGACGAGCGTGAGTACTGCCACGAGCAGCGCCCAGTTGATCCACGGCACGTAGATCTGGCCGATCGTCCGTTCCGACGTATGTGTGATCCGAAGTCGAGGGAGATACCCGAGCCGCGCCGCCTGCTGGGTCACCGAGAACGCCCCGGAGATCACCGCCTGCGAGGCGATCACCGCGGCGGCCGCCGCCAGGAAGACGAGCGGCACCTGCGCCCATTCCGGCGCGAGCAGGAAGAACGGGTTACCCGCTGCGGCCTTCGGATCGTCGAGGATCAGTGCGCCCTGGCCCATGTAGTTGAGAATGCACGCCGGGAACACGAGGAGCAGCCAGATGCGTGTGATCGGGGAACGACCGAAGTGCCCCATGTCTGCGTAGAGCGCCTCGGCTCCGGTGACGGCGAGCACGATGCCCGCGAGCGCGAAGAAGGCGAGCGAGAAGTGGCCGAAGAGGAAGCCCGCGGCGTAGGTGGGCGAGAGCGCCTTCAGGACCTCCGGGTGCTCGGTGATCCCGTGGATCCCGAGCGCTCCGATCGAGACGAACCACACCGCCATCACCGGCCCGAACAGGCCTCCGACGGCTCCCGTGCCGAACCGCTGCACGAGGAAGAGGCAGATGATGATCGCGCAGGTGATCGGGACGATCAGATGGCTCACCGACGGCGCCGCCACGTCCACCCCGTCGACTGCCGAGAGCACCGAGATCGCGGGGGTGATCATGCTGTCGCCGAAGAAGAGCGAGGCCCCGAAGACGCCGAGCGCCGCGAGCGCCATCTTCGTCCGCCGGCCGCCGGTGACCCCGCGCCGTCGGATCAGCGTGATCAGCGCCAGGATCCCGCCCTCGCCGTCGTTGTCGGCGCGCATCACGAGCAGGACGTAGGTGACGGTCACGATGATCGTCACCGACCAGAAGATCAGCGAGACGACCCCGAAGATCGCGTCGGTTGTCGCCTCGACTGGGTGCGGATCGCCCGGGTTGAAGACCGTCTGGATCGTGTAGAGCGGGCTCGTCCCGATATCGCCGAAGACGACCCCGAGCGCGCCGATCGCGAGCGCGGCCTGTGCGGTGGATCTTTCTTTCATGGGCGGCCCTATTCTCGCTGGGGCTCCTCAGGCCTTGGCAGCGGCCGGGAAGCGTCGCAGCCACCCACCGTACGGCCTCGGTGCGTGGGCGAGCGATTCGCCGTCGTGCGCCACCCCGAAAACCGGTGCCCGAAGCAGCCTGGAGGAGGCTATGGGGCTGACCGTCCGGCGCGCTCGAGCCCGAGCCGGTGCAGGGACTCCTCGAACGCGGGCACCCGCGCGCGGATGCGGTCGAAGTCGTGGCCCGAGAGTGCGAGAAGCCTCATCTCGGTGCGGGCCGTCACGGTTGCTGTGCGCCGGCCGGTCACGAGCAGGGCGATCTCGCCGAAGGCATCGCCCGGGCCGAGCGGCTCGAGCGTGTCTCGGGGTTCGGCAACGACGTCGGCCTCGCCTTCGACGATGCAGTAGACGGCGTTCGCCCGGTCGTCGAGCGTGGTGATCCCTGTGCCTGCGTCGAGCTCGAGCTCGATCATCACGGCCGCGAGCTCGTCCAGTTCCACGGCGGGCAGATCGGTGAAGAGCCCGGCGATCTGCGCCCGCCTCGAGTCGCGCCGGGTGTCGGGCTCCTGCGGCGCCACGAAAGCGCTAGCCCGCCAGAACCTGCTGCACGAACCGGACCGCCATCGCGCCGTCGCCGACTGCGCCGGCGACCCGGTTGGAGGCCCCCGCGCGGACATCGCCTGCGGCGAACACGCCGGGCCGGATCGTCTCGAGCAGGTTCGGCTCGCGATCCTTCAGCGGCCAGGCGAGGTGCCCCTCGCATCCAGCTGCGCCCTCGCCGCAGATCAGGTATCCGGCTTCGTCGACGGCCAGGATCCCGGCCGCGGCCTCGCTGCACGGATTGGCGCCGATCATCACGAACACGGCGGTCGTGGGAACGTCCTCGACGGAGCCGTCCCGGCGGTCGCGCAGGCTCACGGACTCGACGGTGGCGGTGCCGTGCACGGCGATCAGTTCCGTCTCGGTCATCACCTCGATCCGCGGCGAGCGCTTGATCCGGTCGACGAGGTAATGCGACATCGTCGATTTGAGCGACGTGCCCCTGACGACGACCCGCACGCTGCGCGCCCGCATCGCGAGGTGCGTCGCGGCTTGCCCTGCCGAGTTGCCGCCGCCGACGATGATCACGTCCTCGTCGCGGGCCCGCTCCGCATCCGTGGCCATCGCTGCGTGGTAGACACCCGCGCCCCGGAACCGTTCGATGCCCTCCGCGTCGAGCTCACGCCAGCGGGCTCCGGTCGCCATCACGAGCGACCGGGCGAGCACGTGCTGCCCGTCGTCGAGGTCGACCCGCACGAGCCCCTCCGAGCCGTCGGCCAGCTCCACCGCTCGATGGAAGCTCGACAGCACCGCGTCGAAGCGACGCGCCTGGAGCGTCGCCTTGCGCGTCAGCTCCGTCCCCGAGACGCCGCTCGGAAAGCCGAGGTAGTTCTCGATCCGAGTGCTCGTCCCGGCCTGGCCGCCGGGCGCCCAGGCCTCGGCGACGAACGTGCTCAGCCCTTCCGAGCCGCCGTAGACGGCGCTCGCGAGACCGGCCGGCCCGGCGCCCAGCACGACGAGGTCGAACCGCTGCCCGTCGACGTCGGCCCGCAATCCCAGCGAGCGTGCGACCTGGGCGGCGGAAGGGTTGCGCATCACCTGAGTGGCGTGGACGAGCACCGGCGTCTCCGAACGGGGGATCTCGAGCCAGTCGAGCATCGCCGCGCTCTCGGCATCCGTGTCGACGTCGTACCACCGCACCGGCAGCAGGTTCCGCTCGAGCAGGTCGCGCACCTCGAACGCGCGCCTCGAGTTGCGCGAGGCGATCAGGCGCATCACGCCGTAGCCCTCCGCCTCGTGCCAGGCGCGCCGCGCGAGCAGCGTGCGGAAGATGTGCTCGCCGAACTCCGGCCAGCGCGCCATCAGCTTTCGCAGTCCGGCCCGGTCGAAGGCGATCGTCTCGGTCGCCTCGACGGCCACGCACGCGCTCAGAGTCGGCTCGCCGGTGAACATCGCGATGTCGCCGAGGAAGGTGCCGCCGTCGGCCTGCGCGATCACGACGTTCTTGCCCGGCTTGCGGTCGACGAGCTCGACGAGGCCGCTCACGAGCACGTAGAAGGGCGCGTCGCGCACCCCGTGTTCGTAGAGCACCTCGCCGGGCTCGAACGAACGGCGCTCTCCTCGCTTGCCGAACCACTCGAGCTTCGAGTCCGAGAGCCGGGGATACATGACCTCGTCGGCGAGGTCGGGGAACCGCTCGCTCCGAATCATCTCGGTGGCAGCCATGCAACGGAGGCTACCCGCGCCCTCGCTCCTCGGACCGCAGTCCGTGGGGGCCGGGGCCGTTTGGGCGGCCAAAAGGGCAAACCTGCCTCACGGGCATCGCTCTCGAGCGCGGCTCGGTACCTTCAGAGGGTGGTGGAACGGGTCGCCATGACGCGCGAAGAGGATGCCCCCCGCGGGCAGCGACGGACCTCTCGAGAGCAGTCCCAGGTCCGGCCCGGGACGCTCGCCTGGGCCTCGGCTGTCGGCAACAGCGCGGTTGCGAGGCTTGCAAGGCAGGCAGCAGAGCAGGAGGAGCCCGACCAGGCCGGAGGCCCGGAGGCGGCCGAAGCCGCGGCTCCGCCGCCGGAGCTCGCTGCACTCGAAGGCGCAGGCATCGGCCACGAGGCGCTGGCCGGCCTCGACGCGGTCGATCAGCTCGGGGAGGGCGCGCTTCCCGAGTAGCGCTCAGCTGAAGGTACGTCGAGAGCGCGAAAGGAACGATGCGGCCGTTGCGCTCGACGTCGACGCGCCCGAAGCAGGAGCTGCGAGTCCTGGCATCCCCACGACCGCCGCCGGGCTGATCGCTCTACAGCGTCTCGTCGGCAACGCGGCTGTCGCGGAGATGCTCGGTGGGCGCCGAGCCGGGCAGCAGCCGGGGGAGGGTGCGGCGCCGCCTGCGGGTCCGGGCGCTCAGCCGGAGGGCGCCGAGAAGGGCGCGGCCACCCCGGAGCCGGCCGGTGCTGCTCAGGATGCAGTCGAAGGAGCCGCTGCCGCGGGCCCGGAGGGCGCCGCCTCCCCGGCAGGGGCCCTCGGTGCCGGCGTGGGTGGGGCGGCGACAGGGGCCGCACATGCGCTCGCAGGGGGCGCCGTGGGCGGCATCGCAGGGCTTCTGGCGGCGATTTCGGGAGCGAATGGGGCAGACACCGGAGGCGGAGCCGTGGCCGGAGCCACCGAGGGCGGCGCCGCGGCGGCAGCAGCAGGCGCAGCGATGGAATCCGGAGGTGAGGCAGCAGGCGCCGCGGGCGCGGCAGCCGGGCCGGCGGGCGCCGGCCCGGCCACTGAGGGCGCCGCGGGAGCCGCGACCGCTGCCGCCGGCGCGGCCGTAGGTGGCGCGGCGGATGCTGCCGGAGCGGAGACCGCGGCTGCGGGTCAGGCGGGAGCGGCAGGAGCCGCGGCCGGTGCGGCCGTAGGTGGCGTGGCGGGTGCTGCCGGTGCGGAGACCGCGGCTGCGGCTCAGGCGGGAGCGGCAGGAGCCGCGGCCGGGGGTGCTGCCGCCGGTGCGGTGGACGGTGCGATCGCGGGTGCCGAAGCGGCAGGGGCTGCGGCAGGCGGCGCAGGAGCAGCGGCCGAGGGCGGAGCCCACGCGGGAACGGGAGCGGCAGGAGCTGGTGCCGCCCACGGTGGCGCGGCCGGGGCGGCGGGCGCCGCCCATGGAGGAGCGGGCAGCCACGGAGGCAAGGGTGGCGAGGGAGCAGCAGGCGGTTCCGCCGCCGGCGCGGTCGAGGCGGCAGCCGGCGGTGCGGCTTCCGAGGGGGCCGGCCCGGCCGGGGCAGCCGCGAGGAGCGACCCGAAGAGCGACCCGAACTTCCGGAGGATGCAGGGCGCCGCCGGAGCGGCGGGAGCTCAGATCAAGGCGCATCAGCCGGCCGCGTCGGGCGCGTCGGCCGCACAGGCCGCGGCCAAGGCTCCGCCGAACGAGGTCGCGAGCCAGGCGAAGGGCGCGCAGGTCGAGGAGATGGGGAAGCAGCAGCCGGGTACGTTCAACCGTGCCGCGTTCATCGCTGCCGTCACGAAGGCGATCGACGCCGCGGCCCCGAAGAACCTCGAGGAGGCCGACGACTTCAAGGGCTCGGGCAAGGCCGGCCAGGTGAAAGACGAGGTCGGCGACCTCGTCAAGGGCGGCAAGAAAGACGCGGAGAAGGACATCAAGCAGGCGACCGACGCGGCCCCGGACACCTCGAAGGCGACCCCGAAGCAGGTCGTGCCGATGACGCCGGACGCGCCGGGCGCACCCGTTGGAAGCGTCGGCGCGGCCGGCGCGATGCCGGGGCCGCGCCCTCCGGAGGAGACCGACCTCTCGGCCGGCCCGGCCGAGGTCGACAAGCAGATGACCGATGCGAAGGTCACCGAGGAGCAGCTGCAGAAGTCGAACGAGCCCGAGTTCGCCTCGGCGCTCGCGGCGCGCCAGGACGCGAAGGCTCACGCCGCGACTGCGCCCGCCGGGTACCGCGCGCAGGAGGCGGACATCCTCGGCAAGGGCCGCGACGAGGCACACGCCGCAGAGACCGTGCACCTCAAGGGGATGCACGGCTCGAAGCTCGCCGCGCTCGCGAAGGCCGCCGGACACAAGGGGGCGACGAAGACCGAGGACGAGGCGAAGCGGGCCAAGGTCGCGGCGGACATCCAGGGGATCTACGACCGCACGAAGTCGGAGGTCTCCGGGATCCTCGATGCGCTCGAGGGCAAGGTCGAAACGGCGTTCACCACCGGCGAGGCGGGCGCCCGGACGGAGTTCGAGAACTTCGTCGGCGCGAAGATGGACGCCTACAAGGCCGATCGCTACGACGGCCTGTTCGGAGGCGCCCGCTGGCTCAAGGACAAGCTCTTCGGGATGCCCGACGAGGTGAACGCCTTCTACACCGAGGGCCGGGCGGGCTACCTGGCGGCGATGGACGCGGTGATCGGGCAGGTGGCGGATCTCGTCGGCGGTGAGCTGAACGCCGCCCGCGTCAAGATCGCGGCCGGGCGCGCCCAGGTTCACGACTACGTCACGAAGCTTCCGCACGACCTCCAGAAGGTCGGCAAGGACGCCGAAGGGAAGCTCGCCCAGCAGTGGCAGGACCTCTCGGGCGAGATCGACAGCAAGCAGGACGCGCTCGTCGACACGATCGCCCAGAAATACGTCGCCTCCCGCGATGCGCTCGACTCGAGGATCGACGAGCTCAAGGCGGCCAACCGCGGGCTGGTCGCCAAGGCGCTCGACGCGGTCGTCGGCGTGGTGAAGACGATCCTGAAGCTGAAGGACATGCTCCTGAACGTCCTCGCCAAGGCGGCGGACGTGATCGGAGACATCATCTCCGACCCGATCGGCTTCCTCGGCAACCTCGTCGACGGCGTCAAGAGCGGGCTCAGCCGCTTCGTCGACAACATCTGGACGCATCTCCAGGAGGGCTTCCTCGGCTGGCTCTTCGGCGCGCTCGGAGACGCCGGGATCAAGCCGAAGAGCTTCGATCTCGCAGGGATCTTCGGCGTCGTCCTGGACGTGCTCGGCCTCAGCTACCGGAGCATCCGCGCCCGGGTGGCGAAGATCGTCGGCGGCCCGCTGGTCGACAAGATGGAGCAGACGGTCGACGTCTTCAAGAAGCTCGCGACCGAGGGGGTCGGCGGGCTCTGGGAGTGGATCAAGGACAAGCTCGGAGACTTCGAGGACATGCTGCTCGGCGGGATCAAGGACTTCGTGATCGAGCGCGTGATCAAGGGCGGCGTCACCTGGCTGCTCTCGCTGCTGAACCCCGCGGCCGCCTTCATCAAGGCGTGCAAGGCGATCTACGACATCGTCATGTTCATCGTCGAGCGCGGCGCGCAGATCATCGAGTTCGTGAACTCGGTGCTCGACTCGATCGGCGCGATTGCCCGCGGCAACATCTCGGCCGCGGCCGACAAGGTCGAGAGCGCGCTCGCGAAGGCGCTGCCGCTCGCGATCTCGTTCCTCGCGAGCCTGCTCGGGCTCGGCGGCATCAGCGAGAAGATCCGCGAGGCGATCGACAAGATCCGCAAGCCGATCGAGCAGGTCGTGGACTTCGTCGTCCTCGGTGCCGTCAAGACCTTCAAGAAGATGTTCGGCGGCGCGGTCGACTGGGCCAAGGGCAAGGCGGCGAAGGGCAAGGCGTGGATGAAGGGCAAGGTCGAGGCCGGCAAGGAATGGGCGGCCGGAAAGCTCCCCGGCGCCCACGAGCCTGCGGCCGGACAGGCGGGAGAGGAGGGCGCCAAGGCCGCCGGGGAGACCGAGGCCGGCCAGACCCATTTCGTCGAGAAGGTCGTGATGAACGGCGTCGAGCACACGGTCGAAGCCGACGTCGGCGGCGCGGTCACGATTGCCTCGATCAAGGGCGGCATCCACGCCAAGGCCGAGCGTCGGCGCGACGTCCTCGTGACAGGGGGAGGCGGCAATCCCAAGGAGATCGAGGCGCTCGAGAGGATCATGGAGCTCGCCGATGCGGTCAAGAGCGCCCCCGGGAAGCATCCGCTGAAGCCGAGCGAAAAATGGACGGCGGCCTGTCGCGCCCTGACCGACGCGATCTCGGACTACGGTCAGCGCTTCGACGCCCGGGACATCGATCCCGTCGAGGAGGGCTCGGCCGATATCTCCAAGGCGGTCGCCGGCGCGACTCACGTTCCGCCCCGGGAGTACTCGCGCGGCAAGCACGTGAGGGGGACGACCGAAGCGGAGCGCCGCGAGAGCAGCCACGACAACGGCCAGTTCATGATCGCGCTGACCGACGCGGAGATCGCAGAGCTGGAACGAGACACGCTGCTGACCGGGGACATCGTCCCGCGTGGCGGGGGCTCCTACCATGCCTACAAGCGCTTCTCCACTCAGGTCGGGTGGGACGGCGGCGAGCCGGCGTTCGTCCTGCGGGCCGAGCTCTCCGCCGGTTCGATCCATTCCCACCCCCGGCTGAACAGGTAGAACCGGATCGTGCCCTTCCGCCTGCTCGTGCCACTACGCATCCCGTCGGGTTGGGAGGTGGTGTTCGACAACCTCGTCGAGCTGCCGCTCGTCGATGCGCTCTCCGCCGAGGAGCGCGACGCCTACCTCACGCAGGATCTGCTGAGTCTACGGTCGAGCGCGCCGCCGGGATCGCCTTCGGCCGGGCTCACGATCGACGTGGGCTGGTCGCCCCACGGCGATGCGGCGGGGGCATACCGCCTGCGCGTGGTCGGCGAGTCCTGGTCGGACGTCTTGATCCGTCTCGATTCCGCCCATCTCGAGGTGATCCGCGATGCGATCGGCCTCTGCGCGAGTCGCCTGAACGAAGGCTCCTCCGCCGCGACGATCCAGGCGCTGCTCGACGACGCGACCATGTCCGAAACGACGTAACGCCGGAGCGGCAGAGCCCGAAACGGGTGAGCGGAGCCGGGGCCTGCCCCGGTGAGGCGCGTCCGAAAGAGCGACTATCGGCGGCGGCCGGGCGGTCGTAGCCTTGCGGCCGATGCGGCTGCGGACGCTCCTCGTTCTCGTCTTCGTGATCGTCGCCGTCGGAATCGCCGTCGTCGTGCACGAGCGCTCGAAGCTCCCGGCGCCGCCGTCTGGCTGGCAGGCGGTGGACCATGTCGCCGACGGCGACACGATCGTGTTGCGGGGAGGCGTAACCGTTCGCCTCGTCCAGATCGACACCCCGGAGGTGTACTTCCACGCGGAGTGCTTCGGCGAGGAGGCGAGCGCCGAGACAAAGCGGCTGCTGCACCGCGGGAGCCTCGTCCGGCTCGTCCAGGATCCGGCGACGAGCTCGACCGACGTCTACGGCCGGCTGCTCCGGTACGTGATCATGCGCGACGGGGTGAACATCAACGTGAAGCTCGTGGCCGACGGCGCTGCGGCGCCCTACTTCTTCGACGGAGCCCGCGGCAGCTACGCCACACTCCTCATGCGGGACGCGAACGCCGCCCGCGTCGCCGGCCTGGGCCTCTGGGGAGCGTGCCCCGGGACGGTCCTCGACCCGGATCACGGAGTCGCGACCGGCGATCCCCGCGGCTGAAGGGGCGAGGCTCAGTCCGTGGTCCGGCGGCGGTACAGCACCATCGCGAGGGGTGCGAACACGGTGAGCAGGGCGACCGACCAGAGGAGAGCCGCGACGACAGGATGCTGCATCGGCCAGGCGCCGATCGAGGCCGACGGGTTCGGGTTGCCGAAGAGCTCACGCGCGGCGGCCGTGACCGCGCTGACCGGATTCCAGTCGGCGATCGTGCGCAGCACCGTGGGCATGTGCTGGGTCGGCACGAGGGCGTTGGAGACGAGCGCGAGCGGGAACAGGATCACGAGGCCGGTGCCCTGAGCCGACTCGGGGCCCTTGCTGACGATGCCGAGGCAGGCACAGCCCCACGAGAGCGCGTAGCTGAAGAAGAGCATGATGCCGAAGCCGGCGAGCGCGAGCGCGACGCCGCGCTCCGGGGTCCAGCCGATCACGAGGCCGGTCACGGCGACGATCGCCGAGCAGAGCGCGGCGGTCAGCAGATCTGCGAGCGAGCGGCCGACGAGCACGGAGGGCCGCCACATCGGCAGCGTGCGCAGCCGCTCGATCACGCCGCTCCCGAGGTCGGTGCTGAGGCCGACGGCGGTTCCCATCGAAGAGGTCGTCAGGTTCAGCGCCAGCAGCCCGGCGATCGCGAAATCCGCGTAGCTGCCCCCGTGCGGCAGCTCGACTCCGGCGCCGAAGACGTAGACGAAGAGGAGCGTGAAGAGCAGCGGCTGCACGGTCACGTCGGAGAGCTGGAGCGGCTCGCGCGCGATGTGAACCAGGTTCCGGCCGGTGAGTGCGGCCACGTCGGCGAATCGGCGGATCATGCCGCCACCTCCTGTTCGGTCTCGGTCGGATGGCCTGTCAGGGCGAAGAAGACGTCGTCGAGCGAGGGCTGGTTCACCGCGACATCGTCGACGCCGATCGCGGCGCGGTCGAGCGCGCGGACGACGGTCGTTGCAACGCCCGAGCCGCTCGCGACGGGCGCACTGAGCCGGCGGCCGTCACGGCTGACGCGGACCGGGCCGGTGACGAACGGCTCGAGCGCGCGAGCCGCATTCGCGTCTACGGCGGCCAGCGTCACCTCGATCCGCGCGCCGCCGGTCTGCAGCTTCAGCTCGGTCGAGCTTCCTTCCGCGATCGCGCGCCCGTGGTCGATCACGACGATCCGGTCGGCGAGCTCATCGGCCTCGTCCAGGTACTGCGTCGTCAAGAGCAGGGTCGTGCCGTCGTCGACGAGGCCGCGGATCACGTTCCACATCCGGACGCGGCTTGTCGGATCGAGGCCGGTGGTCGGTTCGTCGAGGAAGAGGACCGGCGGCCGCATCATGAGCCCCGCCGCAAGATCGAGCCGGCGCCGCATCCCGCCGGAGTAGCCCTTGAGTACCCGGTCGGCGGCGTCCAGAAGGTCGAACTGCGCGAGGAGCTCGCCGGCGCGGGCGCGCGCCTCGCCGCGGTGCAGGCCGCTCAGCCGTCCGATCAGGACGAGGTTCTGCCTGCCGGTGAGCACCTCGTCGAGTGTCGCGTCCTGCGCGGTGACGCCGATACACCGCCGCACGGCCTGCGCCTCCCGCTCGACGTCGCGGCCGGCAACCCGCGCGGAGCCGGCGTCCGGCCGTGTGAGCGTGGTCAGGATCCGCACCGCGGTCGTCTTCCCGGCGCCGTTCGGCCCGAGGACGCCGAGCACGGCGCCGGCCGGCACCGCCAGGTCGAGCCCGGCGAGGGCCGTCGTCGCCCCGAACCGCTTTTCGAGCCCGTGGGCTTCGATCATCATCTCCGTCGCCATTCGATCTCCTTTCCTGGTTACTTACCGGGCGGCAAGTAAAGTCGGGGCGGAGCATAGACGCTTACTGACCGGCCGTCAAGTAAACTGTTCGGAGATGGAGCACCCGACGGCCAGACGACCCCGCGGGGTCACGCGTGAGCGGATCCTCGATGTCGCGCTCGAGCTCTTCAACGAGCACGGCTACGACAAGACGTCGCTGCGGGAGATCGCCGAGCACCTCGGGGTCACGAAGGCCGCCCTCTACTACCACTTCGAGCGCAAGGAGGATCTGCTGCTCGAGCTGCACCTGCGGCTCCACGAGCTCGGTCGCGGCATCCTCGATCAGCTGGACGGGCTCACCGACGAGCGCCAGGTCGTCACCGCCTGGCCTGGGCTTCTCGACCAGCTCATCGACGAGGTGCTCGCACACCGCGACCTCTTCCGCTTCCACCAGCGGAACGAGCGCGCGCTCCAGACGCTCCTGGACAACGAGCGGCACCGCGCCGAGAACGAGGACCTCGAGCAGCGGTTCCGGCGCTTCCTCGGGAACCCCGCGATCCCGCTCGCCGACCGTGTGCGCATGACCTGCTCGGTCACGGCGGTGCTCGGCGGCCTGATGGCCGGCGGTGAGCTCTACGGCGACGACGTGCCGATGGAGGACCTCGCCGCGCACGTGCGCACGGTGGTCGCCGACCTGTATCCGTCCTAGGCCGGGCCGGCGAGCTCGCGCGCGCGCACGAGCAGTGATCTTTCCGCGCCTGCCTCCCGTTCTTGCGAGCTCTGGCTCCAGGCGGCGTGTGCTGCGAGCGTCTCCTCGATCCCGGCGAGCATCTCGTCCATCGCCGCCTCGGACGAGGAACCGGTCTGCAGCCGTGCGGCGGCGCAAGCAGCCGGGTCGAGCGCGTCGCGAAGCGTCGCGGCCTCGATCTCGATCGGCCGGCCGAGAACCGCTTCGGCGGCAGCGGCGAGCCGATCGGGCGTCAGCGCTTCGGGCCGGTCGCCTGCGTCGAGGAGATCGCGGACCGCGCGGCCGACCACCTTGTGCGCGCTTCGGTAGTCGAGCTCACCCGAGAGCGCGAGCACGTCGGCGACATCGGCCGCCGTGACAAAGCTCTCGCGCGCGATCTGGTCGAACCGCACGGGCCGGACTGCGATCTCCTCGAGCACCGACGCGGTCAGGCGGGCGATCGCGACCGCCTCCTCGAGCGCGCGCGGGACCGTGCCGTTCAGCAGGTGGAAGTGATCCGTCCTTGCGGAGCCGGTGTGGAGCGTCGCCAGAGCCGCTGCGAGATCGCCGGCCGCCTGTCCGGCCTGCGTCCGGATCGCCGCGAGCGCGTAGGGGTTCTTCTTCTGCGGCATCAATGCGCTGGCGCGGCTGTGCGCGTCGGCGAGCTCGATGAGCCCGAACTCCTGGCTCGCGTAGATCTCGAAGTCCTGGCCGAGCTGCGTCTGGTGCGTGGCGGCGATCGCGAGCGTCGCGAGCAGCTCGACGTAGACGTCGGCCTGCCACGCCGCGTCCTTCGCGTGCTCGACGAGCGTTTCGCAGCCGAGGAGGCCGGCGAGCCGCTCGCGGTCGAGTGCCCAGCGGGAGCCGGCGCTGCCCCCCGCTCCGGCGACGCTTGCGCCGAGGGACTCGTGCAGGCGGCGGGCTCGGTCGGCATCGCGGAGGGCCGGGAACGCATAGGCGAGCAGCAGATGCCCGACCGTCGTCGGCTGCGCGGGCTGCAGGTAGGTGTAGTCGGTCGCGAGCGCGGTCTTCGTCTCCCGGGCGCGGGAGGCGAGCGCAGCTGCCTGATCGGCGAGTGCGTCGTGGAGGTCGCGGACGCCTGACCGGGCCGTTAACCGGAGGCCCACGCGAAATGCCTCTCGGCGCGGCCGGCCTGCGCTCAACCAGCCGGCGGCGGAGCGGCCGATCCGACGCTCGAGCTCGGCCTCGCGCGCGTTGAAGGCGTCTCCGAGCGAGGGATCCCAGGGAAACTCGTCGCCGGGGATCGCGTGTAGCTCGAGGAGCCCTCGAAGGAGCGACGGCGCATCCTCGCCCGAAAGATCGCCGCCCTCGACGAGCGCGACCGCGTGAGCGAGGTCGGCGATCGACAACCCGTGCGCCAGGCGCGGCCCGTGCGCGCTCTCGGCGGCATACGCCGCGGCCACGAGCTCCCCCGCCGCGCCGCCGCGCAGCCGTCCACCGCGCCCGAGCTCCTCCTTCGCTTCCACGGCGTGAGACTAGAGCGTTCAGCGCTCGAGGGCGTCGCGGATCTCGGTGTAGTCGCCCATCCGGACCATCTCGAGCACCTGCCGGGCAAGGCTCTTCCGGGGCGCGATCAGCCGGAGCTCGGTCCCGTCTCTCGCCACCTTGTCGCAGAGCTGCTTGATCACACGAAGGCCCTGGCTGTCGAGGTATTCGATCCCGGTCAGATCGATCGAAACTGTCGACCAACCCTCGATTGTGTGTTCCAGCTGTTCATGCAGCCGGTTGGAGTTCGAGAGATCGATCTCGCCGCTCAGGCGCACGAGCAGCGATCCGTGGGACGGCTCGACGTGCATCGCGCAAAGTTGATCGTTCATGCTGCGGGCCGGTCGAGCAGGGGCAGCCGGAACCGTACCGTCGTGCCGGCCGGCGTCGACTCTCTGCTGAAGTCGAGGGTGAGGCCGCGCATGAGTGCGGTTCCCCTGCCCCGCTCGAGGTTCTGGAGCGACGGAGGCACGAAGAAGCCATAGTCCCGTACGGTGACCGTGAGCATGTGATCCGAGGTCTCGTCAATCTCGACCTTCACCTCGCCGGGGGTGCGGCCGTGGTAGGCGTGTTCGATCGCGTTCGAGCACGCCTCTCCGACGGCGAGGAGGAGAGCATTCTGGGCCGCGGTGCCGATCTCTCGCTCATCCAGCCAGTCACGCATGGAGGCGCGGAGCCCACGCAGCTCGCCGGGCTCCGCCGGGAAGACGACGTGGAACCCACCCCTCGCCTCCGGATCGAAATGGACGGCGAGCACCGCCACGTCGTCGGCCCGGGATGCCTCGACTCCGAGCGCAACCACGAGCCGGTCGCAGACGTCGACAACCGGTAGGCCGACCAGCGATCCACCGGCGTCTCTCAGCCGGTCGAGCCGGTCGCTCAGCAGTTCACCGCGGCGCTCGATGAGCCCGTCCGAGTAGAGCACGAGCAGCGAGTTCGGCTCGAGCACCACCTGGGCCTGCGGACGCTCGCGCTCGTCATCCCCGCACAGCGGAGGGGACTGTACGTCGTCCAGCCAGCGAGTCTCTCCCCCGGGCGAGACGAGGAGGATCGGCGGGTGCCCGGCCGACGCGTACTCGAACACGCCTGATGACGGTTCGAGCACGCCGTAGCAAACGGTTGCGAAATCCGTGGTGCCCTTGGCCGCGATGAAGGCGTCGAGCCGGGTCAGGAGCTCACCCGGCGAGTCCGTGTAACGCGCAAGCGCTGCGAGGGCGGTGCGGAGCTGGCCCATCGCGGCCGCCGCGGCCAACCCGTGGCCCACCACGTCGCCCACGGTCAAGGCGACCCGGCCGTCCGCGAGCGGGAACACGTCGTACCAGTCCCCGCCGACCTCGAGCGCCGCACTCGCCGCTTCATACCGAGCCGCAACCGTCACGCCTCCGGGCACGGTCAGCGCTCCAGGGAGCAAAGCCCGCTGCAGGCCGATCGCGATCTCGCGCTCCTCGGCCTCCTTCGCCCGGAGCGCTTCTTCGGCACGCGCCCGGTCGGTGACGTCGATCCCCGTCGGATACAGGAAGCGCACGAGGCCTTTGTCATCGCGAATCGGGTGCATCGCAAAGTCGACGAGGCGCTCCGACCCGTCGGCGAGCCAGTAGCGCAGGGTCTCGCGAAAGACCTCGCCGACGACGGCCCGCTCCGCTGCGACGCGAATGCGGGCCTGCACCTCCTCGGCTCCGCGCCACCACGGCGTCTTCCAGAACGGCCGGCCGAGTACGTCCTCGCGCGTGTAGCCGCATACGTCGACGGCCAGGTCGTTGACCTCCCGCAGATCCCCGTTCAGGTCCAGGATCCCGCAGAAGATCCCCGACTGATTGAAGACCGACTCGAACTTCGCGGTCGTTGCCGTCAGCTGCTCCTCGGCCTGCTTGCGAGAGGTGATGTCGCGGACGATCTTTGCCGCGCCGATCACCTCACCCTCCTGGTTCTTGATCGGCGAGATTGAGAGGGAAACCTCGAGCCGCTGCCCATCCTTCGTCAGGCGCGTCGTCTCGTAGTGCTCGATGTAGCCGCCGGCACGAAGCCTGCTCAGGATTACGTCTTCTTCTGCCTGAAGCTCCGGTGGGATCAGCAGCCGGATGTTCCGCCCGACGATCTCCTCGGCCCGGAACTTGAAGATGCGTTCCGCGCTCGAGTTCCAACTCGTGATCGTTCCGTCCAGGGCTTTGCTGACGATCGCATCGCTCGAGGTCTCGACAACCGCCGCGAGATATGCAAGCTGCTCGTAAGTCAAGAGCTCCGAAGGTGCGTTCCCTGTGATCGGGACGAAAGCTGTAACGGCTGCCGAATCCTCGTTCACATCGCGCCCCTTGTCTCGTGTGACAGCCGACGGAATCGTCACGGAGAAGCTACCCGCGGACGGGGCAATCGAACCGTTTCGAGAAAGCAAGCGAGTCGGGACGAGGGGGTCATGCGGCCGCGTGCGGGATACTCTGCGTAACGCTGAGCGTCCCGAGCGCCGCTAAACGCCTCTCCGATCCGATGTTGTCTCGGGCGGCGACAGGCCGCGACACCAGATCGAGGTGGGGAGAACTACACAGCTTTTGCCCGCCTCCGCCGGCTCGGACCGACCGCACTCGGGAGCGCCCAGGCAGGAGATCGGCTGCCGCCGCGGTAAGAATCGAGAACCGTTCTTGACAGCCAAAGCGCCTAGGTCCAGGGTCAGCCCGCGGCCACGGCCCACAGCACTGCGGTGGAGGTGGTGTAGCTCTCATGAGATCGCTCGTCACGCGAGTGTTTTCTTCGCGCCTGTCGACAGCAGTCGCAGCGAGTCTCCTGACTCTGATCGTCGCCGGGACGGTGGGAACGGCCATCGCGACGATCCCGAGCACACCCGCCGCGGTGATCACCGGTTGTTACTCGGTGCACAACGGCCGGCTGCGTGTGATCGACGCCCAGGCCGGGGCGAAGTGCGCGAAACACGAGATCAAGATCAGCTGGAACCAGAAAGGCGCCAAGGGTGACCCGGGCGCGACCGGTTCCAAGGGTGCGACCGGCGCGGCCGGGGCCAAGGGAGCGACGGGGGCGAACGGCGCCACTGGTTCCGCGGGCGCCACCGGTCCGGCAGGCGCGACCGGGGCCGCGGGTGCGCCCGGTCCAGGCGGGCGCAACAGGTCAGACGGGCGCGACGGGAGCTCAGGGTGCGAGCGGCGCTGCGGGTGCGACAGGCGCCTCGGGCGCGGCAGGCCCGCCGGGCGCGACGGGCTCTCAGGGTGCGAGTGGCGCCGCGGGCTCGAACGGGCGCTGCGGGCGCGACGGGAGCGACGGGCGCTGCCGGCGCGACGGGCGCTGCGGGTGCGCCGGTCCGTCGGGCGCGACGGGCTCTCAGGGTGCGAGTGGCGCGATTGGTGCGACGGGTGCGACGGGCGCTGCGGGTGCCACCGGTCAGGCGGGCGCCACCGGTTCTCAGGGTGCGACCGGTGCGACGGGTGCGACGGGTGCGGCTGGTCCCACCGGACTGCCCGGCGGCCCGACGGTCGTCTCGGGCGCCGTCACCTTCGTCGATCCGGCCGATACCGCGGGCTTCATCGGGATCGGCGGCGAGCAGAACGTCGCCTCGACCGTCGCCGTCGCCGGCTCCCAGACTCCGGCCGCCGGGACGATCTCCGGGTTCCGCGGGCACCTGACCTCTTCGGCTGCCGGCACCGTCGTGTTCACGCTCTTCTTGAACGGCGCCGCGACGAGCGTCAGCTGCTCGATCGCCGCGGGCTCCGCGACCTGCCTCGACGGCACCCACACGGTCACCGTGACGGCGGGCGACACGATCGCCGTCGAAATCACCAACGCCTCCGGGCTGCTGCGGAACGCAGGCTGGTCGGCGAAGCTCGCGACGACGTGATGGACGAGCAACTCGAGAGTCGGGGGCTCACGCGCCACGGGCTGATCAAGGCCGGGGCCGTGGCCGCGGTTGCGTTCGGGGCGGTGGGTACCGAACGGGCGCTCGCCGGCGCGGGAGCCGCGGCGTCCGGGATCAGGAGGCCGAGCGGCGGGCCTGCCTACCTCCACCGCGAGACCTACATCCCGCTCGTCGGCACCAACTTCGGCGTCCAGCGTCCCGGAGCGGGCACCCTGCGCGTCAAGCTGATCCAGGCGCGGCAGCTCCCGCGCGCCGGTGATGCTTTCTCGCTGCTCTTCCGCGGACGGGCACGGGCGGGGGTCGCGAGCGGCACGTATCGCTTCGAGCATCCCTCGCTCGGCGAGTTCGACCTGTTCGTCAGCCCCGTCGGCCGGGGCGTCAAGGGCCTCGATCTCGAGGCAGTCATCAACCGGATCGCGACGTAGGAGGCCTCATGGCGGAACCGTTTCTCGGCACGATTCTTCTCTTCGGCGGCACCTTCGCCCCGGCGGGCTGGGCCCTGTGCGAGGGGCAGCTCCTGCCGATCAGCCAGAACACCGCGCTCTTCTCGATCCTCGGCACGACCTACGGCGGCAACGGGACGACGAACTTCGCGTTGCCCGACCTGCGCGGCCGCGTGCCCGCTCGGCTTCGGTTCGGCCCCCGGGCTCTCTTCGTACGTGGAGGGGCAGACCGGGGGCGTGGAGAGCATCACCTTGACCTCCAGCCAGATCCCCGGGCACCAGCATCTCCAGCCGGCCTCGAACGGCGACGAGGGCACCAACCGGCCGAACAACGCGGTGCCCGCGAGGGGCGGGGTCTACGCCTCCGCAAGCGACGGCTCGGCGCTCGCCCCGACCTCCAGCGTCGGCGGCGGTCAACCGCACGAGAACCGGCAGCCCTTCCTGGTGATGAACTACATCATCGCCCTGGAGGGCATCTTCCCGTCACGGAACTGAGCGGCCCCGGTCTCGAACGGCGCGAGGTCGCCGCCTGCGACGAACCGTTCCTGCGCGAGCTCTTCGCGACGACGCGGCCGGACGTCGCGGGCTGGGACGACGCGGCGCGTGAGACGTTCCTCGACGTGCAGTTCCGCGCTCAGCGGGCCGGCTGGGAGAAGCGGTTTCCCGGCTCCGTGCACGAGCTGATCCTGCTCGACGGCCGGCCCGTCGGCCGCGCCTGGGTCGCCTGGCCGCCGGGCGAGTGCCGCATGGTCGACCTGACGCTCCTACCCGGAGAGCGGCGGACCGGGATCGGCACGCAGGTGCTCGGCGAGGTCTTCGCGGAGGCCGACCGTCGAGGCGTGCCGGTACGGGCCACCGTCGAGCGCGCGAATGCGGCGTCGCTCGCCTTCAGCGCCGGGCTCGGGTTCGTCGTCGTCGCGGAGGATCCGGTGTTCGTGTCGATCGAGCGGCCGGTCAGCGGGGATCGCCCGCCTCCAGCGTCCGGCTGACCCAGTCGTTGACGACGCAGTCGATCACGAGGTGGACGCGCGGCGCGTCCCCTCCGTTGGCGACGCGGTGGCGGAGGTTGAGGTCGAGGTACCAGCTCTCGCCCGGGTGCATCTCGAGGGCGCGTCCCTCGAGCTCGAACACGGCGGCCGGGTTCGTCTGCACGGGCACGTGGATGCGGATCTCGCCGTCGTCGTACCCGAGGTTGTAGTCGGTGTGCTCGCGCACGCTCGCGCCGGGACCGAGCCGAAGCAGGCGCACCGACAGCTTCTCGCATTCGAACGCGGCAACGGCGGCGGCGAGCGCAGGGCAGCGCCGGAGGATCTCTGTGTCCTCCCACGAGCCTCGAGGGTTCGGGTCGGGATAGAGCTGCCGGGCGGCGCCGCCGACCGAGCGAAGCGCCACGCCGCTCCAATCGCCGTCGTAGTAGCTCGTGTTGAAGTGCGGGACCCAGTCCTCGGCCGGCAGCGCAGCGACGTCGGCCTCGAGCGCGAGCGGGTCGAACCGCAGCGGCAGGCGGATCGAGCTCAGCACGCGAGCAGCTCCTCGTAGAGCGGTTGCGCCCAGCGGTCGGCCGCCGCGCGCAAGGCGGGCGAGGCCGTACGCTCCTTCGCCTCACCATCGGGCGCGAAGAAGAGATTCGGGTTCTTCGCGTCGAAGGCGGTCACCTTCTCCATCCTGGCCCGCTCGGCGGGGTCGCACTCGAGCCCGAACGCGCCGAGGATCCGGTCGTACAGGGCTCCGGGAAGCTCGTCGTAGTCGACGAAGAGCGCCTGGGTATCGCGATGCTCGAGCGCGGAGCGGAAGATCGCCGCGAGCACGCGGGCGCAGTACTCCTCGGGGGGCATCACCGTGATCGACTCCCGGTCGAGGCCGAAGAGCTGCGGGTCGATCGCGCCGGGAACCATGTGGGCGCCGCGCTGCCGGAAGTGCGAGGCGAGCACCTGCACCGGCCGGCGGAACAGGAACACCCACGGCACGCCCGGGAAGGCTCGGCGCACGGTACCGAGGTCGAGCGCGCTCCAGGCGTCGAGCTTGAGCACGAACGCCCGCTCGTCCCCACGTCGTCGGCGACCGAGAGCGGACACCAGCGAGCGCAGCCACCGAACCTTGTCGGTCTCCGCGGCGTTCGCCCGCAGGAGGTCGTCGACGGGAAGCGGCTCGGAGAGAACGAGGAACTGCGGCACGGACGCGAGCATCCCCGAGACGAGTGTCGAGCCGCAACGCGAGCCGTGGAACACGAGCCCGCTCGGGCCCATTCCCGGGTCGAGCTCGTCGAGCGCGGCGATCGGGGTCTCGCGCCGGAAGAGGAGGCTGAACGGTCTCTGCAGCGCCCGATCGATCGTCTGCGTGAAGGCAGGCTCGTTGAACGCGATCCCGTCCGTCCAGCACCATTCGACGACCGGCTCGTCGCGCCAGTGCACCCGCACCGGCGTCCACCCGTCGAGCGACGTCGCGGTCGGGCTCAAACCCACCGCTCGCGCCACGTGCGCAAGGACTCCTTGCGCGCCGCAGTCACGGCCTCCTCGGTGAGCTCGATCCCGTGCCGGGCCGCCGCCTCGAGGGCTGCAGCGACGAACGCCGGCCAGTTCGGGATGGAGCGAAGCTCTACCTGGAGCTCGGAATCGTCCATGACCAGGCGGTGAAATCGCTCGAACTCTCCACGTGACCCCACGCCGGAACGATGGTCCGGCGCTCCTTCGACACGCTTCATGTGACGAACGCGATCAGCGGAATCTCCATCTCGGCGTGTGCCAGGCCTCCGTGCTGCCCGCGGTAGGGCTGCGTGAACCGAGGAGGCTCGTTCCAGTAGACGGCTTCGCCGGGATGGGGGAGAACCACGAGGTCGCCGACACGCTCGCGAAGCCGCCCGCCGATCTTCGGGCCGAAGACGCCCTGCTCGATCAGGTCGGCGACGCTGTGGACCTCGGCACTCCCGTCGAGAAGGGCCTGCAGCGTCGCGCGGACGTGGCCGTGGCTTTCGGGGCGGGTGTGCAGGAACAGGTCGCGGCTCGACCCGGCGGGTGCCAGCGGCCGTCCGTCGGCTCCGCGCTCGAGGTGGTCGACGATCTCCGGCCAGAGGTCGTTCACGAAGAAGGTGCGCTCGGGGTCGATCCCGGCCATGCCGTGGTCTGCGGTGATCAGCACGAGCGTTCCCCCGGGCAGTGATCCGCGAAGCAGGCTCTGATCGAGGGTCGTGAGCGTGTCGTCGATGAGCCGCTCGACGTCAGGATGCTCCGGGCCCAGCTTGTGCATCGCCGTGTCGACGTCCGGCAGGTAGACGAATCCGTAGCCGCGATCGGCCGCAGCGAGGGCTTCCCCGAGCACGGCGACTCCGCCGGCGATGTCGGAGAACGGGTGGAGGTCCGTGTGACGGAGCAACATCCCGCCGGGCGTGCTGGCGGCGATCGCGACCGGAAGTGCGACGTGCGCGGCGATGCCGGCGTCGCGGAGCGTGGGGTAGAAGTCGCCGTCCGGAAAGACGTCGCCCGCGGACACACCGTGGGCGAGGAGCGTGTTCGGAAGCGGGTCGCCCGCGAACGAGAAGAGGAGTGGAGCGATGATCCGATCCGCCTTCGGCAGGTAGAAGAACCATTCGTAGACGCCGTGCTCGCCGACCGGGAGCCCGGTGTGGATCGTCGTCATGTGCGCGGCGGTGGTGGACGGGAACTGACTCGTCAGTTTCGACACGTGTCCCCGAGCTCGAGCATGTTCGAGGAGCGGGTGCCCGGCGTGGCGCTCGAACGACTGCCAGCCGAAGGCATCGAAATAGACGAGCAGCACGCGCTCGTAGCGTCCCGTGAGCCGGCCGAGGTCGAGCGGGCGATCGGCGCCTGCACCGGTCATGGCGTGCACGATCGTCGCAGGCAGCATGTCGAAGCACGCCGTGCCGTGCGCCGGAAGACACCAATCGGCCCCTGCTGCGAGGGAGCGGTCCACGGCGGCCCACGCTAACAGTGGGAACTCGGCGCGGCCCGCGATACTGCGCACCATGGCTTCTGTCTCCGTGTTCGAGATGGCGCGGCCGCTCGTGATCGCGCATCGCGGCGCGTCCGCGGAGTTGCCCGAGAACACGCTGCCGGCGTTCGAGCGCGCGATCGAGATCGGCGCGGACTTCGTCGAGTTCGACGTCCGCGCCCGGCCCGACGGTGCGCTCGTGGTGACGCACGACCGGCCTCGTCGCGCGGCGAGCTACCCGGCTCTCTCGGAGGTCCTGGACCTCTGCCGGGAGCGGATCGGCGTGATGGTCGAGCTGAAGACGCCCTACCGGTACCGGCGCCACCGGCTCGTCGAGCGGACGCTCGAGCTGCTCGACGACGATGCGGTCGTCGTGTGCTTCGAGGCGGGCGCGATCGCGCGGGTTCGGGAGCTTCGGCCGGCACTCAGGACGATCCAGCATGTCGCGTTCGTGTCGATCAGAGCCGCGGCATCGCAGGGTTGCTGGGCGGTCGGGCTCGACGACCGGCGCGCGACTCCCCGGGCGCTCGGTTCGGCGCGCCGGCTCGGGCTCGCGACGACCGTCTACACCGTCAACGAGCCTGCACGGATGCTCGAGCTGGCACGCGCCGGCGTGACCGGTCTCTTCACCGACGTTCCGCGGGATGCGTTGGCGTTGCTTTCCGGTCGTCCGGAACGGTGAGCAGGCGCGAGCCCTCGTTCAACTGGGCGACGATGCGGGATCCCACCGGAAGCGCCTCGGCCCTCGCCGTCGGCTTGTCGGCGACCGGCCGGTCAGGCGTGGCGGGGGCGTCGGATCAGCCAGACGATCCCGAACACGACCACGATCGCGGCGAGGATGCCGAACGCGATCCAGCCCCACTGGGTGCTCGACTCCTGTTGGGACTGCGCCGCCGCGGCGCCGACGACCGCTGCGCCGCCGGCGCCGAGACCGGTCGTGGATGTTCCGGTGGTCGTCACCTCGACCGTGGTAGTCGTGGTGACGGGTGTCGTCTCTGTGGTCGTGGTCTCGGCGGTCGTCGACGTCTCGGCGGTCGTCGTGGTCGCCTCGGTCGTGGTGGCGCCGGCGGACCCCGACCCGAGCCGGGCCGAGGCGTTGCCGGCGAGGAGCCCGAGCGCGAGCACGCCGAGCAGCACTGGAAGCGCCGCCCGTCGAAGGTGCCGCCTGCGCTCTGCTCGAAGGTGCGTCAGTTCTCGAAGATCACGGAACATCTGGGTTGTCTCCTCTCGTAGCCGGTGGGTTCGGAGCGTCAGACCGCCAGACGCGGTTGACGCGGGCGCTCGTCGCAGCGAGCGAGTCGTGGAGTTGGGTTCCGCAGAGGACGCCGAGCGCGACCGCGATCGTCGAGGCGACCGCGCTCTTGAAGTCGTTGCCCGCGGTCGCCGAGCCGGTGCCGGCAAGCGTGGTCACGCCGATCAGGCCGATCGCCCCAGGCACCAGGAGCCAGAAACCGGGCAAGAACGTGGCGTAGGCCGGCATGCTCCCGGGCCTGCGCGCAAAGAAGTAGGCGACCGGGGTCATCACCATCGCACCGACGAAACCGCTGACGAAGCCACCGAAGAGATGGTTGCCGACGACCTGGCCGATCCAGGCAGCGTAGAGCACGACGACGAGCCCGACGAACGAGTTGGTCGGCGCGGAGTTGGCGACGAGCACCCCGGCGGCAAAGACCAGAACACCGAGCCACGGCGCCCAGGCGCCGAGCAGGTGCGAGGAGCTCGAGAACGCCCTCGACGCCGTGATCCCGACCGCCTCGACCCCGGCGAGGATCCCGAACGCGAGCAGGAGCAGCTGGACGCTCGCCCAGACGAGACGGCTCGCACCGGCGATCATCTCGCCGGCTGCGAGCTCGAGCACCGCGGTCGTCAGGGCGGAGCCCGGGAGAAACACGATCAGCGCCGCGATCATCGAGCGCAGCCCCGGGTCTGCCCAGTCGTGCTTGACGGCGAGCGCCGTGAGCGCGGCCACGACAAACGCTGCGAGGACCGGCATCAGGATCTGCAGGGTCGGCTGACGCTCGCCGAGCAGACGGAGCAGGCCGACGATCGTCCCGAAGACCGCCGTGATCGCGAGATCGCGGGGAGAAGGGTGGAGGATCAGGCAGATCCCGACCGCGAGGATCGCGTAGCCGAGGATGCTCGCCGACCGGCCGAAGCGCGGCTTGAGCTCGTGGATCTCGTCGAGCCGTCGCAGGCCCTCGCCGGGCGTGACGGTGGCCAGCTGGGCGTCGTGGACGAGGAGGTGGAGCGCCGCGATCTTGTCCAGGCGAGGCGGCCCCACGACGGGCCTCGTCGGCTCGATCGTCGCCGACTCGCCGCTTCCGAGCGTCAGGATCAACGACGTCGGGAAGGCGTTGACCCGGGCGTTTCCGGCGCCGTAGGCCGAGGCGATGCGGGTGAGTTGCCGCTCGATCGCGTAGACCGGCTCGCTGACAGCGTTCATCGCCGCCCCGAGCTGGACGATGAACGTCTTGAGCTCACGCGTGCCGTCGGCCGGTTGGGACCTCGGCCGGCCGCCGGCCATCATGCGCGAGAGCGCCTTGTCACAACGTTCGACCCAACCTTCCGGCACCTCCTGGTCCGGCAGGCCGCCCACCGAGTTCCAGGTAAAACGCTCGCGTGGGCCGCACTAGGGGGTGACGGGCGTCGTGGGCACCGGCGGGGCCGGTGTGTGGCCCCCGAAGAAGAGGTAGACGATCAGGATCCCGACGAGCGCGGTCGTGATCCAGGCGATCTGCAGCGGGAACTGGAACGAGTGGTCGACGACCCGCTTGCCGAGGTTCGTCGTGCCCGTGGTGTCGGCCTCGGCGGCCGCGATCTGCGTTCCGTTGGCGGGCAGGAAGAGGACACCCACGACCGCCGTCCACATCGCGATCATGTAGCCGGCGCCGATCCCGAGCGCGAGCCCGAGCGGGACCATCGTCCGGGTCGCCGCCGACTGGCTGGTCGTCAGCGCCGCGACGGCGAAGATCGCGAGCGCGATCGTGAACGGCCAGTTCTCGGCCAGGCTCCCGAGAGCCTGCACGATCGCGTCCTCGTTGTTGGCGATGAACGTGTCGGCCATCCAGGCGATCCCGAAGAGGGCGATCATCGCGACCATCCCCGACTTGAAGATCGACGTCCCGGGGACGTCGCCGGCCTTGACGTGGGCGAGAAAGACGATCAGCGCCGCGGCCGTGAGCATTACCATCATGATGATCGGGGTGATCGAGAGCGGCTCGGTCCCGCCGCCCTCGGCGGGGATCGTCGGCCGGAGGCTGTCGAAGAACCCGAAGATGCAGATCGCGAGGACGCCTGTGAGGAAGATCGCGACGCTCCGCTTCGCGAACGGCTCGAGCTCGATCTCGGCCGGCGGCGCCGGGGGCTGCACCTCGCCGCTCGCGAGCCGGCGCTGGTACTCCGGATCGTCGTCGAGCTCCTTGCCGTGGCGGCTCATCGCGAGCGACATCACGAAGATCCCGGCGATGCTCGCGGGGATCGTGATCAGGAGCACGTCGGTGAGGCCGTAGTGGTAGATCTCGACGAGCGGCAGGATCGTCGCCATCGCCGCCGCGACCGGGCTCGAGGTGATTCCGAGCCCGGAGGCCACCGTCGAGCTCGCGAGGGGCCGCTCGGGGCGGATCTTGTTCGCATAGGCGACCTCGTTGATCACGGGGATGATCGAGAAGAAGGTGTTGCTCGTGCCGGTGAGGATCGTGAGCAGGTAGGAGACGTACGGCGCGACGAAGTTGAGTGCCTTCGGCTTGGCGCGCAGCGCCTTGCTTGCGACCTGGACCATGTAGTCGATCCCGCCGGCCGCCTGCATCGCGGCAGCCGCGGAGATCACGGAGATGATGATGAGCATCGCGTCTGTCGGCGGCTCGCCTGGAGCGAGCCCGAAGCCGAAGACGAGGACGACGGTGCCGACGCCGCCCCAGAGGCCGAGACCGAGCCCGCCGGTCCGGACGCCGAGCGCGATGAAGCCGATGACGACAAGGCCTTCGGCCGCGATCTTGATCCAGTCTGCGGTGCTCATGACGTGGTCTCCTCATCCCGTAGCTGTTGACAGGTGCTCGAGCTCTTGAATGCCGCCGCGAGCTGCGGATCGAGGCGAGCCACGTCGACGAGCGCCTGTCTGCCGCTTGCGAGCGTCGAGCGGATCGCGACCGCTGCGCCCGTCAGTTGGGTGACGGCGGCCTCGAGCGTGTCCGGCTTGGTGCCGAGCGAGTCGTCGGCCTTCTCGAGCGCGTCACGGGACGAGTCGGCCCAGTCGGAGACCCGGCTCGCAGCGGCGCTTCCCTGCGGCGTGTCGGGCGTTCCCGCGTCCTCGATCCCCGTGACGAGCGTCTTCGTCGCCCGCACGCTCTCCTGGAGCCCCGACCGGATCAGGCCGGTCCTGCCCTGGGGCGTCTCGGACTGCGGCTCTTCGTCGTTGAGATCGCCGATCGAGGGCGGGATCCGGATCTCCCGGACGATCGACTTCATCTCGCCGCGCCACGTGCCGACGGCGCCGCAGACGCTCTGGGCGTAGTCGCCCGCGGCCACCTTCTGGCCGCTCTTGTCGCGGTGCCCGATTGCCGCGGTCACGAGGAGCACGACGATGATGCCGGCGGCGATCCCGCCGATCCAGGCAAGGGCGCGCATCGCTATCCGCTTCCCTTCGAGAGGTCGTCGACCACGGCGACCAGCAGCTGCCAGAAGCGTTCGACGGTGGGGATGCTCACCCGCTCGTCGGGCGAATGCGGCCCCTCGATCTGGGGGCCGATCGCGAGCATGTCGAGGTGGCGGTCAACCTTCGTGTCGATCACGGCCGACTCGAGCCCCGCGTGAACGGCTGTGACCACCGGAGGCTTTCCGAACAGGCGCTCCGACGCAGCTCGCGAGACCGCCAGCAGCTGGGAGTCGAGGTCGGGTCGCCAGCCGTTGTAGTTGAACTTCGTCCCGAACTCGCCTCCGCCGACCCGAGCGGCAGCCTCGAGCGTCGCGATCACCTCCGGCATGGCCGAGTCGTTCGACGAGCGCGTCAGGCTGTGGAGCGTCAGCTCTCCGCCGTTCGTGATCGCCTCGCCGAGCGAGGTGCTCGTCTCCACGAGCCCTGCGAAATCAGGGCTCATCGCGAGCGGTCCCGTCGGCACGAGCGCGACGGCGTCGAGCAGCGTCGCCGTCGCCTCGTCGGTCCAGGCATCCGCGGCATCCGCGGCGCCCTGCGACGGTCACGGCGACTCCTGGGTCGGTCTTCTTGTACGCGTCCTGCACGACGGCGGTCGACTTGGCCACCGCGGAGCGGAACGCCTCCTCGTGGTCGCGTGGAACCGAGCAGACGGCGACTGCGTCGCGAGGGATCGCGTTTCGGCTCTTGCCGCCGTCGAGCGAGACGAGCCGAAACGGAACGGCGGCATGCGCCTCGCGCAGCACCCTGCCGAGCAGCTTGATCGCGTTCGCCCGGCCGAGGGCGATCTGGACGCCGGAGTGGCCGCCGAGCCCGCCGCTCGCTGTGAGCGAAAGCGTGACCGAGTCCGGCGAGGGCGCCGAGCGGGGAGCGTCGATCCGGATCCAGGTGTCGGTGCTTCCGGCGCAGCCGACGGTGAGGGTGCCGTCCTCCTCGCTGTCGAGATTCATGAAGATCGTTCCGGTGAGGAACGACCCGTCGACCTCGTTCGCGCCCTCGAGCCCGACCTCCTCGGCAACCGTCATCAGCAGCTCGAGCGGCCCGTGCGGCAGCGACCCGTCCTCGGCGAGCGCCATCATCGCTGCGATCGCGACCCCGTCGTCGGCGCCGAGCGTCGTTCCGTCCGCCGTCAGCCACTCGCCGTCGCGGATGAGCTCGATCCGGCCCTCGGCAGGGTCGTTCGGGCTCGCCGGGTCGCGCTCGCACACCATGTCGAGATGTCCCTGGAGGATCACGACGGGCGCCGACTCGCGGCCCGCGGTCGCGGGGACGCGGATCACCAGGTTGCGGCCGGAATCCTGGTGCAGCTCGAACCCGTGCTCGCGGGCCCAGGCGCGGACGTGCTCGATCATCGGCTCCTCGTGACGTGACGGGCGCGCGATCTTCGTGATCGCCTCGAAGTGCGCCCAGAACGAGCGCGGCTCGAGCCCTGCGAGTGCTGATGTCTGGGTCGCCATCTCTACTCCTCCTCGCTCATGTGGTGACCGGCCGGGTCGGGATCGTATGTGACGAGGCGGCTGCCGCTGCGGCAAGGTCGATCGCCTTCGGGTGTGCCTGATGATGGCGCGCCATGAGGAGCGCGATCGCGATCCCGAGGCCGGAGCAGATCGCAAGCAGGAGCGAGGCCCTCGAGAGGCCCGCCGCGAGCGCGTCCGAGGGAGATGCGCCCGCCTCCGCGTGGTTCACGGTGACCGAGTTGAACACGGTCGCGACCGCGGCCACCGCCAGCGACCCGCCGATGTATCGCGCCATGTTCGAGATCCCGGAGGCTTGCCCAACCTGGTCCTCGGCGACGGCCGCGGTCGACGCGGACGATGCCGGCCCGTTCGCAAGCCCGAGCCCCGCCGAGAGCACGACGAGCGGCACGACGAAGGCCGCGTAGGTCCACGACGACTCGACGAAGGCGAGCACCGCGAACCCGAGCGCGGCAGCGCCGAAGCCGGCGACGATCGCGAGCCGCGTGCCGATCTTGACCGCGAGCGGGGTTATGAACGGTGTGATCACGATCATCGCGGCTGCCGCGGGGAGCGTCGCGAAGCCGGTCTCCAGTGCGCTCATCCCGAAGCCCGCCGGATCCTGGAAGTAGAGGCTGAGCACGTACATGAGGGCGTTGATCGTTCCCGCCACGATCAGGATCGCGAGCGTCGAGCCGACGAGAATCTGGTTCCGGAGCAGGGCGAGATCGACGAGCGGAGCGGTCACCCTCTTCTCGACGACCACGAACAACACGACGCCGACGATCGAGATCACCAGGCACCCGAGCGTCAGCGCCGAGGTCCACCCCCAGTCGCCGCCCTCGCTCAGCGCGAGCACGAGCGGAACGAGCACGACGGCGATCAGGACGGTGCCGGCGAAGTCGATCGACTTGGACCTGTTCGGGTCGCTCGACTCCTCGACCCTGGCGAGCGTCAGCGGGATACAGGCGGCCGCGATCGCGGCATCGATCCAGAACAACCCCTGCCACCCGGTCGACCCCACGAGCAGGCCGCCGATCAGCGGGCCGGCTGCCGCGCCGGCTGCCGAAGCGGCGCCCCACTTCGTGATCGCCCGCATCTGCTCGGCGCCCGACGAGGCAACCGAGAGGAGGCTCATCCCGCACGCGAGGATCGTCGAGCCTGCAGCACCCTGGATCAACCGGCCGACGATGATCCCGTCCCCGCCCTTCGAGAGCGCGATGAACACGCAGGACGCCACGAAGAGCGCGAGCCCGGCGAGGAACACCCGCCGGCGCCCGAGGACGTCTCCGAGCGCACCCGAGGTCACGATCACGGCGGCGCCGACGAGCAGGTAGCCCGTCACCGCCCACTGGAGCCGGGCGATCGGCGTGCCCGTGTCCTCGCTCATCGTCGGCAGCAGGATCGTGACCGCGGAGGTGTTCGCATTCACGACGAATGCCGACACGCAAGCGGCCAGGACGACGCCGAGCCCTGCAGCCCGATCGACACCCGGCGTGGAGGCCGCGTTCGCGTTCAAGCGCTCGACCCCCGGCCGTCGACGCCGGCGGGGTTCGAGACGCCGACCACGTCTGCAGCCCGCACGGTCAGTTCCTCGCCAGGATCACCTCCCATATATGCGGAGCGCTACCCGGCGAGTGCCTTTGCCTTGACCTGGTCGAACTCGGCCTGGGTGAGCGTGCCGTTGTCGAGCAGTTCCTTCGCCTTCGCGATCTGCTCCGCGGCGTTGCTCGAGGAAGCGACCGACCGGACGTAGGTGTCCATCTGGGTCTGGGAGGCCTGCATTCGCTGCATCTGCCGCTCGCCCATGCCTTTCCCCTCGGCGATCAGGTAGACGAACGTGCCGAGGAACGGCGCGATGATCACGAAGATCACCCACAGGGTCTTGGCCCCGCCGCCGATGTCGTGCCGGCGGAAGAGATCGCCGAAGACCGTGAAGAGGAGCCAGAACCACAGCACCCAGAGGAAGAAGACGAACATGCTCCACAGCACGTCGCCGAATGTGTACGCAGCTACCACCATTACCTCCTAGTCGATCGTTTTCCAGGACTGAGGCGAGACCGTACGAGCGCGCGGCCCTCGGCATCTCGAAGAATCACGCGTTCACCCGTGTGAACGCAAACGGTTTTCGCGAAGCCGCCGGCCGGCGTTTCCGCTTCTTTCCGCGTCAGGCGCTCCCATCCTCCGGTGTCGCCACCCGCTGGACGGGAGGACGGCGGCGCTCGAGCAGCAGCCGCCTGCCCTCCGACACCGGCACGATCGCGAGCCCGACGACGATGCAGGTGAGCCACTGGTGCAGGTCGAGGTGCTCGGTACCGAGGATCCGCTGCAGGAAGCCGAGCTCGGTGCCGAGGAGGATTGCGGCGAGGGACCCGGCTGAGCAGTAGAGGAAGATCCTGTCTTCGAGGACATCGAGCGAGAACACCGAGCGCTCCTCGTCGCGGGTCGCGAGCGAGAAGAGGACGTTCGCGATCGCGAAGGCCGTGAGGCCCATCGTGCGCGCGACCGCGCCGTCGTAAGCGTGATCGGCCCAGGCGATCAGGCCCAGCGTCGCCCCGCCCATCACGAGCCCGGCGACGACGACCCAGAGGAGCAGAGGTCGCGGCAGGATCTGCTCCTTGGCGGGTCGCGGTTTCCGCAGCATCAGCCCGTCGGCCGGCCGGCCGTAGCCCAGGCCGATCGCCTGCAGCACCTGCGTCGTGAAGTTGACGTACAGCGTCTGCAGGGGCACGAACGGGACGCCGCCGACGACGTTGAAGATACTCGCGCCGAGGAAGGTGACGATGAATCCGACGAGGACGCCCATCTGGAAGCGGATGTACTTCGTCAGGTTGTCGTAGAGGCCGCGGCCGAGCTCGACGGCCTTCACGATCGTCGCGAAGTTGTCGTCGGTCAGGATCATCGTCGCGGCCTCCTTCGAGACCTCGGTGCCCGTGATCCCCATCGCGATCCCGATGTCGGCGTTCTTCAGCGCAGGCGCATCGTTGACCCCGTCGCCGGTCATCGCGACGATGTCGCCGTTCCGCTTCAGCGTCTCGACCAGCCTGACCTTGTCCTCGGGCGCGACGCGGGCGATCACGCCGATCTCCCCGATTGCCGCGTCGAGCTCGGAGTCGGACATCGCCTTGAACTCGGCACCGTCGATCGCGCGCCCGGGGATGCCGAGCTCTCTCGCGATCGCGGCCGCCGTGACCGCGTGGTCGCCCGTGATCATCCGCACGCGGATTCCGGCCTGCAGCGCCGTTGCGATGGCCGTCTTCGCCGTCGGCCGCGGAGGATCGACGATCCCGACGAGGGCGAGGACGGTCAGTCCGTCGAGCAGCGGGAGCATCTCCGCCGAGGGGTCGAAGGCGGCCGGATCGAAGTCTTTGCGGCCGGTCGCGAGCACCCGCAGCCCCTGGCTTCCGAGACGCTCGTTCTCTTCCATGTAGCGCTGCTTGAACTCGTCGTCGATGGGAACGGACGAGAGATCCTCCGGGACCGGCCGCGAGGTGGCGCGAGCGAGCAGCTGGTCCGGCGCTCCCTTCACGAGACAGCGAACGACGTCGCGGCCGCTCTCGTCCTGCATCCTGTGGAACGTCGCCATCAGCTTGTACTCCGCATCGAACGGCAGCGAGGCGACTCGCGGGTAGGCCTCCCTCGTCGCGACGGCGTCGAGCCCGCCCTTCTCCGCGAGCACGACGAGGGCGCCCTCGGTCGGGTCGCCGATGAGCTCGCCGTCCTTCACGACCGCGTCGGCGCAGAGCGCCATCGGCAGGAGGAACTGCTCCAGCGGCACCTCCGGCGGGCCGTAGACGTGCTTGATCGTTCCCGCCGTCTGATAGCCGCCGCCCGAGATCGTGTAGCGCCGGCCCGGGATCGTCAGCTCGACGGCGGTCATCTGGTTGAGCGTCAGCGTCCCGGTCTTGTCGGAGTTGATCGCCGAGGTCGAGCCGAGGGTCTCGGTCGAGCGGAGCCGTTTCATGATCGCGTTCGACTTCGCGAGCATCTGCGTCCCGTAGGAGAGGATCGTCGTGACGACAGCGGGTAGGCCGGTTGGGATCGCGGAGATCGCGAACGCGATCGCCGCGGTGAACACCGTGTCGAAGCTCTCGCCGCGCGAGAGGTTCAGGATGATCGAGATCGCCACGGCGCCGCCGCCGATGAAGAGGATCTGGCTCGTCAGCTTTTTCAGCTGGACCGTGAGCGGCGTGTCGACCTCCTCGGCGCTCTGGAGCATGTCCGAGATGTGACCGACCTCGGTCGACATCCCGGTCGTGGTGACGACGAAGCTGCCGGCCCCCCGGGTCACGTTCGTGTTCATGAACACCATGTCCGTCCGATCGCCGAGCGGGGTGTCGGTGGACGCGACCGATTCGATTCCCTTCGACACCGGCAGGCTCTCGCCGGTGAGTGCTGACTCGGCGATCTCGAGGGTCGCGGCCGACAGGAGCCTGCCGTCCGCAGGGACGACGTCGCCGGCCTCGATCGAAACGACATCGCCGGGCACGAGCTCGCCGGCGGGAAGCTGCACGAGCTCGCCGCCGCGCCGGACCCGCGCCCTCACGATCATCATCTTCTGGAGCGCTGCGACCGCCTCTGCGGCTTTCCCCTCCTGGCGCAGGCCGAGGACCGCGTTGAACAGGGTGAGGAACAGCAGCACGAGACCGGTTCCGAGCTCCTTCAGCGGATAGAGGCTCCCGATCCCGGCGACGAGCAGCACGATCTGCATCGGGTCGCGGTACTGCCGGACGAAGGCCCGCCAGCGCGGCTCGACCTTCACCTCGGCGAACTTGTTCGGCCCGTAGCTCGCAAGCCGCGATGCGGCCTCGGCCGCGGAGAGCCCTTGCGACGGGTCGACGCCGAGCCGCCCTGTCGCCTCGTCGGGCGCGAGCGCATGCCAGGCAACCGCCTGGTCTCCCACCGCACCTTCTCCGGTAGCGGCCTCGGTTGTCGTCATCGTCGTGTCCCCTTCCGTCTCCATCGTGGTTTCCCTGTGCCCGCCCTCAGCGAGCCGCTGCAAGCTCGAGGCCCGCGCCGTCTCGGGCGACCGTTGTGCCGGCCTCGCCGCGCAGGAGCGCGGGCGTGTCGCCGATCGAGCCGATCGCCGCCAGACCACCTGTCTTCTCGACGAAGGCACAGGCGGCGCCTACCTTCGGCCCCATCGAGCCGGCGGCGAACTCGGTCCCGGCAAGAGCCTCGGGTGTGGCGCGGCGGATCGCGCGTTGCTCCGGAGTGCCCCAACCGGAGTAGACGGCATCGACATCGGTCACGATCACGAGCGCGTCGGCACCGAGGTCGGCTGCGAGCAATGCGCTCGCGAGATCCTTGTCGATGACCGCCTCGACCCCGACGAGCCTGCGGCCCGCGGGCACCACCTCGTCGGTGTACATGACCGGGATCCCGCCACCACCGGCGCACGTCACCACGGCGCCGTGCTCGAGGAGCCACTCGACCGGCTCCAGGCCGAAGATCCGCTTCGGCAGTGGCGAAGGGACGACGCGCCTGAAGTGCTCGCCGTCCGGCTTGAACGTCCAGCCCTTCTCGCCGGCGAGCTTGTCGGCTTCCGCCTCGGCGTAGACCGGCCCGATCGGCTTCGTCGGGTCGGCGAACGCCGGGTCGTCGGGATCCACCTCGATGAGGGTCAGCAGGGACGCGAGCCGCTTACCCGGTGGAAGCAGGTTTCCGAGCTCCTGCTGGATCAGATAGCCGATCATCCCCTCGGTCTGGGCCCCGAGAAGATCGAGCGGATAGGGCTCGACCTCCTCGTAGGCCGAGCCCTGAAGCGCGAGCAGGCCGACCTGCGGGCCGTTGCCGTGCGAGATCACGAGCTCGTGCTCGAGCGCGAGCGGCGCAAGGGCCTCACAGGCGATCCGCGCATTCGCGCGCTGGTTGGTGGCGGTCAGCGGCTCTCCCCGGCGGAGCAGGGCGTTACCGCCGAGGGCCACGACAACGCGCATCGTCAGCTCCCGAGCGTCGCGACCATCACGGCCTTGATCGTGTGCAGCCGGTTCTCGGCCTCGTCGAAGACGAGCGAGGCAGTAGACTCGAAGACCTCCTCGGTCACCTCGAGGGCATCCAGGCCGAACTTCTCGAAGAGCTGCTTCCCGACCTCGGTCTCCGTGTTGTGGAACGCGGGCAGGCAGTGCATGAACTTCGCCTCCGGGTTCCCGGTCAGCTCCATCGTCTTGGAGTTCACCTGGTAGGGGAGGAGCAGCTTGATCCGCTCCGCCCAGACCTCGTCGGACTCGCCCATCGAGACCCAGACATCGGTGAGCAGGACGTCGCACCCCGAGACGGCCTCGGCGATGTCCTCGGTGATCGTGATCCGCGCGCCGGTCTCGCTCGCGGCCTGCCGGGCGAGCTCGACGATCTCCTGGCGCGGCCAGAGGGAACGGGGGCTCGCGATGCGGACGTCCATCCCGAGCTTCGCCCCGCCGATCAGGTAGGAGTCCGCCATGTTGAAGCGGGCATCGCCGAGGTAGCAGAACGAGACCTCGGAAGCCGGCTTGTCGATGTGCTCGCGGAAGGTCAGGAAGTCGGCGAGGATCTGGGTCGGGTGCCACTCGTCGGTAAGGCCGTTGTAGATC
The DNA here is from genome assembly GCA_963758125.1 of uncultured Actinomycetes bacterium. Taxonomy (GTDB): domain Bacteria; phylum Actinomycetota; class Thermoleophilia; order Gaiellales; family Gaiellaceae; genus PALSA-600. The sequence goes on from CAVWUL010000015.1 coordinate 37,315, forward strand.
GGCACTCCCGCCCATTTCGCGAGCTCTTCGGCGATCTCTTGCCCGAAGCCGCGGTATTCGATCGCGTCGTACATGCGGCCGAGCACCCGGGCGGTGTCCTTGACCGTCTCCTTGTGTCCCATGTGCGAGCCGGACGGGCCGATGAAGGTGACGTGGGCTCCCTGGTCATAGGCCGCGACCTCGAACGCGCACCGCGTCCGGGTCGAGTCCTTCTCGAAGATCAGCGCGATCTCCTTGCCGGTGAGCTTCTGCTCCTCGCGCCCCTCGCGCTTCGCCGCCTTGAGCTCCGCGGCGAGATCGAGCAGGTAGACGAGCTCCTCGGAGGTGAAGTCGGCCAGCTTCATCAGATTCCGGCCGCGCAGGTCAACCCTCGTGTTCATCCCTTCATTCCTTTCACTCATGGCTCGCGGACGATGGGGCAGGTCATGCAATGACCGCCGCCGCGTCCCTTTCCGAGTTCCTGGCCCGCGATCGCGAGCACCTCGATACCCGCCTTCGCGAGCTTCGCGTTGGTCGCCTCGTTCCGCTCGTAGCCGACGACGACGCCGGGCTCGAGCGCGACGACGTTGTTGCCGTCGTCCCACTGATTGCGTTCCGCCTCGAACTCGTCTCCGCCGGTCGTGACGAGCTTCAGCCCGGTGATCCCGAGCGCCTCCGCGACCTCGTCGAGGAAGGATCGTTCCGACACCTCCGCCTGCACGCCGGACTCGCCGCCGGGGCGGAACAGGATCGGCCTGATCTGCTCGACGACGGGCTCGTAGAGCGTTGCGATGTCTCGGTCGCAGAGCGTGAAAACCGTGTCGAGGTGCATCGCCGCGCGGTCGCGAGGCATCTGGGCGCCGATCACGAGCCTGGCCGCGCCGGCGGCGAACATGTTCTTCGCGAGGATGCTGACCGCGCGGGCTGTGCTCCGCTCGCCCATCCCGACGAGGACGACGCCGTCGCCGACCGGCATCATGTCGCCCCCCTCGAGCCGCGCCAGGCCCCAGTCGTGGTCGGCCCCGCCGAACCAGATCTCGAATTTCGCGTCGCGGAAGCGCGGGTGGAACCGGTAGATCGCCTCGACGTTCAAGGTCTCGAGCTGGCGCGCCGGCCAGAACATCGGATTGAGCGTGACGCCGCCGTAGAGCCACGCGCTCGTGTCCCGGGTGAAGAGCTGGTTCGGCAGCGGCGGCATCACGAAGTCGGTCGCATGAAGTGCCGGCCCGATCGCCGAGCGGATCTCGTCCGGCACCTCGAGCACGGTAATCCCGCCGGTCATCCTGGTGGCGAGCTCGTCGGCGGGCATCTCGGTGAGCCAGTCGTGCAGCGGGCCCGCGAACATTACCGTGACCTCCTCTGGCCGCAGGCGTCGTGCGAGCAGCCACTCCCTCGCGTCGGCATCCGCGAGCGTCTCGGCGAGGAGCTGGTGGAGCAGCAGAACCTCGACGCCGCGCTCGCGCATCAGGTCGACGAACGCATCGAACTCCTGGCGGGCGCGTCGAACCCAGATCACGTCGTCGAAGAGGAGCTCGTGGCAGTTCGAGGGGGAGAGGCGCTCGTGCGCCAGGTCGGGTCGATGCACCATCACGGTGCGGAGCTTTCCGACCTCCGAGTGCGTTCCGAGGGCCGTCTCTGTGACAGTGCTCATTGTTCGTTCTCTCCTCTCATGGCTCAGCCGATCGCCGCCGAGATCCCGATGAAGGCGCAGCAGACGACGAGGACGGCGGCGGCGTACCGCCAGACGAATTTCAGGTAGCGGTCGTATCCGACCTTCGAGAGCGCGAGCCCTCCCATGATCACGGCGGAGGTCGGGGTGACCAGGTTCACGAGCCCGGAGGCCGATTGGAAGGCGGTCACCGTGATCGCCCGCGAGACGCCGGCGAAGTCGGCGAGCGGCGCCAGGATCGGCATCACGAGTGCGGCGTGTCCCGACGACGACGGGACCAGGAACGCGATCGGCAGGTTGACCAGGAAGACCAGGATCGCAAACGTGCCCTTGGAGCTTCCGGAGACGGCGTTCTCCATCCAGTTCAGGACAGTATCGGTCATATACGAGTTCTTCATCACGACCGTGATCCCGCGCGCGAGCACGATGATCAGTCCCGCCCCGAGGAAGTCCGACGCGCCCGCGATGATTGTCGTGACTGTTCCTTCCTCGCCGAGCCGTGCGATCAGGCCGATCACGACTGCCATCACGAGGAAGAGCGCGGCTGCCTCGGGGAAGTAGAAGTCGGCGAACGTGGGGAGCGGGAAGTTCTTGCCGAACCCTTCCTGCCAGAGGTCGTTCCAGGGGATGAAGCCGTAGATCATCACGAGGAAGGTCCCGGCGAAGAGCACGAGCACGAGCTTCTGGCGCCCGCTGAGAGCAGGCACGTCGCTGATCAGTTTCTGGGCATCGGCTGCGTCGGAGGCCGACACGCCGACGATCGACTGCTCGGGGTGCTCGCGGATCTTGCGGGCGTACCAGAGCACGTAGCCGATCGCGAGGGAGACCAGCACCAGCCACATCGCGATTCGCAGCCCGATTCCGTCGCCGATCGTGATTCCCGCGGCGTCGGAGGCGACGCCGGTTGAGAACGGGTTCACGGTCGAGGCGATCACGCCGCTACCGGCTCCGAGAAAGATGATCGCGGCGGCGACCATGCGGTCGTAGCCGAGGGCAAGTGCAAGCGGCACGAGCAGGACGAAGAAGCCGAGCGTCTCCTCCCACATCCCGTACGACGTGCCGCCCAGGGCGAAGACGGCCATCAATACCGCGACCAGAACCGATCCACTGTGGCGGAAACGCAGCGCGAGGCGGCCGATGCCCGTCTGGATCGCCTGGGTCTTCATCGTGACGGTGATGAAGGCCCCGACCGCGAGCACGAAGAGGAAGATCGCCGCCGATCCGTAGAGCACCCCTTCCTCCCACGGCCCGACGAAGCCCTCGCTGCTTTCGACGCCGTAGAGACCGTTCGGCGGCGAGTCCCAGAGCTGCTTGAAACGGAAGCTGAAGGAGGTGTCGACACATGGCAGGCCGGCCTCGGCCACCGTCGCCCCGGGGGCGTATGCAGCGTCGGCCGGCGCCTGCCCGCTCTCGGCCGCGGAGTCGACCTCGAGTGCAGGAGCCGTGGCCGCCGGCGCCGAGCACGAGGGCAGCTTGTGGTAGGTGCCCGGGACGGGCGAGCCGGACTTGTCGAGGTTGTAGGTGCCGGCAGGGACGAAAAACGCCGCGATCCAGACGAGCAGCAGGACGGCCGCGAGCACGGTGAACGCTGTCGGGAACTTGAACTTCCTCGGCGCCGCGACCGGATCAGAGGAGGGCGCGGATGGGGCGGGCTCAGCCATGACGCTCGAGCCCCCTTCGCCGGCCGTCCGCGCTCACGCTCGCCATCGCGCAAGCATCACGGGCACGACCCCCTCCCAATGCGAGGTGATCGAGGATCACCTAGGTGATTCCGTTCGCTCGATTCCCGCGTGGCCAGGGGACTCCGTCAGGTTCCCCGCGGCCGGAGCCGTCGGGACCTTGAAGCCGATGAACCCGAAGAGGACGTCGAGGATCGGGCTCAGGAAGTTGAAGTAGCAGTACGGGAGATACGAGGCCGTCGGCACCCCGAGGACGCCCGAGATGTAGGCCCCGCAGGTGTTCCACGGCACGAGAACGGAGGTGACCGTGCCCGAGTCCTCGACGGCCCGCGAAAGCGCCTCCGGTGCGAGCCCGCGCCGCTCGAACTCGTCGCGGAACATCCGGCTCGGCAGCACGTCCGCGACATACTGGTCGCCTGCGATCACGTTCAGGCCGACCCCGCTGCAGTTCACGGCGAGGATCAGGCGGCCACGGGTCCGGGCGCGGGTCACGATCGGGCGCAGGAGCCTTTCGAGGAATCCGGCGTGCTCGATGATCGCGGCGAACGCAAGCGCAGCGAGAACGAGCCAGACGGTCGTGAGGAGGCTCGCCATCCCACCCCGGGAGAACAGCGTGTCGATTGCGGGATGCCCGCTCGCGACCACGTAGCCGTTCGCCATCGCCCCGTAGATCGCCTTGATTCCGGTCGCGACCGGTCCCAGCCCCGGCTCGCCGGCGAACGCCTTGACGTTCGACCACTGGGTGAAGCACGCGAGGATCCCGGCGAACAGGGCGGAGCCGAGGATCGCCAGGAACGGCGGCACCTTCCGCACCGTGAAGACGACGAGCAGTGCGAGCGGGAGCAGGTTCAGCGCGGAGATGTTGAACGCGTCGCCGAGGATGGCTCGGGCATCGTCGGTGCTGACCGTGCCGTCGGGAGTTGCGTTCAGCCCGAGCACGAGGAAGATGACCAGGCTGATCCCCAGCGCAGGGCCTGCGGTCCAGAACATGTTCCGGACGTGGCGGCCGACCGTGAGCCCGCGCCCGACGAGCTTCGGCACGAGGATCGTCGTTTCGGAGAGCGGAGTCATCTTGTCGCCGAAGTAGGCGCCGCAGATCACCGCGCCCGACGCGATCTCGGGGGAGAGGCCCATCACCCTCGCCATACCGACGAAGGCGACGCCGAGCGTCCCCGCGGTCGTCCACGAGCTCCCGGTCACCGTCCCGACGACGGCACAGATCGCCGCGGTCGCGAGATAGAAGATGCTCGGGTTGAGGAGCCTGATCCCGTAGTCGACGACGGTCGGGATCGTGCCCGCCATGTTCCAGGTACCGATCAAGGCACCGACGGCGAGCAGGATGAAGATCGCGCCGACTCCGGTGGTGACGCCACCGACGGCGGCGTCTGCCACGGACGCCACCGTGTATCCGTTCTTGAGCGCGATCAGGCTTGCGAAGGCTGCGCTGAGTAGCAGCGCGACCTGCAGCGGCCCATCGGTGGCACTCACGCCGAACAGCCAGATCGTGAGCGCGAGCAACGCAATCAACACGACGACCGGCAGGACGGCATCCAACAGGCTCGGCGCGCGCGCGGGGGCGCCCGACGTCATGTCGTGGATGGAGTCGCTCGATCGAAGATCACGACCACGGGCCGAGGATCGCGGCTCGGCATGGCCCTTGTGCCTGCCGCAGTACCGTTCACATGGGTGAATCCGAGCGCAAGGAAGCTGCAACGCAACGGCCTATCCTGGCTCGCCCTGAGCTCGACGGTGATCGTCACCTTCGCGAGCATGTCGCCGGTGCTCGCCGGGCGCCGGCGCTCGCTCGCAGAGAAGACGAGCCGGCCACAGGATCAGGGAGTCGGGGAGAGCTCCGATCGGGTTCATCCCGAATCACCTATGTGAAGTGGGCCGGCCGCCGGGCGATCGAGGGCCCCTTGGGTGATTTTTCAGAGATGGCCCGATCGAGAAACGACAACGGGAGGAGACCAGATGTTTCGGCGTAGGCGGCCGCTGCTCGGAGCGGCAATGATCGGCGGGGCGGCATATGCCGGCCACAGGGCAGGGGAGAATCGTGCATACGCGGAGCAGCAGGAATCGGATCAGGAGGCACGGCTCGCGGCGCTCGAGGCGCAGCAGTATCAGGCCGCGCCCCCTCAGTATCAGGCGGCTCCGGTGCCTGTCGCTGCCCCGCCGGCCAACGACATGATCACGCAGATCCAGCAGCTTGCCCAGCTCCGCGACCAGGGCGTGCTCTCGCCCGAGGAGTTCGCATCCGCGAAGGCAAAGCTCCTCGCCGGTTAGCGGGAGGGAAGGAGACGAGATGGCGATCGGGCCTGTCCAGATCCTGGTGGTCGGGTTCTCGGATCCGCAGTTCAAGGGCGACGTGCTCGCAGAGCTTCGGCGGCTGCGGGAGAATGACATCGTGCGCCTGATCGACCTGGTCGTCGTGCGCAAGGACGACGACGGGAACGTCGAGAAGTTCAAGCACACCGATCTGTCGCCCGAGGAGCTCGAGGAGTTCGGCGCCACGATCGGCGCACTGATCGGGCTCGGGTTCGGCGCCGATCAGGAGACGATGGAGGCCGGAGCCCGTTTCGGTGCCGAGGCGATCGCGAGCTCGGACGAGATGAGCGACAGCTGGTATGTGGATGACGCGATCCCGGCCGGGACCGCGGCCGCGATCGCGCTGATCGAGCACCGTTGGGCGATCCCGTTCCGGGACGCAATCCAGTCGGCCGGGGGGTTCCACCTCGCAGACGCGTGGATCCACCCGTCGGATCTGGTGGCGATCGGGATGCTCGCCACAGAGGAGGCCGCCGCCGGCGCCTGACGACGGTGGAGCGGTCTACGCGGTCTCTGGCTCGAGTAGTCCCAGTGAGGTCGCGCGCGCGACCGCCTCGGCGCGGGAGTTGACCCCGAGCTTGCGATAGATGACGCGCGTGTGGGTGCGGATCGTGTTCGGGGAGAGGAACAGTGACTTTCCGATCTCCCGGGCCGACAGATCCGAGGCGAGCAGCTGCAGGACTGCAAGCTCGGCCTCGCTCGGCCCATCGAGGACGTGGCCGCTGGTTGCGACCGAGCTCGCGAGCTCGAGCTCGCGAGCGACACCGGCGGCGAGCGAAGTGAGCCTCCCGCCGCCGGGGAGCGCTGCGAGCTCTTCGAGCGCCGAGTCCAGTGCAGCCCGGGCGCCGGCGAGCTTCCCGCGCCGGCACCGCACGCGGGTGAGGAGCAGGAGTGCCCAGACGTGGTGAACCGTGGCGACCTCGTCCCGGAAGAAGTGCTCCGCGTGGACGAACTCGCGCTCGGCCTCGACGAGCCGGCCTTCGTCCATGAACACGCTCGCAAGGGCCGCCGACGCGTTCGCGCCGATCCAGCTCCGGCTGCTCCGCACGCGGCCGATGATCGCTTTTGCCTTCTCGGCATGGCCGCGGGCGAGGCCGCGTTGCGCCTGTTCGAGCGCGACGAGCGCGAGCGTCGATCGTGCCAGCGCGTGAGCCGTCGGCCGGCGCTCTGCCTCGGGGTGCTGCACGGCGCGCAGCGCGGCGTACCAGGCCTCCTCGTTTGCGCCTGCGAAGTAGAGGGCCTGGGCGGCGCCGGCGAGGGACGCGACGAGGACGTCGTCGGCCGCGTCCTCTGCAAGAGCCACCGCCCGGTTGCCCTCCGAGACGGCATCGGTGATAGGGCCGTCGATGCTCGCGGCGCGAACCATGCCGATACCCGGCCTCCACGTACGGCGTGAAGCGGTCGAGCCGTTCCCGTCGGCCACGCTCGGCCATCTGGAGGAGCCGGCGCTGCTCGATCCTTCGGCGGCCGAGCAGCAGGGCGCAGGTCGCGCCCGCCATCGCGAGCTCCGGATGGTCGAGGAGCTCGCGCTCGGCGAGCGTATGGATCCAGCGGAGGAGCGTCCGGGCCTGTCCGGAGCGGATCAGCGGGAGATGGTGCTCGCTCAGGAGTTCGGCGACGAGGCGATTGTCGCCCGCAGAGGCGGCATGCTCGACCGCCTCGATCGGAAATCCCCGCGCATCGAACCAGAGGGCCGCCCGCCGATGGATCCCTTCCGCTCCCCGGGCTCGTCCGCTGCCAGCTGGAACTTCGCGAACTCGCCGACGAGCGGGTGGACGCGGAACCAGCCACCGTGTTCCAGCCGGCCGACGAAGAGGTTCGTCTGCTCTAGCGCTCCGAGCAGCGAGGCGGCGTCAGAGCGTCCGAACACGCCGTTGCAGAGCTCCGCGGTGAACTGGCCGAGCACGCTCGCGCGCAGGAGAAGCCAGCGGCTGTCGTCGTCCAGCGAGCCGAGGATCTCCTGGTTCAGGTACTCGGCGACGAAGCGGTGATCGCCCCCGAACTCGCGAACAGACTCGTGGAGGTTCTCGACGCCACGCAGCCAGAGAAGTGCCAGATAGAGTGCACCGGGCCAGCCCTCGGTACGCTGGCAGAGGATCTGCAGCTCCTCGGCATCGAGCGTAAGCCCTCCCCGCTCGACGAGGAGCTCATGAGCTTCGGCGGGCTGGAACGCGAGGTCCTTCGTGCGGATCTCGGTCAACGCGCCGTTCGCGCGCAGCTGGGAGAGTCTCAACGCCGGATCGGCGCGCGTGAGCAGGAAGAGGCGTGCCGAGGGCGGCAGCTGCGAACGCGCAAAATCGAGCGATTCGACACATTCTCGGTCGGTCACGAGCTGGAAATCGTCGAGCACGATGTTGACCTTGTCTCCGTAGGCCGTGATCCCGTTCGTCGAGCTCGATCACGGCATCCTCGATGGCCCCCGGATCGACGGCGAGGCGCCGCAACGCGGGCTGGCCGAGGCCGCTGCGGACGCGGTCGACCGCGGTTGCGACGTAGCGCCAGAACCGAACCGGGTCGTTGTCTCCGCGGTCGAGCGTCACCCAGGCAAGACCGCCTGAACGTGTGTCGCACCACGAGCGGACCGCGGTCGTCTTTCCGTAGCCCGGCGGCGCGGCGACGAGTGTGAGCGTGGGCCCTCCCTCGCCCGAGTCGAGCGCGGCGCCGATGCGAGGCCGCTCGACCATCCCTGTCCGGAGCCTCGGCGCGTGCAGCTTCGCCTCGGCGAGGGGCTGTGCCTCCTTGCGTGGATCTCCTGCGGCCGAGGGCCGAGAGCTCGGAGCGCTCCCGATCGAAGCGGGCTTGATCACCATGCCCACCCGGCCGGTGTCAGCGAATCGCCGAAGCCCGTGGTCAGGGCCTTACACCTACACTCGAGCTCGAGATCGGAACAGCAGCTCTGGCGCGACATTGGGGGTTGCCAGCGTCTCCGTATTTTGGTGGTAGTAACGGCACGCCGCCCTTCTGTGAGGCGGTGCCGTCGGAATGGTGTACCCGAGCGATGGGATTCCGTCAGGTGCCCACCGTACGGAACTCACCACGCCGACGCGATCGCCGACCCTACACAGTGTAAAGAACCCGGTGGAACCGTTCTTTGCAGCGGCAGCAGGCATGCTGCGGATCGACAATCCCCAGATGGCTTCTCACCCAGGTGAACCCGGCCTCGCAGAGCTCGCCCGAAGATCAGCGGCGGCATTCTCCATCGATGACGAGGCGCGATTGCCGAATCACCGTCGAGGGAGAGTTGAGCAGCTACGCGGCGAGCTCCTTCGAAGGGATGTCTTTCAGCCATGAGGGCGGAAACACCGTCCTGGTAGGCTGCGTCAGCGATCAGCCGCAGTTGCAGGGCCTACTGCAGCGCGTTTCCGACCTCGGGCTGACGCTTCTCAGCGCGACGCTGGGCGACGAGAAGACAGCCGACTGAACCGAGCGCCGTGTCGGCATTGGCCGGAAGGAGTCTCGCAGCAGCGCGGCTCGCCCGGCCTGCCGCCGACGGGCCGGGAAATAGCTACCGAGAACCGGTCGTTTGACGACGTCGAGGGATGGAAAACCGACCGACCGAGGAGGTCGAGGAAGATGTTCGAGAAGATTCTCGTCGCCTACGATGGCTCGCCGACGAGCCGCGAGGCGCTTGCGCAGGCCTACGAGCTTGCCCAGACCGAGCATGCTGAGGTCACGGTGGTGACGGTTGCGCCGTCGGTCGCCCCGCTCGCAGCGCTCGCGCCGGTGAGCATCGACGGGCTTCGTGCGGAGCTCGACGACTGGGCCGGCGCGAAGCTTCGCGAGGCCGAGGCAGCCGCGCCCGACGGTCTCATCGTCCATACGGTGCAGCGGAGCGGACAGGTCGGTGAGGAGGTGGTCGCGGAGATCGAGTCAGGCGGGTTCGATCTCGTGGTACTCGGTTCGCGCGGTCACGGCCGGATCGCGTCGGAGATTCTCGGGAGCGTCAACTCCCACGTGCATTTCCACACCAAGGTGCCGACCCTCACCTTCGACACGCCGGTTTCGACGTCCCCCGCGGCGACCGAGGAGGCATTCCTCGCAGCTCCTTAGCCTGGTGCGGCCCTCGTTGGCTTACGGCCGGCTCCCGCGCCGAACGCATCGCGAGCAGACACGACTACCGTGACGCCAGGCGCGCTCAGGTGCGCTCAGGCCCGGCGGTCTTCGTCCTCGGCCTGGAGGATCTCGAGCAGTTCCCCGATCTCGTGGCCGCGCTGGGCGGGATGCCGCATCTCGATTCCCCGGTGGACGATGTAGCGATTACGTCGTCCCACCTTTTCGCTCTCGACATACCCTGACTCGATCAGGTCGGCCACGATCCGCTGCGACGCCCGCTCGGTGATCCCGACTCGCTCCGCAAGATCACGGAACCGGGAGTTCGGATCCCGCGCAAGGCACAGGAGCACCTGGGTGTGGTTCGAGAGGAACCGCCAATTCTTCTCCTCGCTCTCCCTTGACATATCAGACATTTTTGACGTATGTTCTTTGTCGTGGAACGTTAGTCGTGTCAATGTAACCGCGACTCGAAAGGATAGCAGTCGATGAGTATCGCCACTCCGCCCTTGGAACCCACACTCGAGATCCTGCGGCCTCGGCCGGCCACCGTCCACGTGCTGCTCGGCGGCGAACACGACCTCTCGAGCGCACCGCGACTGCAAGAAGCGCTCGACCGGTCGCTTCCGGGCTGCTCGCACCTGATCGTCGACCTGACGCCCGCCGAGTTCATCGATTCGACCGTCATCAACATGCTCGTGAGAGCGAGGAACCGAGCCTACGACGGCGGCAGCGAGTTCACTCTGGTGCTCGTGGACGCACCGATCGTCGAGCGCGCCCTCGAGATCACCGGTGTGCTTTCGACCCTCAACCGGGTTGCGACGATCGAAGAGGCTCTCGCCCGGAGCCCGGCACGAGGAGCCAGATGAATCGACGGCCCGCGGTCGCCGCCGCTACCTCCACCACCTGTGCTCGAGTGCACGTTCCGTTTCGCCCGTTCCGTCGAGCCCGTCGAGCTGCGCGGTGTCCTCGGCCGTGAGCGTGAAATCGAAGAGCTGAGCATTCTCTGCGATCCGCTCACGGCGGCTCGACTTCGGGATCACCGGGATGTCACGCTCGATGCACCAGCGAAGCAGTACCTGGGCCGGCGTCCGGCCGACGCGCTCCGCGATCCGCGTTGCGGTCTCGCTGCGGAGGTGGCGCCCGTGCCCGAGCGGGCTGTATGCCTCGAGCGCGATCCCGCTCTCCTCGCACTCGTCGAGCAGCGCCTTCCGGTATTCGTACGGGCTGAACTGCACCTGGTCGGCGACCGGCGGCACCGCGGCCGTTGCGAGCAGCTGCGCGGAGCTCTCCACCGTCGAAGTTCGAGACGCCGATCGACCGCGTGTACCCGAGCTCGCGCGCCCGTTCCATCCCGGGCCAGGCCCAGGTCGGGCCGCCCTCGGGCCAGTGCACGAGGTAGAGATCGACTCGGTCGAGCCCGAGCCGCGCGAGGCTCTCTTCCGCCGCCGCGACCGGGTCTCGGGACCCGGATGGAACTTCGTCGTGATGAAGACCTCCTCGCGCGGCAGGCCGCTCTCGCGTAGCGCCTTGCCGACGCTCTCCTCGTTGCCGTAGAGCTGAGCCGTGTCGATGTGCCGGTAGCCGAACTCGAGCGCCCAGCGAACCGCGCTCTCGCACTCGGGCCCGTTCGCCATCTGCCAGACACCGAGCCCTAGCAGCGGGATCCGGTTCCCGTCGCCGAGCACGCGTGCTCTTCCGTCCGCTTGATCACACTGCTCATCATTCACTCCCCTCGAGTCGTCGCGACCTCCATCGTGGCTCAACAGTTCGGCCTGCCGTCACCCGGGGCGGTCCATGCCGCGTCGAGCGGCGTGAGCGCTCACGAAATCGGTACGGTCCGCGCTGTCGGCTTCGTCGGGGGAAGTGAGGTAGGTCGTATGGCGGAAGGAAACGTCCGGATCCCGGAGCTTGCCGTGGTCGAGGTCAGCCGGCCCGAGCATGAAGGCCCGGGCGGCGTGGTGTTCGGCATGGTCGTCTCGGCCCGAGAGCAGGACGACTGCTACCAGGTGGAGGTCGTCGATCCGCAGAGTGGGCTGAGCGACATCGTCCTGAGATCACGTCGGGACCTGCGCCTCAAGCGCGTCGTCTGACCGCCGCTCAGGCGAGATCGGCGGGACGAGCCTCGAACACGATTCGCGGCCGGTGAAACGCCGGTCGAACTGCGCGCGCGCGATTAAGAATGTGCGCGGAGGATTCACGGATGGAACTTTCCGGTCCGATCGGCAGAAAGCAGGTGATGGCGCCTCTTCCGAGCGACGCTTCGGTGATCGCTGCGTCTCTTGCCGACCCCGATCGGTTCGGGGAGATCTTCGACCGGCATTTCGCAACGGTCTTTCGCTTTGCCGAGCGGCGGGTCGGCCGCGACCAGGCGTCCGAGGTCGCAGCCGAGAGCTTCGCTCGCGCGTTCGCCAAGCGTGGCTCATTCCGGCCGGAGGCCGTCGACGCGCTGCCGTGGCTGCTCGGGATCGCCTCGAAGCTGATCCTCCACGAGCGGCGCCGGTTCGCCCGGTACCTCGCCGCCGTCGAGCGGGTTTCCTCCGAGAGCCAGACCACCGATCGTGAAGCAGATCTCGCCTCGGCCGACCGAAGGCTCGACGCGCCCGCGGACTGGGCCAGGATGCGAGCCGCGCTGCTGACACTCTCCGACGCGGACCGAGAGCTGCTCCTGCTCGTCGCCTGGGACGAGCTCTCCTACGAGGAGGCTGCGGCCGTGCTCGAGCTGCCGGTCGGGACGGTTCGCTCGAAGCTTCATCGCGCCAAGGCACGCCTGCGGGAACTTCTCGAGCCGAACGGGAGAACCCGAGAAGACCGGCAGATTCCGATCCCGAAGGAGGCCACCTCACCATGAACGACGAGCTCGACACGCTTCGCTCCTTCCGGCCGGAGGCCGCCGGTCCGACCGACGCCCTTCAGCTCCAGGAAAGGACTGCATTCATGGAAACGCTCGCTCACGCTCCGACCCGGCCGCGCCGCAGGATGCCGCGCTTCGGTCCCCGCCGCCGTGTGCTCGTCGGAATTGCGATCGCCGTCGTCACCGTCGTCGGCACGGCGGGGGCAGCCGGGATGATTCCCGGCGACGTCCAGCAGGCACTCGGCCTCGCGGCGGCGCACGCGCCCGACGCAGCGCTCACTCCGCAGATCGACCAGGCGATGGAGCGGGCGTCGACGCCCACCTCCGACGGGGGCACCCTGGAGCTCTGGACCGCGCCGACGGACGGCGGCGGCACGTGCGCCTACCTTCGCCAACTCGACGCGACGGGCGCTCCCACCGACTCCGGGCCGATCAGCTGTGCGGTGAGCATCGCCGGCGGCGGTCGGATGGGGACCGAGATGTTCGGACAGTCGAGCTCGCCGCCGGCCGGCGGGTCGATGAGGATCGGCGGAGCGCTGGCTGATGGGCAGGTGAACGCACAGATCCAGGTCGACGCCAACGGTGCCGCCACGCTCTTCGGACAGGTGCCGGGCAGCGCGACGAACGTGCAGGTCGTCGATTCGTCCGGCGCAGTGCTCGGCCGGTCGGCTGCGAGCGACGGCTGGTTCGTGCTCACGCTCCCGGCCGGTACGGCGTCGAGGGCGGCCTCGCTGGTCGCGCTCTCGGCGTCCGGTGCCTCGCTCGACGCGGTGCCGATCGGAATCTCGACCCCGCCGCCGCCGCCGGCCACCGGCGACGGCTCGCAGTCGGGATCTGCGCCCGCCTGACCGCAAGTGAACCGGCGGCGACAGGGACCAGCCGTCCCTGCCGCCGTCGGCTTGCGAGGTCGGCGCCGGGATCGGCCCTTTCCCCGATTGCCGACGGCCAGGCGGTCGCCCGCCTCCTCACGCGCAAGCGTCGCCGGCTACTTCTTCCGGTCGACGGCGCGTTCGAGCGCAGCCTTGTTCATCTTCGACCTGCCCTTGACGCCGAGGTGCCGTGCCTCGTTGTAGAGCTGCTCGAACGTCCGGCCCTTCGGCCGGTTCGTCCCCGAACGCAGGCCGCCGCGGCGGCCGGACGAGATGTCGTCGGTCGAGCTTCGCGAGCTCGTGCGCGACTCCCCGGCGCGGGCCCTCTCCTTGTTCACGGTGCGCGCCGCGATCTCCTCGGCGAGCCCCTCGGAGCGGCCCTGGTCGAGCTCGCTCTCCTTGATGTGCTCGTACTGACGGGCGCGCTTGGTCCCTTTCGTCACCCCGCGTGGCGGCATGATCCCTCCCTTTTCGATCGCCGACACGAGCAATCTCCCCGACTCCCGCGTCGGTGAAACCGGCACGGCGATCGCACCGCCCCTGCAGTCCGCTATCCGGATCGGCTGTCCAGGTACCCGCCAAGGTGAGCGGTCACCTCACGCGCATCGTCCTCGATCCCGCAGATGAACGTGGATTTGCGCCGCCGCAGGACGGGCAGGCCCAAGGCGTAGAGGCCGGGGCTGTCGACGGCGCCGCCCTGGTGGCGGAGGTGGCCCTTCGCGTCGAGAACCGGCACGCCGAGCCAGCGGTAGTCGGGACGGAACCCGGTTGCCCAGATGATCGTTCCGATCTCGCCGCTTCTGAGGTCCAGCTCCAGCCTCGCCGACCGTGGCACCTCCGTCGGCGCGAAGCGCTCGGGAGCGGAGCTCCCGTTGGCTTCCCCGCTCGTCCGGCCCCACCCGTCGAAGAGCTCCAGCAGTCGTTCCAGCTTGAGATCTGCGAGCGAGCAGACGTTTCGCAGCCCGCCCGAGAAGAGCGCCCGGCCGTCACGGACGCTCGCCCAGCGGCCCACAAGCTCGACGTCCATGGCGGAGAGCGCGTTGAGGTCGAGGGTCGCCCGCTCGGGAGTTCCGACGAGCTGCGGCGAGGGCAGCCGCCGCGCGCGCGTGAGATCGTCCACCTGGTCGTATCGCTCCGCCCACACGCCCGACGCCTCCATCCACCACAGGATGTCGCGGCCGCGATACGTCCTCGGCAGCCGTACGTGCTCTCCGACCGAGAGAGTCACGGGTCGTCCCGACTGCCTCAGCTCGGCCGCCAGCTGAACACCGGTCGCCGATGCGCCGACGACGAGTACGCCCGCGTCCGGGAGGCGGGCCGGGTTGCTGTAGGTGAACGGCGTCAGCTGCTCGACTTCCGGGGGCACTGCGTCGGCGAGCGCCGGAACCGCCGGCAGGTTGCAGGCTCCGCTCGCGATCAGGACGGTCCGCGACCGGAGCTCGCCGCCGCTCGTCGTCAGCTCGTAGCCGTCGGTGCCTCCGCGCAACGAGGTGACGTTCGTCCCGGCGCGAACCGGAGCGCCGACGTGCTCGGCGAACCGGGTGATGAGGTCGGCCACCTCGGGGCCCGTCATGTACCCGTCCGGATCCGGCCCGTCGTAGTCGAGTGACGGGAGCCGGCTCTGCCAGTTCGGTGTCAGAAGACGGAGGGAATCCCAACGCTCGTGCCGCCACGAGTTGGCCGGCTCACCGCGCTCGAGCACGACGTGGTCGAGTGACCGCTCGGTGAGGAAGTGGCTCGCGGCGAGGCCGGCATGGCCGGCGCCTATGACAACCGTGGTGAAGTGCTCGATGGAGGGTTCCCTCGGTCTGGGTGAAGCTCAGTTGACCTCGACCGTGACCTCCGTGGGATTCGTCAGGGCGTCGAACACCGCCGAGCGCTTCTGGGACTGGGCGACCAGGGCTTCGATCTCCTGTGCAGAGGCGTCCGCGTCGATCTTGAACGTCACCTTGATGTCGTTGAACCCGTTGCGAACGTCGTTGTCGACGCCGAGGATCCCGCGGATGTCGTGGTTGCCCTCGACGGTCGACTCGATCGAGCGCAGCTGGATCCCGCGATTCTGCGCCACCGAGGCGACGCCTGCCGTCAGGCAGCTCGTCAGCCCGACGAGGAGATACTCGATCGGCGTGATCCCGTTGTCCTGCGCCGCGAAGACCTCCGGGTGATCGGCGTCGAACACGGCCTCGGTCTTGTGGCTCTGCTCTTCCCCGAGGCCGAAGAAGTTCTTGATCGTGGTCGTGCTGTGGACGCCGTTCTCCCACTTGGACGTCGCTCGCCACGTGAACTGGGCGGCCTCCGGCGCCCCTGCCAGCACCTCGCGCGCGTCGAGCAGTGCCTGTACGTTGACTCCGTTGTCGATGGTGGTCATCGCACCTCACTCCTTCCGTCGCTTTCCGAAGTAAAGAAATCACGACAATACACGCCCAATGATTCCATGGAAGCCAACCTGACGGCGCCCGCCGTGACAACTCCGGACGTTGGCGCCGGCTCGGTGGGAACCGTCGAGACCGAGTTCCTCGACCTGCCGGATCCGGTGCCGCTCGACTGCGGACGGCGGCTTGAGTCGGTCCGCGTGGCCTACGAGACCTACGGCACGCTCGCGCCCAAGCGGGACAACGTGATCCTCGTCTGCCATGCGCTGAGCGGCGATGCCCACGCGGCCGGCTTCTCGGCCGAGGCGGCCGCACAGAGCACCCGCGACGGGTTCGGAGCCGACGACCGCGACGGCGCGACAGGGAAGGGGCTCGGCTGGTGGGACGGGATGATCGGGCCCGGCAAGGCATTCGACACGGACCGCTACTTCGTCGTCTCCACAAACCTGCTCGGCGGCTGCCGCGGGACGACGGGGCCGTCGTCACCCGACCCGGCGACCGGCAGGCCGTACGGCTCCGACTTCCCGGTGATCACGGTCGCGGACATGGTGAGGACCGAGCGCGCGTTTCTGGACGAGCTCGGAATCGAGCGGCTGGCGGCGGTCGCCGGAGGCTCGCTCGGCGGAATGCAGGCATTCGAGTGGTCGATCCTCTACCCCGATCAGATCGACGCCGTCGTGGCGATCGCCAGTACCCATGCTCTCCATCCGCAGGGCATGGCCTGGAACGCGATCGCGCGAGAGGCGATCATGCGCGACCCGGACTGGAAGGGCGGCCACTACTACGGCACGGACGGCACGCCGAACGCCGGCATGGGCGTCGCGCGAATGATCGGCCACGTCACCTATCTCTCCGCGATCGGGCTGAGCGAGAAGTTCGGCCGGCGGCTCCAGTTCGGCGACGAGATCAGATATACGGTCACCGAGCCGGAGTTCGAGGTTGAGAGCTACCTGCGCTATCAGGCCGACTCGTTCGTCCGGCGGTTCGACGCGAACACCTACCTCTACACATCGCGCGCTCTGACCTACTTCGATCTCGCCCGTCAGTACGGCGGCGGCTCGCTCGCGCGCGCTCTCGAGCGTGTCGACGCCCGGACGCTTCTGATTGCCTTCAGCTCCGACTGGCTGTATCCGCCGTCGGGATCTCGGGAGATCGAGGAAGCGCTGCGCGGGCTCGGCAAGCCCGTCGAGCTCCACGTGATCGATGCGCCCTACGGCCACGACTGCTTCCTGCTCGAAGAGGCGCGCCAGACGCCGATCATCCGCGGCTTTCTCGGAGAGCGTCCTTGACCGAACAGCGCGACCGCCGGGAGCAGGCCCGCGCGTTCGGATTCGAGACGCGGCAGCTGCACGCCGGGCAGCGGCCCGACCCGAACACGGGAGCCCGCGCCGTCCCGGTCTTCCAGACGACGAGCTATGTGTTCGAGGACCCCGAATCCGCCGGGGCCTACTTCAACCTGCAGGAGTACGGGAACACCTATTCCCGGATCATGAACCCGACCGTTGCCGTCTTCGAGGAGCGGGTCGCGAATCTCGAGGGCGGGGCCGGCGGGGTGGCGTTCGCGAGCGGAATCGCCGCCCAGGCAGCCGCCCTCTTCACGCTGCTCGATCCCGGCGACCACGTCGTCTCCTCGTCTGCGCTCTACGGAGGGACGGTGAACCAGCTCAAGCACCTGCTGCGCAAGCTGAACGTGGAGCTGACGTGGGTCGACCCCGACGACCCGGAGGCATGGCGGAAGGCCGTGCGCGAGAACACGAAGGCGTTCTTCGGTGAGACGATCGGCAACCCGGCCGGCAACGTGCTCGACATCGAGACCGTGGCCTCGATCGCCCACGAGCACGACCTGCCGCTGATCGTCGACAACACCTTCGCGACGCCGTATCTCTGCCGCCCGATCGAGTGGGGCGCCGACATCGTGATCCATTCGGCGACGAAGTTCATCGGCGGGCATGGAACGAGCATCGGTGGTGTCGTCGTCGAGGCCGGCACGTTCGACTGGTCGAACGGCCGGTTCCCGGTGGTCGCGGATCCGTCGCCCGCCTACCACGGCCTGCAGTTCCACGAGACCTTCGGGACCTACGGCTACCTGATGAAGCTGCGGGCCGAGACGCTTCGCGACCTCGGCGGCGTGCTCGCGCCGCTCAACGCCTTCCTGTTCCTGCAGGGGCTCGAGACGCTGTCGCTGCGGATGGAGCGACATGTCGAGAATGCGCTGGCCGTCGCCGCGTTCCTCGACTCGCACGAGCTGGCCACGAACGTCAGGTACCCGGGCCTGCCTGGGAGCAGCTACGGGCCGCTCGTCGAGAAGTATCTGCCGCTCGGCGCCGGCGCAGTGTTCTCCTTCGACTGCGCCGGAGGGCGCGAGGGCGGACAGGAGCTGATCCGGGGCGTGACGCTCTGGTCGCATCTCGCCAACGTCGGCGACGCAAAGAGCCTGATCATCCATCCCGCCAGCACGACGCATCGCCAGCTGAGCGACGCCGAGCTCGAGGCGGCGGGCGTCGGGCCCGGGACGATCCGGCTGTCGGTCGGCACCGAGTCGGTCGACGATCTGATCTGGGACCTGGAACAGGGCCTGGCCGGGGTACGTTCGAGTGACTGAGATGACGTGGCTCGAGCGCTACCAGGATCCCCTGACGATCCAGCGCGTGCTCCACGGCGCGAGCACGATCGCCGTCGTGGGGCTGTCCGGCAACGAGCTCCGCGCAAGCAACTTCGTCGGCTACTACCTCAAGCGCCACGGCTATGGCGTGATCCCGGTCAACCCCCGCGAGACGGAGGTCCTCGGCGAGGTCAGCTATCCGAGCCTCGCGGAGGTGCCGGTGCCGGTGGACGTCGTGAACGTCTTCCGCGCCCCGGACGCGCTGCCCGGGATCGCTCGAGAGGCGGTCGCGATTCACGCCGGCGCGCTCTGGTGCCAGTTCGGCGTGATCAACGAGGAGGCGGCGCGGATCGCCGAGGAGGGCGGCGTGACCGTGATCATGGACCGCTGCCTCAAGGTCGAGCACGCGCGCTACATCGGGAGGATGCACTGGCTCGGCTTCAACACGGGCCGGATCACGTCCGTTCGAACCGGGCTGCAGTAACCCTGAAGCCGGTCGGTTGGGGTCATTCCCAGTTGGCCCGATTCGCGGTGATCCTCTTGACCGGGGCCGGGAGCCGGTTCGCCGCCAGGTCTGCAAGCGTGACCCGTTCGAGGATCGCACGGATGTTCGTTCGCACGGCCACCCAGACCTCACGCAGGGGCTCGGCCGACTGCTGGTAGTCGACCGCGGTCGGACGGACGCCGCGGACGGTTGCGAGCGGGCCGCTGACCGCGCGGACGATGTCGGCGACGGTGATCTGCGCGGCCGGGCGCGCGAGGCGGAAGCCCCCGTCGCGACCCCGTTGAGCCTCGACGAGCTCGGCATGGCGGAGCTCCATCAGGATGTTCTGCAGGAAGGCGATCGGGATCGCCTGCGCCTGTGAGATCTGTTCGCGCTTGAGCGGCCCGCCGTCGGCGATCGCCAGTTCGAGCGCCGCTCGTACCGCGTAGTCCTCCTTCGCCGTGATCCGCACGCTGCGGAGTCTGACGAATGTGACGGCGGGCGCACCGAGCTGGACGGAAGCGATCCGTGTCCAGATCAGCCGTAGTTATCTGTGATATAAGTCAACTACTTTGATGCACTTAAGGGAGATACAGATCGAGGAGCTCGACCTCATGCTCGCTTCGCTCGTCGAGGAGCATGGGGAGGACGGCTACAGGCTCTATCTGGAGCACCTGCGCTGGCCGCACGGCGTCGCCTGCCCGAGGTGCGGCTCGGACGACCTGCTCTGGCTCGAGGGCCGCCGCCGTCATCACTGCCGCGGGTGCCGGTACCAGTTTCGCGTGACGGCCCGGACCGCCTTCCACGACTCGCACCTGTCCCTCCCGAAGTGGTTCCTCGCGATCTCGTTGATGCTCTCCTCGGAGTCGGGATTCTCGGCGGCGCAGCTCCAGAGGATCCTCGGCGGAAGCTACAAGAGCGCATGGTTCCTCGAGCATCGGATCCGGTCGGCGATGGCCGCCGGCAATCCAGAGCCGGCAGGCCTTGTCGCGTTTCTCCCGGCGCCTCCGGCCGTCCTGCCGAGGAGCGACGAGTCAGAGGCGGCCGGAGGCGCGACCGAGGCCCCTGCGAGCTGGCCGCTCCTGCGCTCGTTGATCGCGGGCGTCCACGGCAATGTGGGAACACGCCATCTCGCTGCGTACTGGGACGAGGTTCGCTGGCGACACCGGCACGCTGACAACCCGAACGCGTTCCGGGACACCGTGCTGGCGCTGCTCGCTCATCCATGGCTGCCGTACGACGTGCTGATCGGAGCTCGGGGGCCGCGTCGCGCGACGGTGCGAGCCGCGTGACCACGGGCCCGATCTTTCTCTTATATGTAACATAAGTAAACTTTGTTTATTGAGATAGTGGCCGTCTCATCTCGGCGGCCGCGGGGACTCGAGTGGGAGGACGATGAGCGATCAACTGGAGAAGGAAGACGTCTATTCGGCGATTCGGGCAGAACAGCTGCTCGATCGGCTGGAACGGAGCCACGGATACTCGCGGCGTGAGCTCCTGAAGCTCGGTGCGCTCGGCCTGCCGCTGCTCGCAGGGTTCGCACGCCTCGCCTCGTCACCGCACGCGGCTCGCGCAGACAACGGCTCGCCGATCTCGAAGCCGCTGCCGCCTGCCTGGTTCACGAACTTCGGCTCCAACGCGGAGATGCGCTGGGACTCCGTCCCGGGGCTTGGCTACGTGATCCCGAACGATCGCTTCTTCGTCCGCGACCACACCGGAACCCCGATCGTCGACGCGTCGTCCTGGAAGCTGAACGTCTTCGGCACCGGGCTCAAGGGCTCCCCGACGCTCGCGAATCCCGTCAGCTTCACCCTCGATGCGCTCCGCGCGCTTCCGAAGAAGACGATCTACTCCTTCATCGAGTGCGCCGGAAACGGACGGAGCTTCTTCGGCACGCAACAGGGGACGCCGGCCGCAGGGACCCAATGGACGCTGGGGGCAGTCGGGGTCGCGGCCTGGACGGGTGTGCCGCTGTCGGCGGTGCTCGACAAGGCGGGGATCCTGTCGGGCGCCGTCGACGTGATGCCGACCGGTCTCGACAGCAATGTCATCGTGAGCGGCGTCGACGCCGGGCACGTGCGCCGGCCGCTTCCCGCCGGCAAGGCGCAGAACGACGTGCTGCTCGCCTACGAGATGAACGGGCAGCCGTTGCCCTGGGATCACGGGTATCCGGTGCGGTTCGTCGTTCCCGGTTGGGTCGGTGTCGCGAACGTGAAGTGGGTCGGCCAGATCGAGGTCTCGACGACGCCGCTCTTCTCGCTCTGGAACACCACCCAGTACGTGATGACCGGCCCGACCTACACCGGCTCGCCTCCGGTCACGAGCCAGGTCGTGAAGAGCGCGTTCGAGCTTCCGTTCGGCGCACAGCTCGCGGCCGGCAAGGCGCAGGTGCTCGCGGGCCGGTCCTGGTCAGGTGCCGGAACGATCAAGAAGGTCGACGTGAGCGTCGACGGCGGCGCCACCTGGGCTCCGGCGACGCTCCATGGAGCGAACATCGCCAACGCCTGGGGCCGGTGGAACTTCACCTGGACGCCGCCCGCTCCCGGGAACTACACGCTGAGAGCGCGTGCGACGGACAGTGCCGGGAACGTCCAGCCCGTGTCCGTCCCCTTCAACGACGGGGGCTACCTCTTCGGCGCGATCGTGCAGCATCCGGTGGTCGTGGCATGAAGCTGGAGCTTGCCCGGCCGGCTCGCCCGATCCCGGCCGGTGGGTGAGCCGTCGTGGCTCTCCGCCGTCGCGGGCGGCCGCGATCTCGAGCGCACCGAGCTCCGGGCGCTCGCCGGCGAGATCGCGGGGACGCGCGCAACGTGGGAGTCTCTCGTCCATCACGACGCGAAGGAGCGAACCTTCGTTCAGCTCCACCGCGACGCCCATCTCGACGTCTGGCTCCTCTGCTGGGCCCATGACCAGGAGACGGGGTTGCACGACCACGACCTCTCCTCGGGCGCCGTCCACGTGTGCGAGGGCGAGCTCGTCGAGGACAGGATGGAGCTCCGCGACGAAGCCTTGCAGCGCGTCTCCGTAACGAGACGCAAGGGCACGACGTTCGATTTCGACTCCTCGCACGTCCACTGCCTCCGCCACGCCGAGGGAGCCCCGCCTGCCGTGTCGATCCACGTCTACTCGCCGGCCCTCTGGCGGATGGGCTACTACGACTTCGGCGAGAACGGCCTCCTGCGGCGCACCTCTGTGAGCTATGCCGAGGAGATGAGCGTCGCCTGAGGCGGCCGAGGACGTGTCCGGGGAGCTCGTCTACGACGTCCACCAGCACCTATGGCCGCCCGCGCTCGTCGAGTTGCTGCGCCGGCGAGGGCGGCCGCCGTATCTCGACGGCGAGATCCTGACGACGCTCGAGGGCTCGTTTCGGGTCGAGACCCGGACGAACGAGCTCGAGCGGCGGCTCGAGGCGCTCGACCGGGCCGGGATCGACGTGGCCCTGATCTCGCTCCAGCCCACACTGGGCTTCGAGTCGCTCCCGCCCCGCGAGCGGGCACCGCTCGTCTCCGCCTACCACGACGGGATCGCCAAGCTCGTCGAGGCTTCGGCCGGACGGCTGCGGGCTCTCGCGGCCGGAGAGTACGCGGCCGGCTTCGACGGGGTCTGCGTCGGCGCGTCCCGCCTGCACGACCCGGCGACGCTCGACGACGTGCTCGCCCCCTTGCGGCGATCCGGCGGCATCCTCTTCGTCCACCCGGACCGGGTCGCCGAGGCTCCGGCCGGCGCCCCGCATTGGTGGGCGGCCGTCGCCGGGTACACCGCAGGCATGCAGTCGGCCTACCTGGCCTGGATCGAGCAAGGCGCGCCGCGGTGGCCGTCACTCCGCGTCGTCTTCTCGCTTCTCGCAGGCGGCGCCGCGTTCCAGCTCGACCGCCTCCAGTCACGCGGTGTCGAGACGAGGCGCTTTGTCGGAGCGCCGGTCTATTTCGAGACGAGCTCGTACGGCCGGCCCTCGATCGAGCTCTCGCTCGCCGCTTTCGGGATCGACCGGATCGTCCACGGCAGCGACTACCCGGTGATCGACCCGGACCGGACGCTCGGAGTGTTGCGCGGCCTGGGCCCGGCGGCCTACGCCGCCGTTTCGAGCCGCAACCCGGCTGCGTTACTCGAGAAGCCGCCTGCCGTCGTACGGCAGACTCAGGAGCCGCCGGCGGCTCGAAGCTCTGCGGCCACCACGCCTCGCGACCGCGACCGCGACGCGTCCGACCGGACGGCTGCAGCGAGCGCTTCGGCCTGAGCGCGGAGCTCGGGGATCGCGGTC
This sequence comes from uncultured Actinomycetes bacterium, assembly GCA_963758125.1. Classification (GTDB taxonomy): domain Bacteria; phylum Actinomycetota; class Thermoleophilia; order Gaiellales; family Gaiellaceae; genus PALSA-600. The sequence goes on from CAVWUL010000015.1 coordinate 60,459, forward strand.
GACTCCCAGAGGGTTCCTCTGCGGAGCGCGCCGAGCGCAAAGAGGCTCGTCGACGCGTCGCCGGCGGTGTCGAGTAGCCCACCGTCGGCCGCGGTGTCGAGGCCGATCCCGTGACTGTCGGGCCGGGCAAGCCCCTGGCGGACGAGGTCGCGAACGAGAGCCGGAGCGTCGTCGAAGAGGCGGAGCCTCGGCCCGGTGCAGTTGATCAGGTAACCGGCGCGCTCGGTGACGGTCTCGCCCGTGCCGCGCAACACGATCTGCACCTCGAGGTCTCTCTCTCGCTCGGTGACGCGGGCGATGCGTCCGGCACGAACGGTGAGGACCCCGCCTTGCCGGAGCTCGTCGATGCGGGCTGCCGTCTCCGGCGCCATCCGGTGTCGATGCACGTTCCAGAACGGGGCGCCGTGGCGCAGGAGCTGCGCCTGCCCCTCCGGGCCGAGGTCATGCCAGAGCCGCTGGGTGCTCGGCCGCAGGCCGTCGACGATCGAGCGCCAGTCGTTGCCCTCGCCCACAGCGGCACGGAGGGCTCGGAGCAGGCGTACCGGCCCGTGTCTGCCGTCCACCACCGCTTGCAGCGGTGGCGCGGCCGGAGCGTGAGCGTGGGGGAGAAGTCCGTGGCGCGAGACGAGATGAATCCGGATCGGACGCCGCGAGAGGCTGAGCGCGACGTCGACGGCGGTCAGCCCGCTCCCGATCAGCACGACGTCTTTCCCTTCGATCGGATCCAGGGCGCCGGGTGCCCAGGGATCGGAGACGTATCGGCGCAGACGCTGCGAGTCGCCCGACCCCCGGAGCGGATCGCCGGGCCCGGGCGCCCCGAGCGCGAGGATCGCCCTGGCCCCCGAGACCCGGCCTCCGGCGGCGAGGCCCACCGTCACACCGCTCCCCTGAGGCGAAAGGGAGACAGCTTCGTCCGAGACGACGCGGAGGGAGCCCGAGGCAAGTGCGGAGGCGAGCAGGGACTCGGCAAGGTATTCGCCGTAGAGGGCTCGTGGTGCGAAAGTCGCTGCACCGGCTTTCGGGTGCCGCCCGGTCAGCCATTCGACGAATGCGTCGGGCTCTCGCGAGGAGACACCGAGCCTTCCGGCGGGGACGTTCAGCAGATGCGCCGGATCTTCCGTTGCGTAGGCCGCCCCCCGGCCGAGCGGCGCCGTTCGCTCGATGAGGACGACGGGGCCTTCGCCGATTTCGAGCAGGTGGATGGCCGCGAGCGTTCCCGCGGCGCCCCCGCCGATCACGAGCGTCCCCGCGGGCATTCGGTCGTCGTCCTCTCCGTGCACGAGGCCGGAAGGCTCGTTTGCCCAGGGTTCGAAACGGTTGCCGAGAGGTGTGATCGTCATCAGCAGTCGCCCATTACTTTACTTATAAAAGTGACTTTGACAAGTGAAGTAACGCCTGTTAGTCTGCCGTAGAAAGTTGATTAGATCGATATACATTAGATACATCTGGGAAGGGAGTGAGATCGGATGGCAACGAACGCCGAAGGGGTAGCGCTCGCTGAGACGGTGTCTTTCCCGTCGCCCTACCGCGTCGCATCCGGAGCGACGGCCGACCGCGAGACGTTCTCGGCAAGGCCGGCCGGCGGTCGGTTCGCGCGACCGGCTCGCGTCCGCTCGCCGTTCGGGATCTACACGACGCCGCTCGTCCTGCTCGTGCTCTGGCAGGTCGCGAGCTGGGCAGGCCGGCTTCCCGAGACGGTCGCCGCCTCGCCGGTGCAGGTCGTGAACGCCGGGATCCACCTGTGGCAGTACGGGGAGCCCTCGACACTCGGGACCGATCTGAAGGTCTCGCTCACCCGTGCCGCTCTCGGCTTCCTGCTCGGGACCTCGGTCGCGGTCGTGGCGGCCACGATCGCGGGCCTCGGGCGGATCGGCGAGCAGCTCTTCAACGGGCCCGTCCAGATCTTGAACACCGTGCCGTTCCTCGCCCTTCTGCCCGTGATGATCATGTGGTTCGGGATCGGCCAGGCCTCGAAGGTGATCCTGATCGCAATCGGGGCGGGGGTCCCGCTCTACCTCAACCTGTTCGCGGGGATCCGCGACGTCGACCGGCGCCTCGTCGAGATGGCGAAGGTCGCCGGCGCACGGCGCTGGCGGCTGGTCACGAGGGTGCTCCTCCCCGGCGCGCTTCCATCCGCCTCGTCGGGCTCCGTTTCGCACTCGCCTACAGCGTGCTCGGCCTCGTCGTCGCGGAGCAGATCAACGCCAACTCCGGGATCGGCTTCATGATCGCCCAGGCCCAGAACTACAACCGCGTCGACGAGATGTTCCTCGGGCTCGCGATCTACGCGATCCTCGGGCTGCTCGCCGATCAGTTCGTGCGGGTGCTCGAGCGGGTGCTCCTGCGCTGGCGCTCGGCCGAGGGAGCGCGGGCATGAGCAGCCTTGCCGTTGCGCCGAGAGCGCGCGAGACGATGGAGTCGACGGTCGTTGCGCACGGGATCGTCCGAAGGTTCGGTGAGCGGACGGTGCTCGACGGGCTCGATCTCGAGCTGCGCTCGGTCCGAGTTCGTGATCCTCCTCGGCCAATCGGGCTGTGGCAAGAGCACCCTGCTGCGGCTGCTCGGAGGGCTCGACCTTCCCGACCAGGGCTCAGTGACCGTTCCCCGGAAGCGCGCGATCGTCTTCCAGGGCGACAGGCTCCTACCGTGGCAGCGCGTGTGGCGCAACGTCACCGTCGGCCTCTACGGCAGCGACGATCGCACGGTCGCGCTCGAGATGCTCGACGAGGTCGGCCTGCGGGCCCGGGCCGATGCCTGGCCGAGGACGCTCTCGGGAGGCGAGGCCCAGCGGGTCGCGCTCGCCCGGGCACTCGTCGCGGATCCGGTGCTGATGCTGATGGACGAGCCGTTTGCGGCCCTCGATGCGATCACGCGCCTGAAGATGCACGACCTCGTCCGGGCGCTTCGTCTCCGGCACCACTCGACGATGCTGCTCGTCACTCACGATGTCGACGAGTCGATCAGCCTCGGCGACCGCATCCTCGTGATGCGCGACGGGAAGATCGCGAGCGAGCACCCGGTCGAGCTCGACCTCGCCCGCCGCGCCCGAGGCGCCGATCGCGACCGGCTCCGAGCCGAGCTGCTCGCCGAGCTCGGAGTCGAAGGAGTCGCCTCGTGAGCGAGTCAAATCCCGACCCCGATCAGAGCGGGCGCAGACAGCCCCGCCGACATTCACCCGACAAGGAGAGAGCCATGAATCGGAAGCAGCATGGAACCAGGAATCGGAGGGCCGCACGCCTTGGCGCCGCGGTCGTCGTGATCGGCATCACCGCGACACTCGCCGCCGGAGGCTCGAGTGCCGCCAGAAGCTCGTCGAAGCCGACCTTCGTCGTCGGCCAGCAGGAGTCCGGCATCGTCTCCCTCTTCAAGCAGTCCGGCGCCCTGAACGGCGCGGCCTACAACGTGAAGTTCGCGTACTTCCCCTTCGGCCCGCCGCTCGTCCAGGCGGCGGCGGCCGGGCAGATCGACCTCGGCGACGTCGGCGACGTCCCGCCGATCAACGGCGCCGCCAAGGATCCCGGCTTCAAGGTGATCGCAGCCGAGGTGCCGCCGAGCTTCAAGCAGGTCGGCGACTACATCATCGTCCCGAAGGGCTCGTCGATCAAGACGCTCGCGGACCTTCGTGGCAAGAAGGTCGCAGTACCCGTCGGAAGCTCCGCTCACGGGTTCCTCCTGAACGCTGTCAAGAGCGTCGGGCTCTCGCCGTCCACGGTCACGTTCGTCAACCTCGCACCCTCGGCGCTCCAGGCGGCGTTCGCCTCCGGCAGCGTCGATGCGGCCTCGATCTGGAACCCCCAGGCGACGGTCGACGTCGAGAGCGGCGCCCGCGTCCTCGCCTACGGCCGGCCCCCGCTCGATCCGGACGTGAGCTTCTACGTCGGAGCCGACAAGGACCTGAACGACCCGTCGAGGCGAGCGATGCTCACCGACCTGCTCGAGCGTCTCGCGAAGGCCTACCAGTGGGGAGACAACCACCCGGCTGCCTGGATCCAGGATGTCGAGAAGGAGACGGGCGTCGATGAGCCGACCGCGAAGATCGTCGTCGCGAACGGGAAGGTCCTCGTCCGCTACGTCTCGGCCGACATCGTCAAGTCGGAGCAGTCGCTCGCAGACAGCTTCTTCGAAGCGAAGCAGATCCCCTCGAAGGTCGTGATCGGAAAGGTCGTCGACAACCTGCTCCCGGTCGATTTCTCGACGAGCTAGCGAGCAGGCAAACCGCGTCCCACTTCTCAGGAGGAGCAAAAAACCATGCCCAGACACCGCCAACTGCATCTGAACGCCTTCCTCATGAGCTCGGGACACCACGAGGCCGCCTGGCGGCTGCCCGAGAGCGACCCTCATGCCGACTTCGACACCCGGCACTGGGTCGGGCTCGCACGGCTCGCCGAGCGTGGGACGATGGACTCGCTGTTCCTGGCCGACGGGCCGGTGCTCTGGCACAACGCCGAGTTCCGGCCCGCCGGGCAGCTCGAACCGACCGTGCTCCTGACCGCGATGGCTGCGGCCACGGAGCATGTCGGGCTGATCGCCACCGCCTCGACGACCTACAACGAGCCGTACAACCTCGCCCGGCGCTTCGCCTCACTCGACCACGTCAGCAACGGCCGGGCAGGGTGGAACATCGTCACGACCGCCGATCGCGGAGCCGCGCAGAACTTCGGGCTCGAAGACCGGCCGGATCACGCCGACCGCTACCTGCGGGCCTCGGAGTTCCTCGACGTCTCGCTGAAGCTCTGGGACAGCTGGGAGGACGACGCCGTGATCGCCGACAAGGCGGCCGGCCGCTACGCGCTGCCCGACCGGGTCCACCCGATCGAGCACAGCGGGGAGTTCTACAGCGTCAGGGGCCCGCTCAACGTCCCGCGCTCACCGCAGGGACATCCGCTGCTCGTGCAGGCAGGCTCCTCGCACGACGGCAAGGAGTTCGCCGCTCGGTACGCGGAGGCGGTGTTCACCGCCCAGCAGACTCTCGGCGACGCTCAGGCCTTCTACGCCGACCTGAAGGAGCGTGTGGAGCGGGTCGGCCGTCATCGCGACACGATCAAGATCCTGCCCGGCATCGTCCCCGTCCTCGGCGGACCGAGGCCGAGGCCCAGGCGCTCGCCGACGAGCTCGAGGAACTGATCGTGCCCGCCTACGGGCTCGGTCAGCTTGCGGACACCCTCGAGGTGCCCGTCGAGATCCTCGAGCTGGACGAGCCACTGCCGGAGGAGATCCCCGACAGCGACACGATCGAAGGCTCGCAAAGCCGCTCGAACCTGATCGTCGCGCTCGCCCGCCGCGAGAACCTGACAGTCCGCCAGCTCCTCGGCCGGCTCGGGGGCGGCCGAGGTCACTGGACGGTCGTGGGCACACCGGAGCAGATCGCCGATGCGATCGAGAGCTGGTTCGAGGCAGGCGCCGCCGACGGCTTCAACATCATGGGGCCCGCGCTGCCCTCCTCGCTGGAGGCGTTCGTCGATCATGTCGTGCCGATCCTCCGCGCCCGCGGGCTCTTCCGCACCGAGTACACGGGCCGGACGCTCCGCGAGCACTACGGCCTCGCCCGGCCCGCCAACCGGTTCACCGCCGCGAAGGCTGTCGCGTGAGCGGGGCTGCCGTACCCGCCGCGCTCTCGGTCAGAGGGCTGACCAAGAGCTACGGCTCCTTCACCGCCGTGAACGGGCTCGACCTCGAGATTCCCGACGGGGCGTTCTTCGGCCTGCTCGGGCCGAACGGGGCGGGGAAGACGACGCTGATCGGCTCCGTCTGCAACCTCGTCCGGCCGAGCGCCGGGAAGATCCGGGTCTTCGGGCACGACCACGACACCCGCGAGGCGCGGAGCCTCGTGGGGCTCGCGGAGCAGGACATCAACCTCGACCGGTTCATCGACACCGACGAGACGCTCGTCTACAACGCGGGCTACCACGGGATGGGACGCGCCGAGGCGTGGCGGCGGGCCAGGGAGCTGCTCGACCTCTTCGAGCTGAGCGCGAAGGCGAAGGTCAAGCCGACGGAGCTCTCCGGCGGGATGCAGCGGCGGCTGCTGCTCGCCCGAGCGCTGATGCACCGGCCGAGGCTCCTGATCCTCGACGAGCCGACCGCCGGCGTCGACGTCGAGCTCCGCGCCGAGCTCTGGGAGTACACCCGCCGGCTGCACGCGCTCGGCACGACGATCCTCCTCACGACCCACTATCTCGAGGAGGCCGAGGCGCTCTGCGAGGAGATCGCGCTGCTGCGGGCGGGCTCGATCGTCGCGCGCGGAAGCGCGGCGGCGCTTCGCGACCACTTCGGCGCCCGGGACATCGGCGAGGTCTACGCGCGGGCGATGGCGCGCGAAGTCGCGGTCGCGGCATGACGACGGCACGGACGCTGACACCGCTCGCCCCGCCGCCGGCGTACGACCGGCCCTACCGTGCGGAACGCCCGGCGTTTCTGTGGCTGCTCGAGCGCGAGATCGTCCGCTTCCTCAAGATCTGGCGGTTCTCGATCGCCGGGCAGGTGATCTCGGCGCTGATGTTCGTCCTCGTCTTCGGCGTCGCGCTGGCGACGCAGATCAAGAGTGTCGACGGCATCCCCTATGACCGCTTCATCCTTCCCGGGCTGATCGTGCAGGCCGTGATCACGGTCGGGTTCATCAACGGCACGACGAGCCTGTTCGAGGCCCGCCACGATCGCTACCTGCACAACGTGCTCGCGAGCCCGCTCCGCTGGTGGGAGATCAACCTGGCGCTCGTGCTCGGCGCCGTCGTCCGCGAGATCCTGACGGCGGCGTGCATCCTCGCGGTGGGGATCCCGCTCACCGGGATGGGAGTCGCGCGGCCGGGCGTCGCGTTCGTCGCGACCGTGATGCTGCTCGTCACGGCGTCCCAGATCGGGGTGCTCGCCGGTGCCTACAGCGCCTCGCTCGACCACATCTACTCGATCGAGACGCTCGTCGTGCTCCCCCTGGGGTTCCTGAGCGGGATCTTCTACACCCTCTCGCAGCTGCCTCCGGCCTGGGCGCTCGTCAGCCGCTTCAACCCCGCGGTCTACTTCGTCCAGGCCTACCGGATCGGGTTCCTCGGTCAGGCCGACCTCTCGACCGGCGTCGTGCTCACCGTGACGACCGGCTGCGCGATCCTGCTCACCGGGTGGTCGCTGCTCGTCTTCCGCTCCGGTGCGAGGCTCAAGCCATGACGTCTTCCGGCGCTCGCGTCCAGGCCGCCCTCGCCGCCCTTCGCCTCGGCGGCATGGTCGTCGTCGCCGACGACGAGGATCGCGAGAACGAGGGTGATCTGATCGCCGCCGCCCAGCTCGTGACCCCCGACGCCGTGGCGTTCATGGTCCGCCACGGCTCCGGCATCGTCTGTGTCGCGATGGAGCAGGCCCGGCTCGCCGAGCTCGGACTGCCCCTGATGACGGACGACGGCACCGAGGCAATGGGGACGGCGTTCACCCTTTCGGTCGATGCCCGCGAGGGAACGACGACCGGCGTGTCGGCCGCCGACCGTGCGCGCACGATCGCCGCCCTCGTCGACAACACGACGAGCCCCCACGACCTGAGGCGGCCCGGCCATCTCTTTCCGCTCCGCAGCAAGGCGGGCGGCGTGCTCGAGCGCGCCGGCCACACCGAGGCCTCGCTCGATCTCGCGCGGCTGGCCGGCCTCTATCCCGCCGGAGTCCTTTGCGAGCTCGTCGACGACGACGGCGAGATGATGCGCGGCGAGGCGCTCTCCCGGTTCGCCGACTCCCACGGGTTGCCGTTTCTCTCGATCGCCGACCTGATCGCGTTCCGGTCGGAGCGCGACCGGCTCGTCCGAAGGGTCTCGCGGGCGCGCATCCCGACCGACTACGGGCCGTTCGAGTCGATCGCCTACGAGGCCCACGACGGACGGACCCACATGGCACTGGTCTGCGGGGAGATCGCGGGCAGGACCGGGTTGCTCGTGCGCGTCCACTCCGAGTGCTTCACGGGGGACACGCTCGGTAGCCGCCGCTGCGACTGCGGGACCCAGCTCGCGCGCTCACTCGAGCTGATCGCCGCCGAGGGGCGGGGCGTCCTCGTCTACATCCGGGGCCACGAGGGACGCGGGATCGGGCTTCGCCACAAGCTCGAGGCATACGAGCTGCAGGACCGCGGCTACGACACGCTCGAGGCGAACCTCGCGCTCGGGTTCGAGGCTGACCCGCGGGACTACGGCGTCGGCGCCGAGATCCTCCGGGACCTCGGCGTCACGAGCATGCGGCTCCTCACGAACAACCCGGCAAAGCGTGCGGGCCTCGAAGGCCACGGTCTCGAGATCCTCGAGCGAGTCGACCTCGTCACCTCGCCGACCCCCGAGAACCTGTACTACCTGCAGACGAAGCGCGACCGGTTCGGCCATCACCTCGACCTGCCGAAAACGAGCTCGGAATGAGCGGCGAGACGGCATCGGCGGTCAGGATCCTCGCCGTCGACGGCTCGCCGACCGGCGGCGGGCGGACCCGCTCTGCGCTCGACGCGGTGGCTGCAGCCGCCGGCGCAGCCGGCGGGGCGGTCGAGACGCTCGAGCTCGGCAACTCCGACGAAGAGTCGTTGGAGGCGGTCGTGGGCCGCCTGCCCATGGTGGAGGCCGTCATCCTCGCCTCGCCCGTGTTCCGGGCAGGCTTCGCGACTCCGCTGAAGCGGCTGCTCGACGCGATCCCGCGCACGTCGTCCGGCGGATTCCCCGACTCTCCCCTCTCCGGGAAGGCGGTCGCCGCCGTGTACACGGGCGCGAGCCTGCACCACTTTCTCGCGCTCGACGGGCTCCGCAACGTCCTTGCCGGGTTCTTCGCCGCGCATGTCCTACCCCCGGGGCTGTATGTCCCGCGCGACGGGTTCGGAGAGGCGCTGGAGCTCGTCGAGCCCTACGCGCAGGCGGCGCGCCTCCAGGGTGAAGGGCTCGTCGAGCTCGCGCTTGCGCTTCGGCGAAGCACGGTGCTCCCGTCGTTGAGGCCGCAGGCGTGAGCGGCACGGCGACGGCGATCGATCCCGAGACGTTCCGGCACGTGATGGCGAGCTTTCCTGCCGGGGTCGCGGTCGTCACGACGGTCGACGGCGAGGGACGCCCGTACGGGTTGACGACGACGGCGGTTACGAGCGTCTCCGCAGACCCGCCGCTCCTGCTCGTCTGCATCGACCGCTCGAGCCGAACGCTGCCGTTCCTTCGCCGTGCCGGCCGCTTCGCCGTGAACATCCTCGAGTCCCGTCACGCGGCCGTCGCACATCGCTTCGCCTCGAAGGACGACGAGAAGTTCGCGGGCCTGTCCTGGACGCAAACCCGCGACGGGTCGCCCGTCCTTCACGAGCACAGCTCCGCCTGGGCCGAGCTCCGGCTCCAGCAGGAGATCGAGGCCGGCGACCACGTGGTTCTGATCGGGGAGGTCACGGCCGGCGACGTTTCACTCGAAGACGGCGGCGGCTCGCTCGTCTACTTCCGTCGTCGCTTCGGCAACTGGACGGCTCTCGAGCTCTGATCCGCTGCCGCCGAGACGAGACCCTAGAACGTCATCTGCCGCGTCGGGCTGACGAACACGATCTGCCCGGTGTCGATCTCGAGGCGTTCGGCCTCGTCACGGGTGATCTGCACGCTCAGCCGCTCGCCGTCCTCGCGCATGAGCTCCACCCTGACCTCGAAACCGAGGTAGAGCACCCGCTCGACGAGCGCTTCGCGCGTCGTCCCGTTGTTCGGCTCGAGCGTCAGCTCGAGGTCGTGGGGGCGGACGTATACGTCGTCGAGCCGGTTGACCTGCCCCACGAACGACATCACGAACTCGTTGGCCGGATGTTCATAGAGATCCCGGGGGCCGCCGGTCTGCTCGATCACGCCGCGGTTCATCACGACGACCTCGTCCGCGATCTCCATCGCCTCTTCCTGGTCGTGGGTGACGATCACGGTCGTCGTATGGGTCTCGTCGTGAAGGCGCCGGAGCCAGTCGCGGAGCTCGGTGCGCACGCGCGCGTCGAGGGCGCCGAACGGCTCGTCGAGGAGCAGCACCGAGGGATCGACCGCCAGCGCGCGCGCCAGGCCCATCCGCTGCCGCTGACCGCCCGAGAGCTGCGCCGGATAGCGGTCGGCAAGCCCTTCGAGCTGGACCAGCTCGAGCAGCTGCGCGACGCGCTCGCGGATCTCCGTCTTCGGCCGTCGCCGGATCGAGAGCCCGAAGGCGATGTTGTCACGGACGGTCATGTGCTTGAAGGCCGCGTAATGCTGGAAGACGAAGCCGATTCCCCGCTCCTGCGGCGCCTGTCCCGTCACGTTCTTGCCCTCGATGAAGACGCTTCCGCCGTCGGGCCGCTCGAGCCCGGCGATCACGCGCAGGAGCGTCGATTTCCCGCTGCCGCTCGGCCCGAGCAGCGCCGTCAGCGACCCGGTCTCCACCTCCACGGAGACGTCGTCGAGCGCGACGAAGTCGCCGAATTTCTTGGAGATGCCCCGGGCTGAGATCGACATCAGGAGGTTCCTTCCTTCGGTCGTAGCGTCGTCATCAGTATGAGGACCAGGACTGCGATTGCGGCGAGTGCGAGCGAGATCCCGTAGGCCCCGGGGAGATTCAGGTTCTCATACTCCTCCTGCACGCGCAAGGTCGCCGTCTCGGTCTTGCCCTGGATGCTGCCCGAGACGACCGCGACGGCGCCGTACTCGCCGAGGCAGCGGGCGGTCGTGAGCACGACGCCGTAGATCACGGCCCAGCGGATCGTCGGCAGCGTGACCCGCCAGAACGTCTGCCAGTTCGACGCGCCGAGGGTGTAGGCGGCCTTCTCCTGCTCGTCTCCGACCTCGCGCAGCGTGGGGATGACCTCGCGCGCGACGAACGGCACCGAGACGAACGTCGTCGCCAGCACGATCGACGGAAGGGCGAAGAGCACCTGGATCCCGTGGCCGAACAGGTAGTGGCCGAACCAGCCGTTTCGGCCGTAGAGGAGGTAGAGCGAGAATCCGACGACGACGGGGGAGAGGGCCAGGGGCAGGTCGACGAAGGCGTTCAGGAGGCCCTTGCCGCGGAACCGGCGCCGCACGATCGCGAGCCCGCAGATGATCCCGAAGACCGTGTTCAGGGGGACGGCGATCGCGGTCGCGATCAGCGTGATCTTGAACGCGTGGATCGTGTTCGGGTCGGTGAGCGCGTGCAGGGCGGCAGAGGCGTCGTGCGCGAAGGTCTCGTAGTAGACGTAGACGAGCGGGGCGACGAGGATCGCTCCCAGGTAGAGGATCACGATCGCGCGCAGGATGTACTTAGACACGTTCGTGCCTCGTTGCGTACCACCGGATCCCGCCGACGAGCAGCAGCACGGCGAAGGAGATCGTGAGCAGCACGACGGCGACCGCGGCGGCGCCGGTCGCGTTCTGGCTCGCGATCTGGTTGAAGATGAAGACCGACGAGACCTCGGTCCTGTACGGGATGTTCCCGGTGATGATCACGACCGCCCCGATCTCGCCGACGGCCCGGGCGAACGCCATCGTCACTCCGGAGAGGATCCCCGGGAAGATGTTCGGCAGCACGATCCGCCTGAAGACCGTGAATTGATTCGCGCCGAGCGAGCGGGCAGCCTCCTCCATCTCGTGATCGAGCTCGAGCAACACCGGCTGGACGGTCCGGATCACGAACGGCAGCGTCACGAAGAGCAGGGCGATGTAGAGCGCGTAGCGGGTGAAGGCGAGATGGACGCCGATCGGGGAGCGCGGGCCGTAGAACGTCAGGAGCAGCAGGCCCGCGACGATCGTCGGCAGCGCGAACGGAAGGTCGATCAGCGCGTTCAGCACGCCCTTCCCCCGGAAGTCGTCCCGGACGAGCACCCAGGCCGTCACGGTCCCGAGCACCGCGTTCGTGAGCGCGGCGAGCGCGGCGACGGTCAGCGTGAGCTTCAGGGCGGCGACCGCCTCGGGCGCCGAGACGGTGTCCCAGAACTCCGACCAGCCTCCTTCTTTCGACTGCCAGAGAAGCGCCGCGATCGGCAGCGCGACGATGATGAGCAGGAAGGTCGAGGCGTACCCGAGCGAGAAGGCCGTTCCGACCTTCTCGCTCGAGATGAACTGGATTATGCGGTTCCTCTCCCGTGGGCGAGGCTCGGCGTAGCTCGTCAGTTCGACGGTCCTCCGACTGCGGCCTCGATTCCGTACATGACGCCCTTGGGCTGTGCGAACCACCGAGCCTGCGCGGCTGCAAACCCGCCGAGCGTCTTGTCGTTCAGCGTGATCTGACCCGGCCGCACGGGGAAGTTCTTGAACTGCTTCGCCGCGGCCGGGTTGACGGGCCTGAACCCGTTCTGGCCGAACACGACCTGCGAGGACGTCGACTTGAGGAACTGGATGAACTTGTTCGCGAGGTCCTTGTTCGGGCTGTTCTGTATCACCGCGATCGGAAGCTGGATCAGCAGCGTCTGGCGCGGGATCACGTACTCGACCTGCGTCCCCTTGAGCGTCGCGGCGATCGCCTCGCTCTCGTAGGTGATGAACGTGTCACCCTCGCCCGAGAGGAACGCGGCCGTGCCGGCCGAGCCCGACGTCGGCTGCGCGACGACGTTCTTGAACAGCTTCTCGACGTAGGCCCGTGCCTGAGCGTCCGTCTTCCCGAGATGCCTTTGCGCCGAGTAGGCAGCGAGGATGTTCCATTTCGCGGAGCCAGAGCTGAACGGGTCGGGGGTGATCACCTGCACGCCGGGCTTGATCAGGTCGTTCCAGCCCTTGATGTGCTTGGGGTTGTAGTGCCGCACTGCGAACGCGACGACCGTGTTTGCGACGATGCCGTTGTAGGACTGCTCGTTCCAGTTCTTGTTCACGAGGCCGGCGTCGACGAGGATCTGCACGTCGCCGGGCCAGGAGGGGAAGATGATGTCGCACGGCAAACCGGCTGCGACGGCCTGCGCCTGGCTCGTCGAGGGGCCGTAGGACTGATTGAACGAGACGCCCTGGCCTTCCGGCGTGTTCTGGAAGGCGGTGATCAGCGCTGCCATGACGGGCTTCGGCGTCGAGTACGCCACCAGGTTCAGCGTCGTGCTTTCGCGGCGCGCACTCGCGAGTGACGGCAGCAGGCCCCCGAGGGCCAGCGTCCCACCCACAGCGGCGCCGCGACGCAGCAGCGTTGCACGGTCGAAGGTCTTGGCGGTTTTCTCGAACTCTGCACTCATCGGCAATCTCTCCCTTTTTGAATGGATGGCAACCCTGAGCACCCCAACCTTCCCGACCGGGGTACTGAACAAATACATGAGAACGTCTAATCCGTCAAATAAGTAACGAGGGGATGACGAGGTAGTTGTCGCCCTGGTCCTGCTGTAACGAGAGGGGGCGGTCAGTGCAGCAGGGCGGCTCTCGCGGCCCCGCTGCACTGACCTCGGTCAGGCGGCGGAGCGGCGTGCCGGCGGCTGGAGCAGGCCGAGCTGGATCATCGCGTAGAGCCGGTCCGGGACGCCCCAGTGCTCGACGATCTTCCCGTCCTTCACGCGCAGGGAGTCGAAGACCGGCGTGCGCATCCTCCGGCCGGTGGGCTCGTTGCCCATGTAGGGGCCGTCGTTCGTGCCGGAGCCCGTCATCCGGAGCCAGACCGTGTCGTCTGCCACCGTGACATCCTCGATCTCGAGGCAGAAGTCGGAGAACGCGCGGCGCAGCGACACCATGACCGCCTTCACGCCCGCGGGCCCGGGAGCGTGGTCCGGGCCGTACCACTGGTGCTCGATCAGGTCGTCGGCGATCAGCTCGTCGGCGACGGCGACGTTTCCCTCGTTGAACCCCTCTTCGATCAGTCGGCGCACGAGCGCCTCTGGTGTGTGAGTCATGACTATCCTTTTTTTGATGTAGTTACACTGTATCGAATATGGTGATACCGTGTCGAAATGGATGGCGAGGTGAAGCGCCGGTACAGCTCGGGGCGGCGGCGAGAGCAGGCGGAGGAGACGCGAACGAAGGTGCTGGACGCCGCCGGCGCGCTCTTCGAGGAGCGGGGCTACGACGGCGCGAGCATCGCCGCGATCGCCGCGGCGGCCGGCGTCTCGGAGGAGACGATCTACGCGCGCTTCGGCACCAAACGCGCGCTGCTCGGTGAGCTCGCCGAGCGGGCCGTTCGCGGCACCGACGCTCGCTCGGTGCGCGAGCAGGAGGGGCCGCGCTTGCTCGCCGCGGCGACCGACCAGCGCGAGCAGCTGCGTCTTTTTGCGAACGACATCGCCGAACGGCTCGATCGCGCCGCGCCGCTCGTCGCGCTCGTCGGCGCCTCGAGGTCGGAGCCGGAGCTCGCGGAGCTGCTCGACCGCCTTCACGGCGATCGGCTCGCGAACCTGCAGATCGTGGTCGACGCGCTCCAGCGCAACGGCCCGCTCAGGCTCCCGGACAAGGAGGCACTCGAGACGCTATGGGCACTCACGAGCCCGGAGCTCCACCAGCTCCTCGTCCGGACTCGGGGCTGGAGCCGCTCGCGCTTCCGCAGCTGGCTGGCAGACAGCCTTGCGGCCCTCCTGCTGCCGCCCGGCCAGGAAGGATCCCGGAGGCCGACCCCGGCCTGACAATGTTCTCGAACCCGCTCGCGAGTCGGAGCGCCACGCCAGATGAGGAGACCGCACATGCAGATCACCAGGAACACCCTCGACACGGGCATCGGGCCGGGCGACTGGTTCACCGGCTCGGTCTACATGGATACGCTCGCAGTGCCGTCGGGAGGCTCCCGGCTGAGCGCAAGCAACGTCCACTTCACTCCGGGCGCCCGCACCGCCTGGCATTCCCATCTCAACGGTCAGACGATCTGGGTGCTCGAAGGAATCGGCCGGTGCCAGCGTCGAGGCGGCCCGGTGGAGATCATCCGCCCCGGCGATCGAGTGTTCTTCGAGCCCGGCGAGGATCACTGGCACGGCGCCGCACCGAACCGCTTCATGACGCACCTCGCAATGCTCGACGTCGACGAACAGGGCAATCTCGCCACCTGGGGCGACCACGTGAGCGACGACGAGTACACCGCGGCGCCGGCATCCCCGGAGTAGCTCGAGCTCGGCGACCGAGCCCTCGGGCCGAGCCGGCGTGCCGCCGATCGCCGGAAAAGCGGATCGCTCCGAGCGGCGGCGAGGCGATATGCTCCCGCCGGTCAGGCATCGTCGGGGGAGACGGCTTGCTGCGGAAGCGTGCAGCTGAGGCAAACGGAGAGCCGATGGTCGCGGTCGTGATCGCGGCCGAGGATCCGCTCGACAACCGCATCATGCTCGGCGGGAGCCACCTCGGGACGGTGTGCATCCTCGTCGATGCGAAGCCCGACCCGATCTACTTCGAGGGAGAGTTCAAGCTCGATCGGGATCACTGGCCGGTCCCGGGCATGGAGTTGCCGGTGACGATCGACCGTGCTCGTCCCGAGCGCTTCGAGATTCGCTGGGACGAGGTCCCGAGCATGGTGGAGCGTGCCGAGTCGAACGATCCGACGCTCGCAGACCCGGTCGGGGCCCGGAAGAAGAGCCACCAAGCCCTGATCGCGTCGGGGGTCGGGGGGCCGAGCCGGCCCATATCGGCCGAGCGACGACGTCCGCGAGTTCGTGGTCGAGGCGCAGGCGGCGGAGGCGGCCAAGGAGGACGGTGGCCGCCCCGACCACTGGCAGGAGTCGCTCGACCGCGCGGCGAGGGAGCCCGCACCCCCCGGAAAGACGCGGGCGGTCATCCTGTTCGCGGCGAGCGAGGCGACCCTTCGCACGGACGATTCGAGGGCCGACGCGACCGGCGGGACGTTCTACAGGGATCGCTACGGAAAGCATGACGTCGTGCTCGCGGTCACCGTTCCGGGCCGGGAGCCCTACGCGGTCTACATCTCGAACTTCGACCACAAGGGGGGCAAGGGCGTCGCGCACGGCGCGGGGATCCCTGCGCTCGTCTCCTCGAGCGATCCCTCCCAGATCGAGGTCCTCTGGAACGAGTTTCCGTCGCGGAGGGAGCAGCTTCAGGAGACGGTCGCCGAGGCGCGGCAGGTCGCAGAGGCCAGTCTCGCCGCGGCGGCCGAGCAGCTGGAGGAGGCGACCCGCCAGGCCGGCGCCCGGATCGCCTCCGCGAGCTCGCCGCCTCAGGCGTCGACCGGACCGCCGGGCGTCACACCGGAGATGAAGGCGATGATGCTCCAGAGCGCGAAGCTGGCGATCTCCACGGCGCCGAACGCGGAGATTCGCCGGCTGATCATCGAGCAGTGCAGGCTCGCAGGCATCCCGATCGACGAGAAGGGCAACCCGCTCGACTAGAGAGTTTTCGATCTGGTGAACGGGGCTTTTCGGTTCGGTGACAGACGGATTTTGCGCGCCCGGCCTCGCTACCTTTCTCCGCGTTCTCCTCTCGTCGAGGCGACGTCGAGAGCGTCCGGCCCCGTCACTCCCGCTCAAAGGAATCCTCATGCGAACCTTCAGCCGCGCGCTCCTCTGCGTTGTCCTGCTCTCGGTGCTCGGTGTCTCCGTCATCTCGCTGACTGCGGCCGGTGCGGCCGTTTCGGCTTCTGACGCGGATATCCAGATCAGCGAGGTCTTCGCCGACGGGGGCGCAGGCAGCGGGACGGACGCCGGGTTCCCGCACGACTTCATCGAGCTGACCAACTCCGGCTCGCAGGACGAGACCCTCACCGGCTGGTCGCTCAAGGACGACACCGACTCGCACGACTATCCGATCGACGACGGCACGGTGATCCCGGCCGGTGGTTACGTCGCGTTCGACGTCGACGACACCGCGCACACGGGCAACTTCGGGATCGGCAAGGGCGGCGATGCGGCGCGCGTCTACGACGGCTCGACGCTCGTCGACCAGTTCTGGTTCACCGCCGCGGCGGGGGACGGCAACGACTTCGACCGCTGCTCGATCGGCGGCGGCGCGTTCGCGGTGGTCGTCTCCACCGGGATCACTCCCGGCGCGGCGAACGACTGCCCCAGCGCGGCGGCCGCCCTTGTCACCGTCAAGAGCCAGCTCAGGGTCAACGAAGTGCTGGCCAACGGCACCGGCTCGGGCGCCGCCCAGCAGCTCGACGCGATCGAGCTCTACAACACGGGCGCGACCTCGGTGAACCTCGGCGGCTGGTGGCTCAGCGACGACAAGCCCGCCGACAAGGACGTGCTGCCGGCGACGATGGCCAGTGTGATCGCCCCGGCGGGCACGATCGCGGCGGGCGCGACCCATCCCTCGAACTACCTGACCTACAGAGTGGGGGCGAGCACGACCAGCAACTTCCTCAGCCAGGACATCTTCCTCGACGGCAGCGGCAACGCCCTGCCCGGCAACAAGGACTTCGGGATCGGGGCGGGCGGCGACAACGCAGCCCTCGTCGCTCCCGACGGAACCGACGCCGACCGGCTCAGCTTCGGCAGTGATCCGAACGCCGTCGTGACCGCCCCGACGAACGCGGGCGACACGATGAGCCGCTGTCCCGACGGAACCTCGACGTGGGCTGTGACCACCGCCACGCTCGGCGCGAAGAACGTCTGCGGCAACCCGGCGGACACGATCGTCAAGCTCAACGAGGTCGACCGCGGAAACGGAATCGTGGAGCTCGTGAACACGAGCTCGACAGCGTCGGCGAACGTCGCGGGCCTCGAGCTCGGCGACGCCGCAGCGCAGTCGTTGGCGATCGGCCCGGGGAACACCACGGTCGGCGGCACCGCCGGCACCACGATTCCCGCGGGTGGGTACGCGGAGGTTTCTCTGGGAACGGCGCTCACCCCGGCCGCCGCCAGTGACACGGTCACCCTTGCCGACGGCACCACCACCGTCGACACGTCCGCGTGGACCAGCGCGTTCAGCCCGTCGTGGGGGCGCTGTCCCGACGGCACCGGCAGCTTCGCCCAGACGACGGCGATCACCGACGGCGCGGGCGGGACGACCGCCGGCGCGAATGCCTGCCCGTCCGGCTCCACGGCCGGGTACAACACGATCCGGGTCAGCGAGATCGAGACGAACGGCGACCCGCTCGGCGACTGGATCGAGCTGACCAATATCGGCAGTACCGACGTCAACATCAGCGGCCTCTACCTCGCAGACAACGGCGGCACGCAGGGCGACCCGGCGATCTTCCCGACCGACCCGAGTCACTCCTGGCAGATCCCGGGCACGAACCAGATCCCGACCGACACGACCACCCCGGGCAACCTGGTGCTTCCGGCGCACGGGTACCACGCGTTCTTCGAGAGCAACACCTTCCCGTTCGGGCTGGGCAACCCCGACCAGGCGCGCATCTTCTCCCCGTCCAAGGCATTGATCGACGCCACGAGCTGGCCGCTGCACGAGTCGGGCGCAACGTACGTGCGCTGCCCCGGCGTCACCCAGGGCGTCGACTTCGAAGACACCGCCGACGGTGCGACCTTCATCGACTCCTCCGTCTCGACCCCGAATGCCCCGAACGACTGCACCCCGCCGATCCGCATCAACGAGGTGCAGGCGAGTGACCCGTCAGGCGCCCCGGACTGGATCGAGCTCACGAACGTCGGCAGCGAGCCGGTCGATCTCAGCGGCTGGGTGCTGACCGACGACAAGGACAGCGACGGCGACGTGATCCCGTCCGGGATCAGCCTGAACCCGGGCGCGTTCGTCTCGTTCGAGCCGAACAACGAGAACAACGAATTCTCCCCGGCGACGAGCAAGCCCTTCGGCCTCGGCGCAACCGGCGACGAGGTGCGCCTCTACGAGGCGGGCGCCTGGAACGGCATCAGCACGTACGCGGCGGCCGACCTCGTCGATGCGTTCGTCTTCGAGAACACCTCGTCGAAGTCCGGCGGGGCGATCCAGCCGCAGACGGTGCTCGCCGACGGCGTGACGAAGGCGGGCGGCGCCTGGCCGGTCAACGCCGCGAATCCCACCAGCCCGGAGACCTACGCTCGCTGTGCGGACGGCGTCAGCCAGGTCGTCGCCGACGGCACCGGTGCGTGGGAGGTCACGAGCAACCCGACCGAAGGCGCGACGAACCAGTGCAACGGCCTCTTCACCGCGACGCCGTGGCCGGACACGCACAACGGCGCAGGCCGTGGCCACCGACGACAACGTCGACCTCGGCCAGAACGTGAGCGGCCTCTACTACGTGGGCGGCGACCCGAAGACGAGCGCCGACGACTACATCTGGGCGATCCAGAACGGCAGCTCGGGCCTGTCGGGGGCGAACTCCGGCGACCCCGGCTCGCTCTACAAGCTCGTAGAGGACTCGAGCGGCAAGTGGGGCCCGGCGCCCGGCTGGCAGTTCGGGGTGCCCGTCCGCTACCTGGGCGACCGCACGGGCGAGCCCGACTCCGAAGGCGTGACCGCGGTCGACGGCAAGGTCTACGTGGCCTCCGAGCGCGACAACACGAACGACACGGTCTCGAAGATCTCGGTGCTCGAGGTGGATCCAACGAACATCGTCCCCCAGAACGGCGACAAGGACGGCGACCTGAACGCTACCCACGAGTGGGACCTGGGGCCGGACCTCGGACCCAACCCGGGCAAGAACCCGGAGACCGGGCTCGACCCGGCCGACCCCGGTGACGCCAACCTGGGGATCGAGGCGGTGGCGTTCGTCCCGGACGCCTACCTCACGAGCGTCGGTTTCGAGGACGAGCACACGGGTGCCGCTTACGACCCGGCCGACTACCCGAACCACATCGACGGCGGGGTCTTCTTCGTCGGCCTCGAGAAGACCGGGAAGCTCTACGGCTATGTCTTCAACGACGACAACACGTTCACCCGCATCGCGACGATCGATACCGGGTTCCAGACGATCCAGGACCTGCTGTGGGACCCGTCGCAGCAGGCGCTCTGGGCCACCTGCGACAACGGCTGCCAGGGGCGCAGCTCGATCCTGAAGATCGATACGAAGGCGGACGCCCACCAGGGCACCTTCCAGATCCAGACGATCTACTCGCGGCCCACCGGCGCCACGGAGAACCTGAACAACGAGGGCTTCACCGTGCAGCCGCTGTCGGAGTGCGTCAACGGCTCCAGGTCGGCGTTCTGGTCGGACGACACCGACGACGGCGGCCACTGGCTGCGTACCGCGTCCGTCGACTGCACGGCTGACACGACCCCGCCGACGATCACCGCCTCGGCCGTGCCGGCGGCAAACGCGAACGGCTGGAACAACTCGAGCGTCACTGTCTCGTTCAACTGCAGCGACTCGGGCTCCGGCGTCGATACGACCGACAGCTCGCTCGGCAACCAGGTGCTGACGGCTTCGGGCACGGCCACGGGCAACTGCAGCGACAACGCGGGCAACACGGCCTCGACGAGTTACACCGCGAAGATCGACACCGTCGCCCCGACCATCGCGTTCGCCGGCAACAAGGGCAGCTACGGGATCCTGGACACGGTGGCGATCACCTGCACCCCGGCCGATGCCCTCTCCGGGGTCCCTTCGCCCACCTGCACAGGGGCGAACGGCGCGGCATGGACGTTCGGGGCCGGCGAACACACCGTGAGCGCTCAGGCCACCGACAGGGCCGGCAATGTCGGCTCGGCGTCCACGACCTTCACGGTGACGGTGAGCCCGTCGGACCTGTCGAAGCTGACCACCCAGTTCGTGACCGGCTCGCCCAGGTACCAGTCGGCCAACCTCCCCACCAAGGTGGTCGTCGCGGTCGTGACGAGCCTCGCGTCCAACGTCGTGCTCGACCTGACGCCGACCGCCAAGCCGGCGGTGAAGGCACAGCTCATCGCGTTGTACCGGTTCGAGCTGGCCGGCCTGGTCTCTTCGGGCTATCTGACCCCGGGGCAGGAGGCAACCCTGCTCGGCCTCGCCGGGGCGATCTAGCTGTAGCCCGGTCGGGGCCCTCCTCCTCGGGGCGAACCAGGGTTGACGACCCGGCAATTGACCGGGTCCGGTTGTAGATTGCGGGGTTGCGATGGTGGATCTCGACACGCGGCTCCTGCGTGCCTTCGTCGCGGTGGCGGAGGAGAACTTCACCCGCGCGGCGGCGCGGCTGCACGTCGCTCAGCAAGCGCTGTCAGCACAGATCCAGCAGCTGGAGAGCCGTCTCGGGGTCAAGTGTTCGAGCGCACGACGCGCAGGGTCACCCTGACCGAGGAGGGTGACCGCAACCTGAGCGTCCCCGCACCCGAGCGGGCGCTCCCGACCCCGGGGACTGTGCCACTCGACATTCCCACGGTGATGGCCGAGCAGGAGCGTCTCGGCACAACCGTCGTCGGCCCGCCGATGACACTCGAGGACTCGACCCGGCTCTTAAGCCACAGAAACGACAGGCAAGGCAACCGCCGCCGGGATCCCGGTCTCCGCGATCCCGGCGGCGGGGAACGAACACCGCTAACCGACGACGCGAACCTCGCAGTCGCGTTCGCGCAGGGCCTCGACGACCGCCGGATCGGCCGATTGGCCTGTAAGCACCAGGTCGATCTCCGAGACGCTGCAGAGCCGAGCCACCTCGACGCGTCCGAGCTTGCTTCCGTCCGCGAGCACGATCCTGCGGGTCGCCACGGCCAGCATCCGCTGCTTGACCGCAGCCTCGGGCAGGTTGATGTTCGTGATGCCGCCGATCGGATCGACGCCGTTGCAGCCCAGCAGGGCCGTCTTGACCGAGATCTGGTCGAGGATGAGCGTCGCGAGGGGATCGACGAGCGAATGTTGCAACGGCCGCAGCGTCCCGCCCAGCACCACGACCGTGATCCGCGGCGCCGCCGGCTCGAGCTCGAGCGCGGTCTTGAGCCCGTTCGTGAAGACGACAACGTCGCTGAGCTCCTCGCGTTCCGCGATCGCGCGTGCTGCCGCTGCCGCCGTGGTCCCGACGTCGAGGAGCACCGTCTCACCGTCCTCCAGCAAGGCGGCGGCGGCCTGGGCGATCGCCACCTTCTCCGCCGCGAAGCTCGAGATGCTGTTCTCGAACGGCTGCTCCTGGCGCGGGATCGACCGCGGGATCGCCCCACCGCGGATGCGGTGCACCTTGCCCCTTGCGGCGAGGGAATCCAGGTCCGCCACGCACCGTCACCTCCGAGACACCAAAACGGCTGCTCAGCTCGCCCACTCTTACGAACTCGCGCTCCTTGATCTCCGCGAGCATGCGCTGACGCCGCAGCGATGCGGGAACGGGCG
This sequence comes from uncultured Actinomycetes bacterium, assembly GCA_963758125.1. Taxonomy (GTDB): domain Bacteria; phylum Actinomycetota; class Thermoleophilia; order Gaiellales; family Gaiellaceae; genus PALSA-600. Next base: position 82,443 of record CAVWUL010000015.1, read on the forward strand.
GCTCTGTCTCTTCCACGCTCACGAGAGCACCGCCGGTTCCGCATGCGTGACCGAGAAGAGCGAATCGAGCTCGATCGGCTCGGCGAGAACATCGAGGCCGCCGAGTTGCCGTGCCGCGTCCTCCGGCGCGACGTCGTTCAGGAAGAGCCCGAGCCCCGTCTCGACGCCGGCCCGGATTTTCGTCACTCCGGGCGCACGATGCAGCGGGTACAGCTCGAACGCGAGGTGCCAGTCGGGCGCATCGTGCGGCGCCTCCTGCGCAACCATCATGTAGGGGAGCGGGAAGTCGAAGAGCGCGTCGTATCGGCGGGCGACGTCGCGCAGGGCGACTGCGAGGTCGCGCTGTTCCTCGGGGACGAGGTCGCTCAAACGCCTCAGCCCGTGCCGGCGCGCCCGGATCGCGACCTCGAACGGCCAGCTCGCCGCGAAGGGGACGGCGACGACGAAGCTCTCATTCGCGGAGACGAGGCGGCTCGAGCGATCGTCGGCCTGCGTCGCCGCGCACGAGAGGCAGCGTCCCTCGCGGCGGCGGTGGCGGTGGTGGGCCCCGGACTTTGCCGCCACCACCGGCGGGACGTGATCGAGCCCGTAGATCTGCCCGTGCGGGTGGGCGATGGTGGCTCCGACCTCGGCGCCGCGGTTCTCGAAGACGCAGACGTAGGCATGAGCGGGATCCGCCCAGAGCTCAGATCCGCGGTCGATCCAGATCGCGATCACGCGCGCGAGCTCGGTCGATGAGAGCTCGCCGAACGAGGCGTCGTGCCTGTCGGTATAGAGAACGACCTCACAGTGGCCGTACGCCTGTCCGGTCGGGCCGTCCAGGAGCGGCGCCGGCGGCGGGTCGGGCCGGAACGAGGGGAAGCGGTTGTCGAACACGGCCGCCTCATACGAAAAAGGAACCTCGACTCCGCCCGGACAGAAAGCGCACGGCTCGAGGCCGGCGCTCCTCGCCGCCGAGTCGAGCGGCCGCAGGTTCCGTGCCGGCGCGATGCCGACCCAGGAGTCTGTGAACACGTCGAGGCGCTTGTGGATCGCCGCGCCGTCGCGGGCCGCACCCGGGCCCTCCTCTTCGAGCGACCCGCGCAGCTCCCCGTATACGAGCAGCCGTCTCCCGTCTGGGTGAACGAGCGCGTGTCTGGGCAGTGACCTCATTGCTTCGGAATCGAGCGTCGCATCATCGTCTCCGACGATAATAGAAAGATACGACAAGCGCGGATCTGGCGGCCGTAAGCGACTCATCCGGCCGCGTCCGCCGTCTCGCAGACGCAGCCCGTTCCGTCGCGGCCGGTTCGCTCGACGTACGCCTCCGTCACGTCGGCCGCAAAGGTCGCCGCCTCGCGGGCGTCGGCAAGTGCGACCACCGACCCGCCGAAGCCGCCGCCGGTCATGCGCGCTGCGATCGCGCCGTAGTCGTAGGCCAGCCCGACGAGCAGGTCGATCTCCGGGGTGGAGACCTCGCAATCGTCGCGAAGGCTCGCGTGCGCGTCGTGGAAGAGTGAGCCGAGCGCGCTTCGGTCCGGGCCACTCGGCGACTCGAGCAGGCGCACGCACGCCCGCACGCGCTCGTTCTCAGAGACGACGTGGCGTAGCCGGCGGAGCGCAATCTCATCGACCTTCGCTGCTCGCGCTGCGGCTTCCGCCTCTTCCACCGTGACCTGCGAGGGGCTTGCTCCCTTGAGGGACGGGAGCGCCCGCTCCAGCTCCGCACGGCGAGTCGCGTAGCCGGAGTGCTCGAGCCGGTGGCGGACCCCGGAGTCGAGAACCACGATGGCGACGCTCTCGGGCAAGGGGATGAGCCGGTGCTCGTCGGTGGCGCAGTCGAGCAGGAGCGCGTGGCCGCGGCGGGCGAGCAGGCACACCGCGGGGTCCATGATCCCGACAGGGACGCCGACCGCCTGGTACTCCGCTTCGCGCGCCACGTGGGCGAGCTGGAGTGGCGAAAGCTCGAAGGCTGCCGCGCGACAGAGGGCGAGCCCGACTGCGACCGTCAGCGCCGCCGAGGACGCGAGCCCGGCGCCGATCGGCACCGTCGAGCTCACCGATCCGTCGAGCCCGACCGCCGGCCGCCCGCGCTCGCCGAGCAGCACGGCGACCGCGGCCGCGTGGCGGCCCCAGCCGGTGAGCCCGTCCGGCGGCGTCCCGTCGGGCGCGAGCTCCACCAGAGCTCCCGGGAATGCGGCCGAGCGCAGCCTGATCGCGTGCGCGTCCGGACGCCAATTCACGGTCACGCCGCGATCGACGGCGACCGGCAGGACGAGCCCTCCGGAGTAGTCCGTGTGCTCGCCGATGAGATTGACGCGACCGGGTGCAAGGATCGAAGGGGCCGCGGAGCTCACGCTTGTGAAATCTATCGAGACCTGTTATATACGCACATCGAACTGGCGATCCGGAAAGTGGCCGACCGAGGCGCCGTCTCTCCGGGAGCAGCAGCCGGTTCGATCGGGGCCGAGATCGAAGCGAGCGAAGGAGTAGAGATGCCAGCAGACGGGCACGACGATGTCAGCAAGGAACAGCGTGAGTTCTCGCGGCGGCGCTTTCTCCGCCGTGCAGGCTTGGCGGCTGCAGCGCTACCGCTGTACGGGGGCCTGGCCGAGATCCTGACCGAGCAGGGAGCGAGCGCCGCGACCTACCGGCGGAACAGCGACAACGCGATCTTCGCCAGTCACCCGAAGTACAAGTTCGTGATGGTCAACCACGTGACGACGAACTCGTTCTTCACGGCGACGATCTACGGGATTCAAGATGCATGCGCCCTGACCGGCTGCTCGTATCAGTGGACCGGCTCGGCGACCTCTGTGGTCTCCCAGATGGTGGCGGCGTTCAACACCGCGATCGCCGGGAAGGCGAACGGCATCGGGTGCTGCCTGATCGACAACACCGCCTTCAACAACCCCGTCGACACGGCGCTCGACCACGGGATCCCCGTGATCGCCTACAACGCCGACGTCTCGGCGGGCTCCCCGAACAACCGGCAGGCCTACGTCGGCCAGAACAACCTGACGGCAGGAGCGGCGGTCGGGGCGCAGATCCTCAAGACCGGCGTCAAGAAGGGGGATCTGGTAGCCGGGATCATCTCGACGCCGGGGACGGGCAACATCCAGCCCCGGATCGACGGCGCGAAGCCGGTGCTGACGAAGGCCGGGATCAACTTCGTCCAGGTCGGCACGTCGGCGACGGAGGGGGCGCCCGAGTACAACAAGATCTCGGCCTGGTACGCCGGCCACAAGGACGTCAAGTTCATGTTCGCCGTGGACAGCGGCGACAGCGACGCCCTCGCCCAGCTCGTGCAGAAGAACAACCTGAAGGGGAAGGTCGGCGCGGCAGGCTGGGACGTCGGAACGCCGGTCGTGCAGGGCATCAATGCCGGAAACCTCACGTTCACGATCGACCAGCAGGCCTACCTGCAGGGCTTCGACACGATCATGCAGCTCTACCTGTTCAATGTCTCGGGCGGGCTGATGAAGCCGACGAACACCGACACGGGGCTCGGCATCGTCGTCAAGGGGACCGTCAAGCCGTACCTGGCGCAGAACAGGTTCGAGGGCACGAGCTCCAAGCAGCAGACCCTGACGCCGCCGTCCAAGATCCCGCACTAGTCTCGGCGGGCGTGCAATCGGGCGCTTCAACGCCTACTTCTGCCCCGGCGGACGCTCCGCCGGGGCAGGAGCAACCGCGGCCGCTCGGACGGAGGATCCTGCGCGTCTTCCTCTACAAGCGCGAGCTGACGCCGGCCCTGATCACGGTCGGCCTCTTCGTCTACTTCACGATCAGAGCGGGGTCGACCTTCACCGACTCGCTCAGCCTCAGCTCGGCGGCGGGGTATGCGGGGCCGGTTGCGGCGATTGCCGTCGGAGAGGTGCTGCTGCTCATGCTCGCCGAGATCGACCTGTCGGCCGGCCAGGTCTTCCTCTTCGCGCCGTGGGTCATGTACTGGATGCACAACGCCGGCGTGCCGGTAGCGCTCGCGATCGTGATCGCACTCGTCGTGGTCAGCGGCGTCGGTGCGTGCAACGGGCTGATCACCGTCTGGCTGAACGTGCCCTCGTTCGTGACCACGCTCGCGATGAATTTCATCCTCTTCGGGCTCGTCCTGATCTATTCGGACCAGACCCAGGCGACTCCGATTCCGCTGTCGTCGTCGACCTCGACGGGGCAGGTGAGCTTTGCCGGTCAGGTCATGGGGGTCTGGCTGTGGTCGGAGATCCTCTGGGTCGTCGCGATCACAGCCGTCGTGCACGTGTTGATCACGCGCACCCGTTTCGGAATCCGGATCATCGCCACGGGCGGCAACCTGCTCGGGGCTGCCGAGGCAGGGATCCCCATCCGGCGTGTGAAGGTGTTGTGCTTCATGCTCTGCTCGTTCATCGCCGGCCTCGTCGGAATCGTCGACGCGGTGAAGTACGGCAGTCTCGACCCCGGCAACTTCGGCGTCGACTACATCCTCTACGCCGTCGGCGCGTGCGTGATCGGCGGCACTGCCCTCACAGGGGGGCGCGGGACGGTGATCGGGGCCTTCATCGGCGCGATCCTGATCGGCATTCTCGAGGACGGGCTCACGCTGGTCGGCGTCAGCACGAACGACTTCTACGTGTGGGTCGGAGTGGTGATCATCTTCGCGATGGCGCTGAACGTCCAGTTCGACCGCCTCATCGCTCGCTCGAGGGGCACATGAGCGCACGGCCCGCTGATCCGATGCCTCCCGCACCTGCGTCGGGTGGGCGCGCGCTCGAGGTGCGCGGCGTGACGAAGCGCTTCGGTGCGGTCGTCGTCCTCCGGGGTGTCGACCTCGAGCTGCGGCAGGGCGAGGTGCTCGGGCTCGTCGGTGACAACGGAGCCGGCAAGAGCACGCTCGTCAAGATCCTGAGCGGTCTCTACGCACCGGATGGGGGCGAGTTGAGGGTGGGAGGCGAGCGCGTCCAGTTCCACTCGGTCGAGGACGCCCGTTCGCACGGGATCGAGACGGTCTACCAGGACCTCGCGCTGATCCCGCAGCTCCCGGTCTACCTGAACCTCTTCCTGAACCATGAGCTGACGAAGCTGGGGCGGCTCCGCTTCCTCGACAAGCGGGAGATGCGAAAGCTGGCCCGCTCCTACCTCGCTGAGATCCACGTGCGCGTGCCGAGCGTCGACGCCGAGACCGACCAGCTCTCCGGCGGCCAGCGACAGGCGATCGCCGTCGCCCGGGCCGTGCGCGCAGCCCCGAAGATCCTGCTGCTCGACGAGCCGCTCTCCGCGATGGGGGCCCGGGAGTCGCGGCTCATCATCGACCTCGTGAAGGATCTTGCCTCGAGCGGCCGGGTCTCGATCATCGTCATCGACCACAACTACGCCCATCTCTTCGAGTTGTGCGACCGCATCAACGTCATGCAGGGTGGGCGCATCACCATCGACCAGCCCGTGCACGAGACCTCGCTCGTCGAGCTCACCGAGTTGATGATCTCGAGCTTCCGAAGCCAGCTCGACGAGACCTCGAGCGACGGCTCCTGACGCGCCGATACCGCCTAGGAGAACGGCTGCGCCCGGTTCGACCGCGGCGGCAGCGGCGGCCGCCCCCACGGGCCTCGACTCCCGCGTGAGTGCCAGACGAGTGGTCGGACGACGAAGAAGAAGAGCGGGACCACGAGGAAGCCGATCCGGCCGCCGGTGACCGCGATCAAAGCGATCAGCGCGACGGGCACGAGCATGAACGGGGCAGGCCGAAATGACCGGCGTCGCGGGCTCGCGGGCTCGTCGTACGGGAGGTCGGCGACGAGCGCGTCGAGCTCGCCGTAGGTCTTCGCCTGCAGGCAGCGATCGAGCCGCTCCTGAAACTCATCCTGCGTGAGCCGCCCGACGACGTGTTCGCGCCCGAGAATCGTGGAGACTGCTTCCCGGTCGCGGTCGGACGCGCGGAGGCCGCGGTCACGTGGGCGTCGGTACTCGTACTCGAGATCCTGCTTGGCCATTCTCAATCGCGCCTCGAACCATACCAACGGATCGTCTGCCAACTGGTGTCTGGCGCACGAACGGGTTGCGCGGTCTCATGCTCGAATCGTCCCCGTTGCCAGATCGATCTGGACCGTGTCGTGTCTCCTCGTGTTGGTGCGGTCGTTGAAGGCGATCGTGAGGTGGTTTGCGGTGTCGGTCATCTCGACGGTGAGGGTGAGGTAGCCGAACTCGACGATCGGTGGCTCGAGGAGGGTGTACTCGCCCACGGTGATCGGCGTTCTCGGTAGGCCGTCGACGGGTGGGGTGGCCGCGAAGCCGCCGCTGCCCGAGACGACGTAGGGGATCTCGCGTCCGTCGACCTTGCGCGTGTAGCGCTGATAGAGGTGGGCGTGGCCGGAGAGGACGGCGTCGGGCCAGAAGCCGGCGGCGCGTGCAGCAGTGTCGATGTCGTCGGCGAGCCCGGTGGTGCCGCCATGTTCTGCGTCGACGGAGACGGGTGGGTGGTGGCAGGCGATGATCACGGCGCGCTCACCGGCCTTTCGGGCCGGCGCGAGGCGTTGGAGCTCCGCCTTCAGGAAGTCGAGCTGGACGTCGCCGTTCAGGATCGGGTACCTGCCGCCTTGCGAGGAGATGACGCCGGGCCCTTCGAGCACGTTCGTGTAGAGGCCCACGATCGAGACGAACGGGGCGTCGAGGGTGAAGTACACGCCCGGTTGGTCCATCGTCGAGCGGACCATCGCTCCGGCATCGGGTGAGACGCCGGGCTTCTCGGCGCAGAAGTTGCGGAGAAACGCCGTGAGCGTCGGGATCTGCGGCACCTCGGTGTTGGGGCCGAAGACGACGCCGTCGTGGTTGCCCGGGATTGCGAAGATCGGCCGGTCGTAGGCGCGGAACGGCTCGTAGAACTGATCGTAGTAGTACTGGCCCTCGCCGAAGTTGTAGACAACGTCCCCGAGGTGGAAGAAGAACGCCGGCCCGGTCGGTCCGCCGGCCTGGACGTCGCGGGCCATCGCGTCGGCGACGCTCGCCTCCAGCGCGATCGCTTCGGCCGCGGTCTGATGACTGGTCACCTTCGCCGCGCCCGTATCGCCGACGGCGTGGAACACGAGCTTCCTCTGCGCGACGATCGGTGCGAGGAAGTCGTGGCCGAGAACGTCGGCGAGGTCGACTCGCGGGTCCGGCACGCGCGGCGGCGGGACGGGCTGAAGGTCGTCCTTGTGCAGCTTGTAGTAGGGGCTCTCGTAATAGGCGGCGCTCGTGTTGTCGACCTGGAACGAAGTCTCGTCCGGCGCCGGCCGTGGATCTGCGAACAACCGCTTGCTGGGCACCGCCAGCTTGTCAAAGGCGGCATCGAGTGCCATCACCATCTCCCCGTCCTCGTTGCTGGCTCGGTGCTGCGGCCGCCCCCTAACGTTACGTGGTCTCGCAATGCCGGCTCCGGATACGGCGCTTCGTCGATTTCTGCGCCTACGATGGCTACGTGGGTGACCGCGCTCCCGATCGCGTTGCGCTCGCCGGTAGCGACCGCGTCGCGCCGGCGGGCTCGACCCGGATCGGGCCTGCCGATCCGGACCAGCAGGCGACGGTGACCATTCTCGTCCGCCGCCGTCCGGGCGCATCCGCAATCGATTCCCGCGAGCTCGGATCGCGGAGCGTTTCGGAGCGGGCGCATCTGCCACGCGCCCGGTTCGCCGAGGTGCTCGGCGCGCACGAGAGCGACCTCACCCGGGTCGAAGCGTTCGCGCGCTCCCATGGGCTCACGGTGCTCGAGTCGAGCCCGGAGCGGCGAAGCGTGCTCGTGCGGGGCCGCGTCGAGGAGCTTTCGGCGTGTTTCGCGGTCGAGTTGAGCGAGTACGACCATGAGAACGGCCGGTTTCGCGGCCGTACCGGATCGATCATGCTGCCGGTAGGGCTCGAGTCGATCGTCGAAGGCGTCTTCGGCCTCGACGACCGTCCGCAGGCCCGCGCTCACTACCGGATCGCCGATCCCGCTGCGGTGACAGGAGCATTCACCCCGATCGAAGTCGCACGACTCTACGACTTCCCGAGCGGCCCGAGCGGCGCGGGAGAGTGCGTCGCCGTCATCGAGCTCGGCGGCGGCTACCGGCAGGCGGACCTCGAGGCATTCTTCGCCGCTCTCGGGCTCGATCTCCCGACGGTCGTCGCGGTCGGCGTGGACGGTGGCAGTAACCAGCCGTCAGGCGATCCCAACAGCGCTGACGGCGAGGTGCTGCTCGACATCGAGGTGATCGGCGCGGTAGCCCCCGGGGCCCGGATCGCCGTCTATTTCGCCCCGAACACCGACCAGGGGTTCATCGACGCGGTCACGACCGCGGTCCACGATGCGGAGAACGCGCCGTCGGTGATCTCGATCAGCTGGGGAGGCCCCGAGAGCAGCTGGACGGCCCAGGCCCAAGGGGCGCTCGACCAGGCGTTCGCGGATGCTGCCGCGCTTGGGATCACCGTCTGCGCCGCCTCGGGCGACAACGGGGCCGGCGACGGCGTCGGCGACGGGAAAGCGCACGTCGACTTCCCGGCTTCGAGCCCGAACGCACTCGGCTGCGGCGGCACACGCCTGCAGGCCGACGGCTCGACGATCGCCGACGAATCCGTCTGGAACAGCGGCGGCCAGGGCGGCGCCTCCGGCGGAGGGATCAGCGACACTTTCGCTCCACCGACGTGGCAGGGATCCGCAGGCCTGCCTCCGTCGGCGAACGGTGGCGACCGCATGGGCAGGGGAGTTCCCGACGTCGCCGGCAACGCCGACCCGGCAACCGGATACCAGATCGAGGTCGACGGCCGGCAGCTGACGATCGGCGGGACGAGCGCCGTCGCGCCGCTCTGGGCCGGCCTGATCGCCCTCCTCAACCAGAGCCTCGGCAAGCCGATCGGCTATCTCAACCCGCTCCTCTACAACCTCGACCGCGACACCGGGGCGCTGCGCGACATCACGACCGGCAACAACACGGTCGCCGGCTCCCCCGGGTACGACGCGGGCCCCGGGTGGGACGCGTGCACCGGGCTCGGCAGCCCCGACGGCGCGAAACTCCTGAGCGCGCTCACCCGCCCGTGACCTCTGGCTCGCGTGTCGATACCGACGAGCCATGGCGGCCCGTTCCGAGAGCGTTACGGCCGAGAGCCTGTTGGGAACAGACGGCAACCGGGTCAGGAGCCGTCGCTGTCGTCGAAGGGACAAAAGAAGAGTGGGAGGAGACGTCTGCTGCGCCGCGAAGCATCCGGAGACCGATCCGAGCCTCGTCTGTCCCTGACGAAAAGGAGAAGGCATGGACATCCTGCTTCAACGGAAGCTGGTCGTGGAGTTCGTCGGCATGTTCCTGTTCGTCTTCACCGTCGGGATGGCGACCAACAAAGCAGGGGCGGGCGCGCTGGCGCCGCTCGCGATCGGATCGATCCTGATGGTGATGGTGTTTGCGGGCGGCCACGTCTCCGGCGGGCATTTCAATCCCGCCGTCAGCACCGCGGTGTTCCTGCGCGGGAGAATGGCCGCGAACGAGTTCGTCGCCTACGTCGCGACGCAGTTCGCTGCCGCCCTGATCGCCGGTTTCGTGGTCCGCTACGTCGGCGGACGAGAGGCGCACGTCGTTACAGCCAGCTCGGGGAGGATGCTCGTCGCCGAGTTCCTCTTCACCTTTGCGCTCGCGTGGGTGGTCCTGCACGTCGCTACCGCGCGCGGCACTGAAGGTAACTCCTTCTACGGGCTCGCCATCGGCTTCACCGTGGTGGCCGGTGCGTTTGCCGTCGGGGGAATCTCGGGAGGGGCGTTCAACCCGGCGATCGCCTTCGGCGCGATGGTCACCGGGTTGTTCCAGTGGAGCAACATCTGGATCTACTTCCTCGCAGACTTCCTCGGAGCTGCGGTCGCCGCCTACGCATTCCTGTTCGTGCTTCCTGCCGAGAAGGAGATCGGGGACATCGAGGCAGCGAGCACAACCTGAGCGGGCGTCGCTCGTAGTTCGACCCCGTGTAGCCGCACTCTCGAGACTCTGATCGGCAACTGAGTCGCGGTCGGCCTGACCGGGGCCCGGACGGCGGCTTGCCGTCGAGTGCCGTTGTTTCGGAGCCGCGCGGCAACCGACACTGCGTGGCTAGTGTCTGGCTCGGTCAGTCTTCTTTCTGCTGTTCGACGGCCGTCTGGATATTCGAGTGAAGGGCGATGATGTCGGGTTCTGACGCGGGGACTGTTCGGCCGGGCGCCAGGGTCGGGTCGACGAGCGAGTTCAGCTTGTTCTTCCGGGTGAAGGCCGGTGAGGGGGGATTGCTGCGGTCTGCGCTCCGTGACCTTCAGGACACTCCGGGGTACCGGCCCGGGGACTACGGGATGGCGGTGGGGACGATCCACGAGGCAAGGTTCGTCCTCTTCGACGGCGATACGCGACTGGCGTTCATCACGAGCTTCGATGGTGCGTGGGATGCCTACATGGAGGATTTCTTCACGTCCGGGCCTACCCTCGAGCTGTTCGACGTGATCTTTCGCCATACCGAGGGCTACGAGGGGCTTCCTGATCTCGCTGCGTTGAAGGCGTTCATCCTCGGTGCTGAGGAGACGGCGGGGGCGTATGCGCGGAACTACGGTGGGACGGTGAAGGAGATCCGGAAGGCGCTGCGGGTGAATGAGGTGTTTCAGCGCGTACTCGACGATTCTGCGGCGGCCGAGGCCTTGCAACATCCCGCGTTGAAGCCGCTGCTCGATGAGGCCGCTGACTAACCGGGCGAGAGGGGGATCGTGTCGGATCACATCTCTGGGCCGCGGGCGCTTGCTGATCCCATCGCGGACATCACCGATGTCTTCGCGTTTCCGAGCCCCGAGCGTGCGGGCCATCTCGTGCTCGTCGAGAACACCTTGCCGTTTGCGCAGCCCTCGGCGCTGTTCTCGGACGGGCTTGTCTATCGCTTCCGGTTGCGCCCGCTCGAGGCCGGTGCCGGGAACGGGTCTGCGCCCTTTGCCGTCGGCGAGGACGAGCTCGTGTTCGACTGTGTCTTCTCGGATCCCGCTGACGGCGGCGACTCGCAGGGGCAAGAGGGCGTCTGCACGACGCCGACGGGAGACACCGTTTCCTTCCGGGTGGGCGACGAGCGGGGTGGGGCCGGTCATGGTGTCCGTGTGTTTGCCGGCGTGCGTTGGGACCCGTTCATCATGGACGCTCCGGCGGCGTTGAAGACGATCGCGACGGGCGAGCTCGCGTTCACCGATCCGGGGTCGATCTACATGGACGGTAAGAACGTTCTCAGCCTCGTCGTCGAGATCGACTGCGCGCGGTTCCTGGGTGAGGTAGGGCTGATCGGGGTTGTGGCGGAGACGTTGACGCGGGGCAAGCTCACGGTGCGGATCGAGCGGGTGGGGCGGCCGGAGGTCAAGAATTTGATGCTGGCGCCAAAGCAGTTCGATCAGGTGAATCGTGATCTCGAGATCCGCGATCTCTACAACATGGAGGATGGGTTCCAGCTCGCCGAGGGTTACGCGGGCGCCTACCGGGCGCGGCTCAACGCCAACCTCGCCTTCTGGGACGGTCTCGACGGTAAGACCGATTGGCCGCTCGGAAATGATGGCACGCACCCTTTGACCGAGCTCGTTCTCGCCGATTACCTCGTCGTGGATCCCGGCATGCCGTACGCCGAGCAGGGCTCGTTCCTGGAGATCGAGCTCGCCGCGCGCGACGGCCGGCCACATGAGACGTGTGGTGGACGTGCGCTCAACGACGACGTGATGGACAGGATCTTCACGTTGCTGATCAACGCGGGGAAGGGCCCCGTGATCCGTGACGGCGTCGACCGGTCGACGAGCCCAGGCTCGCGCAGTTTCCCGTACCTCGCGCCTGCGAATGCGGATCCGCCCGAGCAACCTGAGCACCACCACTGATGGCGATGCCTCGGGGCGAGCCCACCGAGGTGGCGGACGTCAGCCTCGAGCTCGACGACATCCAGAGCGGCGCCCTGCACGAACGGCCTTCACCGTATGTGGGCAGGTATCTGCTGCTGCGGATCGACGACCGGGAGGCGGGACGGGAGCTGGTGCGTCGCCTGATTCCGTTCGTCGACGCCAGTCGCCCGTCGGGCAATTCGAGGCATGACGCGTGGATCACGGTTGCCTTCACGTATCGCGGCCTCGAGGCTCTGGGCGTGCCGCAGGAGTCGCTCGACAGTTTCTTGCCGGAGTTTCGGCAGGGGATGGCGGCCCGTGCGTTCGAGCTCGGTGATGTCGGCGAGAGCAGCCCCGAGCGTTGGGAGAAACCGCTCGGGACGGCCGAGGTGCATGTCGCGTTGGCAGTGCTCTCGCCTGACGCATCAGGCCTGGAGGCGCTCGCGAAGCGGGCTCGAGAAGCGCACGAACGGTTGCCCGGCGTGGCGGTGATCTGGCGTCAGGACTGCTACCAGCTCCCGACCGGGCGCACCTCGTTCGGTTTCAAGGACGGCATCGGCCAGCCCGCTGTCGAGGGGAGCGGGATTCCGCCGTCCAACCCGCAGGAAGCGCCGATCAGGGCCGGAGAGATCGTTCTCGGCTACCCGGACGAGACGGGCGAGCTCCCACCGATGCCGAGACCCGAGGTGCTCGGCCGCAACGGCACCTACGTCGTGTTCCGCAAGCTGCACACCCGGGTCGCTGCCTACCGGCAGTACCTGCATGCAAACGCGGCAAGCCGCGAGGAAGAGGCACTGTTGGGTGCAAAGATGGTCGGACGCTGGCAGAGCGGCGCGCCCCTGGCGCTCTCCCCGGAGCGCGACGACCCTGAGCTCGGCGGAGACCCGAAGCGCAACAACAGTTTTCTCTACGGTGACGACCTGCGCGGGTTCAAGTGCCCGGCCGGCGCCCACGCCCGCCGCGCGAACCCGCGCGACGCACTCGATCACGAAGGGAGCGTCAACGTGCGCCTGCACCGGATGATTCGTCGAGGCACGAGCTACGGGCCGCTGCTGCCCGAGGGCGTGCTGGACGACGACGGCGAGGACCGGGGAATCATCTTCGTGTTTGCCGGCTCGCACCTGAAGCGCCAGTTCGAGTTCGTCAAGGCCCAGTGGCTGAACGACGGCATCTTCATCGGTGCGCCCGCTGAGAAGGATCCCCTCGTCGGAGCGAGCGAGGAGGGGAGCGGCTTCACGATCCCGCAGCGGCCGATCCGCCGCCGGCTGCAGGGACTGCCGCCCTTCGTCGTCACCCGCGGTGGCGAGTACTGCTTCGCTCCGGGCCTGCGCGGACTGCGCTGGCTGGGGGAGCTCACAACGTGACGGAAGGAGAAGACGTGGCAACGATCCACACAGGAACCGACCGCTGGAAGGCGCTCGACTTCGCGCCACCGGCATCCGGCGAGGCCGAGCCCGATCAGCCGGTGCTCCTCGACTACGCGGCCGACGGGCACGTCGCGGTGATCACCCTGAACCGGCCGCAGGCCGACAACGCGATCACCACCGAGATGGGCGCACGGCTCACCGAGATCCTCGAGACGATCGCGGTCAGTTCGTCGGTTCGCGTCGCGATCATCACCGGTGCCGGCAAACGAGCGTTCTCGGTCGGCAGTGATCTCCGGCAGCGCAAGAACATGACCAAGGAGGACTGGCTCCGCCAGCGTCAGGACTTCGATCGCACCCTGTACACGCTGAGGCAGCTGCGAAAGCCGATCTTCGCGGCGGTGAACGGGATCGCCTACGGCGGCGGCTCCGAGATCGCCCAGAGCACCGACTTCATCATCGCCTCCGACAACGCCACCTTCGGCCAGCCCGAAGCGATGATCGGTCTCGCAGCCGGCGGCGGCTCGCCGGTTTTCCTGCCCCGCGTGCTGCCGCCAGGGAAGGCACTTCAGATGCTGATGACCGGCGATCCGATAACCGCGGAAGAGGCCTACCGCCTCGGGATGGTCAACGAGCTCCACCCGCAGGCCGAGCTGATGGACGCTGCACAGCGAATCGCAGCCAAGATCGCCGGCAACTCGCCGACCGCGGTCCAGTCGGTGAAGCGCGCTGTGCGGACCGGCGAGGGGCAACCGACCGAACAGGCGATTGCGATCATGATGGAAGCGCACTGGCGCTCCGCCGTTCACCCCGACCGCATCGAGGGTATCGGTGCCTTCAACGAGAACCGCGACCCGACCTTCAAAGACCCCGACTACTGAGCCCGGCATCGCGCGCGCCAAACCAACCACCCGAGGAGAACTGACGACATGGCTGTGACAGAAGAGCTCGAAGGGTCGCGCGCCGCGCTTCTCATGATCAATCCGGCGCCGTTCAATGCAGAGGCGCCCCCGAGGCGCTCGACGGCGAGATCACCCCGGTTGCGTTGCACTACGTCCGGAGCAACTTCGAGGTGCCGGCCCACGACGGCACGCTCGCGATCGGCGGTGCCGTCGACAACCCGATCACGCTCACGCTCGACGACCTGCGCACACTGCCGGCGATCGAGCGAGCCGTGACGCTCGAATGTGCCGGGAACGGGCGTTTCGCGACCCGGCCGCTGCCCGCCGGCGAGCCATGGGGCGACTTCGCTGTCTCAACGGCACGCTGGAAGGGTGCCCTTCTAACGGACGTCCTCCAACAGGTGCGACCGGCGGCCGACGCCGTCGAGCTCCGCTTCGACGGAGCCGACCACGGGCCGTACCACCTGAAGCCGGTACTCGCAGACACCGACCGGTCCGAGTTGCGTTTTGTGCGTTCGCTGGCACTCCCACACGCGGCCGACCCGGCTGCCGAGATCATGATCGCCTACGAGATGAACGGCCGGCCGCTCATCCCGGACCACGGAGCCCCATTCCGGCTGATCGTGCCCCACTGGTACGGAGTCGCCTCCGTCAAGTGGCTGCAACGGATCGACGTCCTCACCGAGCCGTACATCGGCGAGTTCCAGACCGGTCACTACATCTACGAATGGGAAGACCGCGAGCACGAGCCCGTCACCCTGATGCGAGTTCGTGCCCGCATCACAGATCCATCGCCCGGCGCGACGATCGCCGCCGGCACGTACACCATTCGTGGAAAGGCCTGGTCAGGCACCGGGCCGGTCACGGAAGTCCATGTCAGCTTCACCGGCGAAGGGGACTGGCATCCAGCGAGAGTCGAGCCGCCGACGGGGCCGTACCACTGGCAAGAATGGACGCTCGACTGGGAGCCGCCAGGGGTCGGGCGACACTCACTCCGCGCCCGAGCAACCGACGCGGCCGGCAACACCCAGCCCGACGTACCGCCGTGGAACCGGCTCGGCTACGGAAACAACGCAATCGAAGTCTCCTACGTCGACGTTCGCTGAGCGAGGACATTCGTCGATCCGCTCGCCTGCCCTACCGCAAATCGCCGGGGATCTGAGCTCGTCTGCCACCGACGCGACCGAGTCTCAGGTCGACCGGCCGGCTGACGGCTTGTGGCTGCGGCATCGCAGCGGGTAGTCGTACCGTGACGCGGAGCCCGCCGGCGGCCCGGGGGGTGAGGGTGAGGGTTCCGTCGTGTGCCTGGGTGATGCTCTTGACGATCGCCAGGCCGAGGCCGACGCCTGCGTGGTCGGTGCGTGTGCGTCTGCTGCCCCGCTGAAACGGCTCGTCGAGCGTGGAAAGCAGCTGCGGGGTGAGCTTCTCGCCGGTGTTCTCGACCGTGAGAGCCACGCTCTTGCTCTCGACGCTCGTCGTGACCCAAACGGTGCCGTGCTCGGGCAGGTTGTGGACGATCGCGTTGTGCACGAGGTTCGTCGCCAGTTGCAGCAGGAGGGTGGGTGAGCCGAGGGCGGTGGTCGCGTCGGCCGAAGTCTCGATGGTGAGCCCGCGTTGTTCTGCGAGAGGGAGGAGCGTTTCAGTGGCTTCTTCCGCTACGAGAGAGAGGTCGACGTGTTCTGGGGTGAAGGACCGCTGGTCGGCGCGGCTCAGCAGGAGCAATGCTTCGATCAGGTCGATCGCTCGGGTGTTGACGGCGTGGAGACGGTCGACGAGCTCGCCGTTGTCGCGGTTCGGATCGTTGCGGGCGACGTCGAGTAGGGTCTGGGTGACCGCCAGCGGGGTGCGCAGCTCGTGGGAGGCGTTGGCAGCGAATCGCTGCTGTTCGGCTACGTGTGCCTCGAGCCGGGCGAGCATGGTGTCGAAGGTGTCGGAGAGCTCGCGGAACTCATCTGTGCGGCCTTCCAGCTGGATCCGGTGGGAGAGCGATCCGTTCGCGGCGATGCGGGTGGCGTCTGTGATGCGAGTCAGGGGGGCGAGCATCCGGCCGGCGAGAAGCCAACCTCCGAGCAGACCGAACACCAGCAGGAACGCCAGCACGATGGCCGCGACCGAGCCGAAGCCGTGTAGGGGATCGGAGCGGTCGAAGACGAACCACCACGAGGGGTGCATGTGGTAGAGCGCACCGTCGGGTATGTAGCGCAGAACGACCACCCAGACGACTGCGAGCATCAAGACGCCGGCAAGCATGAGGAAACCGGCGTAGCTGAGAGTGAGCTTGAGGCGAACACTCAAACCCGGAGCTCTATCCACGCTCTTCTCCCTCGCGCTCGGTGTCTGGTCCTGTGTCGATGCGGTAGCCGACGCCGGCCACGGTGGCGATGATCCAGGGCTCGCCGAGACGTTTTCGCAGTGCCGAGACCGTGATCCGAGGGGCGTTCGTGAAGGGGTCTGCGTTCTCATCCCAGGCCCGCTTCAGTAGCTCTTCGGCGCTGACGACACCGCCTTCGGCAGCGACGAGGACTTCGAGCACTGCGAATTGCTTCCTGGTGAGCGCGACGTAGCGGCCGTCGCGGTAGACCTCTCGGCGAAATGGATCCAGCCGGAGACCTTCGATCTCTCGCACGGGCGGCCTGTTGTGGGCGCGCCTACGGTCGAGCGCTCTGAGTCGGAGCACGAGCTCTCGGAGCTCGAACGGCTTGGTGAGGTAGTCGTCGGCGCCGAGCTCGAAGCCGGTGGCCTTGTCGTCGAGGCGGTCGGCAGCGGTGAGCATCAGGATCGGCATCCCGCTGCCCGAGGCGACGATGCCTTCGGCGATCTCGTCGCCGGTGGGGCCGGGGATGTCTCGGTCGAGGACGGCAATGTCGTAGGCGTTGAACCTCAGTAGCTCGAGCGCAGTGTCGCCGTCACCTGCGATATCTGCCGCGATCGCTTCCAGGCGCAGCCCATCGCGGATGGCCTCCGCCAGGTAGGGCTCGTCCTCCACGATCAACACGCGCACGCCTCGATGGTACGAGCTGGCGTGTTTCGTCGGCATATCCAAAACCGGATACGTGCCTGCAACACCACGCTCGCTTGACTGGAGGCATGACCTACCGCAAACGAGCACGAACCACGACCGCTCGGCGTCCCGCACCGACGACGACCTATCGGACGGGGGCTCGCTGGATCCGTGTCGGCGTTCTGCTCGTCGTCGTCGCAGCAGTCGCTGCAGCCCTCGGCTCCCAACTGCTGTCGTCCCCATCGTCGACTGCCGCATCACCCATCGATGTTCTTCGCAGCGAGCACCGCGGCGTGGCCGGCGGAGCCGTGCCCAGCACGGTGTGGCCGACATCTGGTCAGGCCGCTGTCCAGATAGGCCGGGCGCAGATCCAGGCTGGTCCGGACCAGCACCCAGCCGCAATCGCCAGTGTTGCAAAGGTGATGACAGCCTACGTCGTGCTCCGGGACCACCCGCTCCAGGTCGGCGAGGACGGCCCGACGATCACGCTGACCGGCGCCGATGTCGCCGATACCGCCCGCCGGGCCGGACAGGACGAGTCCGTCGTTCCCATCGAGGCCGGTGAGGAGTTGACCGAACGGCAGGCGCTGCAGGCCCTGTTGCTGCCGTCGGCGAACAACATTGCCGCAGTTCTGGCGCGATGGGACGCCGGCTCGCTGGGCCGGTTCGTGGCCCGGATGAATGCCGCGGCACGGTCGCTCGGCATGACTCACACCCGCTACACCGACCCGAGCGGCTACGACGGCGCGACCGTGTCGACAGCCGCCGACCAGGTGCGTGTCGTCGACCAGGCCATGCGCCTGCCGGTGTTCGCGAGCACCGTCGGGACACCGAGCGCGTCGCTGCCGATCGCCGGCACCGTGCAGAACACCGACAGATTGCTCGGCTACGACGGGTTTGTCGGCGTCAAGACCGGCTCGGACAGCGCTGCCGGCGGCTGCTTCGCCTTCCGGGCCATTCGCTGGATCGACGGCAAGCGGACGGCGATCACCGGGGTCGTGCTGGGCCAGCCCGGCTACGCCCAGGCCGCTGCGGGTCTCGCGGCCGCCGACGCGATGGTCAACCGCATCGCCGGTCAGCGGGCGGTGCCGGATTCACTGCAACCGGTCCCCGCGATGCCCGCAATACCCACAGTCGACGAGCATGTCGGGTAGCTCAGGCATTGCCGCCGGTGAGGCCTCCGTCGACGGCCGGCCAGACCTTCCCGGCAAGCCTCCGGCTCATGGTCGGACGAGCGAGACGAGGCGCGCGATCCCGAGCGCGAGCAGGATGATCGCCCCGTTGATCGCGTCGATCCAGAAGGTCGACGTGTTCCGCAGCACGAGCACGTCGGTCACGAGCCCGAGCAGCACGACTCCGGTGAACGCTCCGAGCATCCGGCCGCGGCCGCCTTCGAGCTCGATCCCGCCGATCACCGCGGCGGCGAACACGGTGAAGATGAGGTTGTTCCCCTGGTTCGCCGTGACCGTGAGCACCTCCCCGGCGGTCATCAGCCCGCCGACCGCCGCCAGCGCGCCGGCGGCGCAGAAGATGCCGATCCGGACTCGGTCGACCTTGATCCCGGCGGCGCGCGCCGCCTCGACGTTGCCGCCGATCGCGTAGACGGCCCTTCCCGTGCGGTGGTAGCGAAGAAACAGCCCGGCGACGAGAAAGACGCCGATCGTGACCCAGGCCGAGACCGGGAACCCGAGCCAGTACGCCGACCCGAGGTAGGTGAACGAGGCCGGCATGTCGTAGACCGACTGGCCGCTCACGATGCCTTGCTGGATCCCGGCGAGGAGGATCAGCATCGCGAGCGTGAAGATGAACGCGTTGAAGCGCAGCTTCACGATCATGAAGCCGTTGAAGAGCCCGACCCCGGCGCCGATCGCAAGCGTGACGAGGATCCCCACGGCAGGGTTCCAGTCCGTGCCCAGCCCGTGGCCGCTGACCGGGACGATCAGCCATGCGCCGACCATCGGCGCGAGCCCGTAGATCGATTGCAGCGAGAGGTCGAAGCTCCCGGTCAGCAGGATGATCGTCTCGGCGACGACGACCATGCCGAGCGCGGCCGAGGCCTGTGCGGTGTTGCTCAGGTTCGAGGTCGTGAAGAAGGCGGGGCTCGATGCGATCCCGACGACGAGGAGCACCCCGATCGCAGGCAGCAGCGCGAGCTCGCGGAGCCAGCGGCGCAGGGCATGCCCGCCGGTGTGCGTGAACGCGGGGCTCTGCTCCAACGTTGAGTCAACGGCTGCATCCGTCATGCGGCAGCCCCGAAACCCTCGGCGACGGAGATCAACGCCTGCCTCTCCCACGGCGGCGTGAACTCGCGGACGACCGTGCCGCGACGGATCACGAGGAGGCGCGTGCAGATGCGAAGCTCGTCCAGGTCATCCGACACGAGCAGCACGGCGGTGCCGCCGCGACGGGCCTCGTCGATCGCGCCGAGCAGGGCCTCCTTCGAGGCAACGTCGACCCCGACGGTCGGGGAGATCA
This sequence comes from uncultured Actinomycetes bacterium, assembly GCA_963758125.1. Classification (GTDB taxonomy): domain Bacteria; phylum Actinomycetota; class Thermoleophilia; order Gaiellales; family Gaiellaceae; genus PALSA-600. The sequence goes on from CAVWUL010000015.1 coordinate 101,991, forward strand.
CGACGAGGAGCGCGGGTGCCGACGCGAACGCGCGTCCGACGACGACCTTGGCCGCGGTCGGGGCCGCCGGGCTCGCCTACGACCTTCTCGTCCGTCCCCGCGAGCTCCCCGCCGCGACTCGGACTGCACGGCGGCACCCCGAGGTTCGCTTCGTGCTGGATCATGCCGGGAAGGCGCCGGCCCTGGACCGCGACGATTGGGCACGAGGGGTTTCGGCGCTCGCAGGGCTCCCGAATGTGACGTGCAAGCTCTCGGGCCTCTTCACCGAGGCGGACCCCGAGGGAACGGTGGAGAGTGCTCTCGACTGGTTCGGCCCCGAGCGCTGCATGTTCGGGTCGGACTGGCCGGTGTGCCTGCTCGCCTCCGAGTACGGCGACGCGATTGCGATCGTCGGCGACGACCCGGAAGTCCTCGCCGGAACCGCGATCAGGACGTACGGCCTTGCCCTGCCGTGAGCAACGACACGAGCGTGCGCGTCGCGAGCTCGAGGCGGTCTCCCCGGCACGCCGGTACCGGGCCGCCCGCTATGGAGTGTCGCGGATCAAGCAGGCCGGTGTCGGCACGGCCTGCACACGCCTTCGCTCTGTCCAAACGGGTCAGCACCGAGGATCGGCTCCCCGCAAGACCGACACGAGCGGCCGGCCTCGAGGCCCATGAGGGCCCGCAGCAGTTTGAAAGTCGTCACGGTCATTGCTCCTCCGAATTTTTTGGGGGACGTCAGTGTTACAAACGTTGTTCTACCAGAGTCAGACCAGTAAAAGCGCGGATACACACGGGAAATCTATGTTAGAGTAACATCGATGAGCGCCACCCTTCGCGATGTCGCCCGGCTCGCCGGTGTCTCCGCGATGACCGTGTCGCGGGTGGTCAACGCCGAGCCCAGAGTCAGCGAGGCGACGCGGCGCCGGGTGGAGGCGGCGATCGCGGAGCTCGGGTACGTGCCGAGGAGGGCTCCTCGGCGCAAGACGATCGGCGTCGTCGTTCCCGACATCGCCAACCCGTTCTTCACCCTCGTCGTCCGGGGCGCCGAGGACGTTGCGTGGAGCAACGGCCGTCAGGTGATCCTCTGCAACAGCCACGGGGACCTCGAGCGCGAGCGCCGGCACCTCGAGGACCTGCTCGTCTCCGGTGTCGAGGGCGTCCTGATCGCCCCGGTGAGCGACCGCTCGGGGCCGCTTCTACGGTCGTTCGGGCGGCACCAACTGCCGTTCGTCCTCGTCGATCGCTCGGTCCCGGGGTACGACGGCGACCTCGTGCAGGGCGACAGCGTCGCCGGAGCGCGGGCGCTCGTCGATCACCTGGTCGCGCTCGGACATCGCCGGATCGGGATCGTCGCCGAGCCGACCGATGTCTCGACGTCTCGCGATCGCATCCTGGGCTACCGGGAGGCGCTCGAGGCGGCCGGGATCGAGGTCCGGCTCGAGCTGGTCGCCGCCTCGGGAGCGATCGACCCGCAGAGCGCTCTTGCGACGACGCTGCAGTTCCTCGGGCTTCGGGAACCGCCGACCGCGATCTTTGCCGTCAACAACGTCGCAGCCGTCGGCGTTGCCGAGGCTGCCCGCGAGCGTGGCCTCGACATTCCCGACGACCTGGCACTCGTCTGCTTCGATGACCTCGGGGAGGCATCGCGCATCGATCCGTTCCTGACCGTCCTTGCGCAGCCGGCCGAGACGTTCGGGACGATCGGGATGCAGCTCCTGCTCGACCGGTTCGCCGGCCGCGTGGACGAGCGCGCCCGGGTCGTCGTTCTGCCCGGGGAGCTCGTCGTACGTCCGTCGTCGGGCGCCGCGCTCGCCGGCTGAGCTCGTTTCGTCAGTGGGTCGCGGCGATCTGGGAGTTCATGACCGCGCCCATCGGCACCGGGTTCGACTTCAACTGGTTCCCCCGCAGCTCGGCGTCGGACTGGAAGTCTGCGAGGACGCCGAGGCCGCCCATCGTGGGGTTGCCGGAGGCCGTGTCCGGGCGGATGCCGACGACGGTGTTGTGCTCGATCATGCACATCGAGCGGTCGTTGCAATAGATGCCCACGCCCGTGGCATTCGAGACCTCGCTGTCCATCACCGTCCCCATGGACATCTCGGTGACGGTGATCCCGTGCTGGGTCGTCCCGCTGACGCGGTCACCCATGATCTGGGTCATCGAGGAATGGGTCGTGATCCCCTCCATCCCGCCGACGATCGTGCAGCCCTCGACCATGCTCATCCCCATCCCGATGTTGTAGGAGATGTCGATTCCCTGCCCGATCGGGTTGCCGTGCAGGTCGATCGAGCAGTTCCTGATCACGATCCCGGCGAGCCGGACGTGGATGCCGTCGAGCTTCGAGCCCGAGACCGAGACGCCGTCGAGGACGGTGCCGTGGACGCCGTCGACCGTGATCCCGTTCATGCCCCCGACCACCGAGACGTTCTTGATCGTCACGTCATCCGCGTCGACGACGATGCCGCCCCGGACGACCGCTCCCGGCTCGCCGATCAGCACCTCGCGGCGCTTGATCACGAGCGGCCCCCGGTAGACGCCTGCCTTCAGATGGACGACCGGGGGCTCGAGCGCGTAGGCGGTGCCGGCAGCGCCCGCGAGCACGGTCACGACGGCGGCGGCCGAGACGAGGCCGAGCCGGCCGAGCTCGCCACCGGCTTCGGCGTACTCGAGTCGTACGAGCGGGAAGCCCGCGTGGCCGAGCACCTGTGCGAGGAGCCAGCCGCCGGCGAGGAGCGCGGCCGCCTCCCAGAAGGGAGCCGCGATCCCGAGGAGGTGCATCAGCCCGACGAGCGCGCCGAGCTCGACGAGGCCGATCGGCACGGCGGCCCAGCCCGGCTGGTAGGGGAGCAGGCGGTGGTAGACCTGCGCGTCGAGGCAGATCCCGACGCCGATCATCAGAGCGGCAGCCTCGATCGGCCACCAGCGGTGCAGAACGAGCGCGAGCACGCACGCCACCGCGACCAGCGGCACGAAGGCCGCGAGCCTCGACTCGACCCGTCCTCTCAGCGTGTACGACATGCCCTGATCCTCCGCAGGAACCCGTGGGCGACATAGCGCGCACCGGCGAGCGTGTCCGCGGCGGGGAACGCCCACTGTGCCGGTGCGCCCGCGAGGCCGAGCGTCCGCGAGCCGTCGGTGAGGGCGGGCACGGACCCGTCGGGATCGAGCACGATCCAGCCCTCGACCGTCGCGAGCCCTTGCTCGGCCACGAGGCGCGCCAGCAGCGGGTCGTGGCCGAACCCGGACAGGAACCCGGTCGCGCAGATCACCTGCTCGCTGCCGTTGACCGAGGCCTCGACGCGGAACCGGCCTTCGGCGGCGGCGCGCACAAGCGGCTCGTCCCACGCCGGGCCCGACGGATAAGAGGGGACGAGGAGCCCCTCGAGCCGCGCCGCCCGCTCGCCCGGGCCGAGTCGGTGGAACGCCGTGAGGCCGCGCCGGGAGAGGTACTCGCGCGGGACGTTGAGTGGGCGGCGCACGGGCTCACGGCGCCGCACCGAGACGACCTCGGAGCCCGCCTCGAGCGCGTTCAACCACTCGGTCGCGGCCGTGAAGCCTGCCCCGACGACGGTGACAGTCCGCCCGTACTCGTGCGGCTCGTAGGCATGGACGGCGCGCGGGTGATCGCGCAGCTCCTCGGGGACGTTCAGCCCGGGGTGGCCGGGAGCCACGAGGACGTGGCGGAACGGCCCCTCGCCGTCGAGCTCGAAGCCGCCCTCGACGGGCGCCACACGGCCGATCCGGGCCGCCCGAACGCTCCGGTCCCAGCCGCTTCTCTCGCGGAGTTTCGGCGACGTGCGCGAGGAACTCGGCGACCGTCGGGTGGTAGCGGTCGAGCACGGAGGCGATGAGCGGCCCCGGTGAGCGGCGCCTCACCGCCGAGCGGACCGCGAGCCCGGGAAAGGTCGTCGGGCTGCAGTGGCCGTCGCTCTCGGAGCGCATCTCGCGCTGGCGGATCGCGGCCGCGCGCCGCCGCCAGGCCGCCGTCGGGTCGGCCTCCGTCCCGAACACGGCGATCTCCTCCGGCGCGAGCCCGCCCCGGCGCAGGGTCTGGTACACGGTGAAGCCGGCGAGGCCCGACCCGACGACCGCCACGGCCGGCTCCCCGGCCATTACTTCACCGAGCCCGCCAGCAGGCCTTGCACGAAGTAGCGTTGGAACGCGAAGAAGACGGCGAGCGGTACGACCAGGGAGATGAACGAGGCGGGCGCGATCACGTCGATGCTCGTCCCGAACTCGCGGAGCTGGCCGAAGATCCAGACGGTGATCGGCGTGACGCCGAAGGTGAGCGAGACGATCAGGTCGTTCCACGTCCAGAGGAACTGGAAGATCGCGAGCGAGGCGATCGCGGGCAGGCCGAGCGGCAGCATCAGGCGCAGGAAGATCCAGAGCTCGTTGGCGCCGTCGATGCGTGCCGATTCCATGATGTCCTTCGGGATCCCGATGAAGAAGTTTCGCATCAGGAACACCGCGAACGGCAGGCCGAAAGCGGCGTGGAAGAGGATGATGCTGATGATCGAGCCGTAGGTGCCGGTCTCGTCGTAGAGCTTGAACATCGGGATCAGCGCCATCTGGAGCGGCACGACGAGCAGCCCGACGATCACGATGAAGACCCAGTCGCGGCCCGGGAACTCGAGCCAGGCGAGCGCGTAGCCCGCCATCGCGCCGAGAAGCACGACGAGTACCGTGTTCCCGACGGCGATGAACGCGGTCGTCCGGAGCGCCGAGGTCAGGCCGGAGTTGTGGTAGAGCGCCCGGTAGTTCGAGAAGGTCGCGAGGCTCGGGTGCGCGAAGATCTGCCACCAGCCCTTCGAGGCGAGCGCGGACTGCGGGAGGATCGAGGTGGCGAAGAGGCCGATCGTCGGCACGAGCCAGAGGAGCGCGATCCCGGCGAGCAGCACGTTGAGCGGCCAGCGCGAGACGCGGTAGACGATCTTCGCCGAGGTCTTCGCCTTCGGCGCCGGCAGAGCGATTGCTTCGGCCCTGGTCGCCATCAGTTGTCGGCCCTGAACCGGCGGACGTTGAGGAACAGCACCGGCACGACGAGCAGGAAGAGCAGCACCGCGATCGCGGACGCGGTGCCGAAGTCGTCGACGCCCCCGAAGGCGGTGCGCCACATCGCGAGCGCGATCACGTTCGCGTTCGAGTACTGCGACTCGGGCGCGAGCGAGATCACGAGGTCGAACACCTTCAGGACGTTGATCGTCATCGTGATCAGGACGACGCTGAGGACGGGTGCGAGGAGCGGCACCGTCACCCGTCGGAACACCTGCCACTCGGTCGCCCCGTCGGTGCGCGCCGCCTCGAGCACGTCCCGCGGCATCGCGGCGAGACCGGCCCCGATCACGACCATGGCGAAGCCGGCCCAGATCCAGATGTAGGCGATCAGGAGCGAAGGAGTGATCAGTTTCGATCCGAGCCAGGAGAAGCCGCCGAACGGCTTCGCGAATGTCTGGGCGCCGACCGCCGCGCGGTAGCTGCCCGGTGCGACGTTCGTGAACTCGTACGACCCGTTCGCTGCGGACGTCGTCGACTTGACGGTGCTCCCGGTCGACGACCGCAGCTCGACCGTGGCGCCGGGCAGGCCGAGCTCGCCCTTGTCCACCACGCCCGGCTTGCCGCCGCCCGGTGTGAAGTCGCGCCAGACGGTGCCCGTGATCTCGCCCTTCCTCGCGGGCGGGACAACCGCCTGCACGGCGCCCTTCGGCACCGAGTCCGGCGGGATCCCTGTCAGGGGCAGCAGTGCGACATCCCCGGGTGAGACGGGCTTCTTCAGCACGAGCGCTCCCGACGGGGTCGTCTGCAGCTGCGGGATCGAGGGGAACGCGCTCGGCAGGACGCCGGCCGGGCTGAAGACGCCGGATGCCGACCTTCGAGACCGCGTTGATCGCTCCAAGGCTGGGATCCTGCTGGTACATGATCCGCCAGGTGACGCCGGTCGCAAACGCCGAGATCGCCATCGGCAGGAAGATCGCCGTCTTGAAGGCAACTCCCCAGCGGATCTTCTCGGTCAGGACGGCGAACACGAGCCCGATCGCGCAGACCGTCGCCGGCACGACCGCGACCCAGATCGCGTTGTTCTCGATCGCCGTGGTCAGCGTCGAGGTCGTGAAGAGCCGCTTGTAGTTGTCGATCCCGACCCAGCTGCCGACGTAGCCGGTCGGCCCGAAGAAGCTTCGGACGAACGTGTAGACGGTCGGATAGACGAGCCAGATGAAGAGTAGGAAGAGCGTCGGCGCCAGGAATGCGCCGCCGTTGACGTAGCGCGAGAACGCCGGCCTCGGGGGCGGCGCAGGCGGAGCCACCGTCCCCGGTGGCTCCGCCGTGACTCCGCTCGCGCTCATCCGTGTGTTACTTGCTCGACTTGTAGGCAGAGGCAGCAGCGCTCTCGAGCTGCTTGGCGATGCCGCTCGCGTTGCTTGGGTTCTGCAGGAACTTCTGGAACAGCCCCCACTCGCCCTGGCCGGTCGTCGAGCCGAACGCCGCCGGCTGCTCGTCCGACATGTCGAACACGACCTGCTTCGCCGTCTGGACGGCATGCTGGTCTGCGAGGTCGATCTTGTCCGGGAACGCTCCGAGGTCGACGTTGTGGTTGCCCGTCACGAAGCCGCCCTCCTTCGCCCACGCGTTGGCCGCCGCGGGCGTCGCGAGGAACTTCACGAACGCCTCGATCGCGGGGTTGTCGCGGAAGGTGACGAACAGGTCTCCGCTGATCTCGACCGCGGTCGAGTTCGGGCCGGTCGTGATCGACGGGAACGGCACCACGTCGAAGCCCGACCCGGCTTTCGACTTCGTCGAGGAGAGGATGACGCCCGAGACGAAGTCGGCCTCGAACACGATCGCGGCCTTCGACGGCGTCCCGAACGCGTTCGTGACGGAGTCGTTGAAGCCGTACTGCAGCGCTCCGCTCGTGCCTCCATAGATGTTCGACGTATCGCCCAGGATCTTGGCCATCGTCTTCAGGGCCGAGACCACCGACGGGTCGGTCCACTTGATCTGGTGCGCCGTGAGCTGGTTGTACTTCGCGAGCCCGTAGGTGCGCAGGTAGATGTTCTCGAACAGGTCGGTGAGCGTCCAGCCGTCCGACCCTCCGATCGAGTATGCCGGCACGCCGGAGGCCTTCAGCGTCTGAGCGTCCGACAGGAGGCTCTTGAACGTCGCCGGCGGCTTGATCCCGGCCGCCTTGAAGTCCCGGACGTTGTACCAGAGCTGCGACTTGTTCGACGCCTTGAAGACGAGCGCGTAGAGCTTGCCGCTGAACGTCCCGAGCTGCAGCCACGAGGGCGCGAAGTTGGCGCTGATCGCCGACTTCGCGTAGGTGATCGGCTTCAGGTGGCCTTGCTGGACGAGTTGCTTCACGTATCCCGGTGCGGCAATGTCCGCCATGTCCGGTGGGTTCCCGCCGGTGATCGCGGTCGCGAGCACCGTCGTCTCGTTGTTGCCGAGCGGCTTGTAGTTGATCTTGACGTTCGGGTACTGCTTGTTGAACGCCTTGATCACGTCGCCGAAGGAAGCCGCCTCCGACCCGGTCCAGATCCCGTCGAACGTGACGGTCCCGGAGACCGCCGCCCGGGCCGTCGCGGCACGCGCCGCAGTTGTCTTCGCGGCGCCCCCCGATGCTGCGGCGACAAGGACGACCATGAGGACGACCGCCGACGCTGCGGTGCCGAGCAAGTAGCGTTTCTTCACAGTACTGCTCCTTTCATTGTGTTCCGTCATAGATCCCCAGCCCGGACTCGGGATCGAAAAAGTGCATGGAGCGGGTGTCCACGGCGACCTCGAGCCTCTCGCCCGAGACGGCCTTCGAGCGCGGCCCGAACCGGCCGACGAGCGTCGCGGTCTCCGCCTCCTCGAGCGCGCTTGCGGTCCGCTCGTCGCCGGTGTCCTCCGCGAGCTCGCGGACGTCTTCGGTGACCGCGTGCTTCGCGTCGATCCGGAAGTGCGCCATGATCTCCGAGCCGAGCGCCTCCGTCAGCTCGATCGTCCCGTCCAGCCGGCGGTCGGGGGGCGTATCGGGAACGAGCGATGCGTCCTCGAGGTCCTCGGGCCGGATGCCGACGACGACCGTGCGGCCGGCGTAGGCCGCGAGGCCCGGCCGCGCAGCGAGCGTCTCGGGGCTCACGGCGAGCGACTGCTTGCCGAGGCCGGCCGCGAAGCCGCCGTTTTGCCGCTCGAGCGTCGCCTCGATCATGTTCATCGACGGGCTGCCGATGAAGCCGCCGACGAACAGGTTGACAGGATGGTCGTAGAGCCTCTGCGGATCGTCGACCTGCTGGAGCTCGCCCTTACGGATCACGGCGACGCGGTCGCCCATGGTCATGGCCTCGGTCTGGTCGTGGGTGACGTAGATCGTGGTGACGCCGAGGTCGCGCTGCACGCCTCGATCATGTTCATCGAAGGGCTGCCGATGAAGCCGCCCACGAACAGGTTGACCGGATGGTCGTAGAGCCTCTGCGGGTGGTCGACCTGCTGGAGCTCGCCCTTGCGGATGACGGCGACGCGGTCGCCCATGGTCATGGCCTCGGTCTGGTCGTGGGTGACGTAGATCGTGGTGACGCCGAGGTCGCGCTGCAGGCCCGCGATCTCGGCGCGCATCTGCACTCGGAGCTTCGCATCGAGGTTGGAGAGCGGCTCGTCCATCAGGAACGCCGCCGGCTCGCGGACGATCGCGCGCCCCATCGCGACACGCTGGCGCTGGCCCCCGGAGAGGGCCCTCGGCTTGCGCTTCAGGAACGGGCCGAGCCCGAGGACGTTGGCGGCGTACTGGACCCGGCGCTCGATCTCTGCCTTCGGCACCTTCTTCACCTTCAGGCCGAAGGCGATGTTCTCGTACACGCTCAGGTGCGGGTAGAGCGCGTAGCTCTGGAAGACCATTGCGATGTCGCGATCGCGCGAGGGAACGTAGTTGACGACACGGTCGCCGATCGTCATCACACCCTCGCTGATCTCCTCGAGTCCCGCGACCATCCGCAGCGCCGTCGTCTTGCCGCATCCCGACGGGCCGACCAGGACGACGAACTCTCCGTCGCGGATGACCAGGTCCAGATGGTTCACCGCAATGGTTCCATCCGGATACCGTTTGGTCACCGCGTCGAACGTGACTCCTGCCACGAGTGCGATCCTACTGTTTTTTTGCAGCCGCTCATAAAGGATCGTCGATGGGCCCGCCGGAGGCCCGGGGGGAACGACCGGAGCGCACGGGGAAGATTAATCGAGTTCTTCACAACTGGTCGCTACCGTGAGGACCAGTTCGCACGATCGCGCCTGTGGTAATCGAGTGATCAGGTTCGGGGCTGTGTGGCCGACAATCACTTCATGGCGTCGATTCCCGTCAGTCCGTCGAGCGAGGCTCCTCCAAGGGCCCGTAGTCGTGTTCGCCTCGGGATTGGGGTCGGGTTCGCGCTCGTCACGATCGCTTCGGTCGTCTTGCTTGGCAATAGGTTCACGCACACGAACTGGCCGTTGGAGCGCGCGCACATGCCCCTCGTCGCGGCGGCCGTCCTTTTCTACTTCGGGAGTTACGTCCTGCGGGCCCTCGGTTGGCAGAAGCTTTTCCCGGCGAGCGAGCGCCCGGACCGGGCCCGCTGCCTGGCCGCCTGCGGCGCTGCCGCGGCGAGCGGGGTGGTCTTGCCGTTCCGCCTCGACTACCTCGTCAAGATCGGGACACTGCGCCGGATGCGCGGCGTCAAGCTCGGTCTCGAGGCGATCGCGCTCTCGATTATCTCGCTTGGCCTCGTGGACGCGGTCGCGTTCCTGCCGCTGTCGATCTCCGCGACCGCTACCAGTTCGTCGACCTTTCGTGCGCCGCTGATCCTCGTCGTGCTCTTCGGCGTCGGCTCGTGCGGGATCCTTGTCGCCGGCCAGCATCTCGTGCGGCTCCCCCTCGTGGCCCGCCGTGCGCGGCTGTCCAAGCTCCTCGGCCGCGTCGCCGACCACCCGCGCGGGACCACGCGCGAAGCGATCGCCGCGTGGTTCTTCCTCCTCGGCTGCTGGAGCACCCGAGCGCTCGGCAGCACGCTGCTCCTGGCCGCGCTCGGGGTCGGTTTCTCGCCGACCCTGGCGCTCGTCGTGCTCTGCTTCTCCGCCGCAGCCTCGCTGATCCCGATCGCCTCTGGCGGCGCCGTCGCCAACGTCGGCGCGACGGCTGCTGTCCTGCTCGCACTCGGCGTCCACAGCGGGCCGGCGATCAACTTCGGGCTCGCCTCCGGGCTCCTCCTCTGCGGCACCGCCGCCGCGGCCGGCGTCGTCGGGCTCGCCACCTCGCTCGTGCTGGGCCTGCGCACCCGCCCACTTGCCACCCTTTAGGCGGGATGGAGCGCCGGCGCCTTACTCGTACGTTGGCGCGGGTTCCCGTCGGAGCGGCCCGGCAGTAGAGCCGCAATTACGGGCCGCAGGACCCCGATTTCGTGCCGGTGACCGTGAACAGGTGGGAAAAGGTGATGGTCTCGGGCCGATCGAGGTAGTCGAGGAGCCGCTCGGCTGTGGTTTGGGCGTCTTCGAGCCCTTCGCGCGCGGCAGCCCGTGCGGCGATTTCGAGCTTCGCCGCCCAGAGCTTGCGTTCGGCGGCCGTGATCGAGCCTGCGATCAGGTGGTAGGTCTCCGTCTGGACGCGGATCGCGGTGAGGAACGCCTGCTGCACGAGGTGGTAGAGCTTGCGGCCGACGTGAGGATCGAACCCGGTTCGCGCGAGCACGGCGAGCGCCTGGGTGAGGCTCTGCTCGAGGAGCGGATCGGGCGGGTAGTGGTTCACGAGCTGCCCGTCGAGATCCTGAATGAGGACGGTGCCACCGGGGCGGCAGACGCGGGCGAGCTCGTTCACCGCTTGCTGCTTGTCGGGGAGGTATTCGAGGAGAAAGCGGGAGTAGACGAAGTCGAAGCTGTTGTCCGGGAAGGGGAGATGTTCGGCCCGGCCGAGGATCGCGGTCGCGTTGGGATGCGGCTCGAGGATCTGTTCGGCGACGGCGATCCGGGCGGGGCTGGCGTCGAGCGCGACGATCTCGGCGGTGGGCGTCGAATCGGCGACGGCCCCGGCGATGACAGCGGGCCCGCACCCGACGTCGAGGATGCGGGCGCCGGGCCGGAGGTGTTGCGCGAGATGGGTGGCGACCCAGGCGTCGGCGTCTACCTTGTCGGCGAGGCGCTGTGCTTCTTTGGGGTGTTCCATCAGGTAGCTAGCGGACATGGGCGTGGTCTCCGTTCGGGATCGAGACGGCAGGGACGGCGGCAAGCCCGGAGCGACCGTACGCTCGCTCGATTCGCCGGTAGAAGTGCGCGAAGTGCTCGTACATCGGCTCGAACCCGTCCTTCAGCCAGATGCTCTGCGTGTAGTGGCGGATCGGGGTGGCACCCGCAGCGACGACCGCAGGAGCATCGCAGTCGAGCACGACGATCGGGATCTCTGCCGGTTCGAAGTCGCGGTAGCAGGTCGACGCCTTTGCGAGCAGGGCGCGGGCAACAGCCTCCCGGTGTGCGAACGAGAGCTTCGGGGCGAGGAGGAGATCGCAACGGTTCTCGAGGAAGCTGAAGTTGAATCCGAGCGGCCCGCGCCATGCGATCGCGGCGCCGAGCGGGGTGTCGCCCTGCCAGGCGACCCAGATCCGCCGGTAGCGGCGAAGCCCCACCATTGCGTAGAGGTCGTCGACCTGCGCAAGCAGGAGGTCGTCGTGATCGAGTTCCTCGGCCGAGGCGTAGACGGCGCCGCGTGTCGCGACTGCGAGCGAGTGGACGCCGACCTCTTCGGGTTGCTCCTGGGGACGTACGGTGTGATGGCCAAGGAGGAACCGGGCGCGAGCGACGGGAATCGAGAGCATCTGGTGCGGGACGACAGCGGCATGATCCTCGCCGACGCTGTTCACGATCGATCCGAAGAGCCGGTTCGGGAACCGGTTCTCGGGGCGGAACCAGTTCTGGTGAGCCGAGTCGAATCCGTCACGGATGCGAACGGCCTGTCCTGCGAGCATCACTGCACGGCTTCCCGCCGGCCCGCCGATCCCGACGAGGTGCTGGGTGTTCCAGCCGCCGTGCGTGCTGCGCCAGGAACTGATCGAAGCCCAGGCGCCGAGCTCAGGCCGTTCGAACGTCGCGATCCAGTGCACGAGCTCGCCTGCGCGAAGCGCCTTCCGCCAGTTCTCGGTGATGCGCGGCATGAACGGCTTCAGCCGCGCGAGCTTCGATTCGTAGAGGAACCCGGCCTCCGCGTACCGCGCGAACAACGTCTCCGGCGTGACGGCGTTGACGCGGCAGCCGTACGACTCGTAGGTCGTGGAGGTGAGGGGCTCGGCGAGCGCGTTCACGGCCGATCCTCCCGTCCGGCGGCCACGAGCTTGGCGACAAATCCACACGTCGGAGCGGCGCATGCGAGTACGACCAGCATCCGAGCGAGGGCTCTGGCGAGGTGGTGAGTGCCGGAACGGGACGGCACGAAGGCGTGCATGTCGGAACCTTCCTTTCGTTGACGGATCTCGCTCGCCGCTTTAGCCACTCCCAGGGAACCGCCCCGGTTGCTTTCGGCGAACTGCTCGCAAGCGACGGTACGCGCCGATCGGGCGCGTGTCGTTCGCCCCATAGACAGTGGGAATGTCTACGGCGCGACGTTTGTCGGGTCGCTGAACGAACGACAGCCGCGTAGGCTCAGCGCGCGATCCTGCGGGCCCGGCCTACGCCGAGCGGCGGCCGGGCTTCCCGGCAATGGTGCGGGTCGACGGACGACCCGGAAAGGACTTCGGCTGCGACCAGAAGGCCGACAACTTCCCGTCCGCGGACGTCCAGGTGCTGACCTTCCCTGCTCCCACCCGGCCGACGAACACGTGCGCCGTCGTGGCGTCTACGTGAGCTCTGAAGGCTTCTCGGCGTCTCGGGCTTCGATCGCCTTGAGGGTCGCGCCCAGTTGCTTGTCCAACATCGGCTTGCCGATGAGCCTGACCGCGATCTCGAGCGCCCGTCCCTTGGCGTTCTTGCCCTCGCGGACGATGTCGACGTCGATGCCTGTTGTCCCGTCTGGAGACCGCGTGAAGGTGTAGGTATGACCCGAGTTGCCTCCCCACACGTTCGAATCGGTGGTCGTGAGGACGACGCGGCTCGGATCGGACCAGTCGTAGTGCAGGCGTTCCCAGATGCCGCTCGATCCCTCGGTGACGTCGGCCTCACCTGGGCCCTGGTCGTGAACCTCGAGATAGCGATCGGTGCTGTTCCGGAACAGCTCGGAGCGGTGGGGCCCGAAGTCGGTCAGCCCGGCGATGAACTGGTCGGGCGTCAAGGTGGTCGTCCGATGGACGTGGATCGTGGCCATGGTTGTCCCTACGCTCCAATCGAGGCCGGGGAGTTTCGTCAGGGGTAGCTCGTGACGTCGACGGGCCCCACCGTTCCGGGGTTGGTCGAGGTCACCGGGCCGCCGGTGCCGTTGATGATCGAGTCGTCGCCGCCGGAGCCCGAGATCCAGACCCCGAAGATGTTGTGGAACTGCACGCCGGCGCTGTCGGGTGCCTGGAACGCCTCGGCGTTGTGGAGGGTTGCCGTCGTCTGGGCGAAGTTGACGTAGCTGCCCATGCCGTAGCCCTGGAAGCTGTCGACGCCGTTGGTGACGAGGAACGCCGGATAGCCGTCCCGCGTCGGAGTGGCCATCCACGCCTGCTGGCTGGGCGGGTCGTAGGGCAGTTCGTTCTGGAAGAAGACATTCGTGCCGCCCTGGCCGGACCAGATCGTCTCGTACCTCTGGTAGTGCTCTACCGCCAAGCCGTAGGCGGTGACGTCGTCGCCGGTCACCTCGACGCCGGTGTTGGCCGTATTGGCCGTCCAGCCGACGTCGTTGCCGTGATCGGCGCGCCACGCCCAGACGTCGTCGATGATCGAGTGGTCCGCGTTGTCCAGGAGGCTGACCGTCGCCGACACCGGCGTGGTCTCCGCCCCGCCGATGCGGAAGTACACATCCTGAACGACGTCCGGGTCGCTCGCGGCAGCGGACCCAGCCGGCAAGGGGACTCCGACCGAGAGCAGCACGGGCGAGGTGACCGGGCCCGCGTCGATGATGAGACCGGACAGCTTCACTCCGGTGTTCGGGACGACGACCATGGCTGCACTGCCGTGCTGCGGGACGAGTGTGGCGAAGCCGAGGGCGAGGACGACGGTGTCCGGGCGGGTGACCACGATCGGCTGGTCGAGGTTGTAGACACCGGGGGTGAGGATGAGGTCGCGGCCCAGGGCCGCCGCCACGGTCATCACCGCGGCGGGGGTGTCCGGTGTGGCGACGAAGAACCGGCTGAGCGGGATCGACGTCCCCGCGTCCGGCCCGCCGGCCCAAGCGGGCCCCGCGGTGTCGTGCTGGACGGAGGGGACGAACACGTCGTAGTTGCCTTGGGCGTCGGTGTAGAGGAACGGCTCTTCCTCGGTCACGGGGCTGGACGGCAGCACCGTGTTCTGCTGGCATTGACCGCTGAACACCGGCGACGGAGCGCCCTGGACGCCCGAGTAGACCATGTTCCACAGTCCGTTCGGGCATCCGTTCGCTCCGCCGATGGAGCTGTTGCGGACCATGTATTGCTGGTTGCCGAAGAAGTTGAGCGTCCCGCTGACGGTGCTGTCGGCGATGAACCCGCCGCTGGCGAAGTTGTTCGAGGCGCAGTAATCCTGGAAGACCACGCTGCCGTTGATGACGGCGCGCCGGATCGGGGCGGCCTGGGATGCCGACCACATCTCGGCGCTGTTGTCGCAGCCCGCGCCGAACGGATCGCTAGTCGGCGGCGAGTACGCCGGCGGCGTGCTCGGTAGGTCGACGTTGAGGGTCACGTTCGACAGCGACCGCCAGAAGTTGTCGTCCGAGCTGCAGTTCGAGGTTCCCGGAGTGCAGAGGTTGTTGAACACGTCGATCGCGCCGTTGATCACCGTATCCTGGGGCATCGAGCCGAGACCGGCGACCTCGGTGTAGTAACCGACCTGGAACACCAGGGGATCGGCGGCAGACCCGTACGTCCCCGGCCGGAAGAAGACGGCGTATCTCCGGCTGGTGAACTGGTCGGCAACGGGGACCTGCTGGGTGGCGATGTTGTTCAGGTCGCTCTGGACCGCGGCCTGGCTCATCGTGTCGGTGAATACGCAGACGTTGGGGCCGAAAGCGGCGACGTTCGCGTCGGGGCAGGCCGGGGCGGCTGAAGACTGCGTTCCGGCGGCCGCTGCGGTCCCCGGAACCACGGCACACGCCCCGCCGGCCAGCAGTGGCGCAGCGAAACACGCGGCGGCTACACGCACCAGCCCCGACTGGATCAGGCTGCGCACTGCAAGCATCACGCCTCCTCTCCGTCCGTCCTCGGTCGCTCTCCGAGGCACGATCACCCTAGCGCGCGCCCCGCGGGGGTGCAACACCCTCCCTTTGCGCGGTTTGCTCCTGTCACATTCCGCCTTCCTCGGCACCAATACGGCCGTGGCGCGACCGATTGACCTGTTTGTGTCATATCCCGCCACCGGGGCCGCCCCTACATTGAAAGCAGAAGTTCTGCGACCCGGCGTGAACGGCGGGACTGATCTGGCGGGCTTCTGTCAATCCCACAAGATTTGGAGGCAATACCCTTGAAGAGGATCATTCTCGCGGCTGCCATCGCGGCTGTCGCTTCGATGTCAGTCGCCGCGTTCGCGTCGGCAACACCCGCATCCACGAGCCATTTCCAGATGGGGTCGAGCACGCTGACTGCTACCACCACCGTTCCGGGTGGGGCCACCTACTTCCACAGCTGGGCGATCACCACGAACCCCTGCACCGGTCAGTTCTACGGCACCACGGACTCGACGCCGGGCCAGGACGCCGTGGATACGGGTGACGTTGTGTTCGGCAACATCCTTGGGCCGATCATCAACATCGGAGGTGTCCAGAAGAGCGGCTACAGCTGGACGTACGTCGGGATGATGAACGGTCTCGGCTTGCAGCACGATTCGCTCGGCCAGTACTGGACGGACAAGTTCACGAACACGGTCGTCACTCAGGGCGTCTGCGCCTGATCGCAGCGTTCGCGAGCGCTAGACACGATCGAGGGGGAGCTACGGCTCCCCTTCCTCGTTCTGTGGCGACGCCGCCCGCCGGACCAGGCATCCGGGCGTCCGGCAAGCTGTGAGCACGGGCTTCCTCGCGAGTTCGGCCGCCTCGACGACCGGTGTCAGAGTGCGATTCCCTTCTCTCGCAGTTCCGCCAGGGCGGAGTCGCTCTTGCTCAGATGGCCGGCGTTCTGGGCACGCAGCACCGGGTCGGCCTTCATGAACTGCACGTCGCTGTATGCGACAACGTCGAAGCGATTACCCCACGGGTCGCCGACGTTGTGTCCGCGGATGCCGGCACCGCACTCACGGGCAGCCGCGATCACGGCCGCCACGTCGTCGACCACGAGACCGAAGTGTCGATGCTCGCTGCGCGGCTCGACCTCGTGCTCGAAGAGAGCGATGAACTGGTCCCCGAGGTCGATGAAGGCCATTCCGCGCGACCGGCTGCGCAACCGCAGGTCCGGGAAGAGCGCCAGCCAGAAGTCGAGCGCCTCGTCGAGACTGCCCACGTCGAGCGCGACATGATTGATCCCCAACGCGCGCGCCATAGCCGATTGCAACGTTGCGCCGGTTCGGCTATTCCGAGGCTGACTCCCGGTCTGCTGTCCCGACTTTGGCTCGGTCGCGTTTCGGTCCCCGCCAAGTGGGGTGTGCGGGGCTTTCGTCCTGGATCTGGGCCTGCTTGATCGTTTGTCTTCGCAAAGCTCGACGTTGGATCGTCTTCGCGCGCTTCAGCTTCTTGTTCTTCAGAGCACCCATTACGAGTCGCCGTCGAGCGCCGCCGCGAGGGTCCGGTGGATCACGAAGTGGTCGTCGAGTCGGGTGATCTCGAGCACTCTGAGGACGTTCCCGGGCGGCACGATCAGAATCAGCGGCCACTTGCCGTGAGATGAAGGTCGGCATGGACGAGAGCGCTGAGGCCTGTGGAATCGAGGAAATCGCATCCGCTCAGGTCGATGATCACGCGTGAGCTCCCATCCCTGATCGCGTCAGCGAGCTTCGCATCGAAGCTGGGTCCGCTATCGAGGTCTATCTCCCCGACGACCGACAGCACCACGGTGCCGTCTCGGAGTCGCGTCGTACTGGACACGAATCGTGTTGACTCGCCGGTATGGGTACGCATCACGCCTCCTCGAGCCGAGAACACGAAAGATCAAGGAGTCGGACACCGGCTCTCCGTGGAACCGGTCACGCACCCAGTTGGGAAACCGGCAGCGCTCCTACCGTTTCGCCGGACAGAGCGCCGCGAACACCAAAACATACCGGAGACGATGTTCCCGACACGGCCGGGGATTCTCGGCGCATGGAGCCTGCGCTCCCGGTTCGCGTTCGGTGTGACGCGTTCGAGGGCAGGCCGCAGTAGGATGGGTGCAGCGTCGGTCCTTCAGGCCGAGATCGACTCCCACCGAGATTCACCGCACGGCTTGCCCGCCAGGTTGCTCGGCATCGCTCCTCGTTCCTCACGGGCCCGCCTCTTCGAGGAGCGGAGAACCGGGAGCACCGATGTCAGACGTGCCGGGACGCAACGGGAGCGCGAGCACTGCGATCTCGAACGCGATGAGCAAGCTCCACCGTGACCACTTCGGCCGCGGCCCGACCAGCGTTCGCACAGTTTTCGGACATGACCACGTCGTTACGTTCCTCGAGGACCTCTATACGCCGCTCGAGCGCACCCTTGTTGACGCCGGCGAGACCGCGGCCGTCCACGAAGCTCGCCGGGCCTTCCAGCGCGCGATGAAAGATCGATTCGTCGCCGTCGTCGAGGACGCGACAGGACGAAAGGTCAGAGCGTTCCTCTCCGAGGTCAGTCTCGACCCCGACATCTCGGCCGAGATCTTCGTCCTGGATCGAGTTGAAACCGACCCCGATCTGGCACCTGAAGGTGTTGGCTAGTAGCAATTTCCGAGGCGTCGACGTCTGCGCTCTGGCACGCTGCAGTCGCCCCGTTCATGGGAGGGGCACTCAACGACAGGGGGATGCGATGAGGAAGAGGAGTAACCCGAAACGGCTTATCTCGGTTCTGTTCGTGACAATCGCCGCCGTCGGCGTCAGCGTCGCCTTTCTGGCTTCGTCTTCGTCGGCCCAGGACAACACGATCAACGGAACCTTCTGTATGCCGACCATGGTCATGTTCTGCATGCAGGCTACGTTCGACGGACAAACGGCCGAGGGCTACACGAATCATGAAGCTGCTCTCAGCCTCGATCCGGGGACATACTCGCTGACCGTCGACGACGATTCGACGGCCCACGACTTTGCGATCAGAAGCTGCCCGGGCTCCACGTCGCCGTGCACGGCGGGCCCGAACGCCCCGGCACGCGAGTTGACGTCGATGCCCTTCAACGGGGGGGAAGTGACGGTCAGCCTCCCGCTGACCGCCGGCACCTACCGGCTCTTCTGCGACGTCGGCAATGGGGGTAACTTCGCACTGACCGGGTTCCACGAGAAACAGGGGATGTTCGTCGACATCGTCGTGGGGGCAGACAACCCGGGCGGCAACCTCCAGGGGGCGAATCTCGAGAACGCGTTCCTGCCGAGCGTGAACCTCAAGGGAGCGAATCTCCAGCGCGCCGACGGCAGCGGCGGCAACTTCCGTGGAACGCAGCTGCAAGGCGCGAACATGCAGCAGGGGAGCTACGAGAAGGCCGACTTCACCGGAGCCAACCTGCAGAAGGCCAACCTCCAGCACGCCGACTTCACCGGCGCCACTCTGGTCGACGCCAACCTGAACGGCGTGAACTTGCAGGCGGCCAATCTCACCGACGCGAACCTCAGCGGAGCGAGCCTGGTCGGCGCCAACCTGAACAAGGTCACCTGGTCGAACACGACCTGTCCCGACGGCACGAACAGCGACCTCGACGGCGACACCTGCACGGGACACCTGTAGCCACAGACGCGAAGGAATGCAGGGCTTCGGCCAACGAAGCCCTGCATCCCTACCGGTAGCGGTCACAGGGGGTCGCTGCCGAGCTCGACGCGCGTCAGACGAAATACCGCTTCGCCGTGGCTCGATGCCGACGTGGGAGTATGACCAGCGATGAGAGCGGTCGAGCTCGTCTTCGCCGTCGGGTGGGCGGCGTTCTGGCTGTACTGGCTCGTTGCAGCCTTTTCGGTGAAGAGGGGCCGCGTGCTGTGGTCGCGCGAGCTGCGGATCAGGGCGGTGATCGTCGTCGTCGTGATCCTCTCATTTCGCTTGGGAGCGTTTCGAGGCCACGGCCTCAACACCGATCCGTGGCGCGCTGGTATCGGGCTCGTCCTCTTCGCCCTCGGGTTGGGTTTCGCGATCTGGGCCCGCGTGCACATCGGACGCAACTGGGGCACCCCGATGACGCAGAAAGACGAGCCGGAGCTGGTGACAAGCGGTCCCTACCACCTCGTTCGTCATCCGATCTACTCGGGGATCCTGCTTGCGGGCATCGGCACGGCGGTGGCGCTGAGCTGGCTGTGGCTGACCGCCGTGACCCTGGCCGGCGTCTACTTCCTCTACAGCGCGAAGGTCGAGGAGCGCTACATGACCGAGCAGTTCCCGGACAGCTACCCGGTGTACAAGCGCTCGACCAAGATGCTCGTGCCGTTCATCCTCTAACCGGGCCCTCGAACGCCTCGCTGGCACAAAGCGCGTGTTTACAGCCTGATTGCAGGCGTTCGGAGCGTTCGTTCGGATCAACGGATGCGTACGATGACCGCCTGAAGCTTCGAACCTCGCTCGTCGCGTCGACCGTTCTCCTCGCCTTCACCGGAGGGGCGCAGGGGAGCGCCCCGAGCCACCTCATGGCCGCCCCCTCTTCGTTGAAAGAGGCATGCCGTAAGGCAGCCACCGCCCTCGAGCGGGAAGGTACGCCATGGAAGCTGACGTGCCCGACCGAGGCGCCGCTGACCATCCTGCCGACGTTCGACATAGGCGGTGCCAACCTGTCATCGACGAGCCTTCGAACGGGCTACGTGATCGATTGTCTCGGCCTGTCGCCTACCGGGCGCGTCCACTGGCTCATCGCCGGCGGGAGCCCGGCCAGTCTTGACGGACTCGTCCGCCCGACCGACGCCGTGGGTCAGCCGGAGGCGCGGGTCACGTCCGTGAAGAAGCTCCGCATCGCGGCCTGGCCGGTGACCCGCTACCTGATCGCGGCCGGTGGGATGACCCTCTATTCCGATCACGTCGTGCTGACGTGGATGAGGGGAAACGAGGAGTATCAGGTCTCGGTCCACCGATGGCCCGACACCAGCATCGCCAGCGCTGAAGCGAACGCCGTAGCGCGGAACATCATCCGGCAACAGGGCGCCTGAGCGGCCCCGCCGGCCTCGTCTTCAGCGCCGATCGCCGGGCGAGCAGGTCGAGCGGAGACCCGCCGAGCGGGCCTGGCGTGGGATGCGGCGCGTATGGTTGATCGCGATGGTTTGGAGGCGGTGGGGGCCGTGGCTTGAGCCGCCGATGTGTGTCGTGCTAGCCGTTGTGGCCGTGAGAACCGCGGCCTCGTCGTCCGGGCGCCATGACTCGCTGAGGCTGGAGGTGGGGTGCCTGCGCCGGTGAAGCCGCCCGAGGAGACGGCGATCGCGTGTGCGGAAGAGCGCCCGCCGAGGGCGGCGCCGGGGTGAGGCTCGGAGGCTCCATTTCGAGTCGGCAGCTTGCTGTCGACCTGGGCACGGCGAATACGGTCGTCTTTCAACGCGGCGAGGGGATCGTGTTGTTCGAGCCGTCAGTGGTCGCGATCGACGAGCGTAGCCGCGAGGTTCTGGCCGTCGGTGCGCAGGCGCGACAGATGATCGGGCGCACGCCTGCACACATCAAGGCGACACGTCCGCTCCGACACGGTGTGATCGCCGATTTCGAGACGACCGAGCAGATGCTGCGGCATTTCGTCCGCCGCGTCCTCGGCGGACAGCATCTGCGCACCCACGTAATGGTCTGCGTGCCGAGCGGGATCACGCCGGTCGAACGGAGCGCGGTCGAGCAGGCAACGCTCGCCGCCGGCGCCGCGCACGCGTCGCTGATCGACGAGCCACTGGCGGCCGCGATCGGTGCAGGGCTGCCGGTCGGCGAGAGCGTTGGTTCGCTGATCGTCGACATCGGCGGCGGCACGAGCGAGATCGCGGTCACGGCACTTGGTGGTCTCGTCGTCGCCCATTCGATCCGCGTGGGCGGCTACGAGTTCGACGATGCGATCGTGCGCGCCGTCCAGCAGGACGAGCTGCTCTTGATCGGGCAAGAACAGGCTGAGCAACTCAAGCTCGAAATCGGCAGCGCGATCGCCGGCCTCGCCGCCCCGAACGAGGCCGAGGTCGCGGGGCGCGATCTCGTCACCGGGCTGCTGCGACGAGCGAGCTTCGATGCCGACCGTGTCCGGGTGGCACTCGAGCGGCCGCTTGCCCAGATCGTCGACGCGATCAAAGATCTGCTCGAGCGCACACCCCCTGAGCTCTCAGCGGACATCGCGGATGGAGGCGTCATGCTCGTCGGTGGCGGGGCGCTCCTGCGCGGGCTCGACCAGATCGTCGGACGCGAAACCGGGCTGCACGTCGCGATCGAAGACGACCCGCTCACCACGGTCGCACGCGGGGCGGGGCAGGCCCTCGAAGCCCTCGAGACCACTCAGCCGAAGCGCAGGCGGCAGAAGAACCGAACGCCCAGGTTCGGTTAGGCCGACACGCCCCACGACTGACCGACCCGGGTTGGCGTGGCCCGGGATACGGCGCCCGCCTTGCCTAGATGGTTGATGCCACGAGGTCGTCTGCTTCGGGGCGCGAGCTGGGCTGCCTGGGGGCGCCTCGGCGGTGCCTCTGCGATACATGACGTACCGGTGAGGTGCCGCCGCGGTGAAGCGCAGGCCTCGCGGGGAGCCAGGTTTATCGGCTGCCCGCGAGGCCGGAGCGGCCCAGGCCGTCCAGCTCGTGCAGCCGGACACGCGAGATCGTGGCATCAACCATCTAGCTCGCGACGGCGGGGGCAGAGACCGGCTCGAGCTCCTGGCGGCGCACGATCAGGAGGGTTGCGACAAGGCTCGCGATCGCGAAGGCGGCCGCGACGTAGAACGCGAGCTGATAGCCCGCCGTGCTCGCTACGGCCCGCGAGGCGCCGCCCGCGAGCTCGTGGTTGGCACGGCTGATTGCGACGGTGGTCAGGATCGCGACGCCGAGCGCGCCCCCGATCTGCTGGCTCGTGTTGATCAGGCCCGATGCCAGCCCCGCCTCTTGCGGCTCGATCCCGGCGAGCGCGGCGATCGAGATCGGCACGAACGAGAAGCCGAGCCCGATCCCGACGATGACGAAGCCGGGGAAGAGATCCGAGAAGTACGAGCCGTGGGCCGAGATCTGGGCGAACAGCAGGAGCCCGATCGTGAGCGTGATCATCCCGAATGAGAGGATCGGCTTCACGCCGAGCCTCGTCACGAGTGCCTGCGAGATCCCGGAGGCGACGACCGCGGTCAGTGCGACCGCGAGGTATGCGAGGCCGGTCTGGAGCGCCGAGAAGCCAAGCACCTGCTGCATGTAGAGCGAAAGCAGGAAGAACATCCCGAAGACCATCGTCCCGAGCCCGAACCCGATGATGTTCGCCCCGGTCGGCGTACGCCGCCGGAAGAATCCCAGCGGGAGCAACGGATGCGAGACGCGCGACTCGATCAGGATGAAGGCGGCCATCAGTGCGGCGGACGCGAGCAGCAGCACGACCGTCTGCGTCGAGCCCCAGCCCTTCGTGCTCGCCTGGGTCAGGGCGTAAACGAGCACCATCAGGCTCGAGGTGACGGCGAAGGCGCCGCCCGCGTCGAACGAGCGCGCGATCCCCGCCGCTCGGCTCTCCCGTACGAAGCGGCGCACCAGGAAGAGCGCACCGACGCCGATCGGCACGTTGACGAAGAAGATCCACTGCCAGCCCGCAAACTCGGTGAGGACGCCGCCGAGAAGCACACCGATCGCCGCGCCCGAGCCCGCGATGCCGCCGAGAATGCCGAGCGCGGTGTTGCGCTCCTTGCCCTCCTCGAACGTCACGGTGACGATCGAGAACACTGACGGTGAGAGGATCGCACCGGCCGTGCCCTGAAGTGCGCGGAACGCGATCAGCATTCCCGACGAGGTCGCGAGCCCGCACAGCAGCGAAAAGAGCGCGAAGCTGCCGAGCCCGACCATGAACAGACGTCGTCGGCCGAGGATGTCGCCGGCACGGCCGCCGAGCAGCAGGAAGCCGCCGAACGTCAGTCCGTAGGCGCTGATCACCCATTGCAGGTTCTCCGGGGAGAAGTTGAGGTCCTTCTGAATCGACGGCAACGCCACGTTCACGATCGACACGTCGAGCACGACCATCAAATAGGCGATGCCGAGAACTGCGAGCGCCTTCCAGCGGCGCGGATCGGGACCACTCACTTCCTAATCCCCCAATCTTTTCGGTACCGGACCTTATTCATCGCTAACGAGGCCGACCGCCGTGAGCATTCCCGAACATTGCCCCATCGCGACGAGCATGGCTCCCCACATTGCGCCTTCATCGGGATCGTTCACGTGCAGACGACCTCCCGGCCGAGTCGGTGGGGCGAGCGGTGAATCGCTCACCGCTCGCCCTTACGGCCCCCGGTTCGATCCGCCGGGAAGGGGTGTGGACTCGTTGCGGGGTCAGGCTGCCTGCTCTGCGTGGTGGGTTTGTTCGACCCACTGGCGCGCCCAGTCACCCGTGATTTGCCGGGTGGCGGCGTTGATGCGGTTGAAGGCGTTGATCGTCGCGATCGCCATGACGAGTGCGGCGAGTTGCGCCTTGTCGTAGTGACGTGCCGCCTCGTCCCAGACGTCGTCGGGGACCGGGTCTGGCCGATCGGCCACTCGAGTGGCAGCCTCGGTCAGTGCGAGGGCGGCCCGCTCGGCCTCGGTGAAGTAGTGCGTTTCCCGCCAGGCGGCGACGGTGTTGATGCGCTCGGCCGGTTCGCCCGCCAGCTTGAGCTCGTGGGAGTGCATGTCGACGCAGATGCTGCAGCCGTTGATCTGGCTCGCGCGCAACTCGACGAGATACAGCGTCGTCGCGGGGACGTCGGACTGCCTGACAGCGGTGCCTAGTGCCTGTAGAGCCTGCAGGGCGCCGGGGACGCTGATTGCCGGGTTATCGATCCGTGTGTGCATTGGTCGCTCCTCCGTTGGTCGGTGATTGGGACGCATCGCCTGTACGACGAACGGCCACGGGGCCGGGGGACACCCAGTGGCGGCGCGGACGCAGAAGGGCCGCCCTCGCGGACGGCCCTTCCGTCGATCGTGTGTCTCGCGGTCGCTCCGGGTGCGTCAGGCTGCCTGCTCCAGGGCGACCTCGGTCCCGGCCTCGACGGGCTTCGCCGTCGGAGCCGCCTTCGGCTTGGGCTCGATGAAGAGGGCGGCGATCGCCGCGCCGACGAGCGCCAGGCCGACCAGGGCAGAGAAGGCGATCTGGAAGCCGTGCGTGAGGGCGGGGCTGCTGGAGGCGAGCACCGCGTGGCTTGCCGCGTAGTGGCTGGTCGCGGTCGCGGCGATCGTGGTCACGGCGGCCAGGCCGACCGACCCCCCGACCTGGCGGCTGGTGTTGATCAGCCCCGAGGCGACGCCCGCGTCGGCTGGCTGGACGCCTGTGAGGCCCGCGATCGTCACCGGCACGAACGAGAACGCGAGCCCGACCCCGCTCAGGATGAGGGCCGGGAACACGTTCCAGAAGTACTGCCCGTCGGCGGGCATCTGGGCGTACAGTGCGGCGCCGGCGGCGGTGAGCAGCAGGCCGGCGCTCAGCACCGGTCGTGCACCGAGGCGGGTGGTCAGCGACTGGGCCGCGTTCGAGAGGGCGACGATCGTGGCGGCGACGGCGATGAACGCGACGCCGGTCTCGATCGCCGAGTAGTGCAGGACCTCCTGCAGGTACAGCGTGATCAGGAAGAACTGCCCGAACGCGGCTGCGCCGACGATGAGCACGGTCGCATTCGCCGCCGAGAGCGTGCGGAGGCGGAAGATCCGCAGCGGCAGGAGCGGTGCCGGCGAGCGAGCCTCGATCGCGACGAACGCGGCGATCAATGCGGCGCCGGTGGCGAGCAGCCCGACCGTGACGGCGTTGCTCCAGCCGTGCTGGCTTGCCCGCGTGATCGCGTAGACCAGCACCATCAGGCCGGCCGTGATCGTGCTGCCGCCCGCGAGGTCGAAGTGCCGGTGGGCGAGCGCGGCTCGGCTCTCGCTGACGAGCCAGGGGCTGACGGCGAGGATGGCTGCGCCGACCGGGAGGTTGACGAAGAAGATCCACGACCAGCTCACATACGAGGTGAGGACGCCGCCGAGCAGTGCGCCGACGGCCCCACCGCTGCCGGCGGCGGCGCCCCAGACGGCGAGCGCGATGTTGCGCTCGCGCCCCTCGCGGAAGGTGGTGACAACGACCGAGAGCGCCGCCGGCACGAGCAGCGCGCCGCCGAGACCCTGCAGCCCTCGCGAGACGATCAGCGAGCCTTCCGACCACGCGAGCCCGGAGAGCAGCGAGCTGAGCGTGAACAGCGCGACGCCCGTCATGAACAACCGCCTGCGCCCGAGCAGGTCGGCGAGCCGGCCGCCCAGAAGCAGCGTGCCGCCGAACACGATCGAGTACGCGGTGATCACCCACTGCAGGCTCTCCTGCGAGAAACCGAGGTCGTCCCTGATCGAGGGCAGGGCAACGTTCACGACGGAGACGTCGAGGACGACCATGAACTGGGCGGCAACGGTCACCGCGAGAACGAGCCAGCGCGCCCGGCTCGAACCGGCAGCGACCTTGAATTGGGGACGCTCGTGCGTCCGGATGTGAGCACTCATTGCTTCCTCCTTGAACGGTCTTGTTCCTCGACGACGAACACGCGGCGCTTCAGGGGACAGCCGGCTCAGAGCTCGGCGAGCCGGCGCTCGAGGAAGCGCCGCTCGGGCCCGGCGGTCGCGAGCTCGAGGGCGCGCCGGTAGGCGACGCGGGCCTGATCGGTGCGGCTGAGCCGCGGAGGAGCGCGCGGGTGAAATGGAAGTACTGGTAGTCGTCGAGCCCGAGCGCGTCGACGATCCTGAGCGCCGCCTGCGGGCCGTCGACCTCGGCGACGGCAACGGCGCGGTTGAGCTCGACAACCGGCGAGCCGGTGAGGCGGAGCAGCTCGCCGTAGAGGGCGGCGACCTCTGTCCAGTCGATCGGATGGTCGGTTTGCACTGAGGCGCCCCCGTGGATCACCTACCGCCCGTGCCCCGGCCGCCGTCACGCTGCGTCCGCGACCTCGTAGAGCGCGTAGGCATAGGGGTGACGAAACGCGTCGAGGGCGTCGGCGCCGTCGACCGCGATCAATAGGCTCTGACCGCTGCGGTCGTCGTCCACGAAGACATACGTCTTGTCGTCTTCGGCGTGCCACAGGAGCGTGACGTCGATCCCGTCTCCGCCTCGGTGGTCGAGCTCGCGGAGCTCCTCGCTTTCGGCTGTCGGTGCCATCGGTCTCCTCGCTTCCTTGTCGGTGTCCCTTCGCGTTCAGGCTGCCAGGTGTCCTCCCGTCGGCCCATGGGGTGGCCCGACTTTCGATGGTGCGGTGATCCGAACTCGTCGGCGCCCTGATCACGGGTCCTCCCGTCGTTGCGGCTCCAGCGGTGGTGGACCGGGATCGGAGTTCGGTTAGCCGCACGCGCGAAAGCCTGAGCGCCGTACTGCCCGGCGTCCGCACCCCGGCAATGCTGTCCAGGTTCCTGTCGAACGGGGGTTGCCTTGCCGAAGCACCGTCAGGCGATCGCCGGAAGGGGTGAGGAGACGGATCGATGAGCGTCAAGGGACGCACCCGGCCGATCATCGCCTGGCTCGCCGAACGTCATTCGCTCCCTGTCGAGCTGGCCGGCGTCGCGGTGCTCTACGGCCTGTACGAGACAAGCCGCGGACTGGTCGCCGGCGACTCCACGACCGCCCTCCGCCACGCCCAGATGATCGCCTCGCTCGAGCGATCGCTCCACGTCTTCGACGAGGCCGGCGTGCAGCATGCGGTGCGGGCTGTCCCAGGACTGACCGGAACGCTCGGTGTCCTCTACCTGACGCTCCACCTTGCAGCGACAGGGCTGTGCCTCCTCTGGCTCCATCGCCGCCGTCCGGCGGCCTTCCCGGGCGTCCGCACCGCGTTGCTGACCGCCAGCTCGCTCGCATTGATCGGATTTCTCGCCTTCCCGACAGCGCCGCCGCGCCTTGCGGCGCTCGGCATCGGCGACTCGGTGTCGCAGAGCACGCTCGACCTGAACCGCGGGCTCGTCAGCGCGCTCTACAACCCGTACGCGGCTGTCCCGAGCATGCACATCTGCTACGCGACCATCGTCGGTGCGAGCCTCGTGCTTCACGGGGGGCGCCGAAGCCTGCGCGCGCTCGGCTTCGTCTACCCGGTGCTGCAGCTGTTCGTCGTCATCGCGACCGGCAACCACTTCTTCTTCGACGCCCTGACCGGTGCCGGGGTCGCCGCGATCTCCCTCCTCGCAGGTGGCGCGGTTTCGAGGTGGGCGCGTGCGCCCGAGGACGAGGCGCGAGACCTACGGCCGGCCCACGAGTTCGGTTAGCCGCACTCGCGAAAGCCTGGTCGCCGTATGCCGCCTGGGAAGGGCGCGGGTCACGCTCGAGAGAGATGAACACGGATGCGGAGAGGAGCTCGGAGATGAACGTTCTCGTCACCACTGCGCCGGCGGCGGAGCACGATCGGCGGCGCTGGATCGCTTTGGCGGTGATCGTCGCCGCGCAGTTCATGGTCGTCCTCGACGTCGCGATCGTGAACGTGGCGCTGCCGACGATCAAGACGGACCTGCACTTCAGCCAGGAAAGCCTGCAGTGGGTTGTGACCGCCTATTCGATCCTGTTTGGCGGGGTGTTGCTGCTCGGGGGTCGCATGGCCGATCTGCTGGGCCGGCGCCGGCTCTTCATGGTAGGGCTGGCGCTCTTCACGACCTTCTCGCTGCTGGACGGGTTCGCCTGGTCATCGGGCTCGCTGATCGCCTTCCGCTCGCTGCAAGGGCTCGGCGCGGCTCTGCTCTCACCGGCCGCGCTTTCGATCCTGACGACGACGTTCGAGGAGGGACACGACCGGAACTTTGCCCTTGGCATCTGGGGCGCGGTCTCCGGTAGCGGCGGGGCGGCCGGGGTGCTGCTCGGCGGGGCGCTCACGAGCTCGCTCAGCTGGTCGTGGATCTTCTTCATCAACGTGCCGGTCGGCGCGCTCGTGCTCGCGCTTACGCCGCGCCTCGTGCACGAGAGTCGCGCCGAGGTGGCGCACCGCAACTTCGACCTTCCTGGTGCCGCCTCGATCACCGGCGGCCTGATGTTGCTCGTGTACGCGATGACACGGGCCGTCCAGCACGGCTGGGGCACCGGCGAGACGATCGGGCTTCTCGCCGCGTCCGTCGGGCTCGTCATTGCCTTCGTCACTATCGAAGCTCGCTCGAGCGCGCCGCTCTTGCCGCTGCGGATGTTCCGGCTGCGCACGCTCACCGGCTCCAACCTCGGCGGCCTGCTGACCGGCGCCGCAGTGTTCTCGCAGTTCTTCCTGCTGACGCTCTACATGCAGCAGGTGCTGCACTACTCCGCACTCCAGACCGGGCTGGCCTACGTCGCCTTGACGCTCGGGGTGATCGTGTTCGCCAACGTCGCGCAGGCGCTTGCGCTCCGGGTCGGGATCAGGCCTGTGCTCCCGGCGGGCCTGCTGCTCGCCGCCGCGGGGCTTGTGCTCTATGCCCGCATGCCCGTCGACGGCCGTTACTTCTGGGATCTGTTCCCGGCGTTCCTGCTGAGCGGTGTGGGGATGGCCTTCGCGTTCATCCCGATGACGATCGGCGCGCTCGCCGGGGTTCGGGCTGTCGACGCGGGCATCGCCTCCGGGTTGATCAACACGACCCAGCAGATCGGCGGTGCGATCGGCGTCGCGGCTGCCACCACGATCGCAGCGACCTACACGAGCCGCTACCTCGACGCTCATCCGTCCGAAGGCCCGACAAGCGGCGCTGCGCTGACCCACGGCTTCGCGATCGCGTTCTACGCGCTCGCCGGGATCACGGTGCTCGCGGCAGTTCTCTGCACGCTCGTTCTCGAGTCGAAGCCGGAGCTCGCCGCCGAGGCCGAGCCGCCCGCCGAGGCACGGGTGCTCGAGGCGGCCGCGTGACCGAAAGCGAACGCACGAGCCAAGTGACCGAAAACCTCAAGGGGGGAAGATGGAACTGGTATCTGCCCCGCCGGCTCGAGTGGCTATCCAGGCTGAACGCCGGGCCCGGCCGGGGTCGGCCGGAGCGGGGACGTAAGCGGGCGCCCGACGCGCCACCGGCGTGGGAGTACAAGTGATGCTTCGGGGGTATCGGTTCTGATGAGCATGGAGCAGCAGGTGCAGCAGGACTTGCTCGAGCAGGTGCGGCCGGCCTGGCGTGTCCTCGTCGTCGACGATCACGCGAGCTTCCGCCGATGTGTGAGCGAGTTGCTCGTCGCCGAGGGGTTCGATGTGGTGGGCGAGGCGGAGGACGGAGCCTCGGCGCTCGCCCTCGCCGCTCGGTTGGTGCCAGAGCTCGTGCTCCTCGACATCCAGCTCCCCGACCTCGACGGCCTCGCCGTCGCCGAGCGGCTGCTTGCAGTCCACCCCGAGCTGAAGATCGTGCTCATCTCGAGTCGGGACCGCTCGACCTACGGCTCTCGAATCGAGGCGTGCGGAGCACGCGGCTTCATCGCGAAAGGAGAGCTCTCCGGTGCCGCACTGGAGAGGTTCTTGGAGTGACGGACGAGTCTCTCCGGTCAGGCGATGACGTTGCCGACAGCGCCGCCGGCTTCGCGGTTGGCAGTGCAGAAGCGCACCGGAAGGGGAGACTGGCCGAGCAGAGGAACCTCGCCCTCCTGGACGCGATCCCGGACACGATCCTCCGCTACGCACGCGACGGCACCTACCTCGACGCTCGGCCGGACGCGGGCACGGCTCAACTCTTCGCCCCGGACGACTTCATCGGCCGAAACGTCCGCGACGTACTCCCGGACGAGCTTGCCCGCACCATTCTCGCCTGCATCGAGCGCGCGCTCGAGAGCGGAAGCATGCAGGTGATCGAGTATGAGCTCGCCCTCGACGGGGTTGTGCACTGGAGGGAGGCACGGATCGTTCCGAGCGGCGACGGTGAGGTCGTTGCGATCACCCGCGACTTCACGGAGCAACGGCGCACCGAGGCGGAGCAGGAGCGGCTCGCAGCAGAGCAGGCGGCGCTTCGTCGGGTGGCGACACTCGTTGCGAGCAACGCCCATCCTGAGGAGGTCTTTCAGACGGTCACGGAGGAGGTCTGTCGGTTGCTCGGCCTCCGAACAGCCGTGCTCCATCGCTTCGAGGACGCGCGAACCTCGACGATCGTCGGCAAGTTCGGCGAGCCGACCGGCCCCTTCGAGCTCGGCAAGGTGAACGAGCTGGAGATCGGCTCGGCGCTTCAAGTGCTGCAAACCGGAGCGGCCGCCCGATCGAACTACGACGACCTCGCCGGGTCGGGCGCAGCCAAGCTGCGCGCACTCGGGTTCTGCGGCAGCGTCGGTGTGCCGATCACGGTCGCCGGCGCGACCTGGGGCGCTCTCGTCGTCGCCCTCCGGCCCGACGAAGCCCTGCCGCTCGAGACCGAGCGCCGCCTGCAGGCGTTCGCAGAGCTCGTCGGCCTCGCGGTCGCGAGCGCACACGCACGGGACGAGCTGGCGGCATCCCGCCTTCGCATCGTCGAGGCCGGCGACGCCGAGCGTCGACGGATCGAACGCAACCTCCACGACGGCGCCCAGCAGCGACTGGTCGCGCTCTCGTTGAGACTACGGCTCGCCCGGGCGAGGCTCCGCGCGTCGCCGGAGGAGGCCGAGCGCTTGCTCGAGGAGCTCTCGAAGGAGCTCGAACAGGCCTTGACCGAGGTGCGCGAGCTCGCGCAGGGGATCCACCCTGTGATGCTCACGGAGCGCGGGCTCGAGGCCGCGCTCGAAGTGCTGGCGGCGCGGGCGCCGCTCGCGGTCGCCCTCGACGTCTGTGTGCCCGAGCGCCTTCCCGAGCACGTGGAGACGGCGACGTACTACTCCGTCTCCGAGTCGCTCGCCAACGTCCTCAAGCACGCCCACGCGGACTCGGCAACCGTGCGCGTGGAGTGGGTCGAGGGACGAGTCGACGTCGAGATCGGAGACAACGGTGTCGGCGGCGCGGATGCCGACCGCGGCACCGGCCTCCGCGGTCTGCGCGATCGCGTCGAGGCGCTCGAGGGCGAGTTGTGGGTCGAGAGCGCCCCGGGCCGGGGCACCCTCGTGCGGGCGAAGCTTCCCGTCGGGCAGAGAGGTGCGGCGATGATCGGGCGGGACGCATGACCCTCACCTTCTTCTTCAGCGACCTCGAGGACTCGAGTGGCCTGGCCGACCGCCTCGGCGCCGGTTACACCGCGGTTCTCTCCGAGGCTCGTGAACTGCAGCGCGGCGCGGTCCGGGAGGCAGGCGGCCGAGAGGTCGACTGCCGCGGAGACGAGCTCTTCAACGTCTTCGACGCGCCTGCACAAGCGGCCGCTGCGGCTCTCGAGATCCAGCGCGCCTTCATGGCGCACTCATGGCCGGTAGCCGAACGCGTCCGGGTGCGAGTAGGCCTTCACTGCGGCGACGCAGAGCGTGCCGGTGCCGGCTTCGTCGGCCTCGACGTCCACCGTGCGTCCCGCATCTGCCAGGCTGCGCACGGCGGCCAGATCCTGGCCTCGGAGGAGGCGGCCGGCGGCGTGGAGGTGACGGTGCGCGAGCTGGGAGCGTTCGAGTTCCGCGGATTGCGCCAGCCGGAGCGGATCTACCAGCTCGTCGTCGACGATCTGCCCGGCGAGTTCCCGCCGCTGCGCAACGTCCGCGCCCAGAGTCAGGGCGTCTCCGCCGTGATCGCCGACGACTCGACGCTGCTGCGCGAGGGGCTCGCGCGGCTGCTCGAGGAGGCGGAGATCGAGGTCGTCGGGCAGGCGAGAAACGCGGACGAGCTGATGCTCAAGGTGCGCAGCTACCACCCAGACGTCGCGATCGTCGACATCCGGATGCCGCCCACCCAGACCGACGAGGGGATCCGCGCGGCCCGTGAGATCCGTGCCAAGCACCCGGACACCGGCGTGCTCGTCCTCTCCGCGCATGTCGCACACACCTATGCCGTCGAGCTCCTTGCCGACAGCGCCCAGGGGATCGGCTACCTGCTCAAGGACCGCGTGGCCGACGTCGAGGAGTTCACAGCGGCCGTGCAACGAGTCGCCGAGGGAGGCTCGGCGCTCGATCCGCTCGTCGTGGCCGAGCTCGTCGGCCGCAACCGCGGCGACGACCCCATCGGGCGGCTCTCCCCTCGCGAACGCGAAGTGCTCGAGCTGATGGCAGAAGGGCGCTCGAACCAGGCGATCGGACAACGGCTCTTCATCTCGCCGCGCGCCGTCGAGAAGCACGTCACGAGCATCTTCGTCAAGCTGGGACTGCCCGCTGCGGGCGAGGATCACCGGCGGGTGCTCGCGGTCCTCCAGTTTCTCGGCTCCTAGCCGCGCGAGCTCGTCGTCGACGGCGCAAGATTCGCAGGCGGCTATCCCGGCACGTCCGATAACGTTCAACTGAAGGGGGTCGATGCAGTGGAGCGCCGGCACAAGAGTGGCGCCCGCGGGTTCCTTCCAAAGGCGGACCTGTCGTGCGCCATGCTCACGAGGATGCTCGGATGAACGAGGCGATCCGCCCGCGTGCTGGGCTTGCCGGCGAGATGACGACGACGCAGCAGGTCGAGGCCCGTAACCGTGCGCTTCTCAGCGCCGTCCCCGACCTGATGCTCCGGATCGACTCGACAGGCACATACCTCGATGTACGTGACGATGAGTCCTCGGCGCTCCCGCTCCGGCCCGAAGAGCTGATCGGACGTAACGTGCGGGACGTCGCTCCGGTCGACGTGGCCGACGCACTTCTCGCGTGCGCGCGGCGAGCTCGGGAGAGCGGGGAGATGCGCTCCGTCGAGTACGAGCTGGAACTCGATGGTGCCGTCCACTATTGCGAGTCGCGGATGGTGCCGAGCGGCGGCGGCGAGGTCGTGATCATCATGCGCGACTTCACCGAGAAGCGCCGGGCGGAGGCCGAGCTGCGGAGGCTCGCCAGGGAGCAGGCAGCGCTGCGGCGGGTAGCGACGCTCGTCGCAAGTGACGCGGCGCCGGAGCAGGTCTTCCAGCTCGTCACGGAGGAGGTCTGCCGGCTCCTCGGGATCCGCGAAGCCGTGCTCCAGCGCTTCGACGACGCCAAGAGCAGCACGATCGTCGGCCGCTTTGGGAGCCAGATGAACAACGGCATCGAGATCGGGAGCACTCTGCCGATCGAGGAGGGCCTGACGGCGTGGACGGTGCTGCAAACGGGTGCGCCGGCGCGCATCGACGGCTTGGACGGCTTGACCGGTGAGCTGGCCGAGCGCATCCGCGAGCTCGGCTTCCGCTCGACACTCGGAGTCCCGATCATCGTTGCCGGCTCGATCTGGGGCATCATCGGCGTGGGCCTGCGGGAGGGGGAGATCCTGCCGCCGGAGACGGAGCAGCGGATCCAGGCGTTTGCCGAGCTGGTCGGGCTTGCGGTCGCGAGCGCCCAGGCACGAGAGGAGCTAGGGGCCTCGCGGATGCGCATTGTCGAGGCGAGCGACGCCGAGCGTCGCCGCTTGGAGCGAAACCTCCATGACGGCGCGCAGCAGCGACTGGTTGGCCTTTCGATCGGGTTGCGTCGGGCGCAGGCGACGCTTCGCGCCTCGCCGGATGAGACCGAGAGGCTGCTCGAGATGCTTTCCGACGAGCTCGGCGAAGCGCTGAGCGAGTTGCGCGAGCTCGCGCAGGGAATCCACCCGGCCGTGCTCACGGAACGCGGCCTCGGGCCGGCGCTGCGAGTGCTGGCCGCGCGCGCGCCGGTCACCGTCGAACTCGAGATCGACCTGCCGGAACGTTTGCCGGAGCCCGTGGAGACGGCCGCCTACTACGCTGTTTCCGAGGCGCTCGCAAACGTCGCCAAACACGCCGACGCCTGCTCGGCCTCGGTCCGGGTCACCTACGGCAACGGCCGGATCGTCGTCGAGGTCGCCGACGACGGTATCGGCGGCGCCGATCTCGACGGAGGTTCGGGGCTCCGCGGGCTTCGAGACAGGCTCGAGGCGCTCGACGGTGAGCTTCTGGTCGATGCCCCGCCGGGTCACGGCACCATCGTGCGCGCCGAGCTTCCCGTCGAGTCGGGAAGCCTTGCGGCCACCGGCTGACACCTGACCGCAACGCTGCGTCTCCTCGACTCCTAGCCTCGGAGGTCGGCAGCCGCGCGCACACCGCGGTGTGCGAAGTCGGTTAGCCGCACCCGTACTCGCGGGCTCGCCGTATTCCGCCACACCGCGCGTCGAGGCACGCTCGGACCCTGATCGTGCTGCCCGAAGGAGGAGATCATGCATCCGACGATCGCCGAGCAACTCGCGAACGTCATCCACGGCGACCGGCTCGCCCTGTACCCGGACGTGTTCGGCGGCCGAGTCGAGGATGCCCGGCTCGAGCCGACGCTCGGCGCGCTGCTCCGTGCCCTGCGCGACGAGGCGCTGCCGATCGCCGGGATCGGCGCCGCGACTCCGATCCGGACCTGCGAGAGCGGCTGGCGACCGGGCCCGACCGGGCCGAAGAGCGCCAAGCCGAGGTGCTCGACCGCGTGCTGTGCGCCGTGCAACGCCCTGCGCCGCGAGCTCAGCATCACCCACTGGGAGCTGTTCGCGCTCCGCGAGGCCGACAGCAGCCGCGACGACCGTTCCACCGCTTCGGCGTCGTCCGGGACGACTACACGCCGAAGCCCGCCTTCGACCGGCTTCGCCGAACGATCGCGGAGCTTCGGCATAGCCTGACAGATCTCTATCCACCACGCGAGAGGAGACACGATGGAAACCGGAGAGACGCCCGCAATCGAAGCACGGGGCCTCACCAAGTCGTACCGCAGCACATCGGTGCTGGAGGGGCTGACGCTGGAGGTCGCCCGCGGCAGCGTCTTTGCGCTGCTCGGGCCGAACGGTGCCGGCAAGACGACCACGGTGCGGATCCTGGCGACGCTGCTCGACGCCGACCGCGGCGAGGCGCGCATCGCAGGCTGGGACGTCCGCCGCGATCGAAGCGAAGTACGCAGGCGGATCAGTCTCACGGGCCAGTACGCCTCGGTGGACGATCTGCAGACCGGCGAGGAGAACCTGCACACGATCGGCCGGCTCGCCGGCCTCGGCCCCAGCGCGAGCCGGCGTCGCGCCCGGGAGCTGCTCGGCCGCTTCGGCCTCTGCGAGGCCGCCGCGCGCCGGGTCGGTACCTACTCGGGCGGCATGCGCCGCCGGCTCGACATCGCCGCAAGCCTTGTCACCGAACCCGAGGTGCTCTTCCTCGACGAGCCGACAACCGGCCTCGACCCGACCAGCCGGCTCGAGCTCTGGAAGGACGTCGACGAGTTGGTCGCGGCTGGAGTCACCGTGTTCCTGACCACGCAGTATCTCGAAGACGCAGACCGGCTCGCCGACCGGATCGCCGTCCTCGACCGCGGCCGGATCGTCGCCGAAGGAACTGCCGACGAGCTGAAGCGGGGAGTCGCCGAAGACCGTCTCGAGCTGAGACTCGAGCCCGCCGCCTCGTTCACCGAGATGGTGGGACGCCTCAACGGGCGGCTGCTCGACGCCGACCCGGTCGAGCGCACACTTGCTCTTCGCACCGACGGAAGCGCCCACGACGTGCGCGCGCTGCTCGACGCGCTCGATCCCGAGGGGACCGAGGTTGCGGAGTTCGCACTCGAGAAGGCGACGCTCGACGACGTCTTCCTGAGCCTCACAGGCCACACGACCCGAAAGGAGCCGCCCCATGTCTGACGTCCTCATCCTCAGCGCGCGCTGCCTCCGCTTGTCCAGGCGGCAAATCGACGCCCTCATGACGGCCGTGCTGCTGCCCGTGCTGCTGATGGTCATTTTCGTCGAGCTGTTCGGCGGTGCCATCCACACCGGCGGCAAGTACGTCACCTACGTCGTCCCCGGTGTGCTGATCCTCTGTGCCGGCTTCGGCTCGGCCCTGACCGCGGTCAGCGTCTGCCAGGACGCACGCAGCGGCATCGTCGACCGCTTCCGCGCCATGGACATCCACGGCGCAGCACTGCTCGG
The DNA here is from genome assembly GCA_963758125.1 of uncultured Actinomycetes bacterium. Classification (GTDB taxonomy): domain Bacteria; phylum Actinomycetota; class Thermoleophilia; order Gaiellales; family Gaiellaceae; genus PALSA-600. The sequence continues at coordinate 138,086 of CAVWUL010000015.1, forward strand.
CGGCCACGTCGTTGCGAGCCTCCTCCGCAACGCCGTCTCCACGGCACTCGTGATCGCGGTCGCCCTGGGGCTCGGTTTCCGGCCGGACGCCGACCTTCTCCGCTGGATTGCGGCGATAGGGATCCTGCTCGCGTTCATCGCCGCGCTCTCCTGGCTCGCCGCAGCGCTCGGCCTGCTCGTGAGCTCACCCGAAGCTGCCAACAGCGCGACCTTTCTGATCGTGTTCCTGCCCTACGCGAGCAGCGCCTTCGTCCCGGTCCAGACCATGCCCGAGTGGCTGCAGGGATTCGCGAGGCACCAACCGATCACTCCGCTCACCGAGACCCTCCGCGGCCTGTTGCTCGGAACACCTATCGGCTCGAACGCCTGGATCGCGCTCGGCTGGTGCGCCGGCATCCTCGCCCTCTCCGTGGTCGCAGCCGAGGCACTGTTCGCACGCCGTGGCACATGACGAACCGCCCGTGGCGGGGGCAGCCGGCCGGCCGGCCCCGCGCACACGGTCGGCGTCGAGCTCGCAGGCGCGCTCGGGTTGTAACGCGGCCGACGAGACCACTCGCCGTCTCGTCGCCCCCGACCGGGCGCGGGCCGTCTGCCAGACGCGAGAGCTCGCCGCGATCGCGTCGCTACCCTCGGTCTCGGGTCGAGGGCCTGGATGCTAGGGTGGGTCAAGCGTCCCGTGGTCTGACTTCCACACGAGCCCGCCGCTTGCCGTCCTCGGGGAGTCGCCACGAAGGGCGCCTATGGATCGATGTTCCACTCCAGTCACCGGCTTCGGCTTGGTTGTTGACCTGCTGATCCCAAGCCGTACGTGGTACCAGGTCGACATACGGCAGCAGAATCGCTGAGATGCGTGCGGCCCTTGTCTCCACGTACCCTCCTCGGGCCTGCGGGATCGGCGCGTTCGCGGCAGACCTGCGCGGCACGCTTGCCGACGTCTCCGGCGTTGAGAGGGTCGATCTCGTCGCAGTCGTTCACGAGCCGTCGAGCCCCCAGCGGCGTGGTGTGCTGGCGACGATTGCGCAGGCGGTTCGCGGCGATTACCTCCGAGCAGCGCGGATCCTGGGTCGCCTTGACGTCGACGTGGTGCTGCTCCAGCACGAGTACGGGATCTTCGGGGGCCTTGACGGCGAGTATGTGCTCTCGTTTGCGCAGGAGCTTGCTCAGCCGCTCGTCATTACCCTGCACACCGTCCTTTCGGACCCGTCGCCGCACCAGGCCGCGGTCCTGACCGAGCTTTGCGCTCAGGCCGAGCTCGTGATCGTAATGACCGAGACCGCACAGCGGCTGCTTCTCGAAACCGGGGTTTGTCCGATCGAAAAGGTGCGGGTTGTCCCGCATGGTGCGCCGAGCCGGATCACTGCCCGTGCAGCCGGCGAGCCGCATCGGCCTCGCCGGGGTCCGTACCGAGACCTGGGCGACGGGCTCCTGCTCTCGACGTTCGGGTTGATCTCGCCTGGTAAGGGGCTCGAAGCCGTGGTCGAGGCGCTTCCCGAGATCCTCGAGCATGGAGCCGACGTCACGTACGTGATCGCCGGCCGTACCCACCCCGACATCGCGCACCGGGAGGGCGAGCGATATCGGGTGATGCTCGAGCAGCGTGTCCTCGAGCTCGACCTCGGCGAGCACGTCGTGTTCGACGACCGGTTTCTCTCGGTCGACGAGCTCTCGCACCTACTTGCCGCCACCGACGTCTTCATCACCCCGTACCGCAACAGGGAGCAGATCGCCTCCGGCGCGCTCACCTTTGCTCTTGCCGCGGGCTGCGGGGTGATCTCGACCCCGTACTGGTACGCACAGGACATGCTCGCGTCGGGCGCGGGCTGTCTCGTCCCATTCGATGACCCGCCGGCTGTCGCCGCCGCCGTTCGTGGATACCTCGAGCACCCTGAGACCCTCGCCGCCGCCCGCGCCGAAGCACGACGTGTTTCCGCGTCCCTTTCCTGGCCGTCGGTTGCCGAGGCGACGGCAACTGTTCTCGAGGAGGCGGCCGAGCTTGCTCCGCGCCGCCGCCCGGTCGGCGCTGCGGACCTCTATCTGACGAGCCTGCGCAACGACCACGTGCTCACGCTGGTCGACGACGTCGGCATCGTGCAGCACGCCCACGGGATCATCCCCAACCGCGACACCGGTTATTGCGTCGACGATGTTGCCCGGCTGGCCGTCGTCTCGCTCTCATTTGCGCAACGTGGGGACGAGCAGGCCTGGACCTCGATCCTCTACCGTTCGCTCGCGTTCCTGCACGCCGCGACCGGCGAGGGCGGGATGCGGAACTTCATGAGCTACGATCGCCGTTGGCTCGACGAGCCGCATATCGGCGACCACGTCGGCCGCTCGGTCTGGACGCTCGGCGAGATCCTTGCGACAGCCTGGATTCCGGCGGTCGTCGAGCCGACGCGCGATCTGCTCGACCGGATCGTCGGGCAGCTCATGGGCGATGTGTCGCTCCGCACTGCGGCGTACACCGTGCTCGGGCTGTCGCGGCTCGATCGCGACCGTCTGGATCTCCGCGCACGCCGGCTGCTCGAGCGGCTCGTCGAGGAGCTCGACCACGCCTACGAGCGCACGGCGGCGGAGGGGTGGAGCTGGTTCGAGGAAGAGCTCAGTTACGACAACGCCCGGCTGTCGCAGGCGCTGATGATCGGCGGAGCTGCGCTGGGCCTGGATGCGACCGTCGAACGCGGGCTCGAATCCCTCCGTTGGCTCGGCGACGAGTACGCCCTCGAGGGCGGTGTCCTGCGCCTCTCCGGACACGAGGGGCGCGTTCGGGGTGAGCCCGCGCCGGGCGAAGGAGATGAGCAACCGCTCGACGCTGCGGCGCTCGTCGAGGCCGAGTTGACGGCGTTCGCGATCACGGGACGCAAGGAGCATGGAGTCCGGGCGACCCGGGCCTTCGAGTGGTTTCTCGGTCGGAACCACCTGCAGCGGCCCCTCTACGATTTTGCGACCGGTGGCTGCAGCGACGGGCTCGGACGCGAGACCCTCAACCTGAACGAGGGTGCCGAGTCGACGCTCTCGCTCCACCGAGCGGCGCTGCTGCTGGAGTCCGCAGGCGTCCGCGCCCCGTTCAGTCACCGGGTTCTCGCCCAGGCTCCCTCATGAGGGACCGGGAGCTCCTGAGGCGCCACGCCGCCAACCCGATTCTGACCGCTGACGATTGGCCGTATCCGGTCAACGCCGTGTTCAACCCGGCGGCTGCACGCCTCGAGGACGAGACGGTTCTGCTCGCGCGCGTCGAGGATCGCCGCGGCATCTCCCACCTCTCCGTCGCCCGCTCGGCCAACGGACTCGACGGCTGGACGATCGCAGCCCAGCCTCTGCTCGCGCCCGACGAGAGCGTAGAGAGTGAGCAGTGGGGTTTTGAGGATCCGCGGGTCATCTGGGCGGAGACTCTCGAACGCTGGGTGATCACGTGCACGGCCTATGGCCCCGCGGGGCCGGCCGTCTATCTCGCCACGACGGAGAACTTCACGACGATCGAGCGGTACGGGATCGTGCGGCATCCAGAGGACAAGAACGCCGCGCTGCTGCCGCATCAGATCGACGGCCGCTGGGTGCTGTTCCACCGGCCGAAGACCCAGTTCGGCGGTGCTCACAGCGAGATCGTTCTTTCGCGTTCGGCAGACCTCGAGAGCTGGAGCGCTCCCGAGCAGGTGCTCCAGCCCCGTGACGGCGCGTGGTGGGACTCGCTCCGCATCGGCCTCGGCCCGCCGCCGCTCCGGACCGACCATGGCTGGCTTCTCATTTACCACGGCGTCAAGGAAACCGTCTCCGGGTCGCTCTACCGCGTCGGCCTCGCACTCCTGGACCTCGAGGAGCCGACTCGAGTGCTGCGACGGCTACCGCACTGGATCCTCGCGCCAACGGCTCCCTACGAACGGACCGGCGACGTTCCGAACGTCGTGTTCCCCTGCGGACTGACCCACGACGTAGAAAGCGACGAGCTTTGCCTCTACTACGGCGCCGCGGACAGCTCCATCTGCGTCGCAACGGGCCGGCTCGCCGAGCTCGTCGACGCGGTGCTCGCGGCCCGGCCCGAGGACTGAACCGTCCGAGGCACACGCACTCCACGACAAGCGCACGGCGCCGGCCGTGCTCGGCGCTCGTGACCGAGCCGTCAGCCGCCGGTTCCTGACGGGGGAGGGTCTTGCGCAGGAACCTCGGCCGGGACGAGCCTGCTCGGCGAGGCGGCCTTGGAGGTCGCTGGAGCCTTGCTCCCGATCCCGATTGCCTTGCCGAGCCGTTCGATCAGGTCCTTGAGGTACGCCATGAGCTTGTCCTCCTGTGTGGGTGGTCGGCACGGCCACTACGCCATCCGGTACCGCCCTTCGATGGCACCACTATACACAGGAACTATGTAACGTGTAGTATATATCGCGATGTCGATAACAGGAACAGCAGATCAGAGACCACAAGCTGCGAACCCGTCACCGGAGTTCGCATTCCTCACAAACCACGGCAAGTCGCTGCTCCTGATCGCGCACGACCCCCAGATCCGGATCCGCGACATCGCCCAGCTTCTCGGGATCACCGAGCGCCGGACCCAGCGGATCGTGGCCGACCTCTCCGGCGCGGGGTACATCGAACGCGAGCGAAGGGGCCGCCGGAACCTCTACACCGTCAGCACCCACCTCCCGCTCGGGCTCCCCATGCAGCGCGATGCCGATATCGGCTCGCTGCTCGCGCTCTTGCCGATTACGGACGAGTCGTGAGCGGAAGCCACAACGAAGCGCCCGTGCTCGACGGTGCAGCGCCCGAGGTTCTCGAAGCCGAGCCGGCCGCGTCGCCTGCGGGCGAGGCCCGCGGCGCACGATTCACCCGCCACGCTCGCCGCGTCCGTCTCTACGCGACGGCGGGCGTGCTCGTGGCGCTCCTCATCCTCCTCGTCGTGCTCGCCACCGCGAACACGCGTGTCGAGAAGCTCGATTGGGTCGTCGGCTCGACCCATGCCTCGCTCGCATGGATCGTCCTCACCGCCGCCGTCTTCGGGTGGCTGCTCGGAATCGCCACCGCCCTCGTCGTCCAACACGAGACCCGCCGCCCACGCTAGTTCTCGCTTGCCGCACCGGCATGCGCCGGCGCCGCGTCTGCCTCCTGCATGAGCCCGACGAGCAAAGCCTCGGAGAAGACGATCTGGTCGATCATCCCGCCGATGCCCCCGGTCACCGGCGCAGCGGCTTCTTCCCGCCCGGGAGCTCGTCGAGCGCCTCCTCGAGATGGCCGGTGCCGGGGGTGTAGTCGGGGATGCTCGGCTTCGCCTCACCCGGGACCTCTGTCGGCCCGTTCGGGAGGTCGGTGGTCCGTGACTTCGGCGCCTCTCCCGTGCCGACGGTGAAGTTGTGCGAGCCTCCGACGCCTTCGACCTTGTACTGGCCGCGGAGCGTGGCTACGACGTCCGCGCCGAGCGGCGCGAGCTCGGCCTTGTGCTTCGTCTCGAACAGCCGTTTGAGGTGCCCCTCGACCGAGTCCTCCTTCGCCACGTGCTCCGGGGTCTCGACCTTCTCGTTGTTCACCCAGTGCTCCCAGATCCAGTCGCCGCCGGTGTTCGTCCCCTGGTAGACGTTGCCGTCGGCATGCCAGGTGCTGTGGAAGCGGACGCCGCGCTTTCCGACGAGCTCCGCGGCGCGCGGGCCGGCGGCGGCGAGGATCTTGATGTCCTCGGCGAGCCACCCGTCGAGCAGGTTCCTCACGTTCGCGAGCTCGCCGGTGCCGTTGATCGCGTCGAAGAGCAAGAGCGGAGACGCGGCCAGCCACTGCCCCTCGTCGGCGCCCGCTTGCGCCTGGAGGGCCTTTGCCGACGAGGTCGCCGCGACCCCGCCGCCGCTGTGCCCCGAGACGACGATCCGTCCGGGCTTGGGGTCGGAGGCGATCACGAGATGGTCGAGCATCTTCTTGAAGGCCTCGCCGACGTAGGCTGCGGGATTGGCGATGGAGAACCCCGACCCGGCCGTCCCCTGCGGCAGGATCGCGACCATGCTCCGGCCGGTCGAGGCGAGCTGCTGCTCGATCTCCGATTCCTCGACGTCGCGCACTGCGCCCGCCGGTGTCTCCTGGTTCTTCTCGGTCGACTCGCGGTAGCCGGAGCCGAAGCCGTGGAAGTGCAGGAGCACCTCGACGGGGTTCGACCACTCGACGGCGTCCGGAACGATCGCGATTGCCTTGTGGGCCGCGCCCTCAGACGACGACTTGCGCTTGTCGTCGTCCGCGAGCCCGCCGCTGAGGCCCTCGAGCGGAATCCGCTCGGTCTTCCCGACGCGCCGCGTCTTCTCGTTCCAGCCGCCCGACCGCGCGTCGCTCCAGCCGTCGCCCTTCCGGGCCAGCCCCGATGCCGGCGCGGCCGCTGCAACCACACGCGCGACGACGCTGTTGCCGGCCGACTGCTGCAGCCCGAGGATGGCCGCGACCGACGGGGCAGGCGCGCGGGCGGCTGCCTCGTGCCCCCCTTTCTTCGCCTGCACGACCTGCGGCTCGCTCACGAGCTCGCGCGTCATCCCGCTCCGAGCGTAGCGCGCCGGCGGCGGTCTCGTGCCGGAACCTGTACGCGTCTCGCGGCATCCGGCCGACATAGGCGTAGTAGCCGCCCGCTCCGCCGAGATGGCCGATGAGCTCGATGCCGCCGGGCGCCACGCGCCGCTCGATCCCGAGGCCGTAGCCGACCTGGCCGCCCACGTCGGGCGCGGGTGGGCGTTCACGGGGGCGCTCGACGGTGGCGGTGTAGCCCGCGGAGTGCGAGCGCTGCGGCAAGGCTGAGCACGACGAGGGCAAGCAGTGGGTGGAGGCCGCCAACCCATTCGTGGGCGTTTGCGAGTCCGGCTTGGATGAAGCCGACGATTGCGACCAGCAATGAGAGCAGCAGATCGAGTCGGGGGAGCCGGGCGATGAGCGCGGCGAGAAAGACGAACAGTTCGGGGCCTTGCAGGGCGAAGCCCGCGGTTCGGTGCGCGTCGAGTGCTCCCGGGCCGGCGCCGAAGATGTAGGCGCCGATGAGGTAGACCTGGACGAAGACGCCGAGGACGATTGCCGAGGCGAGCGCGAGGTGCAGCCAATCGGCGCAGCGTCGAACGAGTCGGCGGAGGTGGTTCCAACCCGGCCGGCGCTGCGGCGCGATGTCGATCGGGGCCGTCGCGCCGGGCCGCTCGGCCGTCGCGGCGGCTTGTGGTGAGGTGCTGCTCATACGCCCTGCTCCTGGGGCCGCAGCTTCAGGGCGGTTGCCAAGGATGGCGCCGGCTGCGTGTATAGGGCAACGGCGAACGCAAGCAGGCAGATGCCGTACACGGCTATGCCGGCGTCGAGCGCATCGATTGGCTGAAGGCCGAGGACGACGCAGAGCGAAATCCCCGTCGCGAGCGGCGTGTATCGCCGCCAGCCCTGCCAAAGCCCGGCGCGTGCCGTGGTCACTCCCGCGGCGATGAACCCGACCGCGGAGAGCAGCCCGCCGATGCCGAAGATGACGCCCGCGATCCAGGCGCCCGTGTCGTCGACGCTTTGGTGGCGGACCGGGATCGAAGCCAGCTCGCCGACGAAGAGAAGCGCTGTGCCGGCCAGAGCGAGGAACAGCCCGACGCGCGCGGTGCGGCTTCCGCCGGCCAGTCCACTGCGCATGAACCCCAGCACCGCGACGAAGACGAGCACGTGCAGGAGCGCACCGAAGATCGACATCGGGACGAGGGCGGCGCTCGAGAAGGGGTAGCTCCACCGGTCGTCCGAAACGCTCGTCTCCGGCTGCACGACCCCCTGGACGACCACACCGCTGATCGCGGTCGCCGTTGCGCCGACGACGCCGATGATGGCCGCCCGGCGGATGGATTCGATCTTCGCGTTGGTCATGTCGTCCTCCTCGCTTTCGAATTCGTCGTCGTGTGGTTCTTCTGGCCACCACGCTACGAGGGAGTTGCGGGCGCGGCATCGGAGGCAGCGCTCGACTTGCCACCGCGCCAGTACTTATTCGAGCTGCAGTACTGGCGCTCTGGCCAGGAAGAGATTGCGGGGCCACAATGCGCTGCGATGGACAAGCTCGCCTTGTCGGTTCTCCGGGCTGCGCGTCGCGATCGCGGGCGCGGCACCGGCGCAGCCGGGGTCGGCTTTGCCGCGGGAGGCGGCTGCGTGACCGCGCGTCGAATCGCGGCGCTCACCCTTGGGCTCTGCGTCGTCATGGCGGTCGCAACGCTCATCTTGCTGGTGATCGGTCCGGGCCGCGTCCTGCCAAGCGACATCTTCTCCGGCGTCGGTGGCCTCTCGTTCCTCGTCCTTGCGCTCACGTTCGCCTCGGTCGGGGCAATCGTCGCCTCTCGCGTGCCGGGCAACAGGATTGGCTGGATCTTCTTGCTCACCGGCCTTGCCAACGGCATCCAGCTTCTCAGTTGGCAGTACGCCGACGTCGGCCTGCACGCGATCCACCGCCTCCCCGGCGCTCGCGGGATAGTCGTGTTCAACACCGTGATCGGCGAGACGACCGCGGGACTCCTGGGCATCGCGCTCCTCCTGTTTCCCGACGGGCGGTTACCCTCGCGACGCTGGCGACCCGTGCTCGCAATCCTCCTCCTCGGGATGGCACTCTTCGTGCTCGCGGGGACCTTGCGCCCCGGGCGCTACGCCGAGCCGTTCGCGGAGGTATCGAACCCGCTCGGCCTTCCCGGTGCGCGTGGGGTGATGAACGCGGTCGACCTCGCCGGCTGGCTCCTGGTGATCGCGGGGATGGGGCTCGGCGCGGCGGCGATGATCGTGCGCCTGCGGCAAGCGCGCGGCTTCGAGCGTCAGCAGCTCAAGCTCGTGCTTGCGGCCGGCTCGATCGCCGCGGCCGCGGCCACGTTGGTCCTGCTGACGTGGTTCACGCCGCCGGCGGGGCATCTGCAGGCCCGGATCGCGCTTGTCGGCGTGTGCTTCGCGAGCGTGCCGCTTGTCGCCGGCGTCGCAATCCTCCGCTACCGCCTGTACGAGATCGACGTCGTCGTCAACCGCACCCTCGTCTACGCCGTCGTCACCGTCATCTTGGCCGCAGCATTCGGAGCCACGGTCGTGTTGCTCGGGACGGAGCTCGGGCGCGGATCAGCGTGGGCGACCTCCTCGGCCACGCTCCTCGTCGCGGTCGCCTTTCGCCCGCTGCGCGCGCGGGTGCAGGACGTGGTCGATCGCCGATTCAACCGCGCCCGGTACGACGCGTTGCGGCGGATGGACGAGTTCCTGGAGCACCTGAGGGCCGGCCGGGCTGCGCCGGAGGAAGTGGAGGGAGTCCTTCGGAACGTGCTGTCGGATCCGCAGCTAGGGCTCCTCTTCTACTTGCCGGAGAGCGAGCTCTACGTTGACGGCCGCGGGATGCCCGTCGCTGACCTCGTGGCCGACGGGCGGGAGCGGATCCCGGTCGAGCGCGGTGGCCAGCCGCTCGGGATGGTGCTCCACGATCGCGCGACCGAGGGGGATCCCACCCTTCTGAGCAAGGTCATCGAAGCCGGCGGGCTTGCGATCGAGATTGCTCGACTCCGTGTCGAGTTGCGCCGCCAACTGGCCGAGGTCGAAGCCTCGCGTGCGCGGATCCTCGCGGCCGCGAACGACGAGCGTCGGAGGATCGAGCGCGATCTACACGACGGCGCTCAGCAGCGGCTCGTCTCGATCGGCCTTACCCTACGCCACGCTCAGCACGAGCTCCGGTTGGCATCGCCGAGGCGCGCCGGCCAGACTCTCAACGGCGCGGTCGCCGAGCTCACCGTTGCGATCGACGAGCTGCGCGAGCTCGCGCGCGGCCTTCCGCCGTCGCAGCTCGATGGGGGGCTGGCGCCCGCTTTCCACGAGCTCGCCCGCCGAGCGCCCGTCCCTGTCGAGGTGGATGGGCCGGGTGAGCGTTTCGGCCGAGACGTCGAGGCAGCGGCCTACTTCATCGGCTGTGAGGGCCTCACGAACGCCGTCAAGCACGCCCACGCCACGAAGATCTTCCTCACCGCGGGGCGGCGAGACCACCGGCTCGTCGTCTCCATCGCCGACGACGGCATCGGAGGCGCGATCGTTGGGCAGGGATCAGGCCTGCGCGGGCTTTCCGACCGCGTTGCCGCCCTCGGCGGCACACTGCGGATCGAGAGCGCCCCCGGCGCGGGCACGACTCTGACCGCGGAGCTGCCATGCGTGTCGTGATCGCCGAGGACCAGGTTCTCCTTCGCGAGGGCCTCGGGCGTCTGTTCGAGGACGGCGGACACCAGGTCGTCGCTTCGTTCGGCGACGCTCGCGAGCTGCTGCCGGCCCTCGCCGAGTGCGATCCCGATCTCGTCGTCCTCGACATTCGGATGCCGCCGACCTTCACCGACGAGGGCGCGCAAGCAGCGAAGGAGATCAAGGAGACCCGCCCTCGCCTCGGCGTGCTCCTCCTCTCCCAACACATCGAAACGAGTCACGCCGTTGCACTCGTCACGCTTGGCGGCTTCGGCTATCTACTCAAGGACCGCGTACTCGAAGTCGGCGAGTTCCTCGCCGCCGCAGAACGGGTCGCCCAAGGAGGATCCGCGCTCGACCCCAAGGTCGTCGCAAGCCTCGTCGCAACTCGAGGCGACCACGACTCACTCGGTCAGCTCACCGACCGCGAACGGGACGTGCTCGAGCTGATGGCCGAAGGCCTCACCAACGCAGGCATCGCCAAGCGCCTCTACCTGAGCGAGCGCACGGTCGAGGCCCACGTGCGTCATATTCTGATGAAACTCGAGCTGCCCGAAAGTGAGGACGGACACCGCCGCGTCCTCGCGGTGCTCACCCACCTGAGCGCAACACAGAGCCGCTGATGTCTCGGCACGCTAGGGATCGCCAACGCACGATCCGCCCATGTCGAAGGAAGGTCATCAGACCTTGGCGGTGGGGGCCGGTTCAGGGCAGGTCCGGCCGTGCCTGCCGGTGCCAAGGGCGATACGGGCGCGACATGTCCGCACGATGGCGGTGGGTGCCTGATGAGCGGCGACGACCGTTCACTGCCTATTCGTACTGCAGCGCGTTGAGGATGTTGAGCCGGGAGGCGCGACGCGCCGGCAGGATCGCGGCGATCAGGCCGACGAGGATCGCGGCGACGACAAAGACGACGATCCTTCCGGACGGGACGTCGAAGGGGATGTCGTTGAGCGCCCGGTCGAAGAGCGCCGCGAGGCCGACCCCCAGCGGGATGCCGAGCGCGGCACCGAGGAGAGCGGTGATCACGGACTCGTGGCGGATCATTCGCCGGGTCTGCCGGCGGGTCATGCCGATCGCGCGCAGCATGCCTAGCTCACGCGTCCGCTCGAAGACCGTGAGGACGAGCGTGTTGACGATCCCGAAGAGGCTGACCACGATGGAGAGTGCGAGCAGGATGTAGAGGAGGTTCAACTCGCTGTTGATCGAGGCCTCCTGGGAGCTGATGAACTGCTGCTCGGTCTGGATCTTTCCGTCCGGGAACGAGGCGAGCACCCGGTTGAGCGCGGCTGTGTTGGCGGGTGTCACGCCACCTGGGGTGGAGATCAGGGTGAAGACGTTCTGCGGGCTCGGGTAGACGGAGTCGAAGGCCTGCGAGGAGATCGAGACGGTGCCGAGTGGGTTTTCGGCCTGCGGCGGCTTGTAGACGCCTTTCACGGTGAGGTGGAGCGTCTTCCCGCCCGGGGTCTCGAGCGTGAACTGCGAGCCGACGCTCAGGTGGCTGGAGGTCGCGAAGCTCGAGTCGACGATCGCTCCGTGCGCACCGAGCGTCGCCATCTCTTCGTTGACCCCTTCCTTCCAGTTGAGGACGAGAAGCCGAGCGAGCCCGGGGTCGAGCCCGGCGACGGCGATCGTCTGGCCGAGAGCCCGGCCCTTGCCGGAGCGCTCGCCGGCGACGATCGTGGCCGCCCCGGAGCGCCGAAGCGCGTTTGTCGAGGCCACCGAGGTCGGGGTGAAGCCGTTCTGCGAGGTGAGCACGTAGTCGCCGCGGAACTCCTGCTCGACCGAGCCGATCACGGACTGCTTCAGGCCCTGTGCGAGCACGGCGACGGCGGTCACGAGTGCGAGCCCGATCATCAGCGCCGCGGCGGTCGAGGCGGTGCGGGCGGGATTTCGAACCGCGTTCGACCGGGCGAGCCTTCCGGCTGCTCCGCCAATCCTCGCCGCGGGCCAGCCGAGCACGCGGGCGAGCGGCCGTGCGAGCGTGGGCGCGAGCATGGCGACGCCGAGGAAGACGCCGAGGACACCCGCTGCGGCGAGCACGAGGCGCGGGCCGGTCGGGATCCCGGGGACGAACGAGCCGAGGCAGACGAGCACGAGCGCGACGAGGAGGACGGTGGCGGCGATCGCGGGCCCGAGGCGCGCGAACCGCGAGCGGGGAAGCACGGCGCCTTCCCGGACGGCGGCGATCGGCGGAACGCGGGTCGCGCGGATCGCGGGGGCGAGGCTCGCGAGCAGGGTGACGACGAGGCCGACGGCGATCGACACGACGACGGTGCGCCAGGCGAAGACGAGCCCGGTTAGCGGCAGCTTCACTCCCTCGGCCTTGAACACGCCTTCGAGCCCCTTGGCGAGCCCGAGCCCGACGAACAGCCCGACGAACGAGGCGACGAGCCCCGTCACGGCACCCTCGAGGATCACGGCGCGCCGCACCTGGCGTGCGCTCGCGCCGATCGTCCGCAGGGTGGCGAACTCCCGCGTGCGCTGCGCGACGGTGATCGAGAGCGTGTTCGCGATCACGAAGGCGCCGACGAAGAGCGCGATCCCGCCGAAGGCGAGCAGGAAGTAGCGGAAGGTGTCCAGAACCGAGGAGAAGTCGTCGGTCTGGGCCTGGGCCTGCTCGGCGCTCGTTCGCACCTGGGTGTGCGGTGGCAGGACGGGACGGATCTGGGAGAGGAGCGTCGCGTCCGGGACGCCGGGCTTGGCGGCGACGTCGATCTGGTCGAGCTCTCCCTCCTTTCCGAACAGCCGCTGCGCGTCCTGAAGATCGAAGACCGAGATCGTGGCGCCGACCAGGGAGGTCGAGCTGCCGTAGTCGACGATGCCGGTGATCGTGTACTGGTGCTCGCGGCCGCCCTTGACGAGGATGGCGACACGGTCGCCGGTCGCGAAGTGCTGCGAGTCGGCGGTCTGTGCGTCGATCGCGACCTCGCCCGCGCCCGCCGGCCAGCGTCCCGAGACGAGCTTCATCGGCGTGAAGCGCGCGAAGTCCGAGTCGATCGAGAAGCCGTACCCGGTCGTGCCTCCGCGCGAGATCACCTTGCCGTTGCGTCCGACGATCTCCGCTCGCGCACGGACGTCACCGCCGGCCGCTTCGACGCCGGGCAGCTTGTCGATCCGGTCCAGCGTCGAGGCAGGAAACGCAGGCTGCTGGAGCGTCGCCGTCGTGCCGAAGGCTGCCTTTCCGCTCACGACCGCGTCGCTGTTCTCGTACGCCACTCCGAAGAGCGAATCGATCCCGGCGTTGATCGTGTCGGTCAGGACGTAGGTTCCGCTCACCATCGCCACGCCCGAGCACGATCGCGAGCGAGGTGAGGACGAGGCGGAGCTTGCGGCCGAGCAGACCCTTGAGCGTGACCTTGAGCATCGCGTCTCCGCTCAGGCCGCCACTGGTTCGAGCCGGCCCATCGATCTGAGGATCTCGGCCTCGGTCGCGCCGTGCAGGTCGATCACGATCCGCCCGTCGAGTAGAAAGAGGACGCGGTCGGCGATCGCTGCGGCGCGGGCGTCATGGGTCACCATCACGATCGTCTGGCCGTAGCCCTCGCTCGCGGCCCGCAGCAAGGCGAGGATCTCGGCGCTGGAGCGCGCGTCGAGGTTGCCCGTCGGCTCGTCGGCGAACACGACCGTCGGCCGGGTCACGAGCGAGCGCGCGACCGCGACACGCTGCTGCTGGCCCCCCGAGAGCTCTGCGGGCCGGTGCCCGAGCCGGTCGCCGAGGCCGACGCGCTCGACGAGCTCGGTGAACCACTCTCGATCGATCCGCTCGCCGGCGATCGAGAGCGGCAGGACGATGTTCTCCTCCGCCGTCAGCATCGGAAGCAGGTTGAAGAACTGGAAGACGAACCCGATGTGCTGGCGCCGCAAGCGGGTGAGCTCGGCGTCGTCCATCGAAGTGATCGTCCGCCCGGCAATAGCCACCGAGCCGCTGGTGGGCCTGTCGAGCCCGGCAAGGATGTGCATCAGCGTCGACTTGCCCGAGCCCGACGGGCCCATCACCGCGGTCAGCTTTCCCGGGTCGATGGCGACCGAGACGTCCCGAAGCGCGTCGACCGCGGTCTCGCCGGCGCCGTAGCGCCGGTCGAGCTTCTCCGCGACGATGACCGGCTCGAGGTTGCTCACAGGGCGGCCGGCGCCGATGCGCCGTTCCGGCCGGCACGGCGGCGGCGCCAGTAGGCAATCGCGAAGCGGACGAGTGGCAGCAGAAGGATCATTCAGTCCCCTTTCGTTTGATGCCGGAGCAGGCGTCCGGCGTTCCTCCCGACGGTATGCGGTGGCGCGGGAGCTGTCATCGGCTCACGGGCCGAACTTCGGGCTCCACCCGTGGGTGGAGCCCGGCCGCATCAACGCTCGACCCGTGGGCCGATGACCTGCCACCTGCGCGGGTCTACCCTCTTTGGTGATGGCTTCGCTTCTTCGGCCGCAGCCCGGTAACCCGACCGATCCCCCCTGGATCGAGACGCCGTGGGTCGACCCCGAGATCCGGGGCGCCTCGGTCGAGGTGATCATGATGCGCGTCTTCGGAGCGGCCTGGCTCGGGCTGGTCCTGCTCGGCTCGACCCTGAGCCACCCTCGGCCGGGGCTTCACGGCGACAGCCTGGTCGTGCTCGTCGCGGTTGTCGCGCTCGTCGCGTTCGCGGTCGCGACGCGGCCGTGGCGGGAGGTTCCGGTGTGGCAACGGATCGCGGCGCTTGCCGGCGTGACCGTGGCCGCGACGGGGATCGTCCTGGTGAAGCCGGAGGCCGGCCTCTGGCCGGACGGGCCGCTGCTCGTCGGTCTCATCGCGGCGTGGTGGCTCGCGCGGTCGACGGCGGTCGCCGTGTTCGCCTCCTCCGTCGCGGTCGTGGCGACGGCTGCGGCGATCGAGGGCCGGCCCGGCAACGTCCTCGCGATCGTCTTCACAGCGGTGCCGTGGTTCCTCGTGATGCGCCTGTTGCGGGAGCTCGCCGTGCAGCGCAACGAGCTCCGGGCATCGCGCAGGGCGGAGGCGCAGGCGGCCGTTCTGGCGGAGCGGGCGCGGCTCGCGCGCGAGATCCACGACGTGCTCGCTCACTCGCTTTCCGCACTCGCGCTTCACCTCGAGAGCACGCGTCTCGTAGCGGCGCGGGAGGGCGCCGGCGAGGAGCTGACGCTTGCGATCGACCACGCACACCAGCTGGCGGCGAACGGATTGCAAGAAGCCCGTGGAGCGGTCGCGGCCGCCCGCGGCGACGAGCTGCCCGGCCCGGACCGGCTCGGCGCGCTCGCCGAGGACTTCACCCAGCACAGCGGCCTTCCCGTAGCGGTCGCCGTCCACGGCGAGCCGCGGGCACTCGAGCCGGACGCGAAGCTGGCCGTCTACAGGACCGCCCAGGAAGCGCTCACGAACATCCGTCGCCACGCGACGCCGGAACGCGTGGAGATCGACCTCTCGTATCTCCCGCAGAGCACCGTCCTCGTGATCGAGGACCGTGCACCGGCCGGCGCTCTGGATCCGCCGCCGACCGCCCTCGACGGCGCCGGCTACGGCCTGACAGGCATGCGCGAGCGGGCCGAGCTGCTCGGCGGACAGCTGAATGCCGAGCCGACCGACGGCGGGTTCCGCGTCGAGCTGCGGCTGCCGGCATGAGCGGCGCCAGGCCCGTCCGGGTCGTGCTCGCCGACGACCAGCGGCTCGTGCGCGAAAGCCTCGGCACCCTGCTCGCACTCCTCGACGGGGTCGAGCTCGTCGCCGCGGCGGCCGACGGCGAAGAGGCACTCGCCCTCGCCGAGCAGCACGGGCCCGACGTCGTGCTCATGGACCTCCGCATGCCGCGCCTCGACGGCATCGAGGCGACCCGCCTCCTGCACGAGCGGCGGCCCGACGTGCGCGTGATCGCGCTCACCACCTATGCCGACGACGAGAGCGTGCTCGGTGCTCTTCGCGCCGGCGCGCGCGGCTACATCACCAAGGACGCGAGCAGCGAGCGCATCCACGAGGCGATCCTCGCCGTCGCGGCCGGCGAGGCCGCGCTCGATCCCGCCGTGCAGCATCACGTCGTCGCGGCCCTCGCAAATGAGCCGCCCTGCGACCCCGACGACGCCGGCTCCTCCGACCTGCCCGACGGGCTCACCCCTCGCGAGGCCGAGGTGCTAACCCTGATCGCGGAGGGGCTGACGAATGCCGAGATCGCCGACCGCCTCACCGTCACCCAGACAACAGTGAAGTCCCACATCAACCACCTCTTCACCAAAGCCGGCCTGCGAGACCGGGCACAGGCCGTCAACTACGCCTACCGCACCGGGCTCGCAACGCCGC